>CAXXPA010000001.1:0-20289 GCA_963662365.2 Bacteroidales bacterium
CGGCACTTTTTATCGTATCGAAGATGTATTGAAAGATATATCACTGCTTAATAACGACAATCTGTTGTTGCTGATAGACCGTTTATCTGCATCAAACGATAAAGATACGCTCAGCCGACTGACTGATTCGGTGGAAACAGCATTCTTCGAAGGACAAGGTAGCTGCCTGGTGAAATTTTACACAGACAATGGCGAAGAGTCTATCGAATTTTCAAAACGATTTGAGGCAGACGGTATCGTTTTTGAAGAACCCAATGACCTCATGTTCAGCTTCAACAGTCCGGCAGGGGCATGTCCCCGTTGTGAAGGATTCGGCAAAGTTGTCGGAATAGACGAAGATTTGGTGATCCCCAACAAAGCACTGTCGGTTTACGAAGATGCGGTTGTTTGCTGGAAAGGTGATAAAATGAGCGAATGGAAACATCAGCTTATTACCCATGCCGGAGCTTTCAATTTTCCAATTCATCGTCCGTATTATCAACTCACAGATGCTGAAAAAGAACTGCTATGGAACGGAAACCGTTATTTTGACGGCATCCACAGCTTTTTCCGTATGCTTGAAGAAAACCAATACAAGATACAATACCGCGTAATGCTGGCGCGTTACCGTGGAAAAACCGTTTGCCCCGATTGTAAAGGCAGCCGGTTAAAGCCACAAGCCATGTATGTGAAGGTGGGTAATAAAACTATTACCGAACTGGTGCTGATGCCCATCTCGGAACTTAAAACTTTCTTTGAGCAACTGCAACTGGATGAACACGATCAGATCGTAGCTAAACGCCTGCTTACAGAAATCAATAACCGCATTCAATTTTTGCTTGATGTGGGATTAAGCTATCTCACAATCAATCGATTATCAGCAACATTATCAGGAGGGGAAAGTCAGCGTATCAACCTGGCTAAATCACTAGGTAGCGGCCTGGTTGGATCTCTTTACATTCTCGATGAACCAAGTATTGGGCTACATTCGCGTGACACAGATTTGCTAATCAATGTACTGCGTAAACTCCAGAGACTCGGTAATACTGTAGTCGTAGTTGAACACGACGAAGAAATTATCCGTGCAGCCGATTATATTATAGACATTGGTCCTGACGCAGGTCGTCTGGGAGGTGAAGTGGTCTATCAGGGCGACGTTGCAACCCTTCAACATGCATCTAGCAGCTATACAGTACGTTATCTGACCGGAGAAGACCAAATAGAACTGCCTAAATTCCGTCGCAAATGGAATAATTATATCGAGCTTAAAGGGGTTGCCCAGAACAATCTGAAGGGCATTGACGTGAAGTTCCCGCTCCATGTGATGACATTGGTAACCGGTGTGAGTGGTTCGGGTAAATCATCACTGATACGTGATGTATTCTACCAGGCTGTGAGTAAACATTTTGAGCCGAGCGGTGAAAAAAGCGGAATTTTCAACGAATTGAGCGGGGACCTGCACCTGTTACACGGTGTAGAGTTTGTCGACCAGAACCCCATCGGAAAATCATCCCGTTCTAATCCGGCCACCTATCTTAAAGCTTATGACGAAATCCGCAAACTCTTTGCCGATCAACCGTTGGCTAAACAGATGGGGTTTACACCCGCACATTTCTCCTTTAATGTGGAGGGCGGGCGCTGCGAAGAATGTAAAGGCGAAGGAACCATCACGGTGGAGATGCAGTTTATGGCCGATCTAACGCTCGAATGTGACGCTTGTCATGGCAAACGCTTCAAACAAGACACCCTTGATGTGGAATATCGCGGCAAAAACATTTACGATATCCTCGAACTTACTGTGGCTGAAGCCGTTCAATTCTTTAGCGGGAATAACGGATCCATCGAAAAGAAAATCGTAAAACGTTTGCAACCGTTGATGGATGTGGGGCTGGGCTACGTAAAAATGGGGCAATCTTCTTCTACACTTTCAGGCGGGGAAAACCAGCGGGTAAAACTAGCCTTATTCCTGAGTGGTGAAAAGAACGAATCGACTCTCTTTGTTTTTGACGAACCGACCACAGGGCTTCACTTTCACGATATCAAAACATTACTGAAAGCCTTTAATGCTCTCATCGAAAAAGGGCATACTGTTGTCATAATCGAACACAATCTGGATGTAATAAAATGCGCCGATCACATCATAGATCTTGGTCCTGAAGGAGGTGATAAAGGCGGACACCTCGTCTGCACGGGAACACCTGAAGAGGTTGCGGCATGTGATGCGTCTTACACTGGGCATTTTCTGAAGGAAAAGCTGAAATAATTAATTTGACAAGGTGAATCTACCAGAGCAATGAGAATTCTAATAAAAATAATCATCACAGCACTCCTGATAACAGGTATTTCCGAAGTTGGCAAACGATTTAACACAATGGCAGCCATTCTGGCATCGTTACCCCTGACTTCCTTGCTTGCTATTATCTGGCTCTACCTGGACACTAAAGATACAAGCTCTATCAGTCAGCTCTCCTACTCTATTTTCTGGGTGGTATTACCATCTTTGTCATTTTTTATCGCTTTACCCCTTTTATTGAAAAGCGGAATGAATTTCTGGCTTGGATTGGCAATAACCTGCCTCATTACGGCGGTTTTCTATTTCGCATTTATCTTTATCATCCGGAAATTCGGTATTCAGGTATAGAGGTATAGAGATATAGAGAACTTAAACTGTTCAAAAGGCAATACCCCCGGTCAGCAAATTTGTTGACCGGGGGTATTGCACTTCTTACATTCCACTATTTTACCAACAGTTTCTTAATCACCATTCAGAGAATGGCTTATCGATCAGATTTGCATTATAATAACGGGAATCATCTGAGACTTCCTCACCAACCCATGATGGTTTTACAAACTGAGCATTTTCGTCGGGGAGTTCTATCTCGGCCACAACCAGTCCTGCGTTTAACCCCATAAATTCATCTACCTCCCATACGTACCCTTCGAATTCTATCCGGTAACGGATTTTCTCTATATCGGGCTTCAGACATAGATTATCCAACATTTCCTTAGCTTCCTCTACCGGAATTTCATATTCAAATTCACTGCGTACAATTCCCCGGTTAGCTCCTTTAATGGTTAGAAATGCCCTCTCTCCAGCTATCCTTACCCTTACTACCCGTTCCCGACTATTACATAAATAGCCCTGACGATAATATACCCCGTCAACATATCGTTTGAACTCTCCTGAAACAACAAGAAACTTACGCTCTATCTCTTTTCCCATTTTAAGAATACTATTTAAGAAACTGAAAAGGCAATGCCAGGTGAATGACATTGCCTTACAAAGATAAATGATTAATTAAAACAGGGAAAGTTCAATCAATACAGATCGAAGCTTCTCTTATCAGAATTTAATATTGATGATCACCGGAAGCCATTTCTGTAGAATCAATGGGCTTTTTGTTGATAGCTCTCCAGGCATAGAATATATAAAGTACCACAAAAGGCACCATCAATGAAACGAAGCTCATTACCTTCAATGTAAAAGGACTTGACGAACTGTTATAGATCGTAAGAGAGCTTTGCAAATCGGCTGTTGATGGATAATATGCGGTATTGTTATATCCGGCAATCAGGAGAAGCGTCAATACAGCCAACACAGTACCAATACCCGCAAACCAGATCCCGTTACCTGCTTTTGATGTAAATGCAGCTTTATATATTCCCCAGAGCAATAAAACGACACCTGTCAGAAAAAATATCAGGATAACGGGCATCTCGATCAGGTTCTGAAAATATTTACCGGAAACTTTATAAATCTCTTGTGTATCCGGATTCACAGCAAAACCATCTCCAAAGAGCGTCCATCCCAGAAAAGGCAGAAAGGTTAGTAAAAAAGGTATTGCATTGAAAAGTACCTGCTTCCGGGCACGGATATGAATCTGTTCATCATTGATGCAGTTGATAAAATATAATGCCGCTAAAGTCCTGGCTAAGAATAAAACAGCCAGTCCAAGCAACAAATTATGGACATTTAACGCAGCTTCAAGACCATGCAGGGGATTTACCCAACCTGAAATTACCGGCATCATTGGATTAGTCAGATTACCCTTGTTTACCATAAATTCAGAACCGGTAAAAAATGTTGCAACAGCGGTACCCAGCAATATTAAACCACCGAATCCGTTAATATGCAGGAATATATCAAAAACCTTTTTGCCTAGCAGGTTGCCTTTTTTACTGCGGAATTCATAAGAAACCGCTTGCAGGATAAAACAAAATAAGATAGCCATCCACACCCAGTAAGCACCACCAAAACTGGTAGAATAGAATAACGGAAAGGAAGCAAAAAAAGCACCGCCAAATGTCACCAATGTAGTGAAAGTAAACTCCCACTTTCGACCAAGCGCATTTATAAGCATAGTCTGCTCAAGCTCTGTTTTCCCAATTGTATAAAGTAATGTCTGTCCGCCTTGTACAAACAAGAGAAAAACCAATAATGCTCCCAGCAATGAAACCAGAAACCACCAATATTGCTGCAAAAATATATAGTCCATAATGATTTGATTTTTAACGATCCGTTTTTTCTACAAAAGTGAATAAATTCAATGCACCTCTTCGGGTCCTTTTTTGATCTGGCGAAACATAATGCCCAACTCAGCAATCAATAAAACTGTAAATAAAACAGCAAAGAGGACGAAAGTTATTTTCACAGAACTGGTTTCAATGTTCGAGATTGCAGCGAATGTCGGCATAATATCCTGTATAACCCAGGGCTGACGTCCTACTTCAGCCACAATCCAACCGCATTGAGAAGCTATGTATGCCAGTGGCACAGAGACTACCGATATCCACAATAACCATTTATGATTTTGTAGCTTTCCTTTCTTCTCCAGAATTCCTATTAAAATAAAGAAAAACAGAAAGAACCCACCCAGAATTACCATGACGCGAAAAGCGTAAAAAGTCAAAGAAACATTAGGAATTAATTCCTTTTTATCTTTGATAAAGCCATACCCAAAATAGTTGTAGTTTGCTTCCAGTGTAGCACGATAAACGGCTGCTAAAGAATCGTTTTTAGCAACTCTTGCCGCTTTAAAACCTGCCAATGCCTGAATTGCCTTTTTACCACGTGCTATTTTCTCATCTGCTGAAAGCGCTAAAACCTGTTTTCCCTGCGCGTTCCTGGTCGAAAACCCGCCATTAATAAGGTCCTTAATCCCGGGTACAAAAGCTTTTGCATCACGAAATGAGAGGTATGAGAGTGCTCCGGGAATCGCTGAACGAAATAAAAACGGATCGACATTATCGTCATAACTCTTTTTATCCGGATTAAGAAATCCTACAGCCACCAACCCTTCGCCGTTATTTCCCTGATAGAGCCCCTCCATAGCCGCCAACTTCATCGGTTGCTTTTGTGCGACCTCATAAGCAGAGCCATCACCTGTCCAGGCTGCAAGTAAGGTTCCTGCAAAACCAAATACAGCCGCAATTCGAATACTTTTTCCCGCAAGATTAAGCTCCCGTTTTTTTAGCATATACCAGGCACTTATCCCAATCACAAATGCAGATCCAACAATCCAGCTGGAAGTTACGGTGTGTAGAAATTTGTTGATTGCAACAGGTGAAAGCAAGACAGCCCAGAAATCGGCCATTTCGTTACGGACTGTTTCCGGATTGAAGTGCATACCATCTGGAAATTGCATCCAGGCATTTGCTACCAGAATCCACAATGCAGAAAGAGTAGCCCCGGTAACCGTGAGCCAGGTAGAAGCTAAGTGAAATCCCTTACTTACCTTATTCCAGCCGAAAAACATCACCGCTATAAAAGTTGACTCCAGAAAAAAAGCCATAATTCCTTCAATCGCCAGTGGAGCTCCAAAGATGTCGCCCACAAACCAACTATAATTTGACCAGTTAGTTCCAAATTCAAACTCCAGAATAATGCCCGTAGCTACACCAATGGCGAAATTGATACCGAACAACTTCATCCAGAACTGCGTGATGCGTTTCCACTCCGGATTCCCGGTTTTGTAGTAAACAGTCTCCATAATAGACATTATTACGCCAAGTCCCAGCGTAAGCGGCACAAATATCCAGTGATACATAGCGGTGAGGGCAAACTGCGCCCGCGACCAATCGACAAGCGAATAATCAATTGTCTCCATAATTGTGTGGGTAATAAATAAAGGTGAATTAATATTTGATAATTAGCATTATTGGAGGATTTGCTATTTCTTTCTTTATTTACAAAAAGTTAAAAGCAATTCAATCATCCGGAATTATTTTCTTTGAATAAGCTGATTTCCTATATAATCGGCCTTTTGATCTTTTGTTTCAAATTTAGAGTTAAGAAAGTTCGGGAAAAAGAACATTCTTAAAACGAAAAACATTATGAAAAGTTTAACCAGGATGATCAGCCAAAGTGTTTTTCCCAACTTCATGCTGCGGAAACCTTCGTAATAAAACCGAAAAACGGACACGATCGGATTCTTCATACTCGACGAATATTTTTTATGTTTACATCAGGCTGTTTTTCAAACCTGACACCAATTTCACACGATATTTGCAATGATTTTAATTCCGCTTGTTGGCAAAATTAAAAAAAATATTTATCTTACAAACGCAAACCTTATTTATATTCATTCTTGAAAACGAAATTCGACATATTTATCGACAAAGTAGCCGGATTGTTGCAAAATGAGCTACCCGGAAGTGCTGCGCATCGGGCCATGGAATCGGAAATCCGCCGCAAACTTCTCAATCAGTGGGATCCAACCCAGGCACGTCTGAGCGCTGTTTTACTCTTACTATATTGTGGTGAAAATGGTCATACAATGACAGTGTTAACTCTAAAGCAAGACGGCATCGGAATTCATAGCGGACAAATCAGTCTGCCCGGTGGAAAATTTGAACCCGAAGATACCAGTCTGGCGCAAACAGCTTTACGCGAAACCGAAGAAGAAATCGGAGTATCTCCTGCTGACATAACTTTAATCGGAACACTCTCTTCTCTTGTTATACCCCGCAGTGGCTTTGTTGTTCATCCGTTTGTGGGTGTTTGCCACAAAAAACCCGAGTTCGTAATCCAGGATACTGAAGTAGCTAAACTTTACGAGGTAGATTTACAGGAATTACTGCGAAACAGTAATAAAAAATCGTTCTCTCTTACAGACGAACAGGGTGAAACATTTGAGGTTCCCTCCTATTTATTAGACAACCGTCATTTATGGGGTGCAACTGCGATGATCATGTCTGAGGTAGAGCATTTATTGCGAGCAGGCGGATTACTTCACGATTAAAGCCCCGGAACTATATTTTGAATTAATGTAATGCCTTTTTTCAAACACGGATTATATTTGTAACACTTCATTATTCAACGAATATTTTCATTCCACCTCATTCTGGATTTCACACCGGTAACCCTGCGAATATTCATAATTTCTATTTGATCCTTCATCCAATTCCACTTTTTCTTGTCCACCTGAATATTTTCCATAAAATGTTTGTATTGTTAAACAAATTTCCCATATATTAGGGGCGTTAAACTTTTAATACCATTACAACCATGATAAAAGAAAAAATACACCTTGATTACGAATTGAAAAACATCTCACTTTCGGTTCTGTGGACTTATATCGGCACACCAAGCGGGCTTGGAAAATGGTTCTGCGATGATGTAATTGCGAATGGAAAGAAATTTACTTTTGTCTGGCAACGCACTCAGCAAAATGCAGATCTGGTGCTAATCCGCCAAGGTAGTTTTATCCGTTTTCGCTGGGAGGAAGACAGCGATAGTAAATATTATTTCGAGTTTAAAACCACGACATCGGAACTAACCAATGAAACGACACTAGAAATCACTGATTTTGCATTTCCCGACGAAATCGAAGATACAACAGAGCTCTGGAACTCACAGATAGAAATACTTAAACGCAGCATCGGCGCTTAGTTTCGTTATAATTTATCACTCTTTTTTGCTAACTTTGCCGGCAATAAATTTCGGGTTAGCTCATGTTGCGTATCAAAAAACTCTATCTGTTTGTCTTAAAGACATTTCTCCCAATCTTTTTAATGACTTTCTTGATTTGCCTCTTCATCCTGTTGATGCAGTTTCTGTGGAAATATGTGGATGAACTGGTAGGAAAAGGGTTAAGCATTTCAGTATTGTCGGAACTCTTCTTCTACGCAGCACTGAATATGGTACCAATGGCATTGCCTTTATCCATTTTGCTGGCTTCACTGATGACATTCGGTAATTTGGGAGAAAGTCTGGAACTACTGGCTATGAAATCGGCCGGGATTTCATTGATACGTATCATGCGTTCTCTCATTGTTACATTGATTATAATTGCCATAGGATCTTTTTACTTCCAAAACGACCTGATGCCCAAGATCCAGGTAAAACTCTGGGGATTAATGCTTTCAGTCCGCCAGAAGTCTCCTGAGCTTGACATTCCCGAACGCGTATTTTATGACCAAATCGAAGGATATAACATCTACGTTGAGAAAAAAGATCCTAAAACCGGGACTCTTAAAAATGTAATGATCTACGACTTCTCAAAGGGCTTTCAAGATGCAAGAGTAATTGCCGCAGACTCTGCCAAAATCAAGATGACGGAAGATAAACAATTTCTGGTCTTCTCAATTTTCAACGGAGAATCATTTGAGAACTTACCAGGACAAAAAACAATGACACTCAATATCCCCTATCGTCGCGAAACTTTTGCCCTGAAACAGATCCTTATTCAGTTTGACGCCAGCTTTAAACGTATAGACAATAGCTTCCTGCAAAATCAGTATATCGGAAAAGATATTACCGAACTGCGCAAATCTATCGATTCTATGGAGGTGAAAATTGACAGCATCAATCGGTCGAATGTCAAAACAGCCACAAATGTTACACCTCTCAATACTGCAAATTATCAGATAGGCGGACCAAGCGATTCTACATTTACTAAAACTTTTACCCCAATTGATATTGACAGCCTCTATGCCGAAACTGATAATAGCAATAAAAATTCAGTTCTGAACCGTGCTGTTTCGACAGCTGAAGCTACCCGGCAAGAGTTGGAATTTAAGGCTTATTCAATCGAGGCTCAGGAAGGAACTATAAACCGCCACTATATAGAATGGCACAAGAAGTTTACCCTCTCATTTGCGTGTTTGATCTTTTTCTTCATTGGCGCACCTCTTGGAGCGATCATTCGCAAGGGAGGACTGGGGCTACCAGTCGTATTATCGGTTTTTCTCTTTATTTTCTACTATATCATAGACAATACCGGTTACAAAATGGCCCGCGACGGCAAATGGCCTGCATGGGAAGGAATGTGGCTAAGCTCCTTCGTGTTGTTGCCCTTAGGAACCTTTCTGACTTTCAAGTCTGCGCGAGACTCTGTGATACTTAATTCAGATACCTATCTGTTATTCATCAAGAAAATATTCGTTAAACGTGGACGTCGCTCTCTGATTCGCAAAGAGTTAGTCATGTTTAATCCCGATTTGGAAAAAGTTTTTCAGCTTTTGGGTGAACAAAATACATTGTTAAACGATTTAGTTAAGAGTTTTGCTCATAAAAGGAAAGTCGGATACCTTTCATTCTGGGAAGAAGGATCACATACTGATCAGCTGCTGCTAGCCAATCAGTTAATGGAAGCTATTATCGAAGAGATGAATAACTCTAACGACCAGCATATTTACTTTAAGTTGATGGAGTATCCGGTATTGCCCGTCGAGCGTTACAATATTATACCTAAGCAAAAATGGATCAGAATGACCTTGGGATACATTTTCCCTATCGGAATTCTGTTCTATATCTATATGAAAATTCAACAAAAACAATTACTGAACGATTTCGAGACTATTACTCGCGTTAATCAGGAGTTGTCTAATCTTATAAAAAACTAGTTCTATGTATAAATTAAATACGGTAGAAGAAGCTATTGAAGATATTCGTGCAGGTAAGTTGTTAATCGTAGTTGATGATGAAGATCGTGAAAATGAAGGAGACTTCATTGCTGCAGCGGAATTAATAACTCCTGAAAAAATCAATTTCATGGCTCGCTATGGACGAGGATTAATCTGTGCGCCTCTCACTGAAGAGCGCTGTCAGGAGCTCGATCTGGAAATGATGGTATCGAACAATACTTCAATGCATGCTACCCCGTTTACAGTATCGATTGACTTATTAGGACATGGTTGTACCACTGGTATATCCGCTCATGATCGTGCTAAAACCATCCAAAGACTTTGTGATTCCAATGCCAAACCTGAAGAATTCGGACGTCCGGGACATATTTTCCCATTACGTGCCCGCAACCGTGGAGTACTCCGTCGTGCAGGACACACTGAAGCAGCTATCGACCTGGCTCGTCTTGCCGGACTTTACCCGGCAGGTGTATTAGTGGAAATTATGAATGAAGACGGCACTATGTCACGTCTGCCTGAGTTGGTTGAATTCGCAAAAGAGCACGATCTCAAAATCATTTCTGTTGCAGCCTTAATATCCTACTTACTTGAAAAAGAATCATTGGTAGAAAAAGGCGATGAGGTGAATATGCCTACTGACTACGGAAATTTTCGTCTGATCCCATTCCGTCAGAAATCTAACGGACTTGAGCACGTAGCCCTGATCAAAGGAAACTGGGAGAAAGATGAAGCTATACTCGTACGCGTGCATTCATCTTGCGTTACCGGCGATATTTTCGGCAGCAAACGCTGTGAATGTGGCGAGCAACTACACAAAGCCATGGAAGCTATTGAAAAAGAAGGAAAGGGCGTTATAGTCTACATGAATCAGGAAGGTCGCGGCATTGGACTGATGAATAAAATTAAGGCTTATAAATTACAAGAAAACGGATATGACACCGTTGATGCTAATCTGCACCTGGGATTTCAGGCTGATGAGCGCGATTATGGCGTTGGAGCTCAGATCCTGCGTGAAATCGGTGTCAGCAAAATGCGATTAATGACAAATAATCCGGTCAAACGTATTGGTATTGAAGCTTACGGTCTTGAAGTTGTCGAAAATGTACCTATTGAGGTTACACATAATCCGTACAATGAGTTTTATCTCAAAACTAAGAAAGAACGTATGGGGCACAACCTGAAAAATCTTTAAATAAATATACTACTTATGAAGGCCGGGGAATCTATTCCAGAGATTTCCCCGGTTTTTTTGTATCTATAGCCGAACCATCAGAAGCCTCTTCGCTCTATCACATTCATTTTGTCACACTTTAGAATACAGGTTATGAAAAAATGTCAGTTTTCAGAGCCTGGCATTATGTTTGAAGGATAGTTTCCGGATTTGAAAAATTTACGCAGAATATGGCGTCAAAGCTCAAATCCTTTTCAAACTACAAATCCAATAAATTATTAAATACATTCAACTAAAAAAAATAAACGACTATGCAGAAAGGAAACATTGGGGTAACGACCGACAACATTTTTCCCGTTATCAAGAAATTTTTGTACAGCGATCACGAAATTTTCCTCCGCGAATTAGTGTCAAATGCAGTAGATGCTACTCAAAAACTAAAAACACTGGCATCGGTTGGTGAATTTAAAGGTGAGCTGGGCGAATTGAAAGTAAGCGTTAGCATCGATGCAGAAAAAGGAACATTGACCGTTTCTGACCGCGGTATTGGTATGACTGCCGATGAAATTAACAAATACATCAACCAGATTGCATTCTCAGGTGCTGAGGAATTCCTTGATAAATATAAAAACGATGCTGCGGCTATTATTGGCCACTTCGGACTTGGCTTCTACTCATCATTTATGGTGGCTAAAAAGGTAGAAATTGTTACGCTTTCGCACAAAGAGGGCGCTGAGGCAGTGAGATGGTCTTGTGAAGGTAATCCGGAATACGTGCTTGAGCCTGCTACCCGAAACGACCGTGGTACAGACATTATTCTTTATATCGATGATGAAAATAAAGAATTCCTCGAAAAGTCCCGTATCGAAGGACTGTTAACCAAATACTGTAAATTCCTTCCCATCACTGTAGTATTCGGGAAAGAACAAGAGTGGAAAGACGGAAAATACATTGATACGGACAAAGACAAACAGATTAACGATACAGCTCCTGCCTGGACTAAAAAACCAAGCGAACTAAAAGAGGAAGATTACAAGAAATTCTACCGCGATCTTTATCCTATGTCGGAAGAGCCCCTATTCTGGATTCACCTGAATGTGGATTTCCCCTTTAAGTTAACAGGTATTCTTTATTTCCCGAAAATCAAAGCAAATATAGAACCGACCCGTAACAAAATCCAGTTGTTCTGCAACCAGGTATTTGTGACTGATTCGGTTGAAGGAATTGTTCCTGAATTCCTTACGTTGTTACATGGAGTTATCGACTCTCCTGATATTCCTTTGAATGTATCGCGCTCATACCTGCAAAGCGACAGCAACGTCAAAAAGATATCAAGCCATATCACCAAAAAAGTATCGGACCGCTTACAAGAGATTTTCAAAGAGGACCGCAAGCAGTTTGAAGACAAATGGGATAGTCTGAAAATCTTCATTGAATACGGTATGCTTACTGAAGAGAAGTTCTATGAGCGTGCTGAAAAATTTGTATTGCTGAAAAATGTGGATGATCAATCTTTCACGCTCGAAGAGTACAAAACGTTGATCGGAGAAAACCAAAAAGACAAAGACGATCAACTTATCTACCTTTACACAACCGATAAAGAACATCAATATAGCTACATCGATGCAGCTAAATCAAAAGGTTATGACGTTCTACTCATGGATGGCCAGCTTGATGTTCACTTCTTAGGGAAACTCGAACAAAAGTTCGAAAAAAGCCGTTTCGTACGTGTAGACTCTGATGTGATTGACAATCTTATTTGTAAAGAAAACCGCACTCAGGTATCCCTTACAGAAAACGAGCGCGAAGCAATACAGCAGGTCTTCAGCTCACAACTGCCTAAAAACGAAAAAAGAGACTTTATCGTAATGTTTGAGGCACTGGGCGAAAACAGCCAACCTGTCATGATTACACAAAGCGAATACATCCGTCGCATGAAAGAAATGTCGGCTATGCAAGGAGGTATGAGCTTCTACGGTGAATTGCCCGACAGTTACAATCTGGTACTTAACACCGATCACCAATTGGTTAAACGCGTATTGGCTGATGAAAAAAGTGCATGTGACGAAAAACTGTCACCTGTGATCAGCGAAATGGAAAGTGTTGAAGCTAAACAAGATAATCTGAGAAAAAATCACGAAAAACTGAAAGCTGATGAAATTCCTTCTGCTGAAAAAGAAGAGCTTGAAACAGCAGACAAACGTCTCGGAGAACTTGAAACTAAACGAAACAATATCCTTACAGAATATGCTGTAGGAAACAAACTGGTTCGTCAGTTAATTGATATTGCTCTTCTATCTAATGGCATGTTAAAAGGCGAATCGCTGAGTAACTTTATTAAACGTAGTGTTGAATTATTATAATTCATCAATTGCATTAAATAGTGACGGTAACGGATGTTAATTTATCCGTTACCGTTTTTTTTATTTAATATCACGTCTCTTTCTCTCTAATTCAATAGTCTGGGGAATTTTTTACCCAATAAAGAGTTGACAAGAACGCAATTTTTCATAATTTTGCAATCCGGAATAAACAAACAAATCAAACATATTAAAAAATGAACTTTTTATCAGATCGTTTAAACAGTTTGTCTCCTTCAGAAACCCTGGCTATGTCGCAAAAAAGCAACGAGCTTAAGGCGCAAGGATTCGATGTTATCAACCTGAGTGTAGGTGAACCCGACTTCACCACCCCGGAGCACATCAAGGAGGCTGCCAAGCAAGCTGTTGACAACAACTTTTCTTTCTATTCTCCGGTACCCGGATACATGGAATTGCGTAAAGCGATTTGCGCTAAGTTGAAAAGCGAAAACAATCTGGAATATAAACCTGAGCAAATCGTAGTTTCTGGAGGTGCAAAACAGTCGATCTGTAACGTAATACTTAGCGTTGTAGGTCCTGGCGACGAAGTTATCATTCCGGCTCCATACTGGGTGAGTTATGTGGAAATGGTAAAACTGGCCGAAGGTAAAAACGTAATTGTAACTGCCGGTTTCGAACAAGAGTTTAAAATGACTCCAGCTCAACTCGAAGCTGCAATTACACCCAAAACCAAGGCTTTGGTTCTATGCTCTCCATCAAACCCGACAGGAAGCGTTTACAGCAAAGAGGAACTTAACGGGTTGGCTGACGTATTGGCTAAGTACCCCAATATTGTAATCATTTCTGATGAAATATATGAACACATCAACTACATCGGTGGACACGAAAGTATAGCTCAGTTTGAGAATATACGTGATCGCGTAGTGATTATAAATGGTGTTTCTAAGGGTTATGCCATGACCGGATGGCGTATTGGATTTATTGCTGCTCCGCAATGGTTAGCTGGTGCTTGCAACAAACTACAAAGCCAATATACATCTGGCCCCTGTTCTGTAGCACAGAAAGCAGCTGAAGCTGCTTACACAGGCGATCAGGCTTGCGTAGGTCAAATGCGTTTAGCATTTGAACGTCGTCGTGATTTGATGGTTAATCTGGCAAAAGAAATTCCGGGATTCAGAGTCAACGTTCCGCAAGGTGCTTTCTATCTCTTCCCCGAGTGTAGCTATTATTTCGGAAAATCATACAACGGCAAAACAATCAAAGATTCAAATGACCTAGCTATGTGGCTGCTTGAGGAAGCTTATGTAGCCTGCGTAGGTGGTGGTGCTTTTGGTGATCCCAACTGTATCCGGTTCTCTTACGCTGCTGCCGATGAGAAATTGGTAGAGGCTATGCGTCGTATAAAAGAAACTCTGGCAAAATTGCAATAATCAGAAATTCATAAATAAAAAAAAGCTGCCCGATTTTCTGGCAGCTTTTTTTTTATTTATGAAACACTATCAATAAGTCTGACGACGGGCAAAACGGATAAAATCATCAACTACCCCACCACTCTTTCCCTGAGGTTCAATAAACTGGAAAGTCCGGTAAATGTCAAAATCTTTAATCTCGATCACTTTAAATCTGCCATTATACAAGTCCTTATTCACAGAACGTACAGATACAATACCAACGCTGTCACAATTATCCAGAAACAACTTTATACTTTCTGTACTTCCCAACTGCATCAAAACTGACATATTGGATAACTTCAGATGATGTTTTTGCAGTTCAGCCTCAAATACTTCCAAGGTACCGGATCCGTTTTCACGAACAACCAAAGGTAAATGCTTTAATTCGTCCAACCCTATTTCATCGTATTGAGCCAATGTGCTTTTTGTAGAAGTGATTGCTACTAAAACATCTTTCAGATAAGGGGTATAGCGTAAGTTAGGATGGCGGCTTTGTCCCTCTACTATACCCAGGTCAATTCGCTTATCCAATAAAGCCTTCTCAATCTGCAAACTATTCCCACTTAAAACTGTAAGTTTCAGTTCTGGGAATTTTTTTAAGAAAGCAGCCAATATCGGTGGCAGAATATATTGTGAGATGGTGGTACTGGCTCCTACACGCAGCTCTCCGGTAAAGCGGGCAGTAAGTAGATTCATCTCATATTCCAATTGACGAAAAGCTTCCACAATTCTGTCTGCGTGAGCGAGCAATAACTCACCTTCACTGGTTATTCGAATCTGAGTACCATTAGTCCGCTCAAACAAACGAACCTTATACATCGATTCCAACTCCTGTATATGTTTGGTAATTGCCGGTTGAGAAATATTTAGTTCTTTTGCTGCTCTTGTAAAGCTTTGATTACGCGCAACACTTTGAAAAACCTTTAATCGAAAATCCATAACTTCTTTCTATAATAGGAATAGAACAAAGATAATGCTTTACACACAGAAAGACACGAAAACTCAAAACCCATTTTCTCTTTGATAAGAGAAATCGCTTTGATTTTCGTGTCTTATTCGATTATCTGATATCTTAATCTATTGCTGCAATCAGAACTTTTCAGTCAGGTGCTCTAATTTTGAAACATTTTCAGCAATTGTTTCTGCTGAAACATGGTATTTTTGAAGTTTCCCGGCAAAATATTGATCATATGAGGCCATATCTATCAATCCATGACCGGAAAGGTTAAACAGAATCGTTTTTTCAACACCTTCTTCTTTTGCCCGTTGAGCCTCCCGAATCGCAACAGCTATAGCATGAGTCGACTCAGGAGCTGGAATAATCCCCTCTGTACGTGCAAATAGTACCCCAGCCTCAAATGATTCTAATTGAGGAACATCTTCAGCCAATACCAAATGATCTTTTACCAATTGACTAACAATCGAACCGGCTCCGTGATAACGTAATCCTCCGGCATGAATATCGGCAGGCTGGAAGTTATGCCCCAATGTATACATAGGAAGAAGCGGTGTTAATCCAACTGTATCCCCAAAGTCGTACTGAAATACACCACGAGTCAATTTAGGGCATGATGAAGGCTCTGCAGCAATTACTTTAATCTTTTTATCATTTGTCAGGGTATGACGTAGAAAGGGGAATGAAATACCTGAGAAATTTGAACCTCCACCGAAACAACCAATCACCACATCAGGATAATCACCGGCCATTTCCATCTGTTTCTCAGCTTCCAGGCCAATGATTGTTTGGTGCAAAATCACGTGATTTAGAACGCTTCCCAATGCATAACGGGTATCCGGATCTTTAGCAGCCATCTCCACTGCTTCAGAAATTGCAATGCCGAGACTTCCTGATGAGTTTGGATTTTCAGCCAAAATCTTTCGTCCGCTTTCAGTCAATGTACTGGGGAGAAGCTACAACCTGAGCCCCCCAGGTATTCATCATTGATTTACGATAAGGTTTTTGTTCATAACTCACCTTAACCATAAAGATACTGAGATCTATATCAAATAAATTGCAGGCAAAGCTCAACGCTGTTCCCCATTGACCAGCTCCGGTCTCGGTAGTAATGCGTTTTACACCTTCAATTTTATTATAATATGCCTGTGGTAACGCAGAATTCAGTTTGTGAGAACCAACAGGACTAACACTTTCATTTTTAAAATAGATTTTTTGCCGGAGTATCAAGTGCTTTTTCTAAGCCATAAGCCCGAACCAACGGTGTAGGGCGATAGATCTTATATAAGATCAGCCACTTCGTCAGGGATTTCAATCCAGGGATCCTGAGATATTTCCTGTTCGATCAGCCCTTTTGCAAAAATAGGCTCTAAATCTGCGGGATTAAGCGGTTGTTTGGTTGCAGGATTAAGCGGAGGCAGTGGTTTATTTTTCATATCCGCTACAATATTATACCAACGCTGCGGCATCTCACTCTCGCTTAATAAGAACTTCTTTTGTTTCATGTTTTTGAATATTATATAGTAATAGATAACTCTAAATTAATGCAAAGCCGGTATATCTTATTTTTAGTAAGCTATATAGCCAACCAGAAGGACAACCCTCGTAAATACAGGCTTCAAAAAACGGTATCTGGCCCGTTCCATTTAAATCGCTCAATTATTATTGTTGTAAAATTAAGTTCTATCAGAATTCACAAAAGTATAAAAATTCGGGCGAATGGCTCCATAAATAAAATCGTTTTCCCGTAATATTATCCGCTATTTCACATAAAAAAAGCCGGTAAGTTATATACACTACCGGCCTTTTATGATATCTGATAACAGATTATTGTTTTGATTTAATCAATTTATCTATCGCTTCATACTCTTTACTCATATTGAGGTTGTAATAGATCGAACGCATCGGAATCATATATTCAACGCTCTCAGGTTTAAGCTCATGAGCTTTTTGGAAACTTGGCAGAGCTTCACGGGAATAATGTTTTCACTTTTTCACGGGCAGCATTGTATTTTTTATTGTCTTTAATAGAGCTGGCTGCATCATTTAACTCAACTGCTTTATTGAATTTCAGACGACCAATATAAAAATGAGCTTGTGCAAAATTCGGATCAATTTTCAATGCAGATTCAAAAGTTGATTTAATCTCATCTTCGGGTTTATTTGCAGCCTGTAATACTTCTCCTAATGCAATATAAAGATTCAGATCAGGCTTTTTATTTAATGCTTCTTTCAGGAAAACAATTGCATTGTCATAATCTTTTGCCGTAATATACTCATTCACAAGATTACCCATAAAATACAAACTATCCGAGAATGCTGCATAACCCTCTTTTAAAGCCTCCAGATATTTATCTTTCTGCCCATTTTTTTTGTACGCATCACAAATAAAATAGTAGATTTTATAACGCTCGTAATCTGTATTTTTAGCAAAATTCAATGCATCAATTGCCAATTGATTATCTCCTGAATTCATCGCTGCAAGACAAGCATAATAAGGGATCATTTTGTAATTCTGATCAGCCGCAAGATTAAACTCTTTCAGATCCTGTACTTCAGGCACATGAGCATAGGTTGAGAAAAACTTATATGCATTTTTATAATCTTTTTGATCATAGAAATACGCTCCAGCATTGATAAAATCATTGACATTTTCTTTGATTTTAGCCTTGATTTCTTTGTCATATTTGGGCTTCACTTTCCCTTTTGCATCAGGCAGTTTGTCTAACTCCAAACATTTCAACCAATAGTTGTATGCCTCATACATAGAATTGTACATTCCCTGGTCATCAACTTTTTGTTTCAATATTTTTTTATTTCGCTCAGCTTCATAATGTCTGTTGAAAACCATTCCTGCAGAATACCAGGTTTTAGCATCATTCTTTGTTTCATCATTTTGCAAAGCTTCTTTAATTTTAGATTCCGCAGTCGCAAAATCCGGTTTTTCCTGAGCTGACAAACTCATTGCTTCAGCCACAGCCTTTTTCTGAGCAAAGCTTACAGTGGTTCCTGCAATAAGGAACGCCATAATCATGTACTTTTTCATTTTTATCGGTTTTTAGGATTTAATTAGTCTTGATTTTCAGTTGTCGAATCATTTGCCTCATTAGCTTCATTGGAATTGTCTGTATTATTTCCGTTTACGTCAAGATTGGTTTCCGGAAACAACTCTCCTATTTCAGGTATTATAGACTCTTCTTCCGGATCAGTCATTACTTTACAAACAGATGCAATCTGATCATTTCTTTTACCCAGATTGATCAGGCGAACTCCCTGTGTAGCACGTCCCATGACACGAACATCGGCCATTTTCAAACGAATAGTTACACCTGATTTATTTATGATCATCAGATCATTTTCATCTGTAACATTCTTAATTGAAACCAGTTTACCGGTTTTGTCGGTGATATTCATTGTTTTCACCCCTTTACCACCCCGGTTGGTAATGCGGTAATCATCAAATTCGGAACGTTTTCCATATCCTTCTTCCGACACGACCATGATTGATTCTGTTTTAGTATCAGTCATGCAAATCATTCCGATCACTTCATCCTGACCATCTTCATCGAGAGTCATACCTCTAACCCCGGTAGCAGTACGTCCCATTTCCCGAACTGCACTTTCGTGGAAAGTAATAGCACGACCGTTTCTGTTAGCCAAAATCACAAAATTGTTACCATCAGTGAGGCGAACCTGAATCACCTGGTCATCTTCACGAATAGTAATTGCATTTACACCGTTTTGACGGGGACGGGAATAAGCCTCAAGTAGCGTTTTCTTAATTACCCCCTGTTTGGTACAGAATAATAAATAATGAGACTGATTATACTCAGGATCTTGCAGTTGTTTTACTTTGATAAACGCATTTACCTTGTCATCAGATTCGATGTTCAAAAGATTCTGAATTGCACGGCCTTTAGTATTTTTCGCACCTTCGGGAATTTCATATACTTTCAACCAGTAACATCTTCCTTTCTGAGTAAAGAAAATCATAGTACTGTGCATAGAAGCCGGATAGATGTATTCGATGAAATCAGAATCTCGCGTTTCACTTCCTTTTGAACCTACTCCCCCACGGTTCTGTGTGCGGAATTCCGACAATGGAGTACGTTTAATGTAACCCATGTGTGAAATAGTAATAACCATTTCATCGTCTGCATAAAAATCTTCAGGATTGAATTCTTCTGAAGAGTATACGATTTCAGATTTTCGTTCATCGCCATATTTCTCTTTAACTTCCAGAAGTTCTTCCCTGATCACCTGCATACATAGATCATCATTCGAAAGAATATCTTTCAAATGAGCAATCACTTTCATAATTTCCTCGTATTCAGCATGAAGTTTTTCCTGCTCCAGTCCGGTCAACTGTCTCAAACGCATCTCTACGATTGCTCTGGCCTGAATATCTGTAAGAGCAAATCTTTCGATCAGTCGGTTACGTGCTTCTTCCGGATTTTGCGATGAACGTATAATAGCAATCACTTCATCAATATTATCAGAAGCAATAATTAACCCCTGTAATATATGAGCACGTTTCTCGGCTTC
>CAXXPA010000002.1:0-17554 GCA_963662365.2 Bacteroidales bacterium
TTTTTATAGAGTAAAGATAGTGCAAAACCAACAAAATAGTATGTCAATTAATGTTGTTCAAACTTAAGCGACTATATAACAGACAATAAATCTTTTTTACAGGCAATACACTTAAAGCATCATGCTATACACAGGAGTTAATCAATATTTTAAGCCTCGAAGCTTATAATAAAACAGGCCGCTCCAAATGAATGAAGCGACCTGGAATTTTTATGATCGGTTAATCAGCTTATTAAGCTTTTTCCAATTGCAAAGTTTTAGTCGGTTGATCGCAAACTTCAGTTGGACCGAAGTACTGGATCGGACCCGGATAAACGTAGTCAGTATTAACTGCCCATGCATCACGGTTTGCAACCAGTTTCTTGAACGGTGCACCATCCAGTTTAACCAAAGCTTTCTGGATAACCGGTTTCATTTCTCCGTGACGACGTTCCATGTTCATCATCATGGTTACAGGCACACCACCTGCGATCCACTCAGCTGCAGGTGCAGTAGTGTTGCGGATAGATGACATGTAACCGGTTTTGCCTGCACCGATCAGGTTAGCAGCATTGTAACCTAATGAGTAGCAATAGTCTGCATCGAAGTTAGAAGGAGCTGCACAACGTCCTTCGTATCCGAAGAAGTGACCCAGAGCAGCAAATTTACCGTTGTATTTACCTTCAGCTTTCCATTGAGCCAGTTTTTTGCCAACCATTTCGCTCAATAATTTCTCAGTTTCGATCAATGAAACCTGTACGTTACCGTGAGGGTCACGATCCAAAGTCAACTGACGGGCAACACCTTCCGGAAGAGAAGCGTAAACTTCAGCGTTTTCTTTAGAGATATTGTCGATGATGAATTGACGTTGCTCAGCAGCAGGAACTGCTTTGAATGCCTCTTCGTGGTGTGCAAGATAGTCGTTCAATTCTGCAATCAGTTTTTTGATAGCAGGGATGAATTCGATCAAACCTTCAGGAATCAATACTGTACCGAAGTTGTTTCCGTTTTCAGCACGTTTAGCAACTGCGCTTGCGATTTCGGTAACCACGTCATCCAAAGTCAATTGTTTAGCTTCAACTTCTTCTGAAACCAAGCAGATATTAGGCTGAGTCTGAAGTCCGCACTCCAATGCAATGTGAGAAGCTGAACGACCCATCAGTTTGATGAAGTGCCAGTATTTACGAGCTGAGTTACAGTCACGTTGAATGTTACCGATAACTTCAGAATATACTTTACAAGCAGTGTCGAAACCGAAAGAAGTCTCGATCATTTCGTTTTTCAAGTCACCGTCGATAGTTTTAGGACAGCCGATTACCTGCACACCTGCATTGATAGCAGCGTAGTATTCAGCTAAAACACAAGCATTTGTGTTAGAGTCGTCACCACCGATAATAACCAAAGCTTTGATGCCCAGTTCTTTCAGGATAACCAATCCTTTATCGAATTGTGCAGTCTCTTCAAGTTTGGTACGACCAGAACCGATGATATCGAAACCACCTGTATTGCGATATTCGTCAATAATATCAGCTGTCAGTTCCATATATTTGTGATCAACCAAACCACCGGGCCCCATCAGGAAACCGAAAAGACGGCTGTCTTTATTCAAACTTTTGATTCCGTCAAAAATACCTGCAATAACATTGTGGCCACCAGGAGCTTGTCCACCTGACAGAATAACACCAACATTAACAGCAGGAAACTCTTTCGCTTCACCGGATACGAAAGTCAACAGAGGCATTCCGTAAGTATTTGGGAATAATTTAGCGATATCAGCCTGGTCTGCTACAGATTGAGTAGCTGCACCTTCCTGGATTTTCACAGCTCCCTGAAGAGCTTTCGGCAACTTAGGTTGGTAAGCTGCACGTGCGATTTGTAATGCACTTTTTGCCATTGATGAAAATTTTTAATTTGTGTTAGAGTAGATGTTTCTAAAACGCTATAAAAGCTTTGCAAATTTCGTGTATTTTTTGGAAACAGACAAACAAATATGCAAACTAATTGTCCCTTTTGATGGTAAAACAGCAGTTTTTGCTTGTTTTGGCATTTTATAAGATTAACTTAATTCCACCAGTGAAGACCGGATTCAGCAGTCAATATTTTCACTCTTATTTGATGCCACAATATTATCAAAAGGAAATGATAATCGACAGATTAACTTAAAACATTTCTTTTATCGGAACAGCATTCTGACAAATGCATCTACCAATGTTTTTTTGGATAGCACCTGCAATTGTAGGTTTAAATTATTCTTGTAACTTTGCGTCATATTCAAAAACATGTTACATAACATAAATAACATCACTTCTAAATAGTTTTATTATGATTTACTCTCACGAAGTAGAACACATGTGTGTTGTAAAAAAAGGACCCAATCATGGTCCCGCTCCTATCCCACAGGAAGGAAAATGGGTCAGAGCAAAAGAAATTATTGATATTTCAGGGTTAACTCACGGTGTGGGCTGGTGCGCTCCCCAACAAGGAGCTTGTAAGCTGACTTTGAATATCAAGGAAGGTATTATCCAGGAAGCATTGGTAGAAACTATCGGTTGCTCAGGTATGACCCATTCAGCAGCTATGGCTGCCGAAATTCTGACCGGCAAAACCATTCTGGAAGCATTAAATACCGACCTGGTATGCGACGCTATCAATACCGCAATGCGCGAGTTGTTCCTCCAAATCTCTTACGGTCGTTCACAATCAGCTTTCTCTGAAGGTGGTCTTCCTATTGGAGCTGGTCTTGAAGACTTAGGTAAAGGCCTGCGCAGTCAGGTAGGTACAATGTTCAGTACAGCGGCTAAAGGTGTTCGTTACCTTGAAATGGCTGAAGGCTATTGCACTCGTATGGCTTTGGACGAAGACGGTGAAGTAATCGGATATGAGTTTGTTCATATGGGTAAATTCATGGACTTCGTAAAAAAAGGAATCGATGCAAATGAAGCTTTGGAAAAAGCAAAAGGCACATACGGTCGTTTCAAAGAAGCTACTAAATATATCGACCCGAGACATGAGTAGAAAAACAATGCAGCAAATCCTCTATATACTGATTTTTCTTTCGGTAATAATAGTCGGAGTTTGCTATATAGCAATGCCTCCTGTAACAAGAGTCTACATAGCTATGGGCGGAGTTGTTGTTATTTCAAGCCTCTTACTCTCTCTCAAATTTTTATAACTAAAATATATATGAAGCAGACTAATCTGTAAGTTTTCAGAATTCGTACAACTTCATATTCAATCTATCAATAAAAAAAACAATAATTCATATGGCTTTATTTGAAAGTTATGACCGCCGGATCAATAAAATCAATGCGGTATTAAATCAATATGGCATCAAAGATATTGAAGAAGCAAAAGCAATCTGTGACGGTGTCGGAATTGACCCGTACAAAATTTGCGAAGAAACTCAGGCAATCGCTTTTGAGAATGCAAAATGGGCTTATATAGTCGGTGCTGCAATCGCTATTAAGAAAGGATGCAAAAATGCTGCTGAAGCTGCTGAAGCAATCGGTATCGGACTGCAATCTTTCTGTATCCCAGGCTCAGTAGCCGAAGACCGCAGTGTAGGTATCGGTCACGGTAACCTGGCAGCCATGTTGCTCCGTGACGAAACTAAATGCTTTGCATTCCTTGCCGGGCACGAATCTTTTGCCGCTGCTGAAGGTGCTATTAAAATTGCAGAAATGGCCAACAAAGTGCGCAAAGAACCTCTTCGTGTTATCCTGAATGGATTAGGCAAAGACGCCGCAATGATTATCTCTCGTATCAACGGCTTTACTTATGTGCAGACCCAGTTTGACTACGGAACCGGTGATTTGAACATTGTTAAAGAAAAAGCTTACTCTACCGGCCTTCGTTCTAATGTAAAATGTTACGGAGCAGACGATGTACGTGAAGGGGTTGCTATTATGCGTAGCGAAGGGGTTGACGTTTCAATTACCGGCAACTCTACTAATCCTACCCGTTTCCAGCACCCGGTTGCAGGAACTTATAAAAAAGAGTGTATGGAGCAAGGTAAAAAATATTTCTCTGTAGCATCAGGTGGTGGTACCGGCCGTACCTTACATCCGGACAATATGGCTGCAGGACCTGCGTCTTACGGTATGACCGACACAATGGGCCGTATGCACGGAGATGCTCAATTCGCCGGTTCTTCATCAGTTCCTGCTCACGTAGAAATGATGGGATTCCTGGGAATGGGCAACAATCCGATGGTAGGAGCTACCGTAGCTGTTGCTGTTGCTATTGAGCAAGCAAGCAAATAATATTGTTTTCGATATAAAACCCCGGCAGATCAATCTGCCGGGGTTTTTTTGACCTGCTATGATCGGCAAAAGAAATCAAAACCTCTCCCTCATAGCGAATATGATCTTCGCAATAACTAAAAAAGGTGCCTCTCTTACAAGAAGCACCTTTTATGCGATATATTTTTTTAATTAATATCTGCGTCTGTCACCGTAACCACCGCCACGGTTACCGCCACGGTTACCACCACCGAAAGAACCACGGTTACCGGCAGGGCGTTCTTCACGAGGACGTGCTTCTGAAACAGCGATTACACGACCGTCATATTCGCACTGATCCAATTCTTTAATAGCTTTAAGAGCCTCTTCGTCGTTAGGCATCTCTACGAATCCGAAACCTTTAGATTTACCGGTTTCTCTGTCCATGATTACTTTAGCTGAAGTAACTTCACCATACTCTCCAAAAAGTTCATTTAAATCAGCGTCGTTAGTAGCGAAGCTTAATTTAGCAACAAAAATGTTCATTTGAAATAGAATTAATTGATTTTAAAATTGAGAATTGAAGCACAAAGCGGAGAACAATTACTTATTAAAGCTAGTCAAATGAACAGTTTAAAACAATAAGTTACTCGGCATTTTTTTCAATTCCTGCTACAAAGATAGTTAATGTTTCGAGATATTGATCGATTACATCAAAAAACCTTGAGAAAAGTAACTCATTTTTTTGCAGATTGCATTAATCAGGCGTGAAATTTAGACTCTCAACCTTAAAATGCTAAAACTTTAAACGTATTTTTACACTGCAAGAAGCCACCATGAAAATCAAAAATCCCGACAACTCTAATTCAGAAATCCTCCATTATTTTTTTTAGCTGCCAATTCCCTGAAGGCCATATGGCATAGTGAAGATATAAATAACCATTTCTCCTTATTACAGGACCACTTAATTCGCTACAGAACATAAAAAAGTCTGACAATCAAAGATTATCAGACTTAACATTTTTTGTGCCCAGGACGAGACTCGAACTCACACGGGCTAACGCCCACTACCCCCTCAAAGTAGCGTGTCTACCAATTCCACCACCTGGGCAAGGGTATTTTTTGTTTTTTAATGGTGCCCAGAACAGGACTCGAACCTGCACATAATTACTTACACTAGTCCCTGAAACTAGCGCGTCTACCAATTCCGCCATCTGGGCAATCACTATTTCTTTTAACTCTTTACAACCTCCGTTGTAACAGAGAGCGAAAGACGGGACTCGAACCCGCGACCCTAACCTTGGCAAGGTTATGCTCTACCAACTGAGCTACTTTCGCGTTTTTCGCAATTGTGATCCGTTGTTTCTCAATTGCGATGCAAAGGTAGCACTACTTTTTGAATCTGCAAATTTCCGGAGCAATAAATTCGCTTTTTTGTGTCATTTTTTTTTCTGGCTAATCTCCATCAAACACCGATGGGCAGGCTATTTGCTGAGAATCAACGCATAAACCTTTCGCATCTGATACCGGCCTATCTCATCTTTTTTTCTGCTTTTTTTGAAGATAATGTTTATCAACCACGCTGTCCTTCAAAACAAGAGTGATACTATTGATATACGTGCGGGATTTTATCCAATACTTTAGACAACGCCTTTGTGCATTATTAAAAAAAATCGCATCAGAATAGTCCCGATACGATTTTTGAACGATACAAAAAGTTCTAACGCCCCTTTCTTTTTCACAAAAAAAAAGGATTTCATATCACCTTCTCTCATTTCTTAGGTTTTATCCGTTTCCGGAATAATTCATACAAGCTATTAAAGTCCTTCTTGTATATCAAGCCCAACCCTTGTGTGGTAAGAGACGATTTCAGGTAATAATACCGGTCATTGGAGTGATTATATCCCTTGATACGCCAATCGCCACTTTTAGTCAGCTTATATTCCAGATCAAAATCACCAATAAAGGTCGTTTTGTTTGCGATATTGTCACGATAGCCCAGATTACCATTTATCAGCAGGCGATTATTAAGCAATTGGCTCGAAAGTGCCACCTGCACCTCCATATTGTTATAAGTATCCGTATTATCCAGCTTCACATTCGTACCAATATTCACTTTATCTGTTACCTGCGAAAGAAGATTATTAAACTGAGATGACAGAGTAGCTGATGCCAATGAGCTGATCTCACTAGAACGACCAGATCCCGTATTAGAATTGTCAAGCGTGTAAAAACGGTTCAATGTTAATAAAAAGACGATCTGGCGTGTCATCATATCATCTGTATTTACGATACTTTTTACCCGGCGGTTCACCTCTTCCGAATTATTGGGAAAATTCAAATCAAATTTCAGATCTGGTTTATTCATGTCACCTGAAGCATTCAACAAACATTGCACTTGTGTACTGGTCCGGCTTAAATCTTTTTCATTTGCAAAAGATTCATCCAGATCTGCCAAATCAGCCGTAGTTGTATAAATTGCATTTATATCCAGGTTCGCAGCATAAGGACTTCCGTTAAAGGCTACACTACTCCCCTCTTTAATGGTAAACTTCTTCTTAAATACATTTTGCCAGTTAAATCCATAGGTCCCTCTTTCAATGGAATAAGTTCCAAACAACTGCACATCCTTATTCGTGCTATAGGCTAATTTCATATTTCCGGAGCCATGGCTTTCAATCATATCTCCCATTACCGGATCCATCACCAGGCTCAGATTTGCAGTAGGTGTAATATCGATCAACAGATTTACATTAACAATCGAAGAAGATCCCTGAGGTTTGATTACCTGAGGCATAGCCTTATTCAATTCAGCCTCAGCCTGTCGTTGCTGCTCCAATAACTCCTTTTTTCTATCACGGAAGGTGATAAAGTTATACTCTGTTGCAGTCATTTCTTTATTCATTGAAATGGTGAAGTTGGTATTGGGGTTGGTCTGCATGTTTACATTGATATTTGTGACCTTCTCATTTCCTTCAATCGAAACATTGCCTGATCCGTATACAGGCCCATAAAATAATGGATTGAGTCGCGGTATTGAATTATATACCAAATAATTCCGGGTACTTACCTGGATTGCATAGCGCCAGTTCGAGAGAAAATCATGACGAATTTTCCCTGTACCTATGGCAACGTTTTTATCTTTATCCAATATATTGATATTATTGAAATAAATCATATCCGGACGCAAGTGGAGACTGTCGTTGATTGTATAATAAGTATTGAGGTAGTCGACTCCGAAACGAAAATCTGTCATCTTAACATCTCCGGTTACTGTTAGTTTACTAAAACGACCGTAAAGATGTGCATTTCCGCTGGCAAAGCCGGACATATCTTTCAGAATAGAACCAAGATAGGGTTTTAAGAATTCCGTATTGAGATGTTGAGCATTAAAGTTCATTGAAATTGAATCTTTGGTAGGGAAAATATACCCGTATACACCGGAGTTATTACCCAAATACCCGGCTATAGTACCACGCATGAGAATGCCGCTTTTATCAGGATCCCATTGACTGAAAAGATTCAGCTTTCCAAAACGGGTTTGATTAAATGCAAAATCCTGAACCTCAAAATTATCGGTTAGCAATACTGGCACCCTCAGAAGATTGGTCAGCACAAAGTCACCGGTAGCCCGCCCCCCAAAGTTCACATTTTTGACATTAAGCGTATTAAATACATATTCCAGATTAATTCCCTTAAGCGATAAATGCAGAGTATCTTTTAAACTTTTTGAAACATCTCCGTTCATTTTCACAAACTGATTTAGCTTTGAAAGCGAAAAGTCGCGGACAGAAACTCTTCCGGAATCTACCAATATTTTAGATTGGGCAATATTCCAGGTTGTATCATTCAGTATAATCGAGCTGGGATTTAATGTAATATCCATTCCCGGCATACCCCCCAAATGCTCCATAAAACGGGATTGCAATGCTATTTCGCCGCTGTAAGTATGAATTGATGAATTACTCCAGTTAAACTTACAGTCGGCAGCATCATTCTGAATGGCTAAATTCAAAGCCAGATTAATAAAATCCTTCTTTTTATTTTGCGATATCACTTTAGCCGTCAACATTGCCTTCTGCTCATCATTGCTGAGCACTACCTGCGCATTCTGATACTGTTTGGTCTTCCAGGTTAATGTGGGAACAAAAGCTTCTGCAAAGAAGCGACGGTTAAAATCGCTAAACGCTCCTTTTAGGATAGTCTCATCCGAAAAAGAAACCGGAATTCCCAATATTGAACATACTTTTTCTGTATCTGAAATCCGGAAGCTAAAATCAAAGTCGTTTTTAGCAGAAACCGGCATTACCCGATGGGTAAATGACGGTAAATATTGAGACGCGATATACAGAAGGCTTTTAGGTAATGATGCAACCTGATAGCTTCCCTTAAGCTCACCATTGATAATCGGAGATATAATCTGCAATCTTTTCTGATTACCCTGTCTCAGCGATATAATACTTATACGGCTTAACGCCAGCTCTTCAGCCTCTTTGCGGTAACGAAGGCTGTCAATATCTATCTCACCAAATGCGTTATCCGGTAATTTTCCATTCATATCGGCTTTCAATACAAAGGAAAGACTTGTATTTTTCTGTTTGTTACTAAGATGAAGTGCGTAAAAGTCTATATTCCTTACACGGGTAGTTATTTTATACGTCGGATTCTTTGGGTTATTATCTATTTTTCCATTTAAATAGAAATAGCCGTTGGGATCATTCAGCTCAAGATTACCCTCGTAGCGATTTCCTGCAAACAATCCGTTTATGCGAATATTTTTATACTGATACTGGTTGAAATCAAGCCTGGAGACCTCACCGTTTACTTTCCCCTGGGGCAGACGACCGGGATCCTGAAGACCATCCAGCTGAAGGTTAAGTCCAATCACCCCCAACGAGCTGTTATTTAACAGTTTGCCGACATTGAATCCTGGCGTATTCACATTTCCGCTAAAGGTCATGCGTTTGGTTTCCAGGTCCTGTCCAATTTTCAGGTCCGTTTTCACCACTCCAAGGCCACTTTTCAATGTCCCAAATGCTACCAGATCGGATAAAAAGCCTGAAACTTCTCCATTAAATTGTATCAATCCCGCACGGGAAGCCATATCGCTGATATCTGTCCGACGGGCAGATAGATTTTTCACCAACTCTGTTATTCCGGCCGGGTCAATACTGAACTCTCTGATTTTTCCAAAAAAGTAAGCATTCTGCACATCTGAAATACCTTCCAGCCGAACTTGTGCTTTCAGGCGAATACGACTGCCGGAGCTTATATTAAATTTGCGCAATGCCAGACTGTTGATTGTACCACCCACTCCTATTTCCAGATTGAGCATATCGTAGTAATAACGAAATGCCGGAATAAAAGCAGCAATATCATGAGGGCAGAGTTTTCCGTTTGGGATATCCAGATTAAAACGGGCTGCATCGTTAAACTTATGGGTGGCATCTACTTTGCTGTAATCAAGAACAATATTCTTCATTTCAAGCTCCGAAGAAGGCATCTGTAATTTAAAGTTAGTCAACTCCACTTTCTTGTGATTATTAATCAGGTGCATCGAAAGCTTTTTGACTACAAAACCTGAATTTTCTTCAAACCCCAGACGTTTAATCTGCGCATCTATCGAATCTTTAGTCAACGTATGAAGCGAAACTGTTGCCAGCAAATTCCGTATGCGTATATGGGCCGGATTGAAACGCCCGAACTTATAAGCTTCCGAGTAAACATCGTAATTAATGTTTCCCCTGCGAATAATAATTGATTTGATCTGAATCTCAGCCAATGGCTTTTTTTTCTTCTTAGAGTCAGATTTCAGAGCATCCAGTATGAACTGATAATTCGGTTTGGCTTTGGGGTTTTCTTTTGATAAAAAAACGTGAAAGCTATACAGCTGTATTGTATTAATGATAAGCCTGTTATCTAACAGATCAAATAAATTTATGCCAACGGCCATTTTATTAGCTTCCAACAACGGCTTCTTTTTCTGATCTTCAATATAAACCTCTTTTAGAACTAGTTTATTTAGAAACCCGAAGTCTACCTCCTTGATTTTCACCTCTGTATGCAGAAGGTTTTTGAGTTCATCAGTAGCTAATACGGTTATTTTCCTCTGAATGGAAGGAATATTGAGCAGCACATAAACACCGGCATTTAACAATACGATAAATGCTAACAGGCTGATGAGCGTATATTTTAGAATTTTGATCACGAGCGGTCAGGGTATATTATTTGACAAATTTATGCATTTTCGCCCATTGTATCCCCATTTTCTCTCCGAATAATTGTGTACTTTTGCCGAAAATTTGCAACAAATGGATACAATAATACTAGGTATTGAATCGTCGTGCGACGACACATCTGCTGCGGTTATCCGCAACGGTGTAATGCTTTCCAACGTGATCACCAGCCAGGATGTACACCGGGAATACGGAGGTGTAGTTCCGGAATTGGCTTCAAGAGCTCACCAACAGAATATTATCCCGGTGGTACATGCAGCCCTGACGCGTGCAGGCATTGAAAAAGATCAGCTAAGCGCTGTCGCCTTCACCCGTGGTCCCGGATTAATGGGATCTCTGCTTGTGGGGACGTCATTTACCAAAGGATTTGCAGCCGGACTAAAGCTTCCGATGATTGACGTAAACCACCTGCAGGCTCATGTGTTAGCTCACTTTATTAAGGAAGATGACGCAGACAATAATCAACCGGAGTTTCCATTCCTTTGCTTGCTCGTTTCAGGAGGTAATTCACAGATTATTTTAGTAAAAGCCTATAATGATATGGAGGTGATTGGTCAGACTATTGACGATGCTGCCGGTGAAGCTTTCGATAAATGTGCCAAAGTAATGGGACTGGGCTATCCGGGTGGACCTGTAGTTGACCGGTTAGCCAAAGAAGGCAATCCTAACGCTTTTACGCTCAATAAGCCTCACATACCCGGCTTCAATTACAGCTTCAGTGGATTAAAAACCTCATTTCTTTATTTATTAAGAGACCGGCTGAAAGAGGATCCTGATTTTATAGAAAAAAACAAAGCTGATTTGTGCGCATCACTGCAAGCTACCGTCATTGATATCCTGATGAATAAGCTTCGAAAAGCAGCCAAAGAGCATGGAATCAAGGAAGTGGCAGTTGCCGGCGGAGTATCAGCCAATTCAGGCTTACGAAATGCATTTGAAGATCACGCAAAACGATACGGGTGGAAAATTCATATTCCAAAATTCAGTTTTACGACCGACAATGCTGCCATGGTAGCCATTGCCGGTTATTTCAAATACCAGGATAAGCAGTTCTGCGGAATGGATGTGGCTCCTTTTTCAAGAGTGGAGATATAGTTTATTTAAAAATAAAAATACTTTCAACACGCTAAACAACAATATGGTAGCGTGTTGAAACTTTAGCATTTAAATAAAAAATAAAAAACCTAACCCCTGCCTGAGCAAGAGTTAGGTTTTTATCTTTTATGCTATAGTCTGTTCTATTCTATAAAAGCCAGAATTTCACCTTTTTGCACCATTTCACCCTGTTTGGGGTAAGTAGCTACAATTTTACCGTCAAATCCTGCTTTTACAGGTTCCGGTCCATAAGTAGACTGGATGTAACAGATAGGATCGCCAGTTTTCACCGGATCGCCAATGTTCGGTGCTTTAGATTCATCGAGCAAATCGTATTGCCAGATGATCTGACCACGAACAGGTGATTGTACCGGTTTCGCATTAGGGAATTTCTCTGTCACTTTCTCTATGTCGATCTTAGGCATTTCGACAATCGGACGAGTTATAACAATCGGAGCTCCGGCTTTTGCTTTAGCAGCTTCCAGCTCTTGCTCGAAGCGTTTTTTTGCAGAGCCGTTGCGGAAGTCCCGATATTGACGATCATGCATCGCCAATTCCAGAAGATCTTCGTCGTCCTGGCCGAAATCCCAGCCGTTTTCTTTCATTTCGGCTTTGTATTTGTCCAGCTCGTTAGGAAATGCATCCTGAGGATTGCCGGTATAGAATTCAAATCCCTGATCTTTCACCATTTGCTTGATCTCCGGAGCTAATTCACCCGGGAGCTTACCGGTTTTACCCAGAATCATATCCCAGGCATTTTTGTCGATCGAAGACCAGCGAGGCTCACCTTTCAGCATGTGCATTACATTCATCAAGGCAATGTTTTTCACGTACTGACTGAACGGTGTAACCAAAGGAGGATATCCAAGTTTAGGCCAAATATACTCTACCTCCTGGAACAACAATACAACGAGCTCGTTGATTGATACCTCTTTTTTGTTTTGCGAACGCAATGACATATTGATTGCGCTGTGCATACCTTTAAGGTCTGCCATCATCGATCCCATCATACCACCGGGCAGACCACAACCTACAAGCAATGAGGTCATGTGTTTATTACCCGGATCCATGAAGTAACCGAGGAAATCATCCATGAATGACTGAGTCAATGCACGGGCTTCCATATAGGCTTCCATGTTGATTTCCGGTACTTTAAAGCCATCAGCTTTAAGCATTGCCTGGATAGTGATCACATCAGGGTGAACCATACCCCATGAAAGCGGCTCCATGGCAACATCCAGGTAGTCAGCACCTGCACGGGCAACTTCCAGCATAGATGCAACTGAGAAACCGGGGCCTGTGTGACCGTGGTATTGTACCACGATGTGAGGATATTTCTTTTTAATAGAGTGTGTAAGTTGAGCCAGGAAGGTAGGACGGCCAATACCTGCCATATCTTTCAGACAGATTTCGTCGCAACCGAATTTAACCACCTGATCTACAACACCCATGTAGTATTCTACAGTGTGAACGGGTGAGTTGGTGATACAGAGCGCTACCTGAGAAATCATGCCGGCTTCCTTGGCATATTTAACCGAAAGCTCGTGATTACGGGTATCGTTCAATCCACAGAAAGAACGGGCAATGTTGGTTCCCTGCGCTTTTTTCACCTTGAAGAAAAGCTGACGCACATCAGCAGGCACAGGATACATACGGATAGCGTTCAATCCACGCTCCAACATGTGTGTCTGAATACCTACTTCGTTGAAAGGTTTAGTCCAGTCACGAACAGCCTTGTTGGGGTTTTCACCATAAAGCAGGTTTACTTGTTCAAATGCGCCACCATTTGTTTCAACACGGGCAAAACAACCCATATCGATAATGACCGGTGCGATTTTTGTGAGCTGATCTACACGGGGAACATATTTTCCCGATGATTGCCACATATCGCGGTACACTAAGCTAAATTTAATTTCGCGAGACATAATTTAGGGTATTGTTGATTTTTCACTGGCAAATGTAGAAAAAAATCCCTGCAAACACGGCCAATATAAATGCTTATTTTTCAATTATTTTTCCCACAAAATATCTATTGCACACTTTGTTTTTCTGTGCGCAATAAAAATGTATATTATTTGCATAATAAGTAAGTAATCAGAATTAAGCGACATAATGCGAGTAGTTAATGAACAATGTATTTCCAATCTCAGCCAACGCTCTGTTGGTTGTGTAGAAAAGCAAGTCTGTACTCATATAGTCCTGAGGTCTGATCCATTTTCCCTTCAATATCCTCCAGAGTGTTTCCGCAATATTCAGGTGCGGAGAATATGGAGGCAGATAGAAGAGGAAAAGCCCTCTTTTCTCCCATACGGGACGCAACTCCCGTATTTTATTATTACGATGAACCGTAGCATTGTCAAGCACCACAAAGGTGTCTTTGAGTACACGCAAGGAAAATGCATCGAGGAAATTCACGACCTTGTCGGCGTTGATACTTTCGGTGGTGGCGAATCCCTCATATTGGTTTCTTTCGGTCAATCATTCCGAAGATGTTGAGCCTTGCGCTTCTTTGAGATGCAATGCACACATCCTCACCTGGCAACTGCCAGCCGTAAGGAACATATCCTTCGGTACAGACATGGCTCTCATCGGCAAAGTACAGGGCAATGCGCCCCTCACGTTCCTGATGTTCAAGTTCTTGCAACTTTTCGTACTTGTGCTCGTAAAGCTGCGGCGAGGGAACTCCCCTTGGGCGTTTTCTTATACGCTTATATCTTGCGCCAATGCGGATAAAAAACGCTTGAAGGTCAAGTTGCTTGCCTCTTTCCCTGTTGCCTGTTGCCAAGCAATTTTGGCTTTGCTTACACTTTGCCTGTCCTGTTCGATGGCTGCACGCACAGCTTGTTCGTCCGAGCAGTCCATTATTGGTTTTCGACCACGACCTTCCCGTGTCTGCAAGCCTGTTATGCCTTCCGAAAGGAAGCGTTTTACCCATGCATTAACTGACACCAAACTCATTTCGGTCTGTTCACCCGCTTTTACAGAAGACAGCCCTTCTGATTTGAGAAGAACCGCACGGCAACGCATGCGCAAACAGTGGCTCGTGCCATGGCGGAAACCATGCTCTAATTCTAATCGTTGGACACTCGTTAATTCTATCGTCTTTATTTTTCCCATTGCTAATCGTATTTACTTGAATACAAGTAGAACGGAAAATATTATCAATATTGTATAAACTAAATATGAACACTTACTTATAAAAATGAACGCTATAAAAATGCGTTTTCAATGAAACGAGCATGTACTGGCGTTCACCTTAGAGTATGACAATGTATGCGAGTTCAATGTGTAGCTAAAACAAAAATTATTATTGAATGTTCGTCGTTCATCCAATGTTGCTCCACTCTTGTTCCGGCATTGATAAGGGAATATCCCAGGCTTATTTCATACTTGTTCCATAGATATCCCATATCATAAATATAATATGGGTTATCTATGGGATATCTATGGGATATCTATGGAAAATAGACCTATCAACAAGGGAACAACCATATTGCAAAATACAGAGCAACCATATAACACTACATTGCCTTAATTCAGATTTTTTAAGTAGAAGTCAACACCGATCCTCTCTTTTTTATCTTCCCGTCCATGCATATCTGATCCCTTCTGTACAAAACTCAGCAACACATCAAATTCATGAAAAAAATTACAAATTGTAGATCGTAAATTAATAGAATTTGCCCATATTTGTACTAAAAAGAAGCGATCAATCTAATAAACGATTAATTTATGAGTATAACAAAGGCAATTATCCCCTCTTTTATTTCTGAAAATTGTAATACTTCCGTATCAAAGAATCAACGAAAACCTCAAACCGGGAAGCTTTGGATATTTACATTTGCACTGATTTTCAGCATAGTTTCTTCCCCGGTAGTACAAAGTCAGAATATAGACATCAATTTATTACGGGATATCAACCTGCACCGCAATAAATCATTGGATGGAACCTTCAAAAGCCATTACCAATACAGCAGTACCCATCACCTTCGCTGCGCCGGTAGTCATGTATGGTGTCGGGCTTCTTGAAAGTGACTCTGCATTAAAACAGAAGGCTATATATATTGGCGCATCCGTTGTAGCCTCCGGTGTACTGACCACTATTCTGAAAAAAGCAGTTAACCGCCCCCGCCCTTTTGTTACTTACCCCGATATTGAAAAAAATTATCGGATGGTGGCAGCGGCTCTTTTCCTTCCGGACACACTTCATCAGCTTTCTCGCTGGCGACTTCATTAAGTCTGGCTTACCCGAAATGGTACGTCATTGCCCCCTCAATGGTATGGGCCGGAGCAGTCGGATATTCCCGCATGGATCTGGGGGTGCATTATCCGTCGGATGTATTGGCGGGAGCTCTGTTAGGAGCCGGAAGCGCCTGGCTCTGCTATGAGGTAAATAAAAAACTGAATGCCCGTAAGCATAAAACATACACATTGATTGAATCTGATTCTCTGAATCAGATTTATCCGTTAGTAAAAAAAACCGTTAATTAATTACTACAACAGCAATTAATTAACGGTTTTTTTATTTGTGAAATCTGAATAAAAAAGTCTCCTATCGTCTTCGCGGTTTTGAATTAATTTTAGCATCCTTATTCGGCATTGAATCCATTCCGTAAAGCTTATTGATCAGATCGGGCCGGTTCATTTTGCGTAATGAATTCAAAATCTGATTTTTATACTCCCGTTGATACCAGAAGAAAAACCTGACGCTGAGCCAGCTTTTCCCGGTTTCGTATGAGCTGTGTAGACTTTCTCCAACGTATACGGATGATAACCGGTATAGAATATTTCCGTAGCAAGTGTCATAGGAGTCGGCGTAAAATCCTGTACCTGCTCAAGGTGGAAGTTCAACTTACGGGTTTGAGCAGCCAGCTCTGCCATATCCTCTTCGCTACAGCCGGGGTGGCTGGAAATAAAGTAGGGTATCAGCTGTTGTTTAAGCATCTTGTTCTCATTGATTGTATCGAAGATGCGCTTAAATTCCTCGAACAACTTGAAGGACGGTTTGCGCATCATCTTCAGAACATTATCAGACGTATGCTCGGGCGCTACCTTCAAGCGGCCTGATAATGATTGATTATCAGCCCTTCGGTATATTTGCGGGCTGCCTGGTTTATTGCCTCCGTCACTGTCGCGATGTAATAGCAAATCATAACGCACGCCACTACCGATAAAAGATTTCTTAATACCCGGCAGTGCATCCACCTCTTTATTATATCTCAAGTAAAGGACGATTGATCCGTATTCAGGTTTTTGCAAACTACCGGTGAAATACATGACGGTTTGCGGCACTTGCGGCAAATACTCAAATCTTTGCCCTGCATACGATACATGTTGGCAGAAGGCCCTCCGAGATCGCTTAGATAACCTTTGAAGTCATCCATTTTTGTCAGCGCTTTCACTTCTTTAAGAATAGACGCTTTCGAACGGGATGTAATCGCTTTTCCCTGATGCGCCGAGATGGTACAGAAAGCACAACCACTCAAAACACCACCCCGGTGAAGGTTCACCGAAAACTTAATCATCTCGTAAGCGGGAATGGTTTTACCCTTATATTTGGGATGCGGCAAACGGGTATATGGTAAATCAAATGAAGCGTCTATTTCGTCGGAAGTCATGGTTGGAAACGGAGGATTCACAACTACTGTTTATTGCCTATACGCTGCAAAATACGTTTAGGATTACCCGCGTTGGACTCTTCTTCTATATGACGGAAATCTTGCCTGTTTCAGTTTATCCTTCAGGCATTCATCATGAGAAAATAACAATATGTCATCGACTTCATCAACAGTTACCCAGCTTACTATCAAGCAATAAGGCCGTCTGTCTTAAATCTTTGATTTGAGTAAATTCTTCACCGTTTCGCAAGCGGGCGACCAGCTCCCGTAAGGGCTGTTCCCCCATACCATAGATTAACATATTTGCTTTGCAATCTGCGAGAATGGAAGGACGAAGACGATCTTCCCATAATCATAATGCGACAAGCGACGCAATGAAGCTTCAATCCCCTCCTACCAGGACGGG
>CAXXPA010000003.1:0-98819 GCA_963662365.2 Bacteroidales bacterium
TGCATCTTTTAAAGAAAAAATACGCAAGCAACCGGAAAATGTAAATGCAGGCCTTTTGACTTATCCAACCCTGATGGCTGCAGATATCCTGATTCACAAAGCAAATAAAGTACCTGTAGGGAAAGATCAGGAACAACACCTTGAGATGACCCGTCGCTTTGCCAGACGCTTTAACACAATGTATAATGTAGACTATTTTCCGGAACCCACCGCATATAATTTCGGATCTGAATTGATCAAAATCCCGGGATTGGACGGAAGTGGAAAAATGGGAAAATCAGAAGGTAATGGTGTTTATCTATTCGACGAACCGACTGTTATTCGAAAAAAAGTAATGAAAGCTGTAACAGACCAAGGTCCAACAGAACCCAACAGCATAAAACCGGAACCGGTAGAGAATCTTTTCACAATTATGAAAGTTGTATCATCTCCTGATACAGTAGCCTATTTTGAAGATAAATACAACAAGTGCGAAATACGCTATGGAGATCTGAAGAAACAACTGGCAGAAGACATTATCGCAGCAACAGAACCTATCCGGGAACGTATTCTGGATATCCAGAAAGATCATGAATATTTGCGTAAGGTAGTTAATATGGGAGCAGAGAAAGCACGCGAAAGCGCTAAAAAGACTATTGAAGAAGTCCGGGAGATTATGGGATTCAAAAGATTCTAACAAATACAGTTTAAATAAAAAGCGACGGAATAATTTTCTCCGTCGCTTTTTATTTAAACTGACTCTTAATCCTTTTCAGAGAAAATAATCTAGCAATTTTCCCTCTTTATCTTTATCTGACATTATAATCTTTTCATGAGATATCCGCCAATCAATATTTAACTCCGGATCTGTTGCCAGGAGACAACCTTCAAATCGCGGAGCATAAAAATTATCAACCTTATACCCAAATACCGCAGATTCACTTAAAACGAATAAATCCATGAGCAAATCCCCTGGGTACAAACATCTGACGTGCATTTTCATCTGACAGTTCTACTGCAATATGTTTACCAAATGTTATTGAATCGGGACGTAAATCGACAACTACATCTAATACACTACCCACAATAGTCCGAACTAATTTTGCCTGAGCAAAATCACCTTGTTGAAAATGCAATCCCCGCAGTACACCAAATGATGATTTTGATTCATTATCCTGAATAAAATTAATTTCACCTACATGTTTTTCAAATAAATCTGATTTGTAGGACTCCATAAAGTAGCCTCGCGAATCACCGAACTTTTTTGGTTCAATAATCCAAACACCTGATATTTCTAATTCGGTAAACTTCATCATCGGACTATTTAACAGTTACAAAAGCAACGTAATTAATAATATACTAAACCACGAACAAAAAACTCGCATTAATCATCACGGCAGACACCAGAATTAAGAAAATAAATCATTCCCTGACAACTATATCATTAGGCTATTCTCCCATAAAGTAATGTTTCGGTAATACTTAAACAGATCCTTAACACATGATTTTATTTGGTGATACCCCATGTTGTATTTACACAAGAAATAGCCTATCTTCCCTATTGAACAATGATCTTGATGCATCCTGAATCTGTTGGCTAATTCCTGATCAAATTGCACACCTTTTTCCGGGAATAATTGTCCCTCATAAATATTCATCTGAGGGTGATAATCGACCTGCCCTGAGTGAATCAATCCGGCACGATATCCGTTAATCTGCACTTTTGGCTTCACCGGATAAATCGTAAATGCACCTACCTTAAACTGTGCATAACAAAATCGGATTATCCATGAATTCACACGTCCCATCATGTGTAAATCCAATATACGATACATATCATTTCCAGTCCGATTGAACTCCTGGCGTAAAGTTTTATTTCGCTTTACCTGTTGAAAATCTTTAATCTGCCAGTCTACAGTTTTCCATCGGTCCAACCAGGTTGCCCAACCATGAGATGAGGCTCTCCCAAAGAGAAACACATCATTCGGAAAATAAGCCGGAAAAACTATCGGTGGAGTATAACCGGCTATTGACCAAATATCTTTTCGATCGTTATATAAATTCAAACATTGATTCATATAGTCCAAAAAATCAGAAGCTACAATGAGGTTATCTTCCAACACAATTACTTTTTCATAACACAAAATAATCTCGTTAACACCTTCTATAATTAAACGGGACAATCCTTTATTTTGATCTGCAAATCGTATTTCAATCCGTTCAAATCCATGAATATCTGAAATATAACGACGCACTCTTTCCACTGATTCTTCATGTTCAGAATCTTTGGCAGCATCAGAAAAAATGTATAAATGCGTCTGCTTAGCCAATGGATTCCGAAGTAGAGCCTCAACAGTTCGACGCGTTTCTTCCGGACGATTATACACAAACAAAATTAGTGGCGCCATCATAGCTCTATAATTTTAACACTCAGTCTTCTGAATATTATTGCTAAACCTAATGTTAACTGGTTATTATTATTACACGAAAAATTCGGTAAAAAAATAACTCCTAAAGATGCAACCAAGATTTACATTAGAACAAAAAATATGCTTACTCTTAGGAAACAAGAAATAGAGATACTATGTTTTAAATTCATTCACATTTAACGCTTCAAACGTTAGAATACATTCCCAAGCACTCCTCAAAAAAATAGCCGAACAAATGTACTGCTCAGGCCATTGACCGGGTTATAACTTATTTTTGAAATTTACCCATGCTTTACAAATACGACTGATCGCGGAAATAGCTTCTATGATTATACTGATAAAAAAACACATCCTTCCGACTCTATTATCCATTACAAGATCGATTCATTTCAACTAAAATATTCGTTCCAGAACTTCAAATTTCCAATTATTAGATTTTATAAAAACATTAGGAAGAATGCCGCTCCAGGAATTACCATCAGGAGCCTTTTCTTTCAGATATAAATCTAATAATTTTTCTTTTTCTACTAAAACACTTTCGATAGATAATAAACTATATCCTTTTTGGTTTAAACGAACAAAACGGCGTATAGGTTGCTGATACCAGGTCCACACCCAGAAAGCATAGAAATGACAAAAATGCTGACGACTTAAGTCTTTAGCCAAACGATAAGTAGCCACATGATCAAATGGCCATGAATCCTGAACATGAGGTGCAAGAATAATATTTATATCATTCTCCCGAATAAAATCAGACAGATAATGGTAAGTATTTCGGGAAAGAGAATCCTTTGATAAATCTGATGCCTGAAGTTCGGAGAGACAGCCGTCAGGTAAATGTAACCGTAGAATATTTTGATGAGATATTTTCAATCGATTGACAATGCATTTCGACAATTCTATTCGATTATGTTTTACTTCATGCGCCGGTAACTCAGGGAGGCTATGTTCTCCATCTGTAAGGTAGCAAATAAACAAACGCTCCATAGAATTGAAACACTCTTCATTTGCAAAATAATCCCTGTAACGAAGCAAATAACCACCAAGTCCGAATATTTCATCATCAGGATGAGGTGTCAGCAACAATATACGAGATCCTGGTGAAAACAACTGATCTGATATTTCCCGATTCTCCTCTAATCGCCGACTGACAATCCATCTTTTAATAAACAATGCCAACCATTTATAGATATTTAGAAATAGATCTTTCATCGAACCATTTTCAGAATTATTAATATATATTCAACACATACAATTGAACTGAAGAGGTCATTATTAAAATTCTATTAAGGCGTTTTAGTCAGCAAAAAGATTTTTTAATGCCGAAAGTAAAGTCAACACCTGATTTTTTTCCATACCATTACCCGTCAGATAAAGAAACATTATATCTTTCTTCAACTCAGGAAAACTATCAAGCCGATCGATATTCTGGTTAAAATAGTGATCAAGAAATAGTTTCAACTCTTCATTGGTACTATACCAATACCCGATCGGTGCCACATTGTGCGAAGAATCTATACCCTGATCCGGATGTATTCTATCCGAAATTCTACTATTTCTGATAAGAGATAACATCAATAGACGGGGAATTTCATTTAAACCATAAAATCGCTTTCCTATGTGTATGATCGGTTTCCGCTTGTGTAATTTCTCACCCCCTATAAATCGGATGCCATTGTGCATAAATCGGGCTGCTTCCGGATATCTTGCTAACATCCAGGCATCGTAAATCTTATTTTCAGAACGTTTAACAACCGGAATTGTTAGACAAAATTCCAGAAATTCAACATCAAAGAATGGTGAATATGATTCTGTATGTTGCATAAACACCATAGGAGCACCCATATTCAATCTTCCAAACCCACAATTGTAAAGAGTAAAAAGTTCTAAATTCTGATACTTTTCACGAATCCCCTCAACATCGATAAATCGTTGCATCTTTGATGAAAAATGCAGTGAAGATGCATCAGTCATTATATTATGCCAGGTTATTTCACCGGAATTTTGAATTGAAATCGTACGACTACCTCTCAATCCGGTATGAATCAACCCCAGTTTTTCTTTATTTAGTTCTGAGAAAATATCATCCGCCACTGCCACTTCATAATATGCCGTTTGGCCACCATTAATCCTGATACTCTCATCAATAGCAAAAAGCGAATACCCATGATCAACGGTCTTGAATATCCATGGATTCATTAAAGCTCCGGAAATTGTTTTTGCTGTCAATTCATCAAAAAAACCACTCTGGGAATAGGTAAAGTTCAGAGTTGGCTTTCCGGTTATATTGTGGATGCAGTAGTTAACCATCCGTGTACCCATACCGGCCGACAAAGGCGCAACATTCTGATATCCATACTCTTCATTCTTATCAATCTGTCTTTCCACAGCTTGAGTAAACAAATCATCGGCACAGGCAATAATATCCCCATCACATATCGAGTCATCTGGCAAATAAGAGAAAAAATGATAGTCCTTAATTTCAGCCTTATTATTGTTCCAAACAAGATATTGTCCCGCACAAAGTTTTGATATTTCCTTTACGAAAGTATTATCTTCGAGCAGAAAGCCAAAACTGATCATCTGCCAGGCAGCTGATTCATTCAGGGAGTATAATATCTTATTGTTTCGAAAATAATCAATAACATAGAATATTTCTGATCCAAAAATCAGGGAATCATTATATCGCGCGAAAAAGACAGGTTTATCACCAATCTGGTCAGTAAAAACAATTAGTTTTCTATGAGTTTTATCCCATAACAATCCAGAAAAGCTACCGCGAAAATGACGGAAAAAGTTCTCTCCATCGGCTTCATACATTTCTTCACAGAGCATCCCGAGATTATCACAATTGAAATGACGTAACAGCTTATGCAGATTAAATATCACACCATCTGTCAGCACGAATAATCGTTGTGATTCATAAAATGTCTTATCATTCAAGAACTTATTCACCCACCTTGTTTCAGCATATAACAATGTATCCTGATACTTATGAACAAGAAAATCCTTTCGATTACTCTTCGGAATAACAAAGTTGGTTGTATTTATGACACCTGTGAAACCTGGCATAGAGCAGATATTTTAATTTAACCTTCCAGAAAAGAGAAAAATCCACCAGTATCCCAAACTATATTAATATGTTACGATTCACACCTATACGGCGAATCTATCCTTTATAGAATTTTAACAGCAAAATAGATCAACCTGTTCACCATAACAAGTTAAATTATCACTGTTTCTCAAATAAAGTCAGAAACGCCCCGAATTATTTCAGAATAAATTATTTCAGGCTGTAAATTCGTTCAATAATACCAACAACCTTCATACCATCTTCAGCTTTTGTTGTAATATTATCTCCATCTTTAAGCACATCCACAACATTCTGAATTACATAATGATGATTCTGTGCCGATCCTTTATAAGCACCGTAATCATTTCCGGGATTTGTAGGTGCTAATTCAGGCATTACATAATCTTTGATATGACAATACTCAACCTCATTCATGTATTGACCGCCGACTTTTATACTACCATTCTCAGCAACAATAATCATGCTGCTTTCCAGATTCTTATTCCAGACAGAAGTCGAATAATGAAATGACCCCATTCCACCTTTTTCAAAATCAAATGTAACCAGGCCACTATCTTCGAAATCAGTCAAAGATCCATGATTAAAATCATCAAAACGGGCATGAATATTTTGAATATCGCCAAAAAGCCAATACAAGATATCTATAAAATGAGAAAATTGCGTATACAGCGTACCGCCATCCAGATCGGCTGTTCCATGCCAGTTACCCGCAATATAGTATCGTTCGTCGCGATTCCAGAAACAATTAATCTGAACCAGGTAGATCCGACCTAAAATTCCGCTTTCTACAATCTCTTTCAACCATTTTGAAGGAGGAGAATAACGATTCTGCATTACACAGAATACTTCGCGACGACATTCCCGCGCTGTCTCTATGATTAATTCCGCTGCCCGGACGGAAAGAGCCATCGGTTTTTCCAATACAACATGACAACCAGCCTTAAGCGCATCAATGGCCATCGGGGCATGTAAGCCATTGGGAGTACAAACGGACACAACCGGCACATCCTCTCCGGACTGGGCCACTAGATCCGACAACATTTCATGATAATCGGAGTAAAAAGGGACAGCATGTTGATTAATGTTCAACTCTTCTTTTAACCGAATATCGCATAAAGCGACAAGTTCTGTATCTGTATTGCGACAAACCATCTCAGCATGACGTTTACCGATATGTCCGCAACCAATTATTCCAAATCTGATTTTATTTTTCACGATATCTTCAGGTTAACAATTTTATTTAGCATATTAGTCTTGTAATGCCAGAAGAACTATTTCAGAGCCTTCCATCTACCAGATCTTTAGGCAATACACTTTTTGCATCAAATATTACGGCGTTGGATTTAACCAAAGATGTAAGATCAAGCGATAAAAACTCCTTATGTGCTACAGCTAAAATAATTGCATCATATGCATGAAGTGTTTTCAAATTATCATGAAGATTTATACCATATACATCTTCTACTTCATCAACATCGGCCCATGGATCATAAACGGAGACATTTGCTTCAAAATCCTCCAAAGCACTGACAATATCAACCACCTTCGAATTTCTCACATCAGTGCAATTTTCTTTAAACGTTATTCCTAATATTAAAACCGAAGATCCAATCACAGGAATATGTTTTTTATTCATTAGTTTCACCACCCGGGTTGCAACATACTCACCCATACCATCATTCATTCGCCTACCCGCCAGAATAATCTCCGGATGATAGCCGGCCTCCTGAGCTTTTTGTGCCAGATAATACGGATCTACCCCTATACAATGTCCACCAACCAATCCTGGCGAAAATTGCAGGAAATTCCATTTTGTACCTGCCGCATCCAACACATCGCGAGTGTCAATCCCTAAACGGTTAAAAATAATAGCCAGCTCATTAACAAAAGCGATATTTATATCACGCTGCGTATTTTCAATCACTTTAGCCGCTTCGGCCACCCGGATACACGGAGCCAGATGAGTACCTGCTTTGATTACCGATTTATATAGATCATCTACTATTTTAGCTGCATCAGGAGTCGATCCGGAAGTTACTTTTTTAATATTCTCAACCGTATGTACTTTATCACCGGGATTAATTCGCTCAGGTGAATATCCGGCAAAAAAATCCTGATTATAAATTAACCCCGAAATATTCTCCAGTACCGGCACACACTCATCTTCGGTCACACCAGGATAAACGGTTGATTCATAAACTACAATATCTCCTTTCTTAAGTAACTCACCAACTGTTTTGGTAGCTTCCATAATACAAAACAGGTCCGGCCTTTTATGTTCATCCACCGGAGTTGGCACTGTTATTACATAAACATTACACGATCTCATTTCAGAAACCTCAGCCGTAAAATAAAGACCTGTTACATCATTTGTCAAAATAGCAGAAGTGGATAATACAGCTTGTATTTCCGCATTATCCACTTCACAAGTTATATCGATACCGGAACGTAGTTCCAGAATTCTCTTTTGGTTAATATCATATCCAACAACCGGATAGCGGGTTGCAAACAAACGCGCTAGTGGCAACCCCACATATCCCAGTCCTATCACAGCAATTTTCATCATAATTAATAAGCGTTCTTTTCTCCTTTGAAGACATTATACACAGTAAGGAATACGATTTTAAGATCGAGCCATAAAGGCCAGTTCTCAATATACCAGACATCCATATTCACACGGCCTTCCATTTGTTCCAGTTTCTTGAATGGTATTGGCTAACTCTACTCCATTCTTCCCCGCTCCGATAATTACAATATTCCGGTAATTAAAGCCTTTAATCCGGATTTCTTTCAAAATTACACGCCCTGCTACCCACCAGCAGGAAATCAACACATACAAAATCGCATAATAAGTAAACAGGAATCCAATCGGAAGATTTGGAATATACAAGAAATTAATAAGGGTATAAAAGAATGTAAAATGAAATACGACAGCATAAAAAGCAAGCCTGATCATTCTTTCCATCTCAAAAAACCGTTGTTCGTGCTGTAATTTAATCAAGTTTAAAACAGGTATATAACTTACATTTAACACTAAAATAATCTGCCGGAATATTGGAGTTATATCGTTATTCGAAGGGACTAAACCAATAAATGATAAAAAGCATATAACAAAATTGATCAGGAAAAGATCACCCAGAAAAATTAAACTTGTTAAGAATTTTGATTTACCTGTCCGTTTATTCATGTTTTCCACGTATTATCATCAACAAAAAATTCAAAAATCAAATATCCTGTAAAATCCCGCAATAAAGAGCCTTTATTTATAAAGTAGAAATATTGTGGGAATCTTTGAAAGGTCCGGTAGCTTACCTTTCCAGTCTTTTATCATTTTGGTTTGTACAAATTCATCTTCACATGTCAGATTGGCGGCAATACAAAGCTTTGTCTGAGGCTTGCAATTTTTCAGAATCTCTTCTACCATTTTTTGATTCCTGTAAGGCGTTTCAATAAAGATCTGAGTTTGATGCTCTGAATAAATCCTTTGCTCCATTTGTTTCAACGTTTTGATTCGGGCGCCCGACTCAATGGGTAAGTATCCCAGAAAAGCGAAACTCTGCCCGTTAAATCCGGAGGCCATCAATGACAATAAAATAGAAGATGGGCCAACCAACGGGACAACTTTAATTTTATTCTGTTGCGCAATTGCCACAACATCCGCCCCGGGATCAGCAATTGCAGGGCAACCAGCTTCAGACAATACGCCGACATGAAATCCCTTTTTCAGCGGATCCAGATAACTTGAAATTACCTCGGGGGAAGTATGTTTATTCAATTCAAAAAAGGTCAAAGACTCTATCTGAATTTCCGGCAGCGCTTTTTTCAGGAAGCGCCGGGCTGTACGTACGTCTTCTACAATAAAATGTGTAACGAGTCGAATGATTTCTTTATTATGTTCAGGGAGTACATTTATTAATGGAGTATCTCCTAAAGTTACTGGAATTAAAAAGAGAGAGGGTTGCATAGACTTGATTTTTGCACAAAAATAGATATTTTTGCTGGAAAAAGGGATAATGAAATTACCTGTTAACTTCTGTGAACGAACTCGCGAAATACTTTCCACTCAATATGAGGACTTTGAGAAAGCATTACTGCAAGATTCACCTATTTCCATACGGTTAAATCCACTTAAAACAGACAAATTGCTTCCATTGGAAAGAGTACCCTGGAGCGAATACGGATACTACCTGACCGAACGTCCGAACTTTACATTTGATCCTCTTTTTCATGCAGGAGCATATTACGTCCAGGAAGCTTCTTCCATGTTTACCGGAAGGGTAGTGAGAGAATGGGTAAAAGAGCCTTCACGTGTACTCGATTTATGTGCGGCTCCGGGAGGTAAATCCACCGATCTTCTTTCGTCATTACCCCAAAACAGTTTACTCGTATCCAATGAAATAATACGCAACCGCGCCTGGATATTAGCAGAAAACATTACCAAATGGGGAGTTCCCAATTGCATTGTCACCAATAATTCGGCAGAAGATATCAGTGCGCTCACGCATTTTTTTGATGTGATAGTCGTTGATGCTCCTTGCTCGGGTGAAGGTATGTTTCGTAAAGATCCGGATTCAATAGACGAATGGTCATTACAAAATGTAAAACTGTGTGCTAACAGACAACAAGAAATCATGGCGCACATCTGGGAAGCCCTTCGTCCGGGTGGATTGCTCATTTACAGCACCTGCACCTACAATCTTGAAGAAAATGAGCGCAATCTGCAGTATTTTGTAGATAATCTGAAGGCAGAACCTCTACCTGTCCCCATTTCGGCAGATTGGAACATTCACACGGCTATTGAAAACGACAATCCCGCTTACCGGTTCTTCCCTCACAGAACTAAAGGAGAAGGCTTTTTCCTGGCTGTTATGAGAAAACCGGACGATGACCGTCATGAAATAAGAGAGAAATCAAAAGAGAGAAAGAAGAAAGATGAGGTTAAATTTCCGGAGCAGGCAAAAAGCTGGCTGATTAATAGCTCCAATTTCTCTTTTGAAACAGATAAGAATATACTTAAAGCTTATCCGGTTCAATATGATAACGAATTTAAATTGATCAAATCAAAATTAAATGTTATTCACAGCGGGATAACTTTAGCTGAGATAAAGGGGAAGGATCTTATACCTGATCAAAGCCTGGCTTTAAGCCTGGCTCTAAACCGGGAAAAGTTCAACACAGAAGAAATTGAGTTGGATAAAGCAATTAGTTATCTAAGGAAAGAGGCTATCAACTTGCCTGAAGATTGTCCTAAAGGATTTGTTTTACTTACCTACAAAGACATACCATTGGGCTGGGTGAAAAATCTGGGCAACCGGGCTAATAACCTCTATCCCCAGGAATGGCGTATACGTACCGGATATACACCCGATGAAATAAAATCATTCTGGTGAAAAATACAGAAAAGGTCATATCCCGGAAGACTTAATTGAACGCGAAGGCGCAAAAACGCGAAGGTAGATACAATTGAATATAAACACCTTGCGTCTTAGCGACTTTGCGTTTAGCTTAACTTATCTGACTTTTGGAACATCTCCGCTTTTTACCGCTTTGGGATTTTTATTAATAAAATCCTTCCAACTGGAATATTTCTTCTCTGTTAAAGGATTGTTGGTTTGATAAAAATGACATAATGCCGCCGCCAGTCCATCCGTAGCATCAAGTTGAGGCAGCATATTTTCATCCGGAATTTTAAGTGTTCGTTTCAACATATCGGCCACCTGCTCTTTAGAGGCCTTCCCATTCCCTGTAATAGACATTTTAATCTTCAATGGAGCATACTCTACAATTGGAATATCACGCGTAAGAGCTGCCGCCATAGCTACACCCTGCGCACGTCCCAATTTGAGCATGGATTGTACGTTCTTCCCAAAAAAAGGCGCTTCGATAGCCAGCTCATCAGGATGGTATTGATCGATTAGTGATATAACCCGCTCAAAGATCCGTTTCAGTTTCAGATAATGATCATCAAACTTATCCAGCTGTAGTACACCCATAGCAATCAACTCTGGCTTATTCCCTGTCACCTTTAGGATCCCATATCCCATTATTGTTGTACCGGGATCAATCCCTATAATAACCCGTTCTTTCATATCAGATCCACCTCTTCCAACAAAGTGGAGAAACCGAGCATCTTCTCGCCAAACAACTTCACCATCTCTTTGTTTAATAAATCGCCGGTGTTTTCATACCACACTTCAAGAATTTCAATACTTTCCACACGAAATTGCAGGGAGTAATTCACGCCATCAGTCTCATCGGCAAGAATTTTCGACATACGCGGAGTATGAATTTGCCCCGACTCCAAAGCTTTAGGGATATAATTCTCGCGCAACCAGACTAACCCGGAATCACACACAGAATGATCAAGACAATAAGTTGTATTGAATATTATCATCTAATATATATTTAATTGGTAAAAACAAAATACTTAACCTAATATTGTAGCCACAATACGACGACATCCACCATAGTCCCGAAACTCACACAGATATACACCTTGCCACGTTCCAAGATTAAGCCGCCCCCTTGAGATCGGAATTGTAATGCTATTGCCGACTAATGATGACTTTGCATGGGCAGGCATATCATCATCTCCTTCCAATGTATGGGTATAAAACGATTGTTTTTCCGGTACTAAACGGTCAAAAATCTGATTAATATCACTCCGTACAGACGGGTCTGCATTTTCATTGATCGACAATGCTGCTGAAGTATGCTTTATAAACAAATGCAAAATGCCGGTTTCCGGTAAATCCGGAAGAGCTTGTAACACCTCATCGGTTACCAAATGTGCCCCTCTGCATCGCTGACGGAGGCTAAATTCAACTTGTTTGACCATATTATAAATATTTACCGGAATAATCGTGAACAAAATTACAAAAATATAAACAAAGCGTTTTGTAGTTCAAAATATTTATCTACTTTTGTGCATCGAAAGGGGGTTTAGCTCATCTGGCTAGAGCGCGACACTGGCAGTGTCGAGGTGACCGGTTCGAGTCCGGTAATCTCCACCAAATCACTATCCTTGCAAATCCTTAATTTGCAAGGATTTTTTATTTCGAGACATTTCAATAAACTATTCCCCAAAACGATATTTATCTTTTCATTCACTTACCACCCTTGACAAATCCAAAATTCACACCATAAAAAAAGCCGCTTCCATATCTCCGGAGCGGCCATTTTTTATGACGGTTTATTTTCTGTTATCCTAAATAACCTTTCAGCAATTTACTACGTGAACTTTGACGAAGACGGCGAATTGCTTTTTCTTTAATCTGACGCACACGCTCTCTCGTAAGACCAAACTTATCACCAATCTCTTCGAGTGTCATCTCCTGAACACCAATACCAAAGAACATTTTGATGATATCGCTTTCACGCTCGGTCAGAGTAGATAACGCACGATCAATCTCTTTAGCAAGCGACTCATTAATCAGACTACGGTCTGCAATGGGTGAATCATCATTCACCAAAACATCGAGCAAGCTATTATCTTCTCCCTCAACGAAAGGTGCATCTACTGAAATATGACGACCTGACACTTTCATGGTATCAGAAATCTTATCTACCGGTATATCCAATTCATCAGCCAGCTCTTCTGGAGAAGGACGACGCTCGTTTTCCTGCTCAAACTTCGAGAATGCCTTGCTGATTTTATTCAATGAACCCACCTGATTCAAAGGCAAACGTACTATACGGGACTGTTCCGCCAAAGCCTGAAGAATAGACTGACGAATCCACCATACAGCATATGAGATAAATTTAAAACCTCTTGTCTCATCAAACTTTTCAGCTGCCTTGATCAAACCCAAGTTACCTTCATTAATAAGGTCAGGCAAGCTTAACCCCTGATTTTGATACTGTTTAGCTACGGAAACCACAAAGCGAAGATTAGCCCGTGTCAGTTTTTCCAAAGCAACGCGGTCGCCCTTTTTAATCCGTTGGGCAAGTTCTACCTCTTCTTCTACAGTAATCAGGTCTTCGCGACCAATCTCCTGAAGATATTTATCCAGCGAGGCGCTTTCCCTGTTAGTAATTGATTTTGTGATCTTAAGCTGTCTCATTATCTAAAAAAATTAGGGTGCAAAGATAGAGATTTTTATCCAAACACACACGTTAAATTTTAAAAAAGGAAGCCAGGCGTCCCCGCCAGCTTCCTGTTTTGAATATCGAATAACCTTACTTTTAAACAGTATAAACAATCTTTTGTTTACCTGAAAAACCAATTTAATATCTATTACAGAATGAGTTGCGCAGGTGTTTTTTATTGTAATAAAAGCCATAAAAACAGCACTTCACCTGAACAACACACCTCCTTACTCGGATAAATCAATAGCATAATATGCCGTTTTACCATTCGGATAAACACCAACCACAAACATAGCCTGATCACCGGCATTTCCACTCTGAATGCGCGCAGCTATCTGCTCTATGTCTTCTTTCTTCTCAATACGTGCATCATTAATCTTTAAAATTACAAATCCTTTACGAATACCCGCATCCTGAAACTTACCCTTAGTCAGGCCTGTAACCTGAACCCCGGAGTTCACACCCAGTTGCTTCTTCAGTTCTGAAGTGATCTCTTTAAAAGCCGCACCCAAAACCTCTACTCCAACCTCTTTTACTACAGACGTACTTCCATTTTTATTTCGAAGAGTTACAGCAAAATCTTTTTGCTCTTTACCTCGCATTACAGATACCTTTACCTTATCACCAGGGCGATAACGATTGATTTGCTCCTGCAACTCGGAGCTGTTTTTAATCTTCACATCGTTTACAGCTATAATCACATCATTTGGTTTTACACCGGCCTCCATGGCTGCACTACGATCTGTCACCTTGGATACAAACGCACCTTCATTTACGTGCAGATCGTATTTCTTAACCAACTCATCAGTGACACTACCCATTTCAATACCCAACAACGCACGCTGTACGGTTCCATATTGCTTTAAGTCAGCAACAACTTTGCTTACAATTGTTACCGGAACAGCAAATGAATATCCGGTATAGTTACCGGTTTGCGAAGCTATCGCAGTATTAATACCGATTAGCTCACCGCGTGTATTCACCAGTGCACCACCACTGTTACCGGGATTCACGGCTGCATCTGTCTGAATAAATGATTCGATCTTCATATTACCGGCACTCGGCATAATACCACTCCGGGCTTTGGCACTTACAATACCCGCAGTTACCGTCGACGTTAAATTAAACGGATTGCCTACTGCCAATACCCACTCTCCGACTTTTAATTTATCGGAATCGCCAAATGGAATAACAGGCAGATCCTTTTGATCTATCTTAATCAATGCAATATCGGTTGCAGGGTCAGTTCCTATCAACTTAGCCTTATACGTCCGATTATCATTCAAGGTTACATCAAGCTCATCCGAACCATCCACTACGTGATTATTCGTAACAATATAACCATCTGATGAAATAATTACCCCTGAGCCAAAACCAACCTGTGGTTGAGGTTGCATTTGTCCCTGCCCCCGATCTCCGAAAAAGAAATCAAAAAACGGATCTGATGACTGAACATACCCCTTCTTCATGGAAGTAGCTTTAATGTGAACTACCGCATGAACGGAATTTTCGGCTGCTACCGTAAAATCAGTAGATACCGCCGGAGATGCACTCATGGATGTAAAACTAACCGGAAGGGAATAACCTTCGCCATTTACCATCCGGCCATTTCTGGTCATGTACGAATAGATCCCTAAGGTTACTCCGGAGCTGAGAAAGGCCACTGCCACCAGACCCAGCCATTGCTTTGTACTTTGTCTCATTTTAGTGTTCGTTTAATTGTTAATTCGAAACGTTAATTTAACGGTTTAGACATTTGCATTATTGCAAAGATTATTCTGAATTTGCACCAAAAACCCTCTTTTAAGCAGAATTAACCATAACTTCCTTCTCGAAAAAATATATTAACAGTAAATCTTACTCATAAAAGAGTATGACTGAATTTTATGTCAGATTTGCACATCATAAAAAACTGACAAAAAGTACTTTAACAACCAAGACTGACAAAATTTCATACTATTCATCTGGATATCCTCTTCCCAAACCTATTTCTTCGTAAATTTGCCCGTAAAATACGAAACGGACAATAACTCTTTATCAGATCCCTATAATGAAAAATTATTACGTTCACGAGACTGCGATTATCGATGATGGATGTCTGATCGGGAAAAACAGCCAAATCTGGCATTTTTCACATCTGATGAGCGGTTGTAGAATTGGTAATCAATGCAATATCGGTCAAAACGTATTTATTGCATCGGGAGTAGAGATCGGAAATGGAGTAAAAATCCAGAATAATGTTTCTCTTTATTCTGGTGTTATCTGCGAAGACGATGTTTTTTTAGGACCTTCGTGCGTTTTCACCAATGTGATCAACCCGCGAAGCTTTATCAATCGTAAAGAGGAATTTCGTACAACTTACATAGAGAAGGGAGCAACAATTGGAGCTAATGCCACTATTATTTGCGGCAATCGCATTGGAAAATATTCGCTAATCGCAGCCGGTGCTGTAATAGCGAAAGATGTTCCGCCATATTCACTCTGGATCGGAAATCCGGCAAGACAAACCGGCTGGGTTAGTCGAAACGGGCACAAACTTCATTTTAACGAAATGGGAGAAGCTTTTTGCCCCGAGACAGATGAAAAATATCAATTAGTTGAAGGTAGCGTGATTCCGATAATCCCATAATCTACCGGTCTGTTCAAAAGTATTATTAGTTATAAGATTTCTGATTATAGTTTCAATATAAAATTCATTATGTTCGGATTATTTAAAAGCAAGAAAAAAGCATTATCTCTTAATATCGGATTTAGCACAGATGTCCATTCACACATATTACCCGGAATTGATGACGGAGCAGATAATATTGAAGAATCAATCACTTTAATACGACGGTTGCATGCTTTAGGCATTAAACGTATTATTGCAACACCACACATTACCGAAGAGGTCTTCCCTAATAACCGGAAAACTATTGAAAATGCCTATCAGCAACTGCGGGTATCTCTCGATAAAGAAAATATTGATATCGATATTTCGTATTCCGCTGAATATCGTCTGGATTCAAATTTCGTGGAACACCTCAACCGGAATGAAATAATTGCATTTCCACAAAATTATCTGTTGATTGAAAACTCATTTCTTCAACCTTACTGGAAACTGGAGGATATGATCTTTCAGCTCAACCTGGCCGGATATAAGCCGATATTGGCTCACCCTGAAAGATACACATACTACCATTCCGATTTTTCAGTATTTGACAAGCTACAAAACTTAGGCTGTAAGTTTCAGGTCAATATTCTTTCAATGGCAGGTTGTTACGGAAAAGAAACAAAAAAAGCCTCATTGCACCTACTTGACAAAGGGTATATTAATTTTCTGGCAACGGACATCCATCACATACGCCATATCATTGCTATTGAGGAATTTCTGCAAAGCTCTGAATTCAGGAAGGTGTCACCAAAACTAAACTTGCTCAATGATACAATCTGAGTTGTAAGGAATACGAGTTACAACTAAATCGAAATAAAGACACTAGCGTTTCAGCCACAATCTCCTCAAAGTTGGATTTGAGTTGGCTGTCACGCCCACTACTATAAGCGTCATTACTCCTCCGAAAACTACGGATGGAATAAGTCCCATTAACTTTGCAGCAGCTCCTGATTCAAAAGCACCTAATTCATTGGATGATCCGATAAAGATGCTATTGACCGAAGCTACACGACCTCGCATATGATGTGGTGTATAGAGTTGTAAGATTGTTCCGCGTATCACTACACTCACGTTGTCAAATACACCACTGAACAGGAGCAATATAGCCGACAACCAGAAATCCTTCGATAAGGCAAATCCAATCATACAGAGACCAAAACCGACAACTGCCCCCAACAACAAGCGTCCGCTGTGTTTTACAGGCGGATGAAACATCAGATAGAAAGACATAATAATGGCTCCTACCGCAGGACAGGATCTTAAGAAACCTAATCCTTGCGGACCTGTATGCAAAACCTCGGATGCAAATACCGGTAACATAGCCACCGCCCCGCCAAACAACACCGCAAACATATCAAGCGAAAAAGCGCCTACAAGTTCGGGACTTTTCATCACGAAACTTATTCCCTCCCGGATGCGTTCCATAATTCCCACTTCCCCTTCCTTAATCTCTGTGATCTGATGCTGGTAATGAATCCCCGAAAGCATTATCAGAGAAATAAAGTAGATTATAAAAACCGACACATAAGCTGTTTGTATGCCGGAGAAACCGTATATCAATCCACCTAAGGCAGGTCCTGTCACCGCACCCACCTGCCAATTGGCACTACTCCAGGTTGCAGCATTGGCATAGAGTTTTTTATCGACCAACTGCCCCAGCATGGCAGTGTGAGCCGGCATCAGAATCCCCCGCGATAAGCCGGTAAGAAAAATGGTTACAAACACAGGCCAGATACCCAGTTTTTCATAACAATGGAAACGATCAACACTATAGAATGACAGGATGGCAGAACCCAGCAACAGAATCAATGTAGTATAACGAATAATCTTCTTGCGATCCCACAAATCAATATAATGTCCGGCAAAGAGCGAAATTGCTATTTGCGGTATTACCTCAACCAATCCGATTACCCCAAGCCAGAATACATTTTTGGTCATAAAATAGACATGCCACCCCACAATTACCGATTGCATGAGCGTAGCCATAGTCATAAAAAAACGATATCCGAGAAAAAAGCGAAAATTCCGCACATGTACAGCTGCGAAAGCCTCATTGGTAAGAAATTCTGAAAACATACATCTTTATTTTTAGAACTCAAAGGTAGATGATTGATTTTCCCGTTTTTGACTTCAGCCTCCGTTTCTCATTCTGTCCAGGGCCTCCCCGATCACAATGAACAGGTTTTTACGGCCCACGCGGGAATTATTTTCCATCATCATAATAGACGGATCAAAAGGTGAAAACATCCGGTTCTGCTTAATCATATGGTATATTTGTCCCCAATCTGGTAATCCCCCCAGATTTCTGTCGTCAATAAAAAGATCTGCCAGAATCTTGCGGGACGGGTTATCTTCCGCTTTTTCACCGGGGAACGATTCATTTACGGCAAAAAATTCAACTCCGTATTTTCTGCAATAATCAACTGCATCTTTCAAATACTCACCTTCACGCACAGTCCATAAAATAAGTTGATGACCATCCTTTTGCAATTGTATCAATGTCTCAACGGCAAAAGGAATGGGAGATCCAATGCGGGGGTAATCATGCTCCACGATAGTCCCGTCAAAATCTACAGCTATAATCATAATTTGAAAGCTTCGTTAAACAATGTCCTGTTAATAATAGAACGACCCAACGTCACCTCATCGGCATATTCCAGCTCGTCACCGATAGCAATCCCCCGGGCTATAATAGATATCTTCACATCATACCCGGCTAATTTCCGGTAAATATAAAAATTGGTTGTATCTCCTTCCATGGTGGTACTTAATGCCAGAATTATCTCTTTGACATCTCCCGAAGCAACCCGTTCCACCAGACTTTCAATCTGCAAATCAGCGGGACCAATACCCTCCATAGGTGAGATAATACCACCCAACACATGATACAAACCCCTGAATTGCAAGGTATTTTCGACAGCCATAAGCTCTTTGACATTCTCTACCACACAGACGATTGAAGCATCCCGCGACGGATCGGCACACAAAGCGCATTTATCCGTATCTGAGATATTGTGACAGACCTGACAATATTTGATATTACGCAGGTCGATCAGTGCGCTTCCCAGGCTTTCTGCTACTTCCGTCTTCTGACGAAGCAAATGAAGCACTAGTCTGAGAGCTGACTTTTTTCCGATTCCGGGCAATTTTGAAAACTCATTGACCGCATTTTCAAGTATAAATGAAGGATATTCCATCTTAAGATAAACGGAGACAATCTTTAAAACCCGTCTCCAATATTATGTAATTTCTAAATTAATAAACTCGTACACCTATCCCCGGGCGATCTGTCAGTTTAATCTTTCCGTCTACTATTTTCACGCCATCGAAGCAATCATTAGTAATCAACAGATTACCGTCAAGGTCCGCCCAATCCACATCAGGGGACAATTGAGCCGCTGCACTTATTGCACAGGATGTTTCCGTCATACAACCCAGCATCACTTTCAGGTTAAGAGCTTTCGCTAGTGTAATCATCTCTTTAGCCTCCCGCATTCCGGTCGATTTCATGAGTTTTATGTTTATTCCGGAATAGACTCCGCAGGCTCTGCGAACATCCGGCAACCGTTGTACAAACTCATCGGCAATAACAGGCAACGGGCTGTTTTGGGTAAGCCATGCTGTTTCATCGATCATCTCTTTAGGCATAGGTTGCTCTACTAAAATGACATTTTGCTCTTTGAGCCAATAAATCATCTCAAGCGCCTGCTCTTTATTTTTCCAACCCTGATTTACATCGACACAGACCGGTTTGTCACTGACGGAACGAATAACCTCTATCAATTCCCGGTCATTATCCCGACCCATTTTCACCTTTAAAATCCGGTAAGGCTCTGCTTCCAACACTTTCTGACGAATGATCTCCGGTGTATCCATTCCAATGGTAAAAGAAGTATCCGGTGTCTTTTCAGCTGAGAGTCCCCAGATCTTATGCAAGGGCCGGCCAGATAGTTTTCCGACTAAATCATGCAACGCAATATCCACGGATGCCTTTGCTGCGGGATTCCCCGGCAGAACCTGATCCACATACATCAGAATATCTTCTATAAGAAATGGATCCGTAAATTGTGACAGATCGAGCAAAGACAAAAAGCGGGCAACCGTTTCTTGTGACTCTCCCAGATATGGAGGCATTGAAGCCTCCCCGTATCCTGTCATACCCTCCCACTCAATCCGGGTAAGCATAACAGGCGTACCGGTGCGGGATCCGGAAGCCAGATTAAATGTATGCCGCAACTGAAGTTCATATGGACTGAATGTCAATCGCAGACCTTTCTGCAAGCCCGTTTTATGCGTCATTATTATTTTGTATTTGGCTAAGCATGGAACATACAATCAATTTCACACCCTTTGGAGGACACGAATGCTTGCTCATTCCGGTTTCACTTAAACCTTATATCCGGGACATTCGATTATCTTTAAAAACCAGGGATTCTGCTTTACCTGACAAAATTAATAAAAACCCCATGGAATCGACTTTATCACACAATTAAATACAATTAAGAAAGCGAGCACACACACTTTCTTAAACAAAAAAGAAGCAATCCATCCGGATTACTTCTTTTTTATGTAGAGTAAACAAAACCGCAAGCATTAATACCACAATGAGTGAGTCGACCCCACCAATTCACAAATTCTGGAGAGCATTTCTTCTCTCGTTTGTACATCTGAAGCCGTTACACCTCCAAAGTAAAGGTGCTTGCAGACCTCCATTCCACAAAACTCGAAGATTCCGTGATCGATAGTCTGTTTCATTGAATAAATCATACCACTACCACGATAAATATCTTCTGCTGTTCCCATAGTATTCACAATATTTACCTTTTTGGATGCAAGCATTCCGTTTACTCCGTCAGTGCATGAGCCATAAGCAAAGCCATAACTGAAGACACGATCAATATACCCTTTCATCATAGCAGGCATACCTGTCCACCAGATCGGGTATATAAAAGAAATAACATCCGCCCACTTAATGTGGTTTTGCTCTTCCTTAACTTCGGGCAATGACGAACCATTTTTCATGGCTATCATATCACCTGAAGTGAGCACAGGATTAAAGTCAAGAGCATACAAATCCCTCACTCTTATCTCAGCGTTTATACCCTCGAGTTCACTTATCAGTTTTTCAAGAATAGCATTACAGAAGCTTTTCTTACTAGGATGGCAATATACAATCAAATGTCTCATCTCGAAATTAGATTTTTAGGTGTTAGTGTTTGTTTTCTCACTGCTTCGCTTAATCGTGAATATTCTTTGGGATAAAAATTAAACAATGAGCGTTCAATAAAGTTCTTGATTTTCAATTCATTTAAAATAAAAAACGCGTACTTAACAGCACGCGTTTTTCTTTTGAATCTATTCACAATATTTCGTTCTGACTAATTTCAAAAGGGCATTTCGTCATTTCTCCGATTGATAAAATCGACTTCGCCCATTGGAGCTATAGGGGGATAATCACCCATCGGTGCTGTTTCCGGTGCATTCATTTTAGAACTGTATGTACTACCCGCAAACTCAGGTAATGGTATGGTATCGTCTTCCTGATTCTGGAATTTGGCAAACTCTCCACGGAATCGCAAACGGACATCCCCTACAGGTCCATTACGGTGCTTTGCGATAATAATCTCGGCCAGACCAATCAAACTATTTCCTTGCTCGTCTTCCATAATCTTGTAATACTCCGGACGGTGGATGAAACATACCATATCGGCATCCTGCTCGATCGCTCCCGATTCACGAAGGTCGGACAACTGAGGCCGCTTCGCTTCTGCACCGGTACCGGTACGGGATTCCACACTACGGTTCAACTGAGACAATGCAATCACCGGGATGTTCAATTCCTTGGCCAATCCTTTGAGTGAACGCGAAATGATACTTACCTCCTGCTCACGGCTACCATAACTCATTCCACTGGCATTCATCAACTGAAGGTAGTCAATGATAAGGCACTTCACGCCATGTTCCCTCACCAAACGACGCGCCTTCGTTCTCAGTTCAAAGACCGACAAACTCGGAGTATCATCAACATAGACCGGAGCATCATTCAAGTCTTTGATTTTATAGAAAAGCTGCTCCCATTCAAAATCTGAAAACTTACCGTTTTTGATCTTTTCAGACGGAAGCTCACATACGTTCGATATCAAACGGTTCACCAGCTGTACGTTCGACATCTCTAATGAGAATACCGCCACCGGTGTTTTATGATCTACCGCCATGTTTTTAGCCATGGAAAGAACGAAAGCCGTTTTTCCCATCGCAGGACGAGCCGCTATAACAACAAGGTCAGACCGCTGCCATCCCGAAGTCATTTTATCCAACTTATGAAAACCGGTAGGAATACCACTTAATCCATCTTCGCGGTTAGCTGCCAGCTGAATGTTTTCCAAAGCTTCCTTAATAACCGGATTAATCTGCACCACGTCTTTCTTGACATTGCGTTGAGAGATCTCAAAGAGTTTACCTTCTGCTTCCTGCATCAGATCGTCAACGTCCATCGATTCATCATATGCTTTCCCCTGCACTTCAGAGGTAAATGATATCAATTCGCGGGCTAAATATTTTTGGGCAATAATGCGTGCGTGATAATCTACGTGAGCCGCCGACAACACCTTGGTGGTCAACTGTGTTATATAGAACGGGCCACCTACCTCTTCGAGCTCGCCTTTTTTGCGAAGCTGTTCAGTGACGGTAAGCATATCCACCGGACGCTGCAATACTGCCAGATCGACAATAGCCGTATAAATTTTGCGATGGATATTATCGTAAAAACAATCCGGTTTCAAAATGTCACTCACCATTGAATAGGCATCTTTTTCGAGCAACAATGCGCCCAAAACTGCCTCTTCCAGTTCCCTTGCCTGTGGTTGTAACCGACCAAAGCCGGGTATTGGCGGAGTTGAATCTTTCGGGGTTCGTCTTGTTCGTTTAGGTTCCATCATGAGCGTATATCCGTTTTTTATTTTGGGAATACAAAAATAGTGCTCTTTTTCAGAATGGAGTTACGAATAAGCAAATCTTATAATATGTTATCAATTGGATTAGCAAGTAAAAGAATTTGTTACCTGTCAAGAATGAACTTCTTCCGATTTGGTTCACTTGTTCAGTTTTCGTACTTTTGTGCCACTTATGAGAATACAAGTCATCACACTGTTGTTCGGCCTGCTGGGCGTTGCTGCCCTTGCCCAGAAAAGTGAGCCAACCATGTCGATCTATTCGTGGAAGATTAACCCGAAACTCGGCAACGAATACCGCACAAATGTAGATACTGTCCCTCTTGACTTTCAGGAATACAATACAGGCGACGGCTATCGTTCTCCACGCGGCTACCTGGGTAATCTGGGATCCCCCTCTTATTCCAGGATATTCTTCCAGCAACGGGAATTGCCCCGTTTTATATTTTCACAGGTATATGAACCGTTCTTTCTGACAGCTGAAAAAACGCCATTCTTCAACACAACCATTCCATTAATGAACCTCTCCTATCTTTCTGGTGGTTCCGGCACATCTAAAGAAGATCGGTTTAAAGCGCTGTTTACGGCTAATTCCGGTAAACGGTTAAATATCGGGGCTGATATGGACTATATCAATGCCCGCGGATTTTATCAATACCAATCGGTGAGCGATTTCACATACAAACTTTTCGGGAGCTATAAATCCGATAAATATTCGCTACATGCCTTTGCCGGCAACAGCAACCTATCCAATATGGAAAACGGTGGCATCACAGATGACAGATACATCACAGATCCGTTATCGATGAGCGGTGGAACAAAAATACTCACCACCAGCAGTATTCCCGTTAGGTTGGAACAGGCTCAGACATGGAACAGGGTGAATGGAGGAACTGTTTTTCTGAATCACCGCTACAACCTCGGATTCTACAAGAAAATCAAAAAAGACACAATTGAAACCGAACAATTTATTCCGGTGACCAGTTTTATTCACACGTTGGAATACAATAATATTTTCCGTCGTTACATTTCCAAATCGCCGGACTCAACTCTTTACGCCAATACCTATCTGCACAATTCAAACACGAACGACACAACGTCATATAAAGCCTTACGAAATACATTCGGCATTTCTTTACTCGAAGGATTCAATAAATACGCCTTATTCGGACTGACTGCATATATCCAGAATGAGATTCGTCAGTTTCGTATTATGGATACATTAGGTAAAACCAGATACAACGAACAGTCGACTTTTATCGGGGCAGTGCTAAGTCGTAAAAATGGCAGGACAATCAACTACCACGCCAATGCCGAACTGGGCATTTTGGGTGAAGATTTAGGGCAAATGACTTTATCGGGGGAGCTTCAGACTAATCTTAAGCTTCTTGGCCGCACCGTTCAATTCAATGCCAATGGTTTTATCAAGAATCTGAATCCCGGATTTTATCTCAACAGATATCACTCAAAACATTTTTGGTGGGACAGATCTTTCAAAAACGAACGACGGGTCAGGATTGAGGGAGAATTAACTGTTCCGGAAGAACATTTCTCTTTAAAAGGCGGGGTAGAAAACCTTCAAAACTATATCTATTTCGATAAAGATGCTCTTCCGGCCCAAAATAGCGACAACATACAAGTATTGTCCGGATGTCTCTCAAAAGACTTTAAATGGGGCATCCTCCATCTTGACAATGAAATTTATGGTCAGGTTTCATCCGATAAAAAGATAATCCCTCTTCCTGCTGTTTCGCTTTATCACAACCTGTACATCTGCACCAAATTAGCCAGGGTATTAACCCTCCAGACCGGTTTTAACGTGCGTTACTTTTCATCATACTACGCCCTGGATTACGAACCGGCTATCAGTCAGTTTCACTTACAGGATGTTGATAATAAAAATAAAAGGGTAGAAATAGGCGGTTATCCATTGGTTAATGCATATGCTAATCTTCAACTGAAACGTACACGGTTCTTTATTATGTATTACCATGTGAATGAGGGAATCCCGAATTCAAACTATTTCAACACCCCGCACTATCCGATTAATCCCAGGGTTATGAAAGTGGGCATTTCATGGAATTTCAACAACTAATCATGCACGATTACAAAGTCACGGAATCTCGGTAGGGTACCATAATAAGTCCGACAAGCTATGAAACTGAACAAACGTCTGAAGATTGCTCTCGTTTTTCTTTTGGCCGGAATTATCACGGTCACTATCAGTACTCTTTTCCATAAAAAAGCAAACGCCCCCAGAGATTTCAAGGAAATAAAAAGATCCGGAGTTATCCGGATTGCTACGGAATACAACACAGTCGGATATTTCGTCTCAGACGATTCTATTTCCGGATTCCAGCATGACCTGTCTGTTTTACTGGAGAAACGGTTTGGTATTAAAGTAGAAATGATCCCGTTAATGAGCCTCGGGGAAAGTATGAAAGGACTCTCGGACCGTAAATTTGATATTGTAGCCCGTCCCATCACAATTACCACAGAATTACGCAACCAATTCTTATTCACCCAACCTATCCTATTGAACAAGCAGGTATTGGTGCAAAGAAAGCCCGGATTCGGAAAAGCGTCAGTGTTGATTCGTAACCAGCTTGATTTGGCTAAAAAGACGCTCTATGTACACAAAAACTCTCCGGTTATCCTGCGTATTCAGAATCTTTCGAGCGAAATCGGAGATACCATTTCTATTCAGCAGGACGATAAATACGGAGACGAACAATTAATTGCGCTTGTTTCCGGTGGGGCTATCGACTATGCTGTCTGCGACGAATCTATTGCGCGTAAGTGTCTGCCCGGCTATCCGGGTTTAGATATCGGGACTGATATCAGCTTTACCCAACTTCAAGCCTGGATAGTACGTAAAGAAAGTAAAGCTTTGCTCGACAGCCTCAACATGTGGCTCAATGAACTAAAGAAATCGGAAGAATTTAAACGAATCAGCGAAAAGTATGTTCTGAAAAAAGATAGTCTGAGCAGAAACGAAAAAAAGAAATAAGCAATCCATCCCGGGAAGCTTATCCGGAATTGAAAACAAGAACGCTGATTTGCAAAGTATTTTCCCTTTGCTAATCAGCGTCTTTGTTTTATATATAACAGCGGACAATTACTTCGCCAGCTCTTTTATTACTGACATAATCGCAGCGGCTAATTCTTCAGCCTGCTCCATAGTCGAAGCTTCAGCATAAATACGCACAATCGGTTCCGTATTTGACTTACGCAGATGAACCCATTTTTCCGGGAAATCAATCTTCACGCCATCAATGGTATTCACATCAAATTGGGCATATTTGTTTTTCACCTCTTCCAGTACTGCATCGACATTGATATCGGGTGTAAGTTCCACCTTTTGTTTGGCAATGAAATAAGGTGGATAGCCAGCCCGCAATTCGCTTACAGTTTTTCCGCATTTTGCCAAATGAGTCAGGAAAAGAGCAATACCTACCAGAGCATCGCGTCCGTAGTGGCTTGCCGGATAGATCACCCCGCCGTTTCCTTCACCGCCAATTACAGCTCCTATCGCCTTCATTTTCTCTACAACATTCACTTCGCCTACGGCAGCAGCCTGATACTCCTGTCCATATCCGCGGGTCACATCACGCAATGCGCGTGTTGAACTGAGATTGGAAACCGTATTACCCGGCGTTTTTGAAAGCACATAATCAGCTACGGCTACCAATGTATACTCTTCACCAAACATCTCTCCGTTTTCACAGATAATGGCCAGACGATCCACATCCGGGTCAACCACAAATCCCACATCTGCTTTTCCCTGTTTCATCAGCGATGAGATTTCGGTTAAATGCTCGGGAAGGGGCTCCGGATTGTGAGGAAAGTGTCCGTTAGGTTCACAATACAATTTCTCCACCTGTTTTACACCTAAAGCGTCAAGCAATTCGGGAATAGCTGTTCCGCCTACCGAATTTACACAATCGATTGCCACCCGGAAGCCGGCTTTGCGAATAGCATCTACATCAACCAACTCCAGCGCCAGCACACTTTCAATGTGTTTCCGGGTAAATGAGAAATCTTCAGTCACTTTTCCCAGTTCATCAACCGGTGCAAATGAGAAAGACTCCTCTTCTGCAATTTTCAGGATTGTCTGTCCTTCTGCCGCATTGAGGAACTCACCTTTATGGTTAAGTAATTTCAGGGCATTCCATTGCTTGGGATTGTGACTCGCAGTCAGGATAATCCCCCCGCAGGCGCCAACCATAGTCACGGCCAGTTCTGTAGTCGGGGTTGTGGCCAGACCGATGTTCAATACATCAAAGCCCATGCCTGCGAGCGTTCCTACAACAATCTGGTTCACCATTTCACCCGAAATACGGGCATCGCGACCTACGACAATCGTATTCTTCTCACCTTTGCTGTTGCTTTTAATAAACGTAGCATATGCAGCTGTAAATTTCACAATATCAAGGGGATTAAGCCCTTCACCGGGAACACCGCCTATAGTTCCGCGAATACCTGAAATAGATTTGATTAGTGTCATGTGTGTTTGTAATTAATTTGAGCACAAAATTATAAAATTCAGGCAAAAAAAAGGCACAAGCCTGATCGCTTGTGCCTTTTTCCTGAAAAATATCTTTATTCGTAAAATTTATAGGTCAATTCGGGGAAATAAATGGTAATCACACTGGACTGATAGTCTGTAAAACTGATTTTTGCCGGAATTATCAGTTTAATCTTAGCACCGCTGCCTAATCCGAACTTATGAAAGTTTAGCGGAGTCTGAATCGCTTCACACACAGGATTCGATGAAGATGCAAAAGCAGTGGATGATGCTCCGAATACAAATTCTACCGGGTATGCAGATAAGACATTTGAATATTCTGTAGTATCCGCATCTGTCAGAACGCGTCCGTATTTAAACCGATAGGTTACCTCTGTAATATTTTTCACTGCAGAATCAGCCGGATTTGTATTACCTCTGCTGATAATGGCTATATACGCTCCGTTATCCAGCTTCATCAGTTTCCTGGTTTTAGGATTGTATAACGTATCTTTATTGAATGGAATGATAGTATAACCACTATCTGCTATTAATTGGGCTATATTATCTTTCTCATCCTGAAGCAACTCGGCATAGGTCTTTGAGCTACTGCATGAAGGAATTATCAGGGTCAGGACAAATAATGTACTAAGGAACAATAAGAACTTTCTCATATCATATTTTTTGGTGTGCCAAAGTTATAGAAAGATAGAGAGACTGCAACTTTAAAAACGTTAAATTCAATCATCTGTTTAACACAAAAACATCTCTTTTACAAGACTAATCGACCTGAATAATCCGGATGAGATTAATTCAGCGCTGTGGCTACATAGTGTGGCATCACCTTTTCAAGTAAAGCAACCGCTTCTGCCATAGTACCATAAAATTCTCCACCCGCAGCATTGGTATGCCCGCCACCACTAAAATAATCAGTCGCAATGCGGTTAACAGCAAAATCACCTTTACTTCGGAATGAAATCTTTATTTTATGCTCATCTTCACGGAAAAAGACAGAACAGCGAACGCCACTGATGGAAAGGGGAATATTGACAAAACCCTCGGTATCGCCCGGTTGATGATTAAAGCGTTTTAGTTCACTACGGGTGAGTGTGATTACAGCCAGTTCAAATTGCGGATATATTTTCAGCTTTTCCGACAGGGAATAGCCCATCAGTTTCATACGGTCGGGAGAATTGGTATGGAATATTTTCTGATATACCAGATCTTTTTTCACCCCTAATTTAATTAGCTCGGCTACGATCGTATATATTTCAGGACTTTCGGAGTTATAGGTAAATGCCCCGGTATCAGTCATCATCGCTACATAAATGGCTTCAGCACAGGCATGATTAATCAGTTCAAACTGGCCCATACGGCAGATCAGGCGGAAAACCAATTCTCCGGTAGAACAAATCTGGGGGTAAGAGATCGTCACATCACAAAAATCTTCGGGATAAGGATGGTGATCGACCATTACTTTTTTGGCTTTCGATCTCACCAGAGCGGGTTCAATGCAATCCACACGTTTGCGGGCATTGAAGTCGAGACAGAAAATGAGCTCTGCCTCTTCCATCAGTTGTTCGGCAAATTCGGTGTACTTTTCATACACCACGATATCCTTCGCGCCATCCATCCACTTCAGGAAAGCAGGCATATCGTTGGGGATAATCACTGATACCTCTTTATCCAGTTCGTTCAGGAAATGGAATAACCCCAACGTTGATCCGATAGCATCACCATCAGGTGACAAATGTGTTAGGATTACTATTTTATCATTCTTTTCGAGCAGTTTACGCACCTGCTGAATTTTTTCTTCTGCAATTACTTTCGAAATCATATTCGGATATTGATTTTTACGCCGCAAAAGTACAAAATATATCGGAAGATATTTCAGAATCCCATCCGAGCTTTCCCTTTAAAAAGTAATCACCTTATAAAGTACGGTGTTTTGGTTGATCAATGGCTGTTGATGGGCAAAAAAGATGGTGCCCGACACAGGAGAACAGATCGAACTCAATGTCTCCCCCGTAAAGGGGTCGAGAATTTTGGCCAATAGATCTCCTTCCCTGATCTCATCATTGGCCGTATGGCGGCTGTAAAGGATACCCGCCTTGTCTGACTTGATCGTGCGAAGGCTTTTTTCGGAAATGGTGCACGAATTATATCCTTCATGGGTAGGTAGTTCGATAATGCCCATCTTATGCAGAAAACGCAAAATGGAAGTCCAGGCCAGTTTGGCCGAATTCTTGTTGATGCTTTCCGTATTGCCCGAGTAGATTGAGAAAGCTTGTGTCTCAAAGACCTGCCAGTTGTAATTCAACACAGCAGTATCAAAAGGACGGGGCTGTCGCACGAAAATATAAGGCAAGCCAAAATGACGGGCCAGAGCCTCATTCTGATAACCTGTATCCATCATGCGGACATGGGGAATAAACTCACCGGGCAGGTAGAAACTCGCCAGCTGAATACCATACCGGAATCCCCTTACACTTTCAAATAACGCCGAAGCGATGCGCTGAGTTGTCTCACCCTTATCATACCCGGGAAACATCCGGTTGATATCCGTATTGTCCATCGCCCAAAAGCGTTTATTGATATTCATCGAAAAGTGGTTGGCCGACGGAATCACCAGTATCTCGTGACCGGAACGGATACGGCCCGCTTTTTCCAGGTCAATCAGATTCTTGACAATCTGCGAACAGGTAAACTGCTGCTGCACCTCATCGCCCCTCATGGCTCCGACAATGGCTACCGATTTTTCTCCTGCGCCAAAGCGAAAGCCCTGTATTCTGAATTCGTCGCGGTAAGGCGACTTCATGCTAAATAATATCTCTTGTTTCATTTTTTTATTTCTCCGTAAAAATCCGTGCGATAAGTGATCCTTCATACACCACCGGATAGGTGCGCAGGGTAAAAACCAGCCCATCTACCGGAGAAAGCACATCCTGCAAAACTATCCCTTCGAACGGATCAACGATCTGACACAGCAGATCGCCTCTCTTCACCTTATCCGAATGGGATACCGCAGGAATTATAATACCGGAAGCGTCTGCATTCATAAAGCAGACCTCCCCCTTTGTCGAAAGAAGGGGTGATATTATTTCCGAAGATACGGAGCCGTCCCACATACCCATGTTACGCATCAGATTAAGAATACCCCCGATCAACCGATCGCCGTATTCCCGGGTAATACGCATACCCACTCCCATCTCGACCACTAATGTTGGCGTATTCAATACATTGAGCGAATGCGCCAGTGTCGATTCGAGTACCGTAGCCGCATCATGTACCCAGACGAAGTCAATATTCAGCATTTGGGCAAAAGGGAGCAGGCGGTCGGCCATCTCCGCATTGATCCGCACCTGCGGCACTTCGCTCAGAAAAATATTGCTCGAGTGAATATCAATCACCATATCGGCTCCCCACAGATCCTGAATGATCTGGTAGGCCACATGCTCCACCAAATGTGCCTGAGAATCTCCTGGAAAGATACGATTCATGTCAATATCAAACGATGGAAATCCGCGTTCTACAGAATCCACACCCAGCGGATTAAGTGCCGGATATATCTCTACCGTACCGTTCAGACAACCGATATTCTCCTTTAATATGCGATTCAGCTCAAAGCAGACGTATTGTCCCTCCAACTCATCACCGTGCGTACCGGTAACGATGCAGATACGCTTCTTCCCTGTTTTACCTTGTATGATATTTTTTCTGACAAGCAGCTTCTCATCGACCGGAAGCTCCTCGGAAATGATAGTTCTGATCATTGTTCCTGTTCTACTTTTAAGTACACCTCTAGTTGTTGTTGAGCCAGACCGCGAAAGACACCCCGGTCAATCACACAGTCTTCGTAATCGCGCCCGTGCGCCACTTTGATATAACCGGTTTCGATCCTGCGGTTGTGGGTAGGATCAAAACCATACCAGACGCCATTATCGAAATACTCGACCCAGGCATGGGTAAATCCCTCCCCTTGCATAAAGCCGGTCACATAACGGGCCGGAATGCCCCCATTGCGACAAAGTGCGATTAAAATATGAGCAAAATCCTGACACACTCCGCTACCGATTTCCAGAGCCTGCCCGGCGGTAGTCTGAATGTTGGTCTTGCCCGATTCGTAGCGAAACCGGTCGTGCAACCTTAGAGAAAGCTTTTGCACGCACACTTCCACCGGTTCGCCTTCGGGCATCGCTACGCTATGAAACAGATCTTCAATCCCTGCCATAGGTTGTGTCAGTTTTGATGGATAAAAATAGATGCGGTTCAAGGGTTCCTCTATGCGATAGGATGTCTGCGAAACCAGACCGGTCGTCTCAAATTCGAAGAACTTATGAGGGTTACCAATATGCCCGCTGAATAATTTATTACCGAAAGTATCCATTCCCTCACTTACATTTTCCATCGGTGAGATGCTGCAATTATCCTCCAGCAGTTGCTGAAACGGATAGCTGTTGGGGGAACAACGAAGCAGGAAGTAATGAGAACGGACATTCTCGCTAAATGTAATCCGGGTTTTATATCTGTATCTTAATCGTATCATTTCCGGGGATTATGCACAAAACAGCCGGTTAAGCAACTGCAACGTTCTGGGCTCTCTATATTTATCACTCGTCACCTGTTGCTGTAGCAGCAACAAAGTAAGCTCATCACACACATAACATTCTTTTTCTATTGTTTCCATCATTCGTCCGATGATCTGATTTACCCTTACAAAAGAATAACCAAAGCGAATATGCAGATCGGCGCACTCGATGTATTTGCCGAATTTAAGCATATTGCGAATCTGAGAAGTCAGGATCCGTTCATCAATTGAGCCCCAAAACGACAACATGTAGTCGGTCACCAATTGCAGATCGTTCAGCCCCTGCCCCAGTGACTGGCACTTCTTCATATAGCATATGGACAACTGGATGTAGGAAAGCGTCTCGCTCATAATCTCTTCGCGCAACAAAATAGCATTGTCATGTGCACGTTCCAGCATATTGATTACAGAGTCGGGATTAGATTCATCAAACAAATAGCGCTGCATAAAATCTTCCGCCGAGATGTAACGATTCTCAATGCCTATCAGGGTACAAAAGTGTACATACGCATTTTCGTCCTCATCAATCATCCGGTCGTAATGTTTGCGCAACATATGCAGAGCGGTATATACGCGTTCAGCATATCTGCCCAGCCAGAAAAGGCGGTTCGCCTTTGCCGATGAAATGCTGGAATCGGTTTTGGTAAGTGTAATGGTGTTCATTGTTATTGTGTGTTTTTTGTTTATTTCTTCATCACCCACGTATCCTTGAATCCTCCCCCCTGGGATGAATTCACGACAAATGAGTTCGGATCGCGGGTATATCGGGTAAGTCCGCTACGCCAAACCACCGTCTTCTCTCCACTGATTACAAAAGCCCTGAGATCAGATTTTCGCATCACCTGCTCTTCTCCTTCTATAATCTCCAGATCGTTGAAATCAATCACCTCCTGAGCAATCCAGCGACGGGAATCGGTTTCAATCAGGTGCCTGATTTCAGCCAGGCGGGCTTCGTCCATATCTTTACCAAACATCACCCCGTATCCGCCGGCCTCAGCAACATCTTTGACAACAAGTGTCTTCAGATTATTCAGCACATATTTTTTATCCTCTTCAAAAAAGGGCAGGTAAGTGGGTGCATTCTTCAGAATCGCTTTCTCTCCAAGGTAATATTCCACCATCTTCGGTACAAAGTAGTAAATACCCTTATCGTCGGCTACCCCGTTGCCTAATGAATTCATAATTGCAACGTTACCTTTGGCATAGGCCCGCATCAGATTGGGTACACCCAGCAGGGATGAGCTTTCAAATGCCAAAGGGTCAAGGTATTCATCGGAAATACGGCGATAAATCACCCCTACCCGTTCCCGTTTGTCAAATAACCCTTTGTAATAAACAATATCATTGTCCACGATCAGGTCATCGGCAAAAGCAAGTACTACTCCTGCCTTCTCAGCCAGAAAAGAATGTTCGAAAAAGGCCGAATTGTATCGTCCGGGAGTAAGAATTACCTCCAGACCATCCTCCACATTCACATGATCCATCGCTTTGCGGATGAGTAAAGAATAGTTACGATTGTCATATACTTCATTGGTCTGAAACGTTTCGGGTGAAACCTTTCGCGTAATAGTGCGTGCAATCATCGGATAAGAAGCTCCCGAAGGAATGCGCAGGTTATCTTCCAGCACATACCATTCGCCATCTTTAGCCTGCACCAGGTCAATACCTGAGATATGTGAGTAAATCTCTTTCGGCGGAATAATCCCTTCGCACTGCACCAGATATCCACTGGAAGAATAGACAAACTCTTCGGGAATAATCCCGTCTTTTACAATCTGCTTCTCATTGTATATATCCACCAGAAAACGGTTCAACGCATTCACTCGCTGTATGAGTCCGGCCTCTATCTCTATCCAGTCTTTATGGGTAATGACCCGTGGAATCGGATCGAACGGAAAGATTTGTTCATGAAATTCGCCCCCCTTGTAAATTCCGAAACGGACACCGAATCTTTCCATCCAGGTATTTACGGTGTCTCTTTGTGTTACTAATGAATACATTGTGCGTGTGTTTTAGCTTGTTGAACAATTTGATTCAAATACCATACCTTACACATCCAAATGACATACAAAGCACCATATCCATAACCTTATGTCACAAAATTATAATTTTATATGACACATTGAACACAAATAAGGCGTTTTAGTATTTTTTAATAGCATATTCAGGGAAAGGACTATTCATAATGACACAAAAGCATCTAAACAGAAAACAGATTGTATTCTTCAATCAAAACATATCCGGAAAAAATACTCCGGAATTATCGCCCATGCCGGGCGAATTAAAAAAAAACAGGAGCTGAAACTTTCGCTCCATCTCCTGCTAAAAAACCCTCATTTTTTATACGTAAGAAAAATCGTAGATTACACTACACCAGATATAACAAATAAAACCACCCTAAGGTTTGAATTTAAAGACAGAAAAACTCATCTTCAAAGCATCATACAACAGAAGTTTTCCGGATAACACCTCTCCTATTCCGGTAAGGACTTTTACCGCTTCAGTCGCCTGAATAACTCCGACAACACCCGGCAATACGCCCAAAACGCCAACTTCGGATGCCGGGCGGACAGATTCGGGAGCTTCGGGATACAGATCGCGGTAACAGGGTCCTCCCTGATAGTTAAAAACAGAAACCTGTCCTTCGAATTGAAATATGGATCCGAATACCAATGTTTTTTTTAGTCGGGCCGTTACGTCACCAATCAAATAACGGGTATTGAAATTGTCGCAACAATCGACTATCAGATCATAATGTTCAATGATCTCAGCCGCGTTTTCGTCCGTCAACATCACAGGATAGTTATCAAACACGATCAGGTGGTTCATCGCCGTTAGCCGTTCCCGGGCAACCTTTACCTTAAGCCGTCCCACATCCTGCAGTCCATACAAAACCTGTCGCTGCAGGTTACTTTCGCTCACCTCATCGGCATCGACCAATCCGATGCGTCCGACTCCGGCTGCTGCCAGATATTGAAGTACGGGACAACCCAGTCCGCCACATCCGATTACCAACACCGAAGCCTGCTTCAGCTTCTGCTGTCCCGCTTCGCCAAATTCCGGCAAAAGCAAGTGCCGCGAATATCGTTCGACCTCTTGCTCTGTCATGCTTCCATTGCGATCATGGATATATCCCAGTCTTTCCATACAGGCTCATATCCTATACCATGCAACATCTCACAAATCTCAGCAGGAGTACGGTCATCATTGACATTAAACTGCTCCAACGATTCCGGTGCAACCGCATAGCCTCCCGGATTAGTTTTGGACCCTGCACTCATACAGGTTACTCCCAACTTCACCAGATTATCGCGGAAGGCTGCACTTTCCCGGGTAGAAATGGAAAGTTCCACTTCGTTGTTAAACAGACGGTAAGCACAAATTAATTGCACCAGTTCACGGTCCGACATAATGACATTCGGAGCAAAACCTCCGGCATAAGGCCTCATCCGTGGAAATGCAATCGAATATTTGGTTTGCCAGTAAGTCTTTTCAAGGTAATTCAGATGAAGTGCCAGGAAGAAACAATCGGTACGCCAGTCTTCGAGTCCGATCAAAGCCCCGATGCCCACTTTATGTACACCGGCACGTCCCAAACGGTCCGGCGTCTCCAGCCGGTAATAAAAATCGGCTTTCTTTCCGGCCGGATGATATACAGGGTAACGCTCTTTGTTGAAAGTCTCCTGATAGACATAAACCCCGTGCATTCCCTCGGCAGCCAGGCTTTCGTAATCAGCCTGGTCCATAGGTTGCACCTCACAGGTAATCTGTGCAAAATGCGGACGCAACAGCCTGATGGCATTTTTCAGATAATCAACGCCGGCATCACGGGGCGATTCTCCGGTCACCAATAACAAGTGCTCAAACCCCATAGCCTTGACTGCTTCCGCTTCACGCAAAATCTCACTATCGGTAAGAATACGGCGATTGATCTTATTCTTATGATTAAATCCGCAATAGACACATGAGTTGTAACAGATGTTTGACAAATACATCGGTGCATAGAGCTGCATGGTATTCCCAAAGCGACGCAAGGTATTGCGGTGGCTTTTTTGTGCCATCTGTTCCAGATATGGGACTGCTGCCGGTGAAATCAACGCTTTGAAATCTTCGAGATCACAGCGTTCTTTGCTCAACGCGCTCTCTACGTCGCGCGCAGTCTTGGCATATATGCTTTTTTCGACATCCTGCCATTGATAGGTGTCGAATAATTCTTTAAAAGACATTTTTTCTTAGATGTTAGGATAGTGGGAAACTACATTAAGAACGAAGTCAGCGGACTACTTGCCTCTGCATGTTGCAACGGTTTAGCCAGACGAGCTTCATAAGCCATGCGGCCGGCCTCAACCGCCATACGGAAAGCATTTGCCATCTCCACCGGATTTCCCGCTACAGCAATTGCCGTATTAACCAAGACAGCATCCGCACCGATTTCCATCGCCCATGCAGCATGCGAAGGGGCACCAATACCCGCATCAACAACTACCGGCACATTACTTTGCTCAATAATAATTTCCAGAAAATCAAGGGTTCGCAATCCCTTATTCGTTCCAATCGGTGCACCCAACGGCATTACCACAGCCGCACCTGCATCTTCCAGCCGTTTGCACAATACCGGATCGGCATGAATATACGGCATTACCACAAATCCCTCTTTTGCCAGCTCTTCGGTGGCTTTCAACGTTTCAATGGGATCAGGTAACAAATATTTCGGATCGGGGTGAATCTCAAGTTTCACCCAATGGGTTTCCAATGCTTCACGCGCCATTTTGGCTGCAAAAACAGCCTCTCTGGCATTGCGGACACCGGAAGTATTAGGCAACAAATTAAACTGTGGATGCGACAAGTGGATCAGAATATCGTCCTGCTCATTACCCACATCTACGCGCTTCAACGCTACGGTTACCAACTCGCTGCCCGAAGCCAGCAATGCATCTTCCATCGTCTGTGACGAACTAAATTTCCCTGTACCGGTAAACAGACGTGACCCGAATGTTTTGCCGGCAATTACTAATGGTTTCATTATAATAGAAGTTTATGGAGGTAAATGAGAAAGAGTCAGGACTATAAGATAAAAGATGCAAGACTTTAGACTTCAGATTTTAGACCTTAGACTTCTGACTTCTGACCTCAGACTTTAGGCCTTAGACTCTGCACGCTTACCGCCAAATGGTAAATTGTAAATGATTAAATGGTAAATGAATTCATCCGCCCTGGGTAGCACGGATAACGGTCAGTTTGTCATTTTCCTGAAGGGTATGGGAAGACCAGTTTTGCCTGAACACAATTTCATCATTGACAGCCACGGCAATACCTTTCGCCTCACTCAGGTTGAGTTCCGATAAGATTGAAAAGAGAGAAGTTCCCGAAGAAATTTCCTGCGGTTCATTGTTTACATATACCTTCATAGTCACTGAGGGTTAAATGGTTATACAATAAACTTTAGGGATTGAATCCAAAAAAGAGAAGATGTGTAAAGTCCTCAACTTTTCCCTTACGCAGGTATTATCCTGTTCAGGTTCAAAGGGTATGATCTCAGCCTTTATAGGGCACCCCTAAAGTTTTCGCGACAAAGGTAAACGTTTTTTTGTTTTTAGAAACAGGAATCACAAAAAATATATCCCGGCAGAGTTATCAATGGATGCTTCCCCTTCGTTGCCGGCAGACTGATTACAATTAACCCGATAATGTGTACCTTTGCAGCAATTTGAGACTTATGAAAGAAAATATTGCAGTAAAGTCCGGACTATGGACTTCGAATTTCAGACTTGCCTGCCTGGCAAACTTCCTGATGGGCTTCTCTTTTTACCTGCTTATGCCCACCCTACCCTTCTATCTGGCAGAACGTTTTCACACCGATAACTCGACAATCGGGTTTGTGGTATCCTGCTATGTGATAGCCGCACTGGTCATACGTCCCTTCTCAGGCTATCTGGTGGATAGCTTTTCCCGAAAGACGGTCTATATGATTTCATACCTGCTGTTTGTCGGCTTTTGCCTGGGATACCTGGTGGCGGGAACAATTCTCTTCCTGATCGTATTGCGTTTCCTGCACGGACTGACCTGGGGGATTATTACCACAGCCGGAAATACGCTGGCTATCGATATTATGCCTTCGGAGAAACGGGGACAGGGAATCGGGTTCTACGGATTAGCCTTTAATATCTCCATGGCAATCGGACCGGTAGCCGGCATTTTCCTCTACCAGCATTACGACTTTAATATATTGTTTTACTCGGCCATTGCCACCGGATTCATCGGAATGGTATTCGCCCAATTCATTAAAGCGCCTGTAAAACCCCGCATACCGCATCATGCCGCCCTGTCGCTCGACCGTTTTCTACTGGTCAAAGCTGTTCCGGTAGGCATTAACCTGCTGTTAGTGACGATATCCTACGGTATGATCCTCTCTTTTGCCGCCATGTACAGCCAGGAGATGCATGCTGATAATCCCGGACTATTTTACGTATTGCTAGCTGTCGGCATTGCTACCGCCCGTGCATTCAGCGGAAAAATGATTGATAAGGGTGAATTACATAAAGCATCCTTACTGGGAATTATTTTATTGGCCGCAGGGTTAGGCGTGTTTGCCTTATGGCGTATTCCCGCCATTTACTATACCATTGCCCTGATCGCAGGGATAGGATATGGTGTTGCCTATCCGGCATTCCAGACACTCTTTATTAATATGGCCAGCCACAATCAGCGCGGAACTGCCAATTCCACTTACTATACCGCTTTCGATACCGGGGTAGGAACAGGAATGCTACTGGCTGGAAAGATTGCTGCGATGGCAAGTCTGGGCGCTGCTTTTGGCTTTAGTGCAATAGCCTGTTTTATTGCCATTTTTTATTATGCCAAAATATCGGTTGCCAGCTACGAGAAGCACAAACTGGTGTAGTTCTCTGTAATCAGGGGTTATTATCAACTAGAAACGAGGGAGACCTAATGGAACACCTTCAAACAAATGTCCCGTTTTTTACGTAAAAAACGGGACATTTGTTTTATACTTGTGCAAAACAGAATCTAATGAAAGTATCTGATATTTATGCAAATGATAAAATCATTATGAATTAAACAGATGATTTTTTTCTTGAGTACATCACGGGTAGTGAATCGGGAATGTAGTTCAACCGGGTCTTCATGCTGGGTCGTACCAACCGCACTAAGTACTATGTATTGGGTTCTCATTCATTTTCTTCGTTCTGTCGTGTTTCAGAATTTTGTTGAATTAAACCTTTTGTTCAATTCTCTGACTCTGTCAATAAGTGTCGAAAAACTTAAAGAATCACCGTAAATCATATTTTCCTGCATTAGCAAATAATCTTTCTCCCAGTTTTTTAGAACGTCTGCAGAAGGAACAAAGCAAATTGTCTCAGGCAGATGTGTTGCAGAATCAACTCCTGACATAGAAGTGAATTGTTTGCGATGTTTTATAATGTCGTAATACAATTCGCTGTTTTTCAGTGCATTTTTACAATATTGACTATCCATTAATTTTTCTAAATCGTATAAGTGTCTCGACATTCTATTGACTTCTTTTCCCGAAGAAGGATTTTGTAACATTTCGTGCAACAGAAATGCTTTTTCTAGCATGGTTCTTTGCGGCAAAACAGCTTTGACTTTAAACTCCTTGTCCGAAAAATCAACATTAGGCAAATGTTCTCCAATCATTGACTGAATCAGAACTTCCTCGCTTGGTTCCATAAGTGAACGTGACCCGACTTCGATTTTTACAGTATTGAAAACGTAATCGGAATTTTCCAATACTGATTCGTAATGTAAATAAAGCGTTTCAGGGTCGACGTTACTCGCTTCTGTGATATTTATTTCCAGTTGAAATTGCTCATGGCCAATACTCCAAGTTCTTTGTCAATTTTGGGGTATAGATAAATTCCCTGCGTTAGTCTAATCAATATCTCTTTTTTCACAAGATTCGATAAACTTTTACGGATTGATTCTGAAGTTCCAAGAGTTGCAAAATCATTAGAGAAATATATTTTACCTCTCTGTCTACTTTTAAGATATCCTAATACCTTATTTTCAATTGATTGCGTCATAAATACAATGTATTACATTTCACAAAAGTAATCTATATTTGTGAAAACAAACAATAGCTGAGTGCAAATTATAAATGTCTCGTAATTTATGCACAATCGCTTCTTTTTTTAAATGAGACCTAACGGCGGCGGTATATTTTCGGGCGGCATTAGAAAACAGTTTATTTCATTCCTGTCAGCACTTTTTCTAATATCAAATTAAACTCAGTCGGTTTTTCTATCATTGGATAATGTCCGGTAGCAGAGATCATTTCCACCTGAAAACTATTTTTGCAATGGCTTTTCAATCCGGTTTCGTTTGTTGGAAAACCGTCACTGTTTATTAAATATAACTTATAATTAAGTTGTTCCAGTCTTTGTGCATCGGTAGATGCGTATTGCATTTGGGTCATAATGGTTTTATAACCAATAACGGAATCGCTATTTGCAAAATCAGTTTTTACTCTGTCTTTCACTTCCTTTGATGTTGTTGGGTGAAAAAGCATCATATCTGCATAAGCAGGTGCTGAATTTTTAAAATCCTTTTCAAGCATTGGGAGAAAGTCGGTCATTTTTTTCATTTGTTCTGGTGTAAATACAACGTCAATAATTTTGAAATTATCAACACCTACAACGCCAACTATTTTTGGATTGTTGGATAATGCTGTTTGTAACATAATTTCGCCTGCCATAGAATGGCCAATGATTACCACATTTCTAAGGTTCATTGCGTCCATAAATGCTGTTACATCATTGGCATACTCTTCAATTGTCCAGTTGGTTCTTACGGCTTTGGATTTGCCAAAGCCCGGCAGGTCAATTGCGTAAACATTATAACTTTTAGAAAAATATTCTACTTGATTTTTCCAATAAGCTCCGTCAATACACCAACCGTGTAAAAACAGAAGTGTTATGTCGCCTTGTCCTTGTTGAAAATAATTAATTTCAACTTTTTCCTCTCTGATTGTAACTTGTTTTGCTATCATACATTTTTGTGTTTGTGCCTCGCTTACACTTACTGAAAGTGAAACAATGACGATTAATAAAATTGCTTTCATATTCATTTTGATTGAATTTGAAGCAAAGATAAAAGGCACATAGGACAACCCTTTGTCAGGGGTTTGGAAATATTCTTTTGGAACGTTCTTCTAAATAGCGCTCCATACTGAAAGTCTTATCGGGTTTGAAATGTGCTTGTTGCAATTTGAGTTCTTTTATTCTGTCAAGGCGAAACTCTCTTATTTTTTGTCGTAACTCCCCCCTAGCGCGAGATTAGCGAAGCGTATCTCGTGCTGGATATCCAAACAGCTTGTAGCTGTTTTAGAATTCTAAGAATTCTGCATTCCAATAGACAACAAGATAAACGATAGCCTTCGGTGCTTTGAGCTTATTGAATATGTCAGCTACAAGCTGTCTGAGTCTTAGGCACGGGTTACGCTTTCGCTAAACCCGCGCCAGTGTAGGGATAATATAAGCTTTTCAATTCTAATTACTCTTTGTCTCAAAAGATTTTATTGACAAAGGCGAAGATATTGAACTTATATATGAACCAACCCGATTATTGCTAACTAAAAAATTGACGCGAGGTTGGAGGTAAAAGCGTGAATTTGGAGTCAGATTTTTGATAGTCAATTCTACAGTTCCATCTTTTTTATCGAATACTTCTTCTTTGCGAATACCATCCGTATAAAAATCCGGACTCATACCCAATATCACAGATAGATGATTAATACCTATAGAGCTGGGGTTATAGACTTTTAATGTAGCCTTTACTGTTGCTGACGTTTGTGTAACGTTATATATCGAATCAATATAGAAATCACATTTACCAAATACATCTTCTGTTTCCTTATCATTACTACACCCCCAAAAAGCAACAAGAACTAATCCGCAACTGACAATCAAATAGAATACTCGTTTCATTAAAAATACATTTTATGGTAATTACAATAATAAAGGGGCTACCCTTATCTTCAATGTTTCCCTAATCCGCACTCAGCGCATGATTAAGGTCATGAGCGCAACGGTGACTTTAGACTACGCCTAAGGAAGACGATTCGCTACTTCGTCATTCTGGGCAGTAAGTACAAAGACCAACTATGATCCCTGTCAATGCCCGGCATGTAGGAAAGGTATATGCAACCGGTTGAGATTTTACCCCGTATTCGTTCGCCCGGCAATGTCTTTTACCCGCAAGCCACCAACCTAAATCTTTAATCTGAGCCTTCTTACCCCGCTTCGCTAAGCGGGACGGCCATTGTATTGCCCGAACTTTACCCAAAGGTTGTTTTGTCCGTTTGGTAATACCGGAATCAATGGCTTCCATACAATATGATTGAGTGAAACCAACTCTTTGCCTAATTTACACCTCACTTCGGCTCTGAAAAAAAAGCCGCTTTCTCCATAATCCGATGATTTTTTTCTTGAGTACATCACCGGCAGTGAATCAGGAATGTAGTTCAACTTGTTCTTTATGCTGGGTCGTGCCGACTGTACGAAGAGCTATGTATTAGCAGCTGTTTTTAATTTTTCGTCAGTCTCTGTCATTATAAAAGTTGTTACCACTCGTTTGAATTGTGTTATCGTATAATTTTTCTAAAACACTTTGAGCTGAATGTTTATGTGCCCAATATGGAGCACCTGCTCCTTGGTCGAGTTTTTCTTGACAATGTTTTATCATTAGTTCCAATGCAGCTTTAAGCATTATTGCTTCACTATCATTCATTGTTATTGTGTAGGCATATGTTGTCATAGCAGTTCTTTTTATTGTTTATAGATAGTCGTCAGTCAATCCTTTGTCAATTAGCCACTGTTTATATTCTTCAATAGTCTTTCGCGGATTTGGTGATTGTCCATTTAGACTAACTAATGGCGTTTCAACTACTACTGTTTTATAATATTCCAATGCTTCGTTTCGTGTTTCAAAAGTGTCAGCCCTAAAAGCGGGGTAGTCAGGAACATTTCGCCTTGTTATAACAGCCCACTTAGGTTCTCCATTTACAGTTACTTTTGAAATTTCCATTACGAATTTTCTGTCATCATTAAAAAGCATATCAAATATTAGTGGTCTCATTGTCTTATGATTATTCTGTATGTCGTTTTAAAATAGCAGCTAACGACCTAAGTTATGGGCATTTGGCGGTTTACTACGTGAGCGTTCACTGATGCCAGGCAATGTCTTTTACCCGCAAACCACCAACCTAAATCTTTAATCTGCGACATCTTATCCCGCTTCGCTATGCGGGATGGCCATTGTATTACCCTAACTTTACCCCAATTGGTTGTTTTGTCCGTTTGTTAATACCGGAATCAATGGCTTCCATACAATATGATTGAGTGAAACCAACTCTTTGCCTAATTTACACCTCACTTCGGCTCTGAAAAAAAAGCCGCTTTCTCCATAATCCGATGATTTTTTTCTTGAGTACATCACCGGCAGTGAATCAGGAATGTAGTTCAACTTGTTCTTTATGCTGGGTCGTGCCGACTGTACGAAGAGCTATGTATTAGCAGCTGTTTTTAATTTTTCGTCAGTCTCTGTCATTATAAAAGTTGTTACCACTCGTTTGAATTGTGTTATCGTATAATTTTTCTAAAACACTTTGAGCTGAATGTTTATGTGCCCAATATGGAGCACCTGCTCCTTGGTCGAGTTTTTCTTGACAATGTTTTATCATTAGTTCCAATGCAGCTTTAAGCATTATTGCTTCACTATCATTCATTGTTATTGTGTAGGCATATGTTGTCATAGCAGTTCTTTTTATTGTTTATAGATAGTCGTCAGTCAATCCTTTGTCAATTAGCCACTGTTTATATTCTTCAATAGTCTTTCGCGGATTTGGTGATTGTCCATTTAGACTAACTAATGGCGTTTCAACTACTACTGTTTTATAATATTCCAATGCTTCGTTTCGTGTTTCAAAAGTGTCAGCCCTAAAAGCGGGGTAGTCAGGAACATTTCGCCTTGTTATAACAGCCCACTTAGGTTCTCCATTTACAGTTACTTTTGAAATTTCCATTACGAATTTTCTGTCATCATTAAAAAGCATATCAAATATTAGTGGTCTCATTGTCTTATGATTATTCTGTATGTCGTTTTAAAATAGCAGCTAACGACCTAAGTTATGGGCATTTGGCGGTTTACTACGTGAGCGTTCACTGATGCCAGGCAATGTCTTTTACCCGCAAACCACCAACCTAAATCTTTAATCTGCGACATCTTATCCCGCTTCGCTATGCGGGATGGCCATTGTATTACCCTAACTTTACCCAAATTGGTTGTTTTGTCCGTTTGGTAATACCGGAATCAAGGGCTTCCATACAATATGATTGAGTGAAACCAACTCTTTGTCTAATTTACACCCCACTTCGACTCTGAAAAAACAGGCCGCTTTCTCCATAATCCGATGATTTTTTTCTTGACTACTTAACACTCTGTGAATAAGTCATGTAACCCAACTCATTCTTCATACTGGGTCGAGCCGACTGCTCAAAGATCAATGTATTATGTGTAGTCATTTTTCTTTATATATGTCGAACTTGTCGAAAGGTACTTTCCCGAAATTTCTCGTTGTAAGAATTTCGCTTTCCACTTTTTCTGGTTCTGAAGCATGAAAACTGTCGCTACCGTCTTTATGTAGAAACCAATAATTTTTCGCTTTCGAGTATTTATATGTTATTATTCTTGTCCAACGCCAGGCACTTCCTCCGTAATGTTCGATTGAAAAATATCCATTTTTTATGGTTATTCCTTGATACGGATCTCCCATCATTCCACCGCAGTCTATGCAGTAAACCGTATTGTCGTTTCTGGCGACAAGCTTAAAAGTCCCGTCTGGCTGTCCGACAAGAATTATAAGAGGTCTTTTTTCTGGGTGGTCAACTACATTAGAAGTTCTCTCTTCTCCGTTCTTTTTCAGTACCAGTATCATGTCAGGATATTCGTCAAGATTTAAATTCCCAGTCGCTGTGTCTAAAATAGAATAATCCTTCGGAACAAAAGTCAATATGTATGTTTTTAGTCTTTCAGTTGTTTTAGTTAAGTCAATATTCTTTAATCCCACATTTGTTGTGGTTTGACTTAATATTTGTCCACTTATAAGCAACAAAGTCGTAATTCCGAGTGACAATATTCTATTCATCTGTTTTTTCTATGATTACACATAACGGACGAGAGTACAAGCAGTTGGGGATTTCGTGGACGCTTTCTTATCACCCGTCCAGAAAGCTTGCAAGCGAGAGCGAAGCACGCCTAACCACTTAAACCCCTGTGGCGTATAAACCATTATTGAACTAAATCCCCTCAGTAAATAGCCTTAATCCGCTAATCCCAAATATGTTATTATAATATTTCGTTCAAAGATGTTGAACGGGAGTCTGCATCTTCCTTTAAATCAAACCTAATTTAAATGTTCAACACCGATGAATCCAAAAAGCAATTCTACGACCATTGGTCGAGTCATTGAAAGCGTTGATGGCTTTTTGCTGGTATTTCTATTGCGCAACGTTCGCCCGGAAAAGTTACCGCTTTCTCCATAATCCTATGATCTTTTTCTTGAGTACATCACCGCCTGTGAATCGGGAATGTAGTTCAACTTGGTCTTCATACTGGGTCGTGCCGACCGCACGAAGAGCTATGTATTGTGCGTTCGTTTTTTATCTTCAACTTACTCAAGCAACATTAAAGAAATAAATTCTAAAATCAATATACAGCCAAATACTTTCATATCGTGTCTTTACAAATAGTGTATTATATTTGTTTTTGAAATATGAATAAAATAATTCCTCATTATTGTTGATTATATCAAATCCATTTTGACAATACAATGCAAAACAACCTGTCGTTTTGGGAATTATTCCAATTTTCAATTTATATCTTTCCTTTTCATTTGTTAATTCGGGCTTTAATAATCGATGCAAATTATCCCAATAAGTATAATTTTCAGAATTATACTTACTCGAATAAACCTCTTTTTCTGCCGTTCCAATTATTTTGATAATTTCAAAATCAGATACGGCAAAATCGGCATAATAATCTTTTACGTCTTGAGGATGTTTTAATTTATAGAAATATAATATTGCATCAGACGCTTCATATAGAATACTTTCGTTTGTTATAAAGCTAAGAACCTTACTACTAACGTCTGAAGTTATCCATAAAGTATCTCCAATTTTATATTCTTTTTTATTGGGAGTTACTTTTAGTAGCATAGTAGGGACTTCAGATTGTTCTGGTTCAACGACATCTTCACCACATTGAAATGCACATAACATTAGTGATATCGACGAAAGTAGAATCGTATATATCGGTTTGTATTTTTTCATATTTATTTATACTTCTGCGATTACAAACAGTCTATTTTAACTTAAAATGAGCCACAACGGTGTGTGTAGCATTAGTAACGGATTGCGGGCGAATCTCTTTTCAAGCCGTTAGATGGCTGATGCGGTCACATATCCGGTCGCCAGGCAATGTCTTTTACCCGCAAACCACCAACCTAAATCTTTAATCTGCAACATCTTATCCCGCCCCCTAGCGCGAGATTAGCGAAGCGTATCTCGTGCTGGATATCCAAACAGCTTGTAGCTGTTTTAGAATTCTAAGAATTCTGCATTCCAATAGACAACAAGATAAACGATAGCCTTCGGTGCTTTGAGCTTATTGAATATGACAGCTACAAGCTGTCTGAGTCTTAGGCACGGGTTACGCTTTCGCTAAACCCGCGCCAGTGTAGGAATCGGGAATGTAGTTCAACATTGACTTCATGCTGGGTCGTGCCGTCCGCACAAAGTCAATGTATTATAGACTAGCAGCTTGTTATAATTAGTTTGTGTTTAACAAGCTCACTTTACAAAACCTCCAAGAGAACCACCAACATCTTCTCCCATTTTTGAAAATGTATAATCTAACGCATTAAGTGTTGCTTTCGAAAAGTACTTTCCTGTTGAAGTTTCCCAGGTTTGAATATATCTATTTAATTTATCGTTGTCAACATCTTTATAAGTAAACAACCAAACTGCAATTATTTGATTTGTCATTTGTTGTTTGAAACTTTCTGGAAATATATTTTTGAGACTTTTTTCAAGTTCATCTTGTGAAATTTGTTTTGTTTTTGGTTGAGCTTGATTCGCTGCTTTTGCCATCGAAGAAATCATATTCTCTATTAGTTTTACAGTCATTTCTGAAGCTCCAACAGTACTATTAAGTCTCATTAATGATTGAATTTTGTCTTGTGAAGGAGGATTATTATTCAATTCGGCAAAATAGTTTTGCATTTCCTGTCGTTTTGAAGGAGAATTTGCCTCTTCCTCTAATTTCGTCATTTCTTGCATGAGCTGATTATTATAGATTTTGATAATATTTTTTAGACTATCTTCATTTGTGAATTTGACAAAATAGTCAATAAAGAATGCCTCCGCTTTTGTTGAACTAAAACCTGACCTCATAATTGAACTAAATTTATTGAAGTCATTTTCATTTTCGAAAGTCGTTTTCTTTTCGGCAATTTTGGACTCAAGCATTCCATCGAGCTGCTTAAACATTGTAGTTGAACCAGATTTTACCAACACCTCTTGAACAGTTTGCTTAGAACTTTGAGCAATTGTTGTCAAACTAAAAAATAGAACGGTCAAAATCGTGAGTTGAATTCTTTTAATCATCATGTTAATTGTTGTTATTTTGTATATTTCATTCATTTTATATTTTTTCACTATTGCCCATAACAGACGGAACTATATGCAGTTGCGGGATTTGCAGGCGTTGTCCTGTCCTCTTACCACAAAAGCCAATGCGGAAAACCGAAGCTCGCAAACCACGAAGCCCACAATTGACATATCGTTTTTGTTGAACTAAATCCCCTCCGGGAATACCCTTAATCCGCTAATTCCAAATATGTTATTATAATATTTCGTGCAAAGTTGCTTTTTATTGTTGTCATCTTTCTATGTCAATAATTGGTATTGAGATATTTATGTTTTCTTTTATAGTTTTAGCCAAACATGCAACCAACCACCCTTTGATTAAATCATCTATATTTTTCCCGTTCTTGTTATTTAAAGATTTAATAGTGTCATTTAAGGCTAAAAACTCTTTCTCAAGGTATTCTGTTATGTCAGTGTTAAATGAACCGCAGCCTTCAAATTCTCTCTCTTCTACCGCTTTCATTTGCCCTATTCCTTTAATTAATATGTTAAGGTTTTCTGGGAAAGCATAATGACAAATATCCATTCTGCTTGCTTGAAGTTCAATATCCTTAAATTCTCCAGCATGTTGTAGTTTTTCGTAAGATTTCCAATCCCAAGTTAGTCTGGCAAGTAATAATCTGACCAATTCCGTTTTATCAGTATTTCTATCACCAAGCCATTCATGTATCTGTTGACCAAGCCTTCTATCATAATTATCAGAAGTTTCATTTGGGGAATTATCATTTAACCATCCCTTTATTGCCCAAACATATTGCTGTCCGATAAGACTTCTCCCTGTCGTATCTATATTCATGGCACTTTCTCCGTGCCGAATGTGTTTTATCCCAATTTTATTGGTATCTACATAGGGTTCAAGAGCAAAAATTGAATCCTTGATATTTCTTAAATGTTGTTGATATTTGAAATGACAGACTTCAAATCGGGTGATAAGCTCACGAATTTTGTTTACCTTATCAGACAGTTCCCCCAAGTTTTTTTCCAAATTGTCTATTTTAATTACCTCTGGGTCTTGGGGAGAAATTTGAATATTTGACCAAGCTTTCATTATCATTAATTTTGATATTAAATCATAACAGCGGTGTCTTTTTGCAATTTTGCACAACACCAATATAAGTAAACATTCAATTTGTGTATGCGAACAACATGTTTACATATATCAGTTTTAGTGGTTTCTCTATTTAATATATTGACAGATAGATCTTTGATGAAATATCTGATTGTATGGGCTTGTTCGCATATACAACTTTGAAAGAGTCTTGATTTTTCATGCTTACAGATATTTATAGCAGTTTAAAAGTTTAATTTATCAAGAGGATTTTTGATTTGTTCAAATCCTTTGGTGGTGATATGGGTATATATTTCAGTTGTTTTACTACTTGAATGACCTAACAAACTTCAATAGTCCGGAGTGTTCATTATAGAATATCCGCTTAAATCATTCACACAATTCTGCCTATTCTTTAATTCTGCAAATCCTGATTCAGACCATTTTATACAATTCTGCCAACTCACCAATTCTGTAAATTCTGCTTCAAACAGTGTGATTTTATAGAAACATGCGAATTTACATTTAATTATCAAACAATATGTAAAGATATAGCTATTTAGACTTTTTTATTAGATAAATAATCTTTATGTTTTTCTATGACATTTGATTTAAATCGGAGAATAGCACGCGGATTTTGCGGATGAAAACAGATTTATAATTTACATAGTAAAACGTATGCTCGCGAAATGATCAACTGACATAGTCAGTTTAAATCCGTTATTGAATATCCGGATAACCACCTATTAATCTATCTGTAGAATGTGGATGTTACTTTAATGTTTCAAATGATAATCATAGAATAGGACGCGGATTCTCGCTGATATGGCGGATGAGAAATTGTTAATCCGTTAACATCCGCTCAATCTGCGTATATCCGGGTTCGATTTTTCTCCAACAGCCTGATTTTGTAAAAACATACGAATCTTCATTTATACTACAAATGAATACATAGACAAAAGCCAAAATAAAAACGGCCAATACCCTTCCGGATATTGACCGCCATAACAATTATATTTTATCCGAATTAGAATCGCATCAACAAGCCTTAAAACTCAGATCGAGACTTTTCACCGAGTGAGTCAATGCTCCTACGGATATAAAATCCACTCCACATTCGGCATAACCACGCAAAGTCTCAAACGTAATACCACCGGATGATTCTGTTTCAAACCGGCCACCGATACGCTCTACCGCTTTACGGGTCATTTCGGGAGTAAAGTTATCCAGCATAATCCGGTTGATACCACCGACGCGCATCACCTCCTCCAGTTCTTCCATCGAGCGGACTTCCACTTCAATGGTCAGGTTTTTTCCATTTTCCTTCAGGTAATCCTGTGCGCGATGAATCGCGTTTTCAATACCTCCGGCAAAATCGATATGATTATCTTTGAGCATAATGGCATCGTACAGACCGATACGGTGATTGACACCTCCACCGATTTTGACAGCCGCTTTCTCTATCAGACGCATGCCGGGAGTGGTTTTACGGGTATCCAACACACGGGTATGCAGTCCGGCAAGCTCGTTTACATACTTACGGGTAGTGGTAGCGACACCGCTCATGCGCTGCATCACATTAAGCATCAACCGTTCGATTTGCAATAAGGAGCGCTCTTTGCCTTCCACCGTGAAGACAATGTCTCCGGGATTGACTTCAGCTCCGTCTTTAATGAAAACCTCCACTTTGAGGGTAGGGTCGAAACGGTTAAGTATATGCTGAGCCATCTCAACGCCTGCAATTACCCCTGTTTCTTTTACTAATAATTTGGCTTTACCTGTTGCCGATTCGGGAATACAACAAAATGTACTATGATCACCATCGCCGATATCTTCTTTCAGTGCGATGTTGATCAATTCATCGATTAAATCATTCATTAGAAGGTTCGATTCTTAACTGACTGATCAGGAATTGATTATTTACTTTTTTAAATAGAATATGTACGCGAAAATTACCCCGTGCAGTCTTTAAGGTAGCAACCATAAACTTACTGTCGCCACGGCTTCCCTGATGCAAAACGGAAAATTCTTTCGGTGAAACAGAACGCAGAAACTGTGTAACTGCGGAAATGCAATCGTCTTTGCTTACCGTGCGATCATCAGAAGGAAGAATCATATCGACAGAGGAATTGATTTGCTCTGACATACCGGAAATATTGGCTCGTTGGAAAGAGTTTTCTATATCCGAAACATCCTGGGCAAACAGCCGGCCAATGGTCAGCAAAAAGCCGGCAGCTATTATAAACAAGATCCGTTTCATGATTATTTGCTTTAAATCCAATACAAATTTACGCATAAAAACCGTAAATTCGCCTCTCAATTGACGAAAACCATCTTTTAACCCTCTTAAAGCTTTCTATCCAAGATGAAAATAGCGCTGATCGCAGTAGGAAAAACTACGGAAAAATATTTTGTGGATGCCATTGACGAATACCGCAATCGCCTGAAGTTTTACCTCCCGTTTGAGTTTGAAATCATCCCCGAACTAAAGAACACCAAAAGTCTGAGCGAGCTGCAACAAAAGGAGAAAGAGGGCGAACTTATCTTAAAACAATTACAGCCCGGAGATGTTCTGGTGCTACTCGACGAACACGGTAAGGAGTTCACCTCGATGAAGTTTGCCGACTACATCGAGAAAAAGACGCACTCTGTCTCCAAACGTCTGGTCTTCGTAATCGGCGGCCCTTACGGCTTTTCGGAAAAGGTATATGCCGCTGCGCAGGAGAAGATTTCAGTATCGAAAATGACCTTCTCTCATCAGATGATCCGCATGATCTTTCTGGAGCAACTCTACCGCGCCATGACGATTTTGAATAACGAGCCGTATCACCATGAATAACATTTACCATTTGACTATTTACAATTTGCCATTGAAATACCATAAATATTTCATTGAATTGTAAATCAGGAAATAGTAAATCAGCAATATGTGCCACTAAGTAAATTGTAAATCAATAAATTGTAAATACAAAAGATGTTTAGCAAAGAAATGTTACCCGAACTGAGCAACCGCTGGAAAGCGATTCAGGCCGAGATGAATAAACAAGGAGCGGAAGGCTGTCTGATTTCCGGAAATGTCAATCTCTACTATGTGGCAGACCGTGTATATAGCGGCTATTTCTATCTGCCGGTTGAGGGTGAACCGTTGTTTCTGGTAAAACGCCCTATCGGCATAGAAGGCGGAAACGTACACTATATCCGTAAACCGGAACAGATTGTTGAAGAACTGGCGAAAAAGGATCTGCCATTACCCAAAAATCTGATGCTCGAAACCGACGAACTCTCTTTCAATGAGATCATCAGATTGCAAGCCATCTTCTCGCCTGAAAAAACGATGAACGCAACCGCGACACTCCGCAAAATACGCACCATTAAATCTGAATTCGAAATCAGCATGATTCGTCATTCAGCCCGTTTGCATGCAGCATGCTACAGCGAAGTTCCGCAACTCTTCAAACCGGGTATGACCGACATCGATTTTTCTATTGAAATCGAGCGCCTTTTCCGTCAGAAAGGAGCGCTGGGAAATGTCCGCGTATTCGGTCAATCGATGGAAATCTTTATGGGAAGCCTCATTGCCGGAGATAATGCCGCAGAACCGTCACCCTACGATTTTGCTATGGGAGGAAGCGGCACGCATAGCTCCTTACCTGTCGGTGGAAACGGCTCGCTACTCGTTCCGGGCACAGCCATTATGCTGGATATGGGCGGTACCTTTACCGGATATATTTCAGATATGACCCGCGTTTTCTCTGTGGGGAAACTGGCTCCTCTGGCCTATGAAGCTCATCAGGTGGCCCTGGAAATCCAGAATGAGATCGAGGCTATCGCCAAACCGGGCGTTGCCACCTGCGATCTCTACAATATGGCAATTGAAAAAGCTAAAAGCCATGACCTTCTCCCCTTCTTTATGGGTTATCGTCAGCAGGCCGGATTTATCGGTCACGGCATTGGCATTGAACTCAACGAATCTCCCGTATTGGCGCCACGATCAAAAGAGGTGCTGATCGAAGGGCATACTTTCGCACTGGAACCGAAATTCGTAATTCCCGGCACAGGTGCCGTGGGTGTGGAAAACTCCTATGTGGTTAATGCCAACGGCATTGAAAAACTGACTGTTCTTACCGAGGAAATTGTGGAGCTTTAATTCCAGATTATATACGAATACCTGAATATTATTTCCTCATCAGAAAGGCCGGAGTGTGATTTACAATCGCATTCCGGCTTTTTTTCTGCCCTTCACTACATATACAACTTTGTCACCACCGCTCCACAATGGCACTGCAAAAACTTTACCTCTTTTATCCACTCTTGCTTTTGGACAATGATTCCTTTATCCATACCATATTCTTAGGACTTCGTCGACCCTCTGGAAAAATATACTTGTTGTTTATACTCTTTAAGTAGGTCAATGAAATTAGTTTGTATTATTTGTCTCCGGAAGGACAGAACCTTAACTTCTTTCTGTCAAACCCCCAACCCCCAAAATGGGGGCTGTAACGTAGTTCGAAAAATGAATATTAGCACATTTAATTAGCTATTAAACCAGACTAACGTTGTAATTGCACCACTCCTCCCCACTTTGGGGAGGTCGGGAGGGGTCGGTAATCGGGAATTAAATTAATACTTTAGTATAAACTAATTTGATTCATACACATACAAAGTTTTATTTGTACTTTTGGTCTTCTTCAAGAATCTACAACAACATGGACAATCAAACCAAAATCTGCCAAAGCTGTGGTATGCCTCTCGATAAAGATCAAAATCAGGGCGGAACAAATGCCGACAACAGCAAAAGTGATAAATATTGCAGCTTCTGCTATCAGGGTGGAAAATTTACAGATGAAGGAATCAGTCTGGCCGAAAAGATTGAAAAAAATGTTCAAATAGCCGTTGCCCGATTGAATATTCCCGAAAGCCAGGCCAGAGCAATGGCTGAAAACATTTTGCCCAAACTGGAAAGATGGAAATCCTGAACGAACTTTTTTACTGACAAATTTCACAATGAAAAGAAACAGATTCGTCTATCTGACACTGATCTTTATCACGATCATTGCCGGTCTTCTTTCTCGAAAGTTTGATGCCCAATTGCCGGATATTGTTAATTGTTATCTGGGTGACTGCTTGTGGGCAATGATGATTTATTGGGGATTCGGATTTGTATTCAAGTCCTTTAGCATCCTGAAGATCGCGAAAATAAGTCTGGCATTTTGCTATCTGATCGAAATCAGTCAGCTTTATCACGCCAACTGGATTGACGCAATCAGACATACCACTTTAGGGGCTCTGGCTTTGGGTTTCGGATTTCTATGGAGTGATATTATTGCTTATACCCTGGGGATCGGGATTGCTTCCGGCATGGAATATCTGATCAGTTATAATTCTGTACGCAGGATAAATACAATATAGAAGGCCATATAATAATGCAGGAATAAGTCATCGCAGTTCCAATCAAGCTAATAGATTCGTTCATTTGGCAATATATACGATGAAATCAGATATGCGATAGTAAAAAAGGAAGAATATATCCGTTTCACTGCCGGCAATAAATAAGCTGTTTGAAGGATTGCCCCGAAAAACAAGACAATCCTTCTACTTTAATCAGGGTCTGCTGAAAAATATTTCCATGCCACGAAGTGGCTAAATCTGACAATATGAATGTAGTGCAAAGAAAACTGACGTTGATGTTTAAAAAACTTGTATTTACATATGTATGGTCAGTTACATATCGCTGTGTATCTGATTTATAATAATTGAATATCCGGATAACCACCTATTAATCTATCTGTAGAATGTGGATGTTACTTTAATGTTTCAAATGATAATCATAGAATAGGACGCGGATTCTCGCTGATATGGCGGATGAAAAACGGATAAGAAAAAATGCAGGCATTTTTGATTTTCTACTAAATCAATTGACGAAGTCGATTTTAAATCCTCAAATATCTATATTATAACAGATTGTTAATCCGTATACATCCGCTTAATCTGCGTAAATCCGCGTTCCATTCTATTTCTATATGAATTGCCGTAAATGAATATCCGGATATTGACCTGTTAATCTATAGTCATAGTTAGACATTAGGCCGATAAACAGATATTCAATTTATAATATTTTCTCAGCAGACCTTAATTAAAACTTCTTTCCGATATAAAACACATAGCCGTAATACTCTTTATACTTGTAATACAATTGAGCTTCATGCCGTTGGTTTGCAACGAGCTCTTCGGCAGTTTTATTACCTGCATATTTCTTCAGGAATGCCTCCTGTGCAGACACCTGCAGAGTATAAAAATGATCAATCCAGCAGTTCTCAGGCAAGATAAAAGCAGCGACAGGAATATAACCGGCTTTCTGCATCTGCGCGACTTTATTTGAAACAGTGCCTATCTCAGGATATGCATCCTCCCAGAACTTACCGATTTCGTCAGGCCGTGATTCGGTAAACCAGGTTGCTTCTGTAACGGCAATATAGCCTCCTGTTTTCAGGAAATCCCGCCATTCTCTTAACCCACGTTCAAAACCGATATTATAGATTGCCCCTTCCGACCAGATCAGGTCATATTCTTCATTCTGAAAAGGAAGGTTCTCCATCGAACCGACTATACCTTCTACCCGATCCTTAAGATTCAGTTTACCGGCATTGGAGTTGAACCGGTCTATAAAAGTGGGAAACAAGTCGATACCTGTAATATGCCCCGGTGCATGTTGTGCCAGCACCATTGTCTGACCGCCTGTACCGCACCCAATATCGGCAATACGGGATTCGTTGGTCAGATTATCAATAAAGCTTAAGGCTTTAATAGTTACTTCGGGACTACCGGGCCCTTGTCGTTCAATTTCTGAGAAATATTCGCAGATCAGATTGAAGTCGAATTCGTGAATTGATTTATTTTCGTTGCTCATATTGTTTAAATTTTAATTATCGAGACTCCGGCATAAGCGAACAATATACCTTGCACGGTCTCAGGTTATATTTAATATGCAGACACAGAGAATACTCCGACAAAAATTTGCCTGAGTGCAACTGAGGGATAACCCGCGGCTAAGCACCAAAGGTTATTTACTTCACAATATCCGTTTTCAATTTAAACATCCCGATTTTTCAGATTGAGCAAAGGTAAGGATTTTTCTATTTTACTCTTTATAAAGTTTTATTTGTACTTTTGGCCCTTCACAAAGCCTTACAACGAATATGCACAACGCATCAGATTTCCTTTTTTACTACGATTCAGTGATGCCTGATACAATAGAATAACATAATCAACAACAAAAAGATCATATGAACAGAATTTTCCTTTTATTGATATTCGTAATAACGTCGGTCAGGCTTTTCTCTCAGGATGTTAAATACATTGACCAACAGGTACTCGCAGACAGTGCGCAATTTGACCAGTCACATTTATATACAATCGACGACTCCACGATGTATGTCTATAGCAAACCAAAATTGTTTGATTTCGTCCCCAAAGGTTTTGTCGATATCTATAAAATGCCGAAACACCTATGGAATAAAAAGACCATAATCCCCGCATTGGGCATTGCTGCTTCCACGGCTGTTTTGATTGTTTTCGATGGGAAAATATACGACGGTGTTCGCCGTTTTTGTGACCATATCGGATTGGGCACATCCAACAATACGATCAACCTGACCGGAAACAAGTCCCTTCAACTGAACGTCCCCACCGATCTGCCATCAGGGTTATACTATATCGGTGATGGAATCACAGAGATCAGTGTGGCCGGAGGGTTCTGGGCGTATGGTTTGGTAACGAAAGATGTACGCGCCATTCGCACGGCATCCGAACTGGCAGAAGGGATGGTAGCTGTAGGTGTGACAGTACAGCTTCTGAAACATCTAACGATGAGAGAGACTCCGGAAAGACGTTCTCCCGGTTACCCCTCCGGGAAATGGAAGTGGTTTGATGTAACAGATCCGCTGGGAAGCCTTAAAGAATACAACCAATCAGTGCCAAGCAACGATGCATTTCCTTCGGGACACCTCATTACGGCAATGATGACTACGACGGTTATTTCCAAAAACTACCCGGAGAAAAAATGGATCAAACCGGTCTGTTATTCCCTGATGGCAGTCTGTGGCTTTCAGATGGTGAACAACGGTGTGCACTGGGCAAGCGACTACCCACTGGCTCTCGGCTTAGGCTACGCTTTCGGAAACATGATCGTGAATCAGGGTAGAGTAAAGGTAAAAATCAACGAACGCCGCAAAGCTATCCTGGGCGAACAAGCCATCCCCAACCGTCAAAAGCCGCATCTCAGGATTTCACCCACTCTGCTGGATTTCCGTACGACCGGATTATCGTTTCGGTGGGTATTGTGATGTTATAATCGGTAATGACCGAAAAAACCAGGCCCATGCTTCACCATTGCTTAATGGTGAGCATGGGCTTTTTTATTCTATGATTCATTTAAGGTTCGCTTTAGGTTCACTATAGGTTGACTTTAGGTATAAATGTAGGTAATAGAAATTCAATACTGTAATAACACATAGATATAATAGTCTTTATAAAGAGTATTTTATCACTATTTTATCTCTATGTCACCACTGTGTTATCACTATGTTAGCATAAAGTCAACATAGAGTAAACCTAGAGTAAACATAAAGTAAAAGTCATCGGGATGAAGGAGGATGAATTCTTTTGTAAAAAAGCGTTGGCAATCTATTCGCGGAGGGGCATTTTTTTGATTTTGAGATATGACTGATAAGCAGACTGCTGAGGGAATAGTTAATCCAGCTGCATTTATTTTTAAAAAGATTATTAACAACACAGCGCCACATTAGACTACAGTATCTATATTGATTTTATTTAATATATAAAAACACACCAAAACATTACTTAACTATCAAATGATTGGTAGAATAAACACAACATGTATATATTTGCAAATAAATTACATTTATAAATAATTATAGCGAATTTAAACCTGGCATGATTTTAACATTGGGTTAAGTGAGGTTGGATATTGTTGTTGAGCAAGGTTGTTGTAGGTGATTTTCTTCCGGCATGATTACTTCCCTGACAATATTTATCTCTCTTTCAATATTTCTAAATAAAAAATGGATTACAAAATAAAAACAAACCGAAATATGAAAAAAATAGGGACTATTTGCATATTTATTGGACTATGTTTAACAAAATCAATGAGTCAAACTAATGAGGTCGCATTATCAACAACAGACAACTTTCAGTATGATGGGGAGATTCTGCATCATTATGGATTGGGATTTCATAATTATTTAGATGGCCTAAATGGCTCAAATCTATATGCTTCCGGTTTTTTTGGCATCGATCTGTTTACAGGTGGTCAGAACCGCCTAAGAATTTCCCGATTCGGAAATATTGGCATTGGTACGACTAATATAACTGATAAACTGGTTGTTTCAAACGGTGTAGGAGAAATAAGATTCGGGGGGGATAATGGCAAAACAATTTCGTCATTTCAATCCGGAACACTCAGCAATCTGGATATATTCGCAAATAGCGCATATTTTAATTCTAATATGATACTTGGCTCTAAAAAAATACTAAGCCTATATAATAATGCCGGCAATATTCAAGACTATGCTACGATGCAGATCAAAAACACAGAGAATCTGGCTCTGAATATTAACGGCAAAGAGGCTATGAGTATTGCCAATAATGGATTTATTGGTATTGATACCCCATCCCCTAATTATAAACTGGAGGTAAACGGGGATATATCTGTCGGATCAAATAAAGATCAGATAACGGGTTACGGAAGCAGATTGTACTTCAATGGCATAAATGAGGCAACTGATCCAGTGTACATTAATCGGTATAATAGTAACATGAACAGCTCTGAACTAAGGGTAAATATTGGAGACGATAATGGTGGCGAAGACAAATTCGTTGTTGGGAATATCTTTTGGGGAGATGGTCAATGGCATTCCTTTTTGTCAGTCGCAAATAATGGACTGGTGCGTATCGGTTCGGAAAATAGTGATGGAAATCTTCAGGTGAAAGGTACAATCACGGCCAATGAGATTACAGTAAAGAATCCTGTTTGGGCCGACTTCGTTTTTGAAAAAAACTATAAGCTCCGCGACCTCAAAGAGGTGGAGCAATACATACAGGAGAATGGGTGCTTGCCTGAGATTCCGTCAGCTTCAGAGGTGAAAGAGAAAGGTGTAAATCTTGTGGAGGTACAGGCGAAACTCCTTCAGAAGCTTGAGGAAATAACATTGTATGCCATTGAGCAGAATAAAAAGATAGAGCAGCAAAGCATGAAGATGGCACAAATGGAAAAGCGGATAAAGGAACTGGAAGTCAAAAGATGAATAACGAAAAATGAAATAACAAAAAATGAAAAAGATCATTTGTACTCTATTCTTTTGTAATCTGATAGTAATATCATTAACTGCGCAAACAATGGTCCCTTACACCATTCCGGGCGATACTCTCTTGACCATAGGAAGCTATACCCCTACAAATGGAACGAAGGGGATTTTGTTTACCGGCTATCGGGATATTGTCCCTAATTATTTCGGGGCTTCAATTGAGACAACAAACTCATGGGAGTGTTGTGGTTCTTATCCGTCAGGTGGATATGCCGGAGTGAAACATGTCGGATTGAACTTTAATATTCATACGCCAGGAGATTGGAGCGCTAATGCTAAAACCACTGCAATGTCAATAGATCGGGTGGGAAATGTGGGGATTGGAGTGACGTCTCCCCAACATAAGTTAGATGTAAAAGGAACCATCTGTGCCGATGAAGTACTGGTAAAAAAAGTTGATTGGGCCGACTTCGTCTTTGAAAAAAACTACAAACTCCGCGACCTCAAAGAGGTAGAGCAATACATACAGGAACATGGTAGGTTGCCTGAGATTTCATCATCTGCCGAAGTAAAAGAGAAAGGAGTAAACCTTGTAGAGGTACAGGCGAAACTCCTTCAGAAGCTTGAGGAAACGACGCTTTACCTGATTGCACAAGAGAAAAAGATTTCTATGCTTGAGCAGGAGGTTCATCGCCTAAAGAATAAATAATATTATTTCTAAAAACAAGATGATTATGCAAAGACTATATATTACTATTTGTTGTCTGATGACGTCCTGTTATTTATTTGCTCAATATAGTTTGACTGCAAAAAATAATTCCTTTCATCCGGGTGATACAATAATCAAACAGCAGATCGAATATGTTGATCCCGGTCCCACCGGAAAAAATATTGCGTGGAACTTCCTTTGGCTTACCCCCGTCAATGAAAAATATAAGTTATCCTATTTTACGCCTAAACAAGAGGATACAACTCTTATAGCAGGATTAGAACACAATACCCGATACTATTATCTTCAAAAAAAAGATAGTTTGTTGGCTACCGGATTTGAGAATGCTACTACCTATATGAGATATGTCCATCCTGAACTCCTTTTACGTTTTCCATTAGCATATGGTGACACGATTTTTAGCCGGTTTTCGGGAGTTGGTGAATATAGCCATCGTATTCCTTTGGGAGTAAAAGGGTACACCCGGGTACAGGTAGATGCCGAAGGAGAACTTTCGCTTCCTCAGTTTAAAACGATACGACAAGCACTCCGGGTACATACCTTACGTCATTATAGTAAAACAGGGAAAGACAGCGTGGAGATGGATTGCAACATATACACCTGGTATGCGGCAGGATCAAGATATCCGGTATTTGAATGCATCAAAACCAATATCAGGAAAATGGGAAATCCATCGGATACGACGGTTTATAAAACCTCTTTTTATTATCCTCCAGAGGGCCAGCCTAATCAGATAAAAACAGACAGCACTTATATGGCAGATGCAAAAGAAGATATCTCTTCTGTTTTTACGGAGGCCAACTTTAATCCTAATCCGGTAGAAAATGATCTGCACATTAATTACAAATTAACCCGGTCTGCTAAAGTCTGGTTTTCATTGCACAGTAATGTGGGTATTCCTCTTAAGTCCACTGCTCCGGAAAGTGAAACAGAAGGATATTACAACACTTCAATCAATATGAGTTCATTAATTTCGGGTACTTATGCACTATATGTGCATGTGGATGATATGGTGATGAGGCAGGTGGTGATAAAGAAGTAATTAACAAGCGGATTTGCAGGCATTCTTTGCTCTAATAAATTAAGCTTCAATCACATGTCTACATGTAGCTCAATACTTCATCCGAGAGAATGAAAATTGGGAGACTGTTCGAGATTCGGTCTCATCAATCAATGTTCTGTATTGCTAAAGTATTGGCATAAGCCAAACTAGAAATACAATGATATGGAAATGACATCGGTATTATATGAACAAGTTGTCGAATGCGGATGCGGAATAGACATTCACAAGAAGACGGCAGTGGCCACTATTGATGGAAATGGAATCAAGCGCACCACCCGTGAATTCAGGACAGTAACGAGCTCATTGATAGAATAAAAAAGATTGGTTATTGGAAAACATGATTACCCATGTGGTCATGGAAAGTACGGGAGTTTACTTGAAGCCGGTATTTCATGTGTTGGAGTCTTCCGGTATAACAGACTGGATTGCCAAGGCCCGGTATGTGAAGATTGTACCTAGACACAAGGCAGATAAGATAAGCACTCAAGATTATTGACTTGACCATGTGTATGAAATTTTGACCCCTTATCTGTTCTTGCTTTCCGATAACCGGCGCATTTGCCATTGTGGTAAGTGCTATCTTTTCTTATGTCAAAACTGAACTGAATTAAAAGTATTGATTTGCTATTTTGTTAATTATTTGTAGTTTATATATCTAACTGATTTACGTATGAAAAAACACATCTTGTTTTTATTGTTTTTAATATCCGCATATTGTTTAAATGCACAGAATTCAGATCCATACAGAAATATTATTCCTCCGAACCCGGATGCTGCTTCACTTGCAAAATATGCTGATTATCCAGTTGATCTATCCACAGGAGTTCCACAGATCAATATTCCATTGTGGAATATAAAATGCGGAGATATTAATATTCCGATTTCATTGAGTTATCATGCCAGTGGAATTCCTGTCGCAGAAACACCATCTAATGTTGGGTTGGGCTGGGCATTAAATGCCGGTGGAGCTATTACACGCACCATTAGAGGAATTGCTGATGATGGTATGATTACACAGTCAGGAGCAACAATTTCCTCAGCACCTGGTCTACTAACTGAAGGATCTTATTATGCTATTTACCCAAATTATCCTAATAATTCTGATGATTACGATAATCCTCACAAATATAGAGAGGCAGCTGTTGGAAAAAGAGATTTAGAACCGGATATGTTTTATTATAATTTCTGCAATCAATCAGGTAAGTTTGTATTTGACTTTAACGGTACCCCGCATTGTATTCCCAGGAAAAACATAAAAATAGAGAAAAGTCAAAATCCAATACCTAACGGACGTATTGTAAAATGGAAAATAACAACGGAAGATGGGCTAAAATATTATTTTGATGAAGTTGAGACAACAAATCAAAAAACAATTACAGAAGCTAGATTAAACAATGCCGCTAGTTTAAAAATAGGAAGTCTTATTTCTAATTCATTGATTACTAGCACACATAATTCTGCATGGTTTCTGACAAAAATAGAAATGCCTAATAGTTCCCAATCAGTTGTTTTTGAGTATGATGACATAAGTATTGAAAATGCATATCCAGTATCTGAAACTTATAAAGAGTTTTTGGAATGTCATGGAGAACCAAGATATGCTCAAAAAGGTATTCATGAAGAAACAATAACTACAGCAACTATACAAGGCAAGCGATTACGTAAAATTATCACACCTAACCAAACAATCGAGTTCATAGCAGGAGAGTATCGACACGATTTAAAAGGAGATAAAGTCCTAGATAAAATCGTTATAAAGAATAATCTAAATCAAATTACAAAGCAATTTAAATTATCCTATAATTATTTCTCGGAAAATGGAATGATCACAGTCGGAACAACAGCTAATGCAAACACAGAAGCCAATACAAAACTAAGACTATCGCTAAAAAGTATACAAGAGCTCGACAAAAACAATCAAAGCTTACCTGCTCACACCTTTGAATATGAAGAAAATGCCTGGTTGCCAGATAGATTAACCTCTAAGGCACAAGACCATTGGGGATATTACAATGGGCAAATTAATAACACAACGTTGATACCTAACTTAAATTCTACAATAAATTTGCATTCAATAAGAGATGCTTCTGAGGTTACTATGAAAGCAGGAAGCCTAGTAAAAATCACTTATCCAACAGGTGGCTACACCCAATTTAATTATGAAGCCAATTACGTTTCGTCTAGTGCATCTTTTATGACTGGGAGTGGGCTTCGGATAAAAGAAAAAATTGATTATGACCCTGTTTCAAAAAGTAGTGTTTTTAAGAATTATGACTATAATTCGTCAGGATATATAGGTTATGTATTGAACTATGTTTACCAAACAGTAATCGAGAATGAAACTTATACAAATCATACATCATCATCTAATTCTGCTTTAAATAATGGCGAAGGAAGTGTGGTTAATTACACAAAAGTAACAGTTACAGAGGGTAATGATGTAGTTGGAATAAACGGAAAAACCGAAAACGAATATACCATCCTTCAAAGTGATAACACTTACCCTGTGCAAAATTACAGTCAATCTAATAAGATTAATTTGATATTATACACACGAAGTACCGGTCAATTTCCTTTTGCCCCGGCTATATCTGGAGCTTGGGGTAGTGGATTGCTTAAATCCCAAACTATGTATAAATACAAGAATAGCAGTTACTCCAAGGTAAAGGAAATACAGAATACCTATAAAAATGATTATTGGGGTCGTACAGATGTTTATAATCGTGAAACAGATGTGCTGGCTGCAAAAGTAGGTGTTGTCTCTTCTTGTAGTAATTGTTTCGGTACAGATGAATTTGGAACAGGGTCAGTTAATGTTCAATTCTATTATATTCCTTCTAGAAATATAAACTTAACAGAGACAGTCGAGACCGATTATGACAACAATGGTTCCCCTACTACCTCAAAAGACACAAAGATAGAATACGATAACTTTTCGCACTATATCTATCCAAGTAAAACCACAAATACCCAAAGCGATGGAAGAAGCCTTGTAAAACAAACTTTGTACCCACAAGACTATACTAACACAGGTGATGATTTTATTGGATTAATGAAAACAAACCACATACTTAATAAGCCTATTGAAACAATTACTTATAAAAGTGGAGATGGTAATACTTTTATTACCAGTGGTGAGGTGTTTACCTATAAGGTGGGTGATAATATAGGAAGACCAGATAAAGTATATAAACTACATACTGAAACGCCCATTAGTAAATCGAATTTTAAACTCTCTAATAAAACGACAACAAATGCATTATTATCCAATGAGGGCACTAATACCTCTTTCTCTTTAACCGGGATTGATTCAAGATATACAAATCAACCAGAAATCACTTGTAATTACGATGATGGAATTGGTAATCCATTACAAGTTACTACAAGATATGGTGTTACCAGTTATTTATGGAGCTATAACAATACCTATCCCATAGCTAAAATAGAAAATGCCACCTATGATCAGGTTTCTAATGCAATCCCAAACATTAGTAACATTACCAATTCAGCCTATCCTGATGATGCAGAGCTATACTCAATGTCAAATAGTTTAAGAAATGGGTTACCTAATGCTCTCGTTACCACCTATACTTACAAACCGATGGTTGGAATCACGACCCAGATAGATCCCAAAGGTATAACCACCAAATATGAATACGACGATTTTGGCCGTTTGAAGTCGATACGAAACAATGACGAGAAAACCCTTCAAAGCTTCAATTATCACTATAGGAATGAACAAACATCCAGTTCATCAACGAGTGGTAGTTCTTTGTCCACGAGTATTAATTCTTTGAATGTCACAGCTGCTGGTACACAAACAACATTTACTATTGAATCGAATACAAGCTGGAGTATTTCAAATAGTAATTCATGGATTATAGTTGGGCCTACACAAGGTACAGGTAATGCTTCAATATATTGTGTGATTAATCCAAATACTAGCTCTATTCCTAGGAGTGGGGTATTTACTATCTCCACCAGTGGAGGTATAGTAAAAATCATAGTAGTAAATCAAAGTGGGATATAAACATTAAATGTATATTCTGGTGTTTGTCAGGGTGATTTGGGAATTATGCACTGTATGTTCATGTGGATGATATGGTGATGAGACAGACAGTGATAAAAATAATATTCAACCCGTTTTGCACAGATTTTTTATTCTAACAAAATAAGCGTGAAATACATGAAAATAAATCAATATAAAAAGTTAAACCGGATATGGCTTGTCTTATTAGTTGTATTCTTTACGGCTAATGCGAAAGCTCAAACCACAGGTGTTATAGTCCTCGATAAGCAAACACCATCCACCGCCGTCATAGTGACAGCTACGCAGCAGATCACATTAAAGCCGGGCTTTCATGCCGTCGGTTCGGAAACCGCCAGCTTTAATGCTAAGATAGGGAACAGCAATAATCTTTCTCCGATACTTCAGGTGGCTGCGGGTAGTACAGTGACTGTTCCTTCTGCGCCCAGTAGTGGGCAAAACTATATCCTGACCAAAACCTATCTGCAAGGTTCGGATGATTCTCCTACGCTGAATTCTATTCAGTATTTCGATGGTCTCGGACGTCCCACCCAAACTGTAGCTGCCAGTATTACCCCCAGTGGAGCCGACCTGATAGCCAGGGTTGGATACGATGAAATTGGGCGTGAAAATAAGAAATACCTGCCTGTCGCAGTAGGTGGCAACTTTGGATTGTATGCAGATGATTCCGGTCTAAATAGTGGAAAAACGGCATTGTACGGCGCTGATTCCCGCCCTTACGTAGAGGCACTACTGGAAGCCTCGCCCCTAAACCGTCCACTTGGGCAGAAAAAGGCCGGTGACGAGTGGCAATCTAATCCTGCGGCAATCAGCTACGAGGCCAATGCTGGTGATATTTTATATTTCAGTGTAACCAGCGACAATAAGTTGCAAAAAGGCACTAATTACGTAGCTAGCACCCTGTATAAAACCGTAACAACTGATGAGGACGGGAAGTCGGCTATCGAGTACAAAGACAAGCAGGGTCACGTGGTGATGAAACAAAACAGCTCCGATGTACAGACCTATTATGTGTATAACGATCTGGATCAGTTGAGTTACGTACTGCCTCCCGGATTTGTGGATGGCATGGGTGGTGCTACCTTATTTGATGATTCCAATGCTCTGCTGAAGCAATTCGGGTATGAGTACCGGTATGATGAGTGTGGCAACTGCAACTACAAGCGGTTGCCCGGTTGTGAACCGATACATATGGTGTATGACAAGGCTGATCGCCTGATCCTGAGTCAGGATGGTAACCAACGTGTCAAATCAACTGTACAATGGTCTGTCACTAAATACGATGCTTTAGGCCGGGTACTTTATACCGGTATCATTAACCGTGATATTGCTCAGTCGGAAAAAGACACAATTCACAACCATGTAATCACAGAATCAGTCGGCACCACAAACCAGTTAGGCACAACGGGCTATACCTGCAACTATTTTGTGGGCGAAATCAATCCGCTGACCGTGAACTATTACGACAATTACAGCTTTATTCCTTCCGGAAGTGATTTGGCTTACGATAAGAGCCAGGAACAGAACGGATACACCGCACAGTGGGCCAATGCAACGGGTTTGCTGACAGGTACCCGCATCTATTACATGGATAGTAGTGGCAACTCCAATCTCACTGCCTTGTATTACGACGATGACAGTCGCGTGGTGCAGAGTCGCTCCACCAATCATCTGGGCGGGTATGATCTGGCCTACAACAAATACGACTTTACCGGAAAGCTGCTCAGGACACTAAAAAAGCATAAGATCGCCACAACCAACGAGGTGACCGAACTCTACACCTATACCTACGACAATGGCCTGCGTCCACTAACCACCAGCTATAGCCTGAACGGTACAACTCCCGTCACACTGGCCTCAAACAGTTACGATGAACTGGGAAGGCTAAAGGAGAAGAAACGCCACAACGGCAGTGAAGCCGGACAGTACGAATACAATATCCAAAACTGGCCGACAAAGGTCAAAAGCGGAAGCTTCGAAGAAAATCTCGCTTACAATAAGGATCTGCCCAACGGCGTATCTCCCTGCTATAACGGGAATATCGCTTACAGTACCTGGACGTATAACAGCACTACCCGAGGTTATGCCTACCAGTACGATGGCCTGAACCGGCTAACCTCAGCTACGTTCAGACAAGGCTCCTCCACCCTGGCCGATAACAGCTATAATGAAAGCTACAGTTACGACAAGATGGGCAACGTGCTAACGTTGAAACGCAAGAGCAACAACGTGATGGTGGATGACCTCACCCTGCACTATACCAATAACGAGAAGAGTAACCAGATTGACTGGATTACCGATGCTTGTGGTTCTCAGACACTCTACAATATAAAGGAGTATCAGGATAGCTCCAAGGCCACCTCGGGTGAGTTTGCCTATGATGCCAATGGCAATATGACTAAAGATCTGGATCGTAAGATAGTGACGATACGGTATAATGTATTAAATTTGCCCGATGTCATCCAGTTCCGTAACGGCAACCAGATACGCAACCTTTACGATGCGAGTGGCAAGAAGCTGGGGACGGAGTATTTCACACAGTTGACCAACATCACACCGCTGGCCGACGGGCAGATAGTCGCACAGAGTTATCTGGCCGGGGCGGTCGATCAGGATGGTACGGCCTATATTGGTAACTTTGAATACAAGACCCTGAAGGGAAATGCTTCGCTGACTGCCCTGACTCGTATTTATAATGACGAGGGGTATGTGGAGGGGATCAGTAATCCTGTCTATTTCTATTACCAAAAAGATCATCTGGGCAATAACAGAGAAGTATGGCTAGCTAATACTAATACGACTGTACAGCGTACTCAATATTACCCCAGCGGTTTGCCTTGGGCAAGTAATTATAATGATAATCCTTGGTTGCAACAGCACAAATACAACGGCAAGGAATTTGTGGAGATGCATGGGTATGATACCTATGATTATGGGGCAAGAGGTATGTATCCGGCTATAATGAGGTGGGGTACTGTCGATCCGCTGGCCGAGAAGTATTACTCTATTAGCCCGTATGCATATTGTGGCGGTAATTCTGTAAATAGGATTGATCCGGATGGAATGGATTGGTTTCAAAATAACCAGACAGGTGACGTGGTTTATGTTTCAAGTCTGGGAAAAGGAGCTGAGAAAGAGATGGAAAAAGGCTGGGAATGGATGGGCGAGAATAATATGTTTATGTCAGACAAGGATGATATTGCAAACTCTGACCAGATATTAGCAGCAAAAAATGGGGGAGATATTCAAGTGAAAGAAAATAATCCTTTAACTCATGCTGACGACGAAGTGGTTACTTCAATGCTGCTTGAAGGAAAGAAAGCAACTAAATTTATGAGTGATAGGGGATATGAGTTTAAACCAACGCAACAGATTAGAGATGAATTGGAATTCAATGCAAATATTGATCATGATGGAACAAAATTTGCAATTGCAGCAATTAGTGGTGGCCAAACATTTATTACCGAAAAATCTGGTTATGTACCCAAGGGATCTATCGAAGACAGAATCATACCTACTAAAGCTGATAATCTGCTCTATTTGGACAATCACACAGTTAATCGTTTTCAGATTACTTACACAACTAATGCTATTAAGAAAACATTAAATTCATTAATGCCTTATATTGGGTATCATGATTTTAGAAAACCAACTGTTTATTCTTCTCCAAGTGAATATCCAAGGAACAACAAGTACATCAATCTATTTTTAAAAACAAGATAATAATGAAAAAAACAACTATTCTACTAGCTTTACATATTATTCTGTTTAGCTCGTGTATTGATAAGGTATTAGGGCATAAATACGTTGCAACAATTGATAATACCCGTATAATGCTTAAGAAAAGCTACGCAAAACAGGGTTTATTTGAGCATTTCCCAACATCCATTTCTAACAAATCTGTTCTTCATATAATGTTTACTATTCCTGACACAACATATTCTTCAGATAACTATTACACCGGATTTGTTTATTTGGTTTTGAAAATGGGTGAAGACTCCCTTTCTATATATCCAAAATCATATATTTACAAAACACAATATAAAAGCAGGAATTTTATACTTGATGACTCATTCAAATATTATAAATATTATGATACACTAAAGTTACGAAATGTAGATATAGCTGGCGCTTATCCAATACCTTATTTTGAAGATGTTGATTTTGGTTTGGGTTCAAAAAGGTGCGATTTAGACCGTTTCGGATTCCCAATTTCAGTAGATTTAAATAATGTACCGGATGACCTAGAAGTTTTTGTTATCAAAGCGGAGCATGGTTACTTTTGGAAAAAGAAATTTGATTTGGAGAGACCTGAAACATTAGGAATCTGGAAAAATGGTTATTCATGTGGCGTTGCTATTTCAAGAAAACGTAATATGATTGTATATTGGATGAAGGCGTGGTAGACTTTCGATCCCGTCTCACCGGATATAAAACCGAATAAAGTCGGAGGGAGTGGATGCTTAATCGCTTCGAATATGCCGGTCGTAACGATAAGAAGATCAAGAACTATCGATTCTGGCAGGAAGGGAATGATCATCAGGAGATATTTCTGGTAGATTATTTTGATCAGAAGCTCAATTATATTCATAATAATCCCGTTACTGCTGAACTGGTTAACCGTCCGGAGGATTATCGGTATAGCTCGGCGATTGATTATGCAGGAAGCCTGGGTTTACTGAAAGTGGTTGTAGTGTAACTGTTAGATTTTCTTTTGGATATCTTGTTGTCGGATTTTAAATCCTGATAATACAAAAGAGGCGGGATTGTAATTAAAAATCAGCGGAGCTAAATCCCGCAAACGGTTCCGCAACTTTCTACCGCATATTCGGCGGGACGGGGGAATTTCCCGAATAATAGCTAGGCATATGAAAAAAATAGATGAATTAATAATTGAGTTAATGAAATTCTCAAATAAGATTTTGACGGTAAATCCACCTTTGTCTAATCTCAACAGTGTTGCAATATTTGAGAAAAAACACAATATAGTGTTACCTGATGATTATAAATATCTATTGAAGAGATGTAATGGTTTTGACCTGATGGGGGTTACGGTCTATGGCTTCAATGAAGATAATGAAAGCATTGTTAATGTATATGATTTCGAACATTTTGAAGTTGAATCTCCTCAATTTTCTTACCTTGTACCTTTTTCTCCAGATGGAGGTGGTAATTATTATTGCTTTGACACATCTAAACTAAGTAATGATTCATGTAAAATCGTATTTTGGGAATCTAATTAGGGTCTGCTGAAAAACAATCAATCGTTTATTATACAGCTAAATAGCTGGTGCTTTTATTTGCATAAGTGCAAGTTTTTTACTAATTTCATGGCAATAAGTTTGCACAAGATGATCAAATATACCTCTGTAAAGCAATTAAGCATCGCCGAATTTGAGATGCCATTTGAGACAAAGTTAGATTCAGGCAACCGTTGGGTGGTTCTTTCTCAGATTGTTCCATGGGATAAATTTGCTAACCTTTATTACCGGAACATGAGTTCCGGTAAAGGCACTCCGGCGATTGATGCGCGGATTGTTTTGGGGACGATCATCATCAAACATTTACTGAAGTTGGATGATCGCGGTGTTATTGAGATCATACAGGAAAACCCGTATATGCAATATTTTCTGGGATTAAAAGGCTTTACCAGTACTCCGGTATTTGATCCATCGCTATTAGTCACGATTCGCAAACGGTTGAATATTGAACTCTTCGAATCCCTCACAGAGGAATTGATAAAGAAGGCTTTGCCGAAAGAAGAGCAGGCTCAAAAAGAAGATTCAAAAGACGATTCGGATTCCGGAGATACTGATCCGTCAACTCATACCACAGACTCATCCCCTCAAAACAAGGGCAAACTACAATTGGATGCCACCGTGGCAGATGCCGATATTCAGTATCCGACAGATTTGGACTTACTCAACGACAGTCGGGAGAAGTCAGAAGAGTTGATCGACTTTCTTTGCCAACATCTTGAGCTGAAGAAAAAACCGCGAACCTATCGAAAAGTAGCACGCAAGGAGTTTCTGAATGTTTCCAAAAAGAAAAAAAAGAGCAAAAGGGAAATCCGTCGAGCCATTCGATTGCAAATCAATTATCTCAAGCGCAATTTAAGAAACATAGATACCTTATTGGCCAATCACCTGCAAGACAGGATACCATTCAACAAACGTCAATACAAATATTTTCTGGTCATCCGGCATTTGTTGTCACAACAAGAGGAGATGTTCAATAACAAAACACACTCCTGCGAGCATCGGATCGTAAGTATCCATCAACCCCATGTCCGCCCCATAGTTCGGGGAAAAGCCAAAGCCAAAGTTGAGTTTGGAGCCAAAATCAACGTTAGCCTTCAAAATGGATTTGCCCGCATTGACCGTGCTGATTGGGAAGCCTTCAACGAAGGATGCGATCTGCAGGCACAGGTTGAACGATACAAAAAGTTGTTTGGTCATTATCCCGAATTATTGCAAGTTGACCAGATTTACCTGACCAGAGTAAATCGAACATGGCTGAAAGAAAGAGGGATACGTTATACAGGGAAGCCCTTAGGACGTAAACCGACAAAAACAAAAAAGACCGCTTCTCAGATCAAACAGGAACGAAAAGAGCTGGCTGAACGCAATCAAATCGAAGGGAAGTTTGGACAAGGCAAAAACGGATACAACTTGAATCATATTCGAGCCAGATTGTCGCGTACCTCCTTATCCTGGATTGCGGCAATATTCTTCATCATGAACCTGATCAGGTCTAGCAAAGGCCTTTTCTTGTCCGTTTTAATGAAATGCTATAATAAATGGAAACTCTTCCTATTCTTTGAATCGGAAAGAGTACCCATTTATAATTTCCATTGTCAGGTCGCCTGACTTTTTCAGCAGACCCTAATTATCAGTATACGTCAGATGATATGCCAGATATTGTAAATGAGTCATTCTCAGATTGGATAAAGCAAGTTGTTATTGATTGGACGTTAGAGGATTATGATTATAATGGGAATGAACTATAATATAAGACATCACCCGAATCGGATATGCCCCTCCGGTTCAGCGAAAGGTGTAAACCGTAGTGTGCTTTTGGTATAACGTCCCCGTCACGCCGGATATTAAGCCATAGAAAAGTGATGTCTGGTCAAGAAGCTATCCCAAAAGTGCGAAATATATGATAATCTAAACGCAAAGTCACGAAGATATTAAGGCGCAACGTTTTTATTTACAAACATATTAAACTTTGCGTTTTTGTGCCTTTGCGTTCTTTGCGTTCAAAATAATACCTTTGAGACAGCCTCTTTTTTTTCCATTATTAGCATTTAAAATGCGATAAACAGATATAAGACCAATAACAAGAAATATCTACTCGCATCACCGCAGTATTTCTACTATCGCCGTGATCACCTGAGTGATGACCGTGGAGGTTTGGCTTGCCAATACAAATGCTGTCGCGCAGTGCACACAATATTACCTAAGTGGCTTGCCGTGGGCATATCACCGACTTGCAACACCGTAAGTACAACGGTAAGGAGTTTGTAGAGATGCATGGGTATGATACCTATGATATTGTCTGGCGGCAGTACTATCCGGCGATTATGAGGTTCCAGACTCCGGATCCGGAGGTGGAGAATGATTATGATCTGAGTCCTTATACTATGTGTGATAACAACATGAAAAACAGGACTGACCCGGATGGTAGGTTTTGGGATACGGTTTTAGATGTTGGATTTACTCTTTATGATGTAGGTGAGGCTGCATATCAGTATCATAAAACAGGTCATGTAAGTGCAACAACAAAAGCAGCATTAGCTGCTGATGCTTTAGCTATTGTTATTCCTGGTGTAACCGGATCGGGGGGTGCTGTCCGAATGGCGGCACATACGGCTGATGCTGTAAAAACAGGAGAGCATGTTGTTGATGGTGTAAAGACAGGAAATCATGTTGCAGATGCAGCAAAAGGAGAAGGGATAATTTATAAAAGAACTAATCCAAAAACAGGAAAAGAATATATTGGGCAAGCTAAAAGTGAAGCACACTATCAAAAAAGGCAAAAAGCCCATGATAAATCAAAGGGAGTTAAACATGATTACGAAGTTGTCGATAGAGGAAATCCAGGAAAAGATTTAGATGTAAAAGAAGAAACAGCTATTCGAAGAGGTGGTGGTCCTAAGAATAAATCAAATAATGGAACCCTTGAAAATAAACGACCTCAAATGAATGACAAAAGATATAAAGACGCTGGAGGTACACAGTGATAAATTATTTGAATATGAAAAAAAAAATAAAGTGGAACAACGGTGATATTTTTGTGGTGAAGTTGATTGATGGAACATTTTCTGTTGGTCAAATATTAGATCTTCAAATGCCAAATATTGTAAGATGCTCTTTTTTTAAAAACAGGTTTAATCAAATTGAAGATGTTCATGACTGTAATTTTTATGAGCTTAATAACATAATATCCATGGTTGCATGTTCTAGAGAACAGATTGATTATGGTGTTTGGAAAATAATCGACAAAAAACCAATTATGATAGATTCTAAATTATTTCCAAACGAGAAATTTAGAGAAAATAATTGGATTGGATCTAAATCTTATGATGCATCAATTATTGAGGAGTTTTTAAATGCTTATCATTCCTTAATGCCATGGGATGATTGGTATGATCCCAATTATTTAGATCAATTACTATTAGATTCTACAAAAAAACCAAAAAACTTAGTTTTAAAAAATGCTCCTGAGGAGCCGGATATGAAACCGTAGAATAGGAATATTGGTTAAGGCGGATGCGCCTCCGCCTTTCCTTGTATTACAAAGAATTGAATTCCGAAAAAGATATAACTGATAACGAGGGGTATGTGGAGAACCTCGTATCACCGCAGTATTTCTATTATCGTCGTGATCACCTGAGTGACGACCGGGAGGTATGGCTTGCCGTGGGCATATCAAGTAGGCGATAATCCGGATTTACAACACCGGAAGTACAATAACAAGGAGTTTGTAGAAATGCATGGGTATGATACCTATGACATTGTCTGGGCGTTTCCGTTCAACCTAATGCAACCAAATGCATCAACTAATTGTTTTATTGTATTACAACATAATATAATAAAACATGGCACGGGTTAGCACATATCTCAATTTTGTCCGTAATACGGAGGATGCGTTCAATTTCTACAAATCGGTTTTTGGTGGAGAATTCAGCGGTGGTGGCATTGCCCGTTTCAGTGATATTCCGCCACAGGAAAGCATGCCCCCACTGCGCGAAGAAGACAAGAACCTGATTATGCACATCGAACTGCCAATTATTGGCGGACATGTATTGATGGGAACTGACTCTCCTGAATCCATGGGATTTAAAGTGAATTTCGGAAACAATGTTCATATCAGTCTTGAACCCGATACAAGAGAAGAAACCAAACGACTGTTTTTTGCATTATCTGCCGGCGGTGTAATTACCATGGAACTGCAGGATATGTTTTGGGGCTCTTATTACGGCAGTTGCACCGACAAGTTTGGTATACAATGGATGTTTAACTGTACCGAAAAGTAAAATACAAGATGGAACCGACTGAAAAGACCTATATCACAGTGGAGGCCGAGATCAATGTTCCGATACTTCTGGTTTGGAAGTATTGGACGTCTCCCGAAGACATTGTTAGCTGGAATAACGCGTCTGATAACTGGCATACTCCACGGGCAGAAAACGATCTCCGCACAGGGGGGAAATTCAAATACAGAATGGAGTCGAAAGACGGAACTATGGGTTTTGATTTTGAAGGCATTTATGACGAGGTCATTTTCCACGAACAAATCAACTACACCATTGCTGACGGAAGGAAAGTAAAAGTTATCTTTTCAGACATGAATAGCCTGACTGAACTCATTGAAATCTTTGAAGCTGAAGATACCCATTCGGTTGAAATGCAACTTTCAGGATGGCAGGCTATTCTGAACAATTTCAAGAAATATGCAGAAACCAATTATCAACAATCCATTCCTGCGTAATGACAAATCAAATCACACCATGCTTTTGGTTTGATAACCAGGCCGAGGAAGCAGCACTCTTTTATACCTCTATTTTCAAAGACTCGAAAATTGAAAGCATCAGCCGGTATGGTAAAGAGGGTTTTGAGATTCATGGCCAGAAAGAAGGAACCGTGATGACTGTTGAATTCCGGATAAACGGACAATCCTTTACCGCCTTAAACGGTGGTCCGTTATTCAGATTCAACGAAGCCATATCGTTTCAAATTCCCTGCGATACACAGGACGAGATTGATTACTATTGGGAAAAACTCTCCGAAGGAGGCGAAGAAATCCAGTGTGGCTGGCTTAAAGACAAATTCGGGGTTTCATGGCAAATTGTCCCTACTATACTTCCCGAATTAATGTCTGATCCGGAAAGAGCGGAACGGGTGACCAAAGCTTTTATGCAAATGGTAAAATTCGATATTGAAAAGTTGAAACAAGCGTAATACTGAATTGCCGCAAATAATGCCTCAAAAAGAGTCTCTTCGGAGCACCTCTTCCCTGAACTCATCTCTGGAAAATAAAACCGGTGCAGCCATAACCGGGTTACACGACATATTCTTTATTTAAAACAAGTAAAACCACGCTTTACCGATAACTGACACACTTTTTTATATTCAATTGCACATTTCAGGTAAGGAAGTCTCCTGTTCTGCATCAATTTCACTATTTTTGGAAAGCAATTATCTTTTTAACCAATTTCGGTGCATATAATTGCAAAAGGATAGAAAAAAGAATATGAAAGAACCATTATCTGAAAAAAAACGGTTAAAGACGCAAATTGAAGATGACGGATTGCAAAAAATCCGGGAAGACCTGCATTCGCTGGTCTCCTATTTCGAACAGGTACTCGTTGATCTGAACGAGAACTCTGTTGCTGAAATATTATCGCTGCTGGAAGAATCCAGATTTGAGAATAAAGACTCAAAATCGGAAGTTCCGGATGAGAAACTGATTCAGGCATTGAGTATTTTGTTTCAACTGATGAATCTGGTTGAAGAAAACTCGGCCGTACAATTCCGCAGAAAAGTGGAAAATAAAGTAGGGGCTTCGGCCATCCGTGGCTCCTGGAGTGAAACCTTTGAAAAGTGGAAAGATCAGGGAGTCAGTGAAGAACAAATAGCAAAGCTATTACCCACTTTGCGCATTATGCCTGTACTGACAGCCCACCCTACTGAAGCTAAACGGATTTCGATTCTCGAATTGCACCGGGAATTGTACCTGTTGCTGGTGAAAAAGGAGAACGTTATCTGGTCTGTCATGGAAAAGGCTACGATAGACGACAGTATCAAAACATTACTGGAGCGTTGGTGGCGAAGTGGCGAGGTGTATCTGGAAAAACCCAAGGTTACATCGGAGCGCAGCAACGTAATGCACTATTTCAGCCGCGTTTTCCCGGAAGCTTTAAAAATCAGCGATCAGCGACTTAAATTTACCTGGAAGTCCTTCGGATTTAACCCTAAAAAATTAAGTCTGCCCGAGCATTACCCGGTTATTGATTTTGGCAGCTGGGTAGGTGGTGATCGTGACGGACACCCTTATGTGACAGCGGAGGTTACTCAAAGCACACTCATTGAACACCGGAAAGAAGCATTGCATTTACTTCAAAAACAATTAAAGGAGCTGGCGGCACACTTTACCTTCTCCGAGACAAAAAATCCGGTACCCGCCATTCTTTCGATAGCTATTGAAGATCAGAAACAATATTTCGGCGAAGCCGGTAAGAATGCGGTAAACCGCAATCCGCGCGAGCCCTGGCGACAGTTTCTCAATATCATGTCGCTAAAACTGGAAAATACGATAAACGGGGTTAAACATTCCCCGTGGATCTACTATCCGTCTGCAGCGGATTTGCAGAAGGACTTACGCCTGCTCAGAATAAGCCTCATGGAAATTGGCGGCATGCAGATCGTGGAAGAACTCCTCTTTCCGGTAGAACGTCAGGTACAATGCTTCGGATTCCACCTGGCCAAACTGGACATTCGCCAAAACAGCGATTTCCATAGTAAAGCATTGGAGCAAATGCTACAGAAAGCCGCTTTCCCCGATGCCAGTTTTACGGAATGGGATGAAGAAAAAAAGGTCGCTTTTATTACCGAAGAGTTAAAGAGCAATCGTCCGTTTGTAGTGAAAGGCGAACCGCTCGAGCATGAAGCTGATCAGGTGCTGGCCTGCTTCAGGGTACTGAAAGATCATATCGACCAATACGGCCACGAAGGCATCGGGTCGTTGATCGTCAGTATGACCAGAGGACTAAGCGACCTACTGATCGTATATCTGTTTATGCGGGAAGTGGGAATACTCAATGTTCCTATCCAGGTGGTACCTTTGTTTGAAACCATTGAAGATTTGAAAGAATCGGAGAAAATACTCGATGCATTCCTGGCACATCCGATGACTCAGAAACACAAACGCCTGATGCCTCCTGTGCAGGAAGTGATGCTGGGATACAGCGATAGCAACAAAGACGGTGGGATCATGGCCAGTCGTTGGAATATTTACGAAGCAGAGAAGAACCTGACCACTATTGCCGACAAGCATAACATTGAACTGCGCTTTTTCCACGGCATCGGTGGTACGATCAGCCGGGGCGGTGGAAAATATCACCGCTTTCTGGAAAGTATGCCGCAGGGAAGTGTCAGCGGAGAGATCAAACTGACGGTTCAGGGGGAAGCCATTGCCCAGCAGTTTGCCAACCTGCTGAATGCCACCTTCAACCTGGAGATGTTGTTATCAGGGACAGCCCTTCAAACAGGTCTGAGACGATTTAAAAATGAGGAATCCGCATATCCTTTAAAATCGATTGAGCATCTGGCAGAACTTACTTTGAATCATTACCAAAAGCTGATCAATCATCCCGATTTTATTCAGTTTTACAGTGAAGCTACCCCTATCGATGTCCTGGAACAGAGTAAGATAGGCTCCCGTCCATCAAGACGTACCGGCAAACGAAGCCTGACCGATCTACGCGCCATACCCTGGGTATTTAGCTGGAATCAATCCCGCTTCAAACTAACCGGCTGGTACGGGGTAGGTACCGGGCTAAAGAATATGCAGGAGCAAAACCCGGAACTATTCAATCAAATCAGGGAATATGCTAAAAAGTGGCCGTTCCTGCATTATACACTGATTCAGGTAGAAACGAATCTGCTCAATGCCGATCCGGAAATCATGCAATCGTATGCCAATCTGGTAAAAGACGAACAGGTACGAAAAGAGTTGATGGATATGATTCTGGCTGAGTATTCGGAGTGCGTCAAACAGGTAGCTGCATTATTGGGTGAAAACACAAACATCCGAAGAGTCAGCTTGCTGGATAATGTAAAAAGACGCGAAAAGCCACTTAACGCCTTGCATAAACTTCAGATCAACAAGTTGAAGGAATGGAGAGCGATGAAAGAGACTTCTCCGGAAAAAGCAGATCAACTGCTAACCCTGTTGCTGATGATTACGACAGCCATTTCAGGCGGATTAAAAAGTACCGGGTGATTCAGACCTGTATTATATTCAAATCAAACCCCTCGTTCCGGTTTAACAAAAGCCGGAATGAGGGGTTTGTACTTTACCGTGATAAGATATCCCTCCTATAAAACAAACGGAATAAATCGTTTCGTTCGCTTCATATAATCCCTGTATTTATTGCCAAAATATGCAATACATTCCTTTTCATCGAATACGGCGGTCAGGTAAAGGAAAACGGACGCAAGCAAGGCTACAAATAACATCATCTCCGAGGTATGTTTGAAAAATATCCCCCATGTAAGCAGAAGCAACGAGCAATACATGGGATGCCGGATGTATTTATAAATGCCGGTCTCGATCAGCGCGGTCGTCTGCTCAAAAGCAAAGAGACGATCATCGTTACGCCCCTCTCCTATTTTTCCTTGTTTCCTGAAAAGAACAAATCCGGCCATCACCGGATAAATTGAGACTGTTAGTAGTATCCACGATATAATTTGCCGGAGGCTAAACGGATCTACCGTCCAGTATCTGTAATTCATGGCTATCAATACCGCCATACATTCCCAACTGAAAAAGCGGTAAAAACCGTGACTACGTATATGAAATAGTGTCCGCCTTGATAAAATGACAATCGGAACACTCAGTATTCCCCAAATAATCAGACTATTCATGTGTCTATAATAATTTTTGTTTTAGCTACACCTGGAACTCGCATATATGGTCATTCTCTTTGGTGAACGCCTGTGCATGCTCGTTTCACAGTATTCCTTTTGAAATAAAACAAAACAAATAAGAGAGAGTTTTCCTGTTTTATTACCAACAACAGGATATCCCGGAATAATAAAAGTGAAAACAAAGCCCCATATGTGTATTTTTGTGTTGTTTGAATAATATTTGTCTGTTGTAGTTAAATTGTTTTTGTATTTTTGGAGGAATTATATCTACAGAAATGTGATACAAACCTCAAAAAGAGACAGCACAAACAGAAATAAAATATCATTTTTTAAACACAATCAATTATTATGGAAATTTTGATGAGTTTTTGGTGGGTAATTCCACTGGTACTAAGCATTGTACTGTACAAGTACATTCTACGTTTTCTTTTTGGTACGGTCATTGTCCCTGAAGACAAGATCGGGCTTGTGACGAAAAAGTTTGTATTGTTCGGTCTGAATAAAGAGTTACCGGACGGACGTATTATCGCCACAAAAGGAGAAGCCGGTTTTCAGGCAAAGGCCCTTGCACCGGGAATGTATTTCGGCATGTGGGTATGGCAATACGACGTTACAATGCAAGGTTTTACCATTATCCCCGAAGGGAAAATCGGATTGGTGCTGGCCAAGGATGGCTCCGAAATACCGACTGGTAATATTTTGGCACAACGGGTAGAGTGCGATAACTATCAGGATGCAGAAAAGTTTCTGATGAATGGCGGTCAGCGCGGACGTCAGACAGCCTACATCACAGCAGGCTCCTATCGTATCAATACCATGCTGTTTCAAATTTCTGTAACCGACATGGTACGTATCCAGGAAAGTATGGTGGGGATTATCACTACGCTCGACGGTCTGCCCATTGAAGCCGGACAAATTGCAGGAAAACTGGTGGAAGGCCACAATAATTTCCAGGACTTTGACGCCTTTATCCGTAACGGCGGTAACAGAGGGTTGCAACCGCAGGTAATTCTGGCAGGTTCCTACAACCTTAACCCCTGGGCTGTTCAAATAGAAGAGATTCCAATGACAGAGATTCCAATCGGTTATGTCGGTGTGGTCATCTCTTATATCGGACAAGAAGGCAGTGACCTCACCGGAAGTGATTTCAAACATGGGAATATCGTAGGGAAGGGTTGTAAGGGAGTCTGGATGGAACCGCTTGGCCCGGGTAAATACCCAATCAACAAGTATATCATGAAAGTGGAACTGGTACCAACCACCAATTTGGTATTGAACTGGGCGGCTGCCCGCAGCGAAGCGCACAATCTGGATAAAAATCTTTCAACTATCACCGTTCGCTCAAAAGACGGTTTCCCCTTCAATCTGGATGTGGCTCAGATTATCCACGTTCCGACAACAGAGGCACCTAAAGTGATTGCCCGCTTCGGAAATATGGTGAACCTGGTATCACAGGTGCTAGAACCTACAATCGGGAACTACTTCCGTAACTCGGCCCAGGATAGTGATGTGATTGCATTCCTCAGCACCCGTAAGGAGCGTCAGGAATCGGCAAAAACGCATATCAAGACGGTATTGGATGAATATAACGTGAATGCAGTGGATACCCTGATCGGTGATATTGTACCACCCGAATCATTGATGAAAACCCTGACCGACCGTAAGATTGCAGAAGAACAAAAAGTTACTTACGAAACGCAGAAAAAAGCACAGGAGACGCGTCAGGGCGTAGAAAAAGAGACTGCTATCGCAGATATGCAAAAGGATATCGTAAGAGCTCAACAAAGTGTGGAAATCGCCGAACGTACAGCTAATGCAACAGTGAAAAAATCGGAAGGTGATGCAACCAGTGTCAAACTTGCTGTCAGCGCAGAATCCGAAGCGACAAAGATGCGTGCATTCGCAGAGGCTGAAGCGACCAAAGCACGTGCACAGGCAGAATCGGAAGCTATCAAACTGAAAGCAGCTGCCGAAGCAGAACAGATATCACTCACCGGAGCTGCGGAAGCAGGTAAAATCCTGGCTGTCGGTAAGTCAACAGCAGAGGCATATGAACTTGCCGTGAACGCATTGGGTGGAGAAAACTTTACCCGTTACAAGATTACCGAGGAACTGTCGAAAGGCAATATCAAGCTTATCCCGGATATCCTGATCGGTGGTGCCAACGGAAACGGTAGCGGCAATGCCATTGATGGTTTGCTTGGCCTTAAACTGATGGAGATGATCAACCCTGAGCAGAAGAATCAAAAAGATGAGACCTATGCTCCCGGAAGTAGCATAGACAACTAATTTGTTACCTCATAGTAATCCCGGTCTGATAGCAGATCGGGATTATTTTTTGAATTTTGGTTGCGTATTTGGATTACATTTATGACCTTTGCACCCGAAATCAACAAAGGGTAGTTACTATACGCTACCTATCCCAAGACAATTTGAAAGAAAATGCATTACAATCCTCGCATTATCAACAAGCCCCCTGACTCTTCAATATCATTCTGAAACCGGTCAATTATAAGTACTATCTATCCGGCATCTTATTTTATTCAGATAAAACATTCAACTAATGAAACGAGCATGCACAAATGTTCACCAAAGAGCATGACGTTGTATGCAAGTTCCATACGTAGCAAAAACTAAAAAAACAATGACGTATGAAAAAACTAAAAACACTTCTTTTGACAAGTTCAGTTCTCAGTATGACATTATGTTATGGTGTGAACATCAAACAAAACAATCAACCGGTCGAAAAAAACAGCATCCACAAAATCGCACGCAATAACATCAAGACTCCTGAGGATGCAATCCGGGAACTGAAAAACGGAAACAAACGCTTTCTTCTGAACAAACAGGAAAATACGAACTATAAACAAATGATTGCAGAAACCAAGGGAGGACAAAAGCCTCACTCTGCCGTTTTGACCTGTATGGACTCCAGAGTACCGCCGGAAATTATATTCGACCAGGGAATCGGAAATATTTTCTCAATCCGCGTTGCGGGAAACATTGAAGACGAGGATATTTTAGGGAGCATGGAATATGCGGTAGAACACGCAGGAGCTAAAACGATCGTAGTACTGGGACACAATCATTGCGGTGCGGTAACCGGCGCTGTTGAAAATGTCAAACTGGGCAATCTCACTCATTTGCTCGATCAGATAAAACCGGCACTGGCAACTAATGTATCAGGAGAAAAGGTGATTGATGAAACAGCAAAAAACAACGTAAAGAAAACAATCAAAGAATTATACGAAAGAAGCGAGATTCTGCATGAAATGGTCAAAGAAGGTAAACTGAAGATTGTAGGAGCATTCTATGACATTGAAACCGGAACTGTTACTTTCATGGAATAGTACTCTGTTTAGGAACCGGTAAACAACACTACCCACAGGCTGCCTCAAAAAAACAAATTGTGGCAGCCTGATTCTTTTTGCATAAAATCGGCCTTAATGCAAGCGAACCTGTAAATAAAAACTCAGGACATTCGTATATTTACGCTCAATTTATATTTATTGAATATCCGTTTATCGGCCTAATGTCTAACTATGACTATAGATTAACAGGTCAATATCCGGATATTCATTTACGTCAATTCATATAGAAATAGAATGGAACGCGGATTTACGCAGATTAAGCGGATGTATACGGATTAACAATTTCTCATCCGCCATATCAGCGAGAATCCGCGTCCTATTCTATGATTATCATTTGAAACATTAAAGTAACATCCACATTCTACAGATAGATTAATAGGTGGTTATCCGGATATTCAATTTATATTTTATCTATGAGAGAAATAAGAAAAAGAACAACAACCCTTTGCTCAATCGCAACATTTATAAGCATTGTGTTTCTGCAATATTCGTATGCATCGAATAATGTTCAATCAAAAACATCGACATCCGACTATACCAGGGGACTGTATATTTCAGGCTGGAACGTAGGTAATCCAAAGACATTGAAACATTTCATAGACCTGGCAAACCGCACAGAAATAAACACTTACGTAATCGATGTAAAAGAAGACGACGGCCTGGTCAGTTACCCTTCATCAGTAAGCGAGGTGAAAAGACTAAAAAACTGGAAGGCTAAATACAATCCGGTTCACATCTTAAGAGAGTTCCATAAAAATAATATTCGTGTAATCGGACGAATTGTATGCTTTAAAGATCCTGTATTGCCCGTAAAAAGGCCAGATCTGGCCATGAAGAATAAAAAAGGTGGCATCTGGAAAGATCAGGACGAACAATCCTGGCTCAATCCATATAACAGGGAATGCTGGCAATATCTCGTGGACATAGCAAAGGAAGCTAATAAACTGGGATTCGACGAAATACAATTTGATTATGTCCGTTTCACGGGAAATGGAGACCTCTCAGCCATTGATTATGGAAATACAAAGCTCTCCAAATATGAGGTGATAGACCAGTTTCTTTCTTTTGCACGCCAACAGATGCCCCACACAGTAATTTCGGCCGATGTATTTGGTATTATATGCGAAAGTCCGGCTGACGAAGAAGGTATCGGACAATATCTGGAGTACATAGGTAAAGACGTAGATTATCTTTCGCCAATGATTTACCCGTCACACTATGCTTTAGGGCAAATGGTAAACGATGTAACTTTTGACAAGCCAGACCTGGATCCTTACGGTGTTGTGTATAATGCAATTACGAGAGCTAAAACAAGAATTAACGCCGTAAAGACCTACAGGGCTAAGTTACGCCCATACCTGCAGGATTTTACTGACGATTCATTAGGTGAAGGCAATTACCAGAAATATGGAGCAGAACAAATCAGGCAACAGATAAATGCTGTTTACAAGGCCGGCTACAATGGCTGGCTGTTTTGGAATGTCAACAACAAATATTCGGAAGACGGTTTCCTGCCCCGAAACAAGAAAAGATATTAAAACGATCGATCCCTCTGATAGAACAGAAAGCATCCGACACTCAGAAAAACAATGTACCTTTGTATTCAAAGAAGAATGCAATCATGCAAAGGAAAGTAAAACAATTCATTGCCAGACATTATCTGCTTAAAAATCCGGACAGGGTGATTGTAGGATTAAGCGGTGGTGCCGATTCGGTAGCCCTTTTACACTTGTTGGTACATGAAGGCTACGATTGTATCGCAGCACACTGCAATTTTCATCTTCGGGGGGAGGAATCGAACCGGGATGAAGAATTTGTAAAAAACGTTTGCAGAGAGTGGAATGTACCACTGGAAGTGATTGATTTTAAGACTGAAGAAATTGCTTCCGACCAAAAGATCTCTATCGAAATGGCAGCCCGGGATTTGCGTTATGACTGGTTCGGGAAGCTGCGAATCAAATACAACGCCGATGTCGTAGCCGTAGCACATCATAGTGACGATGCAGCGGAAACTTTCCTGCTAAATCTGATTCGGGGCAGCGGTATCCGAGGTCTCAGCGGCATGAAACCCCGTAATGGATATATTATCCGTCCACTGCTATGCGTTACCCGGAAAGAGGTGGAAGATTATATAAACCTTCATCAGTTGGCATTTGTACATGACAGTACCAATAGTGAAACGCTCTATACCCGTAACAAGATAAGGCTGGAAATATTGCCCTTACTGGAACAAATCAATCCTTCTGTCAAAGGTTCTATTCTCAGAACAGCAGAATACCTGAATGATACTGCTGAAGTTTATTTTTCTGAAATAGAAAAACAACGTTCAGCAATTTCCCGTTTTAAAGAAGGAAGAACACTGATCTCCATCCATGCATTGAAAGATAGTCCTTTCGCCAAAACATTGTTATTTGAGCTACTGAATCCGTTCGGTTTCAACAGCACTGTGTGCGAGGAGGTATTACAGGCATTGGATGGACTGCCCGGCAAACAGTTTTTCTCTGCCGGCTATCGCCTGATAAAAGACAGGGAAGAGTTGATTATCGAAAAATCAGATCATAATGAATGCGGCATAATAACCATCGAATCACCGGATATGCCGCTGCACTCTTCTATTCCATTGCATTTCGAAATTGTTTCAGCTGAGAATTTTATTATTCCCGGGAATAAAAATATTGCCTGTTTTGATGCAGCTAAGATAACATTTCCGCTGATATTGCGTCCCTGGCAGACAGGAGATCGTTTTGTGCCATTCGGCATGAAAGGAAGTAAAAAGCTCAGCGATTATTTCTCAGACCATAAATTCAGTCTGGTTCAGAAAGAGCAGGCTCTGGTACTTTGCTCAGAAAAAAAAATTATCTGGCTTGTAGGAGAACGAAGTGATAACAGGTTCAGAATTGATGAAAAAACAAAGATGATACTCAAAATTGAAGTATCTTAGAAATATACCACCTGAACTTCCTCAACCTCTTCTTTTCCTGATAATATATACAAAAAACAAACCGCAATTGAAGCCTAAGCTTCTTTTGCGGTTTGCAGACCTATATCAAAACTAAAAACCTATTTCGATTATAAAATCAGGGACATTTCCTCTACGATCATTATATCCCATATCACGAGTGAGGATCTTGTCTTTAAGACCGGACAAAATCAGATAGGTTTAATCCAGATGAAGCGCAATATAATATTTATTATATTTTAACAACCATTCCTCTTTTGAATTCATCTCATTTAAACAGGATCAGCCTACCTTTGAAACCGGAAAGCTCTAAACATGCAAATATTATGGACTCAATTAACAAACTCCGACACAAATGGATTATCATACTGATATTCTTATCTTTAACAATATCTAAAGCTCAAAACAGACCATTTACCCCTGGCGAGAAACTCACTTATCATGCATATTACAATTGGGGTGTAGTATGGATTCATGCAGGTGAAGTCCAATTTACCGTTCAACAAAAAACTTTTGCAGGAAATCAGGCTTATTATTTTGAGGCTATCGGCAACAGCATCAAAAAATATGACTGGATGTATAAGGTCCGTGACTCCTTTAAATCATATGTCGATATAAATAGCTTTCATACGCTCTGGGCAGAACGAAACACTTCCGAAGGTGGATACAAGGCTTATGAAAACTACGTTTTCAAACCATCGGAAAAGAAAATATACACAACTGTGCAGAATTCAAAAAAACGATTTACTAAAGATACATTGCAGACTTCGGGAAATGTATTGGATGTCTTGGCTGCAATCTATCAATGCCGCAGCGTTAATTTTGAAAATCATAAAGTCAATGAAAAGATTCCTGTCAGAATTATTTTGGATGGGAAAATATACCCGCTGTATCTGCGCTATTTGGGTAAAGAAACCATTAAAAACAGAAACAACCAGAGTTTCCGTTGTATCAAATTCTCGGCACTATTGGTGGAAGGCAGTATTTTTAAAGGAGGAGAAGATATGAATATCTGGGTAACAGACGACGATAACCGCATACCAATCCTGGTAGATGCCAAGATCCTGATTGGCTCGGTAAAGGCATATTTGTATTCTATGGAAGGTATTAAGAATGAATTGAGAGCAAAGAGCTAATCTGACATATCTGTGCCTGACTTCTGAGGAACTAATAAAAAAAGCTACCAGTAATCTGGCAGCTTTTTGTTTTTATAATAAACCCCGGAGCCTTGAAAGCCCCGGGGTTTGGTGTCTTATTTATAAAAAGCGTCGATTACATCATACCGCCCATGCCGCCCATACCGGGAGCCATTGGAGGCATTGCAGCGCCTTCTTCTTTTTTCTCAGCGATAACGCTTTCAGTAGTCAGGAACATACCAGCGATAGAAGCTGCATTTTCCAAAGCTACACGGGTAACTTTAGCAGGGTCGATTACACCGGCTGCGAAAAGGTTTTCGTAAACACCTGTGCGGGCATTGTAACCGAAGTCAGCAGCACCTTCTTTCACTTTCTGAACAACTACTGCACCTTCAACACCAGCGTTGAAAACAATCTGACGAAGAGGTTCTTCGATTGAACGTTTAACGATTTCGACACCGGTAGTTTCGTCTTCGTTATCACCTTTCATTCCTTCAAGAGCTTCAATAGCACGGATGTAAGCTACACCACCACCAGGAACTACTCCTTCTTCGATAGCAGCACGGGTAGCGTGAAGAGCGTCATCAACGCGGTCTTTTTTCTCTTTCATCTCTACTTCAGAAGCAGCACCTACGTAAAGAACTGCAACACCACCAGCCAGTTTAGCCAGACGCTCCTGCAGTTTTTCGCGGTCATAATCAGAAGTTGTGTTTTCGATCTGAGTTTTGATCTGAGCCACACGTTTAGCGATGTTATCAGCATGACCTGAACCGTTTACGATTACAGTATTGTCTTTGCTGATAGTGATTTTCTCAGCAGTACCCAACATATCAAGAGTAGCACCTTCCAGTTTCAGGCCTTTTTCTTCAGAGATCACGATACCACCGGTCAATACCGCGATATCTTCCAACATTTCTTTACGACGGTCACCGAATCCGGGAGCTTTAACCGCACAGATTTTCAATGAACCACGCAGACGGTTAACTACCAAAGTAGCCAACGCTTCGCTGTCAACATCTTCTGCGATGATCAACAGAGGTTTACCGCTTTGTACAGCCGGCTCAAGTACTGGAAGAAGTTCTTTCAGGTTAGAAACCTTTTTGTCGTAGATCAGGATGAAAGGACTTTCCATCTCTACTTCCATTTTCTCAGTATTGGTTACGAAGTATGGAGAGATGTAACCGCGGTCAAACTGCATACCTTCTACCACTTCGATAGTAGTTTCCATACCTTTAGCCTCTTCGATAGTGATCACACCATCTTTAGAAACTTTACGCATAGCGTCAGCGATCAGTTTACCGATTACAGCATCGTTGTTTGCAGAGATAGCAGCAACCTGTTCGATTTGATCGTAGTTGTCACCCACCACTTTTGACTGAGCTTTGATGCTTTCTACCACTTTAGTAACCGCTTTATCAATACCGCGTTTCAAATCCATCGGATTTGCTCCGGCAGTCACGTTTTTCAAACCTACAGCGATGATTGACTGAGCCAAAACAGTTGCAGTAGTAGTACCGTCACCCGCATCGTCACCGGTTTTAGAAGCAACTTCTTTCACCAACTGAGCACCCATGTTCTGGAAAGGATCAGCCAGTTCCACTTCTTTCGCTACAGTTACACCGTCTTTGGTGATGTGAGGAGCACCGAATTTTTTCTCGATGATTACGTTACGGCCTTTAGGGCCAAGGGTTACTTTTACTGCGTTTGCCAATTCGTCAACACCTTTTTTCAGTTGATCGCGGGCTTCGATATTGAATAAGATTTCTTTTGCCATGATTGATTTGATTATTTTAAATAAAATACAAAATTTGAATTAATCCTCTTTTTCTATTTGATATTTCATACCAAAAAAACTTTCTACATCCATACCATCCATATGATTCGATTCAAGCCATTCTGGAAAATATGCTGCAGCATTAGGTGTCATTCTCAGAATTAAATCCCCAGCAGGATACTCGACTAACAAGTCTTCAGTATTGCCATTTGCCTTCTTGATCGAATATATACCACGTGCTTCCTTATATTTGACAGTATAGTATAAATCTACAATTTCATGATAAGTGATATCAAAAATAGAAGATACAAATAACTCAAAATCCTTTGTGAATTCTTTTTGCATATTAAATAATTGCCAAAACGTCAGACTGACGCATGATTAAGAACTTGTCGCCATCCAGCTCAATCTCAGTTCCGGCATATTTGCCATAAAGAACCTGATCGCCTGCTTTAAGGATCATTTCTTCATCTTTAGTACCCTGGCCTACTGCGATCACTTCACCTTTCAGCGGTTTTTCTTTTGCTGAATCAGGAATGATGATTCCACCGATAGTTTTCTCTTCGGCTGCAGCCGGTTTAACCAGCACTCTGTCTGCTAATGGTTTAATGCTCATAATTGTGTTATTATTTAAGTTGTTAATTGAAAATTGAAGAGTGCGCATTGTGCACACGTCAATACTTTTAGCGAAAACCGTGCCAAATAATTTTCTCAAACAAAGTCAGACAAAGTATGACAAAATTTCCGAAAATCATGACAGACGGGGTGATTCTTGGCAGAGAAAAGGGATATATTTCAATTTCAACCAGGGCACATTCCGCCTCTCGTCGGATCGGGCTATCCGCTACTACTCCTCACTACGGGGTATCCCATCAAAAAGCCGTTTAACCAGTATTAAAAACTGATAAAACGGCTTTGATAAAACAATGAATATCCGGCAAATTACCAGAATTTAGTCTGAAAGGTATGCTTTATGTACAACATCCTTCATAAATTGTTCAATTTGCTTCAAATCTGTAGAAATCTTTGGTTCCAAAGTTTCAAAACCACTATCAACTCTAAAATGAGAACCATTGGTCAACATAGCAAGTAATGCCTTGCTGGATAATCTATATTCCGAATGAGACAAAGCATCTTTAATTATCTCCTTGATTTTTGAGGGTTTCTTATCCATCAAAATGCAGTAAAGATCGTAATAATCACGGTATTTCGCTCTTCTGAGCAAGACCTCCATCTTCATGGAAGCAATCGCATCAATATCTGCTAACACGATATTGTTAAGACAAGCTATTTTTTGTTTTACAGGCGATGTGCGGGGAGCAGCATAAAATGAGATTTTAACACCTTGTACTTCAAAATTCACATGGTTAAAGTCTAAAATATCAGGATTGACATCCGGATCAATTGTTTTCAGCTCCTTTAATATTTTAGGCCAGTCAACTTCCATTTTCTCCCCTCTTTTTGTAGCCCAACGCATAAAATCCAAATCTTCACTTTTCCGATGATTGATTTGAAGAGACAGGGCTGTACCTCCTACCAGTATATAAGGCTTAATGCACTCTAACTTTGAGACAGCTTCAAATATTTTTTCCGTATGTGGTGCTAATCCCTCCATTCACTTTCCAATTTTTTGAAATGATTAGTTATTGTCGCTTTAATATATCTATCCGGCATTTTAATATCAAAAAACATCCATGCCATCAGTCGATTCAGATTGTAATAATAATCACCCTGAATTACTAAATCTTCTCGCCATACTTTCTTTATCTCATTTTTCGGGAATATATTAAACAATTGAATAATTTCTTCAACATCGAGGTGAATAATAGTTTCTGAAATAAGCAAACGGTCAGGAATATCCTTTCTGTCACTCATTTCATAAGACCAGAAAGCATTTGAATCAAGAAGCTTTTTATAAAGAACTTCTTTGATCAACTGTTTATCTTTTTGCAATTTCTTATTCATCATATATTTTGTTACTGAAACATATGCAATTGGAATAGCTCTTATTCAAGAATACAACTAATAGTATAACAATATAATCAAAAACAAAGATAGATAATTTAGAAATATCTTACGATTAGATTGCTACCGTATTATCTACATCGCCAATTTCTTCAACCGATTACCATCCAGCAGCGTCATTTTCTTCCGTTCAATGGTAATTAATCCCTCCTCCTCCATTTCCTTAAAGGTGCGGGCCAATGAAGGTCGTGCCACACCGAATATATCCGCCAGCTCCTGTTGCGTCTCTTCGAGGATGATGGTTTGCGAACCGGATTGTTTAGCACGCTTCAGCAGGAAATCTGCGATTTTACTCTTGATGGTGCGGAAAGTGAGAAAGTGAATCTTATCCGACAAGAATTTGCTACGATTGGAGATGACGGTGAGGTAGTTGAGCAGAACGGTCTTGTTTTTCTGCAACATATCGGTAAATACCTCACGGCGCACAAAGAGGATTTCGCAATCTTTTAATGCGACCACCGAAACCGGCAACTCATTCTTTTCGGCAAAGATAAAAGCCGTGGCAATGGCAAAGGGCGCCGGAATCTCTTCGATCACGATCAACCGACCGGATGAATCGACCATTTGCCCCTGCACCGTTCCTTCGAGCATAATCATCAGGTTGTTGCACGGTTCGCCCTGCATGGCGACAATGTCTTTCGTCTTGAACTTCTTAATCTGGTAAAGCCCCTTTTCAAAAAGCTCTTCCGTCTCTTCTATCTTCAATCCCCTGAACAAGGGATTACGGATTATTGTTTCAAACATAGTTTACTTTTTTATTGGCACGCAGATGACACAGATTTGAATCGATGTACACTGATCCTTTTCTTATCTGTAAAAATCCGTGTTGCGAAGCATCCGTGTCATCTCTGTGCGATATTTATCTGCAAAAACAAAAGTAGAAAAAAATCGGCGGTTGTAACATGGGTTACAAATTTGCCCGTTAAGCTCCCCTACCTTTGCTTCATCAAAAGGAACAGAGGTTTCCCGAAAATGTTCGCTCAGAAAAAATTTTTCAGAAAAAAATGACGGTTGTAACATGGGTTACAAATTAAGAGCGAACACCGCGATACCTTTGCAACATAAATCAGTAAACAAGTTGACGAGTAACCAATCAACAACTCAACAACTCAACATATAAACGACTCAACAATAAAATATGAAGAGAACAATTATAAAAATCAACGAAGAGCTTTGCAACGGTTGCGGCCAATGCGTGAGCGGATGCCACGAAGGGGCACTGCAACTCATCAACGGAAAAGCAGTGATGATTAGCGAGCTCTACTGCGACGGACTTGGGGCTTGTATCGGCGATTGTCCGGTTGGTGCTATCGAACTCGAAGAACGCGAGGCTGAAGCTTACGATGAAATTGCCGTGATGGAGCGCATCGCTTCGAAAGGCGAAAAAGTAGTACTGGCTCACCTCAAACACCTCAAAGATCACGATCAACACGAATTCCTGCAACAGGGAATCGATTTTATTAAAAAGAATAATCTACCGATATCAATTGACTCACTCATGGATAAACCCAAACCCGCATTCGCAGGACATCACGGACATCAAGGTGGTGGTTGTCCCGGAAGCCAGGCGAAATTCTTTGCCAAACCGGACATCAAACCGGCAGGCGTGCAATACGCTTCACAATCAGAGCTTCAGCAATGGCCGGTTCAGCTTCACCTGCTCAGCCCGATGGCTCCTTACCTAACGAATGCTGATTTGCTATTGGCTGCTGACTGTACCGCTTTTGCCATGGGCAACTTCCACAGTGATTATCTGAAAGGCAAACGACTTGCGATTGCTTGTCCGAAACTTGATAGCAACAAGGAGGTGTACATCGACAAACTGGTATCGATGATTAACGATGCTAAAATCAACACCCTCACGGTCATGATTATGGAAGTTCCCTGCTGCGGTGGATTGCTGCAAATCGCACAAATGGCTACGACTCAGGCATCCCGCAAAATCCCGGTGAAATTAATTGTTGTCGGATTGCAGGGAAACGTAATCAAGGAGGAATGGGTGTAATCCAAACAGAATTATCAAAAATCAAATAAATAACAAACGAATAAATCAATCGAATAATGGAAAATATGTTTTGTTTTCAGTGTCAGGAAGCTGCTAAAGGCACCGGATGTACAATAAAAGGCGTGTGTGGTAAAGACGACAAAACCGCCAACATCATGGACTTATTGATCTATGTATCGAAAGGAATCTCTGTCGTAAACGAACAATTGCGCACACAAGGAATAAACAAACCTGAAGTGGATCACTTCATCCTGGATGCCCTTTTCTGTACCATCACCAATGCTAACTTCGACGTGGAAAGCATCTCTGCCCGCGTAACCAAAGCCGTAGCACTGAAAGCTGAATTGCTGAAAATCGCAGAAGCTGCCGGTATCGAAGTTCCTCAAATCGAAGAGGTAAAATGGGCCGGTACTCCCGAAAACTACGAAACAGTTGCTAAACTGGTAGGTATCCTGAAAGAGAAAAACGAAGACGTTCGTTCATTAAAAGAGTTGGTAATCTACGGTCTGAAAGGTATGGCTGCTTATGCAGAACACGCTTACAACCTGGGCTTCGTAAAAGACGAAATCAGCGTATTCATCCAGCACGCTTTGGCACAAACTACCCGTACAGACATCTCTGCTGACGAATTGGTTGCCCTGACTCTCGAAACCGGTAAATACGGTGTGGACACTATGGGCTTACTTGACACAGCCAACACTACCCGCTACGGTAATCCTGAAATCACTTCAGTAAACATCGGTGTAAGCAACAAACCGGGTATCCTCATCAGCGGTCACGACCTGAAAGATATCGAAGAGCTGTTGGCCCAAACCGAAGGTACCGGCGTCGACGTGTACACACACAGCGAAATGCTTCCTGCTCACTACTATCCTGCATTCAAGAAATACAGCCACTTCGTAGGTAACTACGGTAACGCATGGTGGAAACAACGCGAAGAATTCGAAAGCTTCAACGGTCCTGTACTCTTCACCACCAACTGTATCGTTCCGCCATTGGATAAAGCCGGTTACAAAGACCGTATTTACACAACCGGTTCTACCGGTTTCCCGGGCTGGAAAGTGATTCCTGCACGTGAAGATGGCAAAACCAAAGATTTCTCTGAAATCATCGAACACGCAAAACGTTGTGCTGCTCCTACAGAAATCGAATCAGGTTCTATCGTAGGTGGATTCGCTCACGAACAGGTATTTGCTTTGGCTGATAAAGTTGTTGACGCTGTGAAAACAGGCGCTATCCGCAAATTTGTGGTGATGGCAGGTTGCGACGGACGCATGAACAGCCGCGATTACTATTCTGAATTTGCACAAGGCTTGCCGGGTGACTCAGTAATCCTGACTGCAGGTTGCGCGAAATACCGTTACAACAAATTGCCTCTCGGAGACATCGGTGGTATTCCTCGTGTACTCGATGCCGGTCAGTGTAACGACAGCTACTCTCTGGCTTTGATCGCCTTGAAACTGAAAGAGGTATTCGAACTGGAAGACATCAACGAGTTGCCAATCGTTTACAACATCGCATGGTACGAGCAAAAAGCGGTAATCGTATTGCTGGCTCTGCTTTACTTAGGTGTGAAAAACATCAACCTCGGACCGACCTTACCTGCTTTCCTTTCTCCTAACGTAGCGAAAGTATTGGTAGAAAACTTCGGTATCGGCACTATCTCAACTCCTGAAGCTGACCTGGCTGCCTGGGTAGGATGATTAAGCAAAACCCTCTCATTCAATAGATCAACCCTTCTACCTGACAGCGGCATACTTCGGTATGTCGCTGTTTTTTTGTTTATCGCGAATAACGGCGTTTCCGGTAAATAAACACCCCAATCACCATCAAACAAAGCAAGACGACCGGAACAGCCACGGCTGTCACCTGAATAACGGTCAATTTCTCATTCACTTTCGCCTGGTCAAGCAAACGCAGTGCAAACTGACGCGAACGCAAAGCGATTTTCCCCTGATCACCCGCCAGGTATTCCACCGCATTGACAATAAAATCAGCATTCCCAAACTGCATATCCATAAACGGAACATAGCCGAGGGGGACTGGTGTAGGCTGACCACTCCTGTCCTGACGAATATCATTCCGGATGATGCTTCCCGCTGCAGCTACAATCATTTTTCCATTCTGACATTCATTGACTGTCTGTCCATGAACACTGTCAGGCAAAAAGCGATTATTGAAAAGCGAAGTAAATTTCCCTTCCAGTAACACTGCAACCGGAACGCCGGCAACATCAAAATAGCCATGAGGTAATTGTTGGTAAACTGATTGGTAAGATATCGTCATAGGGACATCCAGGACCTTAGTATGAGAGGAAGTAGCCAGCAACACTTCTTTCCTGACAGATGAACCTTCACCTACAAGGTCGATAGATGATGGAAAATCAGCTTTAACCATTGAAATATTTTGTGTAATCAGGTGCGAAGGATTCACCTGCAATGTCGGAGAAAAATACCATGGGGCAGGGAATACCTCTTCCGATCCGTTGGGTGCTTTCAGGGGAACAGAGATACACTGTGCATCCTGTAACAGGTTTGGATTAATACGTACACCATAATTAAAGAAATAGTCGTTAAGGTTCAGATCAAGGGCAGCTGCTGTTGTCTCTCCTTTTTCAGCAAGAATTTGTTGTGGGACATAAGTGCCATCCACCAGCCAGAAGATACGCCCTCCGTGCATCACATACTGATCAAGTACATACTTGTCGGCCTCTGAAAAATGCTTTTGCGGAGCTGCTATAACCAATACTTTATAAGAATATAGAATCTGCGGATCAGATCCCACTACCCCACGGTCGATCCGGTAACTACCTGCCAGTTTATTTAATGCATCTGTTATATAAACATCCGGCAGTTCTCCATGTCCTTCAAGGAAAGCAATACGCGGCGGGTCTTTTCGGATTAGCCACTGCAGTGCGTCTGTGAAGTTGAGTTCCAATGATTCAAGTGAAGCGTTGAGGTTTTCGTGACCGGTTTTGCCTGGAAGTGTTTTAAGTAACGAAATCCGCATCGTGTCTTTTCCACTGATTATTTCCGCCCAGGGGAAAACCAGTTTTTGTGTCACTTTTCCTTCACGCTCTGCCTCATTGACGGAAACCGGTTTCATCCCTTTTGAAATCAGTTTTGAGTAAATCTTTTCACGCTGTGCTTCGTTAGCCGGAGCTGAAGGATTCAGGTATTGATAATAAATTCCGGCTCCGGAATAGTTGTTACACTCATCTATCAATTCGCCTACTCCGTTTTTCAGTCGGGTAAATCCGGCATTAAGTTCTCCATCCAGGTAAATATTCACCTGAACCGGTGCAGACATTCCAGCCAATAACGATTTGGTATAACCGGACAACGAATAACGTTTCTCCGCAGTCAGGTCAAAACGCATGAAGAAATTCCCCGAAATCACAAGCAATACCGCCCACACTCCTACCTGGACAAACAACGATTTGGTTGCCTTGTATTTATCAAGATAAAATGCCGTCGCACGGATAAAGAGGAAAAACAGGGAAAGGAAATAAAAGAGATCACGGGTATCGATGACACCGCGTTGCAATGATTTATAGCGGGCTGTAAGGCTCAACACATCTGACCACGACTGGAAGAAGGAGAGTCCGGAAATTCCGCTTAACAATTCAAATCCGTAATAGAGAAATCCGTTAATCAGCAGAGCAATTACAAAGGCCACGACCTGATTGGCTGAAACTGAAGATGCGAATATACCTACCGCCGTACAGGCAGCCGCCAGCAACAACAATCCTCCGTAAGAACCAATCACTACCCCCCAGTCAATATTTCCAACCGGAGAACTAAAGATGGAAAGTAGTACCGGATGAACTACCGACAGCAGAATACCCAACGAAACCGTTGCAAAAACAGCCATAAACTTAGCCGACACGATCCGCCCGCTACTGATGGGACGCACACGAAGCATATCCCAGGTACCTTGTCTTTTCTCTTCGGCAAAGACACGCATCGTGAGTGCCGGAATCAGGATGAGCAATAGTTGGGACGAAAGCAAGAACATCGTTTCCGTTACCGCAAGTCCGCCATCGGCCAGATTATATTCACCGGGGATTACCCATAAAAACAAAGCTAATACTACAAGATAAAGCCCGATAACTATAGCCCCAACCGTGGAACCAATCAGAGAGAAAAAGTCTTTTTTGAATAAGGAAAACATCGTATGGATTTACAATTTATGAATTGACAATAAACAATTATGCAAAAATGAGGACGCAAATTTAGGAGATTTTATCGTATAGTGCCAAATAGATGTGCTAACTATGCTTTTTCTAATTTAAGAAAGAAATCAGCCTATATCATCTTGTAACAATCATTCAATTTTTCTTACATTTGTTTCTCTTAAAAATATCACACACTTAATCATTCAATTACCACATGAAAAAAACACTCCTGATGGGTTTGGCTCTCACCTGTGGTCTGGCATCACAGGCACAGAAGCAGTTCTTCAAACCCGAAAAAATGGTAGAAACCGGTGTTTACTACTACCCTGAAGCCTGGGATCCGGCACAATGGGACCGTGACTTCAAGAAAATGTCCGATATGGGATTTGAGTTTACCCACATGGCCGAATTCGCCTGGGGACAAATGGAACCTACAGAAGGCCTGTACGACTTCAAATGGCTGGATAAAGCAGTGGAACTGGCTGCTAAACACAACCTCAAGGTCATCATGTGTACTCCATCGGCAACTCCTCCGGTATGGCTGACCCGCAAATATCCCGAGATCCTGGTAGAAATGCAGAACGGACAAACCGGTCAGCACGGTACCCGCGAACACTATTCGTGGTCGAGCGCCAAATACCGTGAACTTACCACTAAGGTCGTTGAAGCGATGGCCAAACACTACGCCAATGACAAACGCATCTGGGGATGGCAAATCGACAACGAACCGTCTCACTACGGAACCTACGACTACAGCCCGGCTTCGCAAGCCAACTTCCGCATCTGGCTTCAGAAAAAATATAATACCATCGATAACCTGAACAAGGCCTGGGGAACAGCTTTCTGGTCTGCCATCTATTCAGATTTCAGCCAGATTGAAATACCAAACGATAAACGACTTTACTCCGGCATCGCGAGTCCTATTTCGGTGGTAGATTTCAAACGTTTCAGTGCGGATGAATGTGCGTCCTTTGTTTCCATGCAATTTAACGTTATCAAAGCCAATGTTGCCAAAGAGCAGTTTGTGACCAGTAACTTCATGCACGGACACACCGACGTTGACCCATGGCGTAATAAGGACCTCGATTTCATCTCATACACCATGTACCCTGTGGCTGGTTATACCAAAGGTGTGGGCGATCAGGGATTCCGATTGGGCGATCCGTGGAGAATCTCTTATGCAAACGACTTCTTCCGTCCGTTGAAAGGAGTAACCGGCGTAATGGAATTACAACCCGGTCAGGTAAACTGGGGAAGTTATAATCCACAACCCTATCCGGGTGCAGTCAGAGCCTGGTTGTGGAACGCATTTGCCGGAGGTCTGGACTTTATATGCTCTTACCGTTTCCGTCAACCATTGTTTGGCGGAGAGCAATTCCACTACGGAATGGTAGGTACCGATGGCGTTACCGAGCTTAACGGTGGCCAGCAATACAGCCAGTTTATGAAGGAAATCCGTGAGCTGCGCAAACTATACAAACCCAACGCTCAGATGCCCAAAGAGTATGCGGCCCGCAAAACCGCTCTTCTGTATAATGTGGATAATGTATGGGAAACTACGGTTCAACCACAAACTTACCAATGGAACCAAATCGCTCACGTAACCAAATGCTACAACGCGGTAAAACTGCTCTCTGCTCCTGTAGATGTAGTGGGCGAAGACAGGGACTTATCATCTTACCCGGTAGTTATTGCTCCGGCTTACCAAATGGTAGACGAGACCCTGGTAGCTAAATGGAAAAAATACGTGGAAAACGGAGGTAATCTGGTGCTGACTGTTCGCGCCGGGCTGAAAGACCGCAACGGCCATTTCCGTGAAGCACAGTGGGCCAGTGCAATTGTTGATTTGATTGGTGCCAAAATCCCCATGAATGATATGCTCGACAATGATATTAAGGCAAAAGTTTCATTCAATGGCAGCACATACTTTTGGAACAACTGGGCTGATATGCTTGAACCGATGCAAGGAACCGAAAC
>CAXXPA010000004.1:0-248942 GCA_963662365.2 Bacteroidales bacterium
CCGTTAGCCAGAGTGCAGAGCGTGTATTAAAGATCAGTATGTTGGAAGCAAGATTAATGCAAAGTGAAGTAACTGACACAGAGCATGTTTTCCTGGCCATTCTAAAAGATAATAACAATCTGGCTGCTGAAGCATTCAGTGAATATAATATCACCTATAATTCAGTGCATCAGTTTATCGATGGAAAAGGATTAAGCGATCCGCTTGACATGGGAGCTGATTTCAGTGATGATGACGATGATTCAGAAGATAAATTTTTACATGGAGACTCTCATCAGGCAGGATCAACCATGCCAAAACTACACAAGATACCCCCGTCCTGGATAATTTCGGTAGCGATCTAACTAAAGCCGCAGAAGAGAATCGTCTGGATCCGGTAGTTGGACGTGAACGCGAGATAGAGCGATTGGCACAGATATTGAGCCGCCGCAAAAAGAACAATCCCGTACTTATCGGAGAACCAGGTGTTGGAAAATCAGCAATTGTAGAAGGATTAGCGTTACGTATTGTTCAACGCAAAGTTTCGCGTATATTATTTGACAAACGACTGATTTCGCTCGATATGGCTTCTGTAGTAGCCGGAACAAAATATCGCGGACAGTTTGAAGAACGCATTAAAGCAATTTTGAATGAGTTATCGAAGAATCCCAATGTGATTCTTTTTATCGATGAGATTCATACCATTGTGGGAGCTGGTGGGGCAGGCGGTTCGCTTGATGCGGCTAACATGTTGAAACCGGCACTGGCACGTGGCGAAATTCAATGTATCGGTGCTACAACTTTGGATGAGTACCGTAAAAACATCGAGAAAGATGGAGCCTTGGAACGTCGTTTCCAGAAAGTCATGGTTGACCCGACAACACCGGAAGAAACTCTACAAATTCTGAATAATATTAAAGAACGGTATGAAGACCACCACAATGTGATCTTTACCCCTGAAGCTCTGCAAGCTTGTGTTAAGCTGACCGAACGCTATATCAGTGACCGTAATTTTCCAGACAAAGCTATTGATGCTCTGGATGAATCCGGTTCCCGTGTACACATTACCAATATTGTAGTACCCAAAGATATCGAGGAACTTGAAAAGAGTATTGAAAATGTCAGAACAGAAAAACTTGGAGCTGTAAAAGCACAAAACTTTGAACTGGCCGCCAGTTTTCGGGATAAAGAAAAGACTCTGATGAATCAGCTCGAACATGCTAAAGAAAAATGGGAAAAAGAAACTAAAGAGCACCGCCAGATTGTCGATGCTGATAAAATTGCCGAGGTAGTTGCTATGATGTCCGGGGTGCCTGTGCAACGTATTGCTCAGGCTGAGAGTCACAAGTTACTACAAATGAGTGCTGAGCTAAAGAGTCGGATTATCGGTCAGGACGATGCTGTCGATAAAATTGTAAAAGCGATTCAAAGAAATCGTGTCGGTCTGAAAGATCCCAACAAACCAATCGGAACCTTTATGTTCCTTGGCCCGACAGGCGTAGGCAAAACTCATTTGGCTAAAATACTGGCTGAATTCCTGTTTGATTCTTCTGATGCTCTGATTCGTATTGACATGAGTGAATATATGGAAAAATTCACGGTATCCCGTTTAGTGGGAGCACCTCCGGGATACGTTGGATACGAAGAAGGGGGTCAATTGACCGAGAAAGTACGCCGCAAACCTTATTCTGTAGTGCTGCTCGACGAAATTGAGAAAGCTCACCCGGACGTATTCAACCTTATGTTGCAAGTTCTTGATGAAGGTCGTTTAACCGACAGTCTTGGCCGTCGGATTGATTTTAAGAATACCATCGTTATAATGACATCTAATATCGGAACCCGTCAACTTAAGGATTTTGGTAGAGGCGTTGGTTTTACAACATCTGCCGCTGAAGCAGACGAAAGAGACTTCACTCGCGGTGTAATTCAAAAAGCACTAAACCGGGCATTTGCTCCGGAATTTCTAAACCGTGTAGATGATATTGTGATGTTTGACCAATTAAATAAAGATGCTATCTACAAAATCATCGATCTGGAGCTAAAAGGGTTCTACAAACGAGTGGAAAATCTGGGATACAAACTAACTATATCTGATGATGCTAAAGACTTTATTGCTTCAAAAGGATATGATATCCAATTTGGTGCCCGTCCGTTGAAACGTGCTATTCAGAAATATCTTGAAGACGAAATGGCGGAGATGATTATTCGTGCTACAGTATCTGATGGTCATACCATTCATGTGGATTTTGATAAAGAGAATCAGAAAATTATCACAAGCATTATTGAATAATCTCACTTATTAAATACTTAAAAAGCTGTCTGTTTTTTTACAGACAGCTTTTTTTAATTCGTAAGGAAGGTAAAAAGCTGTAACGTTTCACAACATTACAGCCCTATTGCAGTTAACCTAAATTACAACACAATCAAGAGTCTGTCTTTTTTTATTGCTTAGCACTTCTGCTCTCCTCTTCACTTGAAGCTGTAGAACGGTTTGCCCGTGTTCTGAAAGTATCTTTACCAAATCGATAGTTGAAGGATATATTCAGACGGCGACTATCCCAATGATTCATTACATTCAGATCGACGTTGGCGTATTTGGTATAGCCACCACCACGATTGGTATTGAACAGGTCATTGACCGAGATCTTAAGCGTACCTTTGTTATTCAGCACTTTCTTTTGCACACCCAGATCCACCAGATAACTTTCATAGATATAGAAGTTACCCCACAACTGTTTGGACTGGTAACGTCCCGACAGCTCGATTCCGAAATCTTTTGGCAGGGTGAAACTATTGGTCATATTTCCTCTATAGCTCCAACGCTGAAACTTCGTTGCGCCTGCAAAGTCGGAAGTAACCTTCTTAAACATACCTGTTATGGTAGCATTGATCCGCCACCATTTGGTCAGCTCCAGTTGAGCTGTTTCGGAGGCATTCATATCGATAGCATTGCTCAGGTTCTCATTGGTCTGGTAAATCACCTTCGTTTCGTCGTTTTGCTGAATTACTTCGGTGAAAATATCTCTGGTGTAGTTATAACCCACGGTGGTAATAAACTTACCTTTATAACTGTGATTCATACTCATAGAATGGGTAAACTGGGGCTGCAGGAAAGGATTTCCTTTCATATACGTATAAGGGTCGAGTATCCAGACAAACGGATTGAGGATGTGATAACTCGGACGTCCTATGCGGTAGCTATAAGAGAATCCCAGCTGGTTGTTTTCGTTCAGTTTTTGCTGAATGAAAAGTGACGGAAACAGGTTGGTATAATGGCTCTCATCAATACGACTCATGGACAGCGAGTTACCTCTGGAATTGGTATTTTCGACTCGCAATCCTAATTGCAGGGAAGTTTTACCAAACTTTCCACGACCGCTAACGTAAGCCGCATTAATATTTTCATCGTAAATAAAATGATCATGCTTGCTAAGGTCGTTATTCCAGACTGTGCCGGTTTGATCATCAATTTCAAAATCAGATTTTCCATCATTCGTCACAAAACTTGTTTTTAGCCCCGATTCTATCGTAATCTTCTTGTTCAGCGGGTGAACATAATCGACCTTCACGGTAAAAATGTCAATATTACCATTCTGAATTCCTAACAATCCAAAATCACGGTTAAGATCTTTGCCGGCATTATCATAATAGCTACTGGACTGATCATTAATTGATTTAAAGAAAAACTTCGCGTAATCGGCATCGACGGTCATTGAACGTCCGGTACTGTCTATATCCCATTTGTAGCTGGCATTGTAGGTGTAATTACGCCAGCTATTCTCCTGAATCATCTGAGTAATAATAGTTGAATCTATATTCTGATTCCGATCAGAGAATGAGGTCTGTGAAGAACCCTTACTCAGATTGTGACCATTTGAACCACGAAACATGACGCTTACAACATGATTTTTAGCTATATAATAGTCCGCTCCTACCTTGAAATTATGAGCATTGCCATCATTATTCTGTTTTGAATAAATCTTCTGGTAAGCTCCTGCCAAAGCTGAAGAAGTAAATCGACGGGTACCATCCAGTGTGTGCCATCCCCGCCAATCGTAAAAAGAATAATTACCATAAAGATTTAGTTTACCCGAATTCGCATTCATGTCAATAGTGGCATATTCGCCGAGACGTTTACCGATATTAAAGCCGGTACTCACACTGCCATTAAATCCAGGAGCTTTATTGTGCTTCGTCTTGATATTGATAATACCGGAATTACCCTCCGCATCGTAGCGGGCAGAAGGATTCTCAATAATCTCAATCTTATCGACATTTTTACCCTGTATACCTTTGAGCAGATTAGCCAGCTGGTCGGCAGAGAGATAGGTTGGCTTGTCGTCAATCATCACCTTCACACCCTGCTTGCCTTTCAGACTAATGTTGTCATTGTTGTCGACCGATACACCCGGCAGCTTTTTGAGAATCTCGTACACATTCTCTGAAGAGGTCGTAATCGAAGCTTCGGGATTGATCACCATTTTGTCAGCCTGCTGCTCGATGAATTTTCGTTTCGCCACCACAGTAGTCTCTTTCAGTTGTAGTGTCGATTCATTCAAGACAATAGTACGCTCTACCTTAGCATTGGATCCGACTTCAAATTTCTCCGTCTCTGCTTTATTGTATCCCAACATAGTAACGGTAACAATGTAAGTGCCGGGAACCACTTTTTCTATAACGAATTCACCCGAACGGTTGCTGACACTCCCTTTTACCAACGATTTATCATTGGCACGCAACAGAGCTGCGGTAGCAAATTCCACCGGCTGCCTTTTCCGGTCAACGATACGACCTTTCACACTACCTAAAGATGCTGCACTCAACACTGCCGGGAAAATAATACTAAACAGGATTACCCACGATATCCGTCTCAGTTGACTAATGTTAGATGTTGTTTTCATAGTGGTATATGTTTATTATCTCTTTTACATGATAATATGTTTTACACAATAGCAAAAGCAAATGCAGCTGCAAAAATTGAATTCTACCCTCTTTTGCAATCTGAATTCAACTGTTAGACGTAAGGTATTTGATGATTGGTTGCAGGCCGGATCTAAAATTCAGTTAAAATCAAACGAAGTATAAGTCCCTTTTTTATCTTTTCATTCTAAGTTATAAATGTATCCAGCCTTTTTCTTTCATTAATTGTTTTATTTGAAAGCATCGTATAGAACTTAAAATCCTCTGCGTTAATAAATATTCTGATTAAATACCATTATTGATAAAACAGAGTATGAAAAACCCAATACTAAGCTTTAAAAACCAGGGCTTCAGAAAAGTGCTCACCTTGTTGGTTTTGCTTTTAATCCCGGCTATACTTCAGGCTCCGGAGAATTCCTCAATCCCTTCTATCGGCTCTGTGCGGGTTGAGTTTATCCTATTTGGGCTAACCCTTGCCTGTGTTGCTTTTTTTCATAACCATACCATGATTGTGGCTGTTGCAGGTCTGAGTGCGATCCTCTCGTTTAAACTGCTCTTTGATCCGGGATTTCAGGTATATGAACATTTTTTTGGCGGTGCAGAAAATGAGGGCGAATGGCGGGTTTTGCTAAACCTGATGGGACTTTTGTTTGGTTTTGCTATTCTTTCCCGGCATTTTGAGCAATCCCGCATACCGGATGCATTATTACAACTTTTACCCCAGGGCTGGAAAGGCGGGCTTATACTGCTTTTCCTGATCATGTTTATTTCGTCTTTCATTGATAATATTGCAGCGGCCATGATCGGAGGCACCATTGCAAAAGTGATTTTTAAGGGCAGGATACATATTGGATATCTTGCTGCTATAATCGCAGCAAGTAATGCCGGTGGCGCCGGTAGTGTTGTCGGGGACACCACCACTACTCTAATGTGGATTGATGGCGTTAATCCGATATGGGTTTTACATGCTTTTGTTGCTTCGGCTGTTGCATTCTGTATCTTTGGGGTAATTGGCTCTGTACAGCAACTGCGAATCCAGAAAATAATAAAAGGACCTGTTAAGAGCATTCAAATCGATACGGGTAAGATAATTATTGTCATCCTGATTCTTACCGGTGCAATCCTAACCAATTATCTATTTGATATTCCGGCTATTGGCGTATGGATTGCCATCCTTACAGGGGCCTTATTCCGCCAAACACCCTGGAGTGAAATACGAAATTCATGGAAAGGGACTGTATTTCTGCTATCGCTCGTTACAAGTGCTTCTTTAGTACCGGTCGAAGAATTACCTCCTGCATCGTGGCATTCAGCCTTTGTACTAGGATTTATTTCAGCTGTTTTTGATAATATTCCGCTTACAAAAATTTGTCTTGATCAGGGAGGATACGACTGGGGCGTCGTTTCTTTCGCTGTTGGTTTTGGCGGTTCAATGATTTGGTTCGGTTCCTCTGCAGGAGTAGCCTTATCCAATATGTATCCCGAATTGAAAAACACCTTCAATTATTTAAAAAACGGATGGCATGTTACGATAGCCTATATTATTGGTTTCTTCTTTATGCTCGGTATAGTTGGATGGCATCCGCATCCTACCTATAAGCCGGGTGGATATAAGGTTGAAAACTTCACAATTACGCCTACCCACACAGATAAAACACACAACTAACAACTGATCATAATCACACCTGTATCCAATGTCAAACTCAACCGACGGCTTGTTAACTTAACCAGAAATCACTACCTTTGCAGCCCAATTAAAAAAGATTTATTTATGAGCGAGATTCCCAATTGTCCGCAATGCAACATGGACAACACTTACTTCGACGGATCATTGTATGTATGCCCCGATTGCGGTTTTGAATTTTCAAATATTGAAGAAGAGGCAGCACAAGACGATACCCCCAGAGATAGTAATGGAGCTGAACTACAAGACGGTGATGCGGTAACTGTAATCAAAGATCTGAAAGTTAAAGGATCATCAATGGTAATCAAACGTGGCACAAAAGTAAAAAGTATCCGTTTGACAGAAAACCCGGAAGAGGTAGATTGCAAAATCGAAGGCAGTAGCATTGTTTTAAAGACTTGCTTCCTGAAAAAATAATGAATAAACCTCCAGGATTTTAATCTTCCTGGAGGTTTCATATTTAATCTTTTAAAGTATCTGTCCAGGTACTTTCAGTTTTGAATAGATCATCTGAATATTCCTTTAAACGGATTAGTCGAAAATAAGAATCACACCCTTATCCGTTTCCTGTTTCAACGATACTTCCGCAAATCGGTCAGTCAATAAATATTTGTATCCAACTCAAATTACATGAAGAGTTCTAAAATCAGAAAAGCCATTGTACTCGGAGCCACATCTGGTATTGGCCGTAGTGTAGCAAGGCTACTGGTAAAAGAAGGTTATTCTGTCGGTATAACCGGACGGCGTACACAACTGCTTGAAGAATTACAATCCGAGAATCCTGAATGCTACATCATAGAGACATTTGATATAACCGACACAGAAAACGTAGCAAAACATCTGGAGAAACTGATAGAGAAGCTGGGAGGATTAGACCTGATGATCATCAATTCAGGTACCGGCAATCGAAATGAGACACTTGATTTCTCCATCGAAGAACGAACCATCCGAACCAACATTTCAGGATTCACCGCAGTAGCAGACTGGACCTTCAATTATTTCCGGCAACAAGAATGCGGTCATTTAGCTGTAGTCAGCTCTGTTGCAGGAATCCGGGGATTGCGTTTCGCTCCTGCTTATGGAGCATCCAAAGCCTATCAGATCAGTTATATGCAGGCACTGCGCAATAAAGCAAAGAAACTGGGGCTACCTGTCACGGTAAGTGATATCCGGCCCGGTTTTGTAGATACGGTTATGGCTCAGGGAGAAGGGATATTCTGGGTTGCACCTGTAGAGAAGGCAGCTAGGCAGATCGTGGCATCTTTACTGCGCAAGGATGAAATAATCTATGTATCGAGACGTTGGAAATGGGTAGCAGGCATGATCAGAATTATCCCACGTAAGTTTTACGAAAAGATCTAGTCAAGAAAGGTATAAAGTCTGAGAAAATCTACACACCAATAATTTCTCTGCAAACAAGCTGCAATTTGTCAAGTTTCTTACATTTCCGGATAGCCTTATACTGCTTCTCATTTCCGGGAAAATTCCGGATAAAATAAAACCAGTGCTCAATCATCTTCAATACAATTTGCATTTCCCCACCGGTATAGGACACCGCATATTCCGCAATTAAGTCCTGATGAAACGTTGCGAACCGGGATTTATCAAACTCTTTTTGCAATGTTATATTTTCTGCCAAAAAAGGATTTACAGCAATACCTCTTCCAATCATCCAGGTATCTACGGCTTCAAATCGGCGCTTCTTTTCTTTATAATCCTCTTCGGTAAGAATATCGCCATTATACACCAAAGGCGCTTTAATTTGCGCCAGACATTCAGAAAAAGCCTCTAAATCGGCTTCCCCGTTATACATTTGTTTGCCCAGACGGGGATGTACTATGACTTCATGCAACGGATAACTGTTAAGTACCGGAATAATCTTCTCTATTTCCGACTTATCCTCCATACCTAAGCGCATTTTCACGGAGAAGGTAATGTCCATTTTGGAAAAAACTGCCTCTAATAACGAGTCTATTTTCTCCGGATCCGGCAATATACCGGCACCCATTCCTTTTTTTGTCACCATCGGATATGGGCAACCCATATTCAGATTAATCTCCTGAAATCCCATATCCTGAATTCTTTCACACAATGGAATAAGAAGTTCCGGACGATTCCCCATGACCTGTGGAATTGTTTTTACAGGACAACCGACGCTTTCAGTCACTTCACGCAAATCACGCGGATCATAATTATCCAACCCATTTGTACGGACAAATGGAGTGAAATATTTATCAAATCCCTTGACGTGACGAGTTAACACCTTACGAAAATGATAATTAAATAATCCCTGTATTGGAGCAAGATAGATCTGTTGTGACTGATTCATAAACGCAAAGATAGTGAAAAATAGCAGGTTAATCCAAAAAAAGAAAGGAACCCTCACGAGCTCCTTTCCCCTACTACTAACTACAATTTATCTACTAACAAAACAAGTTCTCTTCAGTAAACTTACCAATTTGAACATATTTACGGTAAATATCAAGATAAAGTTTGTGGTTTTCTGCATTAGGATAGAATTCAGCAGCGAATCCCATACCCATTGCAGCCTGAGCGTCTTCTACTTTAGCGTAAACGCCCGCAACCACAGCGGCAAACATTGAAGCTCCGAAAGCACAAGCTTGTTCAGCCTTAGCCACTTTGATCGGCATATTCAATACGTCTGCCAGAGTTTGCATTACAAACGGAGATTTCAAAGCGATACCACCGATACCGATGATTTCCTTGATCTCTACACCGTTCTCGATGAAACGATCCACAATCGCTTTAGAACCGAAAGCTGTAGCTTCCACCAAAGCACGGAACATCAACGGAGCCGTTGTTCCCAACGAAAGACCGGTGATGGTACCTTTCAGCATTTGGTTAGCATCCGGAGTACGGCGACCGTTCATCCAGTCTGTTGCAATAATGGTTGATTCCGAAACAGGAACTTTCATTGCTTCGATAGACAAAGCAGGGATGATAGCATCCAAAGACTCCTGAATCAGTTTTTGTTTTGTCTCTTCATCAATCAGGGTTGATTTAGCCACGATATTTTCGATTGGCCATGCTACCACACGTTTGAACCATGCGTAGATGTCACCGAAAGCAGACTGACCCGCTTCCAGACCTACCAGGCCAGGGATAACAGATCCATCCACCTGACCACAGATACCCGGGATCAGTTTGTCACCCATTTCTTCGTGTGAAGCCACCATGATGTCACAGGTAGAAGTACCGATTACACGTACCAAAGCACCCGGTTTAACCTCTGCACCTACTGCACCCATGTGGCAGTCAAATGCACCAACAGCAACAGCTACGTTGGTAGTCAAGCCTAAACGTTTAGCCCACTCTTCGGTCAATGTACCTGTTTTCTTATCACTCGGACAAGTATCAGTGTACAATTTAGCACGGTAACCAGCCAAAACAGGATCCAGTGCAGTCAGGAAGTCCTCTGCAGGAAGACCACCCCATTTCTCCAGCCACATCGCTTTGTGACCTGAAGCACAACGGCTACGACAGATCTCTTCCGGTTTGGTTTTACCCACCAAAAGACCCGGCAACCAGTCACAGTGCTCTACCAATGAATAACCCGCTTTACGGATTGATTCATCAGCACGAAGCACGTGCAATGCTTTTGCCCAGAACCACTCAGAAGAGTAGATTCCACCTTCGTAAGAAGTATAGTCGATATCCCATTTCGCAGCCAACTCGTTGATTTCGTTAGCCTCTTTGATCGCAGTGTGGTCTTTCCACAAAACGAACATCGCGTTGGGGTTTTCTGCAAATTCAGGAAGCAGTGCCAGCGGAGTTCCCTCTTTATCGGTGAAAACCGGTGTACTACCTGTTGTGTCGAAAGCCATACCTACTACGTTTTCTGCAGTTCCGGCAGGACATTTTGACAAAGCATCTTTAACGGTATATTCCAATACCTCGATGTAATCCAGCGGGTGCTGGCGATATTGGTTCGCTATCGGATCGCAATATTTGCCTTCCATCCAGCGGGGATAATATTTTACAGATGAAGCCATTTCGGCTCCGGTAATTGCGTCCACTACAACGGCGCGGGCTGAGTCGCTACCATAATCCAGACCAATAACGTATTTGCTCATGATTTTATAGGTGTGTTAGTCAAGAGAGTCTGAAACCTGTCTATGAATATACAGGCTTCAGACTTCAATATATGGAAATTATCTCAAGGCTTTGTTAAGCATGTAATAAACTTCGTTGTTACGAAGATCCTGACGGAACTGACGGATAGTAGTATCCTTGTCAATGATACACAATTCGATGTCGGCGATTTCTGCATAATCTTCCATCATTTCGGTAGTCAATGAGAAAGAGAAGCAAGAGTGGTGAGTACCACCAGCCAAAATCCATGCACCGGCGCCAACTTCGAAGTTAGGCATTGGTTTCCACAATGCACATGCAACAGGAAGTTTAGGAAGAGCTTGCGGCGTCATTACTTCTACTTCATTTACGATCATACGGAAACGGTTACCCATATCCACGATAGTAGTTGCAATACCGGTACCTTCGTGAGCCTGGAATACCAGACGTGCACAGGTTTCAGAATCACCGATTCCGAGGTAGTGAACTTCAATGCGGGGTTTAGTACCGGTGATATCCGGACTGATTTCCAACATGTGAGACTGAAGGATAGTAGAGTTCTCACCATCGAAGTTCAAGGTATAGTCTTCAAGGAAAGACTGGCCACCGGGAAGATCGTGACCCATCACCCACAAGGTGCGGGACAATGCAGCCGATTTCCAGTCACCTTCAGCACCGAAACCGTAACCTTCTGCCATCAAACGCTGAGAAGCAAATCCCATCAGCTGTTTCATGCCTTCCAGTTCGTTAAAGCTGGAAGTGAACGCTTTAGCGCCTTTATCCTGAAGGAAACGACGAAGACCGATTTCCTGAGCAGCTGCATCGCGAACAAACTGGTGTTTCTCTGCGCCTTTTTTGCTATCTGCAGCAAAGTCGTAGATTTTCTCGTATTCCGCAACCAAAGCATCGATTTCAGCCTCAGTAACTGCTTCTACGTAAGGAACCAGTTTAGCGATAGGTGCGTTATCCACGTGGTAACCCAGACGGATTTCAGCTTCTACTTTATCACCATCGGTTACAGCTACGTTGTTCATGTTGTCACCGAAACGGATGATCAACATATCCTGAGAATCTGCCCAACCTGCACATACGCGCATCCAGCCGGCGATTTTCTCGTGAGTTGATTTATCTTTCCAGTAACCAACAACCACTTTACGGGGTTTGCGCAGACGGCTGGTGATGTGTCCGAATTCGCGGTCACCGTGAGCCGACTGGTTCAGGTTCATGAAATCCATGTCGATTTCATTCCATGGAATTTGCTCGTTATATTGAGTGTGCAGGTGCAACAACGGTTTTTTGTAGTCCAGCAAACCATGAATCCACATTTTCGCAGGAGAGAAAGTGTGCATCCAGGTAATCATACCGATACATTTGGTATCACCGTTTGCAGCACGCATAATTTCAGCGATTTCTACTGAAGAGTTTGCAGTACCTTTATATACAACTTTTACAGGCAAGTTACCAGAGTCATTCAACCCTTTTACCATTTCATTAGAGTGTGCGTCAACTTTTACAACTGCGTCACCTCCGTACAAAAGCTGAGCTCCTGTAACGAACCATACTTCATAATTTTCAAAAGCCATGATTATTGTTCTTTAAGTGTTAAGTATTTGATTTAATGCAATAAAGCTATTGTTGCTTAAAGCGATTATTTTTGTCCGTAATAAGCACCCGGTCCGTGTTTACGGTAAAAGTGTTTTGTAATCAGGTGCGGATTCATTTGCAGCTGCGGGTTTACATTGTAAGCAATAAACGCCATTTTAGCTACCTGCTCCATTACCACGGCATTGTGCACAGCATCGTGAGCATCCTTACCCCATGAGAACGGACCGTGGTTTTTCACCAAAACACCCGGTACATAAACAGGATTGATACCTTCGAAACGTTCAATGATTACAGTACCTGTTTCTTTTTCATATTCACCTTTTACTTCAGCTTCGGTCATCATGCGTGTGCAGGGAATACCTTCAGCAAAATAGTCGGCATGTGTTGTACCAATATTGGGGATATCGCAACCGGCCTGAGCCCAGGCTGTCGCATAAGTAGAGTGTGTATGCACTACAGCTTTAATTCCGGGGAATGCTTTGTACAACTCAAGGTGAGTTGCCGTATCAGATGAAGGTTTAAGATCTCCTTCCACTACATTACCATCGAGGTCAACGACTACCATATGCCCGGCTTTCATATCATCGTAAGAAACGCCTGAAGGCTTGATCACAACCAAACCCGATTCACGGTCGATTTCACTTACATTTCCCCAGGTAAAAATTACCAATCCGTGTTTCACTAAATCAAGGTTTGCCTGAAACACTTTCTCTTTGAGTTCTGTCAGCATTTTACAATATTGGTTAATTATGTTTTGGTTTATCCCGGACACCCCTCCTGTTTTCTTATCCCGAAATATCCGGTGAGAAGCCCTGGATTTCGTTAAGTGTTATTCTTACACTTATTCGATACTGCAAATGTAGATATAAAAAGAGACAAGGCAAAAGAGATTGATTATGTTATGCAACATATTCCAGCCAATTCAGAAGCAAAAAGCAACCACATCCGATAACAAAACCCAACAAGCTGTATTTCAGACATCTATAATAAACCAATTTAACTGGAATAAAGTTCACGCAAACAGACACTGTTTACTTCCGGGCTACGCCTCTATCGCGTAAATGCCATATTTTGTGTATATTTGCACACATTTTTGAATATAGACAGTAGATGAAAAATATCCGCAACTTTTGTATCATTGCACACATTGACCACGGGAAGAGTACCCTGGCAGACCGTTTACTTGAATTCACCAAAACGGTAGAAGGTAAAGATCTTCAGGCACAAGTACTCGACAACATGGATCTGGAACGCGAACGGGGCATCACCATCAAGAGCCACGCTATCCAGATGGAATATATGTATGAAGGAGAAAAATATATCCTAAACCTGATTGACACCCCGGGACACGTGGACTTCTCTTATGAAGTATCACGCTCCATTGCCGCCTGCGAAGGTGCACTCCTGATCGTTGATGCCTCTCAGGGAATACAGGCCCAAACTATTGCCAACCTTTACATGGCCATTGAGCATGATCTGGAAATCATACCGATCGTAAATAAAGTAGACCTTGACAGCGCTATGCCCGAAGAGGTAGAAGACCAAATCATCGAGCTATTGGGTTGCGACCGCGAAAGCATTATCCGGGCCAGCGGTAAAACCGGCATCGGCGTCGAAGATATTCTTGCCGCTATAGTGCACCGTGTTCCGGCGCCCCAGGGAGACCCGGAAGCACCGCTGCAATGCCTGATCTTCGACTCGGTATTCAATTCATTCCGCGGAATTATTGCCTATTTCAAGATAACCAACGGTACGCTCCGTAAAGGCGACAAGGTTAAATTCTTCTCAACCGGCAAAGAATACGAAGCCGATGAAATCGGTGTGCTGAAATTAAACATGCACCCCCGTCAGGAATTGTCCACCGGTGATGTTGGCTACCTGATCACCGGAATAAAGACTTCCAAAGAGGTACGTGTGGGCGATACAATTACCCATCAATCCAATCCTTGCAAAAAAGGGATCGATGGATTTGAAGAGGTAAAGCCGATGGTATTTGCCGGGGTCTATCCTATCGAAGCAGAAGACTACGAAAATCTCCGCTCTTCTCTGGAAAAACTGCAATTGAACGATGCTTCATTAACCTTCCAGCCTGAATCGTCATTGGCTTTAGGATTCGGATTCCGTTGCGGTTTTCTCGGATTGCTGCACATGGAAATTATACAGGAGCGTCTCGACCGTGAGTTCGATATGGACGTTATCACTACCGTCCCTAACGTTTCCTATAAGGTTTATGATAAAAAAGGAGAAATGGCAGAGGTACATAACCCTTCCGGCCTCCCCGACCAGACACTGATCGATCGTATCGAAGAGCCCTATATCCGTGCATCCGTAATTACCACTACAAACTATATCGGCCCGATTATGTCACTTTGCCTGGGCAAACGCGGAGAGCTGATCAAACAGGAATACATCTCCGGTGAACGGGTAGAGATTATATACGATATGCCTTTGGGTGAGATCGTAATCGACTTCTACGATAAGCTGAAGAGTATCTCGAAAGGTTACGCGTCATTTGATTACCATATCCATGATTTTCGTCCGTCTAAGCTGGTAAAACTGGATATCTTGTTGAATAGCGAACCGGTGGATGCCCTTTCAACCCTGACTCACGTAGATAATGCTTACGGCCTTGGCCGTCGTATGTGTGAAAAGCTCCAGGAACTGATCCCCCGTCAGCAATTTGATATCGCGATCCAGGCTGCCATCGGAGCCAAGATCATTGCCCGTGAAACCATCAAAGCGGTTCGTAAAGACGTTACCGCGAAATGTTACGGTGGTGACATCTCCCGTAAACGTAAGCTGCTTGAGAAACAGAAGAAGGGTAAGAAACGTATGAAACAGATCGGTTCGGTAGAGGTTCCGCAAAAGGCATTCCTCGCCGTGTTGAAACTGGATTAAGGATGATACGCTAAGTATCTCTCAAAATATTAACCGCCGGTATTTTCTTTGGAAAGTACCGGCGGTTTGTTTTGAAAATGTTTGTATTAAATTTACACCATACCCTGATTGCGAGTTACAAATCCATAATCACATCTGTTTTTATTTCATTTGACAGGTCGAAATAAGATATTCATAGACCTAAAGATTGCACTCAACAACGTATTAAAAAGAATATAAAACACCCAATCCGATTCTTAGTCCAGTGTAATCAATTTTCATCTCCTTACCATCCATATTTTTCAGTATTATACTTTTATCTTCTTTGCTATAATATCTACGATTAAAATCAAACTCATATCCAGCTCTTAAATTAAAACATAAATCTTTTCCAACCGGGTATTTAAATTCCCCAGCTGGTAATAAGTAAAAATTGACTCCATCAAATTTATAATCAGAATTAGCTATATCATCATTATAAACAGTTATCTTCTCGGTCAATTCTAATGTAGATAATCTAACTCCCCCGGTTAAACTGCCATTAAAGCTTACATTTCCGATTTTTTGTAAAAGTATAGAGTAGTTAGCCCCTAAAGCAAAACTACTCAATAGTATATCCATTTTATATTCTCCCGAATAATCTTTCGAATGATTCCTGCCCGCAGTGGTATTGTAATAAACAATTATACCGACCGTACTCTTTTTGCTTAAGTTATAGTCAGCTCCCAATCCATAATAGACTGTACTTGGAAAAGTTTCAACAGATCTAACGCCTAAGTTGCCAACCAAATCTTTAAAAAAGGTCTGAAAGCTCTTTAAATCGGAAAGTTGATATTGTCCAACGCCAACTTCATATCGAACAGACATAAGTTGTCCATAGCTCATAAGACTAAATGTTAGCAAAAATAACAAGCTACATATTTTCTTCATTCCAAACCAGTGCATAAATATTTTTAGGATAATTGTAACTACCAAAGATTACAAATGATTTTACTTTACACTAAACTTCCAACTCAATCACCATTGTGAAGTATCAATATATCTTCCGGTTGGACTAAATAGATTGTCCCCGTACAATAAATACTCTCCTGATGAACAATTTGGCCCGGTTTGTATCTTTCCGGTATGAATATCAACTACCAAAAGTTTGGAATAATCACTGAGAAGCAAAAGTCCCGTTTTTGTGTCAAAATTCTCAATATGATAAATCCCCGGCAATTGTATGGTTCTTAAAATGCTAAAATCAGGAATACGTCTTACTTCAATAACTTTACTGTTTGAAAAAGTAAGAACTAATTCGCTTGGATTAAACGGATTAAAACGCACCGAATTGTAATTTCGTGAATCCGACAATATCTGAATAAATTGTCTGTTTTCAAACCGGTAAATTTCACAACTGGTATTTGTCGTGATACAGATATACTTTCCATCCTGCGATGTCGTAATTTTAGGATATTGAGTGTAATAAGGGGGATTTGTCAGATTTAAGGTTGAAATTTCATTATTGTTTGCCAGATTAATCATGATAAACTTATCATAATATTCCATAGCTATATAATCGTTATCGGTCAACATAAAGTGTTTGATGCTATTTATGCCGCTCAGACCTATTTTCACAGGATTAATGAGCGTTTCATCAGGATAAACATATATGTTTTGGTGAGTGTAAACTGCCAGTTTATTTGAGCTTACTGCATTTGATATCAATGTCGGATACTCAGTTAGATTTACAGATCTTATTTTAGTTTTAGATCCCATATCATAACAGCTTAAATTGCTATAATTTAGCGTAAAGAAGATATTCTTCAAACCATTGTATCCTAAATTACTAGTCGATTCATTCAGAGCTGTTCCATAGATATAATATTTTTGTTCAAAAGTCTCAAATACATAATAGTTTTTATTGTAGAATGGTCGTGTTGATATTTGAAAGATAAATTGTTCGCCAAATGGAGGCGATGCAATTACGCAGCAAGTATCTGCATCAGATGAAAAGTCATATTTCACATATTCACTTTGTCCTACTCCATAAGCTAAATGGACATAGGATTTTAAATTAGGCCTATTCCAGTAAATCAATAAACTATCAGGACGGATCTGTTTAAAATAAAGATGGGGATAGTCTTCGTAAAGTGCCAGTTGATTTCCGGAAGTAATCATATTGTTAGTAACAACTCTTACATCAACTGAATAAGATGCTTTTCCTCCCACATATAGACTATCAACAAAACGAGTGTTTTTTCGGTCTGTAATCACTTTAATCTGCTGATACCCTTTTTTAACTATATATGCATCGAAGTTTAGATTGGCAGACTCTGGCCATGACAATTCAAGCATCTTATCAGAATTAATCCTATATTGAGCCGTAATTGCTTTGGCTTTTGATCCATCTATCAGCAAAACATAATCTTTCTCAATTAAATAACCCTCGGCACCTAATTTATCAGCAATGCTGCCAGTGCCGCTATTTGAGTAATATTTTGCTTTTAATTTATGTATCCCTACTGTGTAATATTCGGGATTTATTGTAATTGTTGATGTGTCAGAATTAATGGAGAAATCCAGAGAATCAATGGCGATTGTTGCGTGTGAAAGAGATAAACCACAGGGATTAAACATAAACGTGAGTTCTGTGTTTTTGAATATCTTTATTGTGTCGTTTTCAGGTATAAGAGATAGCTCCAGTTGATGGCTATCGGCCGGTTTCTTCAGATCGATGAAATTTTCTGCTTTCGGTATATATTCACAACCGGCAAACACAACGCCAAAAAATATCAGCAACACAATATAACCGACAACATTCTTCATTTGCAAACAAGTAATATTTAATTTTTTAATCTGAACTAACATTAGTCGAGTTAACATAGCTATATTAGCCTTAGTCAGCCAAAAACATTATATGGCCCATTTTTTTTAACTTTCGACACCAAAAGTAAAAATTTATAATTAAAATGCAATAACATTTGACTTAATTCCAGAAATGGATAACAAGCATTTATTAAATAAAACCCATTGGTGATAATGAGAACAATACAAAGACCAACCTTTCCCTATCCCATCCGTTGCTCCTATATTGTTATAAGGTTGTTTCTATGTTGAAAGGTGTATTTTCCATAGATATCCCATAGATATCCCATAGATAACCCATATTATATTATGATATGGGATATCTATGGGTTGTCTATATTACAAGTATAACTCATTCCCTTTACAACTATAGAACAACATGGGAACAACACGATATAAAGGGATAAGGAAAAAGACGGAAATTATTTCGGTAAATTTCAAAAACCTAAATACCCCACCCCAATTAATTGCAATATATTTTTACAAAGCAGACTACTAAATAAAATATATTTTATAATTTTATATCCTGTACTAATATCATAACATAATTATGGATAATCAAGCCAAAATGGAGTACTTACTTCAACTGTTGATGTAAGTGAAGGGTGATTGATTAGCTAACCCGGTTTGATTGATTTTTTTCGACAGAATTACAGAATTTGCAGAAAGATCACTTGATCCGGGGAAAGGACTGCAGTCAGATAAAATTTATTTATTCAATTATTCAGTTACTAACTTATGAGATTTAAATTGCATTTAAATATCGACAAAAGCAAGACTGGCGACATGCTGCCGGCCTCGTACCAGTATGAGTTATCTTCATTTATCTATCGCACCATTGCCCGGGGCGACAGGGAGTTTGCCACCTGGTTGCACAGTAACGGATTCCGGCTGGAGGGTAGGAATTTCAAGCTTTTCACCTTCTCTCAGTTGGAGATTCCCCGCTGGAAAATAGAGGGTGACCGCCTGCGTATTCTTAGCGACGATCTGGCCCTGACTCTTTCGTTCTTACCCGAGCGATCGACAGAGGAATTTATCAAAGGGGTATTCTCGGAGCAGGCTTTCACGCTGGGAGACAAGAGATCTAAAATCAGCCTAATCGTACGAAATATCGAATCACTGGCTTCACCGCAGTACCAAGAGGCAATGGAGTTTCAAACGCTTTCACCGCTTTGTCTATCGCGCAAAAACGACAACGGAAGGATTGACTACCTCTCCCCTGCTCACGAAGCTGCAGGAGAAATCATCCTGAATAATCTGCTGCGGAAATATGAGGCTTTCTACAACAAGCCTTATACTGGTGATACGGACTTCGCTTTTGAGTTGCTGTCTGAACCCCGCTCGAAACTGATTACGATCAAAGCGAACACTCCACAACAGACTAAGATCCGTGGATTTATGTGTCGCTTTCGCCTACAGGCTCCGGCTGAACTGATGCGTATGGCTTATAAAGCGGGCGTTGGGGAAAAAAATTCGACGGGATTTGGGATGGTGAGAGAATGTAGGTGATTTTTAAACAGTACCCTGTGCCTGACAAGCCGATGAAAAGGGATAAACCCGTTTTCATAGCGGGAAGCCGAATAAGGATAGTAGATTATAATATGAAAAATAAAAACATCATGATATGCAGAATAAGATTGAAATTTCAATTCTAAAAAAGATTCCGGATTTAAATACATCTGTAATTCTGGAAATAGAGCCACTAGCACCGTTATCTATGGTGAGTGAGTTGCCTGGATCTTATTACAAAACGCTGAAAAGCCCTGACAAGAAAATGCTTTGTGGCTTATTTGAAAATTTGCTGGGATGGCATATTGACTTAGCTGATAGAAAAGTAATAGTGAAAGAACTTATTGCATTAAGAAAAAAACAAGTTAAAGAAGCTCCCATGATTGAATTTGTTGATAAAACTAAAGGCTCAACCTATTGCCCATTGTTGATGGATTATTTTGAAGTTAATGATGTGCTACCAATCTTTTCAAAGGCTGTGTTTTATGATGACTTGTGGAGTAAAGCTTTTCGAAGAAGTGATGCAACTGGAAATCAACCTACACATGCTAAAGGGACTATAAATATTGACTATGCTCTAATCCCAATTAAAAGAGAACTACCTAGAGATTCTAAAAACGACAAACAGATTGATAATTCCGCCTTAGGAAGATTATATGGAGAGAATAAAGATAAGTTTCCTTTCTATTATTCAACGCCTACAAACAGAGAATATATATCAATGGAGGGAAAATATGTTATTCAGATCAATCTCGACATTGAATTATTCAAGCTTTTAGTCGAAAATATTTCAAAAAACAATATATGCTTTATGGGAAATAGTGAAGGTTGGGTCGATTTAAAACTTTATAAACTATGAGCTCACTTCATCCATTTTTAAGATATGCAAAAGCTTTGATATTGCTTGAGAACAATCTTTCTACAACCGATGATATTAGTTCAATGCATTTAGTGGCAGAGATAGAGAAAGGAATTCAAACTTTTAGAGTAAAACCCAAAGTTAGTTTTGAAGCGAAAAAGAATGTCGCATATAGTTTTATTCAAGCAGAAAAAGGAGACACTGATAATGGTATTTTTCTTTCTCCTAATATTATAGCAAGCGATAAATCAGCAGGAAATACTTGGAAAAATGTAATTGATATATTATCCTGTTTACAAAATACACCTTTAGATTCAACCGATAAAATAACTATGTCAGCTACAGCAATTGCTGGAGATTATTTAAGCTTTTCTGAAAATAATGCAGCTAAACGTAATTCACCGGGAACACTCTTAGATAGAAGCTTAGGTACAATTGCTACACTAACCCCTAATAAGCCATGTCTTCAATATCGAATTGACAAGAAAGGAAAGCCTGAAATGTTTAATATATGTTTGATTCCAGACTTGCCTATAGAAGAATTGATGAATTTTATCTCGTTCTATAAAAGAATGCTTCTATCAAAATCTGCTTCAGATTTAATGATTGGGAATATAGTAATGGAAGAAAATGCAAAGGATACAAGTAAAAAAAAGATATACTCCCCTAAAAGACCTTTAATATTCAGAGGGAATTTCCCAAATCCACCTCGCAGCAGTGCCTTAGGTGCTATTTCTCTATTAGGTTCGATCGGCGAATTTGCCAAAGAAGCAGAATATTCAGATCAAGCTAAAAGGGTATTGGATAGTTTAAAAAACACAGAAATGTACTTAATAAAATATGGAGGAGCGACTGTGTTTACCTACAATCATTATGTGATTGATTTAGCAAAAGAAAGTAAATTACGAACTATCATCGACAGCTTATATTATTCAAAACTCTATAATCAAGGCAGGAGATCAAGTACAAATAGTGAATACCAAAAATTTGATTTATTCACAAGTCGATTTCTACAACTTTTCAACCAAGCTGCATTCAAAGACTTTCTGTCTTTTAGGGCAGAATATCCTCATGAAGTAACAATATTATTTAATACATATTTCACCAAGATGGAAAAAATAGATTTAGAAATTGTACAATCAGCCAGAATCCTAGGTAAATGGCTGAATAAGGTAGCATATTTTGCTGCTAAAAATGAAGTTAAAGATGGATCTACTTATTGGGAAGATCTTCGAAAAGCAAAGGCAAAAGTACTTATTGAGTTGGAGAGCTCGACATTTTCATCCAAGTCAGGAAATGCTTTAATAGCACAAGCTATTACAAGAGCAGGTCGAATTTCTGGGATGGATGCCCCAGAAGGAGCTGCGTTATATATGGAAAAAACTGCAAGCGGAGAATTACCTCTTGATGCAGCTAAAAACCTATTGATAGCCTTTTCCCGATTAATCAATAAATCGGAAAAGCAAGAGAAAAAGGATGCCGGAGTTGAACAAGAGGCTGAAGATGAAGAAGATTTAAGCAACGAATAAATAAACTTTAAATTAGAATAAAATGGAAATCAAAGGAATTTTAGTAACCGTTCTAGCTCCATTCGAAAATCATATTGCCAATGGAGGAGAAAAATTATTGGGTAATGCATCTTCGATCAAAAGGAGACCTGACGGACGTGTGTATGTATCAGGACAAATGCAGCGACATGTGCTTTTCTCTGCTATCAATCGTTTGAACGAAGCTGATCCAAAAAAAGGAAACACTTTTGTTTCGAATGGAGATGGAATCAGCAATCAGATTGAAAATGATTTACGGGCTGATATGGGTGGTTTTATGCATCCAACAAAAGGAGATTATTCAGGAAGAAGAACGGCTCCATTGTCTGTAACACCAGCTGTTGCTGTAGATGAAAGCGAAGTTGGTAGAGATTTATTGATTCGTATAAAAAATAACATAAAGGGGGAGCATGTTTACTCTGATGGTTATATCATCAGAAATGATGATGAAGCAGAGGAAGGTGGAGAGAATAAACAAGCACTTGCTACAAAAGAATTCAGCCAAAAGGATTTGATGCACATGAATTTCTTTCTGGACATTAGTGCTCTGAGCATTTCTAAAGCATTTAAGTATGAGAAGAGTTTCAATATTGAAACCAAATATTTTTTACATGCAAAAGATACGGAGCGCAAACGTCGTGCAAAACTGTATCTTGAAGCAACTAAATCAATGAACGACTATGCAAGCCAAGCTCGCAATGCTGTGTGTGGAGAACCTCAAAAAGTATTGATTGTGTTTGATACGGTCTTAAGTCGTAAAGCTAGCCGTTATTTTGTAGCAGGAGCACAAGAAAAAAAGAATATATTAGCTGAACTAGACGCTCGCGGAGCTAAATATTTTCTAGGAGATGACACTACCGAAAATAGCGTACATAAAGCTTATAAAACAGCATTAGAGTTTTTATCTTCTAATACACTTTACGATCCATCTAATAATGGAGAAGTTATAACTTTTCGAGACGCATTTGGACGTGACTAAATATAAGTATCCCATATTGGCAAAGCCTTCTGGTATTACGCTTGATGTACATCGTCGAAATGTAATATCAGAAGGAACTTTGTTGGTTAATAATCTTTCATTCTCCAGAGAAAAATATCAGAACTCAACAGGGAAAGATCTTCTTAGACGGGTTGTATTAGCTTGTCAATTTCATGACGAAGGAAAAGAACTGTCTGAAAAATGGCAAAAAGCTTGCCAGAAGGATTATGATGATTACCTAGTCTGGCAAGAAATTAATAACGGAAAGACCTATAAAGACTATGCAGCTAAAAAAGATTCGGGAAAATACATAAGACAAGCCTCTGTCAGACATGAATTTCACTCATTGCTTAAAAACAAAAGTTTACCCCTAGTATTGCAAGCAGCTGTTGCTGCCCATCATGGAAAACTGGGAGAAAACTTTGAGGAAAGATGGCTCAACGAAGGATTCAAAGAGTATTGGACTAAGTTTAAAAAAGAAAGCTACTTCGAACGAACCTTAGAGCAAACTGCAATGGTTCAATATGAGTTCTCTGGAGTCAGAGGGTTACTTCAATTAGCAGATCATCGAGCAAGTGCGAAAGAAGATGGTGAAAGCGTCCCTTCTATTTCTTCATTCAGTTACAATTTTCCTCATGCAGAAAAGAGAGGTGTACAAAAACTTATTGAGAAACACTGGAAAGATGATTTATTATTGGTTCGCGCGCCTACAGGTGCAGGTAAAACTGATGCATCACTGCTATGGGCATCCTTACAAATCGAACATAAAAGAGCAGAGCGATTAATAATAGCGATGCCAACCCGTTTTACATCAAATGCATTGGCTATTAATGTCGCTGAAAGCTTATCTGACACCGGACTTTATCATTCAAGTGCATGGTTTGCTAGAATCCAGGAGCAAATTGACACAGGCGTAATTGAAAAACAGGAAGCTACTAAAATACATGAGTTTGCCCGATTGCTACAGACCCCAATAACAGTTTGCACCATTGATCATTTATTAATGGCATTGACCTTAACTCGTGAAGATCATCATTTAATATCATTCAACATGGCGAATTCATGTCTGGTAATAGATGAAGCTGATTTTTATGATGATTTTACACAAGCAAATATTCTTGTATTACTAGAAATACTGAAATATTGGAAAGTTCCCGTACTTCTAATGAGTGCTTCATTACCCGAATCAGTGTTGTCATCGTATCAGATGATAGGTTATCAGGTAGAGCAAATCATTGAAGATATATCTGATAATACGCGCAATCGTTTTGAAATAAAGAAGATTGAAGATTATTCAGAATTATCTGAAATAGAAGAATTATTGGAGCTTTGTATTGAAAAAGGGAATGCAATCATTTATGCAAATACTGTAGATCGAGCTATGACGTTTAAGAAATGGTTTGATCAAAAGGAAGCTAAATCACTTTTATATCATAGCAGATTTACCGAACCTGATAAAAAAGACAGAGAGAAAGAATTAATTGATGCGCTGGGAAAAGATGCATGGACTAATGGTACAGCCAAAGGTATTGCAATCATGACACAAATAGGAGAAATGAGTATCAATATAAGTTCCGACTTAATGATCTCTGAGCTGTGTCCAATAGATAGGTTGACTCAAAGAGCTGGTCGGTTGTGTCGATTTGACAAGTCTAAAATTGGAGACTTATATGTATTGATACCTCAAAAAGAAGGCTTATTATATCCGGCTCCGTATGGCACCTACGATAGAAAAGAAAAAGCATGGATAGCTTGTGATGCATTCGTGAAAACTCAAGAAATACTTGATACAACTTGCTATAGTGCGGAAAAGCTTGTATGCATACTTAATGGGATTTATTCAACCGAGACTGAATTCTCTGTAAAAGCAATTACTAATGCAAATACTTTGAAAGAGTATTTTAGTTACAATTGGCTGATATGTCCAAAACAACAACCAGTGGTAGATGATACAAATACTAATTATTGGAAAAGCAGAGATATTGCTCCTCAAGATACAGTATTTGTTTCGCCACCTGAAACTGGTTTTTTCTATAATTATTTGAGCTTTCAAAACTGGAAACTAAGTAATTCAATCGAATTACCTTTATATCTCATAGAGAAAGGTAAAAAGAATCATATGATTGACATTAAAACAATCAAAATTAAAGATGAAATAGACACAATATATGTAATTCGTGAAGGCTTTTACAATCAATTAAAAGGTATCTCTTTCTTTGAAGAAGATCAGTATATGTAACTTCAGTATCAATGAATTCACAACTTATTACAATTTCCCTATGTCCAAATCAACCCTAAAGAAACACCTGCAAACGCTGACGAAAGAGCAACTTACAGAGTTTATACTTGAAATGTATGACAATCTGAAACCAGCAAAGGAGTATCTGGAATATTACCTGAAGCCAAATGAGCTGGAATTGCTGGAAAAATATAGAAAAGTTATCGTTCAAGAGTTTTACCCAAGAGGCAAGACCGCAGAACCAAAGACTCGATTCTCAATAGCCCGAAAAGCAATTTCAGACTTTCGAACTCTAAAACCTTCACCGGAAGCACTGGCTGATCTGATGCTGACTTTACCGGAAATGGCCTGCAAGTTTACGCGAGAGTATGGGGATATGAATGAGCAATATTACGATAGTGCATACAACAATTTCAAAGCGGCACTCCAGTATATTGACAAGAACGGATTGAAAGATTCGTTTAAGCCCCGTTGCGAGGATTGTGTAAAGTGGGCATCCTATTGCGGATACGGTTTTGGCGATGATATGAAGGAGATTTACTTTCAGTACTACGGGGAGTAATACTCTTAAATTCAGCCGATGTTATTTTAAGCCCATGAAAAGGGATAAATCCGTTTTCATGGCCAGGATTAAGAACCGCAGTCGGGTGATAAACCCACACCTTGGAAACGGTTGAAAACCTTTCCAACGGTTTATTTGAAATATCGTAAGTCGATGAAATGGTATCTTGCTTCAAGCCGATGAAAAGGGACAAGCCCGTTTTCATGGCCAGGATTAAGAACCGCAGTCGGGTGATAAACCCACACCTTGGAAACGGTTGAAAACCTTTCCAACGGTTTATTTGAAATATCGTAAGTCGATGAAATGGTATCTTGCTTCAAGCCGATGAAAAGGAACAAGCCCGTTTTCATGGCCAGAATTAAGAACCGCAGTCGGGTGATAAACCCACACCTTGGAAACGGGTGAAGACCTTTCCAATGGTTAAAAACAATTACTCTTATGCTGGAATACGGGAAAGTTTATCATATTTACAATCGCGGCCACAATAGCTGCGATCTGTTTCGGTCTGAGGACCATTATCTGCACTTTATGCAGCTCTATGGTGAATACATTCCGCACATTGCTGAAACCTATGCGTGGGCATTGATGAAAAACCATTTTCATTTGTTGGTGCGTATAAAACGTGAAGATGAAATCGGGTATATACCAAACTTCGCCCTAGACAGCAGAGGCAAACGAATAAAGGAAAAATTTCGCAGAGCAGAGCCCATTGGAGGAGTAAGTGATAAGAAATATAATCCGTCGAGCCAATTCAAACATCTGTTTAATGCCTATGCACAAAGCTTCAATCATGCAACCGAACGAACAGGGAGCTTATTTGAGAAACCATTTCACCGGAAAGAGATCACTTCATGGCAATATTTCAGAAATGTGATTATCTATATTCATCAAAATCCGGTTCAGCACGGCTTTGTGGAAGATCCGTCAGATTACCCATGGAGCAGTTACACTACCTGCTTGTCAAGCAAGCCTACGCATCTGGAGCGGGAGAAGGTCTTGATGACTTTCGGCAATGAAAGCAAGGAGTTTATCCGGTTACATAGCCAAGTAGTGGATATCATAGATGTGGAACGGCATTTGGGGCTTCCCTTCTAATAAGAAGCCGATGAAAAAGGCAAGCCCGTTTTCATGGCAGGAGGAAGAACGACAAACAAAATCATTCAGAATAAAAATAAATGGAGAAATACGTACAAATACTCGGTTCGCTCAACAATGATCAGAAAATCGATTTTCTGGAAAAAATATTGCAAAACTCTAATGAGTTGCAGGCCCAGCTTATCCATTACTTCACAAATGAACAGCAAGATAACATCCATCCAATGATTGATTTCAATAAGACGGTGAGAGAGGAAGCACAATCTTATCAGGCCATTCTGGAAGCGCTCGATCTGGAGGAACCCGATTACGACCGCTGGCATAATCGCAGCGACCGGTATTATGAGGATTGGGAATTGGCGCAAGAGGCAGTCGAAGAAGAGGTCAATGAATTGTTTGACACATTTAGAGATGAGCTTCTGAAACAGATTTCGCAAGGCGATGTAGCTGGCATGATGGCCAAACTGACCGGATTGCTGATTGCCTGTTACGAAGCAAATGTGGATGATCCGTGTGACAATCTGGGTGATCCACAGGGTTATTTTGTCACATGCTTATGGAGTATAGCAAAAGTACTTGAAACCGAAATCAATAAAACAATCTTAAACAATACCTCGACAGCAAATACAGTAAAAGAGGTCTTGCAATGCTTTGCCAACGGTGAGGCCAATAAATTTTTCCCTGAAATCCATGATGCCTTAATGGTTGTTTTACTGAAAGATAAACCGGAAAGTAGTCTGCCGGTCTATGACGAATTCTGTTCCCTTGCGGTCTGTAAACAACTTTTCCCAAATAGTTATATTGAGACAACTCGTATGGCAAAGCCGGATAAGTGGATAGCAGAAGCTGAAAAGTTTTGCACGGTGAATGTCGGCGTGGCAAAGGATTTGCTCGAATATTTGTCGAAAAATAATAAAGCGGACTTTTATAGGAATGCAAGAATTGTTTTTCCTGTATTTCAACGCGAACTGGTCGAACTGATAGCCAATGAAATGGATGATCATTATGATCCGGATTTGGAAAAAGAGGTACTCTTGTACAAAATAAAATCATCACATCAAATAGCTGACTATAAAAGGTTAGTCGTGTTATTCTCGGCAACCGAAAAGCAAGAGTATATCGAGTCGTTGAGAGGTATATTCTCTCATGAGTTTTACATTCAGGTGCTGGAGGAGGAAGAGATGTTTGACCAAATTTTGGAATTTGCCCGGACAATCGATAGTTGGCTTCCGAAATATCCTGACATTATGCGGTCCATTATAAATCGATTTCCAACTACCTGTTTCCAAATCATAAAGCCTCGGCTTCAGAATCTGCTTGATAAAAATATGGGGCGGAATTACTACGAATATGCAGCTCAAACTTTATCCTTTTTGGCTTCGGCAGAAGAAAACCGGACAATGGTTCGCGATCTCGTGGTGGAGCTTTGTGTTCTTTATCCGCGGCGTTCGGCCTTAAAGGAAGAGCTGAAAAAAGCCGGGTTGATGAGTAATTGAGTAATTGGGAAAGTCTGATTTTTTATTTACTTTGAAAAGACAATCACATTAACAACAATATAACGATGACTTATCAATTTAAGATACAGATTGTAAACATCGATAATCCTCCTGTCTGGAGAAGGTTGACAGTTCCGGCATCATATACATTTGAGGATTTTCACTTCATTATTCAAGCAGCTTTCGGCTGGGAAAATTATCATTTATATCAATTTTCAGAAAAAGGGTGGAGCTCGAAAAGCGTAATTGTTGATCGTGCGGAAACTGAATTAAAAGACGATTTTTCAGATGTCGAAAAGATTACTTCGGATGAAATCAAATTATCAGATATATTCAAACGAAAAGGGAAAAAATACAACTATCTCTATGATTCCGGTGATGAATGGTGGCACAGTATTGTATTGGAACGAATTATTAAAGAGGAAACGACAGTTACTGATTGTTTAGACGGAGAAGGTGCTTGTCCTCCCGAAGATTGCGGTGGGCCGTGGGGTTACGCCCGACTAAAACAGATTATGAAAGATAAGCATCATCCTGAATATAAAGAAATGAGGGAGTGGATAGGATTAGAAAAGGGAGAAGAGTATGACTCTGAATGGTTTGATCTAATCGAAACAAAACATTTGGTCGAAATTGCGGGTTGAAAGCGCCCTCCTTCAATTAATCTATTACTCAATTATTCAGTTACTCAAAACTAAACACATGCATATGACCGGAACACATTTCAATTATTATTACGTCTGTCCTCGTAAACTGTGGTTGTTTGCAAACGGAATCAATATGGAACACACCTCCGATCTCGTTTACGAAGGCAAACTTATACATGAAAACTCCTATCCCCAGCGACCGGTGCGTTACGAAGAGCTGGAAATTGATGGCGTAAAAATTGACTACTACGATACACGTAACAAGGTTATTCATGAGATCAAAAAGTCGGACCGTGTGGATATTGCCCATGAATGGCAACTGAAGTACTACATCTACGTATTGGAGCGCAACGGAATTGAAGGGGTGACGGGCATTCTGGAATATCCTGTATTGCGTAAGACGGATCAGGTGATTCTTTCAGATATTGACCGGGAGCAGATTAAGGAAATTGAAGCGGGAATCCAAAAAATTCTGGATAGTGATATTTGCCCGCCTTGCATCAATTCTAAAATTTGTAAGCATTGCAGCTATTCTGATTTTTGCTACGTGGGAGAAGATTAGTTTCAAACAGAATTTCAGAATTTACAAAAGACACAAAAGGCAATAAATCTCAAAATAGACAGATGATTATGGAACATATAGACGAACTAACCAAGCTTGTAATTAATTCATCCTATAAGGTTCACAATAAGCTGGGAGCTGGATTCTTAGAAAAGATATATGAGAGGGCTCTCTCCATTGAGCTCAAGAAGTCTGGTCTTAAGGTGGAGAATCAATACCCAATAGCTGTGTTTTATGAAGGAACTAACATAGGAGAATACTTCGCGGATTTATTTATTCAGAATAGATTAATTGTGGAATTAAAATCGGTCGAGAATTTATCGACAGCTCATGAGAAGCAATTAGTCAATTACCTTACAGCTACCGATATTGAAGATGGTTTATTGATCAACTTTGGGTCTGGGTCTGTACAGGTAAAACGAAAATTCAAGACATATCGAAGATTATAGTCTGTAAATTATGTTCATCATGTAATTCTGTCAAAAAATATTGTCATGAAAAAGACTTACTACCTTTTCAATCCCGGTACGTTGCAGCGCAAAGACAATACGCTCAAGTTTACCCCTATCGAGGAAGACGGTAATGGGACGGAGCGTCCCGGGCAGCCCCGGTATATTCCCGTTGAAAATGTCAGCGACTTATATGTGTTCGGTTCGTTGACCGCCAATAGTGCACTTTACAACTTTCTGGGGCAAAACGATATCGCGGTGCATTTTTTCGACTATTACGAGAACTACACCGGATCATTTATGCCAAAGGATTTCCTGCTATCAGGCCGAATGCTGCTGGCACAAACATCAGCCTTTCAGAATAAGAAAAAGCGAATGGTAGTAGCCCGTAGCTTTATCGAAGGAGCAGCTTACAACATGACGAAAAATCTGCGCTACTACAACAATCGAGGCAAGGATCTGGATGGGGTGATCAAACAAATCGAGACGCTCTCCTCCTCCATTGCTGAGACTCAGGCTGTAGATGAACTGATGGGAATTGAGGGGAATATCCGCCAGACTTACTATGACGGTTTCAACCTGATTTTGAATGATTTTGAGATGGGGAATCGCACTAAACAACCACCGCAAAATGAAGTTAACGCACTGATATCTTTCGGTAATATGATGTGTTACTCTCAATGTCTTAGGGCTATCCATCAAACGCAACTCAATCCGACCATTAGCTATTTACATACCCCCGGAGAACGCCGTTATTCATTGGCACTTGATGTTGCAGAGATCTTCAAGCCAATCCTTGTTGATCGGGTAATATTCAAAATACTGAATAAGAAAGAGTTGCAAGAAAAGCATTTCGACAAAAAACTGAACAGATGTCTGCTTAACGAATCGGGTAAAAAGATTTTCGTCAAAGCTTTTGAAGATCGTTTAAATGAAACCATTCAACACCGCACTCTTAAACGCAGCGTCAGCTACAAACACTTGATGAAACTGGAATGTTACAAAATCTCCAAACATTTGCTGGATATTGAGGAGTATAAGCCGTTTAAGATGTGGTGGTAAATTTGTTATTCTGTTCATTCGATAATTCTATCAAAAAAATTTATGTATATCATATTAGTATATGACTGCGGTGAGAAACGAGTCAATAAAATGCTTAAATTGTGCCGAAAATATCTAAACTGGATTCAAAACTCTGTATTTGAAGGTGAAATTAGTGAGGTCAAACTCGAGGAACTAAAAATCAAGGCTAAAGAAATCATGGATACCGACGAGGACAGTCTTATTATTTTTAAAACCAGACAAGAACGTTGGTTAGACAAAGAAATCGTTGGAAAAGAGCGTAGTAGCATCGATATTTTCTTATAGTCGGTTGTCGGAAAGTGATTTTCGCGGCAATAATACATACCTCAAAACAAGTTAGCGATCTTTGACTTACTGAAAATCAACCTATTATATATATTGTCGATGTACAGGGATTTTTATATCATTGTACATCGACAACTTTTTGATGAAAAAACGCTACTTTTGTAGAGAATTAAAGGCTGATAATCAGCTTATTTTTTTGGCCGAATGCACGGCTTCTAATCGCACTATCGTAGAATTGAAATGTTAAATTAATCTATCAGGCTACATCGACACAAACACTTCTAATCGCACTATCGTAGAATTGAAATTGAATAAAAAGCACTCGGTGAAACCCGGTATGCCTCTTCTAATCGCACTATCGTAGAATTGAAATATGGTGAACGCTGCCCCAATTGCTTTCCCCAGATTCTTCTAATCGCACTATCGTAGAATTGAAATTCAAATAAAAAACCACCACATTCACCAGAACCATCCTTCTAATCGCACTATCGTAGAATTGAAATACAGCATATTGAATGCCGAGGGTTGTGCCGATAGTGCTTCTAATCGCACTATCGTAGAATTGAAATTCACTATTTTTAGCATCCTTATCCAGTTCTGCAATCTTCTAATCGCACTATCGTAGAATTGAAATGATGATGGGTGTTACGAGCCAATGGGGCTTTTTACTTCTAATCGCACTATCGTAGAATTGAAATATTCATCTTTCATTTCTGAAAGCTCCTCATTAGTGCTTCTAATCGCACTATCGTAGAATTGAAATTAGATAACGATGAAAAAGAAACCATTTAATATCCACTTCTAATCGCACTATCGTAGAATTGAAATCCCGTTATTGACCACCCGGTTCCAAGAATCCAATTACTTCTAATCGCACTATCGTAGAATTGAAATCATCGGCCAACGGTTTTGTATCGCTTTCGGTTATCTTCTAATCGCACTATCGTAGAATTGAAATCTATAATGGTGTTGTTGTCCTTTGAATCCGAAAAGCTTCTAATCGCACTATCGTAGAATTGAAATAGTTCTATAACATCACCGTCTTTTAAAACGGCATTGTCTTCTAATCGCACTATCGTAGAATTGAAATAACAAATACGGAGTTCTTGCTAACGTTTGGTTAACCTTCTAATCGCACTATCGTAGAATTGAAATAAGTTAATCCAGTATGGAGCAGCAGCAACACCCGCTTCTAATCGCACTATCGTAGAATTGAAATATTGCTTTCCCCAGATTACCGAAATCGTTATCAAGGCTTCTAATCGCACTATCGTAGAATTGAAATAGTTCTATAACATCACCGTCTTTTAAAACGGCATTCTTCTAATCGCACTATCGTAGAATTGAAATTTGCCCGTTGTTCTACCCCTGAACCAATCACATGAACTTCTAATCGCACTATCGTAGAATTGAAATTAACTGTTAGGTTTAAATCCGGTGAGTACCTGCATTCTTCTAATCGCACTATCGTAGAATTGAAATCTATGTAATCGCTCCGGTCGTAACCTGCTGCTCTGCTTCTAATCGCACTATCGTAGAATTGAAATTACCGAATAACCCTGATGCCCATATTTAGACCTTATCTTCTAATCGCACTATCGTAGAATTGAAATTTGTGAAACATAGTTATTTGAAGGTGGACGGTAGTCTTCTAATCGCACTATCGTAGAATTGAAATACGAAGAACGAAGCAAACAAGGTATTCCAGACAAACTTCTAATCGCACTATCGTAGAATTGAAATCGGAAAAAATAGTGTTATCAGACGACCCCGAAAACCCCTTCTAATCGCACTATCGTAGAATTGAAATTCACCATATACACTAAACACAATGCCGGGGAAATCCCTTCTAATCGCACTATCGTAGAATTGAAATGTTGATTTTGATTCGGGTCTGCAATTCCCCAAACTTCTAATCGCACTATCGTAGAATTGAAATTGATTTGACAGGTAAAGGAAACTTCGCCCGGGGTAACCTTCTAATCGCACTATCGTAGAATTGAAATTTAGTAACAAGCTCACTTCCCAATATCGGTTTTCTACTCCTTCTAATCGCACTATCGTAGAATTGAAATATTTATAGAAAAGACCCGTCAGGTCCAGAAAATGGTCTTCTAATCGCACTATCGTAGAATTGAAATATGGCAAAATACTTTTTGCCTACAAGATATGGATTATCTTCTAATCGCACTATCGTAGAATTGAAATTCACGGACAATGATAAAAGCATTCTGTGAGAACACCCTTCTAATCGCACTATCGTAGAATTGAAATTACATTGTAGATCGAATTCTGACGAAGTGGCAAAACTTCTAATCGCACTATCGTAGAATTGAAATCCCTTTATTTGAAATTGAACGGCTTTGGTCTTAATCTTCTAATCGCACTATCGTAGAATTGAAATTTCCAAAAACGTTGAAAAGCTGATTGATGATTACGCTTCTAATCGCACTATCGTAGAATTGAAATGTGTCTAAGGTGCTGCCTGATAATGTTGTAAGTCCCCTTCTAATCGCACTATCGTAGAATTGAAATAATTTATGTTCTGATTTATAGTGCTTCACATAGGTCTTCTAATCGCACTATCGTAGAATTGAAATTACGTTTAACAGCCAATTTCTGCAAACCAATTGCTACTTCTAATCGCACTATCGTAGAATTGAAATATTTCTGGGCGCGCTACCGGCTGTCAGGTGATCACTTCTAATCGCACTATCGTAGAATTGAAATGTTGGAATCTGGATGCGATGAAATTAGACGATGATTCTTCTAATCGCACTATCGTAGAATTGAAATTTATGCAAAAATTTACAGGCATATACGTCGCGTATAAACTTCTAATCGCACTATCGTAGAATTGAAATCTCGTCAGAAGCGATCTTTTTATCTAAATATGTACTTCTAATCGCACTATCGTAGAATTGAAATACTCTTCAGTCGTAATGCCGGCAGCACGGGCCACCTCTTCTAATCGCACTATCGTAGAATTGAAATTAGTGTGGCGAACCCGAAGACAGCCGCCCAGGTCGCTTCTAATCGCACTATCGTAGAATTGAAATAACGCCAGGTGTCGCGTTCCGGATCAAAGCCCGCTCTTCTAATCGCACTATCGTAGAATTGAAATTAAAAAAAAGTTGCAGTATGAGGTTTCACACTGCACTTCTAATCGCACTATCGTAGAATTGAAATTTCGGTGTCTGTATCAGATCTACAAAAGGGATAGCCTTCTAATCGCACTATCGTAGAATTGAAATCGGAGATAGTAGATTGAAATGCCATTGTAGTAAAAACTTCTAATCGCACTATCGTAGAATTGAAATTTTCTCTCGAATATATGGCTTATCGTGAACCTCTTTCACTTCTAATCGCACTATCGTAGAATTGAAATGACTTATCCTTCTCAAAACCGTTCTTGCCGACCTTGACTTCTAATCGCACTATCGTAGAATTGAAATGATGTATAATAGAATCTGTTGGTCGTGAAGTATTTACTTCTAATCGCACTATCGTAGAATTGAAATTCATGGAGGTATCACCAGAAAAAGCCGAAGCACTCTCTTCTAATCGCACTATCGTAGAATTGAAATTACCGGCAAGGGTACTGATAGCGGAATTAAAACGCTTCTAATCGCACTATCGTAGAATTGAAATGGTAATGAATGGATTCATTCTTGGAACGGTTGGTATACTTCTAATCGCACTATCGTAGAATTGAAATGAGTACACAGCATACGCAGGTAAGATAATTGGATCCTTCTAATCGCACTATCGTAGAATTGAAATATCCTGTAAGACCGGAATAGTCTTTTGATGAATTGGCAACTTCTAATCGCACTATCGTAGAATTGAAATTAGAAATGAGAAAAAACAATAAAACGATCCGCTAACTTCTAATCGCACTATCGTAGAATTGAAATAAAAGTAGTGATCTTCCACAGCCGCCATAAATCGCTTCTAATCGCACTATCGTAGAATTGAAATTCTTAAAGACATCACAGGACGATACCCAACTTGCCTCTTCTAATCGCACTATCGTAGAATTGAAATCAAGGTCTTTGGAGAACTTAGCTACGAAATCTTTCCTTCTAATCGCACTATCGTAGAATTGAAATGCGGGTAAATACGTTATACCCTGATTCCTGCACCGCTTCTAATCGCACTATCGTAGAATTGAAATTACTACGAAACAACTCCAAAGCCAATTCATGACGTCCTTCTAATCGCACTATCGTAGAATTGAAATTGTGCTGGGAATTTTTAGCTCCCTGTACAGCGGAATTCTTCTAATCGCACTATCGTAGAATTGAAATGGAAATTCTACCAAATGACCGGCCTTTCACAAAAACTTCTAATCGCACTATCGTAGAATTGAAATCGGGATGGAACCGTAGAACGATGGCAGGGAATAGAAGCTTCTAATCGCACTATCGTAGAATTGAAATACAACCGATTCACCTCCGCCAGCTCCGCCTCTTTACTTCTAATCGCACTATCGTAGAATTGAAATATGCATGCGGCCGATACATGACTAAACACGGCGGTCTTCTAATCGCACTATCGTAGAATTGAAATTACTCTCCAGTCGCACCACCCGATCCTCCGGCCACACTTCTAATCGCACTATCGTAGAATTGAAATCCGGTAAATGGATGACCCCCACCCATAAGCCAATACCTTCTAATCGCACTATCGTAGAATTGAAATGGTGAAGTTGGATGCATTTAGAAGGAACTGCAGGAAGCTTCTAATCGCACTATCGTAGAATTGAAATGACCAACTAAGATACGTATATCTGTTATACCAAATCTTCTAATCGCACTATCGTAGAATTGAAATATCACACCCGCGCCGATCGGACGGAATCCACCCGGCCTTCTAATCGCACTATCGTAGAATTGAAATATTAGAATGGATGAAATACAAATGCCTGCACTACTAGCTTCTAATCGCACTATCGTAGAATTGAAATAAGGATAGAACTCTCCTCCGGAGTCCACGTCTGCCTTCTAATCGCACTATCGTAGAATTGAAATTAAGTTTGAATCCCTCAATAATTGACAATGTTGGCCTTCTAATCGCACTATCGTAGAATTGAAATGTGGGCTGCGCTCCTGCCTTTGGCAGTCGTGCAGCTTCTAATCGCACTATCGTAGAATTGAAATCTTCGTGACAGCCACTACCCGGGATTCGAGCGTGGTCTTCTAATCGCACTATCGTAGAATTGAAATTTACATTTATCCCAAATGATTCTTCCTGGTCCAAATACTTCTAATCGCACTATCGTAGAATTGAAATTGGTAAAATGGCGGCCGTTGCTCCAACTTTGTCGACTTCTAATCGCACTATCGTAGAATTGAAATAAATCCTCAACGTGCAACATATCTATTCCCCTTTTTGCTTCTAATCGCACTATCGTAGAATTGAAATATGCAAAAAGAAATGATTGCCCAGGTGGCAAAGAACTTCTAATCGCACTATCGTAGAATTGAAATTCCTTATCTCAGGGGTTACTGCCGCAGATGATATTCTTCTAATCGCACTATCGTAGAATTGAAATCTGGTACACCGGTCACGTCTCTCATATCCTATCCCTTCTAATCGCACTATCGTAGAATTGAAATTTGTATAGCCGCTGTTTTTATCACGGATACGGCCATCTTCTAATCGCACTATCGTAGAATTGAAATAAGATCAAGGTGTTTCACGATGCTGCGCCTATGGGTTCTTCTAATCGCACTATCGTAGAATTGAAATTGAATTGTTCGCGGAGGATGTTGCCTAGGATTTCGGCTTCTAATCGCACTATCGTAGAATTGAAATTCGCGTATTAATATTCGCAAATGCGACTACAATCTCTTCTAATCGCACTATCGTAGAATTGAAATCACTCTATCCGGATGAACCATTACATCCTTATGCCTTCTAATCGCACTATCGTAGAATTGAAATGGGATTGGGCGACCACAAGGGTCGCCCCTACGGTGGAACTTCTAATCGCACTATCGTAGAATTGAAATTCCGATCTGGCAGATGCCGCAATCGAAGCCAAGCAGCCTTCTAATCGCACTATCGTAGAATTGAAATAAATGATTTTCCCATAATTAATGTTTTAATAGTTATTCTTCTAATCGCACTATCGTAGAATTGAAATTCTGGACTTTAAAAATATTAAATATGATTAGAACACCTTCTAATCGCACTATCGTAGAATTGAAATAATATTATTCCGGTTGTGGTGGTTCAGGAACTGTTTTACTTCTAATCGCACTATCGTAGAATTGAAATTTATAATGTTTCATTTGATTTAGAACGTTTATAAACTTCTAATCGCACTATCGTAGAATTGAAATATTTGTTGACTTTGTTCGGCTCTTTGTTGGAATATCAACTTCTAATCGCACTATCGTAGAATTGAAATATGTAGGGGTATTCGAGATTATCAAGATGCAGATGCTTCTAATCGCACTATCGTAGAATTGAAATATTAAGGTTATGAACAGCCTCAATTTTAGGTGAATTCTTCTAATCGCACTATCGTAGAATTGAAATAAAGCACTGACGATAGAGCCTATCGCTCCGACTCCTTCTAATCGCACTATCGTAGAATTGAAATCGCTTACTCCCTGAGATCGTAAAAATGTGAGTTGGAAGACCTAAGTAGTCAGCCAGTGAACTTCTAATCGCACTATCGTAGAATTGAAATAAAGCACTGACGATAGAGCCTATCGCTCCGACTCCTTCTAATCGCACTATCGTAGAATTGAAATCGCTTACTCCCTGAGATCGTCATTCGGGCTTCTAATCGCACTATCGTAGTGAAATCGGACAACGTTTCGCTCTTGTAGGGGTTGCTTTCTTCTAATCGCACTATCGTAGAATTGAAATACGGGCGCGGGTATATTCATGTTTTGATTTTGTTACTCTTCTAATCGCACTATCGTAGAATTGAAATTTATCAACCGCATTATTCTTTCTGAGTAAGGCGGTCTTCTAATCGCACTATCGTAGAATTGAAATAAATTACCAGACGTGAAAGAGCCGTTAGCGGTTTCTTCTAATCGCACTATCGTAGAATTGAAATTAACGTTTGAAAAGGTCGCTTACATTGATACAGACGCTTCTAATCGCACTATCGTAGAATTGAAATATATCTACGGGGATAACAGGGTTGGGAAAACAACCCTTCTAATCGCACTATCGTAGAATTGAAATAAACAAAGCATGTGTTTTGGTTAATCAACGCTGAGCGCTTCTAATCGCACTATCGTAGAATTGAAATTACTTTAAGGCTGTTTCTATCACCTGTTCAACATCCTTCTAATCGCACTATCGTAGAATTGAAATTGGTAAGATGGCGGGCGTTACGCCTTCAATCACCACTTCTAATCGCACTATCGTAGAATTGAAATTGCAAATCTCCGACAATGAACTGTCAGAAACAATAGCTTCTAATCGCACTATCGTAGAATTGAAATCCAACTGCGCCGCCTTTTCAATCTCTAACGGAAATGCAGCTTCTAATCGCACTATCGTAGAATTGAAATTACAGACGTGGCATTCCGCGTCTCTTAATAAATACACTTCTAATCGCACTATCGTAGAATTGAAATTGAAATAAAATATCACTGCAACTATCTGATATTTACTTCTAATCGCACTATCGTAGAATTGAAATTGTTTCGGCTGGCAAGCATGTTTTCGTACTCGTATGCCTTCTAATCGCACTATCGTAGAATTGAAATCCGGTCAGGGTGTTGGCCGCTTTGGCTGCAAATTGTCTTCTAATCGCACTATCGTAGAATTGAAATTTCTTGTTCATGTAATCGGCTATCTGTTGGCATGTCCTTCTAATCGCACTATCGTAGAATTGAAATAAATACACGGGGTGTATAAAAACGTGTGTGCTTATATCTTCTAATCGCACTATCGTAGAATTGAAATGGGGATGAACAACTTCATCAAGCGATTTAAAGCCAACTTCTAATCGCACTATCGTAGAATTGAAATTGATCCTGACACGGGGCGCGACATTACCGAAGAGGACTTCTAATCGCACTATCGTAGAATTGAAATTAACCTGCCTGAATGGAGATCGCCCATTTGGGTTTCTTCTAATCGCACTATCGTAGAATTGAAATAGGCCCTAAAAGGGGATTATCCCTCACTCGCGATATTCTTCTAATCGCACTATCGTAGAATTGAAATTAAAAAAACAAATCGAGAAAGAGGGTGGTGTTTTGGTCTTCTAATCGCACTATCGTAGAATTGAAATGTGTTTCGCTTTCCAGTATGTAGCAATTCCCGGAGCTTCTAATCGCACTATCGTAGAATTGAAATATCACATAACGGCACGGAATGGGCTGATTTGGAAACTCTTCTAATCGCACTATCGTAGAATTGAAATAGCAAACGGGGGTAAAATGCCGTTAAACGGTAAAACTTCTAATCGCACTATCGTAGAATTGAAATGTAATCTCTCTCCACAGCCGGATACGTTCCGAAGTCTTCTAATCGCACTATCGTAGAATTGAAATTACAATCTCACATTGGCAGCATCATGTATCGAGTCTTCTAATCGCACTATCGTAGAATTGAAATCACTCTTACCCATTGCCGCCCAAGATTGGTCTAACGCTTCTAATCGTACTATCGTAGAATTGAAATGTGTACAACCAATGCCCTTTCAACTAATATGATCCTTCTAATCGTACTATCGTAGAATTGAAATGAGAGATCACAATCTCCGCAGGGGCTGCACCACACCTTCTAATCGTACTATCGTAGAATTGAAATCAACAAGCCTCGCACATGCCTACGCTCCGTGCGGCGCTTCTAATCTAATCGTACTATCGTAGAATTGAAATAAGACAGCGGCCCAGGTCGAATACCGTACACGTATGTCTTCTAATCGTACTATCGTAGAATTGAAATACATGCTTGCACCTGCACATGTTGCATCGTCCTCGCTTCTAATCGTACTATCGTAGAATTGAAATACGTGGGCGGTGAGCTGTTTATGATCAACGCGACCTGCTTCTAATCGTACTATCGTAGAATTGAAATAAAGAGTACTGTTCAGTTACGCCAGATCGGTTACTACTTCTAATCGTACTATCGTAGAATTGAAATCAGATAACGGTTATGTTGTAATATACACGATGGACCTTCTAATCGTACTATCGTAGAATTGAAATGAATGATTGCGGATTATACCATTTCGGCTACAGGTCTTCTAATCGTACTATCGTAGAATTGAAATACGATAACAGGATCAAATACATTGCCCTGGCGGGGCTTCTAATCGTACTATCGTAGAATTGAAATTTTGATAGCTTTTTCTGAAATAAAGCAGAGTTTTCTCTTCTAATCGTACTATCGTAGAATTGAAATTTCGTCACCAACTCACTCCCCAATATCGGTTTCCTACTTCTAATCGTACTATCGTAGAATTGAAATTCCATTTACCCAGAAGAGTTCAAAGCGATGTTTACGCTTCTAATCGTACTATCGTAGAATTGAAATCCAGCAACCGCACGCGCTCCAATACCTTGAAACACCTTCTAATCGTACTATCGTAGAATTGAAATATCATGGAAAAGAAATCAAACATACCCGAGATCAATCTTCTAATCGTACTATCGTAGAATTGAAATCCAGTTGGGGGAGATATGGCGAAACAGATTCAAGAGCTTCTAATCGCACTATCGTAGAATTGAAATGGATTATTATTGCGAAGCCCTCTCGTATTCATCACGCTTCTAATTGCACTATCGTAGAGTAGAATTGAAAGCAAATCACAACGGTACTATTGCTTTATTAAACACAAATAAAAAAAGCCCTCCGCTTATAGAGAATTTAGTTAGCCTGGTTTGTTATATCTTATAGACTAATCAAACATAATAATGGCATCACAATCTGATTCCTCCGGATTTCTCAATTTCACAGGTACATATACTGATTTATATCAGCTAACGATGGCGCAAGCCTATTTTATGAGCGGAAGAGAAAAGGGCCATCGTGCGGTCTTTGACTATTTCTTTCGCAAACTGCCCTTTAATGGAGGCTATGCCGTTTTTGCCGGACTTGAATCCCTGTTGGAAGTATTGGAAAACCTGCAATTCGACAAGCAAGACCTTGAATATATGACGGCACAGGGATTTGATCCTGAGTTTATCCGGTATCTTCGCAATTTCCGGTTCAGAGGAAACGTCTACAGCAGTCTGGAAGGCGATCTGATATTTCCGACGAGACCGGTATTAAGCGTTGAAGCCAACATCATTGAAGCTCAAATAGTAGAAACCTTACTTCTGAATATTCTGAACTTTCAAACTCTGATTGCAACCAAGGCCAGACGAATGAGAGCTGTTTCCGGCAATCGGATTCTGATAGATTTCGGGTTACGCAGGGCTCAGGGCCCCGGAGGATATTATGCAAGCCGGGCCGCTATGATAGGTGGATTCAACGGCACCAGCAATGTATTGGCAGGAAGGGACTTTGATATCCCTGTTTCCGGCACAATGGCTCATTCTTTTGTCGAAAGCTACGATGACGAACTAAGTGCATTCCGCCAATTCGCTAAGACATTTCCGGAAAAAAGCGTATTATTGGTCGATACCTATAATACCCTCGAAAGTGGTGTTCCAAATGCAATTATTACAGGCAAAGAGATGGAAAAAACCGGGCACCGGTTAAAAGGAATCCGACTGGACAGCGGCGATCTTGCCTATCTGGCTAAACAATCCCGAAAGATGCTCGATGATGCCGGACTACAATACGTCAGGATCGTTGCCTCTGACGCATTGGACGAATATGTCATAAAAAGCCTCCTGGAACAGGGTGCACCTATTGATATATTCGGGGTGGGCACTAAACTGGTTATTGGCCGGCCGGATGCAGCATTGGATGGTGTCTATAAACTGGCTTATTTCGATGATATGCCCCGCCTCAAGCTCTCGGAAACGCTCACCAAGGTCACTATTCCTTATATGAAACAGGTGTACAGGCTATCAGACCGGAATGGTGATTTTTCAGGGGCCGATGTTGTAGCTGCTATTGAAGAAAACAGGGAGGAGATTGAAGTCATGTATCACCCGTTTGAACCTATAAAATCAATGCATATCGGTAAAGCAGAAAAAGAGCCCCTGTTGTATAAGGTCATGAAAGAGGGAACTCGAACGATGGAACCGCAAACCATCTCAGCGATAGCCGAATACAGTATGAGCAGGTTTGCCGGATTACCCGACGAATACAAGCGGTTTGAGAATCCGCATATTTATAAAATCGGGTTAAGCAAAGATTTGAAAGAAAAACGGGATCAGCTGATCAAGATGCATTTAAACCAATGAAACGGGTAAGCAATTACATTCACCCCGGGAGAATGACAGTATATGCGAATTCAATAGATAGACAAAACAAAATCATGATTGACAGATATGAAAACGCTGATCATCACTGACATTCAGAATGATTTTATTCCGGGAGGTGCCTTGCCCGTACCGGGAGGTGATACCATTATTGAAATGATCAATGACATAATGGATAAATTTGATTTAATCATTGCTACTCAGGACTGGCATCCGGCCAGTCATAAAAGCTTTGCATCCAATCATGAGGGGAAGAAACCGTTTGATCAGATTATGCTGCAAGGTATAAATCAAATACTTTGGCCCGACCATTGCATACAGGGGACAACTGGTGCAGACTTTCATCCGCTACTTAATATCCGACCTATCGAAGCAATCTTTCGAAAAGGTACAAATCCGGAAATAGACAGTTATAGCTGCTTCTACGATAACGGCCATTATAAAACCACCGGCCTTGCAGGGTATCTCCGTGAAAAGAAAGCAGATGAACTTTTCTTCTGCGGGCTGGCTGGTGATTTCTGCGTATACTACTCTATCCTGGATGCTTTGCAGGAAGGATTTTCTATTACTCTGATTGAAAATGCCGTCCGTGCGATTAACCAACAATCCTTTGAGGAACAAAAGTTCAGGCTCAAAGAGCAGGGGGTAAAGGTTATTTGGGAAATGATATAAGCTTACCAACCGGGCAGGATCCTAGGATCTGATACCTGACGCTCTCGCCATAAACTCCGAAGGCCTCACTCCCACTATCCGCTCGAAGATATTGCTAAAAGCCGAGAGACTGGTATAACCCACCGCCATGGCAATCTCCGAAACCGAAAGTTTATTCTCCGCCATCAGTTCCAATGCCCTGGTAATACGAATGGCCCGCACAAACCGCACATAACTAAAGCCGATATCCTCCTTAAAGAGACGGGAAAGCGTACGACTGCTGTAGCCAAACCTCCTCGCTATCTCGTCAAATGCAAAAGAGGTTTCCACATGTTCGCTCAGGAACTCCGCAATCTTAATCAGCCCTTCATCCTTCGGGTAGGGATAGCTCACCGGATAGGTCGTGATGGTAAGGTCCATCTCGGGTAGTATCGCCTTAATAGCTTTGAGGAAAGCCATTCGTGAAGGATATTCCTCCGTTACCGCACCGTTCCATTCCCGCGTATAGTGTATCATAGACCGGAGCATATCGTTCACCATGTAGATATTGGGATGGCGGTAAAAATCACCATCCTCCTCTTCTATCGTGAAATAAAAATTGAAAATACTCATCGTGACGCTTTGATGCACGATGCTGTGGGGCATTCCCGCCGGTATCCACATATAGTTGCGGGCAGGGAGATACCAATGTTTATCCTCCCCGTAAATATGGACGATGCCTCCTTCTGCATAAATAAACTGCCCTTTATCATGGCTGTGCATCTCGTAACCAAACTCCTTCACATAGACATTATCTACAAAGGCAAATACCTTCGGATCGTTGATTTGTGGACTAAATTGCTTCATTGGATAGAATTTTCAGAGTTCAAAAATAATCAAAAAACATCTATTTGGCGAAAATGAGCAAATATCTGGCTGATTATATAAATGAGACAAGGTTAGATAGACAGTAATTTTGCATTATCAAACAGGCATTACGATAAGCCGGTTATTCAGGTTTTCAATACGGTAGTTTTTAATCAAATACAGCCCGACAATCGTAAGTGGCTCAAGTTTTTTTTGCGGATGTGAATCCGTAACCAGTAGAAATTTATCTTTTACGTATGAATATAGTTCGACAAAAGTCTCTTTTCGCATTATCATTATGTTGTGTATTAATCGTTCAGGCTCAGGATTCCCCATCGCTTTATGGTAAGTTGACTCTCCGTCAGGCAATCGAAACAGGAATTCGCAACAATAAAGAGCTGCAAAACAGTAAAACTGAGACAGAAATATCTAAGGAAAGAGAAAAAGAGATTTTCAATCACAGGCTCCCGGAAATCGGCTTCAATGCCTGCTACAAAAGACTGACAAACCTCTATCAGTATGAGGATGGACTCTTCGAATCTCCTACAACTTATGTTCCCACGAAAAATGTGTACGAGTTTAACGTGGATGCGTCGCTGCCCTTATACAGCGGCGGTAAGCTTAGTGCTGAATCCCGCAAATCGAAGATAAGCACCCAACTCTCGGAGCTTAAATCGCAACACACTCAACGTATCCTGAAGCTAGACATCGCCACTGCGTTTCTGCATGTCTGCCATCTGATGCAGCAGCAAAAGCTGGTCATGGATAAGATGAAAGAGGACAGCCTGATTATCAAACAGGTGGAGGCGATGCGCCGCAACGGTGCCAGTACCCGCAACGAAGTGCTGCGTACCAAACTGCAACTCTCCAATCACAGGCTGATGCTGACCGGTGTACAAAACGATATCGTTATCGGCGAGCATCAACTGTTGACGCTTCTCTCCCTGGATGAACAGACGGCTCTGCATATCGCCCCGGAAAGCATCAATGAATATTACAAAGATGCGGAAGCTCCGGAGTCCAATGCTGCATTGACGCAAAATGACGAGTTGCTGATGGCCAAAACCGGTTATGAGATGCAAAAGACAGACCAACAGTTGGTTCGTAGCAATCTTCTCCCCCAGCTTTCCCTGATTGGTAACTACGGACTGATGAATCCGAACTACAAGTTCTATCCGCCACAACCCTATTTCTACCGCATCGGGATGATTGGCCTGAGCATGAAATATTCCATCAGCGAACTCTATAAAAACCGTTCGAAAAGCAGGACTACAAAACTGGCGACCTCTCAAAAGGCTCTGGAGATAGAGCAAACGGGAGAGAAAGTCAGTCACGCTCTCTTTACGGCCCGACAAAAACTGATTGAGGCTGATGAACGTATCCGCATTTCTCAGGAAGCCATCGAACAGGCAAAGGAAAACTACCGCACGGTGCGACAGAAATACAGCGAAAACCTGAGCCTCATTACCGAACTGATTGATGCCGATAATGCGTATCTGGAGGCCGAATCGGCTCTTATTACCAATAAGATTGATAAGCAGCTGAAATACTTCCAGTTGCAGTATATCCTGGGAAAACTTTAAGAGAGAGCCCCACACGACCATATTATCAATCCGGCAAGCGGCCTTAAGCTGCTGCCCGGTGTGGAGCGCCAGCGTTCAGCGGCTCCAGGCCGCTTGACACGTAATAAATAAAACAATATATCTATGACAAAAAAATCCACTCCATCAAGATTCAATACCGCCTTAGTTGTGTTTGCCTGGATACTGATTCTGGCAGGCGTAGGCATTGCCATTAAATACTACCTCTTTGCTTCAAAATACACCACCACCAACAACGCCCAGGTGGACCAATACGTAACTCCGGTAGCCAGTCGCGTCTCCGGATACATTCAGGAGATACGTTTTGCGGAAAACCAGTTTGTACACAAAGGCGATACGCTGGTAATTCTCGACAGCCGCGAATACACGAACAAGCTTCAGATGGCTGAGTCAGACTTACACGTCATGCAGAACCAGATTGCGGTCAGTGAGAAGTCGGTGAGCAACGCCCGGAACCGCATCAATGTGCAAAAGGCTCGTCTCGAAGCGGCCAAAGCTAAGGTTTGGCAAAGTGAGGCCAACTACAAGCGTTTCAAAAACCTGCTTAACGAAGATGCGGCCACCAACCAGCAATACGAAGCGGCCAAGGCAACCTATGAAGTAGCTGTTGCCGAATACAAAGCCATTCAGGATGAGCAAAAGTCGGCAGCCCTTTCTACCCAGGAGGAATCGACCAAGATTAAGCCCATCGAATCGAACATCGAGCAAAGACAGGCCTCTCTCCGTAACGCTTCCCTGTACATTTCCTATACCGTAATTACGGCTCCCTATGACGGATGGGTAGGACGTAAAACCATACAGACCGGCCAACTGGTCAAAGAGGGTGAAACCCTGCTCAATATTGTCAGCAAGGAGAAGTGGGTAACTGCTAATTTCCGCGAAACGCAGATAGCCGACCTGCACGCCGGCAGTGAAGTACTTATCACCGCCGACGCCTATCCCGATGTGGAGTTCACAGGTGTCATCGAATCCTTCTCTCCGGCCAGTGGTGCGAAATTTTCCCTCTTGCCACAAGACAACTCTACCGGGAACTTCGTCAAGATAGAACAACGCATCCCAATGCGCATCCGTTTCAACAATGGACAGGATATCTCAATGCTCCGTGCCGGCATGAATGTGGTGGTCAACGCCCGCAAAGGAGCCGGTGGAAAGGAAAACAGTTTATGAGTCCACACAAAGACACCATTTATCGCCGTTGGGTGCCTGAGTGGGTGAAACTGCCTTTGCTGGTCATCGCCATGTTCCCGCACCTGATGCTGATGTCGCTGTTTCATTCCAACAGTACCTTTTCGGCATCGTTTCTCGGCATCGAGCCGGAAGATGTGCAGTATCTGCTGTCGCTGATGTACGGTTCGGTGGTGGTAACGCTGATGATATTCAGTAGGCTGTTTGCCTTTTTCAGGGTACGCAGTTACATCCTGATCATGTGCTCCATATCCATCTTTATCCTGTTGCTGCTCGCCTTTGTCAATGACTTCAACACGATACGGATTTTGCGGATTGCAGAAGGGATATTCGGTGTACTGGAAGGCGCCTGCTTCCTGCCGTTGATTATCGGTCAACTCAAGACGCGCCATGCCCGCATGATTGCCTACCTTTTCCTGTATGCCATCATGCTCACCGGAGGAACGATTACCACTTCACTGGTGAAGTCTGCCATTGTGGATTACGGGTGGAAGGAGATGATTTACCTCTTCCTGGCATTCCACCTGGTGGTGCTCTTTATTGTAACGGTGCTTTTCAACAAAAACAGACTGTTACCCAAGCTGCCGCTTTACCAGATAGACTTTGCCAGTTGCCTTTTTCTGCTGATTGCCCTGCATTGCGGGTCGTTTGCTTTGCTCTACGGACACAAACTTTATTGGTTCGACTCTCCGCAGATTATTATCACCTTCGCGCTCTTTCTAATCTTCAGCGGACTCTTTATCCTGAAGCAATTACAAGAGAAACGACCGATTTTTCACTTCTCGGTCATACGCTACCGCAATGTCGTAGTCGGCGTAATACTCTTTTTTATCTTCTATATCCTTCGCTCCGGTGTCAACAACCTATACAGCACCATGTCGGGCGTGTGGCAATGGCCGTGGGAATATGTGCTCAACGTGCAATATATCAATGTCGCCGGCACTTTGCTTGGCATCGTTTCGTCGGGATACCTGCTCACGAAGGAGGTGCGGTCAAAGATTATCTTCAGCATCGGTTTTCTTATTTTCGCGGTTGATTGTGCCTGGTTTACGTTTGTCTTCAGTCCCGATGTGGATCTGATTACGGTAGGTGCGCCACTTTTCGTGCAGGGATTTGCGCAGGGTTGGCTCTTTACACCGTTGGTCATGTATCTGATTACCGGACTTCCGGCCAAACTGGTGGGAAACGGCTCGCTGATGGGAACAACCGTCCGCTTCTGGACCACCAACATCGGCTTTGCGGTGATGCAGAATGCGTCGTTTTTTCTCAATAAGGTTCACTACAGTAACCTTCAGCAGAGCATTGTTCCCTACAGCGCCAATGTGCAACAGGTGGTGGGCGGCTATATGCGTAAGTTTCTCGCTACGCACAACTTTCAGATTGCAACGATACTGACAAATAACAAGCTGGACATCATGGTTCGTAAACAATCGATTCTGCTCAGCAATATGGAGATATTTACCTGGCTATCCTACCTGGCTCTGGCTACTTTTGTCTTGATTCTGCTGATGAAACCGTCGCGGATTTTATACCGGAAGCTGAAATTGAGAAGTCCGTTTATTGTGGGGTAAGAGACAAATCCCATTTAAATAAAGAAAAGGAATCATTCAGAAAGTTGTTCTCAAAGCATCTTTTTCCCACTTTTGCAAAAACATCCGAAGTCATTTAGTTATGGACAAAATATCACGTAATTCGACCTCTTTTTTACTCTTATTTATGGGAATGCTATCGGCATTCGGTCCTTTTGTGACAGATTTATATCTGCCCGCATTTCCTATCATCCGACACTATTTTGCGACCGATGTACCGATGATTCAGCTTAGTCTCACCACGGGTATGCTGGGATTGGGATTCGGACAGCTCATACTGGGTCCGGTCAGCGATAAGTATGGCCGCAAATATCCGTTACTCGGCTCACTGCTGCTATTTATCATTGCCACTGTGGGATGTATATTTTCCCACTCGATTGGGATCTTTATCTTTTTCCGCTTCTTTCAGGGAATAGCCGGTGCCGGAGGTGTAGTAATCTCCAAATCTGTAGCCGCCGATCTTTATCAGGGAAGTGAACTTACACGCTTCTTCTCCATGCTGATGATCGTAAATGGCCTTGCTCCTATTGCGGCCCCACTCTTTGGCAGCCTGATGATTAAGGTCACCACCTGGCAAGGAATATTTGTCATACTACTGATTCTGGGGTTTGTGCTGCTGATTCTGAATTTCAGATTAAGAGAATCTCTGTCAAAAGAGAAACGGATCAGGGGCAATCTCTTTGTATCCTTCCGCAATTTCGGGCCAATTATCAGCAACGGACATTTCATGTCCTATGTGATGGCCCAAACGATGGCACTCGGATTCCTTTTTGCCTATATAGCGGCCTCTCCCTTTATATTTCAGGAGCATTATCACCTCGACCCACTGGTATATGGTATCTGTTTTGGCGTTAACGCATTCGGGATCATGGCTGGCAGTCGGTTTGTTACTTTTTTTAGTGAGCAAAAGGCTCTCATTATCGGTGGATCCGGGTTAGTCCTGACCGCAATCTTCTCAACGGCTGTACTTGTTTCGGATGGAAGTATCTGGTGGTGTGAACTTTTCTTTTTCATACAGATGCTTTTTATGGGACTGATACTCCCGACGACCACTTCACTGGGTCTTGACCTTGAACGAAATTATCGGGGAAGTGCATCTGCTGTCATGGGATTTCTGCCGTTTCTTGCCGGAGGTATCGTTTCCCCCCTTGTAGGAATGGGGAATATCATCTACAGCACATCTATAATCATACTGGTGTGTTGCCTTTTGTCTCTGCTATTTATCCGGCTGGCTCTCAGAAAAGAGAAGCCAGGTTTTGCCGGTGTGCCATGCTAAATCAGTATAACGCTAATTCTGGTGCAATAAATATCATCCGTAGGATTAATATCAACTTGATTTCGTAAAGCAACAACCTTCGTTTTATCACTACCCTTTGTGGCTATACTATAAATTAGGGTGTCGGTGGGTCTTTGAATACAGGCTGTCATTTTCTGACCGGAATTTGACAATTACTGATTTTACTATCTGGAATTAAGTAGTTCTTTTGTTCTGTAATATCATGACCATGAAAAAGTCCAATAGGGAAATCTCTGCTTAAGGGAAAAAAATCCCATTGCTCTGAACCAACAATCCAATATCAATATCCACATTACAGAATGGCAAAAAAATTTGACAATCAATTGGCCGATGCCCAGGCCACTCAAGTGCTTCCTATCAAACCGGAAAATTTCGATTTTGACCGTTACGAAGCTTATGTTACCGAACTGAATAAAACCTGCACTACATTTTGGCAGCAAAAAACAGGTGTAGCGGTATATCGTCGTATGCGTGTAGCTGAATGCTTCTCCTACGGCTCCCGTGATATGAAGCGTTCGCTCGAACTGCAGTTGGGAGCACTCGAAAAGAGCATGCTTTTCAAAGCCGATGTTCCGAACTTTCTGGAGCCCTGGTACGGAATCGGCACTATTGCCAGTGCATTCGGCGGGGAATATATCTGGCATGAGGGAAATGCCCCGGCCCTGAAAGCTCCTTTCTCCACCATTGATGAGGTGCTGGCTTACGAACCGACAGAGGTGGCTAAAACCAATATCGGACGCCATACGCTCAACATGATAGAATATTTCATGGAGCAAACCCAGGGTCGTCTCCCCATCTCTCTAACCGACACTCAATCTCCTTTGAATATTATCGGGCATTTGTATCCGCTCGACCAGTTTTTCATGGATACGGTGATGGAACCCGAAAAAGTTTTGCAGCTTTTTGACCGTCTGGCTGGGTTATCGCTCCGTTTTAACGAAGAACAGATAAAGTTGATCGGGGGTGCATTGGCATCGCCGGGACATGGCTTTGCCTCGTCCACCCAATGGCGCGGACTTGGTATGAGCGACGACAATATTATCATGATTTCCCCGGATCAATACCTTGAACTGGCAGCCCCTTCGGTTGAAAAGATTTGTGCGCCGCTGGGGGGACCTGTCTTCCACTCCTGTGGTGACTGGTCCGGTTGGGTAGATGCCGTATTGAAAATAAAAGGAATAAAAATGGCTGATGGAGCTTTCTCTCCTCAGACTGATCCGGGTGCTAATGAAAATCTGGAAGCATTTAACCAATTTGCCAATACCGGAGTGGTACTTAATGCCCGTATCGTCGGGGATCTGGATACCATTCGTGAGCAACTCACGCGTCTTTGGGTACCAGGCATGAAAATGGCGGTGGTTACCTATTGTGAAACTCCGGCCGAACAGGAGGATGCTTACCATTTAATCCATGAAATATGTCAGTAAAAATAGGAAATTACCGTTGGCGCATTGTGGTGTTGCTGTTTTTTGCCACCACGATCAATTACATCGACCGCCAGGTGCTGGGAATTCTTGCACCACAACTTCAGGAACAATTCGGCTGGTCGGAAGCTGATTATGGCTTTATCATTATGGCCTTCCAGGCAGCTTATGCCATTGGTCTGGTTTCGATGGGAACGCTGCTCGACAAAATCGGTACGCGATTGGGTTTTATCATTTCCGTTGTACTGATGAGTTTGGCCGGAATGGCCCATGCAGCGTTCTGCAGTGTGGTGGCTTTTGCTACAGCCCGCTTCGGACTGGGAATAGGGGCTTCGGCTAATTTCCCGGCAGCTATTAAAACCGTAGCAGAGTGGTTTCCCAAGAAAGAACGGGCATTGGCTACGGGAGTTTTCAATGCAGGATCGAACCTTGGCGCCATATTATCGCCGCTGATTATTCCACTGATTGCCCTGCAATGGGGTTGGCAGTGGGCTTTTATTATTGCCGGAGCTTTGGGGTTTGTTTGGCTGATTTTCTGGATTTCCATGTATCAGAAACCGGAACTCACCAGAAATTTAAGTGATGCTGAACGCAACCATATCCTTCAGGATGGGCAGGAACCGGAAACTCAAAAGCTTCCCTGGAAGTCCATCATTTCCTTTAAACAAACCTGGGGGATCTTCTTATCCCGTTTCCTGACCGACCCTATTTGGTGGTTTTTCCTCTATTGGTTGCCCAAATACCTGAATTCAAATTATCATATTGATTTAATTCATATCGGGTTACCATTGATTGTAATTTACGTGGTTTCGATTGGAGGATCTGTATTTGGCGGATGGTTATCATCTTTTCTCATCAACAAAGGGAAAAGTCCGCTTCAAGCTCGCAAACTCACCATCTTCCTGATGGCGCTGCTGGTAGTACCGATATTTTTCACGTCATTCACTACCAATGTGTGGATGACTGTAGCGCTCATTTCAATGGCAACCTTTGCCCATCAGGCTTACGCGGCAAACATCTTTACCATTGTTTCCGATATATATCCGAAGAACGCAGTCGGTTCGGTAACTGGTCTGTCCGGGTTTGGTGGTGCTATTGGCGGGGTATTATTCTCCGGTTCAGTCGGTTTGATTCTTCAGGCCACAAACAGTTATTATGTAATCTTCGTCTTTGCCAGTCTGGCTTACCTGATGAGTTGGTTGTCACTTTACCTGTTTGTACCGAATAACAGTAAGATTGAGATTTGATTAAATCCAAAATTTGCATTATGAAGAAACTCCTGGCTCAGTGTTTGTCAGGAGTTTTTTCATATTGTTAATTGAACGAAATAAATTAGGGGGGATGTGTACAAAACAAACACATACTTCAATTTTCTCCGGAAGTTATTGTAATTTCGGCCATTATCTATGAAACACACAATGTTATTATTCCATGAATTCAAACAACACCCCCCATTCTGTTTTTACAGATTCCAAAAGCCATTACGAGATTCTAGACGGTTTGCGTGGCGTAGCTGCCATTATTGTGGTCATCTTTCACATCTTTGAAACCTTTAGCGGAGGAAATCACCTTAAACAGATTATCAATCACGGTTATCTGGCCGTGGATTTCTTCTTTGTCCTCTCGGGCTTCGTAATTGGTTATGCCTATGATGACCGCTGGGGAAGAATGTCCCTGAAAGGCTTTTTCAAACGCCGACTTATCCGCCTCCATCCGATGATAATCATCGCGATGATTATCGGGGCAATCGGATACTACTTTAGCGCTTCACCGAAAATGTTTCCCTTGATCGGAGAAATGCCGCTGTGGAAACTGCTGGCTACCATGCTGGTAGGGTTCACCCTATTGCCCGTACCACCATCGATGGACATCAGGGGATGGAGTGAAATGCATCCGCTCAACGGCCCTGCCTGGTCGCTCTTCTTCGAATATGTGGCCAATATCCTATATGCACTGCTTATCCGGAAGTTCTCCAACAAAGCGCTATCCGTGTTGGTCTTTATCGCGGGGGCAGCATTGATACACCTTGCTGTGACCGGCCCGAACGGCGATGTCATAGGGGGATGGTCATTGGATCCCGCTCAGTTACGCATTGGTTTTACCCGGTTGATGTACCCCTTCTTTGCCGGACTATTACTCTCCCGCATCTGCAAACCGGGACAGATTAAGCATGCTTTCCTATGGTGCAGCCTGATGGTTATCACCATTCTCGCCTTTCCACGGATAGGTGGTCAGGAACATCTGTGGATGAACGGGCTTTATGATTCATTGTCCATCATTTTCCTTTTCCCAATTATCGTTTATATCGGTGCCAGTGGAAAATTAAAAGGAAAGTTTCAGTCAAAAATCTGTAATTTTCTGGGAGATATCTCCTACCCGATCTACATCATACATTACCCGTTAATTTACATTTTCACCGCATGGGTGGTGGATAATAATGTTCCTTTGGGAAATGCCTGGCCGACAGGATTGCTTGTGCTATTCTCTTCAACAGCTATTGCCTACGGATGTTTACGGCTCTATGATATCCCGGTAAGAAACTGGCTGGCTAAGCGCTTTATTAATAAACGATAGGATAAAGCCGGACACCATAAATGCAGCAGCCCGTCCTGAAACAAGACGAGCTGCTGCATTTTTATTATCCCCCTAAAAAAGATCAGACATCTGAAATCAGGATCTAACTTAAAAGGGAAAAGTTCGCTCTCAATGGGTATTTCCTGTTTATGTATAATATTTATACGGAAATCTGGAAAATAAAGAAACAATATAGCTTCTGCAAAACCAAAAAGGGATTTTGCAGAAGCTATATCCTGACACATTAGCGGAAAGACAAATTCTTTCCCTCGTGAATGCGATCCAACAAATCAGTGATTGGAGAAATCGAGAGGTTGTGTTTCTGATGCTCGCGTTTCAGTTCAATCATCCTGATACGGATAGCAATAGCATCCTCAATGGCTGAGGCATTCTGGAGTTTTTGTTTTAAATCATCTAGGGTTTTCATAATATAATATGGATATTAAAAGGGTTATGTTTCTGTTTAGGTCATGTTTAAATAATAACAGGATTGAATGAATTATCCCTAGTACAAAGTTAACTTCAGATCAAAAAAATCATTTTCACCGGATAAGCATATGCTTTTTCATTAGTAACTTGATTTGCCGGAGGGTTACATAACGTTATTCCACTGTTACATCCGATAAAGCCTTATTCTTTTCACACACCTATGAATCTGATTACAGGATAAAGTTAGCAACACAAATAATGAATTGTATCTATCGATGAGCTGAAAAGAGTCTCATTTTGCAATTTGGGACAATATCTCAAAACCACCCATTTCCACCTTGGTCTCATTTTATAAATTGAAACCGGATGACCGAATGGAATTGTAGAATCCGAGACTGATCAATATAGCTGTGTGGCGAAAAATAAAAGCAGGAAGCGATTTCATCCATATTGGGAGAAACCGCTTCCTGCTTTTACTATAAATAAGACGAGTTATTTGCTTATTTTATTGCTCGATTTTAGAAACCACCGACTGCTCAACCAGTTCAAACATGGTATTAAAGTCATGATCGCTAACTTTAATCGGTTGATGCACCGTAAACATTAACTGACAACCCATTCCGAATGGAAAACCTCCGTAACGGAATATTTTCCATGAATTATTAATCGTTACAGGCACGACATAAGCATTGGGAGCATATTTGCACAGGATTTTCACACCATTGGGGGCAAAAGCTTTCGGTTTGCCGGTCTTACTCCGGGTACCTTCAGGAAATATAACGGTACCACGATTATGCTTCTCGATATATTCGCCCATTTTTTTCAATACGGGAAGAGCCTGTTTCGGGTCTTTACGATCGATAAGTACTGAACCGCCATGATTCAGATTATAGGAAATACTGGGAATACCTCTTCCCAGTTCAATTTTACTTACAAATTTGGTGTGAAACTTACGAAACAACCAGACAAAACCGACAATATCATAAACACTCTGATGGTTAGCGACAAAAATTAACGGCTTACCTTCCGGGATCAGGTTCAGATTTTCTGCTTTCGCTGTTGTGAAGGTGAAATACATGATCTTCAGCAGGAAGAATCCTAAATAATCGACACTCTTTTTATGCGCCTGATAACCAAAAACGTTGAAACAAACCCACTGAATCGGATGAAAAATACAGATGACAGTCAAAAAAAGTAAATAGACAAAAATGGATAAAGGATACGATACTATTTTTTTCATTATTCGGAAATTTCCTGCAAAAATAGGATATAAATCAATACGATACACCACATTGCAGTAAATCAGAGCTAATATCCCTTATGTTGTTTCACCTATATGAATTAATCTAATCAGATAAAAATTTGATTACACCCCTAAAAGAGCCATTCCTCTCGATTTACACCGAAATGGATTTCAAATCCAAGACTCAAGATATTACCGTATTTAGAACAATGGTAAGAATTAAAAAAAACTATAAATTTGCACCCTTAAAATTCAAATAAAAAAACCATGGTAAAAAAACATCTGATTACACTGCTATTATTTATAGTAGTAACACTTAGTTACGGAACTGTCTCTGTCCCATTCAATCAAAAAGACATCACCTATATGGGGCGTATAGGAATGGAATCAAACCAGTATGCCGAATTGTATTGGCCGGGAAGTTCAGTCTCAATAAGATTTAAAGGAACGGAGATTAAAGGAACATTTAATAATGTAAAAGGGGATACTTACTTCTACGTAATTGTAGATGGTGACGACAGCAATCCGGTCAAGATCAAACCCGATACTATCAAATCAACGATTGTCCTGGCTGAGGGACTGAAAAATGAAAAACATACCGTAGAGGTCTTCAAACTTACCAACAATACAACTTTTGCCCGCTTCTATGGTTTTGAACTGGCAGACGGTTCAAAAATATTAGCTTCCTCTACCCTTCCTAAAAGGAAGATTGAGTTTTACGGCAACTCAATTACCGCGGGACATGGAGTGGATGTCAAAGCGGGAAATCCCGATTCGGGAGCTTCCAGACTGTTCAATAACTATTGGACTTACGCTGCACGCACTGCACGTCATTTCAATGCTCAATATTCGTGCATTGCCCGTAGTGGAATTGGCATTATGGTGAGCTGGTTTCCTGAGATCATGCCTGAAATATTTGATCGCACAAATCCCGATGATCAGAATAGCAAATGGAATTTCAACAAATACACCCCCGATATTGTGGTAATCAATCTTTTCCAAAATGATTCCTGGCTGGTAAAATTGCCGGATCATCCCCAGTTTAAGGCCCGTTTTGGAACTACAGCTCCGGATGAGGCTTTCATCATCAAATCTTATCAGGATTTTGTAAAAACTATCCGGGGAAAATATCCAAAAGCCTCTATCATTTGTGCTTTAGGCAGCATGGATGCGACGAAAGAGGGATCAATATGGCCGGGGTATATCGAAACGGCTGTAAAAGGATTAAACGATTCTAAGATTTACACCTACTTTTTCCCTTATAAAAATACCCCGGGACACCCTATTGCTGCGGAGCAAAAGGTTATGGCTGACGGATTGATTCATTTTATCGACGAAAACGTCAAATGGTAAGTTCCCGATAAGAAGAAACGAGTTTAATATTATAACAAAAACTCTATTAAACACCCTGTTTTAGTCAGTCGACTGAAGCAGGGTGTTTTTGTTATCCGGGCAACTATCTATTGTTATCTTATGTATTCCAATCATCTACCCACCCCTTTATTTTGTTTTTTTCAATAATAAAATTTGAATATGCCCTATTTCGGTCTAATATTATATAAATTTAGATTGAAAAAGAGTTGGAAATTAGAAAGATTATTACAACTTTTGCAATTGAGTGCTCTTCATAATAATGCAAGCCCTCTTTTAGACTATTACTCCTAAAGGAGTAGAAGAATTGACCTGAAAACACGAAAACAGAATAACGGTATTTCTATTCGTTCAATGAATGGATACGACATATTCAATCAGCGGATTGATAAAGTAAAAACAAATTATCTATAATCTAAAAATTCTTCTACAATGAAAAAACTACTGTCATCTATTGCGCTCTTTGCAATGCCATTTTTAACGATGGCCAGTGAAGCAGATCTGAAAATTCCGGAACTGACCGGAGCCCAGAACTCTCTTCTCTCTGTTGGATTTGTAGTATGCCTGCTCGGATTAGTCTTTGGACTATATCAATTCCTGAACGTAAAGAAACAGAAAGCACATCAGTCTATGCTTGACGTATCCCACGTTATCTTCGAAACCTGTAAAACTTATCTGCTGCAACAAGGGAAATTCCTGATTATTCTGTTTCTGTTTATTGCTGCCTGTGTGGCTTTTTATTTTGGAGGTCTGCAAGGTTCCGGCATTGGAAACGTTTTACTGATTCTGAGCTGGACTGTAGTCGGAATTCTGGGTTCGTACGGGGTTGCCTGGTTCGGAATTCGGATGAATACATTGGCCAACAGTCGCATGGCATTTGCAGCGCTCGAACGCAAACCACTTAAACTCTTACACATCCCGCTAAATGCAGGTATGAGTATCGGTGTAATGCTGATTTGTGTGGAGCTGATTATGATGTTGATCATTTTATTATTTGTACCCCGCGAAGTAGCCGGTTCCTGCTTTATCGGATTTGCAATCGGAGAATCTCTTGGGGCATCAGCTCTGCGTATCGCCGGTGGAATCTTTACAAAAATCGCAGATATCGGCTCTGACCTGATGAAAGTTGTTTTCAAAATCGGTGAAGATGATCCCCGCAATCCTGGTGTGATTGCAGACTGTACCGGTGATAATGCAGGTGACAGCGTAGGTCCGACTGCGGATGGTTTTGAAACCTATGGTGTTACGGGAGTTGCTTTAATATCTTTTATCTGCTTAGGTGTATTTCCCGAATATCAGGCCGAACTGATCACCTGGATTTTCACCATGCGTATTCTGATGATCATTACTTCTGTTGTATCTTTCTGGATCAATAATGGTTTAAGCAAAGCAAAATACAGCAATCAGGACGATCTTGACTTCGAACAACCACTCACCAATCTGGTTTGGATTACCTCTATCCTATCAATCTGTATGACATTTGCGGCCAGCTATACACTGGTAGGTCCCGATTCAACTATCGGAGCTAAAGACCCTAACCTCTGGGTTGTACTCTCCGGCATCATTAGCTGCGGAACCTTGGGTGGTGCTTTGATTCCCGAATTCACAAAAATATTTACCAGTACAAAATCAGGTCACGTCGAAGAGGTAGTAAACTCCGGCAGAGAAGGTGGAGCGTCACTAACCATTCTTTCAGGATTTGTGGCCGGCAACTTCAGCGCTTTCTGGCAAGGTCTGGTATTCTTTGCTTTGATGTTGACTGCTTATCTGTTCAGTACTGCAGGACTAAGCGAATTTATGGTATATTCATCGATCTTCGCTTTTGGATTAGTTGCATTCGGATTGCTGGGTATGGGACCTGTTACTATTGCTGTGGATAGCTATGGACCTGTAACTGATAATGCCCAGTCTGTTTATGAACTTTCCTTGATCGAGAGCATTGAAGGGGTAGATAAAGAGATTGAAAAAGATTTCGGGTTCAAACCTGACTTTGAAAAAGCCAAACATTATCTTGAAGCGAATGACGGTGCCGGTAACACATTCAAAGCAACAGCAAAACCGGTATTGATCGGTACTGCTGTAGTGGGTGCCACTACAATGATCTTCTCATTGATTCTGGTTATCCAGAAAGTTCTGGGCGTTACTCCCGAAACTATACTGAATATACTGAATCCGTGGACAATTCTTGGATTTCTTTGCGGTGGATCGGTTATCTACTGGTTTACCGGTGCATCGACCCAGGCCGTAACAGTTGGCGCTTACCGTGCGGTTGAATATATCAAACATAATATCAATCTGGAAGCAGATGCCGAAAAGAAAGCCTCTATAGAGAAATCGAAAGAGGTTGTAAAAATCTGCACTCAATATGCGCAAAAAGGAATGTTCAACATCTTTATCGCTGTATTCTCTTTTGCTCTGGCTTTTGCCTTTATTTCAGGACGTGAGGTAGTTGGAGCAGCTCCACAAATAGCATTTGCAGCAGCATCATTCTTTATAAGTTACCTGATCTCTATCGCGGTATTCGGACTCTTCCAGGCTGTCTTTATGGCTAACGCCGGTGGTTGCTGGGACAATGCAAAAAAAGTTGTAGAAGTGGATCTGAAACAAAAAGGCACACCCCTGCATGACGCGACTGTAGTAGGCGACACTGTAGGCGATCCTTTTAAAGACACTTCATCGGTTGCTATGAATCCGATCATCAAGTTTACCACGCTGTTTGGATTACTGGCGATGGAAATTGCCATTTCGCCTAACTTCCGGCCTGTGGCTCCTTATGTAGGTGTGGTATTCCTGTTTATAGCCCTGTTTTTTGTATGGAGATCATTCTACAGGATGAGAATCGAAAAATAATTTTTTCATCAGTTTAAATGCAACAGCGGTCATCTGTATTTTCGGATGGCCGCTTCTTTGTCTTAGTCTGAAGCAAAAAATTTTTTATCTTTGCAGGTATAATTTTCGAAACATGATCAAGAATATTTTTGAAACGGTTATTCTGCTGATTACCCAACCAGCCAAAGCCTGGACTATTATCTCCAAAAGAAACGAAACCCATCAGGAATACCTAAGTCGTTTTGTCTATCCATTGATTGCCCTGACTACAATCTCAGCTTTTCTGGGCAAGTTCCACGAACATAGCGAAAACGCAATGCCCTTTGCTCTGAAAGAGGCTACTACGGTATTAACCAGTCTTCTCGGAGGATTCTATATCGCATCATTTGCGCTGAAGCAAATCGTTAACCATTGGTTCCCTACAATCAAAGGTGATATTAAGTTTTTTCAGCGTTATGTTGGATATGCTTCTTCAATTACCTTTATCATTATTTCGGTATTGGAATTAATCCCTGATTTTTTCTTTGTAAAAATAGCTGAACTCTATATCATATATATCATTTGGGAATCAATCGGATCATTTGTTCAGCTTGACGAAAAAAAGAGAATTACCTTTACAGCAACAGTCTCTGCTCTGATATTACTCTCACCGTTTTTTGTGGAAAAGATATTATTTTCATTAATGCCCGGTATGAAGTCTATTTAAACAAGCAGATAACCTTTTAAACCGGCACTTTGAATAGCGTCTATTAAGAAATTTGTAAATCAAAACAATTGTGAAATCATCTCAAATCAATATCAAAAATAAACGGGCAGGTTTCGACTATGAACTGTTGGACCAATATACTGCAGGTATCGTACTTACCGGCACAGAGATCAAATCAATCCGACTGGGCAAAGCCAGCCTTGTGGATACTTTCTGCTTCTTCGCCAACGGCGAACTCTGGATAAAAAACATGCATGTAGCGCCATATGCTTTCGGCTCTTATAACAATCACAATCCCCGCAGAGACCGCAAACTGCTGCTAACCAAAAAAGAACTAAACAAATTAATGCGTGCAACCAAAGACACCGGGTTTACAATCATTGCAACGCGTCTGTTTATTAATGAAAAAGGACTGGCAAAACTGGTACTTTATACTGCCAAAGGAAAAAAAGAGTACGACAAACGTGAAACACTGAAGGAAAAAGAAGACCGTCGGGCTATGGATCGGGCTTTCAAAAAATAAAACGACCGTTTACAATGGAGCACAATCTCAAATTCAGCTCCGGATTAAAAAAGACGCTAAACCGTACTTCGACAGGTTTAGCGTCTTTTATTTTGCCCATTGCCACATAGTCATTACTTTTACCTGATAAATCAGATTAAATCATAAATACATCATGTTGATCATAGAAATCATAATACTGTTATGTGGAATAATCTCCATAATTCTGTTGATAAGCAAAAAAGGAAACTCTTCAAAAGAATGGGAGATCGTTGCTGACAGATTAGAAAAGCGGATATCCGAGATGGAAATCCGGCTTAAAGAAGAATTCAAAACCAATCGACAGGAAATGGCGGTCAACGTATCGGCCAATCGCACGGAATTGAGTGCATCCCTGAAAGATAATCGCGAGGAATTGAATCAGGCATTAGTTCGATTCCAGGTTAATCTTGACCGGAATATCCAATCATTTAATGAATTGCAACGGGAAAAGTTTGCCCAGATGGACAACAAACAAGCCGAAATGATCCATAAGACAGAACAAAAACTGGAACAAATGCGGGAAACTGTCGACGAGAAATTGCAAAAGACGCTCAACGAACGCCTGGGTCAGTCATTCGAAACTGTCAGCAAACAACTATTGGCTGTACAGGAAGGATTGGGAGAAATGAAAACTATTGCACAAGACGTAGGCGGACTTAAAAGAGTACTCAGCAACGTAAAAGTAAGGGGAACACTGGGTGAAGTACAACTAGCCATGCTACTGGAACAGATCCTGGCACCGGATCAGTATGAAGCCAATGTGCGCACAAAGAAAGGTTCCTCCGACCAGGTAGAGTTTGCTGTTAAACTGCCGGGGCGCGATGATAATCAATCTAAAGTATACCTCCCAATTGATGCAAAGTTCCCGAAGGATGTGTACGAAAAGTTACTCGAGGCATATGAAACCGGAGAAGTCGCTCAAATTGATGCCGCTGGTAAAACACTGGAAAACACGATAAAAAGAATGGCTAAAGATATTTCTGACAAATATATGGATCCTCCGGCAACTACTGATTTTGCAATACTCTTCCTGCCGTTCGAAAGTATTTATGCCGAAGTAATACGTCGGTCCTTGCTTCTCGAGCAGTTGCAGCGTGACTACAAAGTCGTGGTTACCGGCCCTACCACCCTCGCAGCAATTCTCAACAGCTTGCAAATGGGATTCCGTACGCTGGCATTACAAAAACGGAGCAGTGAGGTTTGGTCGATACTGGGAGCTGTAAAAACTGAATTCGACAAATTCGGTGGATTGCTTGAGAAAGCTCAGAAAAACCTAAACACTGCAAGTGATCAGTTAGGTGAATTAATCGGCACACGCACAAATGCCATTAAGCGTAAACTTCGCGAGGTAGAGTCATTACCGGCAGGAGAATCGCAAAACCTACTTGGATTTACTTCTGAAAAGGAAGAAGATGTAAGTGAATAGTTTAATATTTAGCCTTTACCGGTTCAGTATTCCTGTGAAGGCTATTTTATATATAAACACTTCATTAAAACTTTATTGAATAATTATCACAAAGACTACTTTATAAAAAAGTAAAAAAGACCCCGTTAAAATCTGAAATCATATCAACAAAATACTTTTCAATTCGTTTTATTAAGTGTTATTCTAAAGAAGACATCTATTATCTGATATATTTAACACTTAACATTATGAAAATTGAAGAAATTTCAGGTGATGAATATCATGATATTTTTAAACGACACGATCACATCTACAATTCAGTTGCCTTCAACATCCTAAATGAATATAAATGCGAGAAAGTTGCTTATTTATTATTTCATGAAAACAAATCTAAGCTTGGTTTAATCGCAGGCATAACAAATAAAGAAATTGCATCTCCATTTTCAGCTCCATTCGGAGGTTTCTCTACAAAACTATCAAACTAAATGAAATTAATGAGGCTGTTTTACTTCTTGAAACATATTCCCAACAGAATAATTATAAGAAGATAAAATTCATTTTACCTCCCTACTTCTATAATGAGGATATATATTCTAAAACCTATTACTCTTTAGTCTTAAACGGATATTCAACTACAACAGATATTAATTTTCACTTCTGCACAGAGGATTTTTTGAGTTACAAAGAACATAAGATAGAAAAAAATCCACGACAGAACCTAAATAAAGCCCTAAATCTTGGATTAGTTTTTAAGCAAGTCTTTTCTGATAATGAAAAATTGAATGCTTATAAAATTATTGAGGATAATAAGAAACGAAAAGGCAGACCCTCTCATTTAAACATTGAACAACTTCTGGAAGTAGGCCAAATTGCACCTATTGATTTTTTTCTCGTTTTGTATCAGGGAAAACCTATTGCTTCTGCTGTTGTATACCATGTAACTGAAAATGTTGCCCAGATTGTTTATTGGGGTAGTATATGTGAGTATAGCCAATGCAGACCAATGAATTACCTGGCATTCAGACTATTTGAATTTTACTATAAGCAGAAAATCAAAATAATCGATTTAGCAACTTCATCTTTAAACGGAATCCCCAATTCCGGACTATGCAACTTCAAAGAAAACATTGGATGTTCCGCGGGGTTAAAATACACTATGCAAAAACTTCTTCTTTGACAGAAATATAACCAATTAAAAGCAAATAAAAACCACCCGAAAATACAAAGTCAACTATTTCTCTATATATTTCATGACCGATTCAATCATTCTCTTATAATGAGAACCTTTCCAGAAGAACTTATCACAATTATAACAGCGGTAAAATTCTTTAAATGGCTTTCCGGTATCATCCAGAATATCCGGTGACTTAAATGTCGGAGGAAGCCTCTCTAACTTTCTATTACAAATCAAACATCGCGACAGAGGGTTGATTCCGGAATATAAATCAAACTTGCGAATAACCTCTTTTGTCTGATCCAATGTATCGACGCTACGCACATAATAACCTCGATCTACATTTCTGGCCATTAAAAGGCCCTTATCTTTTGTCAGAATTATCCGATGCTGAAGCCTCGCCAAAAACCGGATTTCTTCGTCTTCATAATCGTTTCGATAAAGTGTATCAAAACCCATAATACGGAGATTCTTGGCTAGTTTACCAAGATGACAATCAACTATAAACCGGATATTGCGTAATGTATCCTTTCTCACTTTCGAAATTGCACTGATATCCAGCAACTCAAAAACCGGGTAAACAGAAATATAATCATTTGCTGCTAAATGACAGTTAAATCCGGCCGGCTCTCCATTCACCAATACCAAATCAACGGACGAATGAGGAATCCCCAGGTTTTCGATAGCCTCTTTAATAGTTACCGGACCATGATAAAAATATTCAAATGCCACATGACGCCTGTCTGCCCGCAGGAAATCATTTAGTTCAGCATATATCCTGAACTGAACTTTAGTCTGGAGCCTGTTGGTCTGGCCTGGTGAATCTTGTTTCATGTTTTTTCTTTTTAAAATAGTGATACAAAACCACAGCATAAACAATCGCGTTGACGACTAAAACAAAACAGCCCAACACAAACTGAATTTTTACATTTAAATTTATTGGGTACATCACAGGTATAAGATACTTCTCAATAAAATCCGATTCATACCGCTCTACCCCACCCATTTCTCTGAAATAATTCTCCCAGGGAGTTAACGGACAAATAATGTTGTAGAATTCGACTATAGCCCCCCAGATCATAGCCGGAAAATGAATATATACCACCCGGCGGTATTTGACCACCAGAAGTCCGCCTAACACAACAAAAAGTATAAACGACATATGAATTATAACAATAATATCTGCCAGAATTCTGTAAATCATAACTCCTTTAATTTAACTTTAGTGCAAAAAAAAACAGAAACACAAAACATTAAAAAATAACTCTAAACTCATATATTCCGATGAAACTTTTTTAATTGAGGGTTGTTTCAATTTAAAGCAAATCTCTTATTCCCAGCAAAAGATTGACTCAGCAACTTCGATTTTATATCGATTATATGCAAAGAGACAATCATACAAGAAAGTTCAAAATTGAGCATGATGTACTTAAATACCAAGATATATGAAAAAGAGAGCTGGTGTATGGATTGATACAGAAAAAGCTGTAATCATCTCCTTAGAAGAAAATGAACATCATATGAATATTGTTCATCCCCAAGCGGGAAAAAGAATACCTAAAATGCCCAAATCGCCTAAAGCCTTCCATAGCATTATTACGTCCATGATAGAAAGCAAACTAAGAATACCGGGCGATACTAAAGAATTCTCCAGATCCGGCAGCAGTCATTACAGTACGGAACTAAAAAATGAGCACAAACTTAAAAACGAGAAAAGCCAATACTTCAAACACATTTTGGAGGAAATCAAGGATATAGATGAGGTTGTTTTATTTGGCCCGTCGTTGACCAAAAAAGAGCTGGAATCTCAAATAGAAAAAAATCCGCAATTACATTCTCATCTCAAATCCGTTGAAGATGCTGATGAAATGTCAGACAACCAAATGGTCAGATGGGTTGAAAATTATTTTATGACCCATGACACTTCTAAAAAACACTAATTGCTTTCAGGAGATTTGCTTTTCAAATACCCCGATTATGGAGTAAAGGCCTGTAAACTCAAGTTGTTTGAAACTTGTTCAAATAAACTATCATAATTCTGAAAGACTCTTCCTGACTATCTATTGTCAGAAAGGGTCTTTTTTTATATCGAATATCCATCTTCTCTCATAAGCTGTTCATTACTCCCAAAATTCTCGCAGATTTTAATTTTCGAACTTTAAAACGCCCGCATTTCTTAATGATCGCTCTCTGATTATTCTCATTAAAATACTATTATTTTGTATTCGTAAACAGAAACAATCAATTCTGTTATTTGTTTTAATAGGTATTGTCTATTTCTATGAAAAACATTTAATTCTACCTATACGAATTTCTTTTAATCACACCTTACTCTCTACGCCATTACCGACTTAATTCTACCGTCTAACCGTTTATTTATAACCGTTTGAGTACTTGCTACAGAAAATGAGTGTACATCATACACTTTTTTCTCTAAAATATTTTGTCATAAAGAAAAAATCGTCTACTTTTGACACCTGCAACTATAACACCTTATTAGAAAAACACATGAAAAAGACACTTTTCTGCTTCGCATTGGCAGCATTGGTCCTATCCAGCTGCTCTCAAAAGGATGGTAAAACATTATCCGGTCTTACCAGAACTGAATTCCAGAAAGACATTGATGGTAAAAAAACTGACCTCTACGTGTTGAAAAACAAAAACGGGATCGAAGTATGTATCACAAACTTCGGAGGTAAAGTGGTTTCAATCATGGCTCCGGATAAAAACGGTAAAATGGCGGATATCGTGTTGTGTGAAGACAACATGGTAAATATGTTGAAGTCAACTCAGCCTTACTTTGGTGCAACCATTGGCCGTTATGGCAACCGTATCGCCAATGCCAAATTCAAAATCGACAGTACCGAATACACTCTGGCTGCGAACAACAACGGGCAGGCATTGCACGGCGGTCCTAAAGGATTTCACGCTGTGGTGTGGGATGCAAAACAGATCGGAGATTCGACCGTTGAACTTTCCTATCTTGCAAAAGACGGAGAAGAGGGTTATCCCGGCAACCTGAAATGTAAAGTAACTTACACGCTTACAGCCAACAACGAATTGAAAATCAACTATGAAGCATCTACTGACAAACCTACAGTTGTCAACCTTACTCACCACTCATTCTTCAACCTTGCCGGTGAAGGTGCTTCTACTATTAACGATCACATTCTGACTATCAATGCCGATAAATATAATCCGGTGGACAGCGTATTGATCCCAACCGGTGAACTGGCAGACGTTACAGGTACTCCTTTCGATTTCCGTAAACCTACTGTAATTGGACAACGCATTGATACAATCAACAACAAACAAATGAAATTGGGTAAAGGTTATGATCACAACTGGATCATCAACCAAAAACAACCTAACGAAATGACTTTAGCGGCTAAAATTGTAGAACCGAAAAGCGGTCGTGTAATGGAGGTTTACACTACTGAGCCTGGTATCCAGTTCTACGGCGGCAACTTTCTGAATAACGACCAGGGTAAATTCGGTCACAAATATCCTTTCCGCAGCGCATTCTGTCTTGAAACTCAGCATTTCCCTGACAGTCCTAACAAACCTCAGTTTCCTTCAACTGTTTTGCGTCCGGGTCAAACATATACTCACACTTGTATATATAAATTCTCTGTGGAAAAATAAGAAGAACTTATTCAAATCAACAAATAATTTAATTTAAAATCATGAATTGGAGATCACATGAATTTATCTGGCTCGACTGGGTTATTATCGTAACAGGTATTTTAGCTGTAACGTGGGCTGTATGGCGTTCGATAAAAAAAGACAAAGAAAAGCATAAGGGTGCCGACAGTGAAGCTTACCTGTTTGGTAAAGGCGAGCCCTGGTATATCATCGGTGCAGCTATTTTTGCTGCAAATATTGGATCTGAGCACCTTGTTGGTCTTGCCGGTACAGGTGCAAAATCAGGTGTAGGTATGGCTCACTGGGAAATGCAAGGCTGGATGATCCTTCTCTTGGGTTGGCTTTTTGTTCCTTTTTATCAACTTATGAACAGTAAGTTGGGAAAAATCATCACCATGCCCGACTTCCTTAAAAACCGCTACACTCCTCGTACCGGTTCGTGGTTGTCTATCATTACTCTTATCGCATACGTACTTACCAAAGTGAGTGTGACAGCATTTACCGGTGGTATCTTCATGGAGAGCCTTCTTGGACTGCCTTTCTGGTACGGAGCTATCGGCTTGATCGTTTTGACAGGTATCTTTACCGTTTTCGGTGGTATGAAAGGGGTAATGACACTGTCTGCCATTCAAACGCCTATCCTTATCATCGGTTCATTTCTTGTATTGTTCCTTGGTTTGTCAGCGCTAGGTCACGGCTGTATTGCTGACGGTTGGACTGCAATGATTGATCATGCTAAAAGCATGGGACTCGGAGCTGACGGCAAAGCATACGGTACAAACCACATGTTCCACTTCGAAACAGGTGATCCGCTATATGACTCTTATCCTGGTTTTTGGGTATTTATCGGAGCATCAATCATCGGTTTCTGGTATTGGTGTACTGACCAGCACATCGTTCAAAGGGTACTTGGTCAAACCAGAGGCGAATCAAACGACGTTGTAATGAAACGTGCACGTAGAGGTACTATTGCTGCGGGTTATTTCAAAATATTACCTGTATTTATGTTCCTTATCCCCGGTATGATTGCAGCGGCATTGGCTGCACGTCCCGATAGCGGTTTTACATTGGAAAATCCGGATACTGCCTTTGGATCCATGGTTAAGTTTGTATTACCAGCCGGTGTCAAAGGTATTGTAACCATCGGTTTTATCTCGGCTCTTGTTGCTTCTTTGGCTGCGTTCTTCAACTCTTGTGCTACGCTGTTTACCGAAGACTTTTATAAACCAATGTTCAAAGGTAAGAGCGAAGCCAGATACGTTTTGGTAGGCCGTATTGCAACCATGGTTGTTGTGGTTCTAGGTATGATCTGGATCCCTGTTATGATGAGCCTTGGTAGCCTTTATGACTATCTGCAGGGTATCCAATCGCTTCTCGCACCTGCAATGGTAGCGGTATTCGTACTGGGTATTTTCTCCAGAAAAATCACACCTAAAGCAGGTGAATTCGGTATGATCGGAGGTTTCTTTATCGGTATGTTGCGTCTTTTGACCAATATCCTTACAGATACAGGTAAAAAAGAAATGGTAGGTGGATTGTGGGAATCAACCCGTTGGTTCTGGCATACCAACTGGCTTATCTTTGAGATTTGGCTGCTCGTATTTATCGTAGCGATGATGTACGTTGTATCTTATTTCACACCGAAGCCAACCGCTCAGCAGATTGAGGATATCACATTCACAGGAGAATACAAAAAACTCATCCGTGAAAGCTGGACAAAATGGGATGTTATTGCCTCTCTTGGCGTAGTGTTCCTGTGCGCTATGTTCTACTTGTATTTCTGGTAAGAAATATCCTTCATAAAATATCAGCTTTGCCAAAGATTTCCTTTGGCAAAGCTTTTTTGTAACCCCAAAACCCGTTATAATGGATTTAATGTCTACATATTATAGTTCACAGGATTCTTTTCTGGTCGCTGTCGATTGTATCATTCTAGGTTTTAAGGAAAACGAAATCAGTTTGCTGGTTCATAAACGAGAAATGGAACCTGCCAAAGGAGGTCTTTCTCTGATGGGTGGATTCTTGCAAAAGAATGAGTCACTCAATCAGGCAGCAACACGGGTTTTGACAAACCTGACCGGACTCGAGAATATTTTCATGGAACAGGTAGGTACTTACGGGGAGATTGGTCGTGACCCGGGAGAACGGGTAATTTCTGTAGTTTATTATGCGTTAATAGATCTTAGCTCTTATGATGAAACCCTCATTAAGATGCATAATGCGTTCTGGACTAATATTTCTCATGCCACAGAGTTGATCTTTGACCACGCTCAAATGGTTGAAGACGCCGTAACTATCTTACGCCGCAAAGCATCAATGCAACCAATCGGTTTTAACTTATTACCCGAAAAGTTTACATTAACCCAATTGCAGACACTCTACGAAGCTATTTATGGCCAGGCAATGGACAAACGTAATTTCCGCAAGAAAATGCTAAGTATGGGCTTTTTGCAAAAGACAGATGAAATAGACAAATCCAGTTCGAAGAAAGGGGCTTTCTATTATCAATTCAAGGAAGATCGTAATGAACTATTGAATACCAGCTACGAATTTTAATCGGCAACCCGAATCATATCTTCGAGTTGCAAAAGAGTGCCATGATCAAGCAAAAAACGAATCACCCGGATAGAATCTTCAGCCGATGAGGATAAATGATCGGTGAGCATCTTGAAGGGCATTTTATCTTTTCCCAGGCTTTTAAGTATTTCGGCCTCAATCTGAGAAAAACGGTAGTGCGAAAGACCGGTTTCATTTTTTGCAAGGCAAACGTCACATGTTCCGCAACTATCGGCCTCTTTCTCTCCAAAATAAGCGAGCAGCATACGGCTCCGGCATTCTGACCCGGAGCTTACATAGCTCAGCATAGCTTCAATTCTTTTCTCTAATCTATCTTTCCTGTCTTCATATACTGTGCGCGGAATAGCAATATATTTACTATCTTCCCGTCTTTGGGTATAGACGATAAACGGTGTTTTCTTACGGGGAACATAGTTAATAATATGATGCTTGCTTAACCATAAAAGTTGCTTATAAACCTGCTGTTGCGTCATATTTGTCAATCTCGCCAACTGTTCCTCCTGAATAAATACATAATCAGCAAACAAGCCCGTATAGGCACGCAAAAGCATCTGAATAAGCAAATCGGCATCCTGAAACTGCCTGATGCGATAAAGCTCATCCCGATGGACTGTAAACATTACGCGCGACCTGGCATCCACCTCGTCGGTATATTCAATATAACCTGACTGGTCAAGTAATTTCAATGCATAATGTGCCGGCAAAAGCGGCAATTTATAGCGCGCACAAAAGTCTCCAAGATTAAAATCAAATACCGATTGGAAACCATACCCCACTCCTACCACCAGATAACTTCCTAAATGGTCATATACTTTTTTAATAAAATCCCGTTCCGGAAAACTATCGGTCAAACGACGCTTAAGTATGGATTTATCCATTTTGGAAAACAAAGCTACAGCATAAGACTTTTCGCCATCACGTCCCGCACGTCCGGCTTCCTGATAATACTCTTCCAATGAATCGGGCAGATCGATATGCACCACCAGTCTCACATCCGGTTTGTCTATTCCCATCCCGAAAGCGTTGGTAGACACCATCACCTGAAAAACGCCTTTCATCCAGTCATTCTGCTTTTGCTCCTTCGCTTCAGCCAATAGTCCGGCATGAAAGTAGTCAGCAGATATACCCTGTTTCTGAAGATCTACGGCTATCTCCTTTGTTTTTTTACGGTTACGGGTATAAACAATTGCAGAACCTTTTACACGCTGCAAAATATGCAGAAGCTCATTGAATTTATCATCGGTTCGACGCACTACATAGGCTACATTCCCCCGATAAAAGCTCTTTTGATAAACATTATATTGCTTAAACAACAGCTTATCCTGAATATCTGTCACGACCTCCGGTGTTGCCGTTGCCGTTAATGCCAAAACGGGAATAGAGGATAATTGCTGCCGAATCTCTGCTATTTTTAAATACGACGGCCGGAAATCATATCCCCATTGCGAAATACAATGCGCTTCATCGATCACTAAAAGCGAAACATTCATCGCACGCATTTTCTGCAAGAAGAGATCCGTAGAGAGACGTTCGGGAGATATATAAAGAAACTTATATCCACCAAAAATACAATTATCCAGGGTAATCTCTATTTCACGGGTAGTCATGCCCGAATATATAGCAGCCGCTTTAATGTCTCTTTTTTTGAGATTATCTACCTGATCTTTCATCAGGGCAATCAACGGCGTAACCACCAGTGTAATTCCTTCCAGATAAAGCCCGGGCACCTGAAAAGTGATTGACTTACCTCCTCCCGTTGGCATCAATCCAAGCGTGTCACGCCCTTCGCATACCGAGCGGATAATATCTTCCTGCAACGGACGAAAATCGGAATAGCCCCAATATTGTTTGAGTATTTCTTTGAAAGAGGACATATTTATTTTTTTTGTATCGGTAGTTATAAGGAGTAAAGGGGAATTATCGCTTTGCTAAAGGAGTAAAAGGTAGAGTTAATGTGCTGTTTCCCTATTACTTCATATAACTCCCTTTGACTCCTTTTAACTCCTTATTGATTTCCCATTCCTTGCCAACGAAGCCCAGATACCCAGTAGGCTCAGAATAATAAAAACGCCGAATGTAATAGGTATTGTCTGAAGAAACTGGCTGTGATTCGATGCGTTAATAACAGATTGCCCGATAAAAATGTGGATTATCAGCGTTGCAATCCCCATACTGATCATTTGTCCGGTATTGCGCATCGTAGCGACCATAGCTGATGCGATTCCAAGATCTTTCTTCCCGACTGATCCCATTACAGCCGAAGTGTTGGGCGAGGAAAAGAGTCCGAAACCCAATCCCAGAATAATCAGACAGAAAGTCAGGTAGCTATTGGAGGTATCCTGATTCAGAAAAAGCAGGAAACATAGTCCCACACAGATTATCCCCATGCCAAGAGAAGCCAGTAAACCGGGTGAGTATTTATCCGATAGTTTTCCTGACACAGATGCTGTCAGAGCCATAATAACGGGCTGAATAACTAATAGAATTCCCGTATCGCGTGGAGAAAGGCCTTTGATATATTGTAAATACAGACTAAGCATAAACGAAACGGCAAAGGTGGTGGCATAATTTATCAGGGCTGCCAGATTGGAAAAGGCGAACAAACGGTTTTTGAGTAAGAGCTGTACATCCAGCACCGGTGATTGTGTTATTTTTTCCCAATGAAAAAACAGGGCAAAACCCACAATACCCGATAAAGTAAGAAAGATAGCAGACAGATCAGGTAGTCCCGAGAAACCATATACAAAGGAAAACATTGCCAGAACATAACCAATCGCACCTATCCGGTCAAAAGGTTGTGGGTGTTCCTCTTTCCAATCGTTGCGAATTACCCATTTTGCTGTAGATGCCACAAACAGGCAAAGCGGGAGGATGGTATAAAACAGGCTGCGCCATCCAAATTGTTGTGTCAAAAAGCCACCCAATACAGGAGCCGCAGATAAACCCAGATATACAGCCGTGACATTAAGCCCTATAGCCTTTCCCCGTTCCTGCGGAGAAAATACCGAAGTAATGATTGCCGTATTGGTGCCAAACATCATTGCACCACCGAATCCCTGAACCAACCTGGCTCCAATCAACATTCCCACAGATGTGGAAAGAGCGCATGCTAAGGTTGAAATGGCCAGAATCACATTACCCAGCACAAATAACCGCACACGTCCTATCTGATCGGCTAGTTTCCCCAATGGTACCAGAAAGACAGCAATGGATAAGAGATAGGACATTGTAACCCAACTCATTGTTAAAGCTCCAATAGAGAATTCCGCCCCAATTTTTGGCAAAGCGATATTTACCGAGGCTCCCATAAAGGGCGTGATGAATGAGGTAATCATCATCAGGGCTAGAATAAAATATTTGTGATGCTGAGTATGAGGAGAAATCATTTCAATCACGGATTTAGAAAGGAATTCGCAAGTTCAGGAAATACACGAGGTTACAAGAAGGAAGTAAGCAATCGAAAATCACCGGACTTCTATTGCTTACTCCAGAATATGCTCCCGTCATTAATAAATTTCTTCCGACGGTTTAATATCCTTAATCATCAACTGAATAGAGACACTACCGCCATAAGTATTCTCTTCGATGGTATAACAAATATCAAACGGATTAAGATTCTTGATATAATCATTATGCTCATACATACCAAAAGCAATACCGTTCATGATGTTTTCCGAGTTGCTGTCAATCAGCTCCAGTTTGAGGTGTTCCTGATCCTTTCCTACCAGACGGCTGGTCCCATAATCATAAACCCGCTTGGTACAGAATACAGGTTTCTGGTTATCGGGGCCAAACGGAGAAAACTGTTTCAGGATACGGAAGAATTTCGGAGTTATATCGCTGAAATTGATTGCTGCATCCACATCCATCTGCGGTACCAGCTGATGCGGCTGGATGTGTTCCGCGACATACTCCTCGAATCGTCGTGAAAAAAGCTCCACATTTTCTTCTTTCATCGAAAGACCGGCTGCGAACGGATGCCCACCGAAATTTTCAAGCAAATCACGACAGTTCTCTATTGCCTTATAGACATCAAAGCCCTGAATGGAACGTGCAGAGCCTGTTGCCAATCCATTGGACAATGTTAATACCACAGCCGGCTTGTAATAAAGTTCTGTCAGACGGGAAGCCACAATCCCGATTACACCTTTATGCCATCGGTCATTGTAAATCACAATTGATTTACGTTCCGCCAGATCCGTCTGATTTTCAAGTACAATATTCGCCTCTTCCGTGATATTTTTATCCAGCTCTTTGCGTTTTTCATTTTGCAGGTTAATGCTTTCTGATTTCTCACGGGCAAAGGTCATATCTTTTGAAATCAGCAATTCCACAGATTCCCTACCTGACTGTACCCGACCTGATGCATTCAAACGCGGCCCGATTTTGAATACGATATCACTGAGCGTAATATCCTTATCATTCATGCCACACATATCGATGATACTCTTTAATCCGATACAGGCATTGGTATTCAACATCTTGAGTCCATGAAAAGCAAGAATACGGTTTTCACCTGTAACAGGGACAATATCTGCAGCAATACTTACCGCCACAAGATCGAGCAGTTGAAACAACATCGAAATATCGATCCCGTTACTTTGAGCAAACGCCTGCATAAACTTAAACCCTACACCGCAAGCAGAAAGGTGGGTAAACGGATAGGTCTCATCAGGACGTTTCGGATCGAGTATCGCACACGCATCGGGTAAGACATCATCGGGTTTGTGGTGATCACAGATGATGAAATCCACACCTTTGCGTTTGGCATAATCAACCTTCTCAACCGCCTTAATGCCACAATCGAGTACAATGATCAGTTTAAACTCGTTTTCGTAAGCAAAGTCAATGCCTTTGTATGAAATACCATAACCTTCATCCGTGCGGTCAGGAATATAGAAATCGAGGTTCGAGTAAAAGTTCCGCAAAAACTTGTAAACTACTGCAACTGCGGTAGTTCCATCTACGTCATAGTCACCGTAAACCAGAATTTTCTCTTTACGCCCCATAGCTTGATTGAGTCGTTCTACCGCTTTATCCATATCAAGCATCAAAAACGGATCATGCAAATCATTCAACTGTGGACGAAAGAACTTCTTAGCTTCATCAACCGTAGTAATGTTTCGCTGAAGTAATAATTGCGAAAGCACAGGACTAATACCCAATTCCCGGGTCATTTCATCTTGTACAGGTAACAATTCAGGAGCAGGACTTAAAAAGTGCCATTTATTTATCATGAGTTTATCTTATTTCGCGTATCAGTCTTTCCTTAATCCGGACTGAAAATGACGCCGATAGCAGTCAGATTCGCATATATAGACTCACTCGTGAATGAATACACTACATGCCTTTTCCAAGATTAGGGAGTGTAAATTTACGAATAGTTTCCCTGAAGGGGAAATAAAAAAGAATTTTTCACGGAGTATAGATACAATACTTTGCATCTTTTCTTACGGCTAAAATGCCTAACTTTGCAGAAAATCAATAGCACAACATGATAAAACTAGTAATATTCGACCTGGACGGAACTCTTCTGGATACAGTAGCCGATCTGGCTAACAGCACAAACTTCGCATTAGAGCAATGTGGTTTTCCAACTCACGAAACCCCGGCATATAACCTATTCGTAGGAAATGGCATTAATAAACTTTTTGAACGCGCCTTACCCGAAGGAGAAAAAACAGAAGAAAACATTCAACGTATCCGCCGGATATTCCTGCCTCATTACGATAAACACAACGCCTGTTTCAGCGCTCCCTATCCGGGAATCACAAAAGTGCTTAAAACACTTCATCAAAAGGGCCTTAAACTGGCGGTTGCTTCCAACAAATATCATGAAGCAACCTTAAAAATGGTGGATCACTTTTTCCCTGATATTCCTTTTGTTGCGGTTTTGGGACAACGTGAGGGCATACCTGTCAAACCTCACCCGGACATTGTTCATGAAATCATGAGTATCGCCCGGGTTTCCAACAAAGAGACATTGTATGTAGGCGATTCAGGGGTTGATATGGAGACTGTTCTCAACAGCGAAGTTATCGGAGCCGGTGCTACATGGGGATTTCGTTCGTTAGAGGAATTGCAGCAATTCAATCCTAAATATATTGTAAATCAAGCGGAAGACATTCTGCAAATTATTGAGAGGTAATCTCCAATCTGGTCATGCCTTATTGTCAGAATGCCATGGTGACACGTTGTCTGGAAAACCGGATCTTTGCTGTTACGGCAAACAGAATCGGCACAGAGCAAAGAGGCGAAGACAACTTTACCTTCACCGGCGCCAGCCAGATTACAGGTACCGATGGAAGACATCCCTTGCCCTTTAACAGGATTAGAAAATTATCTACTGATTCACTCCGGAGAAGACGATTATCAATCAGATTTTATTCAACGTTATCTGCTTTCAGTTGTATACCCGGGCTTTACAATTAACACTCAGTTCCTGATGGGTTGCCTGGTGATCATTGTTAATGCAATGGTATATTCTTTTGTTGTTTACTATAAAAGAAAAAATTATCACATGAGAAAATAATCATTCTCATGTGATAATTTTTATGGCTCTTACTATAGAGCAAAATGCACAATCACCAGTCCCATCACAGCAATCAAAATCCATAATCCAACACCCATAATTAAAGGTCTGACACCCACAGTCCGAATTGCCGAACGTGTAAGTCCTGAACCAATCAAAAAGAGCGTTAGTGAAAGCATTCGTTTGGCCAGAAAGGTTACATCCGTCTTAATCACCTCCGGAATAGGAAGATAAGTAGCCGCAGCCATCGCTGCTACAAACCAAAGAATAAACCAGGGTATTGTGATCTTTTTGCATGAATTACGAAAAACAAACGTTGATGCAAAAGCCAACGGAATAATCCATAATGCACGGGTTAGTTTTACTGTCGTAGCCACCTGCAAAGCTTCTGCTCCGTAAGTAGCCCCTGCCCCCACTACTGAACTGGTATCATGAATGGCAATCGCTGCCCATAATCCGAACTGATGTTGTGTCAGGTGCAGAAGATTCCCCAAAAATGGAAACAATAGCAACGCTATTGCATTCAACATAAACACGATGACCAGTGAAACTGAGATCTCCACTTCATTTGCCTTGACCACAGGTGCTACAGCAGCAATAGCACTACCTCCGCAAATAGCGGTCCCTGCAGAAATCAGGTAAGCAGTACGCGAAGAGATGCGAAACCAACGCCCCATCAGATACCCCAACACCATTACCAACACTACAGTAACAAGCGTCATTTGTACCCCGGTACGTCCGGCTTCAAGGGCAGTATGAAGATTCTGTCCGAAACCCAGACAAACGACTGCCACCTGCAATAACAATTTAGAACTTTTCCGTGTAAAGGCCGGAAAAGGATTTCCAAAACAAAAGGCAAATATCAAACCCGAAAACAAGGCTATAGCCGGAGAAATAAAAGGCAGAACAGCCACAATGGCGAGCAGGATAAAAAGAAAAGCTGAAATTCGATTTCGTTCCATAATGCAATAAATAAGAAGTGAATTATTGGTACAAAAGTACATACCCTTTTTATGGTATAAAAATCAAAAATAGCAATAAGCCATAACATAAAATTATATATACTTTCTTCCCCTTACAACCGAAAACGCAGGAACACATTATATATAAACACTATACATAAAACACCTTTATAAAGAAATATATTACAGGAAGTTTATATTAGAGATAAATAATATAATTGAATATCTATGTAGCTGTTCAATAAATGTCATCCGGGTGCCTTACCTTAACAGCAACCAATGAAAATAAACAGCCCCGAATCACTACTGATCCGGGGCTGTTTGTATTGATGTTCATCCAATGACTTCAGATCATCGGATGAATTATACGTTCAATTAGAATCTCAGCCAGTGTTTCACCTCTTCCATCGTACGACCTGTCTGAGCTGCGTACAGCGCCAACTGATCTTCTCCGATACGTCCGATATTAAAGTAACGGGCTTCGGGGTGAGCGAAAAGCAAACCACTTACAGTAGCCGCCGGAGCCATAGCTCCGTTTTCCGTCATACGGATACCGACTTCACTCATATCCAGAATCTCATTTAGCTTGAAGTTGACCGACTGATCGGGTAATGAAGGATAACCCACAGCCGGACGGATACCACGGAAATGCACCTTGAACAGCTCTTCGATATCCAGGTTTTCATCCGCCGCATATCCCCAGTACTCTTTACGAATCTTCTGGTGCAAATACTCGGTACCACCCTCAGCAAGACGGTCTGAAAGGAATTGGAGTAACATAGCATGGTAATCGTCACCTTCAGCATTAAATTTCTTAATATATCCTTCAATAACCGGCCCCACTGTTACGGCAAAGCCACCCACATAGTCGGTCATACCCGAAGATACTGGAGCCAGAAAGTCAGATAAAGCCAGGTAATTCTCATTATCACCCTTTTCCTGCTGACGGATAACAGGGAACGTATAGTCTCCCTTTTCCGTTTTAATGAGAATGCTGTTATTCTCCGAGTTAGCTTCATAGAGTCCGAATACAGCACTTACATAAGCATATTCGTCAGCGCAAAGCATATCGAGCATTCGCTGCGCATCTTTGTATAGCTGCATCGCTTCCGACGCTTTCGGGCGGTCTTCCACAGGGAAAGAAACCAACCAGTTGGCGCGGCATGAATCGCAACCGTGCAGATCAGCCACTTCAGCAAATTTACCGCCCAGACGCCAGGCTCCGAAGAAGAACTTCCAATGAATATAGGGGATCAGCTCTTTTACAGGAATCTGAATTACCTGACGCCCCATAACGTTGGGTTTATCCGGTGTATAGTTGGTAAAATCAAGTTTCAGCGCTTTCGTTTTTGCCTCGGTATAAGATATGGTCTTTTTATCGGCAATGATGCTGTTGCGGAAATCTTCGTACTCCTGATTCAGTTGTGTAACGAACGCTTCACGGGTTTCCGGATTCAGCCATTGAGCCAGTTTACCCGGTGTTTGAGACGCATCTTTCGAATAGATTACAGGTGCGCTATAATTCGGAGCGATCTTCACCGCCGTATGTATTTTTGAGGTAGTTGCACCTCCAATCAGCAATGGCATTTCAAAACCCTCCTCTTCCATCGCTTTGGCCACTTTACACATCTCGTCAAGTGACGGTGTAATCAAGCCGCTCAAGCCGATAAAGTCCGGTTTGATTTCTTTAGCTTTACGGATTATTTCTTCAGTAGGAACCATTACACCCAGATCCACCACCTCGTAGTTGTTGCACGATAGCACCACTCCCACGATGTTTTTTCCGATATCGTGTACATCACCTTTTACGGTAGCAAGCAAAACGAGGCCGGCTTTGGAAGATGCGCCCTGTTGTTTTTCCGCTTCGATAGCCGGCTGCAGAATTGATACCGCTTTCTTCATCGTACGGGCAGTTTTCACCACCTGTGGGAGGAACATTTTTCCTTCACCAAACAGCTCACCGACTTTATTCATTCCTTTCATCAACGGTTCGTCAATGATGTCAATGGCACGGGGATAGGTATTAAGCGCTTCGGTAAGGTCCTCTTCCATGTAGTCTCCGATTCCTTTTTGCAAAGCATGAATCAGGCGGTCTTCTAGGGAATAGGTACGCCATTCGTCCACCTGAGTCTCTTTCTCTCCGGTAGAAGCGTTCTTCAACTCTTCAGCCGTTTCGATCAGACGCTCCGTAGCATCGGGACGACGATTAAAGATCACATCCTCGATACGTTCGAGCACATCTTTAGGAATATCCTCATAAGTCACTGCCTCTGACGGATTTACAATCGCCATATCCATACCCACTTTAATAGCATGATACAGGAATACCGAGTGCATAGCCTCCCGGATATAGTTATTACCCCGGAATGAGAATGACAGGTTACTCAGACCACCGCTCACCTTAGCACCCGGCAGGTTCTTTTTGATCCATTCAGTCGCTTTGATAAAGTCGATACCGTATGTAGCATGCTCTTCGATTCCCGTGGCAACCGCCAGTACGTTCGGGTCAAAGATAATATCATTGGGGTTGAATCCGACTTTATCCACAAGTAGACGGTACGCACGTTCGCAGACCTCTTTACGGCGCTCAAATGTGTCAGCCTGACCTTTTTCGTCGAATGCCATCACCACGACGGCCGCACCGTATTTATTCAGTTTATTGGCGTATTCGAGGAATTGCGCTTCTCCTTCTTTGAGGCTGATAGAGTTCACCACGCATTTACCTTGCAGGCATTTGAGTCCCGCTTCAATCACCTCCCATTTTGAAGAGTCGATCATAATGGGCACACGTGAGATCTCTGGTTCTGATGCTACCAGATTCATAAAGGTAGTCATCTCTGTCACTCCGTCAAGCATGCCATCATCCATGTTCACGTCGATGATCTGTGCGCCATCTTCCACCTGTTTACGGGCAATGGAAAGAGCCTCTTCATGCTGACCATCCTTGATCAGACGCAGGAATTTACGCGAACCGGCCACGTTACAACGTTCACCCACGTTGATGAAGTTATTTTCAGGTTTCACCTCTAAAAGTTCAAGACCTGAAAGACGCAGGTTATCGTTTTTCGGGGTACGTTTGTGAGGTTCAGCACCATGCAACATCGCACTGTAGGTTGCAATGTGATCGGGAGTAGTACCACAGCATCCTCCGATTACGTTCACCAGATTCTCGTCAAAGAATTCTTTAATCTGAACCGCCATTACATCCGGCGTTTCATCGTATTCTCCGAAACGGTTAGGCAATCCGGCATTCGGATATGCACTGATATAATAAGATGAAATTTCGCCCAGTTCTTTAATGAATGGTTTCATATCGCGAGCTCCGAAAGAGCAGTTCAGTCCCACGGAGAGAATATCGGCATGTTCCACAGATGCCAGGAAAGCCCCCATTGTCTGTCCCGACAGAGTACGCCCCCCCTTATCGGAAAGCGTTACCGAAAGCATGATCGGAAGCTTCCTGCCTTTAGCGGTCATGGCTTTGTCAGCCGCAAACAACGCTGCTTTGGCATTGAGTGAATCGAAGATTGTTTCAATCAGGAACACATCTACTCCACCGTCAATCAGTGCTTCCATCTGTTCCTGATATGAATCGCTCAGTTGATCAAAGGTCAGGGCACGGTAAGCCGGATTATTTACATCGGGCGACATCGAGCAGGTCTTGTTGGTCGGCCCCACAGCGCCCGCAACATAACGGGGTTTGTCCGGATTCTTTTGAGTAAACTCATTCGCCACTTCAATAGCCAGTTGTGCTGCCGCAAGATTCATCTCGCGTACATACGATTGCATGCCGTAGTCTTCCATCGACACGGAGTTAGCATTGAAGGTGTTGGTTTCGATAATGTCAGCACCCGCTTCAAGGTATTGAGTATGGATCTGACGGATTACCTCAGGTCTGGTGATACAAAGCATATCGTTGTTGCCTTTGTAGGTGCGGTTGTCGCTCACCAGTGTTCCACGGTAATCTTCTTCGGTAAGCTTGTAACGCTGGATCATTGTCCCCATGGCACCATCGAGTACCAGGATGCGCTTCTCAAGCAAAGTTTGAATGGGAGTTTTTTGGATCATGAGTGTGTTGTTAGACCTCTTAAACTCTCCAAAGGAGACTTATGAGGCTGTAGATATAATGTTTCTTGTTTGTGTTATATAACAGATACCCGTTATCAGTCTGAACCGGTGCGTTTGGCAGCATTTAGCCGGAATTTTAGACCGATTCCATAGAAAACACACAAAAGTACGCCTTTGTTTTCAGAAGACAAAAAATGATTGGCATGAAAAGAACGGCAATCAGGCTATAAATGGGGCATTTTGAGGACTTAACGACTATTGTTTACACAAAAAAGGAATGCTACACTAAATCTACGCCAGTGGGGGATTTATTAAATCTGACAAACAGCTACAAATTGAATTTCACCAATCTATAGGCATTTTCTGTTCCTTTCTTTTTTCCATAGGTATAAATACTATGCTTGTAGAATTTGAACAGAGCCGGATTCATTTGTAAATCATAATCATCCGATTCGAAACTGGAGGTAGCGATCTTTGTACCCTGATTATTGAAGGTATAAACATCGAACCGATTGGAACCTTCCTCTTTGGTAAATTGAAAAAGCAGAATATTATTATCGTTATCCACCATCATTTCTGAAAAATATGGTAGATGCGCCGGATAGTTTTCTGGTTCTCTGAACTTGTAAAGTTGAGCTTTATACTGGGCAATGTATTCATTCCAGTATTCTTTGTTACTCTCGGATTTGGCGACATTTGCTTCCTGCTTTTTCACCTGATTTACCGCTTTCTGATAATACTCTTCCCGATCCTCTTTCGTAATTACTAAAGGTGTAATATCGGCTTTGAATTGACGTATTTTTTGACCTGTGGGACTGTAGATCGAGATCATTCCGGTAGCAGGAAATGAGAGGATTAGATTTCCATCTTTCGTGGTCGCAATCCGTGGTTTGTAGTAAGAGGTAACATTCGAAAATGGTAATAACATGGTAGTCACCGGAGGTTTATAAGTAGTAGCCACATGATATTTGCCATCACTATCGGTATATCCTTTGGCATTGGGCATAATAACAATCTGAGTAGCATCATTCACACGCCACGGCTCTGAATAGATCTCCTTTTCAATTCCTGTGTAAAAGTCCAGTATTCTTATAGATTGTTTGTTGACTTTACCTACTGTAAAACCTAAAATAGCTATTTTACCACCTTTGAGCGGAGTAGTATTGAGAGGCCCATATTTCAGAGTGATCGTTTTTACCCATTTACCGTTCAGATCAAAGAAATGCATCCGTCCATCCACCGCGATGGTATAGATGTATTTTCCATCCAATATCCCCTGAACTGTAGGCTCATAGATAAAATCAGAAGGCTTTTCACCTCCTTTTTCACCAAATGAATTTACAGCATTCCCGTCCGGGCTCAACTTCTGAATGGTATGTTGCGTACGGAATGTCATGAACACCGAACCATTCGGAGCGATCTCAAACCGTCTCAGAGTACCGGATTGCTTTTTGGGATCAGCTGGGAACTGACTCCAATTCATATTTTTACCAAACGAGATATCCGGCGTTAGCCTGATGGTGCTTTTACTATATACAGCAGCCGGATTTTGAGCCATGAGCATACTGCTCCATCCCAGGCTCAACATTAGAATTAGCTTTTTCATACCTAAACTTTTTATATTAATAACCGGAACATTGCACAATCTTGCCATTAGCATCCGTAACAGTAGTGATAATCATATTCTCCTGCCAGGCTGTATTAGCATCCACACCATTACAAAGTTCATAATTAACGATAGCTTCGGGCGATGGGTGAAATAGCTGAGGCTCTTTTTCGGGCCAAAAGTGCCAGCACAACAGTGACGGAATGGTTACTGCCGCTATTTTCATCCAGATAGAATGAGTAAACGTTCGCTCTTTCTTCGGAGCATTTCCGACCGGATAACGAAATGCAGGAATCATTTCGGGCAGATCATCCTCACGATTAAGAGCTTCCAAAATCAGCCTGACTTTTGATCGTTGCTCTTCCACGCGCATTCTACAGTGGGGACAATCCTCCAGATGTCTGCGGCAAACCGTTTCATCCTGTTCGTCCATCTCCTTATCTATCAGTAATTGTATCTGTTCATTCGTTAAGCATTGCATCGTAATTCCCTTTCAATAATAGTTTTAGTTTGTCGAGGGTTCTGGAAATTGTTTTGCCTACGGAGGTGAATTTCATCCCACTGACTTCGGCAATTTCTTTGTAACTTAAACCCTCGGAATAAAGTACAATAATAATTCGCTCCTGATTCTCCAATCTCGACAGTGCCTGATGAATCATTTTTCGTTGCTCGCCGGCTTCAAGTTGTCCCGTCACATTCTCATCATTAGTCAGACTATGTACTGCCTGTGAATCGATGGCACAAAACTCCCGTCGCCGGCTGACGGCATTAATGCATGTGTTGGTTGCAACCCGGTAAAGCCACGTCTTGGGATACTCCACCGCACGTTGGTCACAAAACTCAACATAGAGCTTCATAAAAACATCCTGCACGATATCTTCCGCCTCGTGTCGGTCTGTGATAAACTTCAATACCAGTCGATAGATCATGGTATAGTGTTGGCGGTAGATGTCTTCAAATGGTTTCAAATCAGGTTGTTTTCTATAGAGACACTTTGCTCTCAGGTTTTGTGACAACTTTGGATCACTTTTTCTAAAAAAACAGATAATGAGAACGATTTTTTCGCAGGAAAGAAATCGAGAAGGAAGATGATTAAACTATAAAATGACTTTTTTATGAATAAGTAATTTTCTAATCTGAGCAGATAGTACGCTCCATCGATGCGTATAAGTAATAAATACCTCTAATAGTCAAAAGATTCAACGCTATGATTATCAAAACCATGTTAAATGTTCCACCGTAGTATTGAGTTAACGATTGATCAATATCTGCTGAAGATTGCAGAAAGCGGGAAGTGATTTCTGCGAAAAGATTATTGGTAAAGTGAATTAAGATACATGGTAATAAATTACGGGATCGGTAATATATCCATCCTGAAAAGATTCCGATGAGAAATGCTCCGCAAAATTGCCAGGGATTGAAGTGGAACAGTCCAAACAAAAATGCTGATACCAGAATCGCTTTGGCCGGTGAATATCGTCTTAACAAACCATCAAGAATGATCCCCCTGAAAATGAACTCTTCTAATACCGGAGCTGCAACAACAATAGTCAGGAAAGAGAATATTCCCTGTTGCTGTCCCCATTCTGCAAATAACTTTTTCATCATCTCAGGCATAGGTATAAGGCTAATTATTGGATAAATCAAACCATTCGCCAATGAAATCGTAAGTACAATTATAACGAGACTACAAGCGATCGGCATCCGACCGATAAAATAACATGAAATCCCTGTCGCTCTTTGCCTGTTTCGGTGAAATATCAAAAAATAAACGCCCATCGAACAGCAATAAAAAAGGAAGAACGGGAGTTCTTTTTCTCCGGTCAATTTACTGATAAACAAGATTGGGAGAAATAAAATCGTTATCAAAATAGCTTTTCCCAGCATTCCAAAGCAATCTTTAATGCTCAGATAATTCTCATCGACAATTTGGATCATTGTTTGTATTCTTATTTATGAATAGAGAGAACTCGTGCCCGAAATCCAACCAGTATGTAGCTGTTTTGGGAAACCGGTGAATGATACATTTCAATTAGCTTCTAATCATGAGATTATTAAAATGCGGCAGCTACAAGCTGTCTTGATTCTAGGCACGGGTTATATTTAGATAAACCCGCACCAGTGGAAAGTTTTAATTCGCCCTGACATATTTGATCATTTTGTCTTTTTGAATCAGATAATTGCGACTGTAACAGTCATAATTAAGTACTTTATCGACGTATTCATTAATATCATCTTCAACAATTGGCACCTCTACTTTATCCATATAGGGATTATCTTTTCCTCCTGACAAGTCAGCCGTAAAACCAAGATTAAATACAAGTCCTGAGTTTGGCAATTTTAGCATGATAGGAGGAAATCCATACCCAACAATAAGAGCAGATGGCTCTCCAATCTGAATCATGTTTTCATTTTGCCTAGCCACAGACGAAAGCGCCGCAGCAGCAGAGAACGAATATTTATCTTGTAGAATATATAATTTCCCTTTGTATTTCACACTATTACTATCAGGTGTCAATATTACTTCATTATCAATTATCGCTTTATTCTTATTCACCATTATTTTTCCGAATGATTTTATACCTTCTTCAATTACTTTATTATGATAAAGACCAACATTGAATTGCCAGTGAAGAGGTTTATCTATTATTTTCTCTAATAAATCTTGCCAAACTCCATCGCTACCACCACCGTTATTCCGTATATCAATGATGATTTTTTTTACTTGAGAAGAATACTTCTTTAGAAACTCATTTTCATACCACGCTGAGTTTTGCATGCTAGGCATCCGTATATAAAGTAATCCACTATCTAACATAAGTATTTTGGGTGAATCAATCATCTTAAAATCCGTTTGTATGATATCCAGAGGTTTATAACAGTCCAGATTGATTTTTTTATTATTAATCGTGAGTGTAAACTGTTGTCTTCCTATTTGAAGTAAACCTGCTTTGAAATAATCAGAATACCAGCATTTTTTCATAGGATCCCATAGAATAAAGGACATTTGATTATGATTTTTGTTGATAAACTTATTTATAGGTATTCCGTCGATATGTGTTACTTCTTCTCCTGAACGGATAATTTCCCCATTGTATTTAAAAGGACGTACATTGTAATATTTCCCATTCATGTATTTTGCCTTAAACTGGCATTTAATTTTTGCAAAAATGCTATCTGTTGATAGCTCACTTAGTCTGATATATTTCTCTGCAAATAGAGTATCATTCTGAGTTATGTCTCCCTCAGGAATGTAACATCTGCTATTGGAAGCATACCATTTGATTAGTCTTTTAGATGTGATATAAGTGTGTTTATCATACAGAGTATTTAGTCCTTGATTGATGATGGTTACGAACTGCTCCGTTGATTCTGCACTATCCAATTTCCGCTTCAATTGTACAAACTCTTTATCAATATTTAGACCTGTTCTCCTTTTTTGCAGAGGTAATTCAAAATAGTATTTATGGATTAGTGCTTGTAATGAATCAAAGTCTGCAATCATCTGTTTTTTTGTTAGATTGGGTAGTTGTGCATAATTTGCCATGCTAACAAAAAAGAGTAAAATCAATGATAGGGCATTCATTAAAAATCGCCTTGATAGTTTCATAGTCTGCATAAGTTAGATTTGATATATTCAATTACCATATTAGAAGTTTATTGCATTAGAAGAAACGTAACCTCTAGCGAGAGTTTAGTAAAGCTCAACCCGAACAAAAAAACAACTAGCTAAAAATCAAAGGTTACCAAAAAAACCCAACAGGTTTCGGGAACCAATTATGCTTGGGACGTGGGGTATGCAATCGCGTCCTCCCCACCAGTTTGGGATTGGCAAATCGACTTCTATATTTTCTTTTTCAATTCTTCAATCGCCCGCTCCAACACATTGTCTTTGCCTTTCAGATAGGCGTTGTAGTCTTCTTTCACTTCAATGTCCGGCAAGATACCCGTATCATCAGGCTGAGTACCATCCGGATTCACACATTTTTTAGCACAAAGCATTACTTCCAAATCACCAGGGATAGAAAATATCATCGGCTCACTTACAGCCCCCACACTTGGCCCCCCGATTATAGTCCCCCGATTGTTATGTCTAATCATTTGCAAGAAAACCTCTGACGCTGAACCCACAAATTTTCCTGACACAACGACCAACGGTTGATGCAGTTTTAAAGAATCGGTTACTGGATTTTTATATGGAACGTATTTGATTTCTTCCATTGCCGTTCCATGATAATAATCCCGGAAACGGGAATCATACTCTCCCCTCATCATATAATTAGTTACATGTTTCCGGGTAAACCATTTTCCTTTTGTCTGAAACTGTAATTCAGATATTAAATAATTGAGGATATCCACATAAGACTTCTCCGTCCCCCCTCTGTTCCCTCTGATATCAATAATCAAACCTTTGCATTTCCTTAATTGCGGTAAGTAGTTGTTGAAAACCTTATTTATTGTATCACGATATTCTACCGAAAAAGAACTTAGCTTGATATATCCGATATTTTTATCAATGATTTTTATGGATATGGAAGGAACGATTGTTGAATCGACCAGTCTTTCTTTTGCTCCATCGGAGTAATAGTTTCGGATTAAGTCAACCTCTCTTTCTTTTCCTTTTGGTGTTTTTATAGTTACATTGACAACAGATTGAGGTACTCCGTAAAACATTTCATTTACAGCTTTATCAAATTTCCAATGCGGAGTACTGGCTGTAATGAATTGATAAATTGAATCTTTCAAATATTCTACCACTGCAACTTGATTGACCTTTATGATTTCACTACCTACTGGAATCCTTTCTGACAGATTCTTTGCAATATTGCTTACTATTACCTTTTGTCCAAAATTAATGACATTCAGTGGTGGTATATCGTCCGGCCTGCGGGATGCAATAATGCGTGTATGTGCGTCATTGAAATGGGCTATAAACGAACTCAAGGTCCGATAGTAAACGTAATAATTTTCTGTATGCTCCATTTTGGGTAAATATGCAAGATACAGGCTGTCAATATTTACTTTCCTTAGAGTCTCGGGGAATGCAAAATTGTAGTGCAGTTCTTTCCAGATTTGAGAAAGCGCATAAACTCTTTCTTGTTGACTTGGCAACTTTTCTTGTGCCATTGTATTGCTTGCTGTCATAAAAATGACAGTGAGCATAAACAGTAAATGGATTTTTTTCATTTTGATTATATGATTGAATATGATTATTATACTTTCTTTAATCACCACATATTGGATGATCATTGAATAACAGATTGGAGAATATATTTTACCTCTGTATCACCGTCATAGTTATTCTTTGAATAGTCTTTGTATGTGGGCATTAAATCAGGATAGAATATCTTTGACTTAGGATCGTTGGATGGTAAAAATTCCTGCAACGCATTTGAGATCGAACCTGTTACTCCCGTTAAAGGTAAACGATAAGGTGTTAATTCCATAAAAGTATTTGGTGCTTGTGACGTAGGCACACCTACAACAGTAGCCCCCATTTTCCACAGATAAAAGGCAAAATGAAATGCAGCGCTAAATGTCCCCGAATTGGTAATGACAAAAATCTTTTTGGGTGTATATACCGGTTTGCCGTTCAGTTTCTGCAACAAATCCTTACGTTCCGACATGGCATTTGAAATAAATTTATCCCTAATGGATTCAATATCCCCTTTGACGTCTTCACTTTTAGTTATCATATAATCACCTATCTGATAACTACTGTGATTTTGGGCATTGAATTTGTCCAATGTTGTATTGTTTTTTGCCAGATAAAGCGGAGACATCAGACGGCAGAAAGTTACTTCCATATTTTTTCTCAAATAGTCGTCACCATAGAGCTGATATAATGCAGGATATACAATTGGAGACCATCCGCCGGAATTATTACGCAAATCGATGATGAGATATTCTGATTCTGAACTTTTCATTTCGCTTAGCATGCTGTAGAAAATCTCTGTTAAGGATGGTAATTTGTCAATTGCATGATTTAAAGTGTCTGGCATTTCTTTTTTCAGGTAATGGTTATATACATCAGCAACTGATTCCTTCAGATTCCCCCATTGATTTTCCTTCATGTACTGAAAATTATCACGAGCCATTACCGTTGCATTTCGGAAGTACATAACCTTATGTTTGCTATCCAGAAACTTATAGCCCATATATGGAAAGTCTCTTTGCAGTGCTGAAGTTTCTACCTTTGAACGCTCGACTTTGTCTGCCTCCGTTTTTGTAAGGAATGGGTAATCAAGCGTTGCTTTCTTTCCATTACGAGTCGTAACTTCTAATGAAAGAGATGTCAATTCACTCTGGTAAACCCTTATATACAGAATACTTTTGCAGAGTAAATAACGCAAGTTTTCGTAGGCATTATAAATATTTTCACAGCCATAACGCGAAGTAACTTTCTGGCAGATATCTTCTACAGGATGTCCATTCACACCTGTAATCCTTGCTCCAAGAAACCTTTCATCCTTTTTAGGAACAGACGTCAATATTAGTCCATCAGGAATCACAGCTACAGACACTGGGGCATATTTATCATTTGTAGTCTTTTGATTCGAATTATTTACCCCCGTATGTCCATCTTTCAATTTGGCATTCAATTCTCTTATCGCATCCGTCAGGATACTAACCGATCCACTGTTAACCAATTTTATCCTGTCGGCTATTTTCTCTGATAGATTAAAGAATTGTACTTTCCCTCCCATATTTGAATATGGATCTGGATGTGTTTCCTGAAGCAGCTTTACGTAATATCTGAAATCAGCTACCAAGGTGTCTGATGAAAAAGTTTGTGCCATTAGATTTATCGGCAATATCAGGCTGATAAAGAATAGTGATTTTTTATACATTTCTTGTTTCGATTATTTGTTTTCAGAATCGGTAAGATCTCAGAGATTTTTCTAGTTCCGTACCAACTTATAAAGCTTATCTTTTCCCTCCTTTTCATACAAAGGAATCTCTTCCAGTTTGCCACCAGGAGCAACCAGGTATAATTCAGGAATCCCCTCTACAAAATACTTATGCCTGACACCTAGCACATCATTTGATGCTAACAGGCTTCTCCAGGGAATTTCTTTCTCAGATATAATTTTTTTCCAGTTTTGAACTGTTTCTTTTTCATCTACCGACACATAGACAGAATTTACTTTGTCTTTCAGATCACTGTATGCCTCCTTAAGAGCCGGAATCAACCTGTGACATGGCCCGCACCAGGAAGCTGAGAAAATGACAAGCGTATATTTTGAGGAATCTTCTATGATTGGCTCGGGAATTCCGGTCTTTTCATTCGGCAATTCCATATTGGCAAACGTAGTAAACGCCAGATATTTCCCTATGCGCATTCCCGTATAGCTGTTTTTCGCCTGATCACTGAAAACATCATACACTTTTTTCAAATCCTCTTTGGATTTAAACTGTGAATATAGTCGCCATATTTGAGTGATTAAGAATTTTGAATCTTGGTGAGATTTGGCTATTGCCATATACTCATTCAGATAGTCTTTATACTTTAATTTGATGGAATCAGCCGCACCGAAGGTTCCATAATAACGATACTTCATCGCTACATAGTTGTCTGAAGTCGTATCGCAATTCAGAATGAATTTATGAAAGATCCTCGTTCCATCTTTTACCGTTCCGACATTATTTATATAGAGTTCTTCTTTGTCCTTAATCACTTTGCCAAAGTATTTTAACTTGAGAATTGGCATATTCTCATACAATTGCAACCAATCAGCAGACAACGTATCTTTACCGTTGATGATATTGAAATTTGATCCTCTAGCAGTTTTTGTTTTAGCATCAAATGATTTCGGAATTATAGTGTACCAATAAAGCGTATTGAATTCATACTCAGGAATGGAAAAAGACCATAAGTTTTTACCGGTTTGTTTCCCATACTTTCTAATGAATTTTCCATCAGAATTTGTGCCATAGATGATCAGAGAATCATATTTCACGCCTTCCACCTGAACTCGAAGCGTTCTGTCTTTTGCATAGAGATTATTGGAAACAAATCCAATGAATAAAATCAGGAATGATTTGAGCAGTAGATGCTTGATATTTTTCATAATGTTGATTTTTTGAAGTTGTATTTTTATTTTGACTGAGATTAGAATAATGTAAAAGCAACGCGGGTATTCTACCCGATTACTCTTTCATCACCTCTTCGAGGATATAAGGCAATCTCGCAGCACTAAGGCCGTTACGATGTAATTTCCCGTTTTTATCAATCAAAACGAGCTGGGGAATGTAAACGATGCCATAAGCGGTTACCGCTTCATCTTCAAAAAACTTCAAGTTTGACAATTGTGGCCAGGTGATATTTTCCTCTTTTGTCGCTTTTAGCCAGGCCTCCTTCTTCTTATCCAACGAAACCCCGATTACTTCGAATCCCTTGTCTTTATACTTCTCATACACTGACTTGACTTTGGGCAGAGATGCCCGACAGGGACCGCACCACGAAGCCCAGAAATCAACCAAAACAACCTTTCCTTTACCGACATAGTCTGACAGTTTGATTGGATTGCCCTCTATATCCTGGCCGCTGATATTTGTAAATGTTTTTCCTTCGGATGTGTTCTCCTGATTTTGCAGACCTTTAATAAGGAATTGTACTTTCGGATTATTTTTGAATTCCGTCCGAAACAGTGAGGTCACAGGGAGTATACCGGACGGAGAAAGATTCGTGAGCTCTTTAAGGAAAAAATATTCTCCCACGGGGTTTTTCGCGTTTACTCTGATAAAATTCGTCAGCAGATTCCAATATTGATTTACACTCTTTATCTGATCACCCTCTAATGCTTTAAATTCCTCATAGCTTAAAGAGTCTTTACCGATTAGTCGACTCTCAATGTGTCTGGACTTTTCCCACAATACCTTGCTTATTGAGTCATTTTGCGTTAAATACTTCTGATACACGTTGTTTCGCGGAGTGCCTTTGACCCGTGCGCCATGAATCGAGTCCACCGAAATCTGAATATTTCCTTTTTCAAGGATAAAGGGAAAAGGAACAGCCTTTGCATCATACTCGATAAAGCGAATCTGAGGAACCTCTGATACAATGCCCTTAAATATGAAGCGACCTTTGCTCACTATAGCGGAATCTACAATTATTTTCTCAGCCTCAATCATTGATTTTCTGGCTCTCAGATAGACTTTCTTTCCCTCGTATTTAGGATTCTCTAATTTCCCGGTGATGGTAAATTCTTTGGATGCAACGAAAGAGCATAGCAAAACAGGCAATGCCATAAGTAATGTTAATTTTGTTTTCATAAGTAAGTGTTCATATTTAGTTTATACAATATTGATAATATTTTCCGTTCTACTTGTATTCAAGTAAATACGATTAGCAATGGGAAAAATAAAGACGATAGAATTAACGAGTGTCCAACGATTAGAATTAGAGCATGGTTTCCGCCATGGCACGAGCCACTGTTTGCGCATGCGTTGCCGTGCGGTTCTTCTCAAATCAGAAGGGCTGTCTTCTGTAAAAGCGGGTGAACAGACCGAAATGAGTTTGGTGTCAGTTAATGCATGGGTAAAACGCTTCCTTTCGGAAGGCATAACAGGCTTGCAGACACGGGAAGGTCGTGGTCGAAAACCAATAATGGACTGCTCGGACGAACAAGCTGTGCGTGCAGCCATCGAACAGGACAGGCAAAGTGTAAGCAAAGCCAAAATTGCTTGGCAACAGGCAACAGGGAAAGAGGCAAGCAACTTGACCTTCAAGCGTTTTTTATCCGCATTGGCGCAAGATATAAGCGTATAAGAAAACGCCCAAGGGGAGTTCCCTCGCCGCAGCTTTACGAGCACAAGTACGAAAAGTTGCAAGAACTTGAACATCAGGAACGTGAGGGGCGCATTGCCCTGTACTTTGCCGATGAGAGCCATGTCTGTACCGAAGGATATGTTCCTTACGGCTGGCAGTTGCCAGGTGAGGATGTGTGCATTGCATCTCAAAGAAGCGCAAGGCTCAACATCTTCGGAATGATTGACCGAAAGAACCAATATGAGGGATTCGCCACCACCGAAAGTATCAACGCCGACAAGGTCGTGAATTTCCTCGATGCATTTTCCTTGCGTGTACTCAAAGACACCTTTGTGGTGCTTGACAATGCTACGGTTCATCGTAATAATAAAATACGGGAGTTGCGTCCCGTATGGGAGAAAAGAGGGCTTTTCCTCTTCTATCTGCCTCCATATTCTCCGCACCTGAATATTGCGGAAACACTCTGGAGGATATTGAAGGGAAAATGGATCAGACCTCAGGACTATATGAGTACAGACTTGCTTTTCTACACAACCAACAGAGCGTTGGCTGAGATTGGAAATACATTGTTCATTAACTACTCGCATTATGTCGCTTAATTCTGATTACTTACTTAGATTGATTGTTTTTATTTGTAATCCGACTCGTTTGGATAATAATTTATTTTTTTATGCGGCAGCTACAAGCTGTCTTTTTTCAGACGCGGGCTACTCTTTCGCAACCCAAACCAGTAAGGGAGACCACCATTGAAACACCTATTCAGAATGATTTCTTGCCGGTGAAGTATCCGATTCTGCTTTTGCAATCAAACAAATGATCCGCTCAAAAATCCGTAGGATAAATGAAGTTCTTCATTCTATATCTTGCTTTTTCTGCTTTTGTCTCTTTTGAGCTTTTTCCGGATGGAATAATGCAATAATAGGCTGTCGGTTCAGACAGATGTCCGAATAGTAACACCTGCCGGTTGTCATAAATCAAATATCTGTTGCCACCCAGATGGATACATTGAGTCGACTTTGTATGGTCAATTGTAAATTTGTTATAGTTCGTCGGATAAAGGTCTATTTTTATGGGTCTATATTCCCGGGGAAGTTCCGGTAATATTTTGACAGGATTCTTCAATGACGGGATAAGCGATTTGTTTATCAGTGTCCACGTTGTATCGCCATTGTTTTGATTTACAGGCTTTGCATAGCTGATGTTTAATAACGACCGGTCCGGCTTTATGATCTGGTTTTCGATTTGCCCGTACACATCCAATCCTGAGACGAGAAGCGTAACGATTATTAATTGCCCAACAATTGCAGTATGACTCATAATATTATTAGTGTATTTATCCCCGAAGGAGGTGTACAAACGAACTGCAGTAACAAAGACTAATCCGCAACCTTTATATTGGATTCCTCCACCACATAAGAAGTCGGACTTCGGAATATCACCGTGTAATCTCCATTGGGCAAATGAATCATGGGACTAACGTCATTCTTCACCAGATAATTCAGGACCGGTACTGCATTAAACCGGTGTCTGGAAAATTCATCTTTCAGATAAACCAGGAGCAGAAGTTCATTATGTTGTTTGATTTTGTCTTTAACTTTCTGTGTAAGAGGAATGGACAGATCGTGATCTTTTATACCGGGTTTTACCTGATAATCCGACTCCTTAATATTATTATATAAATAGAAATCACACGGACTATTTTCCCCTGTATCACTTTTAATAGCCAGCCAATGCTCTTTCAGGAATGGAGCTTTCGCATCCCCTGCGGTCTGTTCTATGGTATAAGGATTCACCCCACTAATTTCTTTGAAACACTCTGCCATCCTCGGATAATCAACCTCGTCCATACTTAGACGTTCATTCCCCACCCATACAAGCACTTTTGCCTTCGGATCTTTCTTCAGTGTTTTATCGTAAACCTCATTCATTTGTGAATATTCACTACCTTTCAAGCTATTATCGTAGGAGATGATTTTATATCCTAAGCCCAACGCATTTCGAATCAAACACCCAAATTGCGACTCTTTACAAAAAAAATTGGAGGTTTGCAGCGGGTACCTGCGTAGATTTATAGAGTCTTCACCTTCTTGAATACCCCCTACAGCTAAATACCTAAATCCCTGGTCATATAAATCGATTAATAAATTATTCCCTAAAGACCTATGTTTGGGTTGCCACCCTTGTTCATCAACCATTACGACCTGTTTGCCTTTAGTTTGAGTCTTTATATAATCTATTGCAGCATGATCATATAGATGGATCTTTAATTTATGGCCTTGAGCATGATAATATCTTGATAAGTATCCGGCCAAGCCTGAATTATTTTGAACAAAAGAGCTATAGGTCAATGCACTTCTAAGGAATAACTGTTTTCCGGCATCTGTATAATAATTATTCTCTAAACCATTTAAAGACCAGAGTGGAAAGAAATAGCTTGCGCTATCACCAAAACTACACTGCAAACGCGTAAACGGATCTGGTGATTCTGCCTTTACATACTTTTCACCGCTTGCCAATGTTCCTGAAAGAAGATGTAAATCCAAATTTAATATTGGACATAAATCTCTGAAAGTGTGGCCATATAACTGTTGAAGCGTACAAACCAGGATATAGTCCTTATTCTCACCCCGAAGCAACTGCATAGTCGTATTATGAACTGAATCGACTTTTACAGAAGGGGATATTCTTTCATTCAACGGAAAGCAGAAAAGGGTCGCATTAACACCTGGCTCAAAAAAAGTAGCTCCTTTATCAACTTTTCCTACATTCGTTGAAGACTGAAATACAAAATTCTTCTTACTCACATTCAAGCCTAAGAACCCTTTACTCAAAATCCTTTTATATAGCCTGAAACTTTTTTTATCAATAAAATTATTCCCATCAGATATCGAAAAATCGCCAGCCAAAAACATGGAAACCTTTAAGCTATCATTTGAATAGATATTATCTTTCGCACGACAAGGATAATCACTATAATACCGTTCCATAAACCGGTTAGATGATTTATACTTACTCTCATAAGATGTGCTGCATCCGACAAGGAGTAACAGGGTGAAAAGAAAAGCGATACTTTGTTTCATGGATTGTTGATTTTTGTGTTTTTGTTTTCCCTTCGGGGAAAGGGTTCTGCGGACCATTTACAGCTGTGGGCTTCACCCTCGGTTATTTTCTCCGCTGACCGTGGGTTGAGATTCTGCCACTTCCTGACTAAAGGTCTCCGGAGAGACTATCCTTCCCCCCTTCAACGCAGACATGTCTATCGACGATACCAGGTTAAGAGCAGTATACTCCACGTAATGAGTTTCTTATCTCTCTGCGCTTCTAAAAAGTCTGTTCCAACGAATCTTACCACTAAACCAACCTTTATCTTTGTCTAATGACAACCAGACCATTACCGGTCGTCCGACTATATGATCCTCCGGTACAAAACCCCAATAACGGGAATCAGCTGAATTGTGTCGATTATCCCCCATCATCCAGTAATAATCCATTTTGAACTGATATTTGTTGGTAGCTTTATCATTGATGTAAAATACTCCGTTTCTCACTTCAAGTTTATTATGCTCATAGACGCGAATTATTCGTTCATAAATCGGGAGATTATACTGGTTCAGCACTAATCGCATTCCACGTTTTGGGATCCAGAGAGGGCCATAATTATCCCGCGTCCAGGTTTTCTTCATTCCTAAGGGGAATACCTCACTATTCGAACAGATTACAGATAAGGAGAATCCATCTCTTTTGACAATGGAACGGTTCTGATCTACCAGGGTCTGACATGAAATATCCTCCGGCTCAACCTTCAGTTGCTTAACTCCTTTCACACGACGTATTTGCTGACAACCATCCTGTGTTAAGGGGAAATGATATACCGGTAATTTCGGATTAAGATTTAATAATTTTAGTTGTTCCGCATTTTGTGAATTTTCGACTATCATTCTGTCTTCTTCGCTTACACCAAGGTTATCCAATGTTTCATCATTCAGTAGAGTACCATCTGTCTGTATGTAATAATTGAGCTGTATACCGGGAATCTTTTCTTGTCTTTTTCCGTTTACATAAACCTGATTATCTTTAATTGTCAACCAGTCACCGGCAATCGCAACACAACGTTTTACATAGTTTTCACGGCGATCCACAGGTCGATAAACGATATCTCCGTACCCACTTTTATTAGCCTTTACAATCTCACGACCGTATTGATAGCACAATTCAGCCGAAGGCTTCACACCTGGTATCTGGCTTGTGATAAATGCAAGTCCCTCTTGATAACAACTTGTGTAATAGTCTGGATTCTGACGGTTTACAGCCACTGTATCTCCTGTCGGAAAGTTGAATACGACAATGTCATTGCGTTTGATCTTGTCGAAGCCTTTCAGCCTATTGTAATCCCACTGCGGATATTCAAAAAACGATTTGCAATTAAATATCGGGAAAGTGTGTTGTACTAAAGGAAAAGAAAGAGGAGTATTGGGCACGCGGGGGCCATAACTGGCCTTACTTACAAGCAAATAATCACCGACCAGCAAAGTCTTTTCAAGTGAGGAACTGGGTATCTGGTAATTCTGGAACAAAAAAGTATTAATAAAATAGACTGCTACCAAAGCAAATACAATTGCATCGACCCAACTCATCACAGTCAAGACATACTTATTTTTAGAGGTTTTCCACCAGGTCCAGGGGATATAATGAGTAATGAAAACATCAAAAATTAAAGGTAACCCCAAAATCCACCGGTAATTACCAACCCATACAATAAATAAAATATAAATCAGACTCCACACACTGCATTTAATCCATTGTTTCAGCGGTTGTTGAAAACGTTTTATTTGTTTATCAGCATTCATTTTAGTTGTAATTTATTCAGTTTATAACAGCTACAAGCTGTCGTTATTGGGGGATGCGAGCCATGTTTACGAACAACCCGTTCCAATAAAGGATTTGACTTCAAGGTGTCAACAAGGGTTCTGCAGACCATCTGCTGCCGTGGGCTTCACCCACGGTTATGCAGATTTAGCCACTTCGTGGCATTGGGATAGAGCATTCATTGTCATCTTTATTCATTGCCGCCTCCCCCGCTCTTCACATCATCATTCGAGATGCCGCGTTTGGCCTTCTTGACCTCGGTATTGGATTTTCCAAAGTTATACGACACAGTGAAACGTAACTGACGGGCCATATAAGTGTAATCACCTCTGTTGATGTAATATTTATCGACGGTATTCCATTTATATGAACGGTATTTGCAGAACGGATCGGAGAGATAGAGGTTGAGCGACATCTTTTTCTTCAGCAAATTTTGTGAAAGGCCAATGCCTGAATAGGTATATCCGCCCGATTTCCCCTGCAACTGAATGCCGGAAGTGGAGAACCCGGCATTCAGGCTCAAAGCCGACTCCTTCCAAAGTTCGATGCGGGAGTTAAAGTTTCCGGTATACCGAAACCCTTCGTTTTTAATATTGTAGCCGTTGTTTGCCTCCATTTTGTAATAGTTCGTTCCGCTATTGATGGAGAAATTATATTTTGAATTGGGCCGATACGAACAGTAAATGTTCATTCCCGTGCGTAGATTGGTTCCGATATTTTTGTAAGTCTCTTCGGTAACATTGTTTGCATTGATCTTGCTCACCTCCTCAATCGAGTTGTTGGTAAAGGCCAGGTAACTGCTAAGTCCGAGGTTTATTTTCGGCGTATTGGCATTATAGGCGAGATCAAAGGCGTGCGATATTTCCGATTTCAGGTTGGGGTTACCATACCGGATTTCTTCACGGGTACTGTTATTTATATAAGGATTGAGGTACCAGATGCCCGGACGGTACAGGCGTTGTGTGTAAGAAAGCTTTATGGTTTTTCCCTGTTTGAGCTGATAAGAGAGATTGATATAGGGAACTAGATTTTGTAAGCGATTCGTGAAACTGGTATCCCGTACCGATTTTGATACCGCATCGTTCCAGGTGAGTTCGGTGCGCACTCCGGTCTTGAAACTGATCTTCTTGATCTTGCATACATATCCGGCGTAAGCCCCCACGATATATTGGTTGTAATCCAGCTCATTACTCAGTGTATCGTTTCTGTTCCACAGTTGTTCAGTTTCATCGAAGAGATAAGTATTCGATTTACTTTCATTTTGACGAAAAATGGCTTTGACACCACATTCGATCTGGTGTATTTTGCTGAGCGGATCGTTATAATCCACCTGAAGGGTCTGTTCGCGGGTAAAAGACTCCGATTGTGAATGTTGATAATAGGGTAAATAGTTCAGGACGCCATCAACTTGAGTATAATAGTTACGATCGTTAGGGTTGTTGTCTAATTTATACGAAACAGTAAAGGACTTATCCGGCTTCCTGAAGCTCTTTTGATAGTCGATATTTCCGGAAAGTGTGCCGTATTTATTTTTTCCGTCAAAACCGGTATGGTATGCTTTAGTATCAATATGTTGAAGATTGCTGATGTGAGTTTCACCATCGTTTCTGGAATCGAAGTTCCCGGCGTATCCCCAAAATGACATCGAAAGCAGGTTCAGCGAGTCAATCTCATAGCTGGCTTCTCCGGAAAAGTTCCGGTAAAGACCTTTTGCACTGTTCTTACTGGACGCGTCAGTATAACGCCATTCGTCGCTCAGGAAGTTTTCGCGGTTGTTGGACGAATGACTATCCGGCCGCTTAAACTGATTAAGAGAAATACGCCCCGAAAAACTGAATTTATTCACCCTGGTAGCCAGGTATGCGCTTCCGTTGAACCCTCCAAAAGAATCAAATCCTCCACTCAGGCTTCCGTTATAGCCATTTGTGGTTTTCTTCGTAGTGATAATATTGATAATCCCTCCAACTCCTTCGGCATCGTATTTCGATGAAGGGTTGGTAATCACCTGTATCTCTTTGATACTATTGGCCGGAAGGCTTTTAATTACCTCCTTGAAGTTATTCGACATCATCGACGAGCTTTTGCCATTGACCAGTACCTTGTAGTTGGATTGGCCGTTAAGCGTAATGTTATCGTCACCATCGACTGTCAGTAGCGGAACTTTGCGCAACATTTCCAGCCCGTTGCTGGTCTGGGCATCGGGATCGGCCTCCACGCTGTAGGTGATTTTGTCGACATCCATCTTCACCAGGGGCTTTTGAGCGATGACGGAAACCTCCTTCATCATCGTTCCCTCCGCCATACTGACCTTACCGACATCTGTTTTAGCATCAGTAACTTCTACGATTTTCCTGGCCGGGCTATACCCCAGAGCGGTAAGGGTCAACGTATATTTCCGCTTCTCATTGACCGGTACGCTAAACCTACCGGCAACATCACTACTCAGCTTTTTGATGATTTTGGTACTGTCGATCTGTAGAGTGACCGTGGCATAAGGGATGGTTTTTCCGCTGTTCTGCTCAACAGCTTGTCCGGTTATCTGGTATACCTCTGTGTTTCCGGCTTTCACATAAAACAAATTAAATAACAAAAACGCAATCAATAATTTAGTTTTCATTTAGAATACGGGTTAGAATTAGAACTCCGGGAGAACCACTCAACGTGTAAGGCTGCATGAGATCTCCGGTATTTTTTCGGTTGGAATTTCACAATCATATTTATCCGGATAAGAAGGCTGTACGAAACTCGTGATGAACTTATTCATATTTCATGCTCATTTCATTGACAATAACCAGCGCCACAACATATACGCTTTTTAACTTCATGTATCATAATTATATTTTATTCATCAAATGTATACAACTTTCCTGACTACACAATTCACCGCATGATCCAAATATCTATTTTGAATAGATTATATACCTAGTTTGAATTATTTACCAACATTTTTAAGTTTACAAGGCTACTGAGTCATGGAAGCTACATTCTTCCAAACGAATCCAGAAGATATGCGTTTTTACATATATTCGCATTTAAGAAAATCAGATGTAATAAGAAGTTAACAATAGCAGCTACGGGGGAAGGAATAAACTGACAGAGTGTCCGAAAAAACAGTTAACCATCATTACTTACAAAACCAAAGTTTTAGTCCTTTCGGATGGCTATAAACTAAAAAAGGAAGGCCCCGGGCCTTCCTTTTTTAGTTTGAATCAGAAAAATAAGTTCAAAAGTCTATTTTACAGCAATCACCTCAATTTCAACCAATGCATTTTTAGGCAGAGCTTTTACCGCAACAGTTGACCGGGCGGGAAATGTTTCCCCGAATTGCTCGGCATATACCGCATTCATTTCGGCAAACAGGCTCATATCCGATAAGAAAACTGTTGTCTTCACAATCTGATCCATGGTGTAACCGGCTTCTGTCAGAATTGCATTGATATTCTTGAAAACCTGAACGGTCTGACCTACGATTTCATCGGAAGCAAACTCCCCGGTAGCCGGATCAACCGGAATCTGGCCTGATGCATACAGTGTATTATTAACTTCTACAGCCTGACTGTAAGGGCCAATGGCCGCCGGTGCCTGATTGGTAGCAATAATCTTTTTCATAAGTTAATGCATTATTTGTTAGTATTCTTACTGTAAGGAGATCAGAAACTTCCGCGCTGACGAATAACTTCGTACATCAGAATCCCCGAAGCTACAGACACATTAAGCGAAGCAATCGTTCCAAACTGAGGAATGGAAACCATCTCATCGCAAAGCATGATATGCTCGCGGGGAATCCCCGTATCTTCAGAACCCATCACCAAAGCAATCGGATCCTTATATTCTGCCTGAGTGTAATTAATGTGTCCTTTTTCGCTTACAGCCACCAGTTTCATTCCGGAATCCTTCAGGAACTTAAGCGCCTCACCAGTCGATTTCTCACGACAAACAGGAATATGAAGCAATGCTCCCGCCGAAGTCTTTACCGCATCCGCACTTACGGTCACACTGCCGCGCTGGGGTATTACGATAGCATCCACTCCCGCACACTCACAGGTTCTGGCAATAGCGCCAAAGTTGCGGACATCGGTAATACCATCCAATACCAGGATAAAAGGATTTTTACCCTGCTCATATAAAAAGGGGACAATATTTTCGAGTTTCTCATACGTAACAGCAGAAAGAAATGCAATCACGCCCTGATGGTTCTTCATCGTAATGCGGTTAATCTTATCAACCGGAACACGCTGAACCACAATATTCTTACCACGCAATACATTGAAGAGCTCTTTGGAAAGATCCCCCTGCAAATCGCGTTTTACTAAAATTTTATCTATCTCTTTCCCGGCTTCAACAGCCTCTATAACGGCACGAATGCCAAAAATCATTTCGTTCTTTTCCATTGATTAATAAGTTCTTGCGCATTATCAAGAGCAGCTTGTGTAAGTTCTGCCCCGCTCAGCATCCGCGCTACCTCTGCTGTTCTGGCTACCGTATCCATTTTTCTCAACCGGGTCGCCGTTGAGTATTCGTTATCTTCTTTGTAAACCTGATAATGATGATTGCCTTTTGAAGCAATCTGTGGCAGGTGCGTAATACTGATCACCTGCATATTTTGCGCCATTTCCCACATGATTACCCCCATCTTATCAGCGATTTCACCCGATACTCCGGTATCAATCTCATCGAAGATAATGGTAGGCAACGCACTTTCACCGGCAATCAGCGCCTTGAGGCAAAGCATCAGACGGGAAATCTCCCCCCCCGAAGCGATATCGGCCACAGGCTGCAATTGTCCGTTTTTATTGGCACAGAAAAGGAAATTCACCGATTCAGACCCATTCTCATCGGGGTGTTTTTTCTCATCAAAATCCAACGCAATACGGGCATGCGGCATTCCTAAAGGTATCGCTTTCAAAGCCAGCTCCTTGGCCAATTTCATGGCAAAGGCTTTACGCTTCTCCGTCAGTTTTTCAGCCTGACGGCAAACCACCTCATATTGCTGCTCCAGCTTTTGAGCCAGCTTTTGCAACTCCTCGTCAGACGAATCTAGAGTCGATATTCTTTCCTCGAGATCCTGCTGCAATGCCAATAGTTCGGCTACCGTTTTCACCCTGTGCTTCTGCTCCAACTGATAAATCAGGCTCAGTCGTTCTTCCACAAAAGCCAGTCTCTCGGGATTAAACTCAATATCATCGGCCAGTGATTCCGTCTCAGATGACAGGTCCTTCAAATCAATGTAATTTGACTCCACCCGTTTCTGGATATCTTCACAACCCGAATAAATACGGGTTGTATTTCCGGCTATACTCATTGCCTCGCGCAACAGCTGCACCACTCCCCCATCATCACTATTGAGCAATTGGGTAAGCTTGTAAAGATTTCCTTTAATCTCTTCGGCATGAATCAGCAGTTCCTGTTCTTTCTCCAGCTCCTCCTGTTCATTCTCTGACAGATTGGCCTCGCTCAACTGGGCAAACTGAAAACGGAGATAATCTTCTTCATCCTTTTCCCGGTGATAACGCTCAGTAAGCTGTTTTAGTTGAGCCTTGTAATTTTTATAACGTTGATATTCCTGTTTGTAGTTCTCCAACAGCTCCTGATTACCGGCCATGAGGTCCAGCACCCGCAACTGATAAGAGGTATCGGAAAGCAACAGATTCTGGTGCTGGGAATGAATATCGATCAGCTTTGTTCCCAGTTCTTTGAGTTGGGTCAGGGAAACAGGCGTATCGTTTATGAAAGCCCGTGATTTTCCCGATGCCATAAGCTCACGACGAAGAATACAGTTTTCAGCATCAAACTCAATCTCATTTTCCCCGAAAAATGGCTCCAGTCGGTACGCTGAAATATCAAAGTAACCTTCAATAATACATTTATTCTCGCCTTGCTTGATCGATTTACTGTCGGCCCGTTGTCCCAAAATAAGCGACAACGCCCCGAGGATAATCGATTTTCCGGCTCCGGTCTCTCCGGTAATCACCGAAAAACCTTCACTGAAATCAACCTCCAGCCGGTCAATCAATGCATAATTCTGTATAAACAACGATCTTAACATAAGCGTTTAATTTACCGGCGAATAGATTCGTAACGACTTGATTGTGCCGGAAAGACTTCCGACAGGATTTTATAAATGGTCTCTTTTTCAGCAGGCAATCCTTTTGAAAAAATATCATTCACTTCATCTATCTTTGCATCTGAAAATAAAGTCAGTAACACAGATGTCGGACGCGCCGAGTAAAGACTTTTCAGCGCACTCAGACTTTCTGCAATGGTCGCACGCGATTTATCCGTACTAATGCTCATCTCGTCCAATCCCCTGCGATGATAGGTATACCACATCAACCGGAAATCTTTGGAAGCTTCATCCTGAAATGAAGATGCAACTGCATAACGGTTGCGCTGATTATCGAAAGCCTGCCAGCCTGTCTCCATATTAGTCTGGGCCATATTCATAATCTGCTCTGCCCGGTTAAAATAGGGTGTTCCACCCAACGGAGAAAAGCTATCCTGATCAATGCCCAGAATGACGTAAGCATAAAACGCCATGACAGCAGTAAGATTCCCTTCAAATTTATTATCTGAAAACTGAAGGGGATCAAACTCCACATAATTGAAATCGAAGGACACATCCCTGAAGTTCAACAAGGTGGTTGAATAAACCGAGTTATAAACCGGACGTCGCGATTGTACCTGCAATTCGCATTTATAACGGTGAGTACCGGCATTTTCTTCATTGACGGTGATTACAAAACTGCAATCAATCTTTTCCAGCGTGGAGAATTGTGCATTTGTCCACTTTCTGTTATTCATAAAATCGGTAAGTGCAGTCTGCAAGGTATTGTAAACCTGCTTATTTGTACCCTGAATCTTGTCCGTATTAATCTGGATACGGCAATTCAACTCCTGGGCCGACAAAGTTACGGCACAGAAAATCAGACTCAACAAAAATAAAACTTTTCGATTCATGATGAATATGGATTACAGGTTCTATGCATGATTGCGACACACCGATCAGTTGAATATGTTCCGGCAAATAAAACCGTTTGTTTATTTCAGATATTCAGCCAGTTTATTGATAATATCTGTTGCAACCTCTGATTTCGGCTTCAGGTCAAAGTCTGTCTGAACACCCGATTTCTCCACAATACATATTTTATTCGTATCGTGACGGAATCCCGCACCCTTCTCCTGAAGTGAATTCAGGACGATAAAATCGAGATTTTTACGTTCCAGTTTCGATTGGGCGTTTGCCAGCTCATTGTGTGTTTCAAGAGCGAAGCCCACCATAACCTGATCCGGGCGCTTACGACTGCCTAATTCAGCAGCGATATCACGGGTCGGTTTCAGACGGATTACCAGATCGTCTTTCTCCCGTTTAATTTTAATATCAGTTTTTGTTTCCGGAGTAAAGTCTGCAACGGCTGCACAAAGGATGGCGCTATCAGCTGTTTTAAAGGCTTCGGTAGCCGCTTCGTACATCTCGGCTGCCGATTCCACATCTACACGATGAATAGAAGGATGCACCGTCTTCAGATCTACAGGTCCGCTCACCAATGTAACTTCAGCTCCGCGATTTGCGCACTCTTCCGCCAGGGCATAACCCATTTTTCCGGAAGAATAGTTACCGATAAAACGTACCGGATCGATCTTTTCATATGTAGGTCCGGCAGTAATCATTATTTTTTTTCCGGAAAGGTCATTTTGTTTCGCGAAAAAGCTTTCCAACGCCTCTACAATCACTTCCGGCTCAGCCATACGGCCTTTTCCTTCAAGACCACTGGCGAGAAACCCGGTTCCGGGTTCTACGATATGATTACCCCGTCTGCGCAGGGTTTCAATATTCTCCTGGGTAGCCGCATGAGCATACATATCCAGGTCCATAGTCGGCGCCAGGAATACCGGACATCGGGCCGACAAATAGGTAGTCAGCAACAGATTATCTGCGATTCCGTGAGCCATTTTCCCCATTGAGTTGGCAGTTGCCGGAGCAATCAGGTAAGCATCAGCCCACAGACCTATTTTCACATGGCTATTCCAGTTTCCATTGGTCGGATCAAAGAAATCCACAAGAATAGGATTGTTAGACAAGGTCGCCAACGTAAGCGGCGTGATAAACTCTTTAGCCAGGGGAGTCATGATCACTTTCACCTCAGCGCCGCCTTTCACCAGCAAACGGATGATTTGTGCCGCTTTATAGGCTGCAATCCCACCGGTTACACCAAGTACTATCTTTTTCGATTGAAGAGACATATTCTCTGATTATTTATTAAACTCGCGAAGTTTGATATTGGTCAACACTTTTTTGGTATGAAGGGAAAAATCTCCATTCATCATCCAGCCATAATAACCCAGATCATTTTTCAGCACTTCGACGACAGATTTACCTCTGTATTTACCGAAGTTAAAGACCTCTACCCCTTTTTCATTGTAAACAATGCGTCCCGCGAAATCGACATTTTTATTGTGTGTCGAAAATTCCGACAGAAAGTTAACATCGTTTTGCAGATTCGGATAACGGTCAAGCTGCGCCTTCAGCACTTCATAAGTCGCTTTGGTATCAGCTTCTGCCGAGTGGGCATCTTCCAGATCCTGATCACAGTAAAACTTCAATGCAGCTGCCAGAGTACGCTGCTCCATTTTATGGAAAATGGTCTGTACATCGACAAACTTACGTTTGCTGAAATCGATATCCACTTCGGCACGCAAAAATTCTTCAGCCAGTAAAGGTATATCAAAACGGTTTGAATTATAGCCTGCCAGGTCACAACCTTCGATATCACGGGCCAGCACCTTTGCGATTTCTTTAAATGTAGGGCAATTGGCCACATCGGCATCCGAAATGCCGTGTATGGCTGTTGCCTGCGCGGGAATCGGCATACCCGGATTTACGAGAATAGTTTTTGACTCTTCTGTTCCGTTAGGATTGACTTTTAAATAACAAATCTCGACAATTCTATCGGTTGAGGGATTGATACCGGTAGTTTCAAGATCGAAAAAAACCAGCGGATTCCGTAAGTTCAGTTGCATAAGCAGAATATTGAAGGAAATCGTTTCCTTAATTAGTGAAAATTAGTTGAATAAGAGTGATTTTTCGGGATTCGGGGTTGAATGTTAAGCTATAAAAACCACATGCGGAAACTTAACATTCCCTCCTGTCCCCGGGGACATCTCTCATAAAATGGATAAAGTAGTCAGGTAAATAGAAATCAACCTGACTACTTCATTATTGAATACGAAATTAAAGTCTGAGAATTTAATCGTTCAGCATCATGGGCATAAGCAGCATCAACAGATCCTCGTTCTCTTCCTGTTCCGCCGGCAAAACGATACCTGCACGGGAAGGATCAGCCAGTTCCAGTGAAACCTCATTTGAACTGATATTATTGAGAATCTCTACCAGGAACGAAGATTTAAATCCAATCTTAATCGGAGATTCGGTGTATTGACACACAATCGATTCTTCAGCCGAAGTAGAGAAATCAATATCCTGAGCTGTAATAATAATGCGGTTGTCGGCAATCTGCAATTTGATCAGGTTGCTTGCCTGATTTGAGAAGTGGGAAACACGACGCAGTGCAGCCATAAACTGAACACGATCTACCATTACCTTAAACGGATTATTCTGGGGAATTACCGAATTATAGTTCGGAAAACGACCTTCAATCAGGCGGCACATCATTTTGTAGCTCGAGAAGGTAAAGTGAGCATTACGATCATCGAAAGCCAGTGCCACATTCCCCTGCTCTTTGGGTAGAATATTTTTCAGCATAGTTGCCGGTTTCTTCGGCAAAATGAATGCAGCTGTCGTATTTGCCTTTACAGCCAGATTTTTGAAACGAACCAACTTATGGCTGTCCGACGACACGAACGTCATAAAGTCCTCTGTAATATCGAAATAGATCCCGTTCATTACCGGACGAAGTTCATCGTCGGCAGTCGCAAAGATCGTTTTATTGATCCCGTTATAAAGGGTTTGCACGTTAATATTCATCTGAACATTATTCTCACGCATGGCAGGACTCTGAGGATAATCCTCCCCATGTTGTCCGATAAAGTTATACTTTCCGTTCTGGAAATAGATATAAACCTCCAAATTATCGTCATTAATATCAAATGAGAGGGGCTGTTCAGGTAGTTCACGCAACGGATCCAGCAATAACTTTGCAGAAATAGCAAAAACGCCCTTACCTTCAGCATCGGCCACCTGCATATTGGTAATCAGGGTAGTATCCCCGTCAGAAGCAGTCATTGTGAGCTGATTTTCATCTAACGAAAACAAAAAACTATCCAGGATAGGTATTGTGTTTTTTGAACTGATCACACGTCCAATAGTCTGCAAATGAGACAATAAATCTGTGCTTGAAACTACAAATTTCATAATGCTTCGGGTTTATATTTTATTTAAATTGTATCGAAATTATGCCTCTGAACAGAAAGTTTGCTTATTTCAGATTTATACCACCCTATTTCCAGGCTTATCCGGCACTGCCAAACTTCAAGGCAAACAAGATGCAAACTTACACAAAAAATCATCTTTCTGCAAACCCTGACAAAAGCTATTTTCACATTTTCCCCAATTCCGGCACTCTAATTTCCACACTGCTTCTATGCATCTTTCCCTCCCGGGTTTTACTATAGGTTTAGTCTAGTTTGACTTTATGGTAACATAGACATAACACAGAGATAAAATAGTGATAACATAGAGATAAAATACTCTTTATAAAGACTATTTTATCTCTGTATTACCTCTGTATCAATTCTTTATTTCCTGTTTTTATACCTAAAGTCAACCTATAACGAATCTATAGTAAACCATAGCCCAAAATGCACTCAGGGACTACTTCGGAAAGTGCCTGTTCAATTGACCCGGGAAGAGTGCCAAAACCCGTATCTTGCCCTTTATCTTCAAAATCCCTATCTTTGCACCGACATTTATTTGTAACCAATTTAATTAACAATGCAAAATCAACAAACAAAGTCATCTTTCGTCTGTTTCCAAAGATGGTCCCGTAAGAACTACGCTGCGTTTGTAAGCCTGGGCAAAGTGGTAAAAATCGGTGTATTGGCATCCGGTATCTCGTTGCTTTCCGTACCCACTGTAAAAGCTCAGAAAACAGCAGCAAAGGACTCGTTACAGACCGACCGGGAGCAGACTTTAAGTGAACTGACCGTGGTGGGCAGCAAAATCGAAAGTCTGCAAGGACTCAACACCACCCTGCCGGTCATTAAATCAAGTGATGTAGACCGCTTACCGGTCATCAGTCTCGAAAGCGCACTACGGCAATCTGCCAGCATCGACGTCCGCGAACGTGGCGTGCGTGGCGTACAAGCCGACCTTTCCATTCGCGGAGGATCTTTCGACCAAAGCCTTATTTTCCTCAATGGTGTCAATTTCACCGATTCCCGCACCGGGCACCAGAGCCTCTCCCTCCCTATTGATATTGAAATCGTCGATCAGATCAACCTGTTGCAAGGCCTGACAACTCCCGGAGCAATTACCGGAGCGATCAACCTGATTACAGGGGCTTCCGACAAGAATTTCCTCAAAGCAGAAATCAATTCCGGCGAATACGGATACCAGCTCTATCGCTTAAACGGTAACTACCGGTATAAAAACAGCAGCATCTTTGCCGCAGCCTCCCACAAGCGCTCTGCCGGATACATCGCCAATACGGATTTCGAAAATACCAATGCATTTGTCCACCTGAAACAACGCACCCAATCGGCAGGAAACTTCGATATCCAGGCCGGCTATCAGGATAAAGCGTTCGGGGCCAATAGTTTCTATACTAAAAATTACCCCAATCAGTATGAGGCGACACGCACATTCCTGAACTCAATAGGCTGGAACAAACAATGGAGTAGGCTTACCGTTACATCCAACGCATTCAGCAAGCTGACCTATGACCGCTTTGAATTGTTCCGTCATTTCACGAATGCGGCTACGTGGTATAAAAATCACAATTTCCACCGCACAATGGATGCCGGAGGATCGGTACAAATGAGCTATAATTCAGCTTTGGGTAAAACATTTGCCGGGGCCGATTACAAATATGTCCATATATACAGCAACAATATCGGGGACTCTTTGCAAAGTCCTATAGCAGTACACGGAAGACCAAACGCCTTTTACTACCTGGAAAAAGAAAGAAGCACCACCAATATCTACCTGAAACACCGCTTCTATCTCAATAATTTTCAAGCAGAAGGAAACCTGAATTACCTGTTCAGTTCGTTCGGCAACGAATTACTCTGGGGGGCTAGCGCCAAATACCAGATTGCACCGTGGATGAAAGCGTTTGCCAATGCAAACCACAACATTCGCATACCGACACTGACTGACCTGTACTATAAATCAACCAGCCAGATCAGTAATCCTAACCTGAAGATGGAAAAAGCGACAACTTTCGATCTGGGAGTGGAAGTAAAACAAGGTAAATTCACGGCTTCAGCATCAGCATTCGCACGTCAGACAAAAAATGCGATCGACTGGGTTATACGGGATCCCTCCAACAAATGGTACAGCGTCAACTACCCGGAGCTGAATATGCAGGGAATCGAAGTATCATCGGCTTATTCCCCGAACAAGGTACTCCGGGAAGTGCGTTTCAGTTACGCTTATCTCCATTCCGACAATCCGGCCGGCACCTGGATATCGAAATATGCATTGAGCTATCTCAAAAACAAAGCAACCTGCTCTGCCCAATTGGCTTTGACCCGCAAATTCTCTTTGGGTGTAATCGGTTCTCTTTGGGACAGAAATGACAGCTACTCTGAAATTACCGGAGCACAATATACTTATGAGCCTTACTTTACCCTCGACGCCAAACTTTCCTGGCAGGAGAAAAACTACACCATCAAAGTAGAGGGTGCTAATATCACCAACACCACCTATTTTGACCTCGGCGGTCTCAAACAGCCGGGACACTGGTTTAACGCAGGCATTGTGGTGAATCTGTAAGTACTCCCATATTTCCAATCATACGAAAATCCTGTTCTGGTGAAAATTAAAACAGGCTCTAAAAAGAGGCGAAGCTCCGAATGTGAGTTTCGCCTCTCTTTTTTAGCGCAAATAAGCAATATCTCTTCAATCCGGATCCTTCACAGGATACTCCTTATCCGGTTACAGCATATTATCATTCCAACAGCATATCGTAGCAGTTACCCTGGGTAAATTCTGTGTCTATCCAACGGCTTCTTTAATTTCAAGAGTATTTCCGAAAAGACTTAAAGCATTCTAAAATGTTTTTGTAGATTTGCAATATTGAATATATTTATGTTTATATTGACAATCGGATGTATTTTTAAACACATCCATCGGATTCAGACCGTCGGCTGAAGCCAGACGGCAATGAATCAGCAGAAATGATAAAAAGCAAATCATTTGCAGAAAACAAAAACTCATTGCCGTCTGCTTTAGCAGACGGTTAAAAATAAGAAAGACAAATCCGGCTTTAGCCTAATCTAATCTGTAGTTTGGCGCCACTTTCTTATATCACATATAATTACAATGTTAACATCAAAATCTATGAGATACATTATTATCGGATTACTTGCAATAACTACCGGGCTTTGCTACGGACAAACAACTCTCACCGATCAGGAAATCAAACAAAAGACCGACTCTATTCTGAAAGAAGGTACAATGCTTTACCAATTCGAAAGGGCAGCATGGGTTTCATCTGACCTCGCTATGGAGCGAGAATACGTCAAACAAAATACCGGTGGCTATCTGGTCTATCTGACTAACGATACTATCCGGACAATCTTCTACGACAAAGCGGAGAAACAATCCCTGGTGGAATTTTTCTATTTCAAGACATTTGACTCTCCGATTTTGATTCGTTCGCATATCAGAGATCTTACAATAAATGAAAGCAACCTGATCGAAACCCGTAAAAAAATATTCGCTGAAATCATCAAAGAAAAGCATCCGGTCGGCGCTCCTCAGGGCTATACCCTGAACAACCAGATTATACCTAACGGAAAAGGGTACAAACTTTATTTTTTAACGGGTACTTCCCAAAACAATATTATTCCTTTGGGAAATGACTATATTTTTCATGCTGATGAAAACGGGAAGATTGTTTCCTGGAAAAGATTTCATTCGAGATTGCTTCCTCTTCCTTCGAAAGGAGAAAACGGCTCGGCAGTGAAGGGTCTTATAAACAGCCATCTGGTTACCGAGCCATTTATCTCGGCTACAGATATCTGCACCTTTATGCTGTACGGCAAATTCTATGGACTAAAAACCTGCTCTGTTTTATCCACAGCTCTATCGAAGATTTTCACTTTTGATTCAGAGGAAAATAAGATTGAGGTGAAGGATAAATAGTACGACTTTGATTCAGGTCATGAAACCAATAAGGCAACGGAGATTTACAACCACATAACGACAAAGGGTTAGACCCATATTATAGTGAGTTCCCATGAAATACCTAAAATTATTCTTCTTAGCATTTTTGATTTCCTCATGCAAACGACAGGCAATAAATGAATCAAAACTACAATCGTCTGATTCAATAAGTATCATGAATAAGACTGATATTTTCTTTAATACTGATTCATTCAAATTTCATGAGTTACGCGAGTTCTCACTAAAAAGTTGGGATTATGGAGAACGCGAAAAAGGACTAAAGAAATTGAGTATCGATGATCTTAAGAAATACTTTCAAGGCATGGAGACTGAAAAAAATCCACTTGAGAATAATTATTATTTCTTTTCCTATCAAGGATTTAAAGGAGGTTATGAACTTGCGACATTAATAGATGAACACGAACAGTGTTTTGCTGATTTGTGTTTGATGGTGTACGATAAAAAACATAAGCTATTAAGTAAGAATGTTATAGCTGGCACAGGTGGTGATGGGAATTATAGATACAATTCCTGGGGGCATTTTATTGGTGATTCAATATACAATCTTACATATGTAGGAGAAGATGTGGTTACAGAAACTGATGAATATACAGAATATGAGATTGACTCAGTAGTGATAAAATATTCTGTTGGGGCTGATTACTCGTTTAAGGAAGTTGATAAAAAGGAATTTAAACGAAAGAGAATAGAAAAATAAGAACGAGGCATTACATCACCGTCGCATAGCTACCCATTAGCTGGCATAATAACACACACAAATTGATGAAAAATGATTTGATAATAAAGCGATTTGAGACTCCCATAGGAATTGTTGTTTGTGGATTAAAAAGTGACAAATCAAGAATTGCTTTAGTTAATCACAATAAACTTCAGAATGGAATTTCAGAGTTATATCAGACTGTTGGTTATGAAATTGAGTTGATTGATTTTAAATTGGAATTACCATTAATCAATGGTGATTCATTAACCGACTCTAACGGTTGGATTTGGAGAATAATAAAAACAAATGACAATTGCGAGAATCTTGAAATGTATTGCGAAATAATAGATGCAGTTTATTGTGTTGATTATGATATAGCAACAGGAGAAAATTTAGATGCTATTGAAATAAGTAATAATGAATGGATTTTAAATATTAGCACAGAGGACTACGATGCTTTAAAAGCAAGAGCTATTCATGATGACTGGTTTCCCAATCGGTTTGTAAATAAAATAAATGAATCTAATTTCTTAGCCAAACTCGAGAAAAATAGACTTTCAACTAGGATTCCCAATTTAATAAAAGGAGAAAGATTGCATGTACAATATTTGACCGCATATGACAGGAAACAGTCAGATAAAGTTAATACTTGGATTGCTGTTGACCAATATATTAGGGATCTGGAAAAGTGGATTGGAATAGAAAATAAATAAATTACGCCAGCAAATACACACGCCTATGTCCTTTGGCGGGAGAGGTGTATTTCGCAGGTTTTGCTTCCGCATTCACCTTGTTGCTCTTGAGAAAGTGAACGCAGGAGCAACCCGCTAAATGCTTATAGCCATGGCCGTTGACAGTAATACAAAGAGACTTTGGACAAGCAATAGAATTCTAATAGTAATAACATAATAAAAAAGTAGATATGATTTTAGATGAAAATATTCAAGAACCACAAACAGACATAAAATTGTCGGACAAAGAAACATTTATAAAAATATGGACTTCCCCTCGTGAGGTGTTTAAATATATCAATGAAAACTATTATGATAAATATGTCACTATACTTCTTGTATTAGCTGGAATTACAAAATCTCTTGATAAAGCTTCAACAAAAAATATGGGTGATGACTTGCCCCTTATTGCTGTTCTGGCAATATGTATTTTACTTGGAGGGTTGCTTGGATGGATGAGTTATTATATTTATGCTGCCTTAATGAGTTGGACAGGAAAATGGCTTAATGGACAAGGGAATACAAGTTCATTATTAAGAATGACAGCTCATGCTATGATACCATCAATTGTTGCATTGATTTTATTGATTCCGCAAATAGCACTATTTGGAAATGATATATTTCGGAGTGAGATAAATATTTATGGTAATGGTTTATTATCAACCATAGTATTTTATGCCACAACTTTTTTAAAAGTGATTCTTAATATCTGGACATTGGTCATATTTATAATCGGGATATCCGAAGTTCAGAAATTTTCAATTGGAAAATCTATTCTGAATATGATTTTGCCTGGATTGATAATATTAGGACCAATTATATTGATCGTTTTAATTATTCAGGGAATCAAATAATTAGCACATTCCACCAACACAAAGACCCAGAACAAGTACAAGTACAAGTTAAACAACATTCCCGATTCACAACCGGTGATGTATGAGCTTTATTAAAAATCGGATTATGGAGAAAGCGACAGGTTTAGCAAAACACGATGTCCGGGAAAGGACAAAAAGATTAAATCCAACGAGTTTTCAACCAATATAAACAGCAAAAACAAAGAGGTAAAACGCCCAAAGCCTATAACATCGGCGTTAGCGGTCATTGTAAAAAAGAAAAAAAGAACCTTATTATGGCTAGAAAGATTCACGAAAAACTTATTGAGCGCATGATGTATGGTGACTTAATCCCATTGCTCAACTTCTTAAAAACTGAAAAAGAGAAACTACGGCTCGAAGTACGACAAGCGGGCAAAGCATTTGTGTATTACAAAAAATGCAAAGTATTAGAGTTAGGCTTAAACAGTTACACTATAGACGCTAAGTATTTTGAAAACAACTCAAAACCGACTGACATTAAAAATCTGATCATTAATTACCCTGAGTTGTATTTCCAAGAGACTTTATCAGTTGTTGAAAGTTGGTTACAGAAACACAGAAAACAAGAATTTGAAACTCAACATAATATAGCTATTCACAATCAAGACAAGGATGACAAATACATTATTCTTGACATGGAGTATAATTTTTCTCAGAGTGAAATTCAAAAAAGCAAAAGAGTAAAAAGAGCTGGTTTTGATTTATTGGGAATTGAGCGACAAACAGGAAAAATTGTCTTCTTTGAGGTAAAAAAAGGATTAAAAGCCCTAACAGGTACAGCTGGAATAAAAGCTCATATAGTTGATTTTGAAGAATGTTTATACGGATGTAACAAGAAAGAGTTTCGAACGAATCTAATATCAGATATTAGAAATATAGTAAGCGACAAGAAAAAACTAGGATTAATTGAGAATTTCGATTTACCAGCAACACTTTCCATTGAAGATATTGATTTAATTTTTGTTTTTGAGCCTTTGGCTGGTGATAAAGATGATTATTCTAAAATATATAAAGAGGAATATAGAAAATCCGCTTCCCTGAGAGAGTTCAAAACAATTTATGTATCAGAAAACAACTTAAAATTGATATGAAAATCACCATTCACAGAGGTATTGACCAAATTGGTGGTTGCATTACAGAAATTGCAACTGACAAAGCTAGAATCTTGATTGATTTGGGGCAAAATCTACCTGATGGAGAAGGAATTATACTTGATGACTTTGCAAACACGAATTCAATTGAAAAACTAACAAGAGACATTGACGCAATTTTCTATACGCATTATCACGGCGACCATTTAGGACTTTTTCAACTTGTTCCTGACAACATAAGTCAGTACATTGGTAGAGTGGCAAAAAAGGTAGCTCTATATAAGCACCAGCGACTAAGCTACATTAAAGGTCGTGAAGATATTTCCGCAAAGGAAATAGAAAAAATAGAAAATATGAATTCCTTTACAGCCCAGCAAGTAATGGAAATTGGAGATATTAAGGTTACACCATATTTAGTTAGTCATTCGGCTTATGATGCTTACATGTTTACGATTGAAGCAACCGGTAAACGAATTTTACATACTGGTGATTTCCGTGGTCACGGCTATTTGAGTAAAGGTTTATTTCCAACAATTGTAAAACTGATTTTAAAGAAAGGCAAGATAGATTTTTTGATTACCGAAGGGACAATGATTTCAAGATTAGGCGAAAGAGTTCGGCACGAAAATGAATTAAAATTAGAGATAATTGAACTCCTGAAGCAATATAAAAATGTGTTTGTAATGTGCTCGTCTACCGACATGGAAAGATTAGCAACGTTTCACATAGCTAATAAAGAAGTAGGTGAAAAACCTTTTGTGTGTGATGATTATCAAAAGAGTATTTTAGAGATTTTCGCCGATACAGCAGGCAAAAAGACCGAATTGTTCCGTTTTGAAAAACCATTTTCATTTCGAAAAGAAAATACTAAACTTGTAAATTGGATGCACGATAAAGGTTTTTGCATGTTAGTTCGACCCACAGCCAAATTTGACGATTATTTTGCGTTTCTCGAACCGAAGATTGATAAAAATGAAACGGTGTTGGTTTATTCTATGTGGAAAGAATATATAAACCCCAAGAGTAAGCATGCAAATAAACGGTATTTGGATTTTGTCGATAAATTTCCTTGTGTGAAGAATATACATACCAGTGGACATGCTTCGGCTGATTGTCTTGTAGAAGTTTGCAATCTTGTAAATCCGACATTTTGTATTGTTCCAATCCATAGCGAACATTCTGTCGACTTCCATAAAATTCCATTAAACGACGAACTCACATCTAAAATAACGACAACTTCAAGGTTATTTGAAGATGTAACAGTAGAAATACCAACGGATTAAAACAAAGAAGAAAACAACGAACCGCTAATACATAGACTTCGTGCGCTCAGTATTTGAAATACTAGTGAAAAACCATCAACGCTTTCAATTCTACGGCAAATGTCGTAGTATTGCTTTTTGGGTTCATCGATGTTGAATATTTAAATCAGGAATGATTTGTATTTTCAACATCGATGAACGAAATATTAGAATAACATTAGGTAACAGCCTGCAAAAGCTCTTTCCGGAGGGAATTTTGTTTAACACACGCCTATTGGCTTTGGCAGATATGGAGCAGTAGCAAAAAAGGCAAAGCAAATATGAAAAGATAAAATGATTCAAGAACTTAAAATATCATTCTTAGACAAAGTAAAAAGGCCGAAGACAAATAACAAATTCGTAGACGGACTTTTGACCGTAATAAAAATTCTATTTTATCCAATCATTCTTCTTTTTGGACTTTTTGTTATGTTTTTCGTTGGACTACTTTCACTTTGGCAACGGCTAACAATAAGAAAAGAGAATATGCAAAGATCAAGATTTGACGTAGCAAATTCAGAAAATAAAAACAAACAATGGAAGGTCTTTACTTCGACGAATCGTGTCTTAATAGAACAAAAACTTGCAGGTTCATTACCTTGGAACAGCGGCGATTATTTGTATTTAAGAAGTAACCCGACAATTTCTTACTTGACGGACAAACTATTTGGAGACTGGTTACTTGTAGACTTTGGAGGTGTATTCTTACAAAAATGGAATGACAATCAAAACATAAATTGTGACCTTATATTTATTGACTTTGACACCTTGAACATAACAGTGTTGCAAAAAAGCTTGCCAACAAAACATTGGACGACAGAGAAAATAAATCCGGATGAAATAAAATTTACGTTCAAGACTTCTGAAAGCGACTTAACTTACATTGTTACGCGGACAGAGGTAAATACTAATGAAAGCAACTAACTTGACAAAAAAGCTATTGCCCTAATATAGAAGGACCTCATACGAGTTTTAACAATTCCGCGAATATCCGGGATAGGAATGAAATACTACGATTAATGATGTTTTTTGGCTGATATGAACATCGAAAACAAAACTATTAATTAAATCATCATGGATTTTTCAAACATTACAACAGGAATAAAAAAAGTGATTGAGACCTGGGAATCAGAACTAATCAACTTGCCGATAAATACAATTACACAAAAAAGGAATAAACAGAACCGAACAATAAAACAAATTCTTGGTCACTTGATTGATTCTGCGTCAAATAATCATCAACGAATGATTAGGTTACAATACAATCCTATTTTGATATTTCCTGACTACCGACAAGATAACGACTTATGGATAGCCCTTCAGGATTTTCAAAATGAAGACTGGAATAATATGATTCAACTTTGGAAGTACTTTAATTTGCATATGATTCAGGTTATCAACTCGGTTGACCAGTCAAAACTTGATAATTATTGGCATGACATTGAAGGAACAAAAGTAACTTTACAAGAGATGATCGAGGGTTATCTTTGGCATATTGATTTGCACTTAAATGAAATTCAAGAGCTGATTGACAAATAAAGTATGGCCGAATACACGAGTAACCCATTAACAATAAACATGATACACTTAACTACACATCACCTATATTTATAGGCTGGCAGACATCAATTGGCAGATTTTGTTCCCGTAGTCACTTTGCAGAGTGATAGTGAATGATCCTGCAAACAGCCAAATGCACATAGCACCGGGCGTTAAGGGCACATTATAAAAAACATGACTGGACATGAAAGTACACTATCTGATCATTGCGTTTTGCATTATGGCTTCACCTATTTGGGGACAATATGATAATGCACCTACAGTTAATATAAGTGGGAAAGTGAAGAATTTTGACCCTAAAGATTTAGAGATATACATTGAATTTTCCAGAGCAGGCGTCTTCCGAGAATCAGCAATAAGAACGAAATTAGATAAAAATGGGAATTTCAAAACTAGCTTCAAAACATACACTCCAACTGAATTTAGAGTTTGTTACAAGCTTGCTCCCATTTTCACCGCTTCTGTTTATCCCAAAGACAAGATTTATATTGAAAGCTTTTCGAACATCAAAGAGAATATGACAAATCCCATTGGTATTGTGTTTAAAGGGAGTTCCGCAAAGTTTAATGAGGAAATTTTCTTATTCAAAAGACTTTGTTTTAATAGTAATATCAATCCATATAAGCCATTAGCAGTTGAATGGGTACCTCTTGACAGATTTACGCCAGTTGCCTATGCGAAGTATTTGAAAGACACAGTTTTTGTCAAATGCAACAATTTATTAAAGTATTATATACAGAAATACAAACCTAGTGCTGAAGCTATAGAATGGTGTAAATTTTATTTTGAAGTTAATGAGTATTATCAACAACTAGCGTATTACCCTTCAGATTATTTTAGTAATGATGGCTATTATACTGTAAAAGAAAGAATTGAAAGTCTTATTAAGAAAAAAGAAATTCCTGTTCCGGAAACATATTATGATCCGTTGACCGGTTCTCTTCCAATAAAAAACTCAATGTTTTTAAATAGTATTGCATTAGCAGATTATATAAGGGCATTTCAAAATTACATTATAAAAAAAACCGTTTGTGAGCAGAGTGGTGAATACTGTAACCAATATGAATGGAAGGGACTTAAGGCTAATTTCGATATGGATTCCTTGAGCATTGCAGGAATTAAGAAGTATATAACAGATCCATTATTGAGGCAATTGATGTTAGCTAATATTCTCGTTGATGGCATATACTGTACGGAAAAACTAGCAGGTTTTAAAAATTATGAGTTTTCCATTATAAATAAAGAAATTAAAGAACCATATTTGAAAAAGCATATATATTACATGTACGAGAATGCGCAAAAAGTAGTCGAAGAAAGAAAAAAAGAAAAAATAATGATGCCCTAATGCCGGGTGAAGGGATGATTGCTCCTTACTGTAAAGAGTTTGGAGAAATCCTGAAGACAAAAAACTATTTTGGCTAAAGCCTGAAATATGGAAATACCCGAAACCGTCGGCTAAAGCCAGACGGCAATGAATCGGCAGGAATGATAAAAGAGAAGACGATTCGCAAATCATAAAAACCCATTTCTGTCGCATTTATTGATCAAAGCCAGACGGCAAAGAATCGACAGAAATGATAAAAAAGTAATTCATTTGCAGAAACCAAAACTCATTGCCGTCTGCTTTAGCTGACGGTTTAAAATATAAATACAAATCGGCTTTAGCCTAAGAATTAAGCGAAAAGATTAATTAGAAAAATATCCCCTTATGAAAAACCGAATACTGAACTCCGTTCTTTTGAGCATGTTCTGCCTTTCTCTGTTTGCACAAACCGACCTTGTACAACCTGGTCAGAAAGCACCTGATTTCAGTTACAAAACTGAAACCGGAAAGGTAATGAAGTTATCTGAACTGAAAGGGAAGGTCGTCTGGATCAACTTCTATGCAACCTGGTGTGGTCCGTGCAGAGCAGAGCTTCCCGTGTTGCAGGAAAAGGTGTGGAACAAATACAAAGACAACGAGAAATTCAGGCTCCTGGTAATCGGCCGTCAACATACAGCTGAAGAGATCGCCACATTCAAGGCTAAGAATCAGTTTGTGTTACCAATGTATGCCGATCCCTATAAATCTATTTTTAGTCTGTTTGCCACACAAAATATCCCCCGCAATTATATCATTGATGCAACAGGCAAAGTAGTTTATTCCTCTATTGGGTATTCGGAAGATGAATTTCAGAAACTGATCGAAGTGCTGGAGAAACTGATAACAGATGCTCAATCCGGCGTTACCGGAACAAAAAAGTAAAACCATTCTTCTAAACCGATTTAATCATGCCGCCAATTGATCTTTTTGGTAAAAATCAATGCACCATGAAAAGATTCTTTATATTGGCATTCGCTGCCATCCTGTTTACATTGGCCAAAGCCGAAAATATGTCGTCTATTTTACCGGCGAAAAATGATTCCGTTTCTGTAAAGAAACTGGCTGATGGAAGTTCATTTGAGAATGCAATTATAATAACTGAAACAACTGAAGATAAAGGCGTAGCAGCTGAATATAAGTGGATAAAACAAAACTATCCCGATGCAACTGTAAGAGGGCAAGTCTGTTCAGGCAAAAATAAAAAACGGTATGACATTATAGATATTATCACAAAGTTAGGTGAGAAAAAGAGCATCTATTTTGACATCACCAATTTCTATGGGAAATTCTGAAATGAATAAAGTGGAACGCATTGCTAATTCAATAAAATCGTCACCTATGAAAAAGACACTATTTCTATTAGTCGTATTACCATTATCCCAACTCTGTAATGCAGGTTCACCCAGGGAAATCACAGCACAGGAATTGGATAAATATAAAACTGAGATTCGTCAGAAAGCAACTAACCTCAGACAAAAGCTAACAAAAGAAGAGGATTTTGACGGATTGAATAAAAACCTTTGTATAGAATTTCAAACCGATACATTCTTTATCGAACGACTGATGGATAAAAGAATCTCTATTGACTATTCCACAACAGGAATGATTGAGGCAGTCAGTGATGCCGAAGCAGATTATGACAAACTCCTGAATAAATACTACAAATATATTTTTAAGAGGTTAAATCCGTCAGATAAAGAGGTATTGAAAGAGGCTCAAAGAAGTTGGATTCAGTACAGGGATTGTGAACGCAAATTAAACATCCTTGTTTCAAAAGAAGAATATTCAGGTGGAGGAACCATACAAGGACCTTTGGTTACAAACAGAAACTTTGAACTAACCCGGAAGAGAGTGTTTGAGCTCTTTGATTACCTTAAACGGATGTAATCCATACCACACAAATCCTATCAAATAAAAACGTTCACGAAATATCAAAATAAAGAAATCCCATGAACGCCATAGACTTACTTGCTACCAGTCTCAATAGACAGGATGACCAGCCGAATCAGGATTTAGCTGTCGAAATCATCCAAAACAAACGAACCGATTGGATTAAAGAACTAACGGAACTTCTGCATCACAAGGATAAAAATATCCAGAGCGACAGTATAAAGGTACTTTATGAAATCGGTGAACGGGGAGCTGCAAAGTTGATTACTCCTTACTGTAAAGAGTTTGGAGAAATCCTGAAGACAAAAAACAACCGGTTAATCTGGGGCGCTATGACAGCTATTGACGCGATTGCATCGGTTAATCCGGAAGTTGTTTATGAATTACTTCCTATAAGAAACTACTTTCCCCCTACTGATGGAACAACTTCTAAAGTGTCCACCGAAACAGCTTCCGATGTATGCTGAAAAGTCTATCTGTGCAATTCATCCGGATAATCTCAAGCCTTTTGTTGAACTCCTCCTCTCCCGATTACAGGAAATGGATAAGGAATCACAGAAAGCGAGGTTAAAGAAAGTACTCAGGCTAGTAGAGAAAGGACAATAACATATTCAGAATGAAAGATATAAAAAGTGTATTAAGTATTTTAATTGTACTACTTATTCTATACAGCATTTTAAGTATTCTTTTTGAAGCCGGAATTAGTTTCTTGAATCAAACCTATAGTGTTAACGGGTAATATTAAAAATATGAATACACGCATTTTCACTTTGATTTTTTGCTTATTGACAAGCAATGTGCTTTTTGCCGATATGATTGGCTATTCTTCAACTCTGACATTGAAAATCAAGTCAAAGAATTTCATAATCGTTCACTATCATGACTGGACAGTTAAGACAAATGATACGAGATTTAAGATGATAACAACAGACCAGAATCCTTTTACAAAGGATAATAATTACGCTTTCATAGAATGTATAAATAGAAAGACTGGAAAGGTTATATTCAAAAAACCCTGTCCCGCATTGACTAAAATAGAAATATCCAACGATGAAAGATATATAATTGGAATTTCTAAGATTATGCTTTGGAATCCCTATCAATTAGTAGTCTATTCAACAAATGGAAATTTAATTAAAGCAAGGCATATTGAAAGTGAAGAAGCCAAGCTGACACTAAAGGAGTGTACTGAGTTCAAGAAAAGATTCAATAACCAGTATCAGTATTTAGATTCAGTTAATAGTATATATAACGGAAGTAACTTTGTTTATATTGATTTTATGAATATGCCTGAAAAACTTGGAAAAGCATGGGACTTTTTATTAAACCATTCTTGCAATAATCATTTGTCTGACAATTTCTCTGAGTCTGTAACAAATTGGATTTTCTGGTTTGACGAAAAAAATCCAGGCATCCATATTAATTACAAGAAAAACAATTTGCATTCTATAAGTTTACTTGATCCGAAACAGAAAAGAATTGAAATAAAAATAAAAGAATAAATGCTGCTAATGCGTAGACTCCTGTGCAATCAATCTGCAAGAATCAGCATAAAGTTAATGGGAAATTTTGATATTTCCCGCTATGAAGCTAGAGGTAAAGATTTACTTTGTATCATAACAACTGCGAAGTTATTTTGGCTAAAGCCTAAAATATGGAAATACCCTAAACCGTCGGCTAAAGCCAGACGGCAATAAATCGACAGAAATGATAAAAAGCAAATCATTTGCAGAAAACAAAAACTCATTGCCGTCTGCTTTAGCAGACGGTTAAAAATAAGAAATACAAATCCGGCTTTAGCCTAAGAATTAAGCAAAAGATTAACTAGAAAAATATCCCCTTTATGAAAAACCGACTTTTATACACCATCTTTTTGAGCATGTTCTGCCTTTCTCTGTTTGCACAAACCGATCTTATACAACCGGGTCAGAAAGCACCTGATTTCAGTTACAAAACTGAAACCGGAAAGGTAATGAAGTTATCTGAACTGAAAGGAAAAGTTGTCTGGATCAACTTCTTTGCAACCTGGTGTGGTCCGTGCAGAGCAGAGCTTCCCGTATTGCAGGAAAAGGTGTGGAACAAATACAAAGACAACGAGAAATTCAGGCTCCTGGTAATCGGCCGCCAACATACAGCTGAAGAGATCGCCACATTCAAGGCTAAGAATCAGTTTGTGTTACCAATGTATGCCGATCCCTATAAATCTATTTTCAGTCTGTTTGCTACACAAAATATCCCCCGAAATTATCTCATTGATGCAACCGGCAAAGTTGCTTATACTTCTATTGGGTATTCGGAAGAAGAATTTCAGAAACTGATCGAAGTGCTGGATAAACTGATGGCAGGTGTACAATCCGATGTTGCCGGAACAAGAAAATAGATATTTATTGTTACCGGTAATTGTATAGAAACAAATAAATTAAAGATCCAAAATCTATGACCTATGATGAAGAAATTTAAAACCCAAAATGAGTATTGTCATATCAATGAAGACCGAATAATTATTACAAAAACACCTGAAATTGGTGATTTAATTGAGGATTATGGAAAATCTATTAATAACGTTTTCAAAACATTAATGGTGTTTTTTGTTTTTATCCCATTGTTTAGTGTTTTAGCCGCAATCTTTTACAATATGAACAAAATAGGAATGGCTATAAATGCTGGTGCATATGGATTATTCTTTCTGGCAATAGCTTTTTATACAATGCTTTTCACTTCCGGTTCACCATCGATTAAGAGAGAAAGTATTTACAAAGTTAAAATTCAAAAGACATTATTTTTCAATACAATTACAATTCAATTTAAAGAATTCGGAAGACTAAAAAAAAGACAATTAATTATAGAAAAGAAAAATATTAATAAAATATATGATTTGTTATTGACAGAGAATTTGATTGAGCAAAGGGATATTGTACTTAACAGAAGCAAAATTGACATTCTTGCTTATGCTATAGCCTTTTTCATTATTGCCCCATCTTATTTATTGATTTGGAATAATACAAATAACGATATTCAGTCAATGATGATTAGATATGGTGTTTTAATAATTTCCATTAGCACGGTTTTAATTGTTTGGATGATTAGAACATTAATAGTGTCAATTTACAGAAAAATAACAAACCGCTAATACATAGGGCTTCGCGCGGTCAGTACGACTCAGCATGAAGCCTGGGTTGAACAACATTCCAGATTCACAGCCGGTGATGTATGAGCTCACAGAAGTCTGATTATGGCGCACGGCAGTTTTAATAATACCGCGTTCCTGGAAAGGAAGAAAATACTATAATCAATGACGTTTTTGCTGATATGGACATCGAAAACAAAACTATAAATTAAATCAACATGGATTTTTCAAACATTACAACAGGTATAAAAAAAGTGATTGAGACCTGGGAACCGGAACTAATCAACTTGACGATAGATACAATTACACAAAAAAGAAATAACCAGAACCGAACAATAAAACAAATTCTTGGTCACTTGATTGATTCTGCGTCAAACAACCATCAACGAATGATTAGGCTACAATACAATCCTATTTTGATATTTCCTGACTACCGACAAGATAACGACTTATGGATAGCCCTTCAGGATTTTCAAAATGAAGACTGGAATAATATGATTCAACTTTGGAAGTACTTTAATTTGCATATGATTCAGGTTATCAACTCGGTTGACCAGTCAAAACTTGATAATTATTGGCATGACTTTGAAGGAACAAAAGTAACTTTACAAGAGATGATCGAGGGTTATCTTTGGCATATTGATTTGCACTTAAATGAAATTCAAGAGCTGATTGACAAATAAAGTACGGCCGGGAATGTGAGAAAACTCTTACTATCATATTGAGAAACATATAACCCTACAACGGGAATTTAACAAGATATGGAAATACCTTTGACCGTCGGCTGAAGCCAGACGGCAATGAATCGGCAGGAATGATAAAAAAAACGATTCGCAAATCATAAAAACCCATTTCTGTCGCATTTATTGATCAAAGCCAGACGGCAATGAATCGACAGGAATGATAAAAAAGTAATTCATTTGCAGAAACCAAAACTCATTGCCGTCTGCTTTAGCTGACGGAATAAAATGCTGGCAGATTTTGTCCGGAAAGAAATTGCGTCCCTACCCGGGAAATGGACTCCCGCTTTGGCTCATCCGCAGGATTTCTTTGATCAGGAACTGACGGAACAGGAAATGAGACTCAAAGTCAGGGTAAACAGTAAGGTGGAATTTACACTTTTCAGAAATTAACCGGACAATATCAGAAGCTTTCAAAAGTTATTAAAAGTAATGTTCATCCCATAAAGAAATAATACATGGTAAAAAGAATTCAACTAAGTTTGTCTCCATACTTTCCTTTGAAGACGGGAATAGAAGGATATCAAAAGCTTTTAAAACAAAAATGATTATTAACACATGAAAACAAAACTCAAAAAAGTATATAAACCGACAATTATAATTCTGTTTGTTTTTTCGTTGATTTCCATTTTGTGGGCAAATTCGACAATAAACAAACAGACAGAAAACAAAATATATACTGAAACGGATTCGATACCAGAAAACAATGTTGGACTTCTTTTGGGGACTTCAAAATTTCTGAGAAACGGAAACTCAAACCAGTATTTTGAAAACAGAATTTCAGCGACAGTTCAACTTTACAAGACAGGAAAAATTAAAAATATTGTCATTAGTGGCGATAACAGCAGAAAGGATTACAACGAACCTGAAGACATGAAAAACGAGTTGATTAAACGTGGAATTCCTGAAAATCGAATTTATTTAGACTTTGCCGGATTTCGAACTTACGACTCGGTATTCCGAATGAAAGAAATATATGGGCAAAACAGTTTTACAATTATTTCGCAAGAGTTTCACAATCAGAGAGCTGTTTATATCGCAAACTCATTAAATTTAAACGCAATAGGGTTTAATGCGAAAGATGTGAACGCATACAACGGATTCAAGACAAAAATAAGAGAGAAGTTTGCACGGGTGAAAGTGTTTATTGACCTGTTTTTCGACAAAAAGCCGAAGTTCTTAGGAGAAAAAATTGAAATCAAAGACTAAACAAACCACACCACACTATAAAAAGCGGGTATGCCTGGCTTTGTAACTATCAGAACAAGAATGTTTTGGCTAAAGCCCAAAATATGAAAATACCCTAAACCGTCGGCTGAAGCCAGACGGCAATGAATCGGCAACAACGATTAAAAAAGAGAATATTTTAAAGAAATAAAAGACCAACATTGTACAACTATAATTGAATGGAAATTATGAAAAGAGACTGGAGGAGAAAAATTCTTGGTGGATTGTGCTTATCCTCAATTGCATTTGTGTTTCAAGCCTGCTACGGAACGCCACAAGACTATGGCGAAGATTTATTTATCGAAGGGCAGGTGAAATCTAAAGACACAGGTCTACCTGTCAAAGGAATTAGGGTTTCGGTTGCCAACAAGGTTCAATACACGAATACCGATGAAAATGGCAAGTTCTCATTTTACATTGCAAAAACTCAGGCTGCAAAAATCTATTTTACAGATGTCGACTCTACACAAAATATCTTGTTTTCAAACAAAGATACGGTGATTACAATCAATGACTCAGTTCTTATGTCCAGCCAGCCTAAAATCTATTTGAACATTGAATTAGAGAATAAGAAATGATTACAATGCTAAAACAGGCTTTGTTCAGAGAATTCAAAAAATCAGAAACAAGGTGCCATGAGCTCAATTATCTGTTCTGGGAATGTACGACAAGATGTAATTTGAATTGCAGACATTGCGGAAGTGATTGTTCGAAAGATAGTTGTTATAAAGACATGCCTCTTGATGACTTTCTAAGAGCTCTTGATACCATTAAATCACCTTCTGAAAACTTCACGGTAGTATTGACTGGAGGAGAACCTCTTTTACGAAAAGATATTGAACTTTGCGGTCGGGAAATCAGAAAACGTGGTATGCGTTGGAGTATGGTTTCGAATGGCTATTTGTATGACAACGAGAAGCATATATCTCTCTTAAATGCCGGACTTGGAGCACTCACAATAAGCGTTGACGGATTAGAAAGCTCACACAACTGGCTAAGGAATAACGACAAGAGTTTTGGGCGGGTCGATATTGCAATTGGTCTTGCCGCAAGTTCTTCCCGACTTAACTTTGACGTGGTGACCTGCGTAAATAAACGTAACTTTCATGAACTTGAAGATATAAGAAAATATCTGATTCAGAAAGGAGTAAAAGCATGGCGACTATTTACGATTGTTCCCATTGGAAGAGCAAAAGAGGATGACGAAATGTTTTTGACAGATAATCAATTCAGGGAATTGATAGACTTTATAAGTGAATCAAGAAATAAAAAAGGCATTGATGTAAAATTTAGTTGTGAAGGCTTTGTAGGTAAGTACGAATCCAAAGTACGTGACTCGAATTTCTTTTGTCGTGCAGGGATAAACATTGGCTCAATATTAATTGACGGCTCTATTTCTGCTTGTCCAAACATTGACAGAACGTTCGCACAAGGAAATATCTATAACGACAATTTCTATTCAGTTTGGCAGACTAAATACGAATTATTCAGGGATAGAACCTGGACGAAAACCGGGAAATGTGCCGATTGTAAGGATTATAAAGACTGCCAGGGAAATGGATTTCATTACTGGCATGGCGAAAAGAAAAATGTACTTGTTTGCCATAACGAACGATTAAAGAAAACTGCCAATCGCTAATGAATACGGCTTCGGCGATCTTACAGAAGAATATAAATCTCTGGGTTATTGTGTTAGGAAACAAAGGCTTATTTTCACAGAGGGAAAAATGGATCCTTTGCGTGAAAAATCATTAAAGCTTGCCGGTTTTTTATTTATCGGCCGGGACTTGAACCAGATACGACAATATCTTATAGAATAACAACAACTAAATACAAAATTATGAGAGCACATGAAATTGATTACGAGATTTTCGGCGAAGAGATGCAGTATATTGAAATAGAACTCGATCCGCAGGAAGTGGTGGTGGCCGAATCCGGCAGTTTTATGATGATGGACAACGGCATACGCATGGAGACTATCTTCGGGGATGGCTCCGGTAGTGAATCGGGGATTTTTGGAAAACTTTTATCGGCCGGAAAACGAATGCTTACGGGAGAAAGCCTGTTTATGACTGCATTTGAAAATACAACTTACGGAAAATGCAGGGTGAGCTTTGCGGCGCCTTATCCGGGAAAGATCATCCCTATAGATCTGACTCAGTTTCAGGGTAAATTTATTTGTCAGAAAGATGCTTTTCTGTGTGCAGCTAAAGGGGTTCAGGTAGGTATTGAATTTACCCGTAAGCTTGGGACCGGGTTCTTCGGTGGCGAAGGTTTTATCATGCAAAAACTGGAGGGTGATGGTTTGGCCTTTGTACATTCCGGTGGAACTTTGGTAAAAAAAGAACTGGCAGCGGGTGAAGTTTTGAAAGTCGATACGGGTTGTATCGTCGGTTTTACCCGGGATGTGCAATACGACATCGAGTTTGTGGGAGGTATCAAGAATTCTCTTTTTGGTGGCGAGGGTCTGTTTTTTGCAACATTGCGGGGACCGGGGACCGTCTATGTACAGTCACTTCCGTTTAGCCGTTTAGCCGATCGCATTATTGCCTCTGCTCCCCGTGCAGGTGGTAGCCGACGTGAGGAAGGTAGTATTCTGGGAGGTTTAGGCAATATGCTTGATGGTGATAATCGTTTCTGATCATTAGACAAAAAAGCAGGCAATATATTGATTACAGTCATGATTAATAAATTAGCTTAGGCGGGTCTGCTTTTACTATCTTTCTTACATTGAGATTTCTGTTGATAAACGCAAAATAAACCATGGCAAAAAGATTCCGACTTCACACCTTTCATCTGTTGTTTCGCCTCTTCTCCTATTTAGCGGATAGATCGGGAGGGTGGAGTATATTTGTAAAGCCGAAATTGGTGATTGGGTCGCTGATTGTGGGATTTACTTTTAGTATTTCTGAATTAACCCTTGCACAGACAACTAAACGAAAAGTTAGGGCTACATATCATACCAATAAATCAAAAACAAAAAATCAGAAGACTGATTCAATAAAATATTCAACAGATGATCAACCAACTGTATCGTGCTATATTATGGATGATCATGAGTCATTTACATTAATCGATGATATGCCTGAATTCCCGGGAGGAAACAATGAAATGTCTAAATTCATCACGAAAAATATGATTTATCCTTCATCTGGAATAAACAGCAAAATTGAAGGGTTAGTAATATGCTCTTTCAATGTAAATATTGACGGAACAATAAGCGATATCATTGTTCTTCGAGGTATTAATAGTGCACTGGATTCTGAAGCCGTTCGTGTTATTAAATCATTTCCCAAATGGATTCCCGGGAAACAAGGAGGAAAAGTTGTTCCTGTAAAATACACACTACCAATTAGATTTACATTACCCAACAAATAAACCATGGCAAAAAGAATCCAACGTCACTCCTATCATCTGTTCTTTTGTCTCTTCTCCTATTTAGCGGATAAATCGGGAGGATGGAGCATGTTTGTAAGACCGAAATTGGTGATTGGGTCGCTGATTGTTTCGTTAGGACTAACATTTCCAGAAAAAACGGTTGCTCAACAAAAATCTCAAGAAGATAAAAACGGACCAAAGCAGTCTGAAGTAAAAGATTCTACAAAACAAAAAAATGATATTTCTGAACCATTTTGCTATATAATAGAGAAATCGCCTGAATTCCCGGGTGGAACAGAAGCAATTCTTGAGTTTATAAACAATAATCTTCGTTATCCAAAACGACTTGCTAAAAAGGAAATCGAAGGAACGGTTATTTGTTGTTTTGTTGTAGAAAAAGACGGAACCTTAACTCATATCGAGGTAATTAGAACACCACATCCTGTAATGGGTAAAGAGGCTGTCAGAATTATAAAAGCAATGCCAAAATGGAAAGCTGGGGGAATTTTGGATTCTATCACTCCTGTTAAATATGCCTTACCTATTCGTTTCAAATTACAAAACATAAAATAAAACCTTATGGCAAAAAGAATCCAACTACATACCTTTCATCTGTTGTTTCGCCTCTTTTCCTATTTAGCGGATAAATCGGGAGGATGGAGTATGTTTGTTAGGCCGAAGTTGGTGATAGGGTCGCTGATTGTGGGAATAGGAATAACAGGATGTGATACTAAAACAAAGAATAATCATCTAAAAAAGCATGATAATCAAGTATCAAAATCTTCAAATAACAATACAATTGACCAAGATTCAGTGAAATTGAATACACCGATTTCTAAAGAAATAAATAACAAGAAGCAGTTTGTAGAACCAATTATATCGTGTTATGATATAGAACTACCAGAAGATTCGATTGACTCATCGCGGGCAAACTTAAAATCAAATATGGAAGATACGACAGTCTCATGCTATGTAATTGTTCCAAATAACACTCCTGTTGATGAAAATACCCCATTTATGTTTGTACAACAAATGCCAGAGTTTCCGAATGGAGAAAAAGGAATGCAAGATTTTATTGAAAAGCACCTGATATACCCTAAGGAAGCCATGAAAGACAGAAAAACAGGAGTAGTCTTTTGTACTTTTGTTGTGAATAAAGATGGTTCATTATCAAAAATTGAAGTTGTTCATGGAATTCACCCGTTATTAGATGCTGAAGCCATTCGAATTATAAAATCATTTCCAAAATGGAAACCCGGGAAAGAAGGTGGAAAAGCTGTTCCCGTAAAATTCTCCCTACCTATTCGCTTTACTTTACCTGAGAAAAAGAATTAACTATGGCAAAAAGAATCCAACTCCATACCTTTCATCTGTTGTTTTGTCTCTTCTCCTATTTAGCGGATAAATCGGGAGGATGGAGTATGTTTGTAAAGCCGAAATTGGTGATTGGGGCTTTGATTATAGGGGTGGGACTTTCAAACCCAGAGGATTCCTCTGCTCAACAAAAATACTCAACAGACGATGATCCTCCGCCAAAGCAGACAAAGTTTTTTAAAGACTCAACAAATGGAACTGAAGCTCAAAACGAACCATTCTGCTATATAATCGATCAAATGCCTGAATTCCCGGGCGGTATGGAAGAGATGATCGAATTTCTATCAACAAATATCAAATATCCTACAGAAGCTGTATCAAAAAAAATTGGCGGTATTGTCATATGTCAGTTTATTGTCAATAAACAAGGCGAGATCTCAAATATAAAAATCATTCGGGGAATCGATTCATTATTTGATAATGAAGCTATCAGGGTAATCAAACTTATGCCAAGATGGAATTGGTCTAACCCAAAAACTGCACCAAATTTTACTACATTTACACTACCAATCAGATTCACCCTTACCACAAAGAAAAAATAGGATTAATATTATCACCACATGCTCAATCTCCCCCATATCGCCTTTGAAACAACCGACTGTTGCAATCTCGATTGCGTCTATTGCTACAACATCTGGAAAACGGATGCTCTAGAGCGAACACCGTTCAACTCTTACCAGAAAGCCATTGGTACGTTAAAACAGCTTTTCAGCACAACAAATATCCGGTATGTCGCATTTACAGGAGGAGAACCGTTTCTTTCGGAACGCTTTGCCGAGGTGGTTCTCTACTGTCGCATGGAAGGCAAACAGGTCACACTCATCAGCAACGGAACAAAAGGAACGGAAAAGGATTACAAACGGTTGATCAAACTGGGTGTAGGATTGTTTGAATTCCCCATTCACTCGACCCATGCAGAGATCCATGACCAAATGGCGCAGGTAAAAGGAAGCTGGCAAAAGTCTGTTGCTTCTACGCTTGCCGTATTGAAAAACGGAGGACGAGTTGTACCCGTAGTGGTCATCACGAAGCACAACGTCAATCAACTCGGGGAAACGCTCGAATACATCGCATCGCTCGGTTGCCGCAGAATCATGCTCAACCGGTACAACATCGGCGGGAAGGGATGCAACCAACCGCTGGAAGTTTCGGCCACAGCAGAAGAACTACGCAACGCCTTTGCCATAGCCAATAAAAAGGCGGCAGAACTGAACCTGCAATTGTCGGCAAATGTCTGCACTCCGGTCTGCCTGCTCAATCCGGATGATTATCCGCTGATAGCTTTCGGGCATTGCTCGTTTGACGTGCTGAGACGCCCCATCACGGTGGACATCAACGGGAATGTTCGTCTCTGCAACCACTCCCCCATTGTGGCAGGAAACATTTTCGAAAAAGAGATGGAGGAGATTCTCTACTCCGACTACTCACGGGAATGGGAAGAGACGGTTCCGGCGTTTTGTTCCGACTGTACACAGTGGACAAAATGCAAAGGAGGTTGCCGCGCCGCATCGGAACAATGCCAGCAAACCTTAGCCCATGAAGACCCGATTATCGAACATTTAGGTATATTAGCATTGAAATAAATCATTAAGCTATGAAAACCAAAGAATACATCCTCTTTTTCCGGATGGACATCACTACTCCGGAAGCACAACCCACCGTAGAGCAAATGTCCGTTTACCTGGAACAGTGGAGCCAATGGATTGAAGGCATTGTTGCGCAGGACAAGATGGTCAGCGGCAACCACCTTTCACCGGAAGGTTTTGTGCTGAAAACGAACGACGCCATTGCGGCCGGTCCTTACATTTCAGAGAAACAATCGGTGGCAGGATATATCATCGTTCAGGCTAATGATATGGAGGAGGCATTGAGTCTGGCAAAGGATTGCCCTATCCTGCAAGGGGAAGGGACGAGTGTGGAAGTACGGGAAATCAGCAATACGTGACAGATGATGAAGAAACTTACCATTGCGTTTATTCTGCTACTTATCAGCCTCAGCGCCTGCAACGACCAGCGCGAAGCCGTTCATACCGTCAAAGCCATTATCAATGAAACTACCTCATTGGTAAAACAGGCCTCCGATCCGGATAATGATTCGGTAAAAATAGTCGGCGATCTGATCCTGAACGGAAAAGATATTTTGGAGAATAACGAGAAATACATCAAACCGCTGATGGATAGTCTAGCCTCTTCTGATTACGCCAAAAGCGAGTATTACTTCAAGGTTTTTGGCAAAATCTGTGAGCAGGCTGATGGTTATATCGGTGAAGAATTGGGAACGTATGTCCTGGACTATTTCAAAAAAGACCCGGAGAAATTTCTTCGTAATTCGACTCTTGTCTCAAATGATATACTGAAGAGAATGGGTTATGAAGCCGGTGTGGAAATAGCCATGAGAGAGGAGCACCCGGAACAGGCTTTCCAGAAACTGATCCAGACTACTAAAGCTCAACTTACCAATCTGAATGGAGGCCAAAAGGAGAAGCTGAATGAGTTTTTCCGAAAAATGAAAGAAGGGATAAAAGCCGGTGAGTAATATGGCATTAGGTTCTATGACAAAACAGTGGCTTCTATCCTCCTCCGATAAATTAATTAATTTTGTGAGTAAAACGATAGGACAGGAAACATTATTAAATGATTTTTGTAGATTTGCAATATTGAATAATTTTATATTTACATTGACATTGAATAAGTATTTTAAACAGACCTGTTTGGTATTAACGGCATAGAATCCGATTGTGAAAAAAGTGAGTAAACTAATTACAGGTGGCAAACCGGAAGGTTTATTTTGGATGATCGCCATTGCATTGCTTGCCATGACCAATCCGGATCAATGCGGACATTTCTCATTTTGCCTGTTTAAACATCTGGGTATTGACTTTTGTCCGGGATGTGGATTGGGACACGGAATCGCATTGTTGTTCAGAGGCCGGTTTATCGATTCATTCCATGCGCATCCATTATCATTGCCTGCGGTTGTGATATTGTTGCACCGTAGTTTTCAATTGCTTATCCCCCATAAAATAAAGCCAAATAATAAATAAAACAGAAACTTAAAAATCAATACCATGAACCGAATCTTATCACAAATGCCCGAACTTGAACTCGACGAAGCAATGTTCATTGATGTGCTTTTGAAAAACAAAACAGATGATCAAATCCGCAGTTTTGCAATAATATACCGGGGTCGTCGAAGGGATCCGATGATTATTCTTGTCACCACGCTACTTGGATTTGCCGGGTTCTCCGGTATTCAACGCTTCCTGACCAATCAAATCGGTATGGGAATCCTCTATTTTTTCACCGCAGGATTGTGTCTGATCGGAACGATTATTGATTTGGTCAATTACAAATCGCTGACATTGGAATACAACAAAAAAGTAGCAGAAGAAGCTGCAATGTTTCTCTAGCAGGATATTTTATGGGTAATGCCGGGTATGATAAATACCAGACACAATTATTCAATTTTATTGGTGTAGCCAAAATTAAATCATTCGTTAACCCAAAATGCCGGCTTTTTCACTTTTCTCAATCCAATCTGAGACATACTCAATAACAACAGAATGATGAAAAAGAAGATAGTAATAATAGGCGGTGGAGTTGCTGGTTTATCAGCCGGAATTTACTCTGCAATGAATGGTTTTGAAACAGAAATCCTTGAGATGCATTCGGTGGCAGGGGGACAATGTACAGCCTGGGATCGCAAAAACTATCGTTTTGATTATTGCCTGCATTGGCTGGTCGGAACATCGAAAGGTGCATTTCACGATATCTGGAAAGAGACTAATGTAATTACAGAAGAAACGGAAATCATCGATCATGAAATTCATTCACAGATAGTTGATAAAGAGGGTAATCTATTTATCATCTATTCAAATATTGACCGCTGGGAAAAATATTTGCTTGAACTCGCTCCCGAAGATAAGGGCCCGATCATAAAGATGTGTAACGATATGCGTAAAAGCGGATTGTTGGAACCATTCTCAACCCCTTCTGAGTTACGCACTATCCGGGATTACATAAAAGTATTGCCCGGGATACTGCCTGTTATAAATCTTGTAAGGAAATTCGGACGACTCACCTGTAAAGAATATTTTGAAAAACTGAATTTCAAAAATGAACGATTAAAATCGGTTCTGGATTCTGTTTATGGTGAAAAGAACTTTTCGGCATTAGCATTCATATTCATGCTCGGCTGGTTTCATCAGAAGAACGCCGGCTACCTGATAGGCGGCTCCTATCCATTAGCCCAACGTATGGTTGAAAAAGCAGAAAAACTGGGCGTGAAAATATCATACAAAAAGAAAGTTGAAAAGATTATTGTAGAAAACGATATTGCAAAAGGAGTTATACTTACCGATGGAACAGAAATCTCAGCTGATTATGTAATCGGCACAGCTGATGGTTACACCACCATCTACAAAATGCTGGATGGAAAATATGTTTCAAATGAAATCGATTATGCTTATAAGAACTGGGAACTGTTTACACCCATTGTTCAGGTTTCGTTTGGGATAAACAAAACCATCAAATCAGAAGCTCCCGTTATTATCCGGATTTCAAAAGATATAAAAATAGGACGGACAAATCCTGAGAACGGATATTCGGTAATGAACTATTCGTATGACCCGACTATGGCTCCCGAAGGGAAAACCACAATAGTTATGCGATATGAAAGTCCGTGGAAAATCTGGAAGAATCTGGAAGGAGATGAATATAAAAACGAAAAACAACAGATTCAAAAAGATGCTATTGGTTATCTTGAAACAGAATATCCGGGAATTTCTGAATTTATTGAGGTAGTTGATGTTGCAACTCCTAAAACTGATGTTCGCTATACAGGCGTAAAAGACGGTGCTTATGAGGGGTTTCTACCAACTAAAGACAATATGTTGAAATCGCTCAAAATGACACTTCCCAAACTCCGGAATTTTTATATGGCAGGACAATGGTTATCTCCTGGTGGTGGACTCCCCCCTTCTGCTCAAACCGGCAAATTTGCCATACAACTGATCTGCAAAAAAGAAAAACAGCAATTTATTACAAACAAGTAGTCTTTCAAACCATTAGAAAAAGGCACCTATCCATATATAGAGGCGATGAATAAATAATAAGTTATGGTAAAAATAGAACGAGAAGATGATGGCAAAAAAGGAAGATTTGCCATTTACGAAAACGACCGGTTTGCAGGAGAGATAACATACTTATGGATCGATGAAACAAAAATTGAAATAGACCATACCCGAATTGATGAGGCCTTTGGCGGAAAAGGGTATGGCAAACAACTGGTCATGAAAGCGGTTGAATTTGCGAGAGAACAAGGGATTAAGATTTTGCCGGTATGTCCGTTTGCAAAAGCAGCGTTTGAAAAAGACGAAAGTATCCGGGATGTGAAATTTTGATATTATCAGTCTATTTCAATTACATAAAAAACAGACTTACTCCCAGAATACTGATAACGGCACCTACAATCTGCTGTATCTTAACCTTTTCATTAAACATCACAGCCGATGGCCAGATAATAAAGATCGGAACCAATGCCATCAGCGTGGAGGCAATACCGGTATTGGTATGCTGTATGGAAAAGAGCGCCAGAGCCACACCGATAAAGGGGCCGAAAACAGCCCCTACCGAAACGTCCTTTATACCTGAACGATCTTTAAATGCCAGAATAATATAAGACCACCGTTTTAACAGTGTGATCATTACCGCAAAGCTAACCAGACCAAATAAGGCCCTGATCTGTGTAGCGGCCAAAGCGTCGTATTCCCCGATTCCTTTTTTGCTTAAAATAATACCTACCGACTGTCCGAGCGCACCACCCAATGCCAGCAACAATCCTTTAACCGGGATATTTAGCTTCATTTTACGATTGGATATGGCCGTAACAATCCCGGTTACACTGACCAGAATGGCGGTAACTTCCAGGGCGTTCAGCTTTTCATCCAGAAAGAACCAACCGATCAATGCCGTTAACATCGGTGAAAAACTCATGATCAAAGCCGCTGTACGCGAACCGATGATCATATAGGACTTGAACAGCAGCAAATCACCCAGATAGAACCCGATAAAACCGGACAAGCCCAACCAAAACCATTGATATCCGGTGGCATCGGAAGGGAAGAAAATACCTTTGGTAAACAATGTAGCTAATCCTAAAAATAATATAGCCATTAAAAGACGAATAAAATTTACGGTCAGAGATCCGATTCTACTGCCTGCTTTTTCAAAAAACAAAGCGCTCAGCGTCCAGCAAACCGACACTCCCAAACCGGCTATCTCTCCAATGTGTGCTACCATTATTATCTTTTTGGGCAAAGTTAGGGCAATTCTCGCAGTTAAGGACGATCTGTTGACTTAAAATGGCTATTCAGGTTTCTTGGTTAGCCTAAGAGGTTTTTAACACAGGGTATCCTGTAAATCCATTTAAGATCAGAAGAGACATTATACATTTTAAATTCAATTATACCTGATTGGTCGCTCCACAGACTGATTAAAATACACCTTTAACAGAGATAAAACTGCGCTTCACTGATTTAGCGGATAAAAGGCCGAATCTTGTTATATTTTTGAGTCAGCATAATTTGAGAAGATAGTCACATCTTTATTTAACCGCTAACCTTTATGAAATATACAAAATCAATATTCTTCTTGCTATCCCTACTTTTACTGGTCTCAGGTAAAAGTCAGGCAGGTGTATTCGATAATCTGCAACCTGTACAGATTGCAACCGGCCTACAGTTTACCGAAAGCCCGACCTGGCATCCGGATGGTTATCTGCTATTTTGTGATGTAAATGGAAACGCCATTTACAAATGGAGTGAGACTATGGGGTTGAAGAAGTTTGTATCCCCATCAGGAAATGCAATCGGACTTACCTCAACCAAAAAGAATGACTTTGTGGTTTGTCGTCAGGGAACACGTGATGTGGCCAGAATGGACACCCTGGGCAAACTCACTTCGTTAATGTCAACCTGGAATGGCAAAAAACTGAACGGGCCCAACGATGCTACCCTGAGTTATCTCGGCTCTATTTACTTCACCGATCCTGATTTTGGTGTAACGGGCCGTGAACTTACATTTCAGGGGCTGTATTGTATTCCGTACAATGCCACCAACTCGCCTGTATTGCTTGACAGTACATTGTTAAAACCCAACGGTCTGACTTTTGTCCAGGACTGGAAAATACTTTATGTCTGTGAGAGCAGTACCAATACCATTTACACCTATTCACTTCAAAAAGAATCGACCGTTGATTTAACCAAAGACAAAAAAGTATTCCTGAAAGTAGCCGGTACAGGAGAAATAGACGGAATCGCCTCCGATGTATTGGGTAATATCTATGTGGCTTTCGGTGATGGTGGCGTGAGAATATACGACAAAACGGCTACACAGGTAAGTGCAATCACACTGCCTGCAGGAGAGAGAGTTCGCAACCTATGTTTCGGTGGCCGGTATAATAATCAGCTCTTTATTACAGCCGGCTCCTCGGTTTACAAAGTGGATATCCGTTTTTATGGTGATTTTATCGGAACCGGGGTATTGGGAGCTTCGACCGATACGTCGATAGTTCTCAACACCTTGTCTGACAAATCCCTGGATGCTTATGTGGCTTACGGAACCAGCCAAGGTAACCTTAATTTACAGATACCTGTGATGTCATACCCGGCAACACAGCCGATGAAAATCACCCTGAACCGTATGATGGCTAATACCCGCTATTATTATCAACTCTACTATCGCTTCCCGGGTGAAACAGGATACAGAAACGGAATATCTGGTAATTTCACCACACAACGGGCCAAAGGGCAGAGTTTCTCGTTTGCCGTAGAAGCCGACCCTCATCTGGACGAAAATTCGAACTATTATACTTTCCGGAATACCCTTCAAAACATGTCGAAGCTCAAACCTGACTTTATGATTGATTTGGGTGACAACTTTATGACGGAGAAGTTCCCGATTGTCAACAACTATTACATTGAACAACGCAATCTGTTATACCGTAATTTCTGGGATAATGTGTGTAACAATATGCCGCTTTATATTGTAGTGGGTAATCATGAGGGTGAACTCGGCTGGCTAAATACCAGTCAGGCTAATGATGTATTCAATATGGCCAATTCCATTCGCAGGAAATACTATCCGAATCCGGTACCCAATGGCTTTTACACCGGTAACGACGTTAGCGATATCTGGTTAGGTAAACGGGAGAATTACTACGCCTGGAACTGGGGTGATGCTTTGTTTGTGGTGATTGACCCTTACGAATACACTCTGACCAAGCCAACTGATGCCTGGGGCTTTACCTTAGGAAAGGCTCAATACGACTGGTTCAGAAATACACTCGAAAGCAGCAAAGCCAAATACAAGTTTGTATTCTCTCATCAAATCGTGGGTGGAGATAATCTGGGGCGCGGTGGTGCCGAACGCGTTAACCTGGCTGAAATGGGAGGGCAAAATAGTGACGGAACCTACACATTTGACACTCAGCGTCCGGGATGGGGAAAACCCATTCATCAGATTATGGTGGAAAACGGGGTGCAGATATATTTCCACGGACATGACCACCTCTACGTAGAACAACCCAAAGACGGTATCGTTTATCTCGAAGTTCCACAACCGTCACTGCCACAATACACAACAGCTAATAATGCAGCAAATTACGGCTATGTTACAGGGACTATCCTTCCATGTTCCGGCCACATCCATGTAACCGTAACGTTGGATAGTGCAAAGGTGGATTACATAGGTGGCTATCATGCCGATAACGTCGCTTTGGGACAAATCAACGGCGCAGTTCGACGGACATTTTCGGTAAAACCCAAAATCGCGTCAGCGGTTATACCGGTAAAAGCAGATTCAAATAACCTTGAGACTTATCAATCCGGTCAGTATCTGTTTGTAAAAGCCCAATCGGATTGTCAGGCATCTTTGCGCTATTACGGTGTAACCGGCGAGAATGTCTCTTCGCTAAATAATCTGAATCTCACTACCGGTACAAATACCTTGCAACTACCGCAAAACCTGCCTCATGGCATTTACCTAGTAAATATCGTTGCAGAGAATACGAATAAAACCGTAAAAATCATATTGTGATGGCAAATAAGTATCTCATATTATTTTTTCTCGTAATAGCATTCAACGCTGAAGGCCAGAAGCTTCTGCCGTTTAAACTGCCGGATACCGGACAGACCGTCAGTTACACTACGACTTCCGGTGAAGATGCCGACTTCGCAATAAACCCAATCTCGTTAAAAAACAACGGCAACGGTACGGTTACGGATAATAATACAAACCTGATGTGGCAAAAAACCGACGGTGGTGAAATGACCTGGGAAAATGCTAAGAATTATGCCGATACGCTTACACTGGGTGGCTACACCGACTGGCGACTACCGACAGCCATGGAGTTGTTTAGTCTTCATTGGTTTGACGCCAATAATCCTGCATTAAATACGAACATCTTCACCAAAACGACAGCCGAATATTGGTGGAGCAGTGAAAAACAAGCTGATAATGCGACCGTCATTTGGGCAACGAATGCCGGAGGAGGTATAGGGAATCACCCCAAATCGGAGACCGTAAGTGCCGGCGGGACGAGGTATTTCCATGTACGTGCCGTACGGAGTCTGATTACAACAGCTTTTACCGTACCACATTTTACCGACAACGGTGACGGTACCATCTGGGATAACTACACCGGTCTGACATGGCAAAAATTGTCATCCACTACTCCTATGAACTGGGAAACAGCTTTAGCTTACAGCAAAACGGTAACGCTTGGTGGAAAATCCGACTGGCGTTTACCCAATATCAAAGAGCTCCAATCGCTTAACGACGTTTCACGGGTGAAACCATCCATCAACAAAACCTTTTTCCCGAATATCGTAACTTCGGCATTCTACTGGTCATCAACCAGCCAGTATAAAAACCCAACCATAGCCTGGGATCTCAATACCGACTATGGCGTGGTAACCTATGAAGATAAGTCTGTAGCCAAATATGTGATTCTGGTACGGGGCGGCATGGACAATGCGTCTATGAATATTTCAGATGTACTGATTCCGGCAGGAACTTACTCCATGGGTGACCACATCGGATTTGTCGACCCGAAGCACCCAAGCGACGAGTTGCCGTTACACGATGTGAAGATTGATTCCTTTTATATGGCCAAAACCCACATCACCAATCAGCAATACCTTACCTTTCTGAATGCGGCTTTTACAAACGGGCAACTTTCGGTAAGAAATAAAATTGTCTATGGCATTGGTTCCGACTCTATATATTGCTATACCAATCAATATGCGTCGTATTACAGCATTGCATTTGACGGAAAGACATTCTCCATGGCCGACTTTCGGGCTAATCACCCGGTGGTGGGCGTGCGCTGGTACGGTTGTATCGCTTTTTGCAACTGGCTCAGCAAGCTAAACGGTTTGAACGAATGCTATAACCAGACTACTGGTGTTTGTGATTTCACCCAAAACGGTTATCGCCTGCCTACCGAAGCGGAATGGGAATATGCAGCCCGTGGCGGACAAACCAATCCCTATTATAATTACCCCTGGGGAAATAATACCAATGGTACTCAGAACTACGCCAACTGGCCCGGCTCAGGCGACCCATATGAAAGTAACAATACCGCCTTATATCCATTCTCAACCCCGGTGGGTTTTTACGACGGAACGCTGAAACTTAAAACGGATTGTAATTGGCCGGGGAGTGCAACCAGTTACCAAACCAACAACAGCACAAACGGATTCGGATTGGTCGATATGGCCGGTAATGTGTGGCAATTCATCAATGACTGGTATTCATCCAATTATTATTCTGTTAGCCCCACCAACAATCCTAAAGGCCCGGCAACCGGCTCTCTGATGCCTGACGGTAAGCAGTATAAAGGAATGCGCGGAGGCAACTGGTACAACGGTGATATCGTGAATAATATCGATGATGGACATTCCCGTGTTTCAAACCGCAATCCATCATACTTCCGTGGACCTCAGGATCCCAATCACCCGTGGTATCATATCGGATTTCGTGTAGCCCGCAATTTTGTATTCAATACAACCGGGGTGGAGACAGTCTCCGCCAACAAATCAGGCTTGACTTGCTATCCCAATCCCTGCTCCGGAATGACTACCGTTCAATTTACCAATAGTACAACTGAACACATCAACCTATCCATTTTCAACTCATTAGGCCAACAAGTTAAAGTATTACTGGATGAAAATGCAGAAGCCGGCATTCACAAAATAAGCTGGAACACAGAAAACCTACCAACAGGCTGTTATACGGTGGCACTAATAGAAAACAACTGCCTGTCAACCTGTAAAATGATCATAATCAGAAAATAACCGATAATCCGATACGTCATGAAACGATTTATCTTATACTTCTTCTTTATGCAAACTGCTTTTACGCTGTTTGCGCAGGAGAGCTTCTTTATCCCGACGGAAACCCGTTACTGGAACAGTTCCAAAGCCTATAACGGTTACACCCTCTTTGGCTCTGGCGGCACCACCTATCTGATTGATATGGAGGGTCAAGTGTTACATACATGGAAGATAGGTACCAATCCGAGATTTACCGAAGGAGGTACCCTGCTTGATGCGGTTGGCGGTGACCCAAGTAATTCCAATGTATGGAAAGAACTCGACTGGAGCGGAAACATTGTGTGGAGTTATACCGAAAAACGCAGTAATTATCACCCCCATCACGATTTTGCCAAAATCTACAATCCCAAACTGGGTGATTCAACCTTTATCTATATTGCGAATAAAGATTACACCGCAGCCCAGTGTCTTGCGGCAGGCGCCAACCCATCGCTTGCTCCCGGCGGTACTTATTCGGGCGTACAGCTGGATGTCGTAGTAGAAGTAAACCGCGCCGGGAAAGTCATTTGGGAATGGGCTTTTTTCGACCATGTGGTACAGGAATACGACGCAACAAAGACTGCAACCTATGGCGTTGTAAAAAATACTCCGGGAAGAATCAATATTAATATGACCGGCAATCCTCTCAAAAACGACTGGTTGCATTGTAATTCACTGGACTACAACGAACAGCTTGACCAGATAGTCATAAATTCCGTCCACGGGGAATTTTATGTCATCGACCATGGCGGTACATTTGTAAAAAACGATTCTGCCGCATCTGTTGCGATGGCGGCATCGTCAAAAGGTGATTTTCTATACCGTTTTGGCGACCCGGCCAAATATGGTCAGGGAACTTCGCCGTCATTTACCCCTAATCCTGAAAAAACGACATCCGGCAATAAACAGATTGGAGGTGCACATGACATCCAGTGGATTAAACCGGGGCTACCCGGAGAGGGAAACTTTCTGGTTTTCAATAACGGACAGAATCTGTTTGAATTAACGCCGCAGTCTTATATTTTCGAGATAAATCCCTATCTCAATGCTTCAGGTGCAAATGCAGGAAAATACGTTGACCCTCCGACTGCGGGATATAATGTGGTAAGTCCGGCCAACAGCAATCTGATGAAGGAGAAGAAGAATATCTCCAAACAAGTCGTCTGGACTTATTCGAGTAAAAACAACACCTCGTTTTACAGCACCATAGGCTCCAGTGCACAACGGTTACCGAATGGAAACACCTTTATATGCGCGATGAATTCAGGTCATTTCTTTGAGGTTAATCCGACCGATACATCCGTTGTCTGGGAATATATCAATCCCTTTACACGTAGTGGAATTAAAAAGATAAAAACAGACACCTACCCTACCGACAATGCCGCATTCAGGGCTTACCGATACACGGCTGAACATCCGGCACTCAAAGGACATGACCTGACTCCCGGAAAAACGATGACGGGTTTTGAGCCGGACTATGTTAAGCCAGCCGATTTGGCAGCATCCGTTTCCCAACTGAAATCGGCTACGCAAGAGGATCTGGTAACTCAGAATTATCCCAATCCATTCTCCACTTCTACCACCATCAAATTTGTGATGCCCGAATATGGAGAGGCCTCCATCATTGTCTATAACCTGAATGGTGTGCCGGTAAAATACCTCCTGAATGACCACCGGGAGACCGGTGAGTACCAAACGGAATGGAATGGCACCGGAGAAAGTGGTAATGTATTGCCCAAAGGAATCTATTTCTATGTCTTCTCGGCAAATAACCGCATGATAAGCAAGAAAATGATTTACAATTAAATAGCAGATAAGTGTAGTAAATATTCAAAAGGAAAATATTATGTTCAGGATAAATCGTTTAATAAAAACTATGGCCATCGTGCTGGCAGGTTCTGCATCTGCCGTTTTTGCCCAGACCCGTACTGTGGGCCTGTTTCTCAATGACACAGCAAAGGTATATAAAGGCTACACCCTTTTTGCCCCGAAACAAAACACGATGACTTATCTGATTAACAATGAGGGACGGATTGTGCATCAGTGGACAAAAAGTGTATATCCTCCGGGGCAATCTGTCTATTTATTACCCAACGGACATTTACTCCGTTCGTGTATGACACTTGGGAGATTAAGCTCCGGTGGTGGTGAAGGTGGCCGGGTGGAAGAGTACGACTGGAATGATAATCTGGTTTGGGAACTTGATTTTTCGACCGACACCTATATGCAGCATCACGACATTCACATTTTACCCAATGGCAACATCATCATGTTGGTGATTGAAAAGAAAACCTATGCGGAATGTATTGCAGCCGGTTTCAATCCGGCTAAATTCCAACCGGATATTGCAAGTAAAGGGTATATGGTTCCCGATTACGTGGCTGAAATAAAACCGACTTATCCCAAAGGTGGAACAGTCGTATGGGAATGGCATACCTGGGATCATTTGATTCAGGATTTTGATGCCACCAAACTGAATTATGGAAATCCGAAGCTGCATCCCGAGTTAGTCGATTGTGACGGTGATACACGCATTCTACCCGCCTTTTGGAATCACATGAATTCTATCGATTATCATGCCGGATTCGACCAGATTGCACTGAGCGTCCGTGGAAACAGCGAAGTCTGGATTATAGACCATAGCACCACTACCGCCGAGGCAAAAGGTCATACGGGAGGGAAACGAGGTAAAGGCGGTGACCTGCTTTATCGTTGGGGAAATCCCATTTGTTACGGAGCCGGAACTAAGTCAGACCAACGATATTTCGAACAGCACGATGTGGAATGGGTAAAACCAGGTTATCCGGGTGAAGGGAACATGACCTGTTTCGACAACGGTCTTGGACGCGGAGGCACTTCGACCTTTTCCACCGTGGATGAATTTACACCCGCTGTGGATGCAAACGGCAATTATTCTGTCACTGCCGGTTCAAAATATTTGCCGGCAACCTATTCATGGTACTATCAGGGAACGGATGAATACCCCATGTATTCTGAAAATATTTCGGGCGCAGAACGTTTGCCCAACGGTAATACCATCATCTGTTCGGGTACAATCGGTGAGTTTCGTGAAGTTACATCTACCGGAGAGGTGGTGTGGAAATACATTTGTCCGGTAGAGAAAGTGGGACGGATAACGCAAGGAAATTTGCCCGCTCCCGATCCTGCCAGAGTAGGTGAAACGATGAACTCGGTATTCCGCGTTTACAAGTATCCGTTGGATTATGCGGCATTTAGCGGAAGAGACCTGACTCCCGGTGATTTCGTAGAACTTTACCCCAGTGCTGTAAACCAGACTTATAATACAACAATTGAGGCTTATCCCAATCCGTTTTCCAGTCAAATCAGCATCACGAATAAAAGCGGAATGGAAAATTATGCGTTAGTCAATGCTATGGGGCAGACCGTATGGTCAGGTACTTTGGTCGAACAACAAGACTTTTCTGCATTGGCATCGGGACTCTATTTTTTGAAAGTGAATAACCAAAACTCAAACCGTCCCCTTAAACTCATTAAACAATAGAGTTAAAGACGTGAGGTCGTTTTTGCGATTACGCTGTATATTTGTATTAAGGCTCAAAACCCGATAATTTATGAAAACCGTTTTGCTATACTTTGTTTTCTTCGTGAGTTCTTGTATTGCGGTTTCGGCTCAGAATATTTCCGAAATGCTGGGCCGGCCCACCGATTCGTCCGTCACATTGAATGTAATGATTGACAGTCAGGCTGATGTCTATGTTGAATACGGAACTGCAAAAGGAAATTACACCAATACAACCGCTGTAACAGGCACTGTTGCAGGCACTCCGGTCGAAATCAAACTGTCCGGTCTCCAACCCGACACCCGTTACTATTACCGGAGCCGCTTCAGGAAGTCCGGTACCACGTCATACAGCACCGGAGCTATGCATACCTTCTTTACCCAACGGAAAAAAGGGAGTACATTCTGCTTTACCATCGAAGCCGACCCGCACCCATACGACAAGAAAGGTTCGTGGGGATTGTGGCCCATTTGCCTGAATAACCAGTTGAAGGATTCTGCCGATTTTATGCTTGACCTTGGAGATACCTTTGGCGATGACCACTACCCTACCACCATCACCAGCGAACAGATGAAGAAATTACACCTTTCTGTCCGGAATTTCTTTGACGATGTGTGCCACTCCATGCCTCTGTTCTTTTGCATGGGCAACCACGAAGGGGAAAGCGGCTACTATTTGTTGCAGACACCTCCCGAAAATCTGGCCGTTTATGGTTCGTTATGGCGGAAGTTTTACTTCTCCAATCCCTATCCCGACGGCTTTTATACGGGAAATAACAATGAGGAAGCCTTCGGCATCGGTAAACCACAAAACTATTACGCCTGGGAATGGGGTGATGCGCTTTTCGTGGTAGTCGATGCTTACCGTTATTACACCGCAAATGCCAAACCCCGTGGCTGGGACTGGACCATCGGAAAAGAACAATACGATTGGCTGAAGCAAACGCTTGAAACCAGCTCGGCAAAATATAAATTTGTATTCACACATCATGTGTTGGGGGAAACTCGCGGAGGTGTAGGTGTGGCGCTCCTAAACGAATGGGGCGATGCGGCTAAGTTTGAGGCCAACCGTCCGGGATGGGGAGGATTACCCATTCACCAGTTAATGGTCAAAAACAACGTGAACATCTTTTTCCAGGGACATGACCATGTTTATGCCTACGAAACGCTCGACAATCTGGTCTACCAAACGACTCCGATGCCCAGCGACTCCACCTACATCATCGGGATTCGGGACAATGGTTCAGCCTTTACCGGAAAAGTTATTGGCGGTTCGGGGCACTTACGGGTAACTGTTTCGCCCGATAGCGTAAAGGTGGATTACGTCAGCGCCCTTTTGCCGAAAGACGAAACAGAAACCCTACGCAATGGACAGGACGTCCTTTCCTATTCGGTGAAAAACAAGACAACGAGTGCAGTTGCTTCGGTAAAAGCCAATCCGAACGAGTGGAGCATTTACCCCAATCCGGCAAGCGAAGAAATTCATCTTTCCCTGAACAATATCCGGGAGAACAACGCTGTATTAAGTATTAATGCCATGGACGGTCGTTGTTTGCGCCGGATTGCATTGAATGACATTCAGTCTCAGGGAAATAATTTATCCATCAACCTGAATGAAGGGGTTAACCTTTCAGCCGGACTTTATGCTTTATCATTGAGCCACGGCAATAGCAAGTCTCATAAACTCTTAATTGTAAAATAACATGACCGGGGAACACCATATCGCACATAACCGGATGAAGTATATCGACCTCTACGTGATGGGGTTTGTGCTGGTCATTCTGTTTCTGATGCCGGTCATCTTTACACGGGTAAATGGGACGGTGAGCTGGCAGCACGTCTTTAAAATCTGGATTGACCAGTCGCTGCTGATTCCGTTGTTTATCATCAACCACTGGCTGCTGGTACCACGTTTGATGCTACGGCGCAGATATGTCGGTTACCTGTCAACTGTATTGATGACTATTCTCCTTTTTTCATTTAGTTATAAGACCTTTGAAGAGTCCTTTTTCAAAAGGCCGGAAAAAAGAGAAGAAAGACCGGTGAATAAACCGGAGGCCATTCCCCCCTATGCCCATCTGATGATTTACTCACTACTGATTGCCGGAGTGGATACGGGATTACTTTTTTCGGGAAAATGGCACGAAAACGAACAGAAAAAGAACCTGCTCGAAAAACGCAATACCGAAATGCAGCTCAATATCCTGCGCAACCAGATTAGTCCGCATTTCTTCATGAACACGCTCAACAACATCTATGCGCTGATTGACTGCGATGCTCCACGGGCCAAAGCCGCAGTTATGCGTTTATCAAAACTGATGCGCTACATGCTGTATGAAAACGAGAACGGAAAAGTCAGACTCAGTAAGGAGTTTGAATTCATCCAGAGCTACATCGACCTGATGAAGTTACGTTTCACGGATGAACTTAAAGTCCGACTGGATGTCCCCAAAGAATATACCGATGTCACTATACCGCCGATGCTTTTTGTCTCGTTTATTGAAAACGCCTTCAAGCACGGAGCCAGTTACGAAGAGGAGAGTTACATTGATATCGCATTCCGGATCTCCGGCAATCAATTGATTTTATTTTGTGAAAATACCCGCCACGACCGCTCCAATTCTTTAGTGAAAGGCGGTCTGGGAATGGAGAACAGCCGTCACCGTCTCGATTTGCTCTATGGCAAAAATTATGCTTTGACTGTAAACTCCAAAGAAAACATCTATTCCGTCGAACTGCAAATACCGCTGACATGAATCTGAAATGCATCATCGTCGATGACGAACCCCTCGCACTCAAAGTACTGGAAAGCTATATCAACCAGACTCCTTTCCTCGAACTGGAAGGAAAATTTACCAATGCCGTTAAAGCGCTGAATTACCTGAGCGAGCATCCGGTTGACCTGCTTTTTCTCGATATACAAATGCCCGATATGACCGGACTGGAGCTGCTCAACGGACTGGCTGTACGCCCTTCGCTTATCTTCACCACGGCATACAGCGAATATGCCATGGAGGGTTTTAAAGCGGATGCCATAGACTATTTGCTCAAACCCATCGACTATCCCGATTTTCTTAAAGCAGCTAAAAAAGCGAGAGAATGGATTGCTGCCAAAAGAGGAGAGAATATCCAGATACAGGCCAATAAGGACTTTCTATTCATCAAGTCGGAATACAAAATTATCCGCATCAATTTCAGCGATATCCGTTATATCCAGGGCATGAGCGAGTATGTAAAAATCCACCTGACTACCGGCAAACCCATCATGTCGCTGCTCAGCCTCAAATCGCTTGAAGCACAACTGCCTGAAAGCCAGTTTATGCGGGTACACAAATCCTTTATCGTGAACCTGCAAAAAATCAACGTCATCGAGCGCAACGAAATCATTTACGATGACGGCACGGTCATCCCGGTCAGTCCGCAATACAGGGATAAATTCCAGGAGTTTATTGATAAAAATTTTATGATGTGAATATGAACAGAAAACATTCCCTTACATACTTCCTGCTGTTATCCCTACAAGCCCTGAGTTTCTCTCTCTTTGCCCAACACCCCCAGGTGCATCCAGGTAAAGAGGCGGATAATCGTCATGAGTCTGTCTTTTACACAACCGTTCCCGCTCATGAGTTCGATATTATATCGGGACGTCCCACCGACCATTCTGTAGCAATATCCATCCTGACCTACCGTTCCATAGAAGCTCATATCGAATATCGTGAAACCGGAAGTAAAAAGACAAATTCAAAGAAGATAACTCTGACTTCCGGAGAGCCTAAAGAAATCGTAGTGGATAACCTGATTGCAGACAAACGATATGATTATCAACTCGTTTATCAAGAACCGGGGCAAAATCAGATACAAAAATCACCAGTATATCATTTTCACACCCAGCGAAAAAAAGGCGAAACATTCACCTTCACCCTAACAGCCGACCCTCACCTGGACCAAAACTGCGATACATTTACCTATAAAACGATGTTGCTGAATGCGGCATCCGATTCTGCTGATTTCCACATCGACCTGGGCGATACCTTTATGACCGATAAGTACCGTACGAATTACCAGGATGCCTTGAAACAATACTTGGCGCAACGCTACTATTTCGGTCTGCTGAGTACATCCTCTCCCCTCTTTTTGGTACAGGGAAATCACGATGGTGAGTCTGGGCAGCGTCTGAACGGTAAAGCTGATAACATGACCGTATGGTCAAACCTGACCCGAAAAAAGTATTTTCCCAACCCCACTCCTGACGGATTTTATACGGGAAATGACCGGGAAGAACCGTTTGTGGGATTATCGCAAAATTATTACGCCTGGGAATGGGGAAATGCCCTGTTTATCGTACTCGACCCATTCTGGTTTACTCCGCAGGCGGGGATGAATAATCCCTGGGAGCGAACACTCAGCAAAGCTCAATACGACTGGTTGAAGGCGACTCTGGAGAAGAGTAAGTCCACCTTTAAATTTATCTTTATCCACAATCTGGTGGGAGGAGTTGATCTGAAAGGGAAAGCCCGCGGAGGGATGGAAGCTGCCGGATTATACGAATGGGGCGGTCAAAGCCCGAACGGTAAAGATGAGTTTCAGCAAAACCGTCCCGATTGGGAAATTCCCATCCATACTTTGCTGGTAAAAAACAGGGTTACAGCCGTCTTTCACGGACATGACCACCTTTTTGCGCAGCAACAATTAGATGGAGTCCTCTACCAATGTCTGCCTCAGCCCGGAGCAAAAGATGCGGGAAATCCCCGACAAGCTACAGAATATGGCTATGTAAACGGTTCGCTGATGACCAATGCCGGCTATCTGAGAGTGGTCGTTTCCGCTCAATCGATCCAACTGGATTATGTAACCAAGGACAAATCCGTCCTTCATTCCAATACATTAAAATCCAATACAAAATAATTAACCATGAAAATGATACGTAGAAACTACAGGACAGCTGCCGTGACATTAGCTTTTTCGTTATCGGCAAGCCTCATATCTGCCCAAAATGAGGATAAACCGCGCCCATCCCGTCAAAAGCAGTATACCATCGAACAGGCGACTTCTGAACGGGCTCAATTGCATACCATGGCATTCAGCGGACTGGCCTTTCTAACCGGCTCCTTTGGCGCTGACTGTTTCTTTCCTCCCGGTAAAGTGGCTGACTTTTTCGGCTTCCAGTACATGCGCGACAATGACAAGAATGCTTTGGGGCACAATACGGATTTTCTCACCCGCATTGCTACCAATGTACTTTCCATCCTTACCCCGGAACAACTGGACCAGTTGAAGGCTTTGGCCAATAAGCAGGCTCCGGTGTATGATGAATTTGCCCAAAAACGAATGGTATTAATTAAAGCTTTTCGTGAAAGCCTTGAAAATAACAAAACCCTGAACCGGGATGCCATCATCAGATATACGGCAATGCTCTATGCACTCGATGCTGAACTGAGTTACGACCGCGCCCTGGTGTGTGGTAAAGTGATTACCTCTTTCTCAGATGAGCAAAAGGCAAAGCTGAAAAAGCTGGATTTCACCAATTCATCCACCTGGCCTGCTTTACCGGAGAATCTGGACAAGCGGAGTCTGTCGCACCGTGCCCATGTTGCCGTCATGACTTACGCCAGCGAACTCTTCAGCTGGTATGCCGGCTCAGTTACTGCCGATGTTTATTTCTGTCCCGAACGTCACGGTACCTATTTCGGAGGATTCTACCTCAAGGATTTCCCGGCCATGGGTAACAAAGGATATAACATCAGCACCGCCCTTACAGGCGACAAGGGTCGTGACTTTATCGAAACCCTTACTCCCGACCAATCAGCCTGCCTGAAAAGCACGGTACAGAAACACATGCCCATGATGCAGGAGATTGTCAAAACAAGAGAATCGGTAGCACAGGAATTGCGAAAAGCGATAAGCGGCCAACAACCGGATAAGGAGAAAGTTTTTAGCCTTATCAAACGATACGGCGAACTGGATGGCGAGTTGTCATACGACTATGTAACATGCTTCATTAGAATAAAAAATTCCCTTACCGATCAGCAAACGGCAAAGCTTTACCAGTTGAGAAGTCTGGATATTCTTCCAAAAGGTACATATATTTACTCTGACGCTACACCGGTTCCTGACTCTATAGTTTGCAGCTTCTTATTGAAATGAAATAAAAATAGTTTCTGGACTTTCAGGGAATAGCTTTTTAGCTTTAGACAAAGCATGTATCTGTCTAATAAAGAACACATCTAGCTATCCAAAGCATTAACTATAAAAGTCTTTCCATAAAAACAGAAGTAGTTTTGGTTATTTCCTACAAGACTGCTTCTGTTCTTTATATAAAAATATTATTCAATCTACTTCTGCCTTTTCCACCTTCAGTTCATGACGAATCTCCCGACGAATGGAACTCCACTTCGGATGGAAAGTGGATGGACGCAGCGAACTCTCCCTCAACAGAAATATCAGGATCAGAAACAAACCTGCAATGCAGAGCCAGCCATACACCTCCTTCATACTCACCATCAGGCTATGCAGCTGTAATTGTCCATAGATCATATCGTGAGGAACATGCGCAAAAATAGGATTGACATGATCCAGATTCGCTTCTGCCAGCATCACATTTTTCTTCATCACAAAATTAAAGATGCGGGTAATAAATGCATCCCCGATTACCCCGCCCAGACAGGCACTCACAAAGGCCTGCACAGAGAGCGACTGCACAAAGTTGGGAAAAGGAATAGTGGTCAGAGACGTAATAAATACAGCTCCGATAATAGTGTACCCGAAACTTCGCAACATTACCGGCAGATAAAGTCTCTCTTTGGGCAAATTGGCATCCAGCGTAAAATACATGAGAATCAAATACCCCACGATGCAACCAAACCCAATGATTGACATTCGCTTATAGGTCCATTTGCGTTTGGCAAAGAAAATATAGGTAAAAACTACTCCCGATAATATTCCTGCGATAACCAGCCAGTTGAGCTGAATAAAATTCAGTGAATCGTAACCCAATACACCTTCAGTAAAGATGTGCTCAAAGGTATGTACCGGCCCCAGCAGAATATCTATCACGATGTAAAGGACGAAGGTTAGCCAGACCGGCTGAAAAGTCCAGGTGCGTAAATCAATAAATGGGTGCCGGATAAAGGAGGCCCGCCATAAATTAAGCGCCAGCGATACCAGGGTAAAAAGCACTCCCGCACGGATATACACCGAATGGAACCAGTCGTAATGTCCACCATAATTCAGCACAAAGATGGCACTTACCAGCGTTACTCCCCACAAAAACATCCCCAGCCAGTCTATACCATACAGAGGCAACTTAGGCATCGTCCGATGGTGCCGGAAGAGCGTCACGGTAATTAGTGTCATCAACAGCAACAATCCGATAATTGCCAGGTGCATATACTCCCACTTGCTGATCCAGGCGGTATAGATGGCCATGATACCGGACAACTGTATGGAATCCTGTACCATGAGTGGGATGAAGCAAAACCAGATTGCCATGTCCCGTTTCGGAGTAATCCATAATTGGATATTGGATAAGCAGGTGAAGGTGCCCCACATTCTGAAAATTCCGCAGATAAAACTAAATATAACCAATAACGGCAAATTGCCGGTGTGCATAGTTGCAAAGTTGCAGGCTGCCACGCCCAGCGAGGTTATGATGAGGGATTCGCGCATAGGCAGGTAAAACTTCAGCCTGAACATGATGGTAAATGTAAGCGCCACACCTACCAGTGATGCATATCCTGCCATCATAACATCCTCCTGCATGAGTGAAAGCGTACCTTTCATCTCTCTGACAGCTGCCATATAGATGCCACCCGAAAGCTGGAAGATAAGCCCGAACGCCAGAACGATCCAGGGCTTCAGCTTTTCAGGAACAATATTACGAATATCGGGAATAGTAAACGGACCCGTATGATGATGCATAATCAATAATTTACTTCACATTCGACATTCATTCCTGCACGTAACTTAGCGATCAGCTTCGGATCATTCTCTTTCGCAAACTCAATGCGAACCGGAATCCGTTGTTCTACTTTAACAAAGTTTCCGGCGGAGTTATCCTGCGGGAAGAGGGAGAAACTAGATCCGGTTGCTTTTGAGATGGAGTGTATCACACCACGTAAAGTAACTCCCGGTACCGCGTCCACCTCAATATCTACCGGCTGACCTTCACGGATATGTGCTGTCTGGGTCTCTTTGTAATTCGCAACCACCCAGCTTTGAGTATCATTAACCAAATCGAGAGCCGTTTGTCCGGGTGACATCAACTGCCCCTCCTCTATTGTCTTTCTGCCAGTCACACCGTCACAAGGAGCAACAATTACGGTGTATGTAAGATTAAGACGGGCCAGATCCAGAGCCGCGGTAGCCAGTTTGATCTGCGCATCGTTCTGGTTCAGACGTACGGTTTGTTCTTTCCTCACCAATGAGGTGGTATTCTTCTGGCGTAACATCTGTTCGTAACGGGCTTTAGCCGCTTCATAATTTGATTTTATTGCATCAAACTGCTGGCTGGTGACGGCTTTTTCAGCCAACAGATTTTTGTACCGGAAGAAATCCCTTTCTGCATTCTCCATGCGGATACGACTTTCATCAGCACCAGCTTCAGTCACACCGATAGAACTTCCTGTAGTCTGAATGGTTGTTCCCATTGCTTTCTTACCGGCCAAAGCGTTCTGATAATCGGCCTCTGCCTGAGCCAGACGATAGCGGAACTCGGTATCCTCTATGATCAGCAGCGTATCACCTTTCCGGACATGTTGATTCTCTGTAAAACAGATTTTGCAAATGTATCCCTGCACCCGCACATTGATGGGAACGATCTGTTGTTTCACCTGCGCATTGTCGGTAAATTCCACATTCCCCAGGTGTACAAAATGTGAGCATACCCAGGTGATCGCTCCGATTAGCAGAATCACGACTACGATATTGTAAGTTAGTTTGAGTGTTTTCTTTTTCATTGTCAATATTAATTGGATTCTCTATTTAGTATTATATCTCCATGAACATCAGCTATTTGACATTCACCTCAGGTCTTTTCTCTTACGTCTTTTGTCTGTTATCTTATGTCTAATATCATATCTTCCCCACCTCGAACATCAGCTTGTAATAGTTATAGATGATGTTCAACCGTGCATTGACCACCTCCAGTTCGGCATTGAGACGGATATTGCTGGCATCAAGCATTTCTGTAATGAGTACCAACCCGTTCAGGTAACGCTTGTTGATAACGTGATAATTTTCGGAAGCCAGCTGATAGCTTTTTTCATACGTTGTCAGCTTGTCAAAAGACTCCAGATACTTGCTTTGTGCGGCATAAACCGACGTTTTGGTCTTTTCAAGTTCGGCCTGCTGAGCCAGTTGCGACCGGCTCTGATTGATCTTTGCCATATGCACCTCTTTACCACTTTTGTAGAGCGATGCCAGGTTATACTTCACGCCCAACCCGAGACACCAGTAATTCAGGTTTTTGTTAATGGGAGGTACTTCAATCGTAATCGGACCTGTAAACTCATTCGCCGCGATCAAGGCTAATGAAGGATAATAAGCTGAGCGGGCCAGAGAGACCTGCCGGTCAGCGATCTGATTATTCAGCACTGCGCTTTTCAATTCAGGGCGGTTCAAAGATGCTATTTGCATCAGTTCCTCCCGCGATGAAGGTGTCAGTTTCATTTGCTGAATGGTAGTATCTACCCTGATAAGAGTCTCATCGGGCAGTCCCAACGTAGTCACCAACTGTTTGTTGATAATCCCGATGTTATTTTCAATTTCGATCAATGCAACGCGCAGGTTCTGCTGCATCAATTCGTAACGGGTAATGTCGTTATTGAGTGCCATCCCTTCTTTTTCGCGTGCCTTTATCTGACGAATCAGCACATCGGTTTCTTCGATGTTTTTAAGAAAAACTTTCCGTTGATTTTGCAACTTGTAGAGGTCAAGGTAATAGCCAGTCACTAATAATCGTAATCCACTACGGTTCTTCTGGTGATTGAGTTCGGCCACCTGCGATTCCAGTTGAGATTTGGCAATTCCGTTGCTTACCGCACCTCCGGCAAACAACAGATAGGAAGCCTCTAAAGAGAAGGTATTCCCGAAATGTGGCATGGGCGCACGTTGTACGTTAGTAAAATCACGGTCGGTAATAGTGGCATCGCCCAGATAAAGTGCAGACAGACCAATATCTATAGAGGGGAGAAGGTTACTTTTGGCTATTTCTATAGCTTGCTGTGCATTATCCCTTATAGTCCCTGATATTCTGAGCTGGGTGCTGTTCTTTTCAACCAGGGCAAAGAGGGTATCTATCGGAATCACTCTTTCTTTGGAATATTGGGCAAACAACGAAGGCGCTGCAAAAGCCAACGCGATTACCCAATTGCATTTTAGTTTCATCATCCTGAATCGGTTTAATATTTCGGAGTGCAAAATTAGAACCGTTTGTAAGGAATCAACTTTTCCGTTTTCCAGTAATATTTGTCTTTTTTTCCACTAACAGCTTTGGCACAACAAGAAAAAATCTACTTTTGTAGTTAAAATCAGAACTAAGGCATAGATCTAATCCTTTTAGGGATATAGGGGTAAGAATGACAAATTAATGCAAGCTTTAATTTAACCCCATTACTTATGATTTCTCAAAACAATATATTCCATTCATCGCAATTACTGGATGACGATATCTTTATATCGCTTGATGACCGAAGTATGCCACTCAATGGAATGCTGAGTAAGGTGGGGCGTTGTATCGTAAGCTTTTGCCTGAAGGGGTGGGCCGATATGGAGGTTAATCTCGTCAAGCACCGTTTTTGTGAGTCAGAAATTATGATCCTCTTTCCGACACAGATTGTGGAACAAACACGGGTAAGCGACGACTTCTCGGTGATGTATTTCTCACTTTCACCAACAATATTCCAGGAAGTCTGCTTCCGGTTTCCTCCGGAGTTTATCACCTTTCTGGTACAGCACTTTTTCTACCGCGTGACCAACAACTTATTACAGGAGGAGATTGTACGCTTCAGTGTATTGCGGAATAAGTTTGATGATGTGGAAAATTGTTGCCGTCGGGAAATTATCCTGAATATGTTGCGGATCTATTTTCTGGAATTGTATGACATGATACAGCGAGATGAGCTGGCCAACCCGACTTCCCGACACAACCGGAAAACCGAAATCTTCGAACGGTTTACCCACCTGGTTATGCAAAACTTCAGGACTAACCGGGATGTAAGTTTTTATGCAGGAGAATTGTGTATTTCGGCAAAATACCTCTCCATGGTCTCAATGGAAATATCCGGCTTCAATGCCAAACAGTGGATAGACGATTATGTGATACTGGAAATTAAAATCCGGTTACGCTCCACCCATGATACACTTCAGCAGATCGCGGATAATTTTAACTTTGCCGACCAGGCTTTTCTGAGCAAATATTTCAAGCAGCGCACCGGCTTCTCTCCCAGCGATTACCGGAAGACATTTGAGAATCAGCTATAAGGACAAGAATGCAATAGATACAACCGATTTAGACATTTGCCAACAGGTATTAGAGCCGAACTTTTATTCCGCAGCAGAAATACTTTACAGCCATTTTCTGACATCAGATATATTCCTACTTTTGTATTATATTAAAAACCTTATCGATGAATAATCTCTTTGACGATGCCGAAATGGGCACAATTTCCCAACCTGAGACCAGGAAGGCCATTCAAATCGTTGCTTCAAAAGATAAACCGCTGAACAAGCAACAGCAAACCTTTAATCGTCTGACCAAGCGAATTGAGAATCTTCAAAAAGAGATACAATCCGAATCAGAAAAGTTGGAACGGATACTGAATCTTTATTCTGAAAAAGTTCCTTCGCTCGAAAAAGCAATCGCTGAGAATCAGATCAAACTGGCGAAAAAACTGTCTCTTTCTACCAGAACCACCAAATACGGCAAGCGCCAACTGGAGAATTTGGGTATCGTAATCGGACATCTGCTGAATGAAGCCTTTACCGTCATTGAACCGGATGAAGAGACGGAAGCATTGTATGACCAATGGGCTGAAACTTCTTATGCCGAAGAGAAAGAACTACAAGAGACCGAGATGAGAATGATGATGGAGGATATGCTGCGCGAGCAGATGGGGATTGAACTGGATCTGTCGGAGCTGGACGATTCTCCGGAATCGTTTGCCAGGATGCAACAACAGATCAGGGAAGAGTTAGACAGAAGAAAAGAGGAAGAGAGACAACATAACGCTTCCCAAAAGAAAACAAAAAAGCAGTTGGAGAAAGAGTTAAAGCAAAAAGAGGCCGAAACAATGAAACTGAAAAGCCTCCGAAATATCTATATCTCTCTGGCCAAGGCCCTGCATCCCGATACGGAAACCGATCCTACAGAGAAATTGCGGAAGGAGGAACTAATGAAGAAGGTCACCATTGCCTATAATGAAAAGAATCTGCCTGCATTGCTGCAACTGGAAATGGAATGGGTGGTTTCGGAAAGTGACCATCTGGCCAATATGCAGGACCAAAAGCTGAAGTTTTACATCGCATCGCTTAAGGAACAGGTGGCGGAGCTGGAACGTGAACGGAACGCACTCTACCATCATCCCCGGTTTAGCAATATCAAACATTTTGCCCATTACCATGAGGCCAATGCCCGGCGCGAAATCAACAATCTGGTCAGCTCTCACAAAAAACAGAGGAAATCACTTGAAGAACTCAGTTCGATTATATCAGGACCCAATCCGAAAAAGGTCATTATGGAATTCGTAGACAACACTTTGGAATACTTCGAACGAAGCAGCTTGTGGGATTCCATGGATCTGCGATTCTGATCGGAATCAATCATATTCGTAATAATGAAAAGCTGTCTCTAAACATTGAGACGGCTTTTTTCAATTAAGCTCTACCCTTCCCTTTTCGACAAAATATTTTCTATGCCCCACATTTCCATTTCCCGAAATACAGAAGAAAGACTCTTCCCCAGATCGGTAAGCGAATATTCTACACGCGGGGGGATTTCCTTGAATTCCTGTCGTAAAATCAGACCGTCCCGTTCCAGCTCTTTGAGTTGCTCGGTTAATACCTTTCGGGAAATATTGGGAATACGGACTGCTATTTCCCCGAAACGTTTTGTTCCCGGAGTGAGACAGTAGAGAATAATGGTTTTCCATCTGCCACCGATCAGTTCAAGGGTCGCTGTGACGGGACAACTGGTTGTTGTATTAAAATTCGCCATAATGGTTACTATTACGTTACTGCTTTTATTCCTGTTACCTGAAAGTAACCTGTTACAATCTAAAACTATTATTAGTTACTTTGCGTAACAAAGGTAAGGATAAAAGCCATATCAGCTTAATCAGATAACAACTGCTGTAATTATTTAACAGTAACAACACCATCAAAATCAACCCGATATTGGTTTTATATCAGTAACCCTTTTAATTCATAGAATATTAATCATTAAAAAGAAAGGAAATTCAAAAATGAAAATCGGAGTAACAGGAGCGACTGGTCATTTAGGTCGCCTAGTCGTAGAAAAGCTGAAAGAAAGAGTTTCGGCGGAAAGCGTTGTTGCATTGGTTCGTAACCCACAGAAAGCTGCGGATCTGGCCATTGAAGCCCGGGAGTTTGATTACAACAAAGCGGAGGGGCTGGCTGCTCCGCTTCAGGGCATTGATACCCTATTACTTATATCAGGCAATGAAATCGGACAGCGGGCGCCACAACATGCCAATGTAATCAATGCCGCCAGGCAGGCCGGTGTGAAATGGATTGTTTATACCAGCCTTCTCCATGCGGATAAGTCTTCACTCAGTCTGGCCGGAGAACACCTGGCAACCGAGGCTGCCTTGAAAGCTTCCGGCATTCCGTACACGCTGTTACGCAATGGATGGTACACCGAAAACTATACCGGTTCGGTACAGGGGGCAATAGCCGGAGGTGCTTTTATCGGAAGCGCCGGGGATGGAAAGATTGCCTCGGCTGCCCGTGCGGATTTAGCTGAAGCCGCAGCTGTTGTTTTGACTGGTGAAGGTCATCAGGGCAAAGTCTATGAACTTGCTGGTGACGAAGCTTATACATTGACAGAGCTGGCCGCTGAGATTTCCCACCAAACCGGGAAAGATATTCCCTACAAAAACCTACCGGAGACTGAGTATGCAAACATATTGAAGAGTTTTGGTATTCCTGAGGGATTTGCATGTGCTATTGCCAGTTGGGATACCGGAGCATCAAAAAACGATTTATTTGATGACGGTCACCAACTCTCTATACTGATTGGAAGAGCAACTACTCCGCTGGCTAAGTCGGTAGCAGATGTTTTAGCAGGATAAGGGGTTGCCCGGATTATCCTCTTACCACCCCTGTATTTCCCTTTTCAGCAGGAACCAGTTCGAAAACACGTGATGGAATCAGATCCTCTTCATCGCGGTGCGAAACGTAGATAATAGCCACCTGTTTTTCGGCAGCAATGGCATTGACCATATCGATAAAAAGGCGGCTGTTTTCTTCGTCCAGTTCTATGGTGGGCTCGTCGAGTATAAGCAGTGGCGGGTGTTTCACCATAGCGCGCGCCACCATCACCATGCGCTGTTGCCCGATGGAGAGGTTTTGGAATGTTTTGTTTCGGAATGAAGGTCCCAGCATTGTGAGCCACTGCTCAGCCATATATTTTTGGTAGTCCGTTGGAGCAGCATAAAGCCCTATAGAATCGTTGAATCCGGAGATAATCATATTCAGTACCGACTCATCACGGGTGAAGCGGGTGGTCATATTGGGTGTATAATAACCGATCTGTTTACGAATGTCCCAAATGGTTTCACCAGAGCCTTTTTTAATCCCGAAGAGCGTCATATCCTGTCCGTATCCGCGGGGATTATCTCCGGTAATCAGGGTCAGCAGCGTACTCTTACCCGAACCATTCGGGCCCACAAGCTGCCAGAACTCACCTTTTCGGATGCTCCAGTTTACACGGTCAAGCACCGGTTTATCGAGGTAATGCACCGACACATTGCGCAGTTCAATCAGCGGATCAGCCTCGCAATGGCTGCCTGTGTAGCCTTCAGGCAAACGGAAGCGATGCTCGTATTGCGAAGCTGAAGCAGCGTGCCGTATAAAGTCGGAGTAGCTTTCAGCCTTTGTTATATTATTTTCACCGTCCACACTCAGCACAAGCTGCGTGGCAGGTAGTATATCGGCTTTGCGGAACACGATTTGAATCAAGCGGATACCTGCTGAGAAATTGGAAAGCCGTTCCAGGATGGCAACCTGTGTGGTTTTATCCACGTTGCTATATACATCATCGAGCACCAGATAATCCGGTTTCTGATCAATCAGGTAGTTAAGCAGGGCTTTCTTCTGCTGTCCGCTCGACATTGATTCGAGGCTCTTATTTTCATCCGTTTGTATCGGAAAACGGTCGTGACGGTATTCGTCATCAATCAGTTTGTCAATGGTGATGGTGGAATGCAATAAGCCGTGCAAACCGGTCAGGTCAATATAGGAAGCTAGCAGGTTTTCTTTCATTACCTGGCTGATTAACATCTTTTTATCGGTAGAGTTGGATAGGTATAACGCAAGTATCATTGTTTCAGATTTGACGAAAGTAAATAGACAACAGACAACAGACTATGAGAATAGACTGCTGAAAATCGGGTGCAAAGTTAGGAAAGTAAGGGGAAATATTGGATAATGACGATAATTTTAAATTGCGTTGTATGAAGATGCAAAGGATTTTACAGGGATAAAACTGATGTAATTCGAAAGATTAACGAGACTTAACTCCATAAAAAAAGCATCCCCACGGGGATGCTCCTCTTATCATTATCTTTTTATGATCTGGATTTGCGATGTCTCAGCAACCAGTCATAAATATCGGGCTGATGAAATAATCTTTCTACACTACCGTGTGTACCACCTTTGATTTCAGTCAGTGTTACATCGGCATTCTCATCCACACTTTTAATCGCTTTCATAATATTTCTCGACTGGGAAATCGGAACAATCCTGTCGGCTGTACCGTGATAGAGCCAGATAGGCACTTTTGCAAGATTCTCTGCTTCAGCAGCATTTCCTCCACCACAGATCGCTACAGCAGCAGCAATCCGATCAGGATATTTACCTGCAATCTCCATGGTACCAAATCCCCCGAGGCTCATGCCACACACATAGATGCGGGATCCGTCGGCTTCGGGATGATTCTTCAATACATAGTCGACCACTTCCATTACCTTATCGGCATTCCACCCTCCCGGTGCCTGTGGAGCTACCACAATGCCGGGGACTTCTGTACCTCTGTTCATGGCATATAAAACACCATATCTTTTTACCCTTTCCAGATTGTTTCCACACAGACTGCGTCCGTGCAAAAACACAAAAACAGGTTGTTTTTCGACAGAAGGATATTCTGGCGTATGAATCAAAAAAGGATAAGCTGTTTTTCCTTCAATAGCCTCCGTACCGGTTGCCAACAAAGAAATGGGGAGTAAAAAAAAGAGAAATATACAGATATATAATAGACGCATAATGACTGTGTATTTTGACATTAGAATAAAAACGATAGCTCAAGATAGGCATTTTGTTCCAAAAGCCACCTATATCACGGTAATTGTTTGTGGTTTTTTAGGATTTGTTTGGGGAATGCGACATTTTGTATTCATGCCGATTTGGTGTTTTTCAATAATTTACAATAGTTTCAGGATACTCTTCCGGAGCCATTTTTCGTATCCGGTTGTTATATTATAAATGAAGCACCTTAGCCAAAATCATGACTTTGCCCCCGGAATTCTCCGTAAATGCTTTCTGTTCAATATACAAATCCTGAAAAGCTCCCGAAGAACTCCTACCTGTTCTCTATTTACTTCCATTTTTTGACCATCGCTATGAATAATCAGACTTATGGACAGATAATTGATCTGTTACCAGACTAATCCCAGGAGGAAAATAAAATGAAAAACTTTGAAAGACTGAATGAGACGGCCAGACAACTGGTAGCCGAGAATAAAGGCTTACTGGCCATGGATGAAAGCACCCCAACCTGTAACAAACGTTTTGCGGCACTCAACATTCCTCAAACACCGGAAATGCGCCACATGTACAGAGAAATGCTGATCACGACTCCGGGTCTTCACCACTGCATAAGCGGAGTGATACTATACGATGAAACCATACGACAACAACTCGATGACGGACGCTCATTTATACAGGCTGTCAATGATGCCGGAATAATACCGGGTATCAAGGTGGACGCAGGCCTGAAAGACTTTGCCAGACATCCCGGGGAAAAAATCTGCGAAGGTCTGGACGGACTGGGTGAACGCCTGAATGAATATTGCCAGATGGGCGCCCGCTTTAGCAAATGGCGTGCTGTGATCACCATTGGTGAAGGTATACCAAGCCGTGCCCTGATAGAAGCCAACGCACACATGCTGGCCCGGTACGCAGCATTGAGTCAGGAAGCCGGACTGGTACCGATAGTAGAACCGGAGGTGCTGATGGATGGAGATCACACCCTTGAACGCTGTGGTGAGGTAACCGAAGATGTACTGAAGAATGTATTTTATCATCTTCACATCCAGGGAGTATGGCTGGAAGCGATGCTCCTGAAGTGCAACATGATCCTGCCTGGCCTGGCATGTCAGGTACAGAATCCGGTCGATGAAGTAGCCGAAGCTACGATCAAATGTCTGCGACGCACCGTACCGGCTGCTGTGCCGGGTATTACCTTTCTGTCAGGCGGACAAACCAGCGAACAGGCTTCCGCCCGTCTCAATGCCATGAATGCAAAATACAAAAACCATGTTCCGTGGGAATTGTCATTCTCATTCGCACGGGCTATACAACAACCGGGAATGTCCATTTGGGCAGGAAATCCGGCAAACAGGGAAGCTGCACAAAAAGCAGTTTACCACCGTGCAATGTGTAATCTGGCAGCCCGCAAAGGCGAATACAGTATAGAGATGGAAAAAAGATGATCATTGACCGTAACGGGAATACATATTTATTACGAGACGGATTGTACTGCTATGTGGTAAATTATAATAGTAGAGGTAAACGAATATATAGATATATTTGTTCTTATTGTGTCTTAACGTTTAAGATTAGTAATCCAGATCTTAATTTCGACTGATCATGAAACGAGCATGCACTGTCGTTCGCTACGAGAAAGACTGTGTATGTGAGTTCCATGCGTAATCAAAATACATTGATTAAACAGATTAGTTTTTCTATAACTACATTAACCATTCAAATCCCCCGGTTACAATGAAAAAAACAATTGCATCAGCATTAATCCTCGTCTTCTGTATATCCTTATCTGCCCAGTTGCCTGTCAATCTGAAATTCAATTTTAAAACCGGGGTGATGAATCAGATGAAGATCTCCGGTAAGCAAAACATGCAAAGCACCTATAACGGAACTCCATTTACGACACTGGTAAATACCAATCTGTTTATCAGCTACACGCTGATTGCGATGGACAAGGAAATAATGAAGATTGAATTCAAATTTGATACGATCCAGAGCAAAACCGTTGCACCTATGGTAACAAAAGAGACAAACTCTGCAGTACCTGCCAGGAGTAAAGAGTATCTGGAAAGGATATTAAACCGTTTCAGTGCCGGCAAGATTATTGCTAAAATCTCCACCTCCGGTAAATTTATCGGATTTGAAAATTACAGATCCTTTAAGGACAACATTCTACTGGCAATGGACTCTGTTCCTGACAATAAAAAAGATCAGATCCGGAAACAAGCAGATATGCTTCTGAAAGAGTCGTCCATACAATCTATGATTGAACCCCTGTTTGCCTACCTGCCCGATAAACCTGTAAACATAGGCGATAAATGGGAAACAACAGTACTTCAGTCTTCCGGTGGAATTTCATCGATGATGTTTAATACATTTACATTGGACAAACTGGATAACAACAGTGTTTTCCTTTCCCAGATCACAGAAATTGAGTCAGTTCCCTCGAATGATCCCAATGCCCCCATGTCTTCTGAAATAAATGGGAAATCCACGTCTGAACTTGTGATTGACAAATCGACGGGAGCTATTCTGAAAAGCTCTGCTAAAAGTCATTCTGAAGGGACTATAATTGTAAAGAACCAGGGCAATGAGATAAAAATGCCGATCGTAATTGATTCCCAGTCTGTAATTCAAAAGATCAAATAAAAATAGCCAAAATAAAATCAAAAACAGATCACATGAAGAACAAGATTCTGGTAGTATTACTCAGCATATTAGCCATAAATGCTAATGCCCGTCAAATTATAACCGGAACAATCGTGGAAAAAGAGTCCAAAAGACCTATTGAAGCAGTATCTGTTGAACTGCTGCAATTACCCGATAGTAGTTCTATCGAAGGTGTTTATACCAATAGCGAAGGCTCATTTACCCTGATGAAAGCAGATACCACTAAAAAGTATTGCCTGCGGATCAGGGTGTTGAACTACAAAATGCAGAAGCTACCCCTTACGGCAAAAACAGGAAGCCGGATACTCAATGCCGGGATTATAGCACTAGAGCCGTCCTCTGTCACATTAAAGGAGATCACAGTAAGCGGTTCGAAGATTAAGGTGACCGAGCTGCCCGACCGCACGGTTTATGGTATCCCTACCGACTTGAAAAAGATCTCGACAGACGGACTTGATGTTCTCCGCAAAGTTCCGTCGGTGCAGGTGGACTACTTCAATGAAGAGATTAAAGTGGATGGCAAATCAAATATCCGTATCGAAGTAGATGGCGTAACCCGGGATAAAGAATACCTCAAAAAACTGCATCCTTCCCAGATAGATAAAATGGAAGTCATTACAAGCCCATCCGGGAAATACGATGCCGATGTGGATGCAGTAATCAATATCATTACAATCAAAGAGATGCGGTATGGCCTGAAAGGCACAGTGAATGCCCAGGTTTTACCAAACAGTGCCGACCGCTATATTTTTGGGGGAATGGGCAGTCTTGAATATGGATTTAAAACTATTTCATATTATATTTCAACCAATGGCGGCCTTGGGAAATTCGGCTTTGTCAATACGATGGACAGAGAATCCGGAACAACAGTTTTACACCGCAACGGCAATACAAATACTAATTTTGCTAATGGCAATATCAATACCGGACTCACTTATGATCCGAACGAAAAGAACAATCTGAACCTGAACTTTTCATACAATGGGAATAAATCAAAAAACGATAATGATCAAATGAATTATTACCGGGAAAATGACATTCTGAAAAGTATCAATGGAACAACCAGCCATTCGGAAAACAAAAATGCCGGATTAAATACCTCATTATACTACAAACACAGTTTCGACAAGAAGAAAAGTCATTTCTATGAAATAGAGTCAAGCTTCTACAGCAGTTTAAGAAACAAAAATACAACTGATTTCCAAAGCATTGCCTACAACCTTGATGGAAACGAATTATCGCATTATCCCATTCAAACCGAAGTTAACAATTCCCGCATAAGAACTTTAAACACACGTTTCGGTTATTTCCTGCCCTTTGACAGTGTATATACCTTTGGTACCGGCATAAACGCTAACTACAATCATAACTTCATAAACAATATAAGTTCGCTGTCTAACGCTCCCAGTCTGGAATACAATAATACCAGAGGATCCATGTTTGCGGAATTATCCAGAAATTTCAAAAAGGGTAACTTAAAGGTCGGAACAAGAGGTGAATTTTCTTACGTTACCATAAATACAACGAATACAAATAAATTCTTTTCACTGCTCCCTTATGCTAACGGGCAATATAAGATCAATGACAGGAATAGCATTAAACTTAACTATTCGCGCAGGGTCATCAGACCGTCAAGAAATCAGTTAAATCCATTTATTAGTTATGTGGACAGTCTGACGATCAGTCGTGGAAATATAGACCTGGTTCCCGCTTACCGTGATAATTTCCAACTCACCTACAATGTGAAGTATGGAAAAAATAAATTCAGCGGCAGTTTATCTCCCCAACTGTTTTTTGAATACAGGACCCGATTGATCCAGACTATTACCCGGGTAATACCCTATAGCAGTGTTAAACCCAACGTATTTGAAAAATTACCGATGAACATTTCCAATGGCTACGAAGGAGGATTGGGACTATCTGTTAATGCTCAAATAGTCACATTGATATTCAATTCAAATTTCAGATATTTCCGGAGTCATATAGATAAATATCAGAATCAGATTAATGCCCTTGACAGGAATAGCTGGAACTGGAATTCCCAGATCATGTGCCCCTTAACCAAGAACCTGAGATTCTTTTCTATGCTCAATCTTACCGGGCCAACAATTAACGGTCAGGAGATAAGCCGAAACTCACCATTCTATCTGGCTGGTATCTCTAAACAGTTTAAAAACAACAGCAGCCTTACCATATTGGCTTTTAATCCTTTCGCCGATAAATTTTTCAAAAATACGGTTACTCTCAATAACTCATCATTTTATCAGCGAAGTATTTCATACATGGATATGAAGAATGCAATCATGATTAATTATAGTTACAACTTCAAAGTGGGGAAAGACGTGAAAGTTCAAAAACAAGAAACCGAGCAAAATATAGAAGAAAACAACGTTAAACTTCCGTTCTGATGTCTGTTAATAAATAAAAACCTATTTTTGTACATTCAAAAATCAGGGGAAATATGAAGAAATTAAGAGTAAGGACCTGCGCACGGTTGTTAACTGCAGGTTCTGAGGGACGTAGCCAACAGACTGAGATAAAACCGTCTTCTTTTATTTTGAAATAAATGGAAGAACAGCAGACTAATAATATCCGTATCGTAAATCCCCGTAACGACGGAAAACTAAACGGATCAGGAGGTGAGATCCTTACCCCTCCCGCAGACTGGGCATTTCTGCCGGCCGGTGATGCCGGTATTACAAGAAAAGTAACTTCAAAAGGAAACTACTGGCGGGTAGAAATTAAGAAAGGCAGACGAACTATGTCATTAGGCATCTGGGCTCCATCGGTCACTATCGAACAAGCGCGAAAGGATGTTGAAGCCATGCGTTTGTCCGAACAGTATCTGAAACGTAAAGAATACGCAGCTGAACGCCGGGATAAAAAACAGACAGAATACGATACCGAATTTTGTCGTGCTGTAGAACAGTTTCTCAACTTCCACGGCAATTACAAAGAATTAGAAAAGAAATTGGCCAAAATTGTTACTGCTCATGCTATTCCTATCGGTAGCGGCACTGTGGCTCGTACACAACTGATTCCGATAGAAGAGCGCGCTGCCCATGCAGTCATTGCCTGGATGCGACATCAGACTACCGCCTACGACAATATGAAAATCGCACGGATAAAAGGAGAACGACGATCTGTCAGACGACAGTTGGCTCAGCAGTCTGTGGAGCTATTAACCTCCTACCGTGAAGGGAAAGAAATAATCAGGTCCTGTCCGCTACAACAAGCATTAAATAAATATCAAGGAACAACAAACAGGTCTGTAATTTAAAAAATATTATTAACATTCCAATTATGCCGAATAATTGCCCATGCGGTTCCGGTCGTAGCTTTGCGACCTGTTGTGAACCGATTATTAACGGAAAATCTGATGCTGTCACAGCCCAGGAGCTCATGCGATCGCGTTATACTGCTTTTACCATGGCAAACGTTGATTACCTGATGTGCAGCCACCATTCAACCACACGGCCAGACAAAGAGCGTAAAAGCATTGAAAAATGGGCTAAATCGGTAAAGTGGATGGGGTTGACAGTACTGAAAACTCAGTCCGGGGAAGCGAACGACGAAGTTGGTTATGTAGAGTTTAAAGCATTCTTTATGGAAAACGGTAAACCGGAGCAAATTCACGAAACCTCTCTATTCCAACGGGAAAACGGAAAATGGGTATATGTATCCGGGGTGATGGGTAAATGAGCCCAATAGGCTAATAAGATACTTCAGGAGCAAATCAAAAAGGGCTTCAATCTGTGAAGTGCACCCCAAATGTTATGTTTTACATTTAGGGTGCAACTTATGAAAACTCTATTCAATCAATTTGAATTGTAATCTTTCCTCCATTGGGATTAAAATCAAGAATCGCTTTATCGGGTCCTATCTCTGCATGTAGTTTTTTCCCGTTTTGTTTAGCAGATATCTTCTGGAATAGTAGACTTCCGGTTAAATGGAGTGTATTTTGCAGGATTATGAGCCTGTTTCCACTAAATATTATTGCTTTTGGCTAAAGCCGTTAACATTCTCCTGAATGTACTTTTTATCACCCTGAAGAGTACCTACAGTCACATTTTTCAGAGAAACATTCTCTACAGGCAGCTCTTTATCTCCTAGTATCCTGGAGATAAACTTCGCACTGCTTGCTTTGACATTCTCAAGATAAATGTTTTTGATGGGAGTTAATCTACGCTCAATGGTCGGAACAAGGGTTTTCCATTGGTACAATACATCGGTTTCAATGCCCAAAACGCCATATTCCATATTGCCGCCGCTGACATTGCTCACGTGGATGTTTTTCACGTATCCACCCATGCGTTCGTTGGTTTTGATAAATACGATGTTAAACATCTTCACACTGTCTGGTGTGTGGCAATTGTTGACAAAAACATTTTCTACGCCACCGGAAATTTCAGTACCAACTGCCAGCAACTGGTGTCCGTTCTTCATCGTACAGTTGCGGATAACGATATTTTTTGACGGAGTTTGCGTGCGCCATCCTTCCGGAGCACGACCTGATTTTATGGCAATAGCATCATCCCCCTGATCAAAAACCACATTCTCCACTAAAATATTCTGGCTCATTTCGGGATCAAGTCCGTCATTGTTATGGCCATGAGCGTAAATATCCAAACCTCGCATTACGATATTTTTGGAAAGATAGAGGTGAACGGTCCAGAAAGGGCTGTTTCTGATTTTAAAACCATCCAGCAGAATATTCTCACAACGGTTGATCTGAATGAATTGCGGACGGAAGTTGGCCGAGTCGTTCACCATCATACGATTGGCAACCGGAACATTGTCATAAGCCATGTAATAGAGACGTTTAAGGCTGTTCATGTGACCACTCGGACGCTTTGACCATATCTTCCAGACATCCATTTTGGCTCTGATCTCACCTTGTCCGGTGATAGCTATATTTCTACACTTGTAGGCATAAATCAGCGGAGAGTAGTTGTAACACTCCAGCCCTTCCCAGGTAGAATGAACTGCGGGAAGATAATCCTTCGGATTTTCAGAGAATAAAAGTACAGCCCCCTTATTCAAATGCAGGTTTACATTACTTTTGAGGTGAATTTTTCCGGTAAGCCATTCTCCCTCGGGAATAACCACTACCCCACCGCCAATTTTATTGGCTTCGTCGATAGCTTTTGCGATTGCCTGAGTTGTTTTATCCTTATCACCTGGTATTGCGCCAAAATCAGCAATGGTTAAGCGTTTGCACTTTTTGAAATCCGGAACCTGAATTGCAGGCATTTTAAACGGAGCTATTACGTTCAGAGAGTTAACTTTGATAGTTCCTTCTGCTTTTATAGAAGCAAATAAAGGGAAAGAGAGTAATAGAATCAGCGATAATGCTGCATTTTTCATAATCAGATATATTTATTATAGTTAAACATTTGTTCTATGCATAATGTCAATGGCCAAATCACTTCCCTTACTTTAAATACTTTGAAATAGACAAAGTCATCCGTTTTGCCTCATTTACAAACAATCCGGTAACCCTGCGGGCACCATTGAAATTGAGATGTGTAGAATCCTGTGCCCCGTTTCTACGACCTTTATATTCACCCGGATTACAGAATGTATACAACGACTTAGACTCATCCGGTCCCAGTTTAGAAACCAACTGACGGGTCAGAGCCTCCATATCCACGTAAGCGGTTTGGGTTTGCTCAGCAATCTGACGGGCTGCATTGATATATTCTCCATGTGTATTTACCAGATTGCCCTTTGCGTCAAAATGACGACGCACAATAGAAGAACAGATAACAGGGATACCTCCCTTGTCACGAGTCTCTTTGACAAATCTTTTGAGGTTCTGCTGGTAAGTTGTGTAAGGATCAGTATGCAGTGTACTATCCGGTTTTTCATCGTTATGACCAAACTCAATAATCACATAATCCCCCGGCTGAATGCTATCGCAAACAGCTTTCCAGCGTTTCTCATTGATAAAGCTCTTTGTGCTGCGGCCACTGGCAGCATGATTATGTACAAAGGCGTTTGATTTTACAAATTCGCTCATTGCCACACCCCACCCAGACTCAGGAGCTCTTTCCGGTTTTTTGGATGCCATGGTTGAGTCTCCGATCATCCAGATATTTACACGGTCTGCACTTTTGAAAGAAAGGACTAGAATGGCTGTAATTCCTAGGATTAATAGTGTTTTAATTTTCTTCATTTGATATTCATTTAGTTGTATACAAATCAATTCTATTAGCAAACAGAACATTAACTTTTAAACTCTGATCTTGCAATGACGGTTAATACCCGTAACAAAAGTACATCACATATGTATGCAAATCATGGACATTAGTACAAATGTCTGCACATTCTGTCACAAGCGTACTTTACCAACAAATGTTCATCTTCAATCAATAAGTGAACGATTTATATAACTGCAAGATTGTATATTATGAATTTTCAGTCATATACCAATTCAAAAGATCATATTTCCTGAAAGTCCGAAATCAAAAATAATGATCTCCCCTATATCATTGAATAAGACCCATCACGCATGTATTCTTCCGGCTAAACCCAGATATCTTTGGAAGTGGTTCCAACTGGCCCAACCCATGATGGGTGGTTGGGGTTGGGCAAACAGGGTAATGCTAATGGGTAAAAGAGACAGTAGCGCTTTTGTTTTTTGCTTAAAAGTCATGGTGGTAGAATTACGTGATAGTTACTTTGAGTAAAACTGGATCGCGGGCAATCCTTCTGAGTTAACCAGATTGGGTATAGCTGTCTCGTGCCATCCGAAACGTACTTTAGCCGGTTTCTGAATATCCGGATGATACACCACAACCTTATCAGGACCGGATATATCAGCTATGGCAGGATGGAATACACCGTCTTCTGCTGCAATCTCAAACCAGATTAAACGCTTACCGTCATTGGTACGCAAGCCTTTTCCCACATGATCAAATTTTATGATAACAGAATCAGCAGAAAATCCGGCCTCCCGCATGCGGGGACCCGACCAGATAAGCGTATCAACCCCGTAGGTCTTTGCCAGCGCTACCCGCGCCAACCGTTCGCCAACCTTCCATTTATACGACGGGTGAATGTCTCTGATATTATCAACCAGATCGGAAACCGAAATATACTCACTGTTTGCAATCAGGGATAGCGATTTCTTCTGCTGTTCGCGAAAAATGGGCAATTCTTCGGCAGTAACCGGACGGCTTGTCCCTTTGTGCATTCGGTCAGAATAGATATGCGGAGCCAACAGTACCGAATAAAAAGGAGCTTGGGCGGCATCGAACGCAAACCGCCAGCTGTTTACCATCACCTGATATTTTTCGGCATATTGCCGGTCACTTATGCCACAGTTGTTTTCTCCCTGATACCAAAGAAAACCCTTAACGGCAAAAGGAACTAACGGTTCTATCATCATCTTGTACCAGTTTCCAGGTCCGTAACCATCAATTTTACCATTATGCGCCCGAAGTTGCGGTGCAAATCGGGCTGATTTCTCATAAGCGTCCGTTGGTGTCCAGCCTTCTAGCCGGGTGCCACCAATGGCCGAAGTAATAATCCCTACCGGCACATTTAATTGCTCCCGGATGCGTTTGCCAAAGAAATAACCTGCTGCCGAGGTATTTTCAAGACTCTGGCTGTCTGCAAGTTGCCAGGCAGATGGCTTATTATTCCGGTTACAATTGAAAACCCGAATCGTGTTATTGGTCGGTTTTTGAAGTTCCAGAGCTGCTATATCCTCACCTTTTGCAGGTAACGCAAATTGTGGTATCAACTTCATCCGGTATTCCATATTCGATTGTCCCGAACAGAGCCATACTTCACCGACAACGATATTTTTCAAAACGATTCTGGAAGATTTTGTTTTAATCATCAAAGTCTGTGGTTGAAAAGTAGCTTTTAAAGGTTTAAGCACTACCTGCCAGTTGCCCGCAGTATCTGCCTGGGTTTTCAGCACTTGTTTCTCAAAACTAACCACAACTGACTCTTTGGGCACAGCTTTTCCCATACCGGAACATTTTGCCCCTGTTGCAGCACCATATTGGACGAAAGAATCTCAGGGATGGAGAGTTGGGCATCAACATCGCAAAATATTGTCAGAAAAAAAAGTACAATTAAATGACCCGTGTTTTTTGGAGATATAGATTTCATAGGATAATTGAATCTTATAGAAATTAATATTGATAGTTTATTTAGTGTTTACTAAGGAATCATACGCTGTATTTTCAGCCATGCAGCCAGCGCCTTTGTCCATTCGGACTGAGTGGAAGGAACTCCGGTAGCCAATCCGAATCCGTGTCCTCCCTTTTCGTAGATATGCATTTCGGCGGGCACTTTATTTTGAATGCAGGAGAGGTAAAAGTTTATGCTGTTTTGCACTGGAACGGTTTTATCGTCGGATGCGTGAACAATAAAGACAGGTGGCGTTTGAGTTGTGACCTGTAGTTCATTGGAGAAACGAGTATCTTGTTCTTTGGTTGGTTTTTTGCCAATCAGGTTGTCGCGCGAACCTTTATGAACAAATTTGCCCATACTGATTACCGGATAGACCAACACGGCAAAATCGGGACGAGCCGATGTGGTGTCCGATACTTCATATACCTTTTCTTGAAAATGCGTGGCAGCGGTAGAAGCTAAATGTCCCCCGGCCGAGAAACCGATAACTCCTACTTTGTTCGTATTTATGCCATATTGTGCAGCACTCCTTCTTACAATTCTGATAGCTTCCTGAATATCCTGCATGGGACCAACGCTTTTATCCTGCATAATGGAATCGCTTGGCAGCCTGTATTTCAGCACAAAAGCAGATACACCCAGGCTGTTGAAGTATTTTGCCACCTGAATACCTTCGTGATCGAATGCTAAATGACGATAACCACCTCCGGGGCAGATGACGACAGCCGCTCCTGTATTCTTATCGGCTGGCGCCTGAAAAACAGTGAGGGTCGGATTAGTAACTTTCGAATAACGGGGAGAATTTTTGGTGTATACAACCTGTTCTTTGTAGGTTGCTGTTTTGATTTCACCGGGGACTTTGACAGGCCATACCTTGATTTCCGTGTTTTGGGCTAAAGGATTTGATGCTAACATTATGCCTATCGACAACAGCATCATTTTCAAGTGTTTCATTTTCGTATTAATCTATTTTTAAAGTTTCCGATCCAGATAAAAGTCAAACGATAGTTGGTCAAGAATCACACCTTCATTTACCTTATAGCTCTGAAAATCAAAGCCATGAAAGTCAGAATGGAGAATAAACTTTCATAATCTTTTACTTAACAAGGTCAATAAGAATCTTGTATCGGCAAAGTTATGTCGTTGAAAAGATAAGGGAATGTATGATCGTACAAATCTCTGTCTTTCTGTGGAAACAGAGCAATTTACTATGGGCTAATTATTTTGAATCAATCATATAGACTCCCCCTTTCCCAAGGCTTATCGTCCGATTATTATTATCCACAAAATCCACTTTACACCCTGCCGGAATCTCGATTACACTTTTTCCGATTCGTTTGAGTTGCAGTTTGATTTTCCCCTCTTTCACCGGAAACTCAATATTTGCCCATTTCAAGTCCATCAGGTCGGGACGGATGGTGTAGTGATTCGGCTCTCTGTCCGACTGGCTAAATCCGGCAATGCCATTGAGCACGGCCACCACGCCAGGAACGCCATTGGCACCGTGGCAGAGGCTCAATCCAAACGGGCGTTTGTAGAAAACGAATTGCTCGTCCACCGACTTTTTATAGGAGAAATTCTCCGGAAAGCGGGTATGTCCCTGCTCCAGCCAACAACCAAATACATCCAACAGGAAGTCCCACATTTCACGGACTTTACGGGCTTTGGAATAGGCCAGAAATTCGTAGCCTTTTTCATAACTTACATAATCCCGGTAATACGGAATTTTGGGCAGTTCTTCGAATAAATGGTCCAAGCTATTTGTGGGGAAAATGCCCGCCAGAATGGCCCAGTACTGAGCGTGGTGCGATATGGTTTTGTCCAATTCGCCTTTGGCATTGTAGCCGTTTACAAACAAGCCCTGCTGCTCATCCCAAAAATACTGCATAATGTTTTTCCGTAACGCTTCGGCTTTTGCCCGGTAGTGGTTGGCCATTTTTCGGTCACCCCATAGCTCGGCAAAATTGGCTCCGATTTTGAAATTATCGTAAAGCATAATCTGCGCATAAGTCGGCGCTCCTTTTTTGTCAGGGCCGCGTTTGGTAGCCCATCCGGGAATGAATCCCCAACTGCTGCCTACATTAGAAGTGATAAATCCCCGTTTATCCTGCAAAGTCTCGTAGAATTTCAACAACTGCTCTATACGATCGCGGTAAGAAAGAATGGTATTGAAATCGCCGTATCGTTTGAAATAATGGTCGAATCCCACCAGCGCATGCAGCGGATAATCGGGAATGCCCAAATCGGCTTTTGTAGGATTTAGCGGAAGCATTGCCACCGAAAGGCAGTTGCGTGAAACCTGTTCGTCTCCAAACAGATAATCACCGCCAAAAGTACTCAGGACTGCATCCATCGACCACGGCAGATAGTCGCGTTTCACGCCATCTAAGTAGAAGCCATGCGTACTGGTGCGCATGGTTGCCACCGAAGCATTCCAGATGGCATTGATGTGTGAATCATTACATTCGAACGACATCAGCGAGCTGATAGGCCATACTTTTGCCTGAAAGCTGACATTGGAAATTTCGCAACCCTGTTCACTAATCAGCCTGACGTAACGCAACGCTCTTTCGGGGAAGACGACCTTTGTTTCTGTAGAATTCAACATCAGGGTATCCAGCGGATATTGCTCAAAGCCTTTCAGATTGTTGCTCAAGGCTTCCTTTTTGCTTTCACCCACTACTGTTATCAGTTGTCCTTTCCCTTTTACGACAAAAGTCAGTTGTCCCAGTTCCAGTTCGTGGAAATCGAGCAAAACATATCCACCGGGCTGAAGGGTTATCGCACCGTTTTGGACGCTGGCATTGCGGGAATCGCAGATAGAATCGACTTTCAGTTCCACTGTTTTCTCAGGGCCATCCAGCGGCATTCGGCCATGGACACCAAATACGGGCGAACTTTCGGCTAAGTTCCAGTCGCTGTTATTCAGGCCTGCTTTCCAACCCTCCACTGAAGCTTTACCATTAAATGATACTTTAATGGAAGGAAGGGTGTTGTCTGCCTTTACCTCAAAACGGAGCTTATATTTGCCTTTGGGTAAGGTGATAGAATTTCGTCTATACGCTTTTTCGTTGTCATTTACCCAAAGCTTTACCTGACCTGTCGAAGCCCAGGTAATCAGTGTTTGCTGTGTCAGTTTCACTTCTTTCAAAAAAGTAGTATTAAAAACCGGAGCATAAAAATTACCCGGATAACCAACATTTACACAGCGTTGACGTGACTCTTTCAAGCGCTTTTGTTGCAAATGAGCACTCAACTGTCCCGGATACCACATGTATTCGCCCTTACCGGCGGACTGGGTTGTTGTACTACCGGTTGTTCTGTTCAAATTCCCGGCTGCTGAATATTGTTGCATGTAAATAATACACATGCAAATAAAGAGTAGTTTTTTCATCGTTGAATGATAAGTCAATCTATCTTGCAGATTCATTTTCGGATTACTTTAATAGCTTTCGGAGCCTCAATTTTCGATTTCACGGTTCCGTCAGCCTGCTTTTCGTGGCGGATTTTGATAACACCGTAGGGCGTAGGGAAAGTACCTTCCGCCCATTGCAAATCCCCTAAGTGAGGGACAATACGGACCGATTTGCAGCCCGGGTCCAATGGTGTAACTCCCAGCACATGCTGACTCAGCCACGCAGTGGGCCCTGTGGACCATCCATGACAGAGACTGTGGCGTAATTGCTTATAACAATATGCACCAAAGTCACGGTGAATATCCTTCTTTCCGGCGGGAACAATTTCCGTAATACCGGCTGCATTTTCTGTCCAGTCCAGATTGAAATCTTCCCAAAAGGTAGTCGCGCCGAGCTTAATCATACCGCCCCAGAACTGACGGATATTGTCTAACGCCCCCTGATAATCACCTGCCAGAGCCTTGGCTTGCAACATGTAATAGCCATAGTAAGCCGAGAAGTTTTTAGCGCCGCCGACAGATATAATTTCGGCATTGGCTTTTTCGGCAGGTACGATGCCTGCCAGCGCCATCAGTGCTGCGGCCTGTTTACTACCATTGGGGTCCAGGATGTATTGCTTCATTTTGGCTGCCATCCTAAAGCACTTATCGGCCATTCCCTTATCTTCCAGAATCCGGCACAATTCGCCTCCGCGGGTTAATGACATCAGCAACAAAGAGTGCATTCCGGCATGTATCGCCTTCGGGTTCTCACTTGATGGCCAGTCCAGAAAGCGCATCTTTTCTTTGACGGATTCACGGCCGAGGCTATCCACCTGATTAAACAACTGGTTCAACAGGCCGGTTAGGTAACTCTTCTGTTCTTTCAAATAAGGTAGATTCCCCTGATACTGATACCAATCGTATTGCGCAATGATCCACCACATGGAGTAGGTACTGATGCCATTTATCCATTGGGGTAGCGGTGTGGTATTCCGGCAGAAATCAAGACTGTTCGGTACGATATCCTGATTCCCGAAGACGCTGTTGATGGTCATAATCTCGGGGTGCATGTCCCCCATCCATACCATCCGGTCACGCTTGATCCCATCCAGCAGATAGTCCTGCATGCAGAGGTGAACGGTATAGGCTCCGGTACTCCATATCTTATTCAAGAGGGTATCGCTACAGGTAAATGAGCCTTGATAAGGAATATTCCGCATTACCGCCACGGCACGTATTTCCTTAAATGCAATCTCTTTGACCGTGGTATCTGCCAATTCAATCCGGGCGAAGCGATAACCGCTATTGCCGATTTCCAACGTCCCATAGCCGGGAAGAGTCACTTCGTAATCCCGCATCGAGTGATGGTTGGTTGCCCCGCCTTTTTCCTTTGAATTCCCATTGATGTCGCTCATCGCTTCACAGACCGACTCACCCAGACGAATCCTCACCTTCGGAGTAATGCGGTTGCTGCTGGAAGTGGTGAGTTGGATGGCGCCGTGCAGTTCCGTGCCGAAGTCGAGAAGAATAGCTTGATTTCCGCTTTTATCATTGACCAGACGACACAGCTCCTTTTTGTCTATTCCGAACCAGGGCTGTGAATCGCCATTTCGCAATAACACCTTCGGATTGACCACCTTGTGCCCCGTCGTATCCGACATCCAGACAATGCGTTGGGGGCGAATGTAGTAACGGGATATTTCATCTTGCCGGATACCGTCGGCAAGCCTGTTTTTTAATATTGGGGAGATTTGAGCCCGGATTCCAAAGCAAGGAAATAGTAGAAGTATAAAAAGAAAAGCTTTTTTCATTGTATGTTAGTTCGCTTGATGATAGAGAGTGCTGGTATAATCAAATTTCACTTAGCGTAAAGTTCTTAATTTCTTCCATTTTGGTCATCCGTCAAGCGGCTTCAAGCCGCTGACCGGTGTGGGGTATGCTAGCGTTCAGCGGCTTCAGGCCGCTTGACGCGTAATGAATAGATGATTCAGCTGATTATTTTGTTTGTAGTTGTAGTTTCATGCCTTTCAATCCCGGCGCAGCAGCTTCCACTGTGATTTTGCCCACCTCTCTACCTGAGCGGACAATCAACTGGCATTCGCCGTTATACACGCTGCGGAAATCGGCTTGCCACAGCTCGCTGCTCTTGATATCACCGTTGCCGACACCGGCGTTGGTGCCAGCTCCTGAAACTTTAAAGTTGATTTTGTTGGTCGCTGTGGGAACTATGATGTTATCCTTATCCACCACCTTAATTTTCAGGTAGGCAAGATCAAGTCCGTCAGCACTCAATGTGCTTTTATCCGTTTCCAGTATAATCCGATAAGGCTTGCCGGCAGTGCGGACAATGTGTTGAGCCTCTGTTTTACCCTCGTTAATGCCGATGGCTTCTATCGCTCCTTTTTCATATTTCACGCGCCAGATGAATTCAGGTCGGTTGCGGTTGATGTTCTTTATGCCCTGCGATTTTCCATTGATAAAAAGCTCTACCTGATCGCAGTTCGAAAAAACCTGCACCGTCAGACTGTCACCATCCGTAAAGTTCCAACTCGTTTTCTTGGGCTTGGTGGTCATCTTCACATCATTCCAGTCGAGGGTATCGCCTTTGTTTTCCCAAACGGCCACCCGTACAAGCGGCTCATCTTTGTAAAAGCTCTTGATGTTGTAGGCCAATGGTTTGAAGTTGTTGCACAAATCAATCGGTCCGTTGATCCAACCTTTGGATGGCCAGCCAAACGATTCGCCAATATACTCTGTACCGCCCCAGTAAAACTGCCCGGCCACGTAGGAATGATCGTATTCGAAGAAGCGCAGACCATCTTCGGTGGTCACTTCCTCGCTGATCAGGTAAGTCAGTTGCGGATATTTGAGACGGTCTTTGGCAAAAAATTTCGCCATGTAGTTAACACTCATCACGTCCATGTAGAAAGTCATCGGGTGAGGCGCGGCATCCAGATAGCCGTTCTGGCGGTGCGAAATGGAGTTGTAACGGCTCGGATACATGGCACAGGTTACTTTGCGCGACGGCTCCAGTTTGTGGACAAAATCGGTCATCTCTTTCAGCAATGCAACGCCAGCATCGGCCTGCTCCTTGCGGATTTGCTGAAATACCTCATTCCCTACGCTCCAGATAAATACCGAAGGATGATTGCGGTCGCGTTTAATCCAGGTTTCCACATCGCTTTTCCAGTTGTTCTGAAACAAATTTCCTTTGCCGTAATATTGCTCGTCCCACTTGTCATAAGCTTCGTCAAAGACCAGAATGCCGTTGCGGTCGCACCAGTCCAGCACGTATTTCGGATAGGGATTATGACTCAGACGAATGGCATTAACTCCCAAATCGTTTTTCAGGATGGATAATCGCTTCTCCCACCCTTTTTCAAAGGCGGCAGTTCCCAACGGCCCCAAATCCTGATGCAGGCAAACGCCTTTCAGAAATACCTTTCTGCCATTCAAAAGAAAGCCTTCTTCGGGCGTGAATTCTACTTCGCGGATGCCAAAAGTGCTTTCGTATGTATCTGTCAGTTGATTTTTCACATACACGCGGGAAACCGCCTTGTAGATAGCGGGGTTGCTTATATCCCAGCGAACGGGAGCTGCAACTTTCAGTTCCTGATGAAATTTGAAGTTTTCACCTCCAGTCATCGGCACAACAGAAGTGCGCGACGCCACCGTTTTTCCCGAAGGTGAAATAATATCGGTCACCAATTTGCAAACCATCGTATCCGGCAGGTCGCTTTTTACGCTGGTTTCGATCTCCACGCTGGCCGATTCCTTGCTGATTTTTGGCGTGGTAATATTGGTGCCGTACCGATCCACATGCACCGGCTCCAGCACATGCAGATATACATCGCGGTAGATGCCTTCGCCGGTGTACCAACGCGAACTTTTCTGACGGTTATCATACCGCACCGCAATGAGATTATCGCCACTGGTCACGAGCTTGGATATATCGTACTGAAAATCCAGACTACCGTTGAGGAATGTGCCACAATGCGTTCCATTTACCCATACATCTGCCGCCCGGTAAACGCCTTCGAACTCCAGCACCAGCTTTTTGTCCATCTGCTTTTTATCGATAATGAGATGTTTGCGATACCAACCGATGTTTTTGGGACGGTAACCATTGATGGCATTTCCACCATCGTTTTTCACAAAAGGACCGTAAATACTGGCGTCGTGTGGCAATTGTACCAACTGCCATTTACTATCGTCGAACTTTGCTTTTTGGGCATCCTGTTGGTCTCCGGTAGTGAATTTCCAGTCGAAATTGATACGGATTTTTTCACGGCTGAAAAGGGATGTACTTATCAGGAGTAAGGTTAGAATAAAGAGGAAATGTTTTGATCTTTTCATTGATTAGATATTTTTGAGTTGAATCTGATTGATGGAAAAATAAGCATCCGGGAGGGCTTTCGACTTATCAATTCACTTCGCCAACCGCAGATACTTCAGATAAAACACCAGCGCCCAATCCTGGTCATTGGCAAACGGGTCAAAGAAAGCGGCTTTCTGTCCGTTCACTTTTGATGGATAAAGATAGGCGCACGAAGCACTACCGTCGTTGAAGAACTGGCAGAGGTTGTTTTTCACCACCGCTTCTGCACGCTTCTGATATTCGCTTTTACCGGAAATACGGGCGAAACGGACATACGCTTCCGAGGTGATTGCACTCCAGTAGTGCGGCATTACATCACCCCAAAACTGCCGTTTGCCAAACCAATACCCGTCCCAGTGGCGAATACCGATTTCATTGAGATGATAATCCGGCTGGAATCCGCTAAACATCTCCAAAGCAGTCAGTTGTTTCTCTCCCTCCTTCAGGTATTTTTCTTCATGGGTAATCTGGTACATTTCAAACAGAAAGACCACCGACGGCGCCACGATACTTTGCTCAAAATTCACCTCACTTTTCGGATAGTAAAGTCCTGTTTCCAGAAAATTATCCGCAGTAGTGCGACAATCGGCCAGAATGGTATCGTGTTGTGCAATCATTCCGGCATTTTTAAGTTCGATCAGACCATCTTGTGCCGGCACGCCAATCGCATAAAAATGATACTTTGAATCAACAAAATATTTATGAAGCGTTTTATAGAAATCGGTCAGATACATCTTGTCTTGCGTCAGCTTATACATCTCCAGATAGAGATGAGCCACCCACGGATAGTTATAGACACGCATCTTCTCCTTGCCACTGACACTATTCAGCACCGAATAATCAGGCCGTTGAAGCCTGTTGCGCACAAAACGGCAATAACGCTCCAGGGAGTTTTGAATCATCGCATCGGGATGCTGCTGTAGGTACATGGCTAAAAACACACCCATTCCCACGCGCTCACGGCCTTCATTCGTATCGCTGCTTTTGCGGCTGTCGTCGTTTTTGTAAATGGAACGAGTTTCATTGTCATACACCATGTATGCACCGTTACGTGCGTCTGTCGTATCGTTCAACTGCTGATGATTTACGATAAACAGGGCTCTTTTCTTCAGCAGGCTCTCAATATCGGCTATTCGATAGGCTTTTACAAAAGTGGATTGATTTCCGTTATAGTTCATCCGCAAAAGCTGCTCTCCTTCTGTTTCAGGTTTAACGTCGACTTCAACCACACCACCATTTTGCTTAAACGGTACCGTTTTTCCGTTTAAGAAACACTGCACATTTTCTAATGTCCGGTTCGACTCAAACGTAGCGTGTAAGGGTTGATTCTTTTCAAGGGTATAGCTATCGGCTGAAGCTTTTACAAATCCCAACGACTTTGCTTTGGCATAAAAGGCAGCCCAGTTGTCTGCCGGGAAAAGAACCCATTTCAGCGTATGGCTTTGTTTGGGTTTTAGGGTAAAGGCAGCAGGATTCAGCACGATAGTCCCCCGTACATTCGAGCCGCTCAATGCCCAGGCATAGACATTCCGGTTGCGGTTCAGGATTTCGTAACGCTCAATGGCGCCTTTGGTCAGTACCAATCCCAGATGTGGCGCTTCACCACCCATTCGCTCCGCAAAAACGTACGAAGCATTTTCTCCGGTCCAGATATGCGAGTTGCAACGTTGCTCCACGCAGGTTTTGGAATCGGGGTAATTATCGTTAAACGGAGTAAATATGCCCGATCCAGTTAAGGTAATTGACTTTGAGGTGGTATTGATGAATTGATAGCTTTCGGTGAATTGACCGTCTGCATTCAGTTGTCGTTCCACCACAAGGTCAAAATATTTGCTTCTGTACCGAATGGTCGATTGGTTGTTTTTGCTGACCATTGAAACTGGTTTATTCCATCTCACCGTATCACCGTTTACAACTGTGAAACCAAGTCCCCAGGCGAGTTTGGAAGTTTGCCACGGATACTGTGTGCTGTCGGATTTCAGAATCCAGTTCATCTGATACTTATCCTGACGGTTGATGATGGATTGTATGCCTCCGGTTTTGGAGTTAATATCAATTGCCAGAGATGGCGATGTTAGTTTTAAGTTTTGGGCAAATGCCGCACTCACAAAGGTTGACAACAGAACAAACAGACTTCGTCGAATCATATTAAATTGTAATTTCATTTTCACTTAAAATATCACGACAAAAATAGACCGCAAACAATCATTCCGTCTTATCATTTGGGAACAAAAAACTATCATTTGGATTAGCAGAAAAGCATATATCACTGGATATACGCCATTTACAAACATCACACCCGAATAATCTATTAACCTGAGTTCGGAATAAGAATCGTTTTGCAAATAAATTATATTTTGAATCTTCGAATTTGAAAAAGGAGTTTATAGTATCTTAAATTTCATTATTACGCCTTTCTCTATGAGAGAAAAGCGCAAATTGCTCCTAGTCGTAGTTATACTCGGTAGAGCAAGAAAACAAAACCGCCGGTTAAATGCTGTTTAAACGACATTTAACCGGCGGTCAATCTTCAGGCAAATATTAAGTCCTCTTTGGTTAGTTTCAATTGAGGATTGTTGAGTTCTTCTATAGCATTTTTCACCCGCACCTGATCTGCTTTTGACAGAAATACCGGGACTAAATCATTAAAGTCAATTTGCAGTAATCGGTGGATAATGATTAAATCTTTTAGCGAAAAGGGTGAGATTCCATTGATTAATTCCGACATATGCGTTTTACTTTTATGCCCCAAAATCTTCGCCAATTCCTGTTGATTCAGATTTAATTCTTTGAGCTTTTCTCTGATCAGCGTTTTTCTTTTCCCGATAAAATACGCTCGTTCTCAGCAACTAATTCCGCCAGATCACTTTCCTTGATTTTTTCGGAACTAACATCATTTTCGGAACTCCAGTTTTGCTCCTCATATTGCCCGATTAGGTCTCTCAGTCTTTTTCGGAGCTCTTTGAAATGAGTATTCTCTTTAGCCAAAATCCGTAGCTTCCGATCTGCTATCAGAGCTCTTTCATAATCCAGCTCATTCTCAATCCGGCCATACTTTACAAGTTTCTCAATATCAAAATGGGTTTTCATAGTTAAATGTAATTATGGAATTTCAACCAACTTTCATTACTGTTTCTTTATTCACCCTCTTCACCATACCTGACAATCCGGATAATCTCTTTGATCTCTTGCTCGTCAGGCACGCCCGTTCCGGCATAATAATCCTCCAACAGATAACTCCCGAACTGATTACAATCGGCAATACCTTTTTCGATAAACGTCGCGAGAGATACAGTTACCGGCATTAATATACTGAAACCAATATAGGTATCACTGTGTTTAAACCACTCAATCTCACAATCAAGATTCCGGGCAATATCGGACAGCTCCTTTTCAATGATTGAATATTGCCAGGCTTCAAACGCATTTTTTTCATCAGCAGTCAATAACATAAAATAAATCCGAAGCATATCATTATTGGCCCCCACACCGGTAAAGACAAATTTTGCATCATCACCGCACAATTCTCCGTGCAAAAACAGGGTACATTCACCCAATGCTAGTTTAGCCCACTCCTCCAGACCTTCGTCAGGCTGTCTCGAATATTCCTTTATAGATTGATACGCCGTAAGATTACCCACATGTGCCAATATGCCCAATGCTTTTTTCTTATCTGTTATAGAACTGTCAGTATGCAATAGCACTTCGCCCCAATACACAATCTCACCTTCGGTCAGATCTCGGAAATCGAAGTCGTGTGTATGATTGATGTAATCCAGATGGTTGTTCATATCTTATTGCTTTGAATTAATACCCTACAAATGTAAAAAAGATCTACATGATAAGCTATTCCTCTCTTTTAAACAAAAGCCTGAACGGATAACACCACGTGCACCCGTTTTCAATCGTTATATCAATCCCGCTGATTTGCGATGTAGTTTTTAGGAGATTCGCCAAACTCCCGCGTAAAGCTGCGGGTAAAATTACCCGGCTCGCTGTACCCCACCATTTCGGAAATCTCCGCAACCGTGTAAAGTCCTGAGAGTAGAAGTTCGGCAGCTTTATTCAATCGGACGGTCAGGACAAACTCCTTCGTGGTCTTGTCCGTCAGCGATTTGATCTTGCGGTTGAGCTGCGGACGGCTCATGTTCATCATGGAGGCCAGCTCTTCCGCATCAAACGTTACGCTGGCCATATTTTCATGGATTCGGGTGACGAGCTGCTCCATGAATTGCTTATCAAGATGATTGACCGCAATCACCTGCGTATTGTATCCGGTACTTTTGTCAAACAACTGCCGGAGCTTCTGCCGCGACTCAATCAGATTGCGGATGCGTGCCTGCAATGTCGCTGTACTAAAGGGCTTGGTGATGTAATCATCCGCCCCGGTTTCGTAGCTGGTGATTTTCAGTTCTTCGGATTGGCGGGCCGTCAGCAGCACCACCGGGATATGACTGGTCTTCTGGTCGGTTTTAAGTCGTTCACAAAGTTCCACACCGCCCATCTCCGGCATCATAATATCGCTGAGTACCAGATCGGGAATAATTTCAAGCGCCATATTTAGTCCCTCCCGTCCGTTGGGTGCCACCTGCACCCGGAAATCCGGCTGTAATGTGCGTTGCAGATACTCCCGGACTTCGGCATTGTCCTCCACCACAAGGATAATGGGCAACTCCCCGGTTTCCGGTTCCGGTTGTACTGGCTCATCCGTATCTGAGAGGATCAAATCCGCCCTCTCCGACTCTGCATGTTCATATAAAACCGGCTGTTCTTCGCCATCCTCCACGGGAAGTGTTATGCTGAAGCAGCTCCCCTGCCCCACTTCGCTCTCCACCCGGATAGTTCCCCGGTGCAGCTCCACAAACTCTTTGACCAGAGCCAGGCCTATACCTGTGCCGTGCTTTTGTCCGGCAGCATCAGCCTGGTAAAACGGATCAAATATCTTCGCCAGTTTTTCAGCTGCTATTCCCGCACCGTTATCTCTGACGGTTATTTCAAATGACTCCTTATCCTGCGGTTGCATGATTCTCACTTCAATTATTCCTTCGTCTGGTGTAAACTTGAATGCGTTCGACAACAGATTGAGGATGATTTTATCCACCTTATCGATATCCACAGATGTAAGGATAGATTCCTGTTCCGAGCTGAACTCCAGATTAATCCGGTGCTCTTTTGCCCGCAATTCAAACATTCCCACCAGACTGCTGACTTTACCAACCATATCAATCCGGGAAACGTTGAGTCCCATCTCTCCGGATTCCACCTTTTTCAAATCCAGCAACTGATTGACCAGAGACAACAATCGCTTCGAATTTTCAAAAATGAGTTGATGGAAATAGCGCACCGTTTGCACATCGGACGTTTTACCCTCAACCAGTTTCCTGACCGGATCTAAGATTAATGTCAGCGGAGTGCGCAACTCGTGGGAAACATTGGTATAGAATTTCGATTTCAACTCGTCCAGTTCCTTCACCTTCTCAGCTTTCAGGCGTTCAATCTGGATTTGATGATTCAGCTTCTCGCGGATAATCACGATTTTAAACGCCGCATAAATCAAACCGGCCACTATCAGCAGGTAGATCGTGTAGGCCCACCACGTCTTCCACCACGGGGGAAGGACGATAATCTCCATAACCGTTGGCTCTTTCGACCAGACCCCGTTGGAGTTAGCCGCTTTCACCTCAAAGCGGTATTTCCCGGGTGAAAGGTTGGTGTAGGAAACGGAGCGGTTCGTCGCATCCGTATTCTTCCACTCGCTATTGAGCCCGACCAGACGATAAGCGTAGGTATTGTTTTGCGGATTGGAAAAATGCAGGGCTGCAAATTCCAGTTCGATATTGCGTTCCGCCCACTTCACTGTAACGGATGGAGTCAGGTAAGCCGGTTTTTCCAATACCACACGTCCATTGAGCGATTGATGAACCGAAACTGTCTTGCCATCAATCCGTAAATCAGTCATCACTACACGGGGCGCATGGGGATTGTCTTTTATGGCATTGGGAGTAAAAGAGATAATTCCCTGATTACCGCCAAAGAAGCATTCTCCGGTTTTCGGATTTCTGAAAAAAGCACCTTCTGAAAATTCGGTATTCAGAAGATCGTCATGATTGGTATAATTAGCGGTTCTGAAAGTCCGGCAATCCAAACGGGTCAATCCATATTGATGACTAATCCACAGGTTATCGTTTTCATCCATCAACATGCCGAAAATCATTCCGCCGGAAATATATCTTTTTCCTGCAAAATGCACGAATTTTCCCGTCCGGGAATCAAAGCGGTTCAACCCTTTACCTGTTCCAACCCACAAATAGCCAAACCGGTCTTTGCAGAGGCAATAGACCCGGTTATCCGACAAGGAATTATCACTCTGAGCTTGATGGGTAAAACGCATGTAAGAATACAGTTCCTTTCCTCCGGTTGGCTTCCGCTTCAATAAGGTCAGGCCATTTCCTTCGGTGCCAATCCACAAATCTCGTTCTCCTTCTCCCTGTAAAGTGCGTATATTCCAGGTATAATCCGGATCAACGGCCTTATAAGGAATGAATTGGTTCTTTTCCGGATTAAACCGTGCAATTCCGGCCTGCCAGGTTCCCACCCAAAGTGCTCCCCGTTTGTCCTCTTCAATGGCATACACCCAGTTATCAATATGCCGGTTGTTAATCGCCGGATAATGGACGAAACGATTCGAGGAAGGGTCAAAACGATCCATTCCCATTTTTGTACCAATCCACAACCGACCGGAAGTATCTTTGAAAATTCTCCGGATACGATCATCCGAAATTCCATTTGGCTTTTGTTTATTAAACCGGAAAAATGTCAACCGCTGATCACTCCCACTCATCCGGACAATCCCGTTTCGGCGTGTTCCAATCCATAAATCGCCATTATCAGTCTGGCTAATGGCTCTGACCGTTGTTTCCTTAAAGTTTAGTGAAGTACCTGTTGTAAGTTGAAGTAGCCTGAAATCAGGTTGGTTTACATCTGCATAACAAACCCCGCCGGCATCGGTTCCCACCCATAATGTATTGCGTGAATCGAGATAGAGTCCGGTAACCAGCCCATCCTTCAGCCCGTAATCACTCTTTGGATTAAACCGGTAAGAGATTTGTTGCCGGTTCTTCTTATTCGTCTGGACAAGCAGATTGGATTTTATTTCCCATCGGTAATTACTGTTTTCGGCTCTGTTCTTACGAATATCAGATTCGGCTAATAACCTCTGAAGATTGCCGGGTAACTGTTTCTTCTCGTATTGGGTGAAATCATCTGTCTCATAGTTATACCTGCAAACAGGATCAAGGGAGGTAAACATAATCCAGATATCCCCCCTGCTATCTCTCATCACGATTCTGGGACGATTGCTATAGACCGATTTAGGATTCCCGGTCTCAGCATAGTATTGCTTTACGTTGTATCCGTCAAACCGGCAAAGGCCATCAATCGTAGCGATCCAAATAAAACCGTATTTATCCTCTGTAATGGAATAGGTGGTGTTACGTGGCAGGCCATTTTCTGTGGAGAGGTAATGAAAACGAAGTTCTTTCTCTCCACCCCAAAGGCTATCCGGTAGAAAGATTAGAATCAACAAATAAAGCAATATATTTTTCATGCGTCATTAAAAAAAACAGAGTTGTTTTTCTTCTAAGAAATCCGGTAATTTATTTTACACATTTTCTACAAAGATACATCGTTCTTTTATTTTGAAGCAAATAATAAAAAAGACGTTGAGATTTTATTCCTTAGCATTCTCTTTTGTGATCGTCAGTTTCAAAGCCCCAAAAAAAATCCTCGTAAAGAAAAAAACATCGAAACAGAAAACTTTTCCCCATAAATCCTTGTTTAATCTACGAAACATTCGTAATATTGCGACATATTCGTAAACAACTAACAATCATGGAAAAGCTAACACAACAGGAAGAAGAAGCCATGCTGATTATTTGGCAGGTAAAAGGTGGATTTATCAAGGATTTTCTCGAAAAGTACGGAGAGCCGCAACCGCCTTACACCACACTAGCCTCTATTATCAAGAATCTGGAACGAAAAGGTTACCTCTCCTCCAAACGCTACGGAAATACCTATGAATACACTCCGATAATTGAAGAGGAGGATTATAAAAAGACCTTCATGTCGGGTGTAGTCAGGAATTATTTCGCCAATTCCTATAAGGAACTGGTTTCATTCTTTGCCCGGGAGAAAAAAATCTCCAAAGAAGAGCTGGAAGATATAATCCGTCTGATTGAAAAAGGGAAAGAGTAGGTTTCTGAGAAACAAAGAATAAATTCAACAGATTAAAGACTGAAATACCATGACACCCCTATTTATCTACTACCTGAAAGCCACGATAGCACTGGCGCTCTTCTATGCCTTTTACAGGTTGATGTTTGACCGGGATACTTTTTTCGGTTGGAAAAGAACACTGCTGATGGGAAGTATTGCGCTTTCGGCTGTCTATCCGTTCATCGATATTTCTTCATGGCTCGAACACAACGAACCGGTCAAAATCGCCGTCACCTACTACGTCAACACCTTGCCGGAGTTTGTGGTCAATGCCCCGCAACAGAATAAATGGTGGAATATACCGGACCTCGCTACCGCAGTCTGGCTGATCTATCTGGCAGGTATAATCATTGCAACAATCAGGCTCTTAATACAATTGAGCAGTATCCTCAATCTTAGAAGAAAAGGACATATTACTTCAATCCATGGAATTCAGGTAATCGCCCTGACAGAACAGATAGCGCCTTTCTCTTTCTTCCAATGGATATTTATCAATCCCGAACAGCATACCTCACACGAACTCAACGAAATTCTGGCTCACGAACAAACGCACGTCAGGGAATGGCATTCGATCGATGTGATTTTCAGCCAACTGACCTGCATAGTCTTCTGGTTCAATCCGTTTTCATGGTTCACTCAGCGGGCCATCCGGCAGAATCTGGAATATCTGGCTGACCATCGTGTCATTCATTCCGGCTACGATAGCAAAGGGTACCAGTACCATTTGCTCCGACTCACTCATCACACGGCTGCAGCAAACCTAGGTAATAATTTCAATGTTTCTGAACTTAAAAAACGTATTGTTATGATGAACAAACAAAAGAGCCCGTCACTCTTTTTGACGAAGTATATGTTAGTGATTCCATTAGCGACCGTTTTGGTAATAACCAATCATGCGGAAGCTTTGGCTAAAAAGGTGGAAAAAATGACTCCGCTCATTATCCCGCAACCGACTAACAATCCGATCGTAATCAACGATCAACCGGAACACTCTTCACTCTTATTGAAAAAAGAGACTCCGAAAGAAACTCTTCTGGCCTCGGTAAGTAAAGAAAATAAAGCTCAGGTAACAGAGCTACAGAGCGCAAAATCAGTAACCATAGATGATGAACCATTTACTGTGGTCGAACAGATGCCGCAATATCCGGGTGGTCAGGATGCTATGTTTAAATTTCTGGCCCAGAATCTGAGATATCCGGTCAAGGCGCAACAGAATGGTGTTCAGGGAATGGTTATTCTCAGTTTTATCGTCACCAAAACCGGACAAATCAATTCTATCAAGATTGTACGGGGTGTTGATCCTGAATTGGATAATGAAGCTATGCGCGTGGTAAAAACAATGCCTATCTGGATCCCCGGAAAACAAAAGGGTGAAAATGTAAATGTGAAGTATACGTTGCCTGTCAGGTTTGCATTGGGTGGAGGAACTAAAGAAGAAACGCCTGCCGGTGGCGTAAATGTGATCGGTTATGGTAACGCTTCAAAAACAAATGATTTTAAATGGGTAACACCTAAACCCGGCGAAAAAGCACCATTAATCATCATCGACGGAAAAGAAAGTACAAATGAAGAAATGAAAGTCCTTGATGCAAATAAAATCAAAGAGGTTTCAGTGCTAAAAGATGACGCTGCGACAAAAACTTATGGCGAAAAAGGCAAAAACGGAGTCATTATTATAACTCTTAAAAAAGAATAAGGTGCTTCTTATTTCTGTTTCCAAAGCTGCTCCATAAGAGCAGCTTTTTTATTTCTCAAAACGGGAAACACAAAATCATCGCTTTGCAGAAATATTGAGCATATAATCTGCCGGCAGTTGCTTTTAGTCACGGCGTTGGTTTTCCATTCCTTCACGCTGAATTTATAGCTGTTCAATCCGGCCTGACTTTTAATCATGGCGAATCCGCCATAATTAAAACAGATACCACTTAATTATCAACACCTTACAATCAGAGAACATTCTCATTGACATTACTATTTATCCTGGCAGGTTATTTCTTGATTAAATTACTCACCCGTAATTGATTGGCTCTTCGTTCTTATGGAATCATCGTTAATCCTTCTTCAATCTTTCGCTGAATAAGAGGATAGAAATGTTCTGCGCATCGAAACACCTGTGTTCCTGCCAAATCAGGCCAGCCGTTTTCTTGTTCCTGATAATTCTGTTTTGCATTTTCAATAGCTGTATTTACATATATCGGATGCTTACGTGAGTCAAAACCGCCCTTGAATGTTGTTCGGTTTACAAAGGACTTCCATTTGGCGGACTCTTCCATTTGATCAAATGAAGGCTTCTCTTTTGAAAAATGATAGTACAACCACACTTCAAAGCATGGATTACTTTGGGCAACCTGCCATTTCACCTTTTCCTCACACAGCTCCCGGAGAACATCAATCTTTTCTTCCCATTTATCAGTATCAATGGCAAACCAGACCTCGTCATCCTCCAATAATTCAAAGGCTGGATTGGGATTACCCCTGGATTGGACCAGTTTTAAAACGGCTAAGTTAAATAATCCTGTAGGAGAATTATCTGCGCTCTCTTCCGTCCGAACCGGAACAACATTTATACGGGAATCCAGATTTCTGAAATATTCGAAGTACTCAAACTCCCGGCTTCTTCCTTCACAAAAGATATAGAAGCTTTTAGCATCCCGTGATGGTTCCTGCCTTTGAAAAAGCCTATTCTTTAGAATCATATTTGTGCCAGTTTAAATCTTCCAGATTTCCTAGAAAAGGAATCGCGCCATATCTTCCGTTCAGGTAGCCCTTTCGAATATCGATGGTATTATGTTCTTTATAATCGCTTAGGGAATACAAATCGGTACAACCGCATTTATCTTTTTCTGTAAACCAGATTTCATCCTGCCTGAAAATGCTTTGATCCAGCAGATTAGACTCATGCGTACTAAATATCAACTGTCCTCTGCTCTTTTCATCCAGCGAAAACTTTTCAATCAGTTTTTTAATCATCATAGGATGAATGCTTCGTTCGATCTCATCTACCACGATCACCTTATCTGATGAAATGATTTCTTTGAATGCGGGGACAAAGTCAAGCAGTCGGATGGTACCATCAGATTCTTCATTTAATCCGAAGGTCGCTATTTGCTCTCCGTCACCGATATGCTCCAGTTTAATTTGCTTGATAAAATATTCATCATTCTCTTCCACCAGTATCAGCTCTTCCCCCTTTTTGCTCCAGAGACCAACCATTTTTTGTGGAGAATCATTTACCTTTTTAATCAGCTCGGTGATTTCATCACTATCTTCGACCCCAAAAAATTCCTTCAATGTTTTCTTTTCCGAATCTATTTTATTGATCCCGATATTAAACGAGCACATGATATCATTGGCATACTTTCTGAATTCGGCATCCATATCCATACGATGAGCCAAACCTCCCGGCTTCGTGTTTGGAAGTATTATCTGTAATGAATTGTCAAACCAGTCAAAAGCTGATTTAGTGGCGATAAGAAATGGATTATCAAGCGAGGATAGCAGCTTTAGAATTGATTTATCCGGTTTGCACAGGTTTTTTTCGATAACCGTCTTAAGTACCTGACTCTCTTTGTCAGACTCAAACTCATCAGAAAACCGGAGCGTTGTTTTCAGATCAACATCTGTTTTCCGTTCAAAAATGAGTCTGTCCTTATTCTTGCCTAACCCGGAACAATACAACTCTTCTGTTGAAATAATTTGATTATAAATTTCAATGCCATAGTAAAAAGCCTGTTCTCCGTAAAAGAACTCAATGGCCAATACTTGCGGTTGTTCAGTCTTATGAAATTTAAACCGTTCTCTTTTGAGATTCGAAACCGGCTTTTCACTTCGCACAATTTCCTGAAGCTGATGCAATGATTTGATCAGATTGGATTTACCCGAACCATTTGCACCATATATAGATGACAGCTTTAGAATTTCAAAATCTGCAATATTGTATTTATGCTGACCTAATGTTCTATACTTAGGCCTTGGTAGCATATTAAATTCTTTTTCTTTGCCAAAAGAATAAAGATTATCGACAACGAAACGGATTATCATAACGTGAATATTTTTCACAAATATAACACACAACAAACCAAAAACATAACAATCAACCACAAAACTTACCCGAACGTGATATTTTCACACAACAATAAATTACCTATATCAAGAGTGTGCCCGAGACTCCAAGTCTCAGTTCACTATGAGGGTAAAACAAAACCGCCGGTAAAATGCCATCTAAACGACATTTAACCGGCGATTATTCAGATATGTGCCCCTTTCTATTGCTTAGATTTGTGTAATTCTTCTTTTAGTTCTTTCCCCTTTTGCGTGAGTTTATACATTTGATTCGGGTGTTTGGGAGAATCCGGATATTTCATTTCAATCAATCCCAATTCTATTGATGGATTAATATATTGTAATCGATAATAATCATCATTCTTTAATTGTAGTATTTTCTGAATTTCAGATCTTTTCATTTCTCCTTCAAGTACCAGTACTATCTTTTGTGCTTCAATACAAACTTCCATGGTAGCTTCCATAGCAGCTTCCATGGTTACTTGTCCGGTAGCTTGTCCTCGATATACAACTACTCTGAAATCATCGCTTTGCAGGAACTCAGGTTCTTTCAGACCGGCTTCCCTTGCTATGCGAACAATATCGGCAGTTCCGGTACCGAGTCTTTCAATATAACCAGCCAGATACATCAGCTCGGCCAGTATCGGATTTGCAGGTACCGAACTATGAAGGCTTTTCAAGGAATCTTCAATATCGCCGCCGTCATATTATCATGTTTACTTCATAGGTTTCAAAATTTAAGACACCCAGTTCACTTTGATCACATGTTTCTACTTCTTCAAGATTGACTCTTCAGTTTGCATTTGCACCATTTATATTTATTGCTATTATAAATCTCATCCCATTCTCTGTAGAAACAACTAAGTGACGTATTCGTCAAAGAGGTAAAAGGTTATTGCTCTGCTATTCCCTGGAAGGTATGGTCAACAGAAGGAGGTTTAAAATCCAGACTGCACGGTATGATGTTCCGTTATTTACGTGATGCGGATAAGTCCGTCGAAACCATGAAGATCATGCTGATCGATAAATTCATTAAAAGCATATTTTTCCATATGAATGATATTATGAGTTGATTGTAAAAACAATAGTCAACCCGTTATCTGAGTTTTTGTATATTCTTATTCGACACTAATGATTTCATCTGGGTAATGGCAATGGCGTTCAACTGAATCAAACGCTCAGATTGCGGTAATCCCTGCCGGATCAAAACGGCGTTAATGCTTTCCATATTCGACAAAACCACCAACTGTTCGATAGTTGCGGCATCCCGTATATTACCTTCTGCATTTGGATATTCGGCCCGCCATTGTTGAGCCGTTTTACCAAAAAGTGCAACATTCAGAATATCCGCTTCCGAAGCATATACGAGGCTGGTTTGTTGTTTAGTGAGTTCTTCCGGGATAAGATTTTCCTTAATGGCATCGGTATGTATCTGGTAGTTAACCTTAGCCAGAGTCCGTTGCAGGTTCCAGGTCAGTCCGAGACGTTCATTTTCAGCCTCTTTTAGCCGCTGAAATTCTTTGATCAGGTACATTTTAAATCCCGGACTTAACCAACTGCCAAACTCAAAAGCTAAATCTTTATGGGCAAAAGTACCTCCGCCATATCGTCCGGATTTAGAAATTATTCCAATTGCATGGGTCGCTTCAATCCACTTTCGGGGGGTTAAATTAAAGCTATTAAGTCCAGCCTGACTTTTAAAGGTAACGAATTCGTTACCTTTAAAATCGGGATTATTTATCTCTTCCCAAATACCAAGAAATTCTAGTGTATTTCGGTTACGCATCCAGCTGTAAATCATTGTATCGTCACCAAAACCTTTCACCATATCAGTTAAAGAAATAAAATCAGAATCAAGATGTTCTATTAGTTTTATTTCAGTTCCCTGAACTTGTATCGTTCTGCTTTTTTTGGTCATCGCTCTATTCTATTTGGGATTCTAAACCCGTCGGATTCGACGGGTTTAGAATCCGAATTATACATTATTTTCCAAAAGCCCAATAGCTCAATGGTGTACCGGTTCCGTAACCAGTTTTTAATAATATCGTCAGTATGTTCAGAATCTTTATGTCTGGCAATATCAGTCAAAGAAATGTAATCCTCTTTTCCGATGTTAATAACTGATGAATGTTATCATAGATTTACATTGAGTTATTCAAACGCTAAAGCAAAAGAGGAGGAGTTGACGTAGGAGGGTAGATTAAACGTTTTTTGGTCAGGATGCCCTCATCATTTTACCACCGTGGCGTTTAATGACCCGGTTGGTCAGCTTACTCTTTGCTGCCTGCCTAACTATTTGCGAAATTAAACTTTTCACCTCATTTATATACAAATGCAATACAAATATTATATAAAAATGTACTTTATCGTTGAGGAACTACTGTATTTCGCATAATATTTATTTCTTTACCACAAAGTTAACAGCTGTTCAGTTAATTCACTTCATCTCTTATATCTGTATTATCCATTTCGCCCATTTAAAAACCCGACTTTTATTTTACATACATTTGCAAAAACAGAGTATTCACTAATACCTCACAATATGATTATTCACTATAGTCCCTATTTTGACAGTGGTTACTACATTGATTTTAGTAACCGTTCATCCTGCATGGTCAACGAATCGGTTGTCGGCAACACCGGTTTGCTGGCAGAACTGGAGCTGCGCGGCGGATTATCCCGACGACACCTTTCCCCTACCGAACGTGAAGCCAATTACTACAATTTGATGAAGAGCTATATCCGCCGACACCCCGGTTGTTTTATTCAGCAGTCGTTTGACGTGGACGAATTCGGGGTAGCCTCCGAGCTGCTGCACTGGCGTGACGAATTAGTATTATGCGGTTGGAACAGACAAGTTACAGGAATATCCGATAAATTAAACCTGCTGTAGGCAATAGAATCAGAAGTCGAAGATCAGCGAATTGATATCTGCGGTGAGAGCGACCGATGGAAGGGATTGATTGACCATCGCGATTCACTACTAACGTCTACCGATGAGATCGTGGTTCATTTTCCCCGTGAACTGCTCCCCACTCATATCATCAGGCTATTGGACAAACTGAAGTCGGATGGAATTACCTGTACGTACCGTACTCTCCTTGAAGAGAGTCCAATCCCCGACAATAATCTGGCCCGTATCCGGCAAGCCATACTAAATCAGCAAGACGGAGAATTGAATCCACAAGATAAAGAGTCGTTTCGCATCGTTCACTTCGGAAACCAGGCGGATGCCATGGAATGGGTCGCCACACAGGAATTCTCCAACGACACCCTATTTATCAACGGGGATAACAAAAGCTTTGATCACATGCAACGGCTTTTTGGAAATCCTCTCTCCGGTTCTCAGCTCAATGACGCTAACCCCGACCTCGTACAGCTATTCAAGCTGGGTTGCTCCCTCTTTATATCTCCACTGAATATTTACAACCTGTTATCCTACCTGCAAATCTACCCGCATCCGCTCCCGATCATGCTCCGGCGCAAACTTGGGAATAAACCCATTACCGAAGGTGAACTGGTATATGAATTAACATATTATCAACCACAGTTTGAGCAGTATTGCGTACTTGCATTGTTTGAAAAGACTTGAGTAATATTACCCGCATCAAGTTTCGTTGTATCAAGATCGTTCCCAATAGATCTTTTCTCAGACTTCCATAATATTCACGTCCTAAACTTAAAGCTTTCGTCTTGTGTGTTCCTTTAAGAGATTTTTGGTAACGGAATCATCTTCAGGTTATATTTCCACCCCATTCTTCCAACCTTTCTCCATAGCTGTAACGGTGTTGATTATATGTAATTCCATAGATAACCCATAGATATCCCATAGATAACCCATATTATAATATGATATGGGATATCTATGGAAGATCTAATGTTTATGTATATAACTACCTACTTTCAACCATAGCGCTAGGTATAATCAACATAAATGCTAACTTTGTAGAAATTACACTAATTAATAAATAAAATATGGCAAAAGCAGATAATATGTTCAATCTGGAAGGAACCTTCGCGAATGTATCCTTCTACAAAATGGCAGGAAGTGATAAAACGATTGTCCGGACAAAAGGCGGACCCACTAAAAGCAGAATTAAGAGGCACCCGAATTTTGAGAAGGTACGTAAGAACAACAGCGAATGGGGTGGATGTACCAAAATGTCTCAGTTGATATTCCGAAGACTACCTGACGTATTTGCTCAGGCCGATTATCCCGTGATCGGGACGCTCAATGCCCTGTGTAAAAACATACAGCTTTTGGACACGGGGCATGAGCAGGGATTCAGGGGTGTGTATCTGAGCCGGTATGGAGAGGTACTGGAAGGTTTTAGCCCCAACCGGAGAAGAATTTTCGGACAGATCGTGAGTGTGATGCCGGAAATTACAGTTGATCGGGAGTCAATGTCGGCATCGTTATCACTACCACCCATCAATCCGGCCTGTCACCTGACCAACGAGCTTAACCTGCCTTATTTCAGGGTAATGGTCAATCTGGCGTTCATACCCGATGTGCACAGGACTGACGAAGACAGAGACTATCGAGAAAGTATGGAAAGATATTGCGGTACATACTGTGTATTCAGTAGCGAATGGCTCTCCACCTCCTCCATCAGTGAACGAATCGAATGTAACCTGAATGCTGATATCGATGATATAAACGAAGGTTTTTCCGGCTATTCAATGGTTCTGGGTATGGGAATCGTCTTTGGCAAAACAAATGCTGCCGGACAGATTGAAAAAGTAAAACAAACCGGGACCGGTAGAATCCTGAAGGTGTTCTGATAGTTCTTCTAACGCATCTTATCCGGACCGATATATTTCTTTAAATCACGCATGGCAATCACCTGAAAATTATGCTCCTGCATATATTTCAGATATTCTTCGAAAAGCTCAGGGGTGGTAGAATAATCGGGATGTTGTAAATCGGGAACCCCATGAATGGTCAACACCAGAAAATCCCCCGGTTTCAATCCGGTTAACGCAGTCATCACCCGTTCTTTTTGTCTTTCCGAATCGGTCATCGTATGACCCGGAATCTGTAACGGGCTATCCTTCCCGGGAATGTAGGTACGGCTTCCACCCGCACGTCCGTAAAGGTAACCCAGTTCTTTCAGCCGCACCTGAGACAGGGAATCGGACCGGTTGCCCGGATAGGCAAATGAAACCAGTTGCGGGATATTATACTCTTTGCATTTGGCTTCAATGACACGAAGTTCATTCTGCAACTCTTCCCGGCTCAGTATGGTAACATTTTTATGGTGTGCAGTATGGTTGCCGATTTCAAGCCCCATTCTATTGAGTTCGCTGATTTGCGGCCAGGTCATGTAAAAAGCAGTATCCTGCGGTCTCTTTTGAGAGACATCACAAACGAAGAAGGTTCCACCGAAATGGTATTTCTTCAACAGCGGGGCAACAACCGTATAATGACTTCTGACTGCATCGTCAAAGGTAAGCACCACAACCGGCTGTTGCATAAATTTACGGGCATATTCCCGGGCAAAACGTTTTCCCATCTCACGCTGGCCGGCAGAATTGATGTGCAGACGGTCTCCAATATGCTGGAAATCGGAAGTCGGAATCACCGAAGTAAAACTATCTGAAGCAGCATACAAACGGATCTGATCGTTCATTTGGCTAAATAGCTCCGGTGTTTTGGAATAGCTGCCCAATTCACCCATCAGGATTGGCAACGAAGGATTTCCGACCGTATTTCTGAATTCGGTAAACAGGGTTTTAAGCTTTTCCTGCCGTTTCTGAATACCATCAGGTTTTGCATCCGATTCTCCCTGGTGCCATAAGATGGCCTTGATTGTACCATAGCGTTTGCCAATCTCCACCTTTTCCCTGAAATTGGAAAGAAGCGTTACGTTACGGTGCGTGGCATTGCTTATCCACTGGTTAATGGAGCTTCCCCCTACTGCTGTGGGAATAAGTAATATAGTCACATCCTCCGGGACAGTATTAAGCAGTTCTTTGCCGAATGCAAGTCCGCAACCCACTCCCTTCATCCTGGGTTCATAAAAATGCAAAGGTTCTTTGGCTGGAATAATTTCGCCATTTTCGTTAATAGAAAGTACCCGTGGGGATGAAATGGTATCCTGTGCCTCCACTTTCCCCCGGCCTGCCATGTTGGACTGACCGGCAAGGATAAATACCCAGACCTTTTCAGGATTAAGATTACCCGGACCGTAGCCCCGTACTTTATCCCGGGTTTGGCTATGTGCTCCGACACAAAAAAGAGCCATTAGCAATGCTATTGATATTAATCTGATCTTCATGTAATTGGAATTCATATTTTCACTTCTGATTCAATAAAAAAATATGGACAAACACTACTGAATGAATCATCTTTCGTGTTTGCCCATTTTGTCAGAGAACTTATCTTATTTCACTTTCTCAAAAAACTCTACTTCAATGATTCTTAGCTGACCTTTTGTATTGAGGTTTTTCGGATCTTTAAATCCGTCCAACTCTTTATTTCCGTTCAGCTCAATCATATTCTGGAAAGCATCTTTCTCTGTTCCTGCTCCGGTAAGACGCACCATCACGCTTTGACCTAAAGTCGGCTTCACAGCAAGAGTAACATATCCCAGGCCAGTTTCCGTATTTCCTTTCCACACCTCTTTGCCATCCACTAAAATCTCGATGGGGTAACTGCGTGAACGCCATCCGGAAAACTTGAAGCAAACCTCAGAGATTACCGCTTTACGGGCCAACTGATAGTTAATCCATCCGTTTGAAATCTTACCATCGTTGGTCCATTCTGACATTTCGTTATCGTCATAGCTGTTTTTCACCTTATCGGCATTTGCTCCGGCTGTAGCAGAAACGATATCTACCGTTTTGCGGGAAACTTTAAAAGACGGTGTAGATGGTGTCTCGCCACGTGACAGGTAAGATGGCAAACCATCTCCCGGTAAATCTATACTTAAACCGTCAACCACTTTTTCAGGTGTTGTTTCAAATGAAATCGTAGCAGGTTGCAGACCTTCAGCTGTAACAGTCAGGGTAACTTTTCCGGCTTCAGTTGTAGTACGGATTAGTGCACGGTTAATGCCACACTCCGCCGGAAGCGTTTTTGACAAAATATAGTTGTCAGGTCCCTGGGCAATACCGCCACGCCATTCGGCAGGGCCATCCAGTTTGAAGTTCACCGGAGTTTGCACCGTAGGGCAACGCTGACCGTTTGCATCCACTACTTCCACCTGAGCCAATACCATATCGGCGCCATCAGCCTTCACCGGAAGAGGTGATTTGATCAACGTGAGCTTCAATGCAGCCGGGGCTCCGGCAGTTGTTTTTGTGTCTGTCGAAACAACTTTCCAGCTACCCCCAACCCCCTGAAGGGGGCTTTGACTACTACGGTCATTGCGTTTTGCCGGCTTTAAGTCCCCTTTAGGGGATTTAGGGGTAAATTCGTAACTAACTGCTTTCAGAGTCCCCGGTTGATAAGCTACATTTTTAAACGTATGCAGGAAATAGTAACTACGCTCACCGGTTCCAAGAGACTTTCCGTTCAGGAAAAGTTCCACTTTGTCAGATGGTGAGACTACATAAATATCTTTCACGGTTTTATCAGCATAGTTCCAGTGACCGATGATGTATGTGCGTGGGTGCTCGATATCCACCCAACCATCCCACATTACCTGATGGGCAAAGAAGGCATCTTTGGGAATGCGCATCGCATCCACCTCTCCGCTCCGACGGTAATTTTCCTCACCGCGGCAGTGCGTGTTTGTATCAGAGAATACTATGTTTGCTCCACCCGAACTTACACGGGTTCCTGTTCCGGCACGCATGCAGAAGTAATCAAACCAACGCTGTATTTCAGTAACTGCAAATGAATCCTGGTTACGGTTATACTCAATGGCCGGGGCATTCCGGTACAACGGACCTGCACCGTTTTTGTGATAAGGAGGAGTCAACTCATCCCAATATTTACGCAAAGCCTCGTCACGGCAATATTCGGTGGCAATCATCGGTTTGCCCGCACTCTTGTTGATATAGAGCATCTCACCGCCATACTCAGCAATTTTGCTGTCCAGCATTTCCCGTGAACCGATAGCCCGTCCGCCATAAGGATCATACTGGTCACGAATAGCCTTCATCTCTGCCATGTGCTCTTCACTGATCGATTCATTTCCACATTCATACAAGAGTACACTCGGACTATTGCGGTTGTAGATAATATTGTCACGCATTAATTCAGCACGCTGGGACCAACGACGCCCTTCCACATCAGCTTCAGCATCACCGGCGGGTAACATTTGCATAAGTCCCACCCTGTCACATGACTCAATATCCTGTTTCCAGGCTGTCACGTGCATCCAACGGAAGAAATTAGCATTTCCTTCCACGGCTAATCCGTTGCTGTAATCACTCAACCAGGCAGGAACAGACATTCCAACGGCAGGCCACTCATTTGAGGTACGTTGTGCATAACCTTTCATCTGAAGGACACGGTCGTTAAGGTACACCATACCGTTTCTGAACTCCGTTTTACGGAAACCTGTACGCGTTTTTACCACATCGACCGGTTTCCCATTGATTTTCAAAACAGTATAAACGTTATACAGATAACCATATCCCCAGCTCCAGAAATGCAGGTTGTTAACTAATGAACTGGCTGAAAGTTTTGCGGTTACTCCCGGCTGTACAGTTTGAGATTTACCGGCATAACGGGCAACCTCTTTACCGTCCATATCTTCGATCACCACTTCATATCCGACATTCTGAGCTGCTGAAGTTTCATTTTTCACCTCAGACTCAGCTGTAATAATTGCTTTCTTACCTTTGATATCAAAGTTTTTGGCATATACATATACACCTGATGTCTTCAGAAACGAATAGAGAGGCAACGTTTGATAGACTTTTCCCGAAACGTGTAGAAATACGTTTTTAGGAATACCGCCGTAGTTCGCGTTAAAGTTGCTGTTGTTCCACTGAAACGTGCTGTTGGTCGAACGTTCGCGGTATTTCCAACTGTTATCGATACGCAGGGCAATGACATTGTCTTCCCCGAAACGGATCTTATCCGAAATATCAAATCCGAAGGCCATTACGCCATTTTCGTGCAGACCGACATTTACGCCATTCACATAGACATCAGCCGCCATGCGCACGCCTTCAAATTCGACAAACACCTTTTTACCCTGATCTGAAGCGGGTAATTTAAAATGCTTGCGATACCACACAATGGTATCTGTCAGTTGCTCGATATGAAGACGAAACGCTTCATCTTCGTTAAAAGCGCGGGGTAATGTCACCTGTTTCCACTCCTTATCACTATAAGCGGGAGCTTCCGCACCGGAAATATCTCCGATGCAAAGCTTCCAGGCGGCATTGAAGTTGTATGTTTCACGCAAGGACCCATCAAACCTTGGCGAAGCATTACTTAAAACAGCCCCCAATAACCCCACAAATGCGAACATTATCTTCTTACTAAAGAGACTCTTTTTTACATAAATCATAATACCTGATTTTATTGATATATTATTTACAATTGTCTTAATACTATATTAAATACCTACTGAAAATATATTACTCTTTAATACCTATTGAAAACACCTATTCTATGCATAAAAGCTTTTTGCAATACCCATCTCCAGACCACGCAGTTCAGCCAGACCGCGCATACGGCCAATAAGCGAATATCCGTAGAAGATCTGCTTTTTATTAAGATCATCCAGCATCTGATGTCCGTGATCAGGACGCATCGGCAACGATATATTGCGTTTCTGCATCACTGTAAGCAGATTTTTCACCACATTGTACATATCCACACTGCCTTCGAGGTGGTTGGCTTCGAAGAAATTTCCGTCAGCCAGTTGTTGTGTGCTGCGCAGGTGTACAAAGTGAATGCGGTCACCCAAACGCTCAACCATACCCGGCAGATCATTGTCAGCACGCACACTCAGTGAACCGGTGCAAAAACAAAGCCCGTTTGCTTTGGATGGAACGGCATCCAGAATGGTTTTAAAGTCCGACTCGGTACTTCCGATGCGGGGAATGCCCAATACCGGGAAGGGTGGATCATCGGGGTGGATTGCCAGAGAGACCCCACACTCTTCAGCCACCGGGGCAACCTCTTGCAGGAACTGAATCAGATTACCGCGAAGTGTATCGGCATCAATACCTGCATATTTTTTCAGCTCCGCTTTTACCTGATCGACGGTGAAGGCTTCGTTTGCACCGGGAATGCCAGACAATACCACCTGCAACAAACGCTCTTTCTCCTCTTCCGTCATTGTTTTATAACGCTCAACCGCTTTAGCCTGATCCTCTGCCGGAATATCTTCTTTAGCCCCCTCGCGTTCGAGGACGAAAAGGTCAAATGCAAGGAAAGCGTATTTATCAAAATACATTGCTTTAGAACCATCCTCAACCGGATAGAAAAGGTCTGTACGTACCCAGTCGATTACCGGCATGAAATTGTAAGTCACCACATCGATGCCGCATTGAGCCAGATTGCGAAGCGTGATTTTATAGTTTTCGATGTATAGTTCGAAGTTACCGGTACGGCGCTTGATGTCTTCATGGATATTTACACTCTCCACTACGCGCCATACCAGACCCTCTTTTTCTATATTCTCTTTGTAGGCTTTAATTTCTTCCACCGGCCATACTTGTCCTACCGGAATATGGTGTAAAGCCGATACGATACCGGTCGCCCCGGTCTGACGAATGTCTTTCAGCGTAATAGGATCATTGGGCCCGTACCAACGCCAGGATTGTTCAAAGGTTTTCATATTCTATTTTATTTTATGAATGGGATAAAGAGAAAAAAATCCTCTTATCTTATTTAAATTTCAAACTATGTTGCAGCACAACTCTCCGGTTACACCGGTAATCACAATTGCTTTGTCTTTTAATTTACTCATCGTCTTTCAAAAACTGACATTGCAAAACTAATTCATAAACCAACGGATTAAATAAAGAATCGTACAGATGTATGCATTTTCTATCACGATTGGCTTTTTCCATACAGAAGATGATAAAATCCTACTCTTTATTGAATAAAACAGCCCCATTCTCAGACTCTGATATGTAGATTCTGTTCATTGTATGATCATTACACCTCAACATTATTGTCGTACAGGTGGCATCTATAAGGAAAGAGGGCGTTCCATCTTTTTTGGAACGCCCTCTTTTCAACGAGATATCGGGTTATACTAATTATTTATTTGTGCGAAATGGAATAGCAGGTAATCCTTCTTTATTAAACAGATTTGGCATGGCAGCTTCATTCCAGGCAAAACGGACAGATACAGGCTTTTTAATCTCATCAGCCCACACGATCACCTTTTTACCTTTTATTTCTGCTTTAGCCGGGATAAAATTACCATCTGAACCAGCAATTGTAAACCATGAAAGCGGTTGACCGTCTTTGCTTACCAATCCTCTATCAGCATACTCAAATGATATTTCAATTTTTCTCCCTTTTACAGATACAGACTTATATTTAGGACCTGAGTAACACACTTTCCGGTCATAGTTTTTCGCCAAAGCCCAAAGAGCCAGACGGTGACCGACCATCCACTTATAAGACGGATGGATATTCGATAGATTGTCTACCAAATCGGTAGTTACAGCCATTCCGGTGTAGGGCAATGAGAGACAATTGGTTTGAGTTTCCCAGAACCCGGGAAGTAATTCCGGAGAATGTTGCAGCTTATCTTTAGTTCTTTTGGAATAATTGTATGGAGCTATCTGAACATAATAGAACGGCATAGCCGGGTTGTTAAACAGAGTACGGTAGGTTTCAAGCATCAGTTTTAGTTTATCCGTATAGGTTTTCTGATCCTCTATTATGCAATTGGACTCACCCTGATACCATATCATTCCTTTAATAGCAAACGGAATAATTGGTTGTAACATACTCTCGAACTTAAGACCGGGAGACATATTGTCAATTTTAAAATCTTTCTCCCTCGTCAACGATTGAAAAACAGGTGATTTCTCGTATGCCCATGCCGGCGTCCACTCTTCAATACGGGTACCACCCCATGATGTGGAAATAATCCCGATCGGCACCCGGGTATTTTCATAAATTTCTTTACCAAAGAAATACCCGGTCGCAGATATGTTTCGAAGCACAGAGTCATTAACAGAGGTAATCCACCCTACCGATTTAATATCTCCTTTCTCACGTTGCTTTTCTGCATAGATATACCGGATCTGGTTGGATTTAGGTTTGGAAAGTTCTTCCTGAGCAATATCCTGCCCCTTTCCCGGTGCAGTATATTTTTTCAAATTACGATCCAGCGGATATTCCATATTGGACTGCCCCGAACACAACCATACATCCCCTACCAGTATATTGGATAAAACGATCGTATTTGATCCGGAGATTTCCATCTCAGCAGGTTTGGCATTCAACGTCAATGGTGCCAGTGTCACAGACCAATGTCCACTGGTATCAGCGGTAGCATACCGCGTTTGCCCCGCAAATGAAACCTTTACCTTTTCACCAACTGCAGCATGTCCCCAGACTGGAACGGGACTGTCACGCTGTAAAACCATATTTGACGTAAGTATTTTCGGGAGCGTTACTTCGGCAAAGGCAATGCCGGCAAACAGACCGATAAATGCCAGGAAAACGGGAAATCTTTTCTTATTCATAGGTTTTCTATTAAAATGTTATTTGAAATGCTTTATGTGTCACAACTATTATTAAACAGCCAGGCCTGATTCACTGGCTTGTCAGGATCGCTAGAATGCTCTTCCGGTATCAAAGACCATTCCTATGCAAAAATAGACAATTGAAACAGAAGAGTGAATATAAAAAAATACACATCCATGCAAATTTTACCACTAAACATTTTTTGCATCAGGGATCTATATATCATAAATACTTATGCCACCGCTTTCAACTAAGACAAATGAGTGAATACCTACTGAACTGAAGATTGATTCATATATAAAATCGTACTTTTATTTGTAATATTTGTTCGCATACAAAACCATGAATTCTTACATAGCAGTAAGAAGAAAGCAACTCAATAATTCATAAAAACCTAACATTATGACTATTACGCACCACTATAAAGAAATAGCACTCTTTTATTCAGTCTAATCCATTCAATTATTCAGACCGGCCTCATCTGTCATTCGTTTATTTACGATAAAAAAACAGGTATATTTGTACTAATCATCATCTGTATTACAACCTAAATATCACGAAAAATGCGCTCTGGAAGAATTCTCTGGATTACTCTTTTTGCATTTAACTTTTTGCATCTTATACTGCGTGCCGAAAACCAACCCGCGATCGAACGCATTACATCAAGCGAGGGACTCTCGCACAATACCATTAGATTTATACTGCAGGACCAGACCGGATTCATCTGGTTAAGTACCATGAACGGGGTGGACAGATATGATGGTGTCAAAATTAAAAGTCTGAAGCCTGAAGCCGGGAATATTAATTCCCTTTCCAGTGGTAAGATTATGAGCCTTTACCAGGATAGTCGCGGGTATATCTGGGTGCGAACCAACTCAGATATATTCCAATGTTACAATCCTTATCTGGAACGTTTTATCCCTTTGTTTGATAATAAGGTCGCTTCTTCCGTGAACTATTCTTTCCTGTATAAAGATCAGCAAAAAAACATCTGGCTGGGCAGTACCGAGTCCGGCTGTATCAGGTTTTCATTTACCGACGGCAAGATCATTTCCCGAAAATATTCTACCACTGAAAAAAGCTATCGTTTGCCCTCTGATAACGTTCTGGATATTGTCGATGACAGCCTCCATCATGCCTGGATCTTAACCGGTAAGGGGCTTGTGATGCTTGAAAATGGCCGGATGAAAAACATCCGCAAAAACGGACAACAACTTCAGTATATTAAAGCTTTCGAACAAAACAGCAGCGTCTTTTTTACCACAAAGAACGGAAAGATTGACCGCTATAGCCTTCAGAACGGAAGTTTCAGTAATGAAGCCTCTCTTCCGGCAAACTGCAATGTGATTAAGGCAACAGCAGTGGGCAATGACTACATACTGCTGGGAACAGCCAATGACGGACTCTATCTGTACAATACCAAAACCCGTCGCATGATGACTGACCAGATGATTTTCGGAGAAAAGATCCTCAACAATCCCATTTTTCAATCAGATGAATGCGGCAGCGTATGGATATCCAATTTCTCCGGAAATGTATGGAGCTTAAATGCAAAAGGGGAAAAGGGCGTTAAACTAAACCTGATGCCGGCCTCTGTCTTGCAGCAGATAGACTATGAGCGTTATCATTTCGTGGAAGACAAACATGGAAACGTCTGGATCACCACATATGGCAACGGTCTCTTTTGCTACAACAAAACGACCGGGAAACTCACTCATTACCTGTATGACAAGAAAAACAGCAACACCATATCGTCCAACTACCTGTTATCCATTGCGATAGACAAAAATGAAAATATCTGGGTGGGAACAAATCAAAAGGGTCTGAACAAGCTCTCTTTTGCCAACCGCAGCGTACAGATTATTTACCCGGATCCTGAAACGACCGTGGAAAACGGAAATATGGTGCGGGCGTTCCTGGGAGACAATAGCCGGAATATCTGGGTGGCCACAAAAGCCGGAAGCCTTTACCAATACAATCCTTCTTTATCTCAGAAAAAGGTCATAATTCAGAGTGGAGTAAATGTTTACGGAATGATGCAGGACAATTCCGGTTCCGTATGGCTGGCGACTAAGGGAAAAGGCATTATTGAACTAAAACAGGGAAATCCGGCCAATACCATCAGCTACAGACACAACGGCAACGCCTCCAGCCTGAGCAACGACCAGGTATATTCCATCCTGAAAGACCGTAAAGGACGTATCTGGGCTGCAACGCTCGGTAACGGTATTTGTGTAAAAACCACTCCGCAGGGCACAGAAGGGTTTCGCACATTTTTCAGTACCGGAAATCTGATTCGCTTTACCCGCCACCTGATGCTCGACCGCCGCGGTGACATCTGGGTGGCAACCAACGACGGCGTGCTTCGCTTCAGTCCCGATGCATTGCTACGTAATCCCAAAGCTTACAGACACTATACTTTCGACAGAAAGGATAAAAACAGTCTGAGTAATCCGCAAATTCGCTTTATCTTTCAGGATTCCCAAGGGGGCATCTGGCTTGGTACAGCCGGAGGTGGCATTAACAGATTCATGGGGGAATCCCCGGACGGAAACGGTATTTTCAAAGTATACAGCACCAACAAGTGGATGGCTAACGACAATATCATGGCCATTCAGGAAGATAAAAGAGGAAACCTCTGGATCAGTACCGAAAACGGAATACACAGCCTTAATCCGGAAACCGGATTATTTCAAAATTATAACTTCTCGGACGATTTCTCCACCAACATATTTTCCGAATCGGCTTGTCTGACCTGCCGTGACGGCAAAATGCTTTGGGGAAGTCTGGACGGTTTTTACGCATTCTATCCCCAAAAACTCCGGGAGAATGATCCAAAACAAAGTAAAGTAACACTGACCGGACTTTTCATTTATGATGAATATGCCAAAGTGAATGAATCAGGAGCTCCTCTGGAGCAATCGGTTACCTATGCTAAAAAAGCCGTTCTCAAGGCCGGTGACAAAGTTTTCCATATCGAGTTTGCCAACCTGAATTTCAAAAAGCCGAATGCCAACCAGTACATGTACATCCTGGAAAACTATGAAAAACGATGGAATATCGCCGGAGCCTATAACGTGGCCACTTACCGCAATGTACCTCCGGGTAAATATATATTCAAGGTAAAAACAGCCAATAGCGAAGGAAACTGGGATGATCAGGTAACCACGCTGGAAATAGTGATTAAACCGCCGTTCTGGCTATCCACCTGGGCATTCGTCCTCTATTTCCTGTTGGCCTCTGTGATCGGATACTTCAGTTACAAACTGGTAATCAAGATCCATCGTCTCAATAATGCGGTAAAACTCGAACGCCAGTTGACGGAATACAAACTGCGGTTCTTTACCAATATCAGTCATGAGTTCCGTACTCCTTTAACCCTGATCAGAAGCAGTGTGGATACCCTAAAAGAGATCAAAGGGAGAATGGCCGAACCCATGCAGCATCTCGTGGAGGGACTCGATAAAAACACCACTCACCTGATGCGCCTGATCGACCAGTTGTTGGAATTCCGCAAACTGCAGAATAATAAGCAAAAGCTCAATCTCCAAAAGACTGATGCCGTCGGATTCCTGAAAGAGATTTTTATCAGTTTCAGCGATGTGGCTGCCAAAATGAATATCGGGTATGAATTTTTACATTCTGACAATTCGATTTCAATTTACCTGGATAAGAATAAAGTCGATAAGATCGTATTCAACCTACTATCAAATGCCTTCAAGTTTACGCCACGGGGTGGAAAAATAACCCTGACTGTAGAGACTAACCCGGAGACTCAAATGCTCCGGATCTCCGTAGCAGATAATGGTATCGGCATTCCCAAAGAGAAGCAGCACCTGCTCTTCAGCCGCTTTATGCAGATCAATTTCTCCGCTTCAGGTACAGGAATCGGACTTTCGCTGGTGAATGAATTCTCCAGGATGCATAAAGGAAAAGCTTCTTTTGCGGAAAATGAAGGTGGCGGTTCTGTATTCTCGGTGGAATTACCCCGGGATGAGAAAGTCTATGAGAAGGAAGACTTTGTCATCCAGCAGATCATGGTTTCCCGGGAAGACAAAAAAGAGGCTGTGGATTTATCCGAGTTTATCGCCGGTGAAGATGATTCCCTGCAAAATATTGTGCCCAATACTCCCAGCGCAGAAACCAAATACAAAGTACTGGTCATTGACGATAACGACGATATACGAAGCCTGCTGTTCGATAAGCTTTCCCCCTACTTCGATGTAATCACGGCCGAAGATGGTAATTCAGGTATCAAACGAAGTACGGAAGAGGATCCGGACCTGATTATCTGCGACGTAATGATGCCCGGCATGAACGGCTTTGAGCTTACCCGCAAGCTGAAAGAGAACTTCGAAACCTGCCATATCCCGGTGATTTTGCTGACGGCATATATCTCCGACGAATACAACAGCGAAGGTATAGAAGCCGGGGCAGATGCCTACATCACCAAGCCTTTCAGTATGAATCACCTGATGCTCCAGATCAACAAGCTATTGGAGAAACGCGAAAGGCTGCGCAAACATTATGCAAGCAATGCTCCTGCTCAGGATAGTGAAACCGAAACGTTTGAACTACCCGATCTGGATTGCCAGTTCCTCAGACTCATTGAAATGTTAGTTGACCAAAATATGGAAAATCCTGATTTTTCGGTAGATGTTTTTGCACAAAAAGCAAATATGGGACGAACGCTGTTCTACAAGAAGATCAAATACCTGACCGGATATTCCCCCAATGAATTTGTGAGGAAACAAAAAATGAGAAAAGCAGCGGAACTATTGGTAACTAAACAATACAATGTATCGGAAGTTGCTTGTATGGTCGGAATCGATGATCAGTTCTACTTCAGTAAATGCTTCAAAACTGAATACGGATGCCCTCCGTCACGTTTCCCTGAAGATTATAAACCGGAGAAAAAATAAGAGCCTGTTTAAATTTTACCGGGATATTTCTATATAAGGAGAAGAGGCTCCTTATATTGCTCCTTTTTTAGTCTCTTTCGGACATGTTCTTTAGCCCCTGCATAAAATTTACCTATGCAGGGGCTATTTATTACCCGGTCATTTTAAATTCAATGCTGACGTGTACGATTTTTAAGCATTATGTCAGGATAATTCATTTACGTAAAAGGGATAGCCCCTATCTTTGCACCATTTTCTGAAATATTTTTTCCTATTAAATCACTATACATAATGAACAAAATTATCAGTAAAGAGTACTTCTCGGAGAAAGTGGTAAAGCTGGAGATTGAAGCTCCTCTTATTGCCCGTTCCCGCAAAGCAGGACACTTTGTGATTGTAAGAATCGGGGAGCTGGGAGAGCGTATCCCGTTGACTATTGCGGCTGCCGATAAAGATAAAGGCACCATAACGCTTGTTATTCAAAATGTTGGACATTCATCGGCTAAGATTTGCCGGTTGAACGAAGGCGACTATATCACCAATGTGGTAGGACCACTGGGAAAAGCGACACACATTGAGAAGGTCGGTACTGTAGTTTGTGCCGGGGGTGGCGTAGGCGTTGCTCCGTTGTTGCCTATCGTTGAGGCTTTCAAAGCGGCAGGAAACCGTGTGATTACCGTATTGGCTGCAAGAACAAAGGATTTGGTTATCCTTGAAGAACAGATGAAGAAGAACTCTGATGAGGTAATCGTGATGACTGACGATGGTTCATATGGAAACAATGGATTGATTACCCAGGGAGTTGAAAGCGTAATTCAACGTGAAAAAGTGGACCTCTGCGTAACCATAGGTCCTGCGGTAATGATGAAATTTGTCTCTTTGCTGACTAAGAAATATGAATTGCCAACGGTTGCATCGCTCAACACCATTATGGTGGACGGAACCGGTATGTGCGGTGCATGTCGTATTTCCGTAGGTGGCAAAACAAAATTCGTATGTGTGGATGGTCCCGAATTTGACGCTCATCAGGTGGATTTCGACGAAATGCTGATGCGTTTGACTTCCTACAAAGAAGAAGAAAAAGCAACAGCTGTAATATAATATTAAAGATCAGAAAATGTCAGAACAATCAATCATAGCAGCAAGAAGAAATGAAGCGTGGAGAGATGAGTTGCGCAAAGGGCTGAAAGCCAAAGACCGCGCAGCAATTGTCCGTGTTCACATGAACGAACTGGATGCCGGATACCGCAGCCACAACAACGAGGAGGTTAACCTGGGGCTTACAGCCGATCAGGCGATGTGTGAAGCAAAGCGTTGCCTCGATTGTGCAGACCCTACCTGTATGCAGGGTTGTCCGGTAAGCATCAATATTCCTACTTTTGTAAAATATATCGAGAAAGGCGACTTTCTCAGTGCTGCCCGCACGTTGAAAGAGACCAGTGCTCTTCCGGCAGTGTGTGGCCGGGTTTGTCCGCAGGAGAAGCAGTGTGAGGCAAACTGCGTCTATACGAAGAAAATGAACAAAGAAGCGGTAGCCATCGGTTATCTGGAACGCTTTGCCGCCGACTATGAGCGCGAAAGTGGTCAGATGTCCGTACCTGAAACCGCACCTAAAAACGGCATCAAGATTGCCGTGGTAGGTTCCGGTCCTGCGGGACTTGCATTTGCGGGTGATATGGCCAAACTGGGCTATTCGATTACCGTATTTGAAGCGTTGCACGAAGTGGGTGGCGTATTAAAATACGGTATTCCTGAATTCCGTCTGCCTAACAAAATCGTGGATGTAGAGGTGAATATCTTACGCGATATGGGTGTGGAATTTATTACCGACTGCATCATCGGAAAGACCTTAAGCTACGATGACCTGCACGATATGGGCTTCAAGGGTATCTTCGTGGGTAGTGGAGCAGGATTGCCACGTTTCATGGGTATTCCGGGTGAAAACCTCAACGGTGTGATGTCATCCAACGAATACCTGACCCGTGTCAACCTGATGAACGCCGCCAATCCGGAATCAGATACCCCGGTATTCTTCGGTAAAAAAGTAGCTATCATCGGTGGTGGTAATACCGCGATGGACTCGGTACGTACCGCAAGGCGTCTGGGCGCTGAGCGTGCGATGATCGTTTACCGCCGTTCCGAAGAAGAGATGCCCGCCCGCCTGGAAGAGGTAAAACACGCCAAAGAAGAGGGTGTCGAATTTATGACTTTGAGTAACCCTGTCGCTTATCTGGGTGATGAGAAAGGTCGTGTAAAAACCATGATTCTTCAGAAAATGGAATTGGGCGAACCCGACGCATCAGGACGCAGAAGTCCGGTAGAGATCCAGGGAGCACAGGAAGAAATTGATGTGGATTTAGTGATTGTGAGTGTCGGTGTTTCTCCGAACCCGTTGATCCCAAGCTCAATCGATGGTTTGCAGGTAAGCAAATGGGGAACGGTTATCGTAAATCAGGAAACTATGCAATCGGATGTCAAAGACCTGTTTGCCGGAGGCGATATCGTACGTGGAGGTGCTACGGTTATTCTGGCTATGGGTGACGGTCGCAAGGCTGCTGCCAACATGCATGAATATCTTCATCAACGATAAAGATCCATAAAATAGTCCGGTTATATAACATTTTGGGTGGGTTACCTTTAATGTCTCAAATGAAATAGAACACGGATTTACGCGGATATGGCGGATGAAAAACTGATTAGATAAAATGCAAGCATTTTTGATTTTCTACTAAATCAATTGACAAAATCAATTTTAGATCCTTAACTATCTATATTATAACAGATAGTTAATCCGTAAATATCCGCTTAATCTGCGTAAATCCGCGTTCCATTCTTTAATGGATTTCCGTATATCGACCTACTAAACTGTAATATTACAGTGCTCTATCCAATTCATATTACCCACCTGAAACGTTATAGAGCCAATTATATCTTCCTTCACGTTCAATTAGGACTTTTGGAACACGCCCAGCGATACATTAGAGCAGCGTCCCCAACGGGGGCGAATAGTACAAACTAACTTCAATGTTGCACTTTATAAATATAAAGACGTTGTTTCTGGAGATTCAATCAATATATGAATAGTTGGTCTACCACTACCCCCTCGTCAAGCGCTTCAATCACCAACTGATGGGACGTTAATCTACCAAGAGGTAAAACCACCCGCCGGATTGCCTGATTAGACAGGACGTTATTCTTCCACTCCTCACTGCGGCCCCTGACTTCGTACGATACCGTTTGCGACGGGCTTCCATCCAGCGTTACTTTGAAACGTAATTTACCTCCCTGAACCGGGTGATTCGGTAGTAACCGGATTTCAATCTCTACCGAATCCTTTTGCAAGTTGTCGAATGAATAAGTCAATGCCGAACCTTTATTTATACCTGCGGCTTTTCCTTCGTAACCTAATCCTTCGAAAAGTGCAGGAGTACCCTTGGTACAATCGGCGCCATTCCATTTAGCCATCGGTTTACGATCTAATATCATGGGAGCAGAAACCGTATCGCGCTTTACCCGGTTAAATACGGGCAGCTTCCGGGGCTGAAAATCCATGATCCGGTTCCATTTGGCATTGTTGTACACTTTAGTAAGGGCAGCAATGCTATCAAATGCGGCATCGCTTTCGGCCCAACCGGCTTTGCCATGACGGGCCAGTTGTGCTGTCAGTAGTTTCTTATTCATCTGATTAACTGCCTGAACCGGATATTTAACCAACTGAAAGTACGCATCTCTTTTTTCAGGCAAAATGAGAGAAGACAATTGCTCTACCTTATCGGACAGCTCCTGAAAACTGTTCAGACGTGCATGAATAGTTGATTCGCTCCAGGGCAAATCTTTTACTTTCTTAAAATCCGGATCTTTCTCTTCTTCCCGGGTATTTCCCATAAATTCGGGCTTTCGAATGTAATTCAACCGGTTGTATTCCTCCATAAACGGATTCAGTTGAGTCGCAACGTCCTTGCCAAATTCACGCTCCAGGAATCGGGCCTGGTGAGATTTTACGCCCTGCTGTCTGACTTCATCAATATTCCAGGCCATGTCCAGAAACAGCTCTGTCGGGTATTCGCCGGGCTTAATATCTCCCACATTCACAATCCATATTTTCTGAATGCCTCGATTATAGGCCTGATTCATTTGCTGATAGATCAGAGCCGGGCTGGTGCTTCCGAGCCAAAGATAATCGTGAGGACGCCCCCAATAAGAAATATGATAATAGACGCCATTGCCACCTTTACGCGCCTGCTCTGCAGCAGTTGGAAAATGAGTAATATAGCCATAGTTGTCATCGCACCACAACAATGTTACATCTTCGGGAACCTTTAAGCCGGCATTGTACACATCCAGCACCTCTTTGTAGGGAACAAAAACCTGTGAAATTTGAGTGACATCCTTGTTGACATATTTTCTCAGCAATTCACGTTGATCCTTAAACACTCTGGTTAATACCTCTTTTTGCTCACTGATGGTTTTAGCGCCCTGCATTTGCCCATCGTGTACACCCCTCATTCCCACCGTATAAAGGATATCCTGACCAGCGACTTCTTTCACCCGGTCTTCCCAGAACTGATATACCGAACTGCTGTTGTTGACATAATCGTAGGCTCCTGTACCTCTTCGCTTCCATTCGCCCGCAGCATTACAAGCCATAGGTTCGCAATGAGATGAACCTATAAAAATGGCGTATTTCTCTGCCACTGCACGGTTTCCCTCTGTCATAAAGAAAGGACGTGTAACTTCGTGCATAGCCGGCCAGTAGGTATTAGCACGCAAACGAAGCAATAATTCAAAAATGCGTTCATGGGTACGCGGGCCAATATGTCCTTTATCGTCTGATGGTTCGTATGTCCGGTTGCTCCAGGGCAACAATCCCCAGTCTTCATCATTAATAAAAATGCCGCGATACTGCACCGACGGTTCACCGGAAGTCAATGTTCCGGGCAGGAGATAAAGCGATTTGCGCTGTTCGGGATGAACATCTGCCCACCACACCCAGGGTGAAACACCCGCCAGGCGTGAGATTTCAAACAGGCCATAAGCCGTTCCCCGACGGTCGCTACCGGCCACGACCAACGCTTGTTTCACGCCTTTCATCGGAGCGTTGACCACGGCAATGGTAAACGATTCCCATTTGTTCCGAATGGTGGAAACATCCAGCTTTCTGGCTTTCACCAGCTGGTCAATATACGAAGAGTGTCCTACCGTTCCGGCAATGACGAGGTATTCTCCGCTGTTCTTCGGGGAGGAAATCACCTCCGGTTTCACACCACTGATTTGTTCAATATCTCCGGCAACAGCTTTTGCTGCAATGTTGACCACCTCTGCATCTGTGGCATCAACCAGAATCACCGGTGCTGTTTTTGCCTGCACCAGCGGGAAAGCTCCGGGTGTAGGTTCACTGACTATTTTCAACGTGCCGTTTGCTTTCGCCTGCGCCTTTGCAGCAGGAGAAATAACAGAGCACAGAAGAAAGAAATAGATTGCACTTCTGTACGTTGTGCGTTTAATGCAACCGGTAAAAGATAGAAGGTTTCGTTCTCTACTCATAACTTATTGGATTTATTATTCATTTCGTATCCGGGAAAACACAGGACAAAGCTAATCTGTAGCTCCGGAAAAATGTTTCACTATTGTACATTTACCTGTACAAATAATTACCACACTGATAATCAAGGTAAAGATATTCATTAAATCACAACACATAGGGATCTTATAAGGATTTTCCTTTCCCATTCCTAAGCGATATTTGTACAAATCCATGTATAATCTGACTTCCCGGTCTGCGGTAATTTTCCTTGCGGGGGAAAAAAGGTATATTTGCATTAAACAACAGCCCATTTCTGGCACAATCCCCCCCTAAGTCCCCTGAAGGGGACTTACGCTGAAGTACAAACAACAGATTTTGTGCCCTGATGGAAACAAAACCAGATTCAGATCTCACTGAGGCAAAAGCCCCTTTAGAGGTTTGGGGCGGAAAAAATCTACAGACCATGTTTTCAAAAGCAAAATACCTGATTGCACTGTTTGCATTATTCTCATTCACTCACATCATTGCTGAAAACCGTCCGTACATTGAGCACATCAATACCCAAAACGGACTCTCACACAACAACATCCATTGCACGCTTCAGGACAACAGCGGATTTATCTGGGTAGGCTCGTTGAGTGGACTAGACCGGTACGACGGCATTAGCATAAAACCTTTGAAAAAGAGGAGCGGCGCCTTTCTCTCCAGCTACAACATCAATTCCCTGTACAAAGACAGCTACGGCCATATCTGGGTGAAAACCTACGAAGACGCCATCCACTGTTATGATCCCATGACGGAAAAGTTCATTCCCCTGAACGAGGCCAATAATTCATCTTTACTCAAAAGCCAGACTTTCTATGAGGACAAACATAAAAATATCTGGCTCACGGCCACTGACGCCGGATGTATTCGGATCTCTTTTGTAAATGGGAAAATCAGTAAAACCGTTTACTCCACCACTCAATCCGGGAACCGGATTCCTTCAAACAACATCACCTCTGTTTTCGAAGACAGCCAAAGCGGCATCTGGCTACTGACGCAAAAGGGATTGGTCCGGGTAATGAACGGAAATGTCATTTTCACCCAGTCCCCCCGGGAAAAAGAGAACCGCTTTCTCAAAGCTTATGAGGTGAATAAGAAAGTCTATTTCATATCCCCAAACGGAACGGTCAAAATCTACAACCTGCAAAGCCAACGATTTGATGTGCCCGCCACTATCCGGTTTACGGGGCGGATACTCAAGACGACCGCCATCGATAGCAAACGTATCCTCATCCAGACCGATGCTGCCGGACTCTTTTTTTACAATCTGACTACCGGAGAAACCACGCCGGGAGAAAAGGTTTTCGGAGAAAAGATATCAGGCACCCCCTATCTGCAAATGGAAAAAGCAGGTGGAATATGGATTTCCAACTTCTCGGGAAACGTATGGTTCCTGAATCCCGCAAACAACCGGGTGGTCAAGCTCAACCTGATGCCCTCCTCCCTGCTGCAACGTATTGACAAAGAGCGATTCCACTTCTTGTGTGACCGACATTACAACGTGTGGATTACTACCTACGGAAACGGACTCTTTTGCTACAATAAAACTACCGGAGCGCTGACTCACTACACCTGCAATAAGGGTAATTCAAACGGACTCTCATCCAACTATCTGCAAACCATCCTGCTCGATAAGAATAAAAACATCTGGGTGGGAACGGAAAATGTAGGCCTCAACAAACTGTCCATCCCCGGCCGTAAAGTGAGCCTGTTCTATCCGGCACCGGCTTCTGAAAACGAAAGCGCCAACGACATCCGGGCTTTTCTGGAAGACCGGAGCGGAAATATCTGGGTGGCCTCCAAAGCCGGCTGTCTGTACCGGTATAACGCCGCGTTGACTGAGAAAACGACTTTGATCGAAAACGGCCCCAACATCTATAACATGACCGAAGATAAAAACGGGAACATCTGGCTGGGTACGCGGGGAAAGGGGATTATTGAGCTGAAAAACGGGAATATCAGTGAAGCCGTCCACTACAGAAGATCGAAAAATACGGGCAGCCTCAGCAGCGACCAGGTATTTTCACTACTGCACGATCGCAAAGGGAGGCTCTGGGCATCCACCTTCGACAAGGGGCTTTGTGTGAAGAATAGCTCTTCACAAACGGACGGTTTTCGCACTTTCTTTGACAAGCAATCGCTGGTCAGCGCGATTCGCTGCTTGTATATGGATCGTAACGGAGAGATCTGGGCGGGGACCAGTAACGGCGTGTTGCGGTTCAATCCCGATGCACTGCTTCGCAATCCCAAAGCTTACAAGTATTACACCACCGAACCGGGAGACCCAAAGAGCCTGAGTAACCCGAAGGTGTACCGTATCTTTCAGGACTCAAAAGGAGTCATCTGGCTGGCCACTGCGGGTGGCGGCCTGAACCGGTTTGATGGGGAAACGGCTGATGGAAAAGGCTTATTCAGGGCATACTCCACCCGTCAGGGCATGGCCAGTGACAATATGATGGCCATGCAGGAAACGCCATCAGGCGACCTGTGGGTCAGCACCGAAAACGGACTATTCCGATTCAACACCCCAAGCGGGATGTTTCAAAGACTGGATATATCGAATGATCTGACCTCAAACATCTTCTCGTTTACCGCATCTTACACCTGCCGCAACGGACGGATGCTCTGGGGCAGCCTCAACGGATTCTATGCCTTTTTCCCGAATGAGTTGAGTCAGCATATCCCTCAAAAGAACAAAGTAACCCTGACCGGCTTCTCCATTTTCGATGAAGAAGCGGAAGTGGGAGATTCAAAAGCACCTTTAAAAGAGTCAGTCACATTTGCCAAAAAGATCGTGCTGAAAGCCTCAGATAAGGTATTCCACATCGAATTTGCCAACCTCAACTTCAAAAACCCGGCGACAAACCAGTATATGTATATCCTGGAAAATTATGAGAAACGCTGGAACATCTCCGGTTCGTACAACGTGGCCACATACCGCAACATTCCGCCGGGGAAATACACCTTCAAGGTGAAAATGGTGGACAGCGAAGGTAAAACCAACGATCAGGTTACGTCTATTGAGATTGTGATCCGGCCCCCGTTCTGGATGACCTGGTGGGCCTATCTGCTCTACCTCATCCTGTTGGGCGCGGCAGGGTATTTCACTTTCCGCGTGATTACCAAAATCCAACGCCTCAACAGCGCTGTCAGGATGGAACGCCAGCTGACGGAATACAAGCTGCATTTCTTCACCAACATCAGCCACGAATTCCGTACCCCACTTACCCTCATCAAAGGCAGCGTGGATACCCTCAAAGAGATGAAAGCCAAGATGGCCGAACCGATGCTGCACCTCGTCAACGGGCTGGATAAAAACACCACCCACCTGATGCGCCTGCTCGACCAGCTGCTGGAATTCCGCAAGCTGCAAAACAACCGGCAGAAGCTCAACCTGCAACAGGTGGATGCGGTGAGCTTCCTCAAAGAGATCTTCATCAGCTTCTCCGACGTGGCTCTCCGAACGAATGTAGAATACGAGTTCCTGCCCTCAGAAGCTTCCATCCCAGTTTACCTGGATCGGAACAAGGTGGATAAAATCGTCTTCAACCTGCTGTCGAATGCCTTCAAGTTTACACCCCGGGGAGGAAGAATCCTGCTGATTTCGGAAGCAGATCATGAAGCCGGAGTGCTCCGTATTTCCGTATCGGACAATGGTATCGGTATACCCAAAGAAAAACAGCACCTGCTTTTCAGCCGCTTTATGCAGATCAACTTCTCGGCTTCAGGAACCGGCATCGGGCTTTCGCTGGTCAATGAGTTTACGGCACTACACAAGGGGGCTGTCCGTTTCGAAGAAAACGAAGGCGGAGGTTCCCTCTTTACCGTTGAGTTGCCGTTGAATGAGAAGGTCTATCAACCGGAGGATTTCGTAAACGAACAGGTAGTGATTGCCCGGGAAGATCAGAAAGAAGCGGTCAATCTCTCCGAATTTATAGAAAATGATGGCGAAACCCTACTTAATCTGTTGCCCAATACCCCAAGCGCTGAGACGAAATACAAGGTGCTGGTGATTGATGACAACGACGATATTCGCGATTTCCTCAACGAAAAGCTGAATCCATATTTCGAAGTGATCACCGCTGAAGACGGTGATACAGGTATTCAGAAAAGTATGGAAGAAGATCCCGACCTGATTATCTGCGACGTAATGATGCCTGGCATGAACGGGTTTGACCTGACCCGCAGGTTGAAAGAGAACTTCGAAACCTGCCACATTCCGGTGATTCTGCTCACGGCCTACATCGCCGACGAGCACAACAGCGAAGGCATAGAAGCGGGGGCTGATGCCTACATCACCAAGCCGTTCAGCATGAGCCACCTGCTGCTTCAGATCAACAAACTGCTGGAAAAGCGGGAACTGCTGCGTAAACACTATGCCGGTAACGCTAATACTACGGAACTGGAATTTATCAACCAGCTTCCCAATCAGGATAAAAAGTTTATCCAGCTTATTGAAGCCCTGGTCGATAAGCAAATGGACGATCCCAACCTGAACGTAGATACCTTCGCGCAGATGGTCAAACTGGGACGGACTGTCTTTTACAAAAAGGTAAAATCTCTTACCGGCTTTTCACCGAATGAGTTTATTCGCAAAAAACGAATGAAAAAAGCTGCCGAACTTCTGGCTTCCGGAGAATATAATGTTTCGGAAGTGACCTATATGGTGGGAATCAACGATCCTACTTACTTTAGCCGGTGCTTCAAGGCTGAATTCGGATGCTCACCTTCAAGGTTTCCGGAGGATTATCAATTGATAAAGAAAGAATAGTTCCATTAATATTGACCATTTGCTTGTGCGTGATGATTGGTATGATACCAAATGTAAACTTTACTCAAGCGAAATTAAATGCAGATTTAACTCTAAATCTATTCGAAATACAAATTTATCAGCGACTTATGTTTCCTATTCAAACATAACCTCGTTTGTTGGACAAAAGGCAACTTACAAGTACACGATTAATACAAGTGGAAAATTTATTCTTGATTCAACAGAGTTAGGGATTCAGAGAACCTATAATATTTCTGAACTCAAGGGATTAATAAGCAATCTCAACTAATTAATATTATGGGTGGCTGCTAATCGTAGGTTGCAATCCTGTAGTTTGGCATAGTATATATATATATATCGAAGTTTAAAGCAAAGCTCCAGCTTTGCCATTCGGTGGTGAACAGGAGCTTTTTTATTCTGGTGATGCCGGAGGCTTTGGTTTTTAATGACATTATAGGCGGATCCATGATAAACGACTAATTGTGTTGGTTGGAAGCCGACCTTTAAACCAACACAATGAAAATAAAAAAATCAGAAATATGAAACCAATCTATTTATTATTAGTTCTTTTAATGGCTTCTTGTGTATCGACAAAACGTGTTACTTTAAATGATGAGAAAGTAAAAATCATTCACAAATCGCTAAAGAAATTCAACAACGATACAATACAATATGCACTTTTCAATTATATTGATCACAAGGATCAGTTTATCGGTAAACCGGCATCGTTGATATTTAATAGTCTGGAATACGAGATTGTAAGTTTCCTGCCCGGTTCGGATTTGTTTTACAGGATTGATGCGATAGACCTTTCGCCATTTTATAGTGGAAAACCTTTGGATAATATCAAAACAATTGAATTGATAGTGGAATTTGCGAATCCGATTCCTGAGGACTCAATCAGTAAGCTCTTTCCGGTACATGGGACTTATGGAAATTGGACACCGGAAGTCAGAGAGGTATTTGGAAAGCTGATTGTAAAAGATATAGTGTATCTTAAATATCCGAGAAAGAATCCGCGAGACCCCAATTAATAGATACGCCAGGAGACGGTTTTAAAGTTGACACCTTGTTAGTTATAGGCTGATAAGGAGTGGAGCTGGAATTTTTTATTTAGGTAAGGCAAAAGACCTTGATTTATGGCGTCGTAAGCGAATCCGTACGATAAATGGCTGCGCGCAATGATAGATAGACTACGGATGATATGGGATAAAGCTTATCATATTGAGGTTGATTAAAATAAGTAAATTATGAAATCAAGAATTGTTGTGCTATTTTTTTGTTTGGTCCTTTTCGGTGCATTTCTTTTTGCTTCAGGGCTGAATAATCCTCAATTAATAGGGGTATGGGGAAAAGTGAAAGGAGAGAATGCGAAGTTTGAGATCAAATCAGATTCTATTTATTACTTAGATGATTTGTCAAGTTGTAAGTATTCAGCAACAAATGATTCGCTTTTTGTTGATTTGAATGGATATATGTTTAAGGTGAGAGGTTCTACTGGGTTTAGTGTGAGTTAACATATCTTTGTAGCATGAATACACAAGAGATTTTAGAGCATGTTCTACTTCCGCAAGGAAGCCCATGGCGAGTAAAAACCGTAGAAGTCGATGAGTCTCAATCAAGCATCTACGTTGACTTAGAATATTCGGAAACAGCAGTTTTGGTTGATGGTCAATCTTACGCTATTTATGATCGCCGCAAGATGCGTACCTGGCGTCATTTGGACCTATGGCAATACAAGACCTATCTACGGGCTTGTATCCCACGCTACAAAAAAGGGGATAAAGTCTTGTCTGTAGAAGTTCCATGGGCAGAAGTTTCAGAGCGTATGACCGAATTGTTTGAAAAAAAACGATAGAAGTATTACTTCATACCAAAAGTCAAACCCGAACAGCCGCATTACTACGGATGAGTTTTGACCAGGTACATCGGGTCATGCAGAGAGCAGTAGAAAGAGGACTTTGTCGTCGTGATAAAGACGATCGGTATTATTTCCTTAGCATTGATGAGAAAGCAGTTAAAAAAGGACATGAGTATATCAGTATTCTCAGCGATGAACAAACCGGTGTCGTTATTGACGTGGTTGAAGGCCGTGCCAAATCGAGTGTAGATCAGCTTTGTACGTCCTTATCGAAAGAACAGAGGGATGATGTAAAAACCATCTGTACTGATATGTGGGATGCCTTTATTTATGGAGCAAAGAAGTACTTTGATAAAGCCCTGCACTGCCACGATAATTTTCACTTGGTGGGTTATCTCAACAAAGCAGTAGATAAAGTCAGACGTAGAGAGGTCAAACAGAATCAGGACTTAAAACGCACCAAATACCTCTTTCTTAAAGACAAGATGAATTTTACCGATGAACAGCAAATCAAGTTTGATGCAATAACAATCGCAAATTATGAAGTATCCAGAGCCTGGCGGGTAAAAGAGAATTTTCGGGATATTCAATTCAAACAGGATAGAGCCGAAGCTATCTCTATGTACGCATTTTGGCGAATGGATGCAATGCGAACCAATATATCAGAAGTCAATAAAGTAGTGGAAATGTTTGACCGTCATCAGCCTGGTATTATAAATGCGATACAAACAGGTGCAACAAATGCCCGGGCTGAGAGGATAAATGGTTCAATTCAGGAACTCAAAACTGTTGGGAGGGGATACCGGAATACCCAGAATTTCAGAGTAGCCATTCTCTTCTTTCACGGGGATTTGAGCCTTTTTCCACACTAAACCCAGTAGAACCAGGTGAGATATAAAGTTACTTCTGATACGTTGATCTTCTATAGAAGAACTGAGGTTTCTAAGTTTGTCAGATTTACGGAATAAAATCCTGGCAAACCATTGGAATTCGTCCATAAATGATGTAACGAGGGTGTTCACTTTGCACCCTCGTTTTCATTAATCAACTACAATACGACAATTGCCACATTGCATATTTCATCACCTGAGATTGATATCAATCCGGCTCAACGCAAGTCCGGTATCCAGCAGATAGACTCTTATTATACTTTCCCCCTCTTTATCAATATTGACCGGCACTGTCGCTTCGGAATATCCACGCATGATGTTGATCTTCCATTTCTTTTCACTTCCGGACTGATTGACATCCACAAACTGCGGCTGTTGGTTATTCACAGAGACCGCCATTGCCAGACTACGTCCGGCATGAATAGCCTGTGAAGGCAAACTCTTCAGGGATAATTCGTAACTGCCGGCTTTCATCGAAAGAGTATATTCCACAAACGGAGCTTTATCCCAATTCTCTTTTTTGAAGGAAATGCCATTGAAGGGATAGCGGGATATGCTGTTTCCGTTTAGCCCCAATCCATCGACAGTTATGATTCTTTCATTCACCACCTCCTTCTTGTTTTTGAAGCTATTGGCATAAAAAGAGTAGATGCCCGGGGTTAAATCAGCTGCAACCGCCACAGTATCCAGGTAACGGCGGTCGTATTTACGAATCCCCCTCTCCTGCTCGCTCAGGACTTCCGGCACAGCCACCTTGGGCATATCATACACCGAAAGATTGCGGGGAGCGTAGTTCATCATGCCGTTCCACTTTCCATTTTCAATGCCGGTATTGTAGTATCGGGTCAATGACTGAATCTGCTCAAAGGCATTTTTTGCTTTCAGGGAAAATTCACGAGCCTGATTTGTATCGGTTGCTACAGCGTCAAAGCTCATTTGTGCGTAAAATATCTTCTGATTCATCAAGGCACAGCCTTTGACCGGATATTCAATTAGTTCATAAAATGCATTGAGCAGGCGTTGCGGTAGTCGCGCTTTTACTTCCTCCACGTTTTCCACCAGACGAGCGTAATTATCCAGGCGTTGTTGTCTGCTTTTGCTATCAAAACGCAGGATTCCGAGATGCTCGGGTTTACCCGATTGAGCCAACCTGTAATATTCGTTTTTTATAGCGGCAATTTCGGGGGCAAACTCTTTACCGAAGGTTTGTTCAGCCCAGTAGGCTGCATATTGAGACGCATTTTCAGGCATCCATTTTTTCACATTCCAGGCATGGTCTAAGAAGAACTGGATTTCCATTTCAGCAGGCTTGATATCACCCACATTCACCATCCAGAAACGGGTTGCTCCGAATTGGTAAGCTTTGGTCATCTCATACGAAATGAGCGAAGGGGAGTTTGTACTCAACCAAGTATAATCGTGTGGTTTCCCCAGATACTCCAGATGGTAATAGATACCACTGGCACCACTGCGTTTTTGTTCGGCGGGTGTGGATAACTGACGAATGTAACCGAAGTTATCATCCGTCCAGACCAGTGTTACATCATCCGGGACCTGTAAGCCCTTGCGGTATAAATCAAGCACCTCTTTATAAGGGATAAATAGTTGCGGAACTTGCGTGGCATCTCCCAGATAACGTTGAAACATCCCCCGTTGGTCGCGAATAATCGTATCCAACAAAGCAATTTTGGCCTCGCTGGTCGGAGGTCCCACAATACCGCCATCCCGCACGCCTCGCATACCAATGGTAAACATCGATTCATAATTCCGGACAGCCTTCACACGGTCGTCCCAGTATCGGTAAACCTGCAGTCTGTTGGTATCGTAACGATATTCCCCCGGTTTTACGCCAATACTCTTTCTCAAAACCGGTTTGCCATTCAAAGGTATTACTGCGCAACATCTGGTCACAATGGGTAGAGCCAATGACAATGGCATATTTATCAGCAACTACCGGATTCTCCGGATAATGAAAAAATGCTTTGGTGCTGTCGTGCATCGCCGGCCAGATGGTGTTGGCCACGCAAACGAAGCATGAGTTCGAACACCCGGGCGTAGGTTTTCGGGCCTATATCCTTAATATCGGTATCCTGTGTTCGTGCAGCCCAGGGATTCAATCCCCAGTCTTCGTCATTGATGAAAATACCCCTGTACCTCACTGAAGGTTCACCCATGACGAATGTTCCCGGAGTTACATACAGCTCTTTTTTCGGAGCCGGAGTAACATCGGCCCACCATACCCAGGGTGATACACCGGCCATACGGGAAAGTTCAAACAAGCCGTAAGCGGTTCCGCGACGGTCGCTACCGGCTATCACCAATGCCTGTTTTACACCAGTCATGGGTGCATTGACGGTGGTGATGGTAAAAGTTTCCCACTTGCCTTTGATTTTGGAAACATCCAGCTTCTTTGATCTGACCAATTGGTCGATATAGGCGAATGCCCAATGGTTCCTACAATTACGAGGTATGGCCGGGTCTTTTTCAGGCTGGTGATAACCGGAGATTTGCCCCGCTTATCAGCTCTATATCGCTGGAAACAGCATTTTGCCGCAATGTTTACCACCTCTGCATCCTTTGCATCGGTCAGTATAGCTGTGGCTGAACTGTTTTGGACAAGGGGGAAGGCGTTAACCTGAAATTTGGAAATAATTTTCAATTCTTTTGCTTTGCCTGATTCTAGCGAGAACTGTAAAAACAGAATTGAAAAAAGAAGGATTAGATTTTTTGTATTTTTCATTGTATAACTCTTATTTCTAAACTCATCAAATACTTTACTGGTCATAGCTATTATAAAATGGCACAAACGGTTTCACCACTTTAGTCGGTGAGCCAAATAGTTTCTGCAACAGGTCAGGCCAGTTGCCATCAAGCGGAACAATAGAGAAGCGACCGGAGATTTCCTTCAATTTTCCCACATTGACCTTCTGTTCAGGCATGCTGCCTTTATTGAACCGACCGGAAACGTATGCATTGTGACTGAACACAATTCCCTGCGGAGAATTTTCCACAGCAATATCAGCCTGATTCGCCACAATGGCAATGCCTTTTCCCTGTGCGTCTGTCAACAGAGCGAGATCCACATCTTCACGGTTACCCTGATAGTTCAGGTCTGCACTGTTCAGGTGGTAAAGGCCGAATTCGTCCAGTCTGTCTTTCCCCGGATAGGCAGGATACGGGCCTTTACCCACCCAACGAAACTCGGTCAGGCTGACAGGCAAAAGAAACGAGATACCCGCTTCCAGTGCAACGCCTTTGGCCTGATTGGGCACAAAGCGGTATTGCACATCGATACAACCACTATCAGAAACCGTATAGATCACCTTACCTGCAATAACTGGCCTTTACCGTTTTGGCGTTCATAAGTATAATTCACTACTATCTGTCTGGCTGTAACGCTTTCGACTTTAACCTGCGGCTGTGTAAGCAAATGCGGAGTCCAGACTGGGTTACTCTCAGAGGCAGCTTTCTCCGTCATCAATGGATCATCAATATTAGCCGGTTTCTTTTCTGCCGGTTTACTGGTGGTAGCCAGTTCCGACATGGTGGTTTTACGTCCATGCGGGCATAAGGGCCGTCAGCAATCAGTTTTGCACCGGAAATATTTGACAATTGAATCATTCCCGTTTGAGGATTCAATCCCAGTTTGAAATCTCCCAAAGAGATAGTATTGGCTTTCAATGCAGGCTTCACCGCTTTGGATGCCAATTGTTGACGAAAATCGACTGCATGGTTTTTGACCTGCAACGGATAGACTTTCTCATAAAAAGTATAATTCTGATTGTCACTGAACTGAACCTTGAGGTAGTAATAACCGGCATCAGCCTTTTCCGGCAGATTGATATTAATCTTCAGATTCGTTGTATTGTGGGGAGCACAATCCAGAGAACTGTTTCCGGACTCCAACACCGTAGCATCGGCATAAAGGGCCCATCTGCACTGAGTCTCCGAAAGATTGGTAAAGTCGTACCGGTTATTCAGCTTCAGCGTAACGGTCTGCTTCCCGGAATAAACGTGCAAGGTATCATCCATTAGTTTGACAGGCGTGTACACCTTGCGCAATTGCCAGTAATCCACCTGCGGAACACGATTGGCATAAACAAGACCATTCAGCACCCTGATTGCCGCAATTGTCGTACACGGTAACCGAATCAAGCCATACCGAAGTGGTAAATGTGCCGGGGATGGTCTTTTCCTTCGATTTTCGCAAAATGCCCTGGTCAAAGAAATGCCATACGGAACCGCCGGCCAGTTTTGGATTGGCGTACATAATTTCCCAGAGCGCTTCTACCCGGTCAAAATCAAGCCCCAACGCGTGAGCATATTCTGTCACAATCATCGGACGGTCAAACTTGTTGGCATATTCCTTCAATACCGACGGAACGGTGTAGTGTGGTGATAAAATATCGACAGAGGCAGGAATGGTCTCGTATATTTTGCGAAAATAGGAGCCTATCTGCGGGAAACAGTGCGGACGGGTCGGGTCCAGTTGCTTCACATACTCTCCTACTTCAACACACATCGGTGTCAGGGGATTTTCATTTCCCACACTCCACACGATAACGGAAGGGTGATTCTTATCCCGCCAGAGCGTTGCTTTTGCCCGCTCCTTCAGAATAGGAAGATAGGATCTGTCGTTCAGATGGTTATCTCCGAATCCGAAAGGCACTTCCTCCATCACATAGAATCCGAGCGAATCGCACAACTCTATAAACCGAGAGTGCGGGGGATAATGGGAAGTACGGATGTAATTGATATTTGCTTCGCGAATCAGCTTTAAATCCTGAAGCATTTCAGCTTCGGTTACAGAGCGACCATTGACCGGCGATAAGTCGTGATGGTTCACACCACGCAGTTTAATGGGCTTGCCATTCAATTTGAGAATACCATTATCCCAGGTCACTTCACGGATACCGACCTTTTCATTGTATCGTTGGATTTCTCTGCCCTTATCTTTCAGGATAACAGAAAGTTTATACAAATTCGGCGTTTCGGCTGTCCACAGACGGGGAGCTTCTATTTTTATATTCTGGAAAAATGAGACAGTATCGGTAGCCGTCTTTGAATTGCTTTTTGTAAGCGAAAACTCCTTCACCACTTTACCACTGGGATCAGAGAGTATCGCGGTAACCGTTGCCGTTGCAGGGAATTTACCGCCTGATAATTTCTCTACGAGAGCAGAAACCGATAGCGTAGCATCGGTTTTGCCCACATTTGTTCTCACCACCAAATCTTTGATGTGAGTAATCGGCAGACTAAACACGGTTACGTCACGAATAATGCCCGACAGCGACCAGCAATCGTTGGTATCAAACTCCCACCCTTTTGAACGGGTGGTTACACGAACGGCTAACACATTCGCTTTTCCCGGTGTTACGAATGAGGATATGTCGAAGGTTTGCCGGTTAAAGGAACTATTGAAGCTACCGGCATATTTCCCGTTTACCCAAAACTGATATCCGTATTGCACGCCATCAAAAGCAATATAGATGGGCTGTCCTTTCCAGTCAGACGGTAAAGTAAAAGCAGTGCGGTAAAGACCGGTTCCCTCCTTCAGCTCTTTACCATAGAAAGGTTCAGCAAATCCCTGTAATTCCCAGTGACCGGGAGTTTTGAAATCAGCCCAACGGGACACATCTGTTGGGGGGACAAAAAATGCGGTATCCTTCCCGATTTGCGATGAAGGAAGATATTTGAATTTCCAGATACCATTCAACGATATTTGTTTACCCAAACCTTTTGAGGGCATTAACACCTGGGACATTACGCTGCCAGTACAAAGTGTAGCCAGCAGCAGGTTAATACCGGTAATAGTCTTTCTCAAGTTCATAAGTATATTTCTTTGATTATTAGTCTATTCTCTGTCCGTTGATAAATGAGTTCTTAAAGTATACTCCTTCCGCATTGGAAATTTTCATGGGGACTTTTACATCGGTTATATTCACATCGGATAAGAGAATGTTCTTCGCTGGAAATCCGGGATAACCTTCAATGACGATTCCCTCTTTGCCCCCGCCGTTTATCCTTACATTTTTAATCCCGATATTGTTTATGGATGGCATAAAATCGCCTTTATCCTCATACATCATCGTGATGCAGATAGCCTGGTTTGAGATTTTTTCTGCTTCCACATTCCGGATAAAAATATTGCTGTTGTTGCCGCCTCTTGCCGAACTCGTCTTGATACGAATGCCCCACATCACATTCGTCATCTTGCAACCCTCAAAAAAGAGGTTCTTTACCCCGCCGGATATTTCGCTGCCCACACCAATACCGGCATGACCGTTCACCAATGTACAATTTTGTACCACCACATTTTCGCAGGGAACGTTGATCTTCCGGCCATCACGGTTACGACCCGATTTAATGGCAATACAATCGTCTCCTGTTTTGAAGTAACAATCTTTTATCCACACATTTCTGCAGGACTCCGGATCGCAACCGTCTGAGTTGGGACCTTCGCTTTCCACCTTAACCTTACTTATTATAACGTTGTTGCACAATACCGGGTTTAAAATCCACATCGGCGAATTGGTAATCGTTACCCCTTCAATCAATACGTTTTCACAAGAATAGGGTTGTACAAACTGAGGCCGCAGATAGTAACCGTTACCAAACTTTCTTTGAGAAACCGGAATTTCCTTCTCTGCCATAGCAAACAGAGCCGGACGTTTATCACTATCAGTCTGGTTGGGAGTACCAGCTTTCCAGCCATGATCTTTACGTCCTTTCCACGGCCACCAGTTCTTATTGGAAGCTTGTCCGTCCAGTGTACCTTCTCCGGTGATGGCTATATTGTGTTCCTTGAAAGCATAAACCAGCGGGGAATAGTTCATCAGTTCGATTCCCTCCCATCGTGTATAGACCAACGGAAGGTAATCTTCCGGATTTGTCGAGAACAACAGCGTTGCCCCTTTCTCCAGATGGAGATTTACATTGCTTTTGAGATAAACCGGGCCGGTGCAATAATTCCCGGCCGGAACTACGACCCGACCACCTCCTGCGCGGTTACAGGCATCTATGGCACTTTTGATTGCCATACTGCAATTGGTTATTCCGTCACCCACTGCGCCATATTTTGTGATCAGAAAATCTTTATCTGCAAAAAACGGTGGTTTGATATTACTGACAATCTTGTTTAAGTTCATCCAGGGATCGGAAGTTTGGGCCACTGTTTTCCGTGTATTCCAAAATCCACATAATAGAAATAACGCTGCGAAAAGTCTGATGATTGCTTGTCTGTCCATATTTGATTGTTTGATATTTTGCGATTAACAAAACGAAAAACAAAGCTACCCGACATTACAAAAAAGAATTATGCGAAATCGTCCGATTATCAGTAAAATCATTCAACTGTACGAATTAACTGACCATGAACAGGAGTCCATACAATCTTTCCAAATAAAATAATCACATCACTATCAACTGGTTAAATCCAAAGCAACTATCAGGTTCACCTTACAGCATATTCTGCTCACTTTATTCTTATTTCTAAAAAACAGGTATATTTGCGTCTACTAATGCCAATTCTCCCCTGATTATGTCCATGAAAATATTTAACAAACATCTTTGGATTACCCTGTTCTTAATATTTACAGTCATCGTTCTGCAAGCCGTTAATCAACCGGGTATTGAGCGTATCACAACCAGCAATGGCCTTTCACACAATAATATTCATTGTTTACTTCAGGATAAAAGCGGATTTATCTGGCTGGGTACTGAGAACGGGCTTGACCGGTATGATGGAGTCAGAATAAGAAATATCAAATCCAAACCGGAAAACGGATTATCGGTATCAGGCAGCAACATCAGCTACCTTTATGAAGACCGCAGGGGGCATATCTGGATACAAACCAATGCGAATATCGTTTACTGTTACGATCCGGTCAGGGAACGTTTTATTTCTCTGAATGATGGAAATCATACGCAACCGGTTAAAGGAAAATTCTTTTTCGAAGATAAGCAGGAAAATATCTGGCTGGTCACAACCGGTGACGGGGTTATTCGTTATTCATTTCGGGATGGAAAAATCAGCAGCACTATTTTCTCAGGAAACAACCGTCAGAACCGGATTGCATCTAATTATATTACCGATAACTTTGAAAACGGTTTTGAGCTTAATGGCAAGCTATATTTCATTACTACAGGTGGTTACATTGAGATATTCAACCTTCGTTCACAACGATTCGAGAACCCGGTATCGCTTCACCTTGAAGGAAAGGTCCTCAACGGTTTGATTATGGGGAAAGACCGCATCCTCCTATCTACCCGTAATTCAGGCATATGGGTCTTCAACACCATAACAAAGCAATGCAGTCCGGGCGAAACGATATTCGGTGAAAAAATATCCGGCACACCCACCATTGCAACGGATAATACCGGTGGAATCTGGGTATCCAATCATACGGGAAACGCCTGGTACTTAAACACACCAAACGGCAAAGTAAACAAACTCAATCTGATTCCCTCCTCCATTCTGGCATTTATTGACAACGAAAGATTTCGTTTCCAGTGTGATAAACAAGGGAACGTCTGGATCAGTACCTTTGGGAACGGTCTGTTTTGTTACAACAGACAAAGCGGGAATTTATCACACTTTGCTTATGACAAGAGCAAACCCAACACATTGTCTTCCAACTACCTGCAAACCATCCTGATCGATAAAGATGAGAATATCTGGGTTGGTTCTTCAAGCGTGGGACTAAACAAACTATCAGTTTCGCACCGCAATGAGAATACATTCCTGCCTTCAACTGAAACCACAAATGAAAACAGTAATGCTATCAGGGCTTTTTTGGAAGATCGGAGCGGAAAAATATGGGTGGCTTCCAAGGCCGGTTCCATTTATCAGTATGACCCGGGCCTGAATACCCCAATCACGCTGATCCCGAACGGGCCAAAAGTTTATAGCTTGTTGCAGGATAAGGCCGGTTCGGTATGGCTGGGTACCCGGGGACAGGGCGTCATAGAGCTGAAAAACGGAAATATCAATCAGGCTGTAAATTACAAGCATTCAAATATTCCGGGCAGCCTGAGCAGCGATGATGTGTTTTCCATACTTAAAGACCGGAAAGAGCGGCTCTGGGTCGCTACTTTCGGCAATGGGATTTGTGTGAAAATCACATCTGAAGGGACAGCGGGTTTCAGGACTTTCTTCGACAAAAATCCGATGTTTAACATGGCACGTTACCTGTATATGGATCGTAAGGGAGATATCTGGGTGGGAACCAGTAACGGAGTGCTACGATTTAATCCCGATGCGCTGTTACGTAATCCCAAAGCCTTTCGGTATTACACCACCGAACCTGGCAACACGAACAGCCTGAGCAATCCGAAGGTGTACCATATATTTCAGGACTCCAAAGGAACTATCTGGCTGGCGACTGCCGGTGGTGGCCTTAACCGGTTTGATGGCGAGTCGGCTGATGGAAAGGGAATCTTCAGGACATTCACCATCCCGCAAAGCAAAGCCAGTAACAATATTATGTCTATTCAGGAAGGGGGCTCGGGAGATCTTTGGGTAGGAACAGAAAACGGGCTATTTCGTTTTTCCCCTCAAACGGGGCTGTTTCATGCGCAGGAGTTTTCCAACGAACTGATGTCAAATATCTTCCTGGAAAGTGCGGCTTTGACCTGCCGCAGCGGACGGATGCTCTGGGGTAGCCTTAACGGCTTTTATGCCTTTTTCCCGAATGAGCTGAATCAAAATATCAGTCAAAAGGACAAAGTGACCCTGACCGGCTTCTCCATTTTCGATGAAGAGGCGGAAGTGGGTGAATCTAAAGCTCCTTTGAAACAGTCTGTCTCTTTTGCCAATCAGGTCATATTGAAAGCGAGCGACAAGGTATTCCACATTGAATTTGCCAACCTCAACTTCAAAAATCCGGCTACAAACCAGTATATGTATATCCTGGAAAACTACGAAAAGCGCTGGAATATCTCCGGGGCGTACAACGTGGCTACTTACCGCAACATTCCTCCGGGGAAATACACCTTCAAAGTGAAGATGGTAGACAGCGAAGGCCAGGTAAACGAGCAGGTTACAGCGATTGAAATTATCATCAGGCCACCGTTCTGGCTGACCTGGTGGGCATATCTGCTCTACCTCATCCTGTTGGGCGCAGCAGGTTATTTCACTTTCCGGGTGATTACCAAAATACAGCGTCTCAATAGCGCCGTCAGGATGGAACGCCAGCTGACGGAATACAAGCTGCATTTCTTTACCAACATCAGCCACGAATTCCGCACCCCGCTGACCCTTATCAAAGGAAGTGTGGATACCCTCAAAGAGCTGAAAGCCAAGATGGCCGAACCGATGCTGCATCTGGTCAACGGGCTGGATAAAAACACCACCCACCTGATGCGGCTGCTCGACCAGCTGCTGGAATTCCGCAAGCTGCAAAATAACCGGCAGAAACTCAACCTGCAACAGGTGGATGCAGTAAGCTTCCTCAAAGAGATCTTCATCAGCTTCTCCGACGTGGCTCTCCGGACGAATGTGGAATACGAGTTCCTGCCTTCGGAAGCTTCTATCATGGTTTACCTGGATCGGAACAAGGTGGATAAGATCGTCTTGAACCTGCTGTCTAACGCCTTTAAGTTTACACCTCGGGGAGGAAGAATCATGCTGATCACCGAAACGGATCATGAAGCCGGAGTACTCCGTATTTCCGTATCAGACAACGGCATCGGTATTCCGAAAGAGAAGCAGCACCTGCTATTCAGCCGCTTTATGCAGATCAACTTCTCGGCCTCGGGAACCGGTATCGGGCTTTCGCTGGTCAATGAGTTTACGGCCCTGCACAAGGGGACTGTCCGTTTCGAAGAAAACGAAGGCGGAGGTTCCCTCTTTACCGTTGAGTTGCCGTTGAATGAGAAGGTCTATCAACCGGAGGATTTCGTGAATGAACAGGTTGTGGTTGCCCGGGAAGGTCAGAAAGAAGCGGTCAATCTCTCCGAATTTATAGAAAATGATGGCGAATCGTTGCTAAATCTGTTGCCCAATACCCCAAGCGCTGAGACGAAATACAAGGTGCTGGTGATTGATGACAACGACGATATCCGCGATTTCCTCAACGAAAAGCTGAATCCTTATTTCGAAGTGATCACTGCTGAAGACGGCGATACAGGTATTCAGAAAAGTATGGAAGAAGATCCCGACCTGATTATCTGCGACGTGATGATGCCTGGCATGAACGGGTTTGACCTGACCCGCAGGTTGAAAGAGAACTTCGAGACCTGCCACATCCCGGTGATTCTGCTCACGGCCTACATCGCCGACGAGCACAACAGCGAAGGCATAGAAGCTGGGGCAGATGCCTACATCACCAAGCCGTTCAGCATGAGCCACCTACTGCTTCAGATCAACAAACTGCTGGAAAAGCGGGAACTGCTGCGTAAACACTATGCCGGTAACGCTAATACCACGGAACTGGAATTTTTGAAAGAGTTACCGGATAAAGACAGTAAGTTCCTACAACTTATCGAAACACTCATGGAGAAACACCTGGATAATCCGGAGTTTAATGTTGATAGATTTGCCCATATGGCTAATCTGGGTAGAACAATCTTTTATAAAAAGGTCAAATCTCTTACCGGTTATACGCCAAATGAGTTTATCCGAAACCGGAGAATGAAAAAAGCCGCCGAATTATTGGCTTCGAAAGAGTACAATGTATCGGAAGTGGCATACAAAGTGGGAATCAACGATCCTCTTTATTTCAGTAAATGCTTCAAGGCTCAATACGGATGCTCGCCATCCAGATTTCCTGAAGATTATAAGCAAGTAAAAACAGAGTAAGTTTCAGAACTTTTTCCGGAAAAAATTATTATATTTAATCCGATTTTGGTTAAGAACCATTACTGTAATCCGATTATCTGATCCGATTACTTTTACTCAAAATATAATTCAGGCTATGAAGAATTTACAGTTTATCATATGTATTATAATCCAGGTACTGCTGGCGGGATGCAGCAGTACTGTCCGGGCCACGGGTAGCAATGCGTCCACCTCATCGGAAACAGAAGCTTACGCACTGTTTGCGTCAACCTCATCGCCCGAAGAGGCCGGCATGAGCTCCGCAACATTATCCCATATCGACTCCATTGTAAAAGACGGGATCCAGGCTACTGCTTATCCCGGATGTCAGGTCCTAATCATGAAGCAAGGAAAGCTGGTTTATGACAAATGTTTCGGCACTTATACCTACGATAGCAGTCAGAAGGTGACCCCAAACACCCTGTACGATCTGGCTTCTCTATCCAAAACGACCGGCACTTTGCTGGCTATCATGAAGCTTTACGACCAGGAACAGATCAGGCTGACAGATAAAGCCTCTCTCTATTTGTCATTTCTGCGCGGCACGAACAAAGAAGACATCACAATAGCCGAACTACTGTTTCATGAGTCAGGACTGCCGGCTTCCTTGCCATTCTACCGCCTGGCCGTCGATAAAAGCTGTAAACTAAACACTTGTACTTCTGACCGGAGTTGTACAAACAGGATTGCAGGTCCGGAATTTCTCTACAAACAAGACTGGGTATCCAGAGTACCTTCGGTAGAATTTCCTTTGCAGATATCGGATAGCTTTTATATCAGCACCCGTTTCCATGAGGCTGCAATGCAGATGATCGCCCAGACCCCTCTACGAAGCAAGACTTATGTTTACAGCTGTGTAAACTTTATATTGTTGAAAGAAATAGCAGAAAAGGTTAGTGGCATCTCCATGGATCAATTTTTAAACAAAGAGTTTTACTCCCCGCTAAAGCTGAGCAGTATGACATACCAGCCTTTGCGGACACATAAAAAAGAGGAGATTGCACCTACCCTGAAAAAAGATTTCTTACGAAACGGTGTTATACAGGGATATGTACACGATCCGGATGCCGCCTTCCTGGGAGGTGTATCCGGGAATGCCGGGTTGTTTGCTACTGCCCATGACGTCGCGGCGGTCTACCAGATGTTACTTAATCAAGGCGAACTCAATGGGAAAAGATATCTCAGTAAAGAAACCTGCAAACTCTTCACCACAACCACCTCTCCAAGCGGAAGACGCGGACTGGGTTACGACAAACCTGTCCCTGCCAATCCGGGACATAGTCCCTGTTGCCCCTCAGCACCGGCGGAAGTTTACGGTCATACCGGATATACCGGCACCTGTTGTTGGGTAGATCCTGTAAACAACCTGATCTATGTCTTCCTGAGTAATCGTACATATCCCAATGACAGTATAAACAAGCTAGCAAAAATGGGAATCCGCACTAAAATACAGGAGGTTATTTATCAATCGATAAAAAAGAACGGAAATAACCACTCAGACTTAAATCAATAAATAGCAACAACTGTCGCCGCTATGCGGCTTTCTTAAGGGTATAGTTCCGATATTTTGGTAGTAATGATTATGAAACAAAAGTTTAGCCTTCTCACTTCTTTATTTCTGGCATTAATAATTATCAGTTGTAACCGCGCAAATTCCAATCAGGAAACAGCCGGACACCAAATGAATGCAGATAAAAAGAGTGTTGTCACCAATAAACCAATTTCCAATACACCTGCTCAGATATTTGCAAAACCGGAAGTACCGGTGCTTTGTTATCACCGCATTACGGAAGGCAGGAAAGGTGATTATACCGTTAGCCCCGCAATATTCTCAGCACACATAAAGATATTGGCCGATAGTGGTTACCACGCTATATCCCCCGCACAATTGTATGATTATCTGGTATATAATAAAGCGCTGCCTACGAAACCGGTGATGATCACCTTCGATGATTCAAGGTCTGAACATAGAGCCATAGCTGCTCCTGTGCTGGAGAAATATGGATTCAGAGGCGTTTTCTTCATCATGACCATTACCTATGACAAGAAAAACTATATGACAAGGGATCAAATTGCACAACTGGTAAAAAACGGACATACCGTGGGACTACATAGCTGGGATCACATAATGGTAACCAAATACAAAGATGCTGAAGATTGGAAGAAAGAGGTTACGGAACCGAAAATAAAGTTGGAAAAGATTATAGGACGGCCTGTCGAATATTGGGCTTACCCGAACGGAGTGTATAATCACCGTGGATGTGAAGAACTCAACAAACATTTTAAGCTTTCGTTTATTCTTTCTACAAAACGCGATTCCCTCATTCCGTTACAAACCGTACGCAGAATAATTATTCCGGAATGTACTCCTCAGGGATTGCTTAAATCAATGAACCGGACTTTTGGCAAATGATAAGATAAAGGAATCAGGAGTAAAGACTTTACGCAATAAATTGTTTCGCTAACGGGAGTATTGTGTACTTGTGGAATATAAACCACACACTGCATAAATATACAGACACACCGCATCATTATTTATCATAAAATTAAATTTTTAATCCCGACCCCTCAAATCAGCTAAGCGGATCGGGATATTTTTCATGTCCCTCAATTCTATTTTCCCCTCTCATTCAAAAACATTTCCCCTGTTCCTGATGTTGGATTGAAACGATCTCACCCCATTTTTTCAATAATCGCAGAAAAAATACTGTTTAAATCTGTTCTAAACAACTATTTATACAATAAAACTGTATAATTATAAGGGAAATATCATTAATCATGCAGTTTATATTAATTATATTCATTATTTTTGCCGACATCCACTTTTAAAATGATAGAAAATGAAACAGGTTTTTGATCTAGATCTGGTAAAAAAAGTTCACCTTTCTTATCCGGACAAAATAAGCCGGGCGAAGGCTCTCCTGCAAAGGCCAATGACGCTCAGCGAAAAAATTCTCTATGCACACCTCTTTGATGCATCTCAGCTGGAAAACTTTCAGCGAGGCATTGACTATGTAAACTTCGCACCTGACCGGGTGGCTATGCAGGATGCAACTGCACAAATGGCTTTACTTCAGTTTATGAATTCCGGACGCGTTAAAACAGCAGTTCCAAGTACGGTGCATTGCGATCACCTGATTGCAGCTGAAGTAAATGCAAAAGTAGACACTGCTTATGCTGAAAACAACAATCGCGAAGTTTATGATTTCCTCCGTTCTGTATCATCAAAATATGGAATCGGATTCTGGAAGCCGGGTGCCGGAATCATACACCAGGTTGTACTTGAAAACTACGCATTTCCCGGAGGTATGATGGTGGGAACAGACTCACATACTCCAAATGCCGGTGGACTCGGTATGGTTGCTATTGGTGTAGGTGGAGCTGATGCTGTTGACGTAATGGCCGGCATGGCCTGGGAATTGAAGATGCCGAAACTTATCGGTGTGAAACTGACAGGAAAGCTTAACGGATGGGCTTCTCCCAAGGACGTTATCCTGAAACTTGCAGGCATTCTTACCGTAAAAGGCGGAACCAATGCCATTATCGAATACTTCGGAGAAGGTACTGCCTCACTTTCTGCAACCGGCAAAGCCACTATATGCAATATGGGGGCTGAAGTAGGCGCAACAACCTCTTTATTCCCTTATGATGAGAAGATTGCAGAATACTTACGTGCTACAGGTCGAGAGGCCATTGCCGAATCTGCAAACAGCATAGCCGCATATTTGCAGGCAGACCCTGAAGTAGAAGCACAACCCGAACAATATTATGATCGTGTAATCGAAATAGACCTATCTGCACTCGAGCCATATATTAACGGACCGTTTACACCTGATGCAGCTTACCCGATCTCAGAGTTTGTAAAAATCGTAAAAGAAAAAAACTATCCGCAAAAGATGGAAGTAGGACTGATCGGCTCCTGTACCAATTCTTCATACGAAGATATGAGCCGTGCCGCATCTGTAGCCCGTCAGGCTGCTGCAAAAAACATCGAAGTAAAAGCGGAATACCTGATTAATCCCGGTTCAGAGCAGGTACGCTACACTGCACAACGTGATGGTATCCTGGGAGATCTCGAAAACATTGGCGGCGTAGTAATGGCTAACGCTTGCGGTCCCTGCATCGGTCAGTGGAAACGTAAAACAGACAATCCGGAACGACCGAACTCGATTGTAACCTCATTCAACCGAAATTTTGCAAAGCGTAACGACGGAAATCCCAATACTTATGCGTTTGTGGCATCCCCCGAGTTAACTACCGCGCTTTCGATTGCCGGAGATTTATGTTTCAATCCCCTGACTGATACATTAATCAACAAAAACGGGGTAGCGGTGATACTCGACCCTCCTACAGGAGACGAACTTCCCGTTAAAGGATATACCGTGGAAGATGCCGGATATGTGGCTCCCGCAGCTGATGGCACGTCCATTGAAGTGAAAGTAGCTGCCGGATCGGACCGTCTGCAACTATTGCAACCTTTTGCTGCCTGGGATGGTAAAAATTACGACGGATTGCGTCTGCTTATCAAGGCTAAAGGCAAATGTACAACTGACCATATTTCAATGGCAGGTCCGTGGTTAAAATTCCGCGGTCACCTCGAAAACATATCCGACAACCTGTTAATGGGCGCTATCAATGCATTTAATGATCAGGCAAATGCGGTACTAAATACACTAGATAGCTCTTACGATAAAGTTTCATCTGTAGCTAAAGCTTACAAGAAGCTGGGTATCGGATCAATCGTAGTAGCTGAAGAAAATTACGGAGAAGGTTCTTCCCGTGAACATGCAGCCATGGAACCGCGTTTTCTAAATGTAAAAGCGATTCTGGCGAAATCTTTTGCCCGCATCCATGAAACAAACCTGAAAAAACAGGGTGTTCTGGCGCTGACATTTGCAGACAAAGCCGATTATGACAAGATTCGCGAAAACGATCAGATCTCGGTAACGGGACTTGACTCATTTACCCCGGGTAAAAACCTGACGATCACAGTGATTCACAGTGATGGCAGCAGCGAGACATTTGAAGCAATTCACACCTACAATGATTTACAGATCGAATGGTTTAAAGCCGGATGCGCACTTAATTTTATGGAATAGAGAGCCTTCACTGTGGCTCTATAAAAATCAATAAAAACAGAAAAAGACCACATATGAAAAAAGATTATATGATTTACAAACTGTCCGAGTCAATCAAAAAGACTACGAACATTGAAGGTGAACTTTTTAGTAAATTCAATGTTAAACGCGGATTGCGCAACGAAGACCATTCCGGTGTATTGGTCGGATTGACAAACGTAGGAGACGTAGTAGGTTATGAGCGTCTGCCTGAAGGCGGACTTCAGGCTGTACCGGGAAAACTGATCTATCGCGGTATTGATGTGGAAGATCTGGTAAAAGGTGTAGAAGTAGACGGTCGTTACGGTTTTGAAGAGACTGCGTTCCTGCTTTTATCCGGTTATCTGCCCGATAAAGAAGAACTGGGTGTATTCAACAATATTCTGAATGATCTTTGCGCACTTAGTCAGGACGAAAAGATGAATATCCTCTTTCTGCGTGGAACCGACATTATGAATATCCTGGCACGTCAGGTATTGGTAATGCACACGTTCGACGAAAATGCTGACGACAACTCCCGCGAGAATCTTGTGCGTCAATCCATCAATCTGATTGCCAAATTCCCGACCATCGTGGCATATGCATATCATGTGATGCGTCACAACCAACAATTCCGTTCATTGCATATTCGTCACCCGCAGGAAGGTTTATCACTGGCTGAAAACTTCCTCTATATGCTGAAAGGTAAAAACAGCTATACCGATCTTGATGCCCGTACACTTGACCTCGCACTGATCCTTCATGCAGAACACGGAGGTGGTAACAACTCGACCTTTACTGTGCGTGTAACCAGTTCTACCGAAACCGATACCTACTCTTCAATCTCAGCAGCAATCGGTTCTCTCAAGGGACCATTACACGGGGGAGCGAACCTGAAGGTAATCGATATGTTTAATCACCTGAAAGCAAATATCAAAAACTGGAACAGCGACAGCGAGATTACCGACTACCTGATGAAGATGCTTAATAAAAAAGCATATAATCATACCGGACTGATCTATGGTATCGGACATGCCGTTTATACTATTTCAGACCCTCGTGCCGAATTACTTAAAGAAATGGCACGCGATCTGGCTAAAGAGAAAAAACGAGAAGAAGAGTTTGCATTCCTTGAAAAGCTGGAAGAGAGAGGAGTAGAAGCCTTTATGAACTTCAAAGGCAATAAGGTAAACAAACGCGTTTGTGCCAATGTCGACTTCTATTCAGGCTTTGTGTATGAGATGATTGGCCTGCCAAAAGAGGTTTACACTCCCCTATTCGCCATGTCTAGAATTGCTGGCTGGTGCGCACACCGCATCGAAGAGCTAAACTTCGAAGGGAAACGTATTATCCGTCCGGCTTATAAAAATGTGGCACCCCGTCAGGAATTTGTGCCATTGGAAAGACGGTAAAAACCCACTCTTTGAGTATAATAATAAAAACAGCGCGGTTATCGAAAGGTTATCGCGCTGTTTTGGTTATAGATATAAAGTCTGGATACAGCGTAGTGTCGGTGGTTATGAAATAACAGACCCATCAGTAATTTATCCAACATGATCAGGAACAAAATATTTGGACTGGAAAGAAATGTCTTTTTTACCGGATTGACAAGTTTCTTTACCGACACATCCACTAAAATGGTATATAGTGTGATGCCCCTTTTCTTATTGTCAATCGGAGCATCCAAGACTACCATATCGTTAATTGAGGGAATTGCAGAAAGTACGGCTTCTTTATTAAAAGCCGCTTCGGGATATTGGAGTGATAAAATAGGCAAGAATAAACCATTTATGATAATGGGGTATAGCATTACAGCATTGATTACACCCTTATATGCTTTTGCAGGAATTCCTCTTCAAATATTACTTCTCAGATTTCTTGAACGCATCGGTAAAGGCATAAGAACTGCTCCTCGGGATAGTTTAATAAGCGGTTCCATAAAAAAGAATGAATCAGGTAAGTATTTTGGATTTCATAAAGCGATGGATAATAGCGGAGCCATAATTGGACCATTGATCGCTTTTTTACTCTTATTCTTCTTCTCTCAGAATTATTCTATTATATTCCTGATTGCCGCAATCCCGGCTGTATTTGGAGTAATTACAATCATTATTTTCATTAAAGAAGCCAAATCGAATAAAAAAGAGACCATAAATAAAACTAACCTTAAACAATTACCAAAAAAATTCTGGTTCTTTCTGATTATCATCTTTGTATTTACGCTGGGGAATTCAGCCGATGCTTTATTACTGGTGAAAACAGCTGAGACTGGAATCAACAAATCGTATATTCCATTTATATACATGGTTTTTAATACAGTATCCGTATTTCTCGCTATTCCGATCGGGAAGATATCGGATAAAACAGGTCGGGAAAAACTGATTATCTCCGGATTCCTTGTCTATGCGATTGTGTATTATCTATTTGGCCGGTTTAATAACATACATATTTTTATTTTCCTGTTTATCATGTACGGATTCTACAGCGCTTTGACTGATAGTAGTCAAAAAGCAATGATTTCGGATATTATCAGTAAAGACCTGATCGGAACAGCATATGGGTTTTATCATGCTGTACTTGGGATTACACTATTACCAGCGAGTTTAATAGCCGGTTATTTATATGATAAAGTAAATTCAGGTGCTCCATTCTATTTTGGTGCTGCCATGGCTTTATCAGCAACTTTTCTAATGATCTCTTTTTACATTTCAGGACACAAAAAATAATGAATCAACCCATGCTTTCAAGGTCTTTACCGTTTAAACAATCTCTTCAAAACCAGACTTCATTTAATATCAAAAGCAATCACTGCTCGATTTCGCTCATTTTCAAGGAATGGTTGAACAGTGTCTCCGAGTGATTTTGATTTAATCCTGTTTTTGTCGATTCCTAATTTCTGTGTCAGGATTCTGACAACCTCATAAGCTCTCCGTTCTCCTAATCTCAGGTTGTATGACGGAAAAGCGGTTTTTACATCAGCATATCCGGTAACAGAGATAGTTACTTCGGGATGCCTCTTCATAAAGTCGGCTATTTCTTCCAGTTTATACATTTCACTGGTTCTTACATTCCATTTATCAATTACATAGTGCACCACAACATATAGCCTCTCTCTGCATTTCCTGTCAAGCGCCTCTTGCAGTTGTTGTCTGAGTTTATCACAAGAATCTTTAGGACAATATTCAGCTATTTTCTCCTGCAAACGCTTGTTTTCCTCAAGCATATCATTTACCCTGGCATTTAGCTCTTTAACCACTTCCGGATCAATATAATCGTATTTCGTAAATCGATTAAGCAATCTATAGGAAATACCCGCAGTCAGGCTTCCATATCCTTCCATAGTTCTGTTTTCATTCATCGTAAGACCTCTCCCTCCAATCTGACCATCGAAAGCTTCATTAACCAGACTCCCCTGAAGTTCGAGTGTACCACTTAGTCTGTCTGTCAATTTAACATTGAGAAGAGCGCCCATTTTCCCGACCACTTCATTATCTTCCGGTATCCCTTTGTAATAAAACATATGAGCCCAACCGGCACCTCCATATAAAATAATATCGACTGGTCTGTTTACATTATATTCCTTCCAGAGATTTATCAGATTTACCATAAAATCGACATGTAAATCCATATATCTCATATCCTGATAATATCCAATCCCTTTCTTGTCTCGTTTAGGATTATAATCCAACACTTTGTCATATAGCAGGCTATTATTGAAAACCAACTTATTCCAGGTGTAGATTGTCTCATCATTTAATCCATCATTCCATCCTCTTAACCATGCTCCTTCTGTTTGCAAACGAAGACCATAAGAGGGTCGAAGCCACTTACCTACAGACAACTTGACATTTGGGGTCAATGTTTTAAAGAAGCCATCCGGATTCTTCCTGTCGTCTTCTCCAAAATATGAAGAAATCCCCCCCGAAAGTCCGACAAACCAATTATCCCAAAAACCGGATTCAAAAAACGACTTCGGTTTATTGGCTGCATCTGATTGCCGGATTGCTCTTTGCGCAAAACCGGATGATACCATCAATGACATCACCATTGAAATATAAATGGAAATAAAGCGTTTCATTTCAGATAAAATAATTTTAAACACATTGGATATAGATTTCCACAAAGATGGGTTCGTTGAGTCTGAATCAGAAAGTCATCTATTCTGAATTATGAAGTTCGTTTAGGCTAATGGTACAATAACAATCTGCTTATTTTATAATATGCACAGGGTATAGTATATGTGATAAACTGATTTAATTCTAATAGTTTATAAACAAAGTGACTTTACTTACAATAAAACAACCTCTATTTTTAATTGTTTTACTATTTCAGTTACTTTTGCATGTAAAGAAAGTTATCAACTCTTAAAGTTGTTACTTTATGTGAAATAATACCGGCAAAAACCAATATACCGAAACCTGATTTCAGACAGAAGGCTTGTTAGTCAATGAATATGGGGGTAGGCACAAATACTGGTTAACTTAATAATATATATGAGGTCTACACAAATAACAGTATCCAAAACTACTAATCAACAAACTATACTAATGAACAAATTCAACAAGAAACAAGTACTATTGCTTTTGATGCTAATCTTTGTTATTCCGTTCCAGGCACAGAAATCCAATTATCGCTTATTAGTGGGCACTTATACGAACCCGGGCAAAAGCGAGGGGATTTATCTCTATGACATGGACATGGAACATGGGATAATTACTCAGAAATCAGTCGCAAAAGGAGTACAGAACCCGAGTTATCTGGCTTTGACTTCCGATAAAAGACACATCTACTCGGTCAATCAAAACCCAACTGCCAGTACTATCAGTGCATTTAACTTCGATGCCAGAAGAGGCGTACTCACCTTATTAAATAAAGTAGATGCACGGGGGGAAGGACCATGTTATATATCAGCAACCGACCAACACGTAATCACAGCCAACTATACAAGCGGAAGCGTTAGTGTATTCGGACGAAAAGCAGATGGATCATTAACTGAAGCACTGCAGGTGATTCAGCACATTGGAAGCAGCATTGATCCTGCCCGTCAAACTTCACCTCATGCACATCAGGCTATATTCTCTCCCGATGGAAGATATCTGGCTGTAAACGATCTGGGAAAAGATAAAGTAATGATCTATCAGTACGATAAAACCGGCACGACGAATACATTGACTCCATATGACAGTATTTCCGTGAAAAAGGGAAGCGGTCCGCGTCACGTAACATTTAGCAAAGATGGGAAACGTGTTTACCTGATCCAGGAATTAGATGGAACATTAACTGTCATGGAAATGAAAAACGGAAAACTACGTATTCTTCAGGAAACGACAGTGGTCAAAAAAGCGAATATAGAAACCGGAGCCGCAGATATCCATTTATCTCCGGACGGAAGATTTCTATATGCCACCAACCGCGGTACAGCTAACGATATCAGTTGCTTTGAAGTAAAAAAAGACGGAACCCTGACCTATAAAAATCAGGTTTCGACAGGAGGAAATGGTCCCCGTAATTTCGCTATTTCACCTGATGGAAAATATGTGCTTGTGGCTAATCAGCGAACTGACAACATTGTCATCTTTAAACGGAATACCCAAACGGGTGGGCTTACCGATACCGGAAAACAAATTATCGTGGGAGCTCCGGTGTGCCTGATATTCTACTGATGATAAAGATAACTATAAAAACTACGGCTATGAAGAATTCAATTAACAACAGACTGGTGTCTCTTATCCTTTTCTCTGTTTTGTTTGTGATTTTCTTATCGGGATGTGCCGACAAAGAAGTGGTAGACGCTTGTCTGAAGGGACATAGATATGGATTTTTAGGTGGATTGTGGCACGGATTTATTGCTCCATTTGACCTTATCGGAATGATCTTCCGCGATGATGTAACCATGTATGCTCAGAATAATAACGGAGCCTGGTATGCTTTCGGATTCCTGATCGGCAGTGGCGGATGGGGATTTCTGGGCAGACATGGAATTGGGAAGAAGAACAAATAATTCCGCTTTAATCCATAAAAAGAAAACCCGCAATGATCTGAACTACAGTTTGAGATCATTGCGGGTTTTTTAGTGCCTGTTTAAATTTTACCTAATATACAGGAAACAATTCTTCTTTCTTTACCACTTTTTAAGCCGGATCAATGCAATAATATATGATATTGCAGAATATATGTCAGCACACCGCCGACAAAACCTAACAGAGCCAACAGGCTGATCTTCTTCAGATACCAGATAAAACTTATATTCTGAATACCCATAATTGCAACTCCTGCCGCCGAACCGATAATAATAGTGCTACCTCCGGTACCTGTAGTGAGAGCCAGAAATTCCCAGAAATAGTGGTCGGTAGGATAAACGGATAAATCATACATGCCCTGTGTTGCTGCTACCAGTGGTACATTATCCACTATCCCTGATAAAAAGCCCAGTACTGTGCCAATCAAAAACTCATCTTTTAGTTTATCAGCCATAAAAGCAGCCATAGTTCTGAGTATATCAAACTCTTGTAAAGCCGCAACTGCCAATAATATTCCAAGAAAAAACAAAATACCCGGGACATCAATTTTCTGCAATGCATGTGTCACAGAATAACGTTGTTTGATATCCGGATTCTTCCTGAAATGCATCAGAGAAGTAACCATCCACATCAAGCTCAGCGAAAAAAGCATTCCCATAAACGGAGGCATATGTGTGATTGCTTTGAATACCGGTACAAAAATTAATGAAAGTAAGCCTAAAGCAAGAACTACTTTCCCCTCCAGGGTATTAGCTCCTTTGTTCTTGCTGTTTTGTTCAAATTGACAACCCTTAAATTTCCACATAAGTATGATTGTAGGAATCAAACAGACCATAATACTGGGAAGGATCAACATTCTTACCACATTAAATGCGGTAATCTGATTTCCTATCCAGAGCATGGTTGTAGTTACATCTCCAATCGGAGACCAGGCTCCTCCGGAATTGGCCGCTATCACAATCATCCCGGCAAACATCATTTTATCGTTTCGCTCGCTTAATAAGCGTGAACATAACGATGCCATCACAATAGCAGTAGTGAGGTTGTCCAGCAAAGCCGACAAAAAGAACGTAAGTACCGAAACAATCACTAATAAAATGCTTTTACTGTTTGTAGTAATACGCTCGGTTATCACATTAAATCCACCATGCAGGTCGATCATCTCCACAATAGTCATAGCTCCCAACAGGAAGAACAGAATCGATGATACTTCCCCCAGATGATGAAGTAACGTTTCATAAGCCACTTCGGGAGAAGCGGATTCCATAAAGAAGAAAAGCCAGCAAATTACAGCCATCATTAATGCCGGGGCAGCTTTATTGATGTGAATGGAATGCTCAATTGCGATTAAGAAATAGCCCAGTACAAAAACTAATATTACGAAGGATACGATCATTTCTTTGTATAATTATATTCAGAAGATAAAGTTAACCAAATAACCGAAAACTTTAATTCCTTATAACCATGAAACTCCAAATATCTGAATCATCAGCCGCTTTACATCCTGATTGAAAATCCGGAAGTAGCAACTAACAATTCCTGTACTGAGATTGTTTATGATTCAGCTATAATCTAACTTTGCATACTATAAATCCTTAAACAGCAATCCCTATGAAAAAGTTACTATTCTGTGTCGCTTTACTGTTGATTTCATTGACAAGCTATAGTCAGACAGGTGGTTGTATGGATCCCCATGCCTCCAACTACAATAGTTCGGCTACAGAAAATGATGGCTCCTGTATATATTCA
>CAXXPA010000005.1:0-150510 GCA_963662365.2 Bacteroidales bacterium
TGTCTATAAGAGTTGTTTTTGACGGAGTTAATAATTCTGTTGAACAATCCTCATTCTTTACTGTTATTTTGGGAAATAACATTTAATCCAAAAATTATGGCATTACAGGTAGGAGATAAAGCACCCGAGATTCTGGGTATCAATCAGGATGGAAAAGAAATTAAACTAAGTGACTTTGCCGGCAAAAAATTAGCACTCTATTTTTACCCGAAAGATAATACGTCGGGTTGTACCGCACAGGCATGTAGTTTGCGCGACGGATATGCCGACCTCAAGGCGGCAGGATATGAAGTGGTGGGGGTAAGCTCTGACAGTGCCAAATCGCATCAGGGTTTTATAGCAAAACAAGATCTGCCATTTCAACTCATAGCAGATACCGAAAAAACATTAAGTGAACTTTTCGGTACCTGGGGCGAAAAGAAGTTGTACGGAAAGGCTTATATGGGAATGTTTCGTACGACCTTTATTGTTGATGAAAACGGAGTAATCGAGCGAATTATTTCACCGAAAGAGGTCAAAACCAAAGAACATGCCGGTCAGATATTGAAAGGCTGAAATACTGAGGGGTTGAAGGTAAAGTACTTTTAACCCCTTATTTTTGACTCAAAAACATAGAATTTTTAACCCTTATTCTAAAGATATTCTTCTATCTTTGGAGAATAATCTCAGAAGACAGCAACTGTTTCATTGTTGCTATTTGTCAGATAATCAAAACTAAAACATAAATAACATGTCAAAAGACTTATTTGAACCTACAAAGGTTGCACCGGCAAGCGAAAAGCTAAAAGCCCTGCAGGCAGCAATGGATAAAATTGAAAAGAGCTTTGGTAAAGGCTCTATCATGAAAATGAGTGATGACAAGATCGAGGAAGTAGCTGTGATTCCTTCCGGATCCATCGGTCTGGATGCAGCTCTTGGCGTAGGCGGTTATCCCCGCGGTCGTATCATTGAAATCTATGGCCCGGAATCATCAGGTAAAACGACATTGGCTATTCATGCTATTGCTGAAGCTCAAAAAGCGGGCGGTATTGCAGCGATTATTGACGCGGAGCATGCATTTGACCGTTTTTATGCGGAAAAACTGGGTGTAGATGTTGAAAATCTCTGGATCTCCCAGCCTGATAACGGAGAACAGGCTTTGGAAATTGCTGAGCAATTGATTCGCTCATCGGCGATTGATATCGTTGTGATCGACTCAGTAGCTGCATTGACTCCTAAAGCTGAAATTGAAGGAGATATGGGTGATTCGAAAATGGGTCTTCAGGCTCGTTTGATGTCACAGGCATTGCGTAAACTGACCTCTGCGATCAGCAAAACCAATACAACTTGTATCTTTATCAACCAGTTGCGTGATAAAATCGGTGTGATGTTTGGTAATCCCGAAACGACTACCGGTGGTAACGCATTGAAATTCTATGCTTCAGTTCGTTTGGATATTCGTCGTCTCGGCCAGATCAAAGATGGTGAAGAGGTACTCGGTAACCAAACACGCGTTAAGGTGGTGAAAAACAAAGTGGCACCTCCTTTCAAGAAAGCAGAATTCGACATCATGTACGGAGAAGGTGTTTCGCGTCTGGGTGAGATTGTTGATCTTGGTGTTGATAAAGGTGTGGTTAAGAAGAGCGGTTCATGGTTTAGCTACAACGATACCAAGCTAGGTCAGGGTCGTGAAGCTGCAAAAAATACTCTTCGTGATAATCCTGAGTTGGCAGAAGAAATTACAGCATTAATTATGGAAGCGCTGAAAGCGTAAGTGCTACCTTGTTATTTAGTATAGAAAGGCACAGATCTGAATTTATCAGATTTGTGCCTTTTATTTTATAAACGAGAAATCTATTTTTCCAATCTCACTCTTGCATCCACTGCTACAATCCCCTTGTCGGTAGCCAGCAACGGATTAATATCCACCTCCTTGATTTCGTTGGCATAGCGTAGCAGAATGGAGAGCCGGACAATTACCTCGGCAAACATCTGTCGGTCAATGCCTTTCTGTCCGCGTGTACCCTTTATGATTTTATAAGCCCGAAGGGAGCGAATCATCGAAACGGCTTCATTCATGCTCAATGGCGCAAGACCGGATGCAACATCCTGCAGTACCTCTACAAAGATTCCGCCTAATCCACATAAAACCACGTGTCCGAAACGTTCTTCATATTTTCCTCCTACGAACAGCTCTTGTCCTTTTAGCATGGGTTGGATCATAACGGCGTGAGCTTCAGGTAATTTCATTAGCCTGTCGAATTCCAGACTCAGGTGTTGCTCCGATTTTATATTGAGAGAGACTCCTCCGATATCTGATTTATGCACCGGGCCTACCACCTTGGCTACAACCGGGAAGCCTATGCGGTGAGCTTCCGTGAGTATGACGCTTTTTTCAGCTGAAACAATCTCTTTCACCATTTCTATTCCAGCTGCCTGAAAAAGAGCCTGTACTGTTTCGGGTTTAAGATAACCGTTTTCGGTTGTCTGATCGATAATCTGGCGGATTCTCATCAGGTTTACTCCGGAAGTATCAATTTTATTGCAGGCTGGTTTCGGAGTATTTCGGATCAGGGTGACAGCCGTAGCAAGTTCTACTTCATCTGAAAAGTTTACATGTCCTTTTGCAATAAAGGCATTTACCTCTTCTGATGCATTGATAATGGATGGTAAAATCGGAAATATTGGTTTGCTGCAGCTTTGCATTTTTTGGTGGATTACCTCCAGTGCATCAGAAACTTTTCCTAATCCAGTACTCCCAAATATGACAGCAATCGCATCAGCTTCTACAAATTCATTTTCACAGTAATCGATTGCTAATGCCAGATCCGTAGCCGAACCGGTACCCAGAATATCAATCGGATTAGAGGTTGCAGCTCCGGGCAATAGCTGTTTTTTCAGGTCATCGGCAATGTTTTTCTCCAAAGGAGGAACATTCAGGCCGCCTTTGGATAATGCGTCCGTCAAAATTACTGCCGGTCCTCCGGCATGTGTAACAATCGCAAAATTCCTGCCTTTCAACTCTTTCAGGGTGAAAACACCTGCTACAGTCGCCAGTTCTTCACGGCTGTAGCAACGTACAATTCCGGCTTTTCGAAAAAGAGCTTCTACGGCAGAATCACTACTTGCAATTGCCCCGGTGTGTGATGATGCTGCCCGGTTGCCCGATTCAGTTGTGCCGGCTTTGATTGCAGCTATCCTGCAACCTTTTTCAATGAGTGATGATGCATGATATAACAAACGATCCGGATCTTTAATCGTTTCTATATACAGAAGCTTAATTGTTGAATCTGTATCCGGATTAAAATTCCTGTCCATGTAAGCCAATACATCTTCCACACCGATCTGTCTGGCATTTCCAACAGACCATAACGAGTTGAATCTAAGACCCTTCAACATAGCGGCTTCCATTACAAACAGGGCGGTACCCCCGGAGCTGGAAATCAAATCTACACCATCGGGATGCAATTCAGGAACAGGTGAAGTAAATACGCTGTGATGATAGCGATTAATTAGACCAATGCAGTTTGGCCCGATCACCGAGGCTCCGTATTCATTGGCAATATCAATAATCTGTTCTTCTGCAATGCCTCCCTGCCGGGTTTGTTCACTAAATCCTGCCGATATGATAATGAATGCTTTTACACCTTTTTCTGAAGCTAAAACCTTTACAGCTTCCACGCAATATAATGAAGGTATTGCCAGAATGGCTAAATCAGTAGACGGAATATCATGTACAGAGGAGTATGCTTTTACTCCCTGCACTGATTCTTCACGTGGATTTACAACATAGAGTTTACCTTCGTAATTTCCCTTTATTAGGTTGTGCACAAGGTTTCCTCCCGGTTTACGAATATTATTTGACCCGCCGACTACAACGATACTGTGGGGACGGATAAGTTGCTCTGTTATCATAGAGAATTTTTTCGATATAAATTTTAACTGGTGGAATTATTTCTTTCGATGAGATCGAAGTCTTCTTAATAACACACTATTCGGGAAAAAGTTAATCAGATTCGGATGTTCATTTCTTGTATTATCTAAAATATCGCTATGGGTTCTCCATTTCGCTTCTCCATTTTGTTGAAATAATATTTAAACGGAGCTATAATAGTTAATTATGACTATTTTTCAACGACGTGAAAAACAAGAGATTGTATTATAATCTATCTTTGTCTAACAATGTTAGATATAATAACACTGATATATAATGGGACATATTGAACGTAAACAGCGCGAGAAGGAAGCTACCAGGCAACGTATTTTGGACGCTGCTCTCCGGATTGCATCGGCCGAAGGTTGGAGTTCATTGACTATCCGTAAGATTGCTCAGGCAATTGAGTATACTCCGCCCATCGTGTACGAGTATTTCAGGAATAAAGAAGATTTGCTTCATGAAATAATTGAAAGTGGTTTTCGGGAATTGCATACTAAATTCGAAGAGGAGCGAAAACTGGAATCTGATTCCAGTGCGCTTCTTATGAAGCTTTCGTTGATCCACTGGGACTTTGCTTTTCAGAATGAGGAGTTATATCAAATCATGTTCAGTCTGGAAAGGCCGATGCGTGATGAGGAGGCTTTAGCGCGGTTTTTTACAATCAAAGAGCTGTTCATGAAGTTGTCCGGTAAAAATGAAGATGATGTGATGGAAATCATTTTCAACTGGTTTTGCCTGATAAACGGAACCATTTCTGCATTTATGAAAATGAAAATGCCTCCTCCCGAACATGTAAAAGTACAACTGGTGCCACGTGATGTTTATATAGGTTTTATTCAGAGATTCCTGAAAAGCATCACTTCTGTATAGTAGATTATCTGCCAAAAAACAGGATTTATCGGTAGAAAGAGCTATCCGGTAGATTATATTTCTCCGGTTAAACCGGTTAAATCTATTTTTGTATCGTTTTTTAAGGTAACGCATATCGGATATCTAACAGCGTAAGAAAAAATAACATAGGTATATGAGGAAAAGAAAGATTGTTTGGTTATTATGTCTGAGTGCAAGCCCCTGGTTTGCATTCGGGCAAAGTTTTTCGTTGAAGCAATGTATAGATTATGCACGCAATAACAACGGAAATCAGAAAATCGCAGGCTATGAAACAGCTGTTGCGCAGAAAAAAGTAGGTGAGCAGATTGGAACGATGTTGCCACAGATTGATGGTTCGGCATCTTATGTAGACAACCTTAAGCTTCAGACTACATTGCTTCCTGACTTTACGGGAAAGACCAATGAGAAGGTTGCCATTCAGATGGGCACAAAGCACAACCTGTCAGCCGGAGTCCAGTTGACACAGAAGATTTTTGACCCGACAGTGGTTGTGGCGCTAAAAGCCGCAAAGGTGAATGAACAGTATTCCAATCAAAACCGGCAGAAGACTACCGAGCAGACGACTTACAACGTAAGCTCGACTTATTATCAGACGTTGGTTATTGCAAAAAGAAGCGGAGTCCTGCGTGCTACCCTGTCTGCTTCCGAGAAATTGCTGGCTTCTACCGAATTGAAATACAAAAACGGCATGGCTAAGAAAATTGATGTGGACAAAATCCGCGTCAGCTGCAACAATACCCGTTCACAGTTGGAGCAGAGTGAATTGAGCTACCAGCAGTCATTGAATATGTTGAAATATCAGATGGGTATGCCGGTGGATTCTCCTATTTCACTGTCTGATACCACGGCTTTAGATATTGATATTGACCGCGAATATCTGGCTTCAAGAAGTGACCTGAACGTGGAGAACCGTGTTGATTTTCAATTGCAAAAGACAAACATCAAAGTGCAGGAGCTGGATAAACAGCGTAATATGGTCGGTTATCTGCCAACACTTAACTTCACTGCATCTTACAACTACAATGCCATGCGCCAGAAGTTTAACTTTTTCGACGGCGACCAGCCATGGTTTAACAGCTACAACATTGGGTTTTCGCTGAAGGTGCCTATTTTTGATGGTTTTCAGAAGAAGTCCCGCATTGCCCAGTCCCGCTTAAACATTTCCAAAGCGCAGGAAAACCTTCGCCTGACCGAGCAATCCATCAAGGTAAATGTTTCCAACTACGAGATCCAGTACAAAAATGCGATAGACAACATCCGCAACGAGAAGGAAAATCTGGATTTGGCGCAAAATGTTTACACCAACACCCAATTGCAATACAACGAAGGAATCAGCACGGCTCTCGAACTGGTACAAGCTGAAAGCTCACTACGAGAGTCGCAAAATACCTATTTCAATAAACTTTTCACCTTGTTTATTGCCCGTCTTGATCTGGAGCAATCAAAGGGCACTTTAATGAATTACATCAACAACATAAAATAAATCAGACGTTTAGACTATGAAGAAGATAATAACCGGCGTAATTATTTTGGCGCTTATCCTGGCAGCAGGATTCAAAATGAAAGCAAATCACGATAAGATTAATTCAACGAAAAACCTGAACAGTGGAATTTCGAGCGTGATCAGCGTTCAGACTTATACCGTACAACCGAAGGAAATCAGCCAGGCGCTCAATCTGGTAGGAACTTTGTCTCCAAACTCTGAAGTGAATATTGCGGCGGAAGCTCAGGGTATAATCACTACCCTCAATGTTGAGCCGGGTCAGGTGAAAGGTCAGGGTGCTGTGATTGCAACCATCGACAGCAAACTGAAGCAACTGGCTGTCCGTTCAGCAAAAGTTGCTTTGGCAAAGCAAAAACGTGATCTGGTTCGTTATGAAAACCTGTTGAGAGGTGGAAGTGCTACCCAACAGCAGGTTGATGATGCCCGCACAGCATTAGAGAATGCCGCTATCACCCTTGAACAAGCGCAAAAGCAATTGGCCGATGCGACGGTAAAAGCGCCTATCAGCGGTGTCATTACCAAAAAACTGGTGGATAAAGGAGCATTTATCAATGTGGGTACTGCCATTGCTTCTATTGTGGATATTTCCCGGCTGAAACTGAAGCTGAGTGTTTCGGAAAGCAACGTTTATAAGATTAAGTTAGGAGAAAAGGCTCAAATCACGACTGATATTTATCCGGGTGAAACTTTTGTAGGAAAGGTTACTTTCGTAAGTGCGAAAGGTGATGAAAGCCACAACTATGACGTAGAGATTCAGGTGGTAAACAGCAAAAAGAATCCGTTGAAAGCCGGAACATTTGCCAATGCCCTGATCGACCAGCCAGCTGTTGGGGAAAAATTGTACATCCCTCGTGAAGCCCTTCAGGGAAGCACCCGCGATGCCAAAGTCTACGTAGCAGAAAACGGCAAAGCGAGATTGCGCAATATCGTTGTTCGCGAAGCGGATAATAAGTTTCTTGAAGTACAATCCGGCCTGAACGATGGAGATGTGGTGGTTACTGCAGGCCAGATTAACCTCGAAGACGGTAAGGCCATCAAAGTAGCAAACTAAATTACAGCCATTTATAAATTGTAAATGGTAAATGACTAAATTGTAAATGCAATGATTTCGATAACAAATATTGCCATAAAACGCCCCACACTGGTGGTTGTACTTTTTACCGTACTGGGGCTGCTGGGGATCTTCAGTTATACTCACCTGAAGTATGACCTGGTTCCTAAAATGAACATTCCGGTGGTTACCGTGATCACCCAATACCCCGGAGCTTCAGCTGCTGAGGTGGAAAGTTCGGTGACCAAGAAGATCGAGGATGCCATTTCTTCTTTGGAAAATGTGAAGAGTATCCAGTCTTCCTCTATGGAAGGGGTGTCAACCGTGACCATTGAGTTGCAGGCAACTGCCGATGCCAACCTGGCTTTGCAGGATGCGCAACGTAAAATCAATGCTAATCTTTCCCAGCTTCCAACAGGTGCTAAGTCACCGACCTTGAACAAGTTTTCGTTGGACGATATGCCCATCATCAAACTCGGTGTTACCGGCAAAATGCCAGCGACACAGCTTTACCGTTTGATTGATGACCAGATTAAACCGCAAATCTCCAAAATCAACGGGGTAGGGCAGGTGAATCTCATTGGTGGCACCGACCGTGAAATTAAGATTGATATCAATAAGGAAAAGCTTCAGAGCTATAACCTCACTATTTCGCAGGTTTATCAGGCCATTGGCAATGCCAACCTGGAACTACCGACCGGTAAGATTGAGGGAAACACCAAACAATATTCTGTTCGTTTAGCCGGAAAAGCTCATTCGCTGGATGATTTTCGTAACGTAGCGATTGTAAAATCCTCTACCGGAAGTGTCGTGAAATTGATGGATATTGCCGATGTGGTGGACGGAAGTGCCGAAGTGACCAACCTGAACCGGATTAACGGTTTGTCCTCTATCGGGGTTCAAATCCAGAAGCAGTCCGATGCCAATACCGTTGAAGTGAGTAAGCTCGTCAGAGAGCAGTTATCAAAAATTGAAACTCAATACGCCGCCCAGCAAATCAAGTTTGATATTGCATCCGATACCTCAGTATATACGCTGGCTTCGGCTCATGGCGTGATGGAAGATCTGGTGTTGGCAATTATCCTGGTGTCCATTGTTATGTTTCTCTTTCTACACAGTTACCGCGATTCGTTGATTGTTCTGGTTTCTATACCGGCTTCCATTGTTTCGGTATTTGCCGCGATGTATATTTTCGACTTCTCGCTCAACCTGATGACGCTGATGGCGCTTTCACTCGTAATCGGTATCCTGGTGGACGACTCTATTGTGGTCCTTGAAAATATTCACCGACACCTGCACATGGGTAAAGATCCGAAACGCGCGGCTCTGGATGGTCGTAATGAAATCGGTTTTACCGCTGTGGCGATTACCATGGTGGACGTGGTGGTATTCGTACCGCTTTCGTTGGTGACTGGTATGATTGGTGGTATGTTGCGTGAATTCTCTCTCGTAATTGTATTCTCGACATTAATGAGTTTGTTTGTGTCGTTTACCATTACTCCGCTCTTGGCTTCCCGCTTCGGTCGAATTGAACATTTGAATAAATCATCACTATTAGGTCGTCTTGCTCTTGGCTTTGAGTCCCTTTTTGTTAAAGTAACTCATATCTATGAGAAGGCCCTGAAATGGGGCTTAGGTCACCGTAAAGCTGTGTACGGAATCACTACCGTATTGCTTATTTCCTCCTTTGCACTGGTGGCGAAAGGTTTTATCGGCGCCGAGTTTATGACTAACGGTGACCGCGGTGAGTTTACCATCAAGCTCGAAGGTGATCCGCAGAATACCATTTATCAAACCAATATGCTGACTCAGAAGGTGGAAAAAATCCTCTACAGCAAACCGGAAGTGGTAAAAGTATTTTCCAACATAGGTTTCTCCAGCGGACAGGCCGGCCTGGGAACCAGCGAGCAGAATAAAAGTGAAATCACTGTGACACTTATTCCGAAAGAAGAACGCAAACAGACTGTTCAGGAATATGCCGCAATGATTAAAGATGAGCTACAGCAGATTCCCGGCATCAAAGTAACAGCAACAGCAACCTCCCTGATGGGTAATGCCGATGACGCACCGATTCAAGTCCTGCTGCGCGGTCCTGAAGTGGATAAATTGTTTGTTATGGCCGATAGTGTCATGAAAGTAATGAAAACTGTTCCGGGAACCAGCGATGTGAAGCTTTCTATAGATAAAAGTAAACCGGAGCTGCAAATTGCGCTCGATCGCGATAAAATGGCTTTGTTAGGTCTGTCGGTAAATGATGTAGCAAGCACGTTGCGTCTGGCTTTTGCCGGTAATACCGACTTGCAGTTCTCCGAGTTGGGTAAAGACTACGATATCAATGTCCAGTTTGACCTGGCAGACCGTCGTCAGATTGAAAACCTGAATGCTCTTACCGTAAAGAATGGCGCAGGTAAATTGGTGCAGTTGTCCGATTTTGCAACGATTCACCAGTCGTTAGGGCCAAATAAACTCCAACGTTATGACCGCATCTCTTCCCTGACTATAAATGCAGCCGTGTTTGGCCGTCCGGTAGGAACAGTAGGACAGGAGATCAAAGATCTTGTTGCGAAAGAAATACATCCGGGTAATATCACCATCGATTATAAAGGCCAATTGGAGCGTCAGTCAGAAGCATTCGGCAGTCTTTTCCTCGTAATCGGAGCAGCACTCATCTTCGTGTACCTTATTATGGTGGCGCTATACAACTCCTATTTATATCCGTTTGTGGTGTTGTTCTCCATCCCGGTCGCAATTATCGGTGCGCTGATAGCGTTGGCTATTGCTGGAAAAACCATTTCGATATTTACCTTCATCGGTTTTATTATGCTGATTGGTTTGGTGGCCAAGAATGCGATTTTAATTGTCGACTTCACCAACCACTTGCGAGCCCGGGGGATCGCAGTTACCGATGCTTTGATTGAAGCAGGCAAAGAACGTCTCCGTCCGATCCTCATGACTACCTTCGCGATGATTTTCGGTATGCTACCCATTGCGCTGGCCACCGGAGCCTCTGCGGAAAGTAAAAATGGTCTTGCCTGGGCAATTATTGGAGGTCTTTCCAGTTCGTTACTATTGACACTGGTGCTTGTTCCGTCGGTGTATGTAACGATGGAAAAAGGCAAAGCGTTCTTCAAACGACTCTTCCGCAAGAAAAAACCGGTTGCGATAGAGTTGTACCCCGATTGATTTGATTTCATTTCTTTACATAGTAGCAATTTTCAAAACGGCTCTGCGTCCTTTGGGATTCAGGGCCTTTTTTTCTATATTCCACTTTTTCCTGATCGCCACTCATTTCGGATCAACCATCTCCACTTTTCACCATCTGTTTATCCTATGTTTATTCTGTGTTTAGTCTAAGTCTACTCTAAGATAATATAGGTATAATATATATATAATACTGGTATAATACTGATATAAAATAACCTTTATAAGGGGTATTTTATATCAGTATTATATGAGGGTTTAATTTATTTATCCCTAAAATCAACCTAAAGTCAACCTATAATGAACCATGAGGAATCCTTATTTATAACCCGGGGAGTGTTTGTTCGGGTATGTCTGATAAACTTACAATCGGACAAGCAGTGCGAAATCCCGCTGTTTTGCCGGCATTGTAAGAAATGCAGAAGATCTATTGTAGTCCGAAACCTCGAAAAGAAGAGTTTTTTTCAACCTTATGGAAACTCTTTTCAAATATAGTTTTGGAAGAGTTTTCACCGGAATTGGGAGTATCCTCCGAAAAGACAATAAAAACGCATTCATTACGCCCACTTACGCTCAGTTGGTTATGTTTTTTAACACAAAATAGGCGTCGTATAATTTGGAGGTAAAGGGTATAAGCACTACTTTTGCACTCGCTAAACAGATAAGGGCAGCGGCCTAACGATAAGCGCTGAAAGTTTTGAAAAAATAAATCTGAAAAGATTTGGAAGTTAAAAATAAAAAGCGTTATCTTTGCAGCCGTTTCGCTAAAAACTGCGAAGCAAAATGAAAGAGATCATTGAAGAAATTATAGATAAATAAGTAGTACAAAAACTACCTGACGCAATAAAGCACAGCGATGTGCGAGTGATCAGGTAAGGGAAAAATTAAACCGTCAATTAGCAATAATTGGAGTAAGGATTGACTTGAAAGTATTAAAACTAGTTGAGTAATCAACTAACAAAAAACAATAATACAACGAAGAGTTTGATCCTGGCTCAGGATGAACGCTAGCGACAGGCCTAACACATGCAAGTCGAGGGGCAGCACTTCGGGTGGCGACCGGCGCACGGGTGAGTAACGCGTATGCAACCTACCTATTACTGGGGAATAACTTTCGGAAACGGAAACTAATACCGCATAATACCACGAAATCGCATGATTTTGTGGTTAAAGAATTTCGGTAATGGATGGGCATGCGTGACATTAGTTAGTTGGTAGGGTAACGGCCTACCAAGACTACGATGTCTAGGGGTTCTGAGAGGAAGGTCCCCCACACTGGTACTGAGACACGGACCAGACTCCTACGGGAGGCAGCAGTGAGGAATATTGGTCAATGGGCGAGAGCCTGAACCAGCCAAGTCGCGTGCAGGATGACTGCCTTATGGGTTGTAAACTGCTTTTATAAAGGAATAACAACTTCCACGTGTGGAAGGATGAATGTACTTTAGGAATAAGGATCGGCTAACTCCGTGCCAGCAGCCGCGGTAATACGGAGGATCCAAGCGTTATCCGGATTTATTGGGTTTAAAGGGTGCGTAGGCGGTTGCTTAAGTCAGCGGTGAAAGTTTGCAGCTCAACTGTAAAATTGCCGTTGAAACTGGGTGACTTGAGTACGGTAGAGGTATGCGGAATGCGTTGTGTAGCGGTGAAATGCTTAGATATAACGCAGAACCCCAATTGCGAAGGCAGCATACTGGACCGGTAACTGACGCTGAGGCACGAAAGCGTGGGGATCAAACAGGATTAGATACCCTGGTAGTCCACGCCGTAAACTATGAATGCTAGCTATTGGCGATATACAGTCAGTGGCACAGAGAAATCGTTAAGCATTCCACCTGGGGAGTACGCCGGCAACGGTGAAACTCAAAGGAATTGACGGGGGCCCGCACAAGCGGAGGAACATGTGGTTTAATTCGATGATACGCGAGGAACCTTACCCGGGTTTGAACGCAGGGGGAATACAGTGGAAACATTGTAGCCAGCAATGGCCGCCTGCGAGGTGCTGCATGGTTGTCGTCAGCTCGTGCCGTGAGGTGTCGGCTTAAGTGCCATAACGAGCGCAACCCCTATCGATAGTTACTAACAGGTTAAGCTGAGGACTCTATTGAGACTGCCGGCGTAAGCCGAGAGGAAGGTGGGGATGACGTCAAATCAGCACGGCCCTTACATCCGGGGCGACACACGTGTTACAATGGTGGGTACAGAGGGCCGCTACCTGGCGACAGGATGCTAATCTCCAAAACCCATCTCAGTTCGGATCGGAGTCTGCAACTCGACTCCGTGAAGCTGGATTCGCTAGTAATCGCGCATCAGCCATGGCGCGGTGAATACGTTCCCGGGCCTTGTACACACCGCCCGTCAAACAATGGAAGTTGGGGGTACCTAAAGTCTGCAACCGCAAGGAGCGGCCTAGGGTAAAACTAATAACTGGTGTTAAGTCGTAACAAGGTAGCCGTACCGGAAGGTGCGGCTGGAACACCTCCTTTCTGGAGAGCAAACCTTACTTAAAGGTTTAATTTTTCTGACTACTACTTGTTTATTTAAAGATACAAGACGAAAAGACAAAAAGAGTCAAGACAATAGAACCAAGACAAAAGACGTAGAGTCAGGAGTCAAAAGTCTAAAAGTCTTTCATCTTAAGGTCTTCAGTCTAAGAGGAGACAGAGCCACTCAGGCAAAGAAAAAGTAATGCAGTCCTATAGCTCAGTTGGTTAGAGCGCTACACTGATAATGTAGAGGTCGGCAGTTCAACTCTGCCTGGGACTACCCAATACATTTACGATTTGTCCATTTACGATTAACCATTTGAATAACCACGAATGGAATTGTAAATAGTAAATGAATAGATAGTAAATAATACGGGGGATTAGCTCAGCTGGCTAGAGCACCTGCCTTGCACGCAGGGGGTCAACGGTTCGAATCCGTTATTCTCCACGAACCTCAATCCGCAAGGAAAGAGAGAAGATCATTGACATATTGAAGAAGTAAAAGTAGTAAAGAAAAAACATCGAGCCATTGACGGCAGCAATGCCGGAAATGAGAAGAAAGTAAGCAAGGGGCGCATGGCGGATGCCTTGGGTCTCGGAGGCGACGAAGGACGTGATAAGCTGCGATAAGCTACGGGGAGGAGCAAATATCCCTTGATCCGTAGATTTCCGAATGGGGCAACCCAATCTGGTAGAAGACCAGATATATCTGTAAAGATAGGCGAACGTGGGGAACTGAAACATCTAAGTACCCATAGGAGAAGAAAACAAAAGTGATTCCGTAAGTAGTGGCGAGCGAACGCGGAACAGCCCAAACCAGTTATGTTTCGGCATAGCTGGGGTTGTAGGACCACGACATAGCAAGAATTGGAGAAGTGGAAGCCTTTGGAAAGAGGCCCCCGAAGACGGTGACAGGCCGGTACACGAATCGAAGATGAAGCTTAGTGGTATCCTGAGTAGCGCGGGACACGAGAAATCCTGTGTGAATCAGCGGGGGACCATCCCGTAAGGCTAAATACTCCCGAGACACCGATAGAGAACCAGTACTGTGAAGGAAAGGTGAAAAGAACCTCGAACAGAGGAGTGAAATAGACCCTGAAACCATGCGCTTACAAGCGGTAGGAGCTCCTACGTGGAGTGACTGCGTGCCTTTTGCATAATGAACCTACGAGTTACTTTCACCGGCAAGGTTAAGTGATTCAGTCACGGAGCCGAAGCGAAAGCGAGTCTTAACAGGGCGTATAGTCGGTGGGAGTAGACGCGAAACCAAGTGATCTACCCTTGAGCAGGTTGAAGTTTTGGTAACACAAAATGGAGGACCGAACCGGTAAACGTTGAAAAGTTTTCGGATGACTTGAGGGTAGGGGTGAAAGGCTAATCAAACTTGGAGATAGCTCGTACTCCCCGAAATGCATTTAGGTGCAGCCTGGGATGTTTCTTCTGAGAGGTAGAGCGACTGATTGGATGCGAGGGCTTCACCGCCTATCAAGTCCTGATAAACTCCGAATGCTCAGAAGTCAAGTCCTGGAGTGAGGGCATGGGTGCTAAGGTCCGTGTCCGAGAGGGAAAGAACCCAGACCATCAGCTAAGGTCCCCAAATAATTGCTAAGTTGAAAAAACGAAGTCAGACTGCATAGACAGCTAGGATGTTGGCTTGGAAGCAGCCATTCATTTAAAAGAGTGCGTAACAGCTCACTAGTCGAGGAGTTTGGCATGGATAATAATCGGGCATAAGCAATTTACCGAAGCTATGGATTGTCTTTTAGGGACCACTGGTAGGGGAGCATTCTAACGGCGCAGAAGGTAAAGCGTAAGCTTTGCTGGAGCTTTTAGAAAAGCAAATGTAGGTATAAGTAACGATAAAGAGAGTGAGAAACTCTCTCGCCGAAAGACTAAGGTTTCCTGATCAACGCTAATCGGATCAGGGTTAGTCGGGGCCTAAGGTTCAGCCGACAGGCGAGACCGATGGAAGAACTGGTTAATATTCCAGTACTAGCTATATGAGTGATGTGGAGACGAAGTAGTGAAAGTCCTGCCAACTGACGGAATAGTTGGTTAAAGGGTGTAGATATTGAGATCTGTAGGCAAATCCGCAGATTGAGTCGAACCTGATAGTACAGAGAGTCCTACGGATAATCTGATATGGATGTAAGCAGACTTCCAAGAAAATCCGCTAAACATAATCATATAGGTACCCGTACCGCAAACGGACACACGTAGTTGGGTAGAATACACTAAGGCGCTCGAGTGATTCACGGTTAAGGAACTAGGCAAATTGACCCCGTAACTTCGGGATAAGGGGGTCCCTACTGAGAGGTAGGGCGCAGAGAATAGGTCCAGGCAACTGTTTAACAAAAACACAGGGCTATGCAAATTTGAAAGAAGAGGTATATAGCCTGACACCTGCCCGGTGCCGGAAGGTTAAGAGGAGAAGTCATCGCAAGAGAAGCTTTGAATTGAAGCCCCGGTAAACGGCGGCCGTAACTATAACGGTCCTAAGGTAGCGAAATTCCTTGTCGGGTAAGTTCCGACCTGCACGAATGGTGTAATGATCTGGACACTGTCTCAACCGTGAGCTCGGTGAAATTGTAGTATCGGTGAAGATGCCGATTACCCGCAACGGGACGGAAAGACCCCGTGAACCTTTACTGCAACTTAACATTGAATTTGGGTAACTTAATGTGTAGGATAGGCCGGAGGCTATGAAGCGGGCACGCTAGTGTTTGTGGAGCCGCCGTTGAAATACGGCCCTTTGGTTATTTGAGTTCTAACTCGCAATGCGAGGACACTGTTTGGTGGGTAGTTTGACTGGGGTGGTCGCCTCCAAAAGTGTAACGGAGGCTTCCAAAGGTACCCTCAGACCGATTGGTAACCGGTCGCAGAGTGTAATGGCATAAGGGTGCTTGACTGAGAGACCGACAAGTCGATCAGGTAGGAAACTAGGGCATAGTGATCCGGTGGTTCCGTATGGAAGGGCCATCGCTCAAAGGATAAAAGGTACTCCGGGGGATAACAGGCTGATCGCTCCCAAGAGCTCATATCGACGGAGCGGTTTGGCACCTCGATGTCGGCTCGTCACATCCTGGGGCTGGAGAAGGTCCCAAGGGTTGGGCTGTTCGCCCATTAAAGTGGCACGCGAGCTGGGTTCAGAACGTCGTGAGACAGTTCGGTCCCTATCTGTTGTGGGCGTAAGAAATTTGAGGGGCTCTGACACTAGTACGAGAGGACCGTGTTGGACTAACCGCTGGTTTACCTGTTGTTCCGCCAGGGGCATCGCAGGGTAGCTAAGTTGGGAAGGGATAAGCGCTGAAAGCATCTAAGTGCGAAGCCCGCCTCAAGATTAGATTTCTATGAGGGTCGTTAAAGACGATGACGTTGATAGGCTGCAGGTGTAAAGGTGGTAACATCAAAGCCGAGCAGTACTAAATTACCCGAAACTTTCCTCATCTGATGGTTTGCTGATTTTTCTGAAATACTTTACTTCTAAGATATGTTGTAAAGACGTCGCATGCGGCGTCTGTACGAGAGACGTCGCATGCGGCGTCTGTACAAAAGAGATGATCAAAAAGGACAATTTAGGTGGTTATAGCACCGGGGTTCCACCTCTTCCCATTCCGAACAGAGAAGTTAAGCCCGATCACGCCGATGGTACTGCGCAAGTGGGAGAGTAGGTAGCCGCCTCTTAAGAACCCTCATCAGCTAACGCTGGTGGGGGTTTGTTATTTTAATCTCATCTATTCGTCGGCAAAATCAGCCATACTGTCGACATAAGTTCCTCTTCTATATAATGTATTTTCCAACCGCTCTGAACGGTTGTAATTTTGTTTCGTAATCAATCAACTGTATTATGAACAAGATTATCTCTATCCTGTTAGCCCTGGTGCTTTGTGGTGTTGTACAATCAGTTTTAGCTCAGCAGAAACCTGCTCAGTGGAATTTGAAGAATTGCATTGAATATGCACATGCCAACAATATCAAGGTACAGAAGGCCCGGATTGCTGTAAACGAAAGCAATGTTGATCTGAAGGAGGCAAAAGCTGCCTATCTGCCTTCTCTATCGGCCGAAGCTTCTCAAAACTTAACCAATGTAAACAAAAGCAGTTCGCTCAACGGTCGTTATTCATTAAGCTCAAGCATGACTCTTTTTAACGGGGGAAAGACAGCAAACGATGTGAAGCAAAAAACATTGCAAACCCGTTTGCAGGAGCTCTCACTTAAAGAAACTGAAAATGACATTGAAGTAGCTATAACACAGGCCTTTCTACAACTTCTTTATGCCAATGAGACAGTAAAGATCGATGAACAGACACTTGAAACCTCTTCAGCCCAGCTCTCACGTTCTAAAAACCTGCTATCTGCCGGATCCATAACCCGTATCGATTATGCACAAGTTGAAGCTCAATACAGCAGCGATAAATATCAACTTGCCGTAGATATGAATACTCTCGATGAGACCAGATTATCGCTTAAGCAATTACTTGAATTGGGTGTTAACGATGACTTTGATGTAATAATGCCGTCCATTTTCTGAAGAATCAGTATTGGAACTCCTCCCCGTCAAAATACGAAGTATACCAGAAATCGTTGGTTGCTATGCCTCAGATACGCAACAGCGAATTGAGTATTGAAGTTGCTAATCTGACATACGCCAAAGCTAAATCCGGTATGCTACCGACAATATCGCTTGGTGCAAGTATAGGAACTGGAAATACATATAACCGAAACGAGACTTTCGTTTCACAACTTGGTAACCAACTGAGCCAAAGTGCGGGTATCACCGTTAGTCTCCCTATATTCAATAACCGCCAGACAAAATCGGCGATAGAGAAAGCAAGAATGGAAATTGACAGGACAAAACTGGAATACACAAGTGCTCAGAAAGATCTTCTTAAAACCATAGAATCGGTCTATCAGGATGTGAAGTCGGCGCAAAGCAAATATATAGCAGCGAAAGACCAATTGAAATCCACAGAACTGAGTTATCGTCTCACAGAAGAACAGTTTAACCTGGGGATGAAAAACACGGTGGAACTGCTTACTCAGAAGAATAAATACCTTACCGCGCAACAGGCTCTATTGCAATCGAAATTTATGGGCTGTATTGAACCTGAAACTGCTGAATTTTTATCAGGGTGCTTCACTCGGGCTTTAAGTGTTATTCGTCAGGTTCAAAATTGCAAACTCAAAAATTAAAGATATGAAGAAGAAAACTAAGGTTGTTATTTCAATCGCTTCCTTTATTTGCGTTCTGGCTGCATTCTTTTCCCTTTCAGGGAAGAAAGAGTCGAAAATGGAACTGAGTATCCAGAAGGCAACTCTGGGCTCAATAGAGAACACTGTGGCCGCTACGGGAACTATCGAGCCGATCAAAACGGTTGATGTAGGTACGCAGGTTTCGGGTACTATCAGCAAGATTCTGGTGGATTATAATTCAGTTGTAAAAAAAGGACAATTATTGGCTGTATTGGATAAAACCGTTTTGCAATCGTCTTTAAAATTCCAGTAAAGCAGCTCTGGAATCGGCGTTGAATGAGCTGAATTATCAGAAAAGCAATTATAACCGGATTAAGATGCTTTTTGAGAAACAATCAGTGAGCAAAACTGATATGGAGACTGCGGAATATCAATATATAAACGCGAAAATGACCTATGCAAAAGCGAAGGAAGAGTTGACCAAAGCACAAACAAATCTCAATTATGCGATGATTTATTCTCCTATCGATGGTGTGGTAATTTCACGATCAGTGAATGAGGGACAAACAGTAGCTGCGAGTTTCAGTACGCCGACTTTATTTTCTATCGCACAGGATTTATCCAAAATGCAGGTAGTCGCTAATGTAGATGAAGCGGATATAGGTCAGGTAAAAGAGGGACAAACGGTAAGTTTTACTGTAGATGCATTTCCTGATGATGTGTTCAACGGGAAGGTAACACAGGTTCGGTTGGAAGCGACCACAACCTCAAATGTTGTTACCTATCAGGTCGTCATAGATGCACCCAATCCCGAGTTGAAACTGAAACCGGGACTTACGGCAAACGTTACCATATACACCCTTCAGCATAAAAATGTGGTGGTGATTCCCTCAAAGGCTCTGCGTTTCAAGCCCGATGCTAAAGTGTTGAATACATTTGGAGTGAAAGGTGCTACGAAGCCTGTCAATGCCGGTTCAAAAGCGGTTTGGGTTAAAACAAAAGAGGGGATCAAACCGGTAATTGTGACTGTTGGTGAAACCGATGGCGTGAATACAGAGCTTATCAGTGGAATTAATCCCGGAGAAGAGGTTGTTCTGGATTTGAAAACAGCTTCAGCAATCCAATCCGGTGATGACCAGGCGGCAGCCGGAGAGGAGAGTCCATTTATGCCCAAGCGTCCGGGAAGCGGCAATAAGAATAAATGATACAAATAATGAAGCTACTCATTCAATGCAATCATGGATATTATTAAAATTGAAAATATGAAAAAAGACTTTACCGTGGGTAGTGAAACCGTTCACGCCCTGCGGGGAGTCTCATTTGCCATACGCAGCGGGGAGTTTGTCACCATTATGGGAACAAGTGGTTCGGGAAAGTCCACTCTGCTGAACATGTTGGGTTGCCTCGATACACCCACTTCCGGGGAATATTATCTCGACGGACATCCGGTACGTAAAATGGATAAGAATGATCGTGCAGTATTGCGTAACCGCAAAATCGGTTTTGTTTTTCAGGCCTATAATCTTTTGCCTAAAACGACAGCGCTTGAAAACGTAGAATTGCCACTGATATACAATTCCTCAGTTTCAGCGAAAGAACGTAAAGAAAAAGCTACAGAAGCGCTCGAAGCCGTTGGATTGAAAGACAGGATGGGGCACAAACCGAATCAGATGTCGGGTGGTCAGCAGCAACGGGTTGCCATTGCGCGTGCATTGGTAAATGAACCGGTGATTATTCTTGCAGATGAAGCTACCGGAAATCTGGATAGCCGTACATCGTATGAGATCTTATCGCTTTTTCAGTCATTGCACAAAAAAGGTCGTACGATCATCTTCGTAACCCACAATCCGGAACTTGCTGCTTTTAGTAGCCGGAACATTGTACTCCGCGATGGTCGTGTGGTAGAGGATACATACAATGACTCTATTGCTTCAGCCAGGGATGTTTTGTCTAAAATGAAAGTTGAAGAGGATTGAGTCTGAAAATTACTATGAATAAAAAGATTGTAGCTGCCGGGGGGATTATCTCCTATCCTGATTTTAGCAGAAATACATCACACCAGATGAATTAAAAAACACTATGAATCTAACCAACCTTCTCAAAATAGCACTCCGGGCATTGAACAGCAATAAGTTCCGGGGATTCCTCACGATGTTGGGGATTATCATAGGGGTGGCATCGGTAATCACGATGCTGGCCATTGGGCAAGGCTCCAAACTAAGTATTCAGGAGCAGATCTCCAAGATGGGTTCCAACATGATGATGATTGATCCCGGTGCAGGTATGTTTGGCGGAGCCCGGGTCAGTGCCAGCAGTATGCAGACCCTGAAAATGGCAGACTACGAAAGTATTCTCAGGAACTGTAAATATGTATCTTATCTCACGCCTGTGGTAAACAGTAGCGGTCAGGTAATTTACAGTACCAACAATGCACCGACTTCTATTACGGGGGTAAATGCCCAATACCTGAACATTCGCAAATATACCGTAGAAAGTGGAGATATGTTCTCCGAACGCGATGTGAAGACTTCTGCCAAAGTATGCGTGGTCGGAAAAACTGTTGTGGAGAATCTTTTTACTAATGGTGAAAACCCTTTGGGTAAAGTGATTCGTTTTGGTAAAATACCATTTAAGATTATAGGTGTTCTGGCGGAAAAGGGAAATAATTCGATGGGGCAGGATCAGGACGATATCATCCTTGCACCTTATACTACGGTGCAAAAGCGTATTTTGGCGATCACCTATCTCAATAGCATCGTGGCATCTGCCATAACAGAAGATGCAACCGATAAAGCCAAAGAGGAAATCTCAACACTTCTGCGATCCAATCATAAGCTAAAGGATACGGATGATGATGACTTCAACATTCGCTCGCAAAAGGAATTATTGACAATGATGAGTTCTACTACCGACCTGATGACCGTTCTGCTTGCTGCTATTGCCGCCATCTCTCTGTTGGTAGGAGGAATCGGGATTATGAATATCATGTACGTATCGGTTACCGAGCGAACCCGGGAGATAGGCCTTCGCATGTCTATCGGAGCGCGCGGGGTGGATATTCTCCTGCAATTCCTGATTGAAGCAGTCCTTATCAGTGTGACCGGTGGGATCATAGGGGTGTTGTTAGGTGTTGCCAGTTCGTATGCTGTGAAAACCATTGCAGGATGGCCGATTTTTATACAACCCTACACTGTATTTCTTGCATTTATCGTTTGTACTGCTACGGGAGTTTTTTTTGGATGGTATCCGGCCCGTAAAGCATCCGGACTTGATCCGATTGATGCGTTGCGTTACGAATAAGAATAATTGCTATATTTGAAAAAGGCATTTTATATCGTGAAAAACCTGATGTTTAATCATGATAATAATATCAGCGTAGTGAATTTTTTAAGCCGTAAAAACGTAATAAAATGATCGAGAATAAAGCAAGAATACAGATACTGATTCATCTGTTGGCATGGGGAATCTTTTTTGGTTTTCCGATGCTGTTTATGTTTGAACGCGGAGAGCAGGATGTAGTTCGGTACTGGTTTTACTTATTCAATACGTCGATGTATGTGATGGTGTTTTATATAAATTACTTTTTACTGATTCCCTATTACCTTTTCACCAAACGTTTTAGCCGTTTTACCCTGTTGAATATCGGGGTGATGCTGGTTTGTGGAGCGTTGATGTACTATTCCAAAGAATTTGAGGCAATAAAGTTTTTTCCGCATCCCGGACCACATCCACCGAAAGTATTATTTATTTTCCGGGATATCAGTTTTATGTTGCTGATGGCGGGGCTTAGTGTGGCTATCCGGATGACTGGCAACTGGTACCGTATAGATGCTATTCATAAGGAAACCGAAAAAGCGCAATTTGAGGCAGAGCTAAAGAATCTGAAGAGTCAGTTGAATCCTCACTTTTTGTTTAACACGCTCAACAACATCTATTCGTTAGTTATTGTTCGCCCTGAAAAGGCGCAGGAAGCCATTCACCGACTGAGCAATCTGTTGCGTTATGCCCTATATGAAAACAATGCAAACTTTGTTCCACTTGATAAGGAGCTGAAGTTTCTGGAAAGCTATATCGACCTGATGAGTCTCCGCTTATCGAAAAGCGTGAAATTAACCACGCAGATAAAAGGGAGTAACAGTACCGATCTGATCGCGCCAATGCTTTTTATTTCCATTATTGAAAATGCATTTAAACACGGCGTGAGTCCTACCGAGGCTTCATTTATCGACATCAATATTGACGCAATTGCAGGACAGGGGCTTATTTGTTCCGTGGAAAACAGTAATTTTCCAAAGAAAGAGATCGATCGTAGCGGTTCAGGCATCGGCCATGAGAATCTGCTGAAGCGACTCGACCTGCTTTATCCGGGAAAATATGATCTGGCTGTGGAGAACCGGGAGACTTCATATTTCGTTGAATTGAAAATAGTGTTTTGATTGAAAAGCGTGATGTTGAACCCTTTCAGGGTTCGATTGACTGTTTCACCGGATAAGCCGTGGGTTGCACCCACGGTTATTTAAATTCAATCCTTTCAGGATTGCTTTTTACATTTTCAAACCACGAAGTGGTTAAATCTGAATAACCACGGGTGAAACCCGTGGCAAAAATCAAAAGGAATATCGAACCCTGAAAGGGTTCAACAATATCTATTTATTGCCCCATGAATAAGAACTTACTCACTATATATTCAATACTAGTCTTCTTGACTGTAGCATTAATTGTAGGTACGACTTTGGAGTTTTTAAATCCAATTGCCGACTTCATTGTAACATTTGCATTAATGCTGATAATCGGAGTTTTATTTATTTTCATGCTAAAACGGGCACGAAGAATTCAACGGAAAGTGATTAAAAGAATAACAATAGGAATAGTCTGTTTATTAGCATTACCATATTCATTGACTGCAATCGGGATAATTATGATGACTGGTGGGAATTATTACCCGATGTGGCAAGATATATCAATTTATACCAATAATAATGGCGAAAAAGTAATCAGTGAATGGAGAGAAACAAGTGGATCTATCTATGATTATCGTAACAGAAAAATAATTAGTGATTTCGGATGTTTTCGCATTTCATATAATTGTGATAGAGAGAAACTTAAAGGAATTTGGACAGAATATAATATCCAAAATCATACGAAGAATAAAGTTGAATTTGAGAAAGATAAATAACGAACGAGATATATCAACATGACTCTGAATTGCCTGATTGTAGACGATGAACCTTTAGCACTCGATTTGCTGGAGAATTACGTAACTAAAACTCCTTTCCTTCATTTGGCAGGGCGTTGTGAGAATGCCTTTCAGGCCATGGAACGTATTCAGCAGAATGACATCGATCTGCTTTTCCTGGATATTCAGATGCCGGATCTGAATGGAATTGAATTTTCCAAAACCCTGGGAGAGCGGCCCAAGGTGATCTTTACTACAGCATTTGAACAGTATGCCGTGGAAGGCTTTCGGGTGGATGCACTGGATTATCTGCTGAAACCGATCAGTTATCCTGAGTTTCTACAATCAGCCAATAAAGCGAAACGTTGGTATGAACTTTCTGCCAAACCGGCAACTCCTGCGGAGGTCACTAATACTATATTTGTAAAAAGTGATTATAAGCTGGTGCAGATTGACCTGAATAAGGTGCTTTACATCGAGGGTGTGAAAGATTATGTCCGTATTTTTCTGGAGGATGACGCCAAGCCGGTGATGTCGCTGATGAGTATGAAGTCGATGGAAGAACATCTTCCTGCAGACCGATTTATGCGTGTGCATCGCTCATTCATTGTGCAGCTGGATAAAATCAAGACTATAGAACGCAACCGGATTGTTTTTGGCAAAGAATATATTCCGATCTCTGATTCTTATAAGGAGAAGTTTATGGAATTTCTGAATCAGCGGTTCTTCTCGTGATATTATGTGTAAAAAACAGAGGAGGGGTTATTGTGCATTCTGATTATTCTTATAGGATCTTGCCTGTTATCAAAAACAGAAACTGTAAACCTAAAGATACTGTTCAATGATTCTCCAGTTTTCCAGTTTCTTTCCAAAGATCATTGTATTTGTCGGGCTTGTAGATGGCATTGTGATGAATTCTACCCCTGTAACAGATTTAAAATGTTTGTGGAAAAGTTTCTGAGCCGGTTGTCCGTTAAAAATGATGACGCGAATGGACGGATTTTTAGCCAGTAATTCAGCAATAGCGTTCGGCTCTTCGTAACGGATATTGCTGTCAAGACTACCCGGTCTTACACAAGTGTGGCAGACATCCCACAATGCGAGATTCATATCCCGGATTAATTGTTTCTTCTCATCATAAATGGCCGGATATTCCACTCCTTTCAAAGTAGCCATTATTTTCCAAAATGCATTTCGCGGGTGGGCGTAATATTCCTGCGCATCAAGTGACGCGATGCCAGGCATTGTTCCGAGGATTAATACCCTGGGTTCTTTGGCCAAAACAGGTGGAAAGCTGAAAACATATTCTTCCATGATGCAAAAGTAGCAGAATGACCTGTTTTCCCAAATGGAATAGCCTGAATTTCCCCAAAGAATCGTTAACTTTGCGGGCTGATAATTTTCGGCCGGCATTGGCTAACACGTTAATTCTCTAATTATTATATAAAAATGGAATACAATTTCAGAGAAATCGAGCAGAAGTGGCAGAAGTTCTGGGTTGACCAGAAGACCTACCAGGTCAAAGAAGACGAGACCAAACCCAAATATTATGTACTCGATATGTTCCCTTATCCGTCGGGAGCGGGCTTGCACGTAGGTCACCCGCTGGGATACATCGCTTCGGATATCTTCTCCCGCTATAAACGTCTGCAAGGATACAACGTGTTGCACCCGATGGGCTACGATGCTTACGGGCTTCCGGGCTGAACAATATGCAATCCAGACCGGCCAGCACCCGGCTATTACTACCCAAAAAAATATCGAACGCTACCGCGAACAATTAGATAAAATCGGATTCTGTTACGACTGGACCCGTGAGGTGCGTACTTGCGAACCTGATTACTACAAATGGACTCAGTGGGCATTTATCAAAATGTTCAATAGCTTCTATTGTTACAATGTGCAGAAGGCTTGTCCGATAGAGGATCTGGTTAAGCATTTCACTCAGCAAGGCTCGACAAATCTGCAGGTAGCTCAGGGCGAAGAGCTCAGCTTCACAGCTGCCGAATGGAATGCCATGTCTGAAAAAGAACAACAGGACATTCTGATGAACTACCGTATCGCTTACAAAGCCAATACCATGGTTAACTGGTGTCCGGCATTGGGAACCGTATTGGCGAATGATGAAGTAAGCGAAGGGGTTTCTGTACGTGGTGGCCATCCGGTAGAGCAAAAAAGTGATGAGTCAATGGTGCCTGCGCGTATCGGCTTATGCAGAGCGTCTGTTGAAAAGCCTGGATAACCTGGACTGGAGCGATTCGTTGAAAGAGACACAGAAAAACTGGATTGGCCGTTCGGAAGGAGCGGAGATGAAGTTCAAGATCAAAGGACAAGATCTGGAATTTGAGATTTTTACCACCCGTGCTGATACGGTGTTTGGGGTAACCTTCATGGTGCTTGCTCCTGAAAGCGACTACGTGAAAATGGTCGTTACCGAAAAACAACAGCACGAAGTAAACATCTATCTTGATGCGGTTAAACGCCGTACAGAACGTGAGCGTATTGCTGACCGTCGTGTATCTGGAGTTTTTACCGGTTCATATGCAATAAATCCATTGAGTGGAACAGAAATTCCTATTTATATCAGTGATTACGTCCTGGCGGGTTACGGTACAGGTGCCATCATGGCGGTTCCTGCACACGATAGCCGTGACTATGCATTTGCAAAACACTTCAATCTGCCTATTATACCGTTGATCGAAGGTTGCGATGTCAGTGAGGAGAGCTTCGATGCCAAAGAGGGTATCATGATGAACTCAGGGTTCCTGAACGGTCTGACCGTGAAAGAGGCAATTGCTAAAACAAAAGCCTATATCGCTGAACAAGGTATCGGTAAGGTGAAAGTAAATTACCGCCTGCGTGACGCAATATTCAGCCGTCAGCGCTACTGGGGCGAGCCATTCCCTGTGTACTACAAAGAGGGAATTCCTTATATGCTTGACGAAAGCAAATTGCCATTGCAGTTGCCTGAAATCGATAAATATCTTCCTACTGAAAAAGGAGAACCACCACTTGGTCGTGCTAAAAACTGGCAAACCGAAGAAGGTTATCCACTTGAATTGAACACCATGCCTGGATTTGCCGGTTCATCGGCGTATTACCTGCGCTATATGGATCCGCACAACGAAGAGGCATTGGTTTCGAAAAAGAATAACAACTACTGGAAAAATGTTGACCTCTATATCGGAGGAACAGAGCACGCTACCGGTCACCTGATTTACAGCCGTTTCTGGAACAAATTCCTGTTTGACCTCGGCATCGTTTGCGAAGACGAACCGTTCAAGAAACTCGTTAATCAGGGAATGATTCAGGGACGAAGCAATTTTGTGTATCGTATAAAAGATACCAATACATTCGTTTCCTACAACCTGAAAGAGCGTTACGATGTTACACCTATTCACGTGGATGTAAACATTGTATCCAATGATATTCTGGATATCGAAGCATTCAAGTCTTGGATGCCGGACTATGCAACAGCAGAATTTATCCTGGAAGAAGGTAAATACGTTTGCGGATGGGCGGTTGAGAAGATGTCGAAATCGATGTTCAATGTAGTGAATCCGGATGTAATCGTGGAGAAATACGGTGCAGATACACTTCGTTTCTACGAGATGTTCCTCGGTCCATTGGAGCAATCCAAACCTTGGGATACCAATGGCATCGATGGCGTACACCGTTTCCTCAAAAAGCTTTGGAATCTGTTCTACACTGGTGAAGATGTGACGGTTTCAGATGCTGAACCGACAAAAGAGGAGCTGAAAGCCCTGCACAAATTAATCAAGAAAGTGAGCAGTGATATCGAAAACTTCTCATTCAATACCTCTGTAAGTGCATTCATGATTTGTGTGAATGAGCTGACTTCGCTGAAGTGCAACAAAAAAGCGATCCTGAAACAGCTGACTGTACTACTGGCTCCATTCGCTCCGCACATTGCTGAAGAGCTTTGGGCTGCGTTAGGAGGCTCTAAATCGGTTTGCGATGCCGAGTGGCCGGGCTTCAACGAAGAGTACCTGAAAGAAGATTCTGTGGTTTATGCCATCACCTTCAACGGTAAGGTTCGTTTCAACCTCGAATTCCCTGCCGGAACGCCGAAAGAAGAGGTGGAGAAGGCTGCACTGGCACACGAAAATTCTGCGAAATATCTTGAAGGAAAAACACCGAAAAAGGTAATTGTAGTTCCCAATAAACTGGTGAATATCGTGATCTAAGATCCATTTTACCTTTCAATATATTGCCGGAAAGAGAAGTTTAGCCAGAACTTCTTTTTCCGGTTTTTTTGTTGCTGTAATTTAGACTATTTTTCTATTGAGATATGCTGGATTTCTGTAATTTCACGCCAAATAATCAGAGAATATGAGAACGAAGTTAAATCAGGCATATTTGTTTGTAAAAGATTATATTACAATTTTAATCGGGCTTTCTCTTTATGCCCTGGGATGGACGGGCTTTTTATTGCCCAATGAAATTACGACCGGAGGAGTAACAGGTATCGGAGCGTTGGTCTATTATGCAACAGGTACGATTCCTATTGCTGTAACTTATGCTGCGATAAATGGTGTATTACTGGTTCTTTCGATTAAATATCTGGGGTTGAAATTCAGTATTCGCACGATTTTCGGAGTTGCTTCGCTTACTTTACTTCTTACCGTTTTCCAGGCATTCATAAAAAAAGGACTGGTGGATGAACCATTTATGGCGACAGTTATTGGTGCTATATTGTGCGGAGCAGGGGTTGGTGTGGTTTTTACTGCGAATGGAAGCACCGGTGGAACAGATATTATTGCAGCGTTGATCAATAAATACCGAAATGTGACCATCGGACGAGCAGTGCTCTATAGCGATGTGTCCATAATTCTTTCTTCGTATCTGATATTTCACAGTGTGGAGAAGATTGTATATGGACTTACGGTTATGGCAATTTCCAGTTATGTTATTGATTTGGTTATAAATAGTGACAGACAGTCGGTCCAGTTTCTTATTATTTCCAAGAAATATGAAGAAATAGCCGACCGGATTAATCAGATACCCCGGGGAGTTACGGTTTTGGATGGCTCCGGCTGGTATTCCAAACAGCCCACGAAGGTGTTGATGATTCTGGCTAAACGTTCGGAATCGGTAGTGATATTCCGTTTGGTCAAGGAGATTGATCCGAACGCTTTTGTATCGGAAAGTGCGGCGATCGGGGTATATGGACAGGGTTTTGACCAAATAAAGGGATAAGAGTAAGGACTCTATTTTAAGATAGCTGTCCTTCGGTTATCATTTTGCTCAAATGTACCGGGTCTGTTTAATTACTCAGAATTGAATCGAATAACGCTTTAATCTCATCGCGATAGATGCCGCCTTCGTGCAACTTATTCTCACCCAGATAGAAGGTGGGAACGTAATAATAATCAAATGAATCAGCGCGCTCAACTTCGACCAGTTCATCTACAATTTCCAGCTGAATGGCCTGATACTTTTCATCATTTTGCTGCAACTCTTTGATGTACTGCAATGCTTTTTTGCAGAAAGGACATTGGTGTTGAACAAACAGGGTCAGATTCTTCATAATCCATAATACTTTTTACATTGCAATATAAATAAATAAGCCCGGCTTTGATGCCGGGCTTTTGTTCTTTTAGTCAATATTACAGATTTTCCAGAATACGTTTCAGGACTACCTGTGCCGATATTTCTCGGTTGGCCGCTTCGGGAATTACGATTGATTGCGGACTTTCGATTACATCATCTGTCACAATCATATTACGGCGAACAGGGAGACAGTGCATGAAGTGCGCATTATTGGTCAGAGCCATATGTTCTGTTCCTACCGTCCATGAGCGATCTTTGCTCAGGATTTGTCCATAGTAAGGATCTTCAAATGCAGACCAGTTTTTAGCATAAATGAAGTCTGCACCTTCGAATGCTTTTTTCTGATCGTATTCTACTACGGCATCACGTACAAAACGGGGATCCAACTCATAGCCTTTGGGATGAGTAATTACAAATTCATAATCAGTCTCATTCATAAAGTCGGCGAACGAGTTGGGTACAGCCTGCGGTAATGCGCGGGGGTGAGGAGCCCAGGTTAATACCACTTTGGGGCGTTCCTTTTTCTTATATTCTTCGATGGTTATCAGGTCGGCAAAGCTTTGTAACGGGTGGCCTGTCGCAGCTTCCATACTGACTACCGGACGGCCTGACAGTTCGATAAACTGATTCAGGATCTTTTCGTTATAATCATCCTCCTTGCTCTCGAAGCGGGCGAATGAACGAACACCAATAATGTCACAGTAGCAACCCATCACAGGAACAGCCTCAAACAGGTGTTCCGGTTTGTCACCGTCCATAATCACGCCACGTTCGGTTTCAAGTTTCCAGGCTCCCTGATTGATGTCGAGTACCATTGTATTCATACCCAGGTTCATGGCAGCCTTTTGAGTACTAAGGCGGGTGCGCAGACTTGAGTTGAAGAAAATCAACATCATAGTTTTATTCTTTCCTAAATGGCTATAGGCAAAACGGTCAGCCTTAACCTCTAAAGCCTCTTTAACGGCCTGTTTAAGGTCTCCCAGATCTTTAACGTTAGTGAAGTGTCTCATTATAATTACGAGTTACAAGTTATCTGTTACAGTGAAGTATATGCAAATTTAATTTTTTTCCTTTTATCTCCGTTTAAAATCCTCAAGTAAATATTGCAGCATTGCTTTCCCTTTGGTTTCGTTTTCGTTGGCATGTCTTCCTTCAGAAAAAATCAGCTTGTTTGCACCGCAATCGTATGACATGGCACTTCCATTTGATACGAATCCGAAACCATTGATATAACTAAAGAAAGCCATTTTGGGTGTGCTCTTCTTCAGCAGATTGCGACTAAAGCTGAATTTACCGGTCGGGATATTCATTTGAGCCAGAAGAGTGGCAGCCAGATCGGTCTGTGCAGCCAGTGTATCGATGCGCATAGGTTGTTTGATCGCACCACCCACCCAAAGCATTGGAATCCGGAAGCGTTCGGGGGAGCTGTTTTGCATGGTCTGAGGATAAAGGATGCTATGATCGGGAACCAGAATTACCAGGCTATTTTTCCATACAGGCTGCTTTTTCAGATCATCAATAAATTTCCCTAAACAGGAATCAGCATATGCGATTGAGTTTAAATAAGGCTCATCGAATTTGTGAAAAGGTACCTCAAACGGTTCGTGGCTGCTCAATGTGAGAAACATTTGCATAAAAGGCTGCTTACGGGGCTTGCTTATCTCCTTGGTCAGGTAATTGAATGTGACATGGTCAGGAGCTCCCCATTTTGACAAACGATCCGAGATGGGGAAATTTTCATCCGATACGATTTTTTCAAATCCCGAACAGATAAAAAACTGGCGCATGTTGGCAAAATTGATGTCTCCACCATACAACATACTCAGGTCATACCCTTGTTCTTTCAGGCTTTGAGAAATTGAGGGGATCTTATTCAGCTTTTCGGGATATCGCATCAACGGAACTGTTGGCATAGAAGGCATTCCGCTCAGAATAGCCAATAATCCGCGGTCTGTCCGGAAGCTGTTTGCGTAGAAATTGGTGAAGAAGATTCCTTCGTTGCAAAGAGCGCTCAATCTTGGTGCTACATTCCTGACTCCACCCAATGGCTCTATAATTTTTGCAGAGAAGCTTTCGAGAACAATCAGAATAATATTGGGCCGTTCCTGATTCAGAAGTCTGGGAAAATCATGATCTCCCGGATTCTCTTTCAACGAATTGAAAGCCGATTTAGCATCGTCAGTGCTCATGAAATTATAGTTGATTTTCTCAGTATTCTGGTGCGAAAGCGAATAGATGAAATTGAAACAGGGGTTGATCGCCGAGAGATTCAGATACATATTCGAACTGAAATATACGCGTCCGACATTCATGGTTGAAACGCTTATGCCACCTCGTATTATTACAAACAATATGACGGTTAAAAGCACTAAAACAGAAGCCTGTTTTTTCTTTTTCTTTTGATTAAATGAAGAAAATGATAATCTGAAGACGATACTGATAAGCAATTTATATAAAAAGATTGCCAGTCCTGCCATAATTACCAATCCGAGAATGATTCTTCCGTAGGAAACACTGGCAGCTGCATCAACCGGTGATTTCAGGTAAAAAAAGTGCCGTATTGTCGAGATGTGTACCCCAAAATCCAAACAGCTCGATATCAGAGACCAGAATGATGCTAATAAATGTCAGAATTATACCTGAATAGATCTTCAATACCTTATCAGGCCAGTTTCCTTTGTACCATATGGCTGCAATTGTTATCAGCATCGGTAAAACGGTCATATAGCCGGCCGTAGTCATATCCATAGGAAATCCGTAGAATAAGACTTTAAGATAATCGCCCGGAACAATCTCTTTTTTGAAATGATAAAGCATAAAAATCGGCTTTTGCAGTGCAAAAACCGTCACAAAGAAGAGCCAGTATTTTAAGATAAAGAGAATTCTTGATTTCATTCCGAAGTGATTTCGAGTAGGTGGATATAATTTAAATGCCAGACACACTAAGTGTCATGGCATTTATATAGGATAATTACATGTAGCTGATGTCGTCGGTAGAGCTGTCGTCTTTATACCACGAAGCATACATCAGGTAGTTTTTAGCAATTTTCTGGTTGATCTCTTTGGCTTGTTCGGGATCAACTTTTTTTACAAATTTCGCAGGGACACCTGCATAGATGCATCCGGGTTCAACAATTGTATTGTTAGTTACAACCGATCCTGCAGCTACGATGGCGCCTTCACCGATCACGGCATGGTCAAGAATCACTGATCCCATTCCGATCAGTGCACCGGCTTTGATGGTTGCACCGTGAATAGTCACATTGTGTCCCACCGAAACGTTATCTTCGATGAGGATTTTTGATTTTTCGTATAGCGTATGGAGGACTGAGCCGTCCTGAATATTTACACCATTGCCAATACGGATTGAGTTTACATCTCCGCGTAAGACAGTGCTGTACCAGATACTGCAATCATTCCCCATGATTACATCGCCAATGATTGTCGCGTTTTCTGCAAAGAAGCAGTTGTTTCCGTATTGAGGCTCATAACCTCTTACTGAACGTATTAAAGCCATTTATATTTACAATTTTAGGATTTACAAATTACATTATCAAACCAGAGCAATTAAAGCGCTTTCGTTTTCTCTTTTAGCCATTCTACTTCTGCGTCATCCAGTTTTGGACTGAGTTTTTCAAAAACCATAGCGTGATAATCGTTAATCCACCGAGTCTCTTTTTCTGTTAACAGGGATTTGTCAATGGCCGACTTATCAATAGGGAAAAGCGTCAAAGTTTCAAAACAGTAAAATTTGCCGAAGGGAGTCTCGATGTCTCTTTGATCAATACCACATTTTCAGTGCGAACGCCATATTCTCCGTTGCGATAAAAGCAGGTTCATTAGACATCACCATACCCGGCTGTAGTTTTACCGGATTTTCTTCCATGCGGATGCTTTGCGGACCTTCGTGTACATTCAGGAAATGACCTATGCCATGGCCGGTTCCGTGTAAGTAATTACATCCTTCATCCCATAATGCCTTTCGTGCCAGTACATCAATCTGCCGATCCGCGTGTTCCTTGCGGGAAGCGACAGGAAGCAAGAGCTATATGACCTTTCAATACGAGTGTAAAGTCTTTCCTCATTTGTTCCGATATCTCGCCCAATGCAATGGTGCGGGTGATATCGGTTGTCCCGTCGAAATATTGTCCGCCGGAGTCTATCAGTAAAAAGCCTTTGGGTGAAATGGCCAGTGCCCGTTTCATTAGTCGCGTGATAGTGCACCACTGCGCCGTTTTCTCCATAACCCGGCTATAGTTGGAAAGCTTTCTCCAACAAAAAGATCCTGCTCATCACGGAATTCAATCAGCTTATCCCCTATGGTTAGTTCGGTTACGTTACCGGATGTGACATTCTCTTCAAGCCCACATCATAAATCGGACGAGCGCCACGCCGTCTTTGATCATTACATTACGAAATCCTTCAATCTCGATTTCGTTTTTTATGCTTTTCAATAAAGCGACGGGAGAGGGAGCTTCAATAACCCTGCAATCAGCCGGAATGGCCTTGCGAAGGTTATAGTTTACTTTGTTTCCGTCAAAGAGGATTGTGGTTTCCGGTTTTAAGCTATTCAGGTAGTCAGAAATCTTGCTATATTCTGCAGTTATAATATTTTGGCTATCAAGATAGTCATGAAGTTCACGACTTATTTTTACCGCATCAGTGAATAAAATACTCTGTTTGTCGGTGATAACGGAATATGCGATGGCTACCGGATTACATTCCACATCGTTTCCCCGGATGTTGAAGGTCCAGGCAATCTCGTCTAATGCCGAAATAATCAGGAGGTTTGCACCACTTTGTTTCATAGAAGAACGCAATGACTGGATCTTATCGGTAGCAGATAATCCACTAAATTCAACAGGCAGCTCAAAAATACCCCTCATCCGGTATTGACGGTCGGTCACTCCGGATCTCTTCAAATAAATCGAAGTCAGCGACTACAGAAATACCTTTCTTAGAAAAAAAAGTTTGGATTCGATTTACCTCGTTGGTGGTGAAAACATTTCCATCGAGTCCGATTGAACTGCCTGTAGGGAGTAACTGAACCAGCCAATCGTACATATCGGGAAGTGTCGGGCAAGCCTGCTTTAAAAAGCTCAATGTCACTGCCATGCAGTTGTTGTCCGGCTTGCAGGAAATAGCGTGAATCAGTCCATAGACCGGCATTTTTCCAGTGTAATAGCCACTGTTCCTGCCGAACCATTAAATCCGGAGATCCATTCTCGGGATTTCCAGCGCGGAGCAATGTATTCACTGATATGCGGATCGGTACCGGGAATAATATATGCGTGTAGATTCTTTGCACGCATGGTCTGCCCGTAACCGGTCGATACGTTGGGGTATGTTTAGATTCATGAATTTGCGTATTTACTTGCTTTCGGATAAATCAGGTATTTATCCGAAAGCAAATTTACCATTGTTTATGGTGATACGCAAAATTAGAGATTATTTTTCAGGAATCTGTTGATTTTGGATTTGTTAGCAGAATCAGCGAGGAATAAGTATTTTAACTTCGACTCCTTCATCAGTCTGACTTTCCAGGGAGAAGATGCCACCAGAGCTTTCTATCATTTTTTTTGCAATAGATAGTCCTAATCCGGAACCTTGCTGTTCCTTATCTTCACGATTGAACTGCATGAATGCGCCCAACTGCGAGATTTGTCCCGGACTCATACCTCTGCCCTGGTCTTTGATGATTAATTGATAAAATCCGTCTTTATTTTCGCCTTTTATCCAAACCGGTGAGGTTGTTTTCGAGAACTTATATGCATTGTCAATCAGTTCGAGTACAATCTTTCTAAGAAACGATTCGGAAATAGCTATTCTATCAGTTTGCTCAATTGAAATCTCAGGAAGTAACTCCCGCTCGTATTTCCGGGATAAGGTTTGAGTAATTTCATTAATAACCGGTTCAATAACACTTCCCGGGATGTTTCCCTGATCAAGAGCATCATTCAGTTGAAGTTGTACGGAAATTAAATAATTCTCGATCAGACGGTGCAGTCTGTTACCGCTATTGAGTATTTCTCCTCCCATGTCAGAAATCTCTTTGGGTGTAAGCAGGTCACCAATATCGTTAAGAAGGCTACCAAAGCCAATAATGCTTGAAAGAGGCGTTCTTAATTCATGAGGTAAGGTTGTCATAATTTTGCTTCGGAGTGATTCCAAGGCGCGATATGTCATTTTTATACGAGCTTCCTGTTTTTTTAGTCTTGCCTGGATTGTATGTAATAACTCCTGGCTGTTGAATGGTTTAGTCAGATAATCGTCAGCGCCTAACTCCATTCCATTGCGTACATATTGTCGCTCGGATAAGGCAGACATAAAAATAAACGGAGTTAATGTGGTTTTCTCCTGAGCTCTTAATTCATAAAGTACCCTTTTGCCATCCATTTCCGGCATCATGATATCACAAAGAATTAAATCGGGGCAATGGATTTGAGCCATTTCCAGTCCAACTTTTCCGTTTTCTGCTAAAAGGGTCTCATAACCTTCAAAGGTTAATATTTCTCCGATCTCTTCCCGCAATGTTTTTTCATCATCTATGATTAGAATTCTTTTCATGCATCTTTTTATTTTGGCTACACATGAAACCCGCATACATTGTCATACTCTTTGTCATACTCTTTGGCGAACACCAGTGCAGGCTTGTTTCGTGCGTAATTGTTAATTTCTTATATTGTTATTTACAGGCTCTCATGCATTATTTGTTTTTGAGGCTCAGAACTGATTGCATGTTCGACCGGGGTTATATTATTATTCTTTTGGGTAACTCAATGATAAAGGTAGTTCCGGTTTCAAAATTGCTCTCTACCATGATATTGCCACCATGTAGGGTAATGGCTTCTTTTACGATCGAAAGACCAAGTCCGTTTCCCTGAATTAATGAAACATTAGAAGCCCTGAAAAAAGGAGTAAACAGGTGCTTTTGATCTTTGGATGGAATTCCGATTCCATTATCCTTTATTTTCAGGATTATGCTATTGTCTGAAAATGAAATCTCTACATTAACTAACGGATTAACAGGGGAATATTTTATGGCGTTTGATAGCAGGTTGTTTAATACCTGTCGGATTAGCCGGTTATCAGCCTGTATATTAATTTCCTGCTGAGAAGAAGAGAATATAATGTTATTTTTTAACTGATATTCGTCATTGAAGATTTCCACGAAGTTCCTGCAAAGTGAGACCAGTTCTATCGGCTCAGGGTTATGTGTCATTCTACCATCCTGTAATTTGGAGAGTTGAAGAATATCTTCAACAATTCTCGATAAGTGCCGGGTCTGATCTTTAATACGCTCAAAACGTAAAACCATTTGAGATTCGTCCATTTTATTCCGGTAACTAAGTAACGAATCGCATGCCAACAAGATTGATGCCAAAGGAGTTCTGAATTCGTGAGATGTGGTAGAAACAAATCTGGATTTCAGTTCGTTTAGCTCTTTTTCCTGCTTTAAGGCATTGAGTAATTTTTCTTCGGCGATCTTCTGTTCTGTAATATCGGAATGTGTACCGATCAATCGCAGAGGTTTGCTATTTTTGTCTGTTTCCACAATTTTCCCACGGGAATGAATCCATTTGTAGGTGCCGTCTTTGCATTTCAATCGATGTTCATTGGAATAGACCTCTTTTTGGCCGGATAAATACAGATCCATCTCTGTAAAGGACTTCTCCAGATCATCCGGGTGAATGCGGTTTGTCCACTCTTCTACTGAGTTTGAGATTTCATACTCGTCATAACCCAGCATTTTCTTCCAATGGGTAGAGAAAAACTCTTCATTCGTTTGTATATTCCAGTCCCAGACCCCCAGTCCTGAGCCATCCAGGGCAAATTGCCAGCGTTCCTCGCTATCCCGTAATGCCTGTTCAATCACCTTCCGATAAGTAATATCTACCTGAAGAGCGATAAAATTAGTAATATTCCCGGATGAATCGGTTACCGGTGTTATGGTGCATTCCTGGTGGTAAAGGGAGCCGTTTTTTCGTTTATTGATAACTTCGCCATTCCAGACTTTCCCTGAAAGAATGGTATCCCAGATTTCTTTGTAGTGTTTTTCCGGGTGTTTACCGGATTTGAGGATACTTGGTTTCTGGCCTAAAGCCTCTTCGATTGAATAGCCGGTTAATTGAGTAAATGCAGGATTAGTCCACTGGATATTCCCTTCTTTGTCGGTTATGATGACGGATAATGCAAAAGACTCAAATGCAGCGCTTTGCATGCGAAGACGAGCTTCGGCATAGCTTCTTACCGTATTGTCTATAGCAAAACCGACATGACCGGTGATTTTACCTTGTTCATTCTTTAATACAGTAGTATTCAGAAGAACAGGAATCCGGCTTTTATCTTTTCGGATGAATTCACATTCAATCGTATCCTGAAAATATTTTGAAGTCAAATCAATAATCAATTCTTCGTCAGTTGGACTGGGGTTGATCGAGAGATAACCAATATTCTTGGCCGCTTCTCTGATTTGTTCCATATCGTTGAATAAAGCAGGAGAATATTTGCCAACCACCTCTTTTTCAGTGTAACCGGTTAGTATCTCCGCAGCCGTATTAAATGAAAGAATCAGGCCTTCCGGAGAAAGTGGTATTATTGCCAGTCCCGAGTGTTTAAGAATAGCATTCTGTAAATCGGAAATCTGTCTGATTTCTTTCGTTTGTTCTTCAACGTCCTTCTTTAATTTCTCCGAATATTCTAATAGTGTCTGTTCAGCCTTTTTACGTTCGCTTATATCGATGGATAAAATTGCTATGCCAGTCGGTGCGGGTTTTATTCTTAACTCAAACCAATATGTGGTGCCATCCTGATAGGTAAATTTATTTTCTATATTTAATGTTATGCGCTCATACATTACCTTTTCTAACGACTGGAAATAAGATCCGGTGGTAATGTCAGGAAAAACATCCATAATTGTTTTTCCAATCAGTTCGCCGATTGTTTTCTGGCTATGCGTGAGGGCTGTCGGATTAATGTAGCGGTAGCGCCAGTCAAAATCAATCAATTGATAGCCCTCCATCATATTATCCAGTGTTTCCCGGAAAGATTCTTCGCTTTGTATTTGTTTTGATATATCAGTGAGTGAAAGGAAGCACGATTGTTCTCCTTCCGGAATTATCCCTGTAGCATAGATCGTTGACGATACATTTCCTGATAAAACCAGATTCAGTTTACAGGTTTGAGCTTCATTTGATTTGAATATCTGACATAGGAAATTGTCGAAAGTTTGTTGCGAATCAGAATGAAGAAAAGACTGAAAAGTCAGATCCAATAGCTCATTCTCCGGCTTACACAATAATTGGGTTGTCTGAAAATTAACCCTGAGTATTTTACCCCGGGGATTAACTCTTAAAAAGCTGATTGGGGCAAAATTATAGATTTGAGTATGATTCTGTAAAGTTATTTCTTGTTGTTGAAGTTGCTGTTTCAGCAATTTATTCTCCGCTTCAAGTTGTTGTAAACGTAAATGAAGGCTTTGCGGATCAAGTGGCTGATCAGTTGTTTTAAGGTCTGATGTTATTTCATATTCCATATTAACATTGTTTGAAGTGCAGGTTATCAACTTTCAGAATTGAAGAGAGAGATCATTGTGGTTAGAAAGTGAATAACGGGAAGTAAATTAAATAAAAGCCTTTAATGCAAATATAGAAAATATTTCCGGAGATTAAGACGTTTCTGAACTCATTATTCAAAAGGGAGATTCAGCAGGCAGGGGGGAGTTTGATTGTCTGCAAACCAGTACTTACAAACAAAAAAATAGTTCCATTTGGTTTGTTATGACCAGATAGAACTATTTTATACATAAGAAATGCGCCAAATATAATGTCACATATCTAAACGCTAAGTTACAAAGAGATAAAGACGATAAGTTTGTGTTTTCTTAACAATATAGCAGCTTCGTGCTTTTGTATTCAATGATTTTATTACACGTAAGTAAATTGTTTCAACTATTTATAGGGGGCTTTAGAATATTTTTCGTTTAAGCTCAAACTGTTTGCCAAGATATTTTTCACGGACAATAGGGTTTTCCGCGAGCTCTTCAGCTGTTCCCTGAAAGAGAATCTGACCTTCAAATAATAGATAAGCGCGGTCAGTAATATTAAGTGTTTCCTGTGCGTTGTGGTCGGTAATCAGGATACCGATATTTTTATCTTTCAGTTTAGCTACAATGTATTGGATATCTTCTACTGCAATGGGGTCAACTCCGGCAAACGGTTCGTCGAGCATGATGAACTTGGGATCGATAGCCAGGCAGCGGGCGATCTCCGTACGACGACGCTCACCTCCCGAGAGACGGTCTCCCAGGTTTTTACGCACTTTCTGGAGACGGAATTCGGTGATCAGACTTTCAAGTTTTTCTTTCTGATACTCTTTGCTCTTACCTGTCATCTGAAGTACAGACATAATGTTGTCTTCCACTGTCATTTTGCGGAAAACAGATGCTTCCTGTGCTAAATAACCGATTCCGGTTTGAGCCCGTTTGTAAACCGGATAATTGGTGATATCCACATCATTGAGGAAAATACGTCCTTCATTGGGTGTAATGAGACCTACCGACATGTAAAAAGTGGTCGTTTTACCGGCACCGTTAGGTCCCATTAGTCCGACTATCTCGCCCTGTTTAACGTTGATAGAGACGTGATTCACAACAGTTCGGTTTTTGTATTTCTTCACCAGGTTTTCCGTACGGAGTACCATTTGTTCTTCAGCCATGTGTTGAAAGCGTTTAATGCGGGGCAAAAGTACAGAAAAAGAAAAAAATAACCTAACTTTGCGCGGTTACAAATGGAACTATATGATTAAACATTCCTTACAACGCTTTGGCGAATATGTACTGCTTATGGCCCGTACATTGACAATTCCTGATCGCTGGAGCGCTTTTTTCCGGCAACTTATCAGAGAAATGACAAAACTGGGTATCGATTCAATTGGTATTGTGTTGATTATCTCTCTTTTTACAGGCGCTGTACTTTGTATTCAGATGACGTTGAACATTTCATCTCCCCTGATTCCTTCTTATGCGGTAGGTATGTCTACACGGGATACATTACTGCTTGAGTTTTCATCCACCATTATGTGCCTGATTCTTGCAGGAAAAGTGGGTTCCAATATCGCTTCAGAAATCGGGACCATGCGCGTGACCGAACAAATTGATGCACTCGAAATCATGGGAGTGAATTCAGCTAACTATCTTATTTTGCCCAAGATTGTGGCATTGGTGGTGTTTGTGCCGGTACTGGTTATTTTTAGTATTGTTTCCGGTATTATCGGAGGGTATATCGTTGCGGCGGTTACCAACATGATTTCGGTAGCTAAGTATGAATATGGGATTCAGAGTTTCTTTAATGAGTTTTATGTTTGGTACGGGATTTATAAGTCACTGGTTTTTGCTTTTATTATCAGTTCTGTTGCTTCTTACTTCGGTTATTATGCCCGCGGAGGCGCTCTGGATGTGGGTAAGGCAAGTACCAATTCCGTGGTGGTGAGCAGTGTTATGATCTTGTTATTCGACGTTATTCTAACCAAACTTTTGCTGCAATGATAGAGGTTAAGCATGTATTTAAATCCTTTGAAACGAAGGATGTACTTAAAGATATCAATGCGGTATTCGAGTCTGGAAAAACGAATCTGGTAATCGGGCAGAGTGGTTCCGGAAAAAACGGTATTGGTAAAGTGTATCGTTGGGCTGGTTACTCCGGAGCAGGGAGAGATTCTCTATAACGGAAGAAATCTGCTGATGATGAAAGCGAAAGAGCTAAAGCACCTGCGGAGTGAGATTGGTATGATCTTCCAGGGATCGGCTCTGTTTGACTCTCTCACTGTCCTGGAGAATGTGATGTTTCCCCTGAATATGTTTGACCGGGGATCGTATGCGAGTCGGATCGAGCGGGCACGATTCTGTCTGGAACGGGTAAACCTGAAAGGTGCTGACAACCTTTATCCGTCGGAGATTAGTGGCGGGATGCAGAAACGTGTGGCCATTGCCCGTGCTATTGCGCTGAACCCCAGGTATCTGATCTGTGACGAGCCGAACTCAGGTCTCGATCCCAAGACCTCATTGCTTATCGATGAGTTAATTTCCGATATTACGAAAGAGTATAATATTACCACTATAATCAATACCCACGACATGAACTCGGTAATGGGTATTGGTGAGAATATCATTTTTGTGAATAAGGGTATTCTGGAGTGGACCGGAAATAAAGATGGTATCTTTACTTCCAACAATCAGACACTGAATGACTTTGTATTTGCATCAGATCTTTTCCGGAAAGTGAAAGACGCAGAAATGCATAATCATCATAATGAAGGGTGATATAGAGTGAGTTACTGTTAAAGTGACAGCTTAAAATAGAAAAAACCGCTTTCGAATCAAGTCTCGAAAGCGGTTTTTCTATTTTTATACAGGCTTATTTCCCCGTAATAATCTTTCGTATTTCGTGGAGCTTGTTTAGAGCTTCAATTGGGGTAAGGTTATTGATGTCCACGTTCTTGATTTCATCGCGGATCTGGCTCAGGACCGGATCATCCAGTTGGAAGAAGCTGAGCTGCATGCCCTCGCGGTGAGTGCTTATCTCTTTGGTCGGTTTGGCAATGCCATTCTTGCGGTTATCTGTTTCCAGCTGTTTCAGGATTTCATTGGCTCGTTTGACAATACTTTGTGGCATACCTGCCATTTTAGCCACATGGATACCGAAGCTGTGTTCGCTACCACCGGGGACCAGCTTGCGCAGGAAGATCACCTTGTTGTCTACTTCTTTCACCGACACGTTGAAATTCCGGATACGTTTGAAGCTACGCTCCATCTCGTTCAGCTCGTGGTAGTGAGTGGCGAATAGCGTCTTGGCACAAGCCTTAGCATGCTCGTGAATATACTCCACAATCGCCCAGGCAATCGAAATACCATCGTAAGTACTTGTACCGCGTCCCAGTTCATCAAAGAGGATGAGACTCCGGCTTGACACGTTATTCAATATATCGGCAGCCTCATTCATTTCCACCATAAAAGTTGACTCGCCCAGAGAGATATTGTCCGAAGCACCTACGCGGGTAAATATTTTATCCGTATAGCCGATTCTGGCAGCTTCGGCGGGCACAAAGCAACCTATTTGGGCGAGCAGTACAATCAACGCGGTCTGACGAAGTAAGGCCGATTTACCTGCCATGTTGGGACCGGTGATGATGATAATCTGGTTTTTTTTCACTGTCGAGCTTCACATCGTTAGCCACATAAGCTTCGCCCGGAGGAAGCTGTTTCTCGATCACCGGGTGGCGTCCCTGATGGATATCAATCACCTCGGTTTCGTTTACTTCGGGACGGATATATCGGTTTTCCTGTGCTGTTTTCGCCATAGACAGCAGGCAGTCGAGGACGTGCGATCTGGTTGGCATTCATCTGAATGGCGGGAATGTAGTCTGCCAGGCTCAACACCAGTTCGTTAAAGAGGCGGGTTTTCAAGCGAAAGGATCTTTTTCCTCTGCTCCCAATATTTTTTTCTTCGTAATCCTTTAGCTCCTGGGTGATGTAGCGCTCGGCATTCACGAGAGTCTGCTTACGGATCCAGTCCTTCAGGAATCTTATCTTTATGTGTATTTCTGACTTCAATATAATAACCGAAAACGTTATTAAAAACTGATCTTCAGGCTTGGGATGCCGGTGCGTTCACTTTCGCGCTGCTGCACCTGAAGCAGGTAGCTTTTGCCCATGTGCGAAAATATCACGTAGTTTCGTCCAGTTCTGAATTCACACCTTGACGGATTGCACCTCCGCGGTTGATTTGCGCGGGGCGGATCATTATTGATCTCGCGTTCTATACGTTCGGCAATCAGGGTGCAGGGATTGAGTTGCTCGCCGATCATGCGCAGGCTTTCGTCATCCGATGCTCCACACATCTCTTTGATAGGGAGCAATGGCCCTGTAATGCCACTTTCAACTGTACTACCTCACGCGGGCTCACACGTCCCCACAGCTACTTTCGAAATAATTCGTTCGAGGTCACCGATCAGTGAAAGTTGTTGTTCGAGGAAATCTTTAACCTCAGGGTCTTTGAAGAAATATTCGACCACATTGAGACGGTCGTTTTATCTGCTTTATATCTTTCAATGGGAATAGCAGCCAGCGTTTCAGCATCCGTGCTCCCATAGGGACTGACGGTGCGGTCAATCACATCAAGCAGACTTTTTTCCACCTTCGTTCATCGTGCTGACCAACTCCAGACTGCGCACGGTGAATTTATCCAGTCGTACGTAAACGATCCTCTTCAATGCGCGAAAGAGCCGTGATATGTTTGATTTGCAGATGCTGCGTGATATCGAGGTAATGCAGGATAGCTCCCGAGGCAATTACCCCGTTTACCAGATGATGTACACCAAACCCTTTCAGGTTTTTTGGTTTCAAAATGCTTCAACAGGCGATCGCGTGCTGCATCTTCAGTGAAGATCCAGTCTTCGAGCTCGAAGGTAAAGAAGCGTGAACCGAATGCTTCTTCGAATTGCTTCTTACGACTGCGTTTCAAAGAGGGACTTCCTTCGGTGCAAAATTATTCAGCAGTTTATCAATATAATCGGTAGTACCTTCGGCTGTGAGAAAATTCACCGGTGGAAATATCGAGGAAAGCCACCCCGCAAAACGTTTTTTGGTAAAATGCACCGCGGCGAGGAAGTTATTTTTCCTTGTGGTTGAGAATATTGTCGTTGATTGAAACCCCGGGGTGTTACCAGTTCGGTAATGCCGCGTTTCACCAGCTTTTTAGTCGCTTTCGGATCTTCGAGTTGTTCGCAAATGGCAACGCGCCTTACCTGCCCGTACCAACTTGGGCAGATAGGTGTCAAGTGCATGGTGTGGAAAACCGGCCAGCTCCACGTATTGCGCAGCCCCGTTGGCGCGACGGGTAAGTGTAATACCCAAAATCTCGGAAGTGGCTACCGCATCTTCGGAGAAGGTTTCGTAAAAGTCACCCACGCGGAACAATAGAATAGCATCGGGATGTTTGGTTTTAATCTCGATATATTGTTTTCATCAACGGGGTTTCAACGATTTCTTTTTGCCACGGGTTTTCGGTTTTTTAAAGGATTAAAAATGTGAGGATGACAAAGGTAACAAAAAAATCTATCCCGAATTAAAACCTGCCATTTCCGGAAATAGAAGAATGAAACTACCGGTAGGGTTGTATTTTCCGACAATCCATCCATCTTTCTCTCACCCCTCTCAAACCTTTAGCATAGTTCTCCAAAAAAATGACTAATTTTGCGCCACTAATTGTCCCAATATTTTATGGAAAATCAGAAAGTCAGAGTTCGTTTTGCTCCGAGTCCTACCGGACCGTTGCATATTGGCGGGGTTCGTACCGCGCTTTACAATTACCTGTTTGCAAAAAAACATGGCGGGGATTTTATTCTTCGCATTGAAGATACCGATTCACAACGCTTTGTGCAAGGTGCCGAGGAGTATATCATCGAGTCGTTTAACTGGCTCGGGATTAGCTTCGACGAAGGTGTACACGTCGGCGGAAAATGTGCCCCCTACCGTCAATCTGAAAGAAAATCCGTTTATAAAAAATACGTAGATCAATTGCTGGATGCAGGCCTGGCCTATATCGCTTTTGATACTCCTGAGGAGTTGGATAAAAAGCGCAATGAAATAGCCAACTTCCAATATGATGCTTCTACGCGCGGACAAATGCGTAACTCGCTGACCCTTTCGGCTGAAGAGGTAAAATCGCTGATTGAAGCAGGCAACCAATACGTTGTACGTATCAAAATAGAACCCGGAAAGGATGTGGTTGTTAACGATCTGATTCGCGGTGAAGTGGTGATTAACTCTTCCATTCTTGATGATAAGGTACTTTATAAATCTGCTGATCAACTCCCGACATACCACATGGCAAATATTGTGGATGATCATTTGATGGAAATCTCACATGTCATCCGCGGTGAAGAATGGTTGCCATCTGCTCCGTTGCACGTATTACTGTACCGTTACCTGGGATGGGAAGATACAATGCCTAAATTCGCTCATCTTCCTTTGTTGCTGAAACCTGAGGGTAATGGCAAATTGAGTAAACGCGATGGAGACCGGCTAGGTTTTCCTGTTTTCCCGTTGGAGTGGGAAGATCCCAAATCGGGAGATATTTCTTCAGGTTATCGTGAATCAGGTTATTTACCCGAAGCTGTTGTTAATTTTCTGGCTTTATTGGGATGGAACCCTGGAACCGAGCAGGAATTATTTTCAATGGAAGAACTGATTGCCAGTTTCTCACTCGAACGTTGCAGTAAAAGTGGTGCAAAATTCGATTTTGAGAAAGGAAAATGGTTCAACCATAAATATATACAGCAGAAATCAAATAATGAGATCGCAGATCTCTTTCAACCGATTCTAAAAGAAAATGGTGTGGAAGCCACTAATGCAAAAGTGGCGCAGGTTGTTGGTCTTGTAAAAGAGCGTGTCAATTTCGTGAAAGAGTTGTGGTCACAATCATCTTTCTTCTTCGTAGCTCCACAGTCGTATGACGAAAAAAACCGTAAAAAAACGCTGGAAGGCTGAAAACTCCTGCTCAATTGACCGAACTGATTGACGTATTGAGAAGCATCGAAGATTTTACGCCTCACACATCGGAAGAGGTTGTAAAGGAGTGGATCAGTGATAAAGGTTATCATTTGGGTAATATTATGAATGCCTTCCGCCTTGCTATTGTGGGTGAATCGAAAGGACCACATATGTTTGATATTACTTCCATTATTGGAAAAGATGAAACTATAACCCGTCTCGAAAAAGCAATTGCATCTCTATAAATGGAAACAAAGACGCGAAGGTGCTTTGATTATCCCGAATAATCAACATCTTCGCGCTTTGTTTATATCAGAACTATATCTTCACAACTTAGCGTTCATCTGATGAAAAAAGCTATCCTCTCCTCAATGCTCCTGTTTTCAGTAATGGGATACGCACAAAAAACTCTCTGGAACGTTAGTTTCAACTCATTCTTTGATAATCGCGAATATAACAGTCAATATAACCACTCCCAAACTTTCTTTGGAAGCCGTTTAACTCCTGAAGCAGGTCTTTCAGTGGGTGATGGGCAGAAAATCATGGCAGGTGTCAATTTGTATCTGGAGAATGGTAAGAAGCAATTTCAGGAACAGCCAGAGGTAACACTTTACTATGAGTATAATTCATCAAATTTTGCCGCTAATGCCGGGATTTTTCCGCGTGAACGGATGATGGGTAATTTCCCGTCAGCTTTTCTATATGATTCGTTGGCGATTTATGATCCCAATATGAGTGGTATTTTATTGCAAAGGAAAAGTGAACGTGGTTTTGTCGAGTTTGCAATAGACTGGAATGGTTTCCGTACCCAAACAACACGTGAATCATTTCTGATGCTCTCTGCCGGACAATATAATTTTACCCATCTGTTTGTCGGTTACCACCTGTCCTATTTTCACTATGCCCGCACCTGGAATCCTACCGCCAATGAACATCTTGTGGACAATGGATTGTTTCATTTATTCACAGGAATCAATTTGACTCCAGATTCGGGAATCGATTCAGCCTATATTCAAGCTGGTTATCTGCAGGGATTAGAGCGTATTCGTGGTACCGGAAAGAGCGAATCTCCCAAGGGCCTATTAGCGGAAATTTTTTATCAGCACAAGGATGTCGGAGTGAAAAATACTCTGTATCTGGGACAGCATCAAATGAACTACTTTAAGGAATATGGCAACAATATTTATTGGGGGGATCCCTATTTCCAAAGCAATTGCTACAACCGGACAGAGTTATTCTGGAATATTGTGAAAAAACAGAACCTGTCACTGAAGCTTTCATCGATTCACCATTATGATGGAAATGTCTTTGGTTGGCAGCAACTGCTAACACTAAAAGTTAATCTGGGAAGTAAGTAGTTAATCTGCGTCAAAAACAAAACACCACCTACTACACACATGTACAATCAATCTATTCAACTCTATTTTTCATTGGTAAAGATAGCTGCACACTTCAATCCAAAAGCCAGGTTAATGGTTGAAGGGCAGAAACAAACGTTTGATATTTTAAACGAAAAGATCGATCCGAAGGCTGAATATATCTGGTTTCATGCCGCTTCATTGGGAGAGTTTGAACAAGGCCGGCCATTGATCGAGTCAATCCGGAGAATTCATCCGCAATACAAAATCATCGTAACCTTTTATTCCCCGTCAGGCTATGAAGTGCGTAAAAATTACTCCGGAGCTGATGTTATTTGTTACTTGCTACCGGACACAAAGGAGAATGTAAATCGTTTCCTGGATATTGTAAAGCCTAAGAAAGTTTTCTTTATTAAATATGAATTCTGGGCAAATTACCTCAGTTCCCTTAAAGAAAGGGGGATTGAGACTTACATTATTTCTTCAATATTTCGCGAAAAACAAGCCTTTTTCCAATGGTATGGAGGTCGGTACAGAAACCTGTTGAGATGTTTCAATCACCTTTATGTACAGGATGAACAGTCAAGAACTTTATTGTCTTCAATTGGAGTTTCAAATGTGACTGTATGTGGAGATACCCGTTTTGACAGAGTTGTGGATATTAAGAATCAGGCAAAACAATTACCCATTGTAGAAAAGTTTGTTAATGACTTTACACTGATTGCCGGCAGTTCGTGGCCTAAAGATGAGGATATTCTAATTGAATATTTCAATAATAATCCGGATCTGAAAATGATTATTGCTGCACACGAAATTCATGAAGAGCATCTTGCAGGAATTATAACTAAACTAAAACGACCTTATATGCGTTATTCACAAGCTACTGAAGAAAATGTCGCTGGGGTTGATTGTTTGATCATTGATTGTTTTGGTTTGCTGTCGTCAATCTACCGGTATGGTACGGTTGCTTATATAGGCGGTGGATTTGGAGTTGGGATTCATAATGTAACTGAAGCAGCAGTTTATGGAGTACCGGTAATCTTTGGTCCCAACTATGAAAAGTTTCGTGAAGCTACTGATTTGATTGCTTGTGGAGGAGGTTTTAATATTGCCGATTATTCAGGCTTTAAGGTTTTGATGGATAAGTTCTATTCAGATAAGTCATTATTGGCAGATTCGGGCAGAAAAGCCGGAAATTATATATATAATAATATTGGAGCTACGCCGGAAATTCTAAAAAACGTTTTTTAGCGAGGTTTGCTTCATACATAAACAAAAAGAGGATCGCAAATTTCTTGCGATCCTCTTTTTATACATAAAATTAATTCTTCTTTTCTTTTGTGGTTGTTGTGGATACAACTGTTGCTTTCGCCTTTTTCAGTTTCGCCTTTTGAACCGGAGTTTTGGGCAAAACCCATAACTGTTTCTGGTCAAAGTCCAATATTTGACGCTCGATATCTCCTTGTTTTCGTTTTATACAATCCTGAATATTGTCTGCACAACATTCCTGACATTCTTTGGCAATGGTTTGATTCAGAGGATTGTCAATCTTGATTATATTTCCTTTAAACATTCTTTTTCTGAAGTAAGTATCAAATGTTATTATATCTGAGTTGTTGTTCTCAGAGGCCATAGTCGTATAAGTCATTAACCAGGGTTGAATAGATTCGTATGTTACCCAGAATGGAATTGAATATGAATTCTGACCTGAGCTTAACGCTTCAACTTCACTTTCTACTAATGGAGCGATTGCAACAATACGCGAACGAAGTTCCGATACTTCAGCATCAAAGAAATAGTTTTCTTTAATCATATATCCCACTATGGCTGAATTTACTGAACGGGTATATTTTTCATTTACAACGTAATTACCTTTTTCCTTGATGTAATTTAGATTCTTCAATATCGTTGAATCTTTTGTGATTATATCATTATCAGTAAATGTCATATAGTCATTACCTTCGTAAACGGGAATTTTGTGATTAATAGCTAATTTGAAGATTAACCAGAATAGATTTTGGTTAAGTGTCAGTTTTCTTACTCCATTTTCTTCAATATAGTTATAAATAGGCTGATCAGGATATTTGAGAATCCAGTTATTCCTGATCGCTTTTGTCGAATCGTTGAAAAAGATTTCACGATAAACCTGACGAGACCATTTCACATTTTCCGGAGCTGGCCATAACCCTCTTAATTCTTCCTGAACTTCCGGTGCAATATTGAAGATAACACTATCTTCATTGAGTTTGACCAAGGTTTGAGCTGATGTATTCTTTATACAGAAAAAGCCCAATATAACGAAAAACAAGCTGATTTTTTTCATTTTCAAATCTGAATAAGATTAAAGTTTCTAGTTCTTTGAGATAATTGAAATATCATTTACAGTCTGAGTACCCGATGGACCTCTAACAACAATATTATTTAATACAGCCATTTGATTTCTGGAGAGTCTCTCCAAAACAGCAATCTGATTAGCCGAGAACTTACCGCCGCTTGAACCAACGCTTTTAACTTCTCCCAGTGATCCATAGTATGATAGTTCAAAACTAACAACTGAATAAGGGATATCTAAATCTTCGAGTTCAGCAATCAATCCGGATGATTGAGATACATCAAATTTTGAAACTCGTCCACCTTTAAACTTAGCACCTGAAGGTAGTATTATCGATGCAGAAGGGGTAGGGGTTTTGCGAACTCTGAATTTAGTCTGCATTGGGATTGTTCGTTCTCCAACTTTTGCAATTGTGGTAATGGTAACTTCCGATCCAACAGCTGAAATGCCGGGGATTGCAATCCATTCATTTCCTCTGCGCGTAATTGACCCATTGCTGATTGTAGCAGTCAATTGTGAGGTTGGAATCCCGGGGACAGAAATACTCACCGGATTCCCCCACCCTGCATAAAGAATATTCATTTTTGTTGCAGAAACTGTCGCCATTGGTGCAACCACACTGTATTTATTCTCAAAATTAAATTTTGAGATGCTTCCATCTCCGCGAGCAAGTTCTGCAAAGCCGTTTAATGTAAAATCTCCAATCTGTCCGCAAGTCATTTCAAATAGTCCATTTCTACCATCAGGAATTGCCTGTCCGCCGATAACGAATTTAGGTTTTTTCGTTGAGTCTTCAGCTGAAAGAACAATTCGACCACTATATTTCCCACCAACAATAATATTTGTAGAATTAGGAATCACATATGCTTTTATAGAGTTTACACGGAAGTCTCCAACATCAACACTTTTTATTAAAGCATAGAGAGCTTCACTTTCTGCATTTTTGAGGTCATTCTGTATTTTACTAAGTATAGTATTTGCTGCAATTGCCGGCATATTTTCGAATAGAGATGCCGCCCAACTTTGGTTTAGTCTCTTAGCCTTTTTCGAAGGATCTGTAGATAGACTTTTCATAATAATCTCTCTCTTGGCCGGATCCGGGATATCATTGCTAATGCTTATCCTATATGTGTCTATCCAACTCTTTAATTTTTTGGCTTGTCCATTCAAAGGAGATAACATGACCTGAGCAGCAGCTTCCAGGTTTTCTTTCTTCTGAAGATCATCTACATCAGCATCATCACCATCTGCTTGTTGGGCTATTTTGACTTTTAGACTTTGGATATATTCATATAGTTCTTCTGTCTTTAGTTTAATCTCTTTTGCCTTTTTAAGAGCAGGACCTGCTTTTACAGGATTTTGCTTTGCATAAAAGTCTAATTCGTCAAGAAGGTTCTTGTTTTGATCAAATTTAATGCTTGTCGTTTTCTTAATGCTATCTTCAACCATAACAAAGCCGTTTAAAACATCAGTTGAGACATTCAAAGCCAGCATTGCCATGAGTACAAGATACATCAGATTAATCATCTTCTGACGTGGTGTCAGTCTACCTCCAGCCATAGTTTTTTATTGTGAAATTTGGGATTGGACTTTATTCATTAACGGCATAGTTTGCTGTCAATGCTTTAATCATTCTGGAGTAAATAGAGTTAAGAGAACTCAGTTGATCAGCCATTTTTTCAGTTTCGGCTTTAAATTTGGTTGCATTTGCAGATGAACCTTCGAATGATACAGCCATTCTGGTCATTTCATTATGTAGCTTGGTTAAAGACTCTATTTGAGTCGTAATTGAGGCCATCTGTTCGTGATAAATCTTGCTCAATCCACTGATATTGTCTGTCAAAGAAGTCATTTGGGTTGCATAGCGTTCGTAACTGTTTTTTACTGATCCTGCATTCTCCTTCATAGTAGAGTATGAGTCCGCTAAATGATCTGAGATCTCAGCCAACTGTCCGGTGGCTTTTCCAAAGCGTTCGATATTAGTACTGATATCTGCCATTTTGGAGAGGTAACTTTGGGTTACCTCTGTCATTTCAGTCATCTTATAAAGCTGGGTAGCAGCATTGTCCAGTTTATTAATGCTGTCTTCAAGCTTCTTAGCACTATTTGCTGAAACCTCCGGTAGTTGAGATACCCCTGTACTTTTGATGCCTTTTTCAGCCATGATTTTCAGGAAATTATCTTCCTCTTTTTTTGACGATAAAACAGGGAAGAGTAATTCCCAATGCAGATCTGCACTTTGTTGTTCAAATGCAAATACACAGAATACAAATACTTCAGTTAACATTCCTACTCCGAGCATAATCTCAGCTCCTGGCAAATGCAGGAGTTTAAACATAGCACCCAGAATTACAATTGCTGCACCAAAACTATAACAGTAATTCATTATTGTTCTTCCTTTCTTAGATGAAAGAAAGGCCTGAAGGGCAGATCGTGATTTTTTGTGTTTCTTCATATGGATGAAAGTCTTTTTATTTCGTAAATTTATCTTTGTTCTCCGGGTAAATTGCGTACACAGCGAAATCCTACATACGCCATTTTTTCATTCTGGTATTTCCATTCCCGTAGATCCACATTTATAAAGTTATAGACATCTTTAAATGATCCGCCTCTTACAACTTTTCTTTTGAGTGAATACGGATAGTTGCCTAATGCATTAAATTCTGAGCTTGGGTTAATCGTTGACATAATTTTATTACCGGTTGGGAAATAAGCGGTTGAGGTCCATTCAGCTACATTACCAACTAAATCGTAGATTCCAAGTTCGTTGGGAGGAAATGAGCCGACAGGAGCAGTTGCTAAGAATGCATCTTTGGTAAAGTCCCCTTTTGCCGGTTTAAAGTTAGCAAAGTAACACCCTTTTTTGTCAGTGATATCATTTCCTTTCCAAGGGTATTTTTTATTTATAGCTCCTTTTCTACCACCTTTTGCTGCAAATTCCCATTCTGCCTCAGTTGGAAGACGGTAAGGCGCAGATTCATAGCGGCTGGTCGTTTGATAGAATTTGGTTCTCCACTGACAGAATGCATTCGCCTGTTCCCAGGAAACACCTACGACAGGGTAATTTACATAGGCCGGACTTGAGAAGTATAATGCAGTATACACATCATTTTTCTCGGCAATAAAGTCTACTTTCCAGCAGCTGGTATCAGGGTATACATTTACGACTGCAGTCGTATAATAATCTTTATAGCTTTTGATCGGTCGTTTGATCTGAACTGTTACGATTCTTCCTTTGGCATTGACATAGGATGAGTCCATAGTCATATATATGTCAGCCAATTGATCTTGTTTTACATCAGTATTCAATACAGATCTGTTTAATGAATACTTCCGGCTATTCGCTTTTTCATTATCAATCCAGCTGTAAGTATAATTCAGGATGTAAGAATTCAGAAACTTCTTATTTTGTCCGGACTGACTTAGGTAAATCTCATGTAGAATAGCCTGGATATTCGGATCCTTTGATTTCCATGGGATAGGCTTTTTCTTATTCAAAACAGAGTCTCCGGTTATTTTGTCTACCGGCTTAAAAGAGGGATCTACTAAAGCCAGTCTTTCCCGGATAATTGAGTCTTTTACCCAATTGACAAAATGTTTGTACATGTAGTTTGTTACTTCAGTTTCATCCATCCAGAATGATTCTATAGATACAGTCATAGAATCGTTAACAGCCCCCCAAACAGTATCGTTTGGTGTTCCCATGCGAAATGCGCCGCGTTTAATCAATGCCATACCTTTAGGAACAGGTTCCTTAAACAGGGTGTGGGAAACATTAGGCAACTGACCCTTGTTTTTGGTGTTGCAAGAGCTTAAAGCAATGGCAATAAGCAAAATTGGAAAGATCTTTTTCATCATATTGTTGCACATATTATTCAAGTCTTGGTTGGTTTTTAAAAATGATAGGTTACTCCAAATAATGTGGTTAGAAATCCTTCGACAGGCCATCCGCCACCTTCACCGTCGTATTTATCCGGGACAATTACACCTTTGGCTTCCATGCTAAAGTCAAGATTATTTAAAACCGGAATTTCACAAAGAAGTCCCATGTTGAATACTGGGTGTATTCCATCGTTTCCTTTTGTTGTGTTACTTACAATATCAGCTCCGACTCCTGCATAGCTCCAGACAAGAGGGACTTTGTAATACGTTTTTGAAGAAAAAAAACGGTTTAAATCAAGCATTATATCTCCACCTACTCCAAAAGCAGAGAAGGTTTTCGTGCTCCAGGGCTTGTTTTTGATAAATGTCGCATCACATTCGGTTCCGCCATTAAGTTTAAAGCGTAAACCCCAATATTCACTGGTTTGTTTTTTTATTCCTATTGAAAATGCGGGTGTGATTCGATTAAATATACCGTATTTCAGATCATGTTCACCGAAGTAAACCTGAGGCCCTATTGAGGTATTTAATTCCCATCTGTTAGAATATGAATACATATAATGATTTAGAACTTTGTTTTCAAAAGGTTTTTCCGGTTTAGATTTTGAGTAAGCGTTAGGTGTTAGTAAAAGTAAAAAGCAGAGTTTTTTTAACGTTGAAATCTTTTTTGTCATAACTATTATAATGAGGCAAATCGCTATTTTATCTAATTATTTCCGCAAACATACAAAGTTTTTTTTATACATCAAGTTATATGGTGATAAAGAACTATAAATACCTGAGGCTCTTATTGGATTTTCTTTTCGATTTGTTTTTTAACTGTAATTCAAAGTTATAACTTGCAAAGAACTCATGGCTACCACCTGTGGCACTGAATAGTTTCGAAGTGGAAATGTCGTAGGAGTAGCCGATTGAAATATCTCTAAACCGGATTCCGGTCATTGCTACAATAGCGTCCTTCCATCTGTAAGAGAGTCCGCCCCAAAAGCGATTATTAAATTCGGCTCTCAGGGTTAAGTCAACTTGTAAAATCCTGAAATCCGATTTTATGAAGGTTGAGGGGAGAAGCGTAATAGGGTACCCTCCAACCGGAAGATTAAGTCCTCCCATCAAATACATAATCCGGCCGGCATAGGTCGATGTTTTTTCATCAAAATCGAACGATGGCTCAAACAAGTGTGTGATGGAAAGTCCGGCATAACCTTTGTCGGTCGAGTAATAGGCTCCTAATCCCATATCAAGGCTCATCGCCTGGACTGATGTTGTTGGTATGGCCGGATCATTTCCTGAGTGAGCTGCATCGGTAAAATCTTTTAAATTGATCTTTGTCCCATCAAAATTTTGATTTACAATTCCGAACTGTGTTCCGATTGACAGATCTCCGTTTCTGAGATTAAGTTTATAGGCATAATTAATCAGAATAGAGGAGTTGCCAAACAAACCAACATTGTCGCTAAATAAATTAATTCCAATGCCATGGTTTTTACCCCACTTGGTAAAGGGCAGATCAGCTCCGGCATAAAATGATTGCGGAGCATTGGTCATTCCTACCCACTGTTGCCTGCTCATAACGGTGGCGTTTACACCGTAAGAGTTGCCAGCGCTTGCCGGATTGTAATAAGTTTTGGATGCCCAATACTGGCTGAACTGAGCGTCGTATTGAGCTTTCAATCCAGCATAGGTTAACATAAACAGTATAAAAGCAAAGAATTTTTTTTTCATCCGGAAAAAAGTGTGCTATAATATTTAACTGATTTTAGTTCGGAAAATTGTCTTTGATGCGAATAGTTATAGTTAAATCTTTATCTGTTTCTTTTAAAAAGGAGGTGATAAAACATAAAAAGGGAGAACCGGACAATTTATTCGGTTTTCCCCTTTATGTTTAGTCTGATAAATGCATTAAAGAAGTATAATCAATATTCTTCTTCATTAAAGAAAAAATCTTCTTTACTGGGGTAGTCAGGCCAGATGTCTTCAATGCACTCAAAAAGTTCACCTTCATCTTCCATTTCCTGAAGATTCTCGATTACTTCAAGGGGGGCGCCGGAGCGCATTGCAAAATCGATTAACTCATCTTTGGTTGCAGGCCATGGAGCATCTTCAAGTTTCGAGGCTAGTTCTAACGTCCAATACATAAAAGTGTTATTTAAGTTTTAAATTGTTTAGTTGTAAAAATGTGTGCAAATATAAAAATTATTTTCACTCGCAACCTGTATTCCAAAAAGTTTCGGGTTGATTTTGTTCCAGGGTAAGTTTTCTTGATAAAACAAACAGAAAATCAGACAGGCGGTTTATAAATGTCATCAAATTGTCATCTACGGGATTTTGATTGTTTAATTCAATAATCCTGCGTTCAGCTCTCCGGCATACAGTGCGGCAAACATGTGCAAGTGCACATACTTCATTTCCTCCCGGGATTGTGAAGTATTTCATTTTTGGTAATTGGCTATCAATTCTATCTATCTCACTTTCTATTGTTTTAATATCATCGGGATTGATTTTACAACCGTACTTTAGGGCTGTTTCTTCATCTTCAGTTGCGAGTATAGCGCCAATTGTAAATAATTTATTTTGGACGAAAATCAGAAAGTCTTTTTGATCTTTATTCTGGATATGGCAATTTAAGAGTCCAATAAATGAATTTAGTTCATCAATGCTTCCATATGCCTCCAGTCGGTCATCGGACTTTGATACTCTTGTTCCACCGACAAGTGAAGTTGTACCTTTATCGCCAGTTTTTGTATAAACGTTGCTTTTTTTGATTTCCATAAGGATTAAAAGAATAGTTTATAGTTTTTCTTGTGTAAATGTTGATCAATTACCACAATTCCGAAAGAGATCAGATCAAATGAAACGGCAATTCTCTTGTCTTTGATAGTTTCTTTCCAGAATAGCATCATCTCTTTTGATCTGTTTATACCTTCAATGATCAGAAAAGTGCGCTCTTTTTGAAGATTTAAACACATCTCAAGTGTTTTTTGTTTGGTCTTTAAGGAGATTGAATTGTGGAAAATAATCAAGTCGGTATGGTTGTTTGCATGCAGTGTTTTCTCAAATGTTTCAGAAAGCTCTGTTTCTGAAACATTTATAATTCTTATTTGTGGATTGTTTCCGGCTATTAACAGCGCCGATTCTGCTTTCTGCTTGTTGGATTCAAGTAAATAGCAGCGAATTGATTGTGACGGATATTGTAGGTAGAGAAGTGAATCTCCGTTATTACAACCAATTTGGATTACGTTCTGAGGTCTTAGGTAATTGCTAATGCGAAAAAGCAATCGTAGATATTTCAGTGGGGCTTCAGATGTGTGTAGAAATCGGTTTCTAACCCTATCGATATAATCGATGATTCTTTTGTATGCGTAGTAGCTGTTTTTTTCTTCGACTACGTCATTGATGAAAGAGAATGCAAAAGGGGAGTGGACTCCGTGTCCGTGACGAAATCGAATCCAGCGGTAAGCTCTTATGATGGGTGATTTTATTGAATTTGGCATAGTGGGACAATAAAAAAGAAAGGGTTTACATTGCTGTAAACCCTTGTACCCAGAGCCGGGATCGAACCGGCATGGGAGTTACCCCACTGGTGTTTGAGACCAGCGCGTCTACCAATTCCGCCATCTGGGCTGATTGACGGTGCAAAGGTAAGAACAATTTTTAATCCTGCAAGGGATTTGCTGATTTTTTTGAGAAAAATATAGGGTACATAATGAATCGAACCAATTTTGCTGTTATCTTTACCCTTCTTAAAACAAATCATATTATTATACTGTTGAGCTATGGAAAACAATTATTGTGTGATCATGGGAGGTGGAATTGGAAGTCGTTTCTGGCCTTTTAGTCGCACCCATCTACCGAAACAATTTCTGGACTTCTTCGGAACAGGTCGCTCATTATTACAAATGACATTTGATCGGTTTGCCAACATTCTACCTAAAGAAAATATATTGATAGTAACAAATGAAGATTATGCAGGTTTGGTTAAAGAGCAATTGCCAGAACTGGATGATTCTCAGATTTTGTTGGAACCACAACGGCGTAATACTGCTCCTTGCATTGCGTGGGCATCATATCATATCCGAAGTTTAAATCCCAATGCAAATATTATTGTCGCTCCATCAGATCATTTGATTATGAAGGAAGATCAATTTGCAAAAACTATTTCCGAAGGACTTGAGTTTGTAAAAGATAAACAGATTCTATTAACACTGGGAATGACACCCAATCGTCCCGAGACAGGATATGGGTATATTCAGATTGGAGATGATGTGTCAGGTAATATTAAGAAAGTAAAGACTTTTACAGAAAAACCCAATCTTGAGCTGGCAAAAGTGTTTCTTCAGACTGGCGAGTTTTTTTTGAATTCTGGAATTTTTCTTTGGAATGTGAATAGCATTATTTCTGAAATCAAACAACAATTACCTGATCTGGCTGAACTGTTTTGAGAAAGGAAGTTGATAAATATAATACTCCGGAGGAAATGACTTTTAATTGAAGAGAATTTTCCTGCATGCCCCAATATTTCTATTGACTATGGAGTTATGGAAAAAAGCAGATGATGTAGCGGTACTCTGTGCCGAATTTGGTTGGTCCGATTTAGGAACCTGGGGCTCATTATATGATATATCACCGAAGGATGAGTTTAATAATGTCTCATTGAAATGTGATTCACTCACTATATGAATCTAGATCAAACATAATAGTGTTGCCAAAGGGTAAACTGGCGGTTGTGCAGGGATTAGAGGATTATATTGTTGCCGAATCAGACAATGTTCTTTTAATTTGTAAAAAGGAAGAAGAACAGCGAATTCGTGTATTTGTAGCTGATGCAAAATTGAAAATGGGAGGAGGATTATATTTAATTTTTCCTGGTCCTAAATTGCAAATGGGGCGATTCTTAAAAGTTTCCGCCCCATTTGTATTTTTAATGACTGAGAGAGTTCCAGCCTTGTGCTTTAAGTTCGATTTCTCCTCCATCTCTGGAAATAAGGCAAGAGCCAAGTGAGGCGTTTGTTATATGACCAATCACCCGAACTCCTTCGATGGCTGCTACTTCATCATGTCTTTCAAGAGGAACAGTGAATAGTAGTTCATAATCCTCACCACCGTTAAGTGCAGCAGTAACCAGATTCATGTTGAATTCTTCTGCCATGGCTGCGGTCTGGTAATCGATGGGAATCCTGTCTTCATAAACACGACATCCTACGTTACTTTGAGTACAAATATGAAGTAATTCAGAAGATAGACCATCCGAAATATCAATCATTGAGGTTGGGACAATATTTTTTCTTGCCAGGGACTCCACAATGTCTTTGCGTGCTTCAGGTTTAAGTTGACGTTCGAGCAGGTGATTCTTTACCTGAGAAATCGGGCTGAACATCATTCTCTCCTTTAAAAATGTGTTTTTCCCGTTCAAGTAATTGAAGTCCCATGTATGCGGCTCCCAAGTCTCCTGAAACGCAAATCAGATCATTTTTCACGGGCACCATTACGATAGACGATCTGATCTTTGTCTCCTTCACCGATGCAGGCGATAGAGATGGTTAAACCTGTCATTGAGGCCGAAGTGTCTCCTCCTACCAGATCAACACCGTATACATCACATGCAAGTTTTAGTCCTGCATACAGATCTTCCATATCTTCAATGGAAAAACGTTTTGACAAGCCTAATGAGACTGTTAATTGCTTGGGGCGGCCATTCATAGCATATACGTCAGAAAAATTGACTACTGCCGATTTGTATCCCAGGTGTTTTAAGGGAACATAAGTGAGATCGAAATGGATGCCTTCGAGTAATAGGTCAGCTGTGACAAGAATCTGTTTTGGCCCGTATTCCAGTACAGCAGCATCGTCGCCCACTCCTTTTCTACTCGAAGAGTTTTATAATTCAAAATTCTGTGTCAGGTGTTTAATTAACCCAAACTCACCTAAAGACGCCAATTTCTGTCCGTTTTTTCTCCATCTCTATTATATTTGTTTTTAATAGTTCTTTCATAATCAGCGTCATTTTGTGCTGTGCGCTGTTGGCTGCTTCGAGTACCTCTTCATGAGAAACTTTTACAGGATTACCTTCATGCCACATATCTGTAATGACCGAAACGGCAAATAGATTCATGCCGCTGTGTCTGGCAACGATGACTTCAGGTATGGTTGACATACCCACAGCATCGCCCCCGATGATGCGGAAGTATTTGTATTCGGCCGGAGTTTCATACGTTGGACCCTGAGTTCCGACATAAACTCCTTTCTGCACTTTGATATTATTCTCACTGGCAATTTTTTCTGCCATTTGCAGAAATTTTTCCGAATAGGCGTCACTCATATTGGGAAAGCGAGGCCCAAGCTCATTGTAGTTCCTGCCCCGAAGCGGATGTTCGGGAAAGAGGTTGATGTGGTCGTTAATGAACATGATATCGCCTACTACAAAATCAGGATTCATTCCGCCGGCTGCATTTGAAACAAAGAGGTTTTGGATACCCAATGCTTTCATTACTCTTATGGGAAAGGTTACCTTCTTCATGTCGTAACCTTCATAATAGTGAAAACGACCCTGCATAGCCATAACTTCTTTCCCGCCTAGTTTCCCAAAAATAAGCTTACCACCGTGTCCTTCAACCGTAGAAACAGGGAAGTTGGGAATGGTTTCGTAACCAATTTCTTGCTTATCATTAATGTGGTCAGCCAGTTCACCCAACCCGGATCCGAGGATTATAGCTGTTTGGGGACGCGAATGGATGATCTTCTTCAAATAGTTAGCGCTTTCTTCTATTGTTCCTAACATATTCGTAGATTTTATTGTTAAACTCCTCTGTTTTGTTATCCAGGAATGTGACTTCAATAGGTAAAAAGAACATACTGTGTTTCAGAGATTCGCTCAGCAATGGCGTTTGTTGCAAGCGAACGGCATCTTTTTCGGTAACCAGAATAATCTTCTTATCCGAGTGTATCTGGTTGAACTTTTGCTCGATCAGATCAAGATCTTTTTTCTCGAAATTATGGTGGTCGGGGAAATTTAGCTCCACAATGTTATCGGCATATTGGCTTATATCGTCAATTAACTTTTTAGTAGATGCTATGCCGGTAACCAGAAAAATTGATTCTTTCTTTTTGTCAATGCTTGAGAGTTCACGTTCAATAATTCCTCTGTCAGGGAATACGGGATGAATACTCCCGTAACTGATTGATGAAAAATAGAGTTGCTGATGCGGACGTAAAGTCAGGTATTTCGAGATAATCCGAATATCCATTGGTTTGGTATCGGCTGGGCTTTTGGTCACAATCATGATATTGGCGCGTTCTTTGGCCCATAGAGGTTCCCGCAGTCGCCCGGCCGGAAGCAAACGGTCCTCATATATCTTACGATTATAATCCATCAGAAGTATAGATAATCCGGGCTTAACATAGCGATGCTGAAAGGCATCATCAAGTAGAATGACATCGATTTCGGGATGTGTCTCAAGTAGCTTATTTATACCATGTCGCCGGCTTTCATCCACGGCAACAATTATATTTTTGAATTTTTGCTTGATTTGATAAGGTTCGTCTCCAATTTCACGAACTCCGGTTTTATCATCAGCTAAAAGGAATCCTTGGGTTTTGCGTTTGTAACCGCGACTGAGCACTGCGACATTGAATTTCTTCTGTAGGATAGAAACCAGATATTCGGTATGAGGCGTTTTACCTGTACCACCTACAGTAAGATTTCCCACACAGATAACCGGTACATCAAATGATTCTGATTTCAAAATGCCCCAGTCGAACATTTTATTTCGTATTTCCACTACCATTCCGAAAAGGAAAGAGAGAGGTAGTAATGATTTTGTGATTTTCGGTGTTTCTTCTTGTTGCATTTTTTAATTATTGAATATCCAGATAAAAAGGCAAACGGGCCTGTATCGGATTCTGTTTCTGAAGTGTTTGGATGGTTTTGATATATTTCAGATTTTCACCAAAGTAGAATTTGGCAAAAACATTTGAAGCATCTGACGACAGGTCGCTGAACAGCTCTTCAAGGAACTCCTTCTTGCGGGGATAACATTCTACGTTGTATTCTTCCAACCGGGCTTTTTCTGCTGCCAGTTTCAGCGCGGTCTTGATGCCTCCAAGCTTATCTACCAGGCCGATTTGTAGCGCTTTTTCACCGGTCCAGACATGTCCCTGTGCTACAGACTCGATTTTATCGGCTTTAACTTTACGGCCTTCGGCGCAACGATTGACAAATAGTTTATATCCCTGATTGATATATCCCTGAAACAGCGCTTTTTCATCCTCACGCATTGGGCGGTTAACGCTGGGTGTGGTGGAGAAACGATTGGTGGAGACTTCATCAAAGGTAAGGCCCAGTTTCTCGGTTAGTTTTTCAACATTGGGGAACATACCGAAAATACCGATGGATCCGGTAAGTGTAGTGGGTTGAGCCACAATGGCAGAGGCCGGACAAGAAATATAATAACCTCCCGATGCGGCATAATCACCCATTGAAACCACGACGGGTTTTATTTTCTGAATCTCTTTTAAAACGTGCCATATTTGTTCTGATCCGTATGCACTACCACCGGGAGAGTTTACACGCAGAACTACAGCTTTTATAGCCGGGTCAGCCTTGAGATCTGCTAATTCCTTCGCAAGTTTTTCGCTGTTAATGCCATCGTTTGAACCGTCATCAATTCCTCCGGCGGCGTATACTATTGCTATGGTTTGGTCTTTATTGTCTTCTTTGGATTCTGTTTTGATCATGTCCGAAATCTCAACAAGGCCTTTATTCTCTTTTGCTTCAGATTTAGCCATTTTTTTAAGACAATCCCAAACATCGGTTCGGTAGATTAATCCGTCGGCTAAACGATATTGGATATCTTTTGCTGCCGGTTGTAGAGTCATTCCTTCATTGGCATATGCATTGAGTTTTTCGAGAGGAATCTTACGGCTTTCGGAGATTCTTTTAAGCATATGATTCCAGATTCCGTTAATATATTCTGTTACCTGGGCACGATTAGCATCGCTCATTCTCTCGTTGGTAAAAGGTTCTACTGCTGACTTATAAGTTCCTACCTTGAAAATTTGCATTTCGATGCCCAGTTTATCAAGTGCTTTTTTGAAGAAGACAGGTTGTCCGCCTATTCCACGAAAATCAATTAATCCAACCGGATTTAGCAGAATTGAGTCCGCCACTGTTGCCAGAAAATAATCTTTCTGCGAATATTGATCAGCATAGGCTACAATGAACTTCCCACTTTTCTTAAACTCTTTAAGTCTTTCACGGATCTCTTCTATGGTAGCCATTCCCGCAAACGGCATTTTAAAGTCGAGGTAGATTCCTTTAATGTTGTCCTCCTTTTCGGCCTTGTCAATAGCTGTAAGAATATCGTCAAGTCCGGTGCGGGGAACACTGTTCTGGAATAATAATTCCTGAAAGGGATTGTCCTTGGAGCGCTCTACGATTTCTCCTTCCAGTTTTAGGTGAAGGACCGAATTGGGTTTTACTTTGAAGGTGGTGCTCTCCATTTGACTGATTGCCACAACAAAGACAAAAATAGTGAGGCTGAAAATCACAATCGCTGCAATAAAAAAACCTAAAGCACTGGCAAAGGCCAGTTTGAAGAACTGTTTCATGTGTCAATAATGATTTTTGTTTTAACTACACATGGAACTCGCATAAATTATCATAGTCTTTGGAGAATGACAGTGTATGCTCGTTTCACAGGTTACTTATTTTATGTATTCGTTGATATGCTTATTGCTTTACAGTCGTTTCAACTTCTCAATAATACTAACAGAGATCAGTTTCTTCTTCTCGGAATGATCGCGTAAAGTCACAATTACCGGATGTTGTTCAAAATCACCCCTGACTGCTTCAAAATCTGCATCAATGATTTCCTGGTCTCCGTCAATACCATATCCGGTTCTGATTTCAGGAGCAAATTCTTTACGGGCATCTTCGAGCAATTGTCTGTTGAATTCCAGTACAGCCTCGAGGCATTTTTCGATGATCTGTATCAGGTCGGATGTAGTCCAGACAGCTACTTTCTTACCCAGTTGTTGTTCCAGTTTGTCAATTATCCAGACCCAGTTTAATTGGTCATATTCCTGGTGAAGAGCTTTCCAGGCTTTATTTGTAGAATCCGGGCTTTCAAATGCATTTGAGTCTATTTGGTCTAAAATTGCGTCAACCTTATTTTGGGGTGCTATAAGTCCTGCCAGGTCTACCCATTTGCCAAGTCCTTCTTCATTTTCAGGTTTTAGCAGATGTTTTACATCCATAAGTGATGAAAAATCGGCATTCTCCAAACGGCTAAGCAGACAGTCGCCAAGATGTTTATGAATCGCATTTTCGTATAAAGCAATTCCCGTTTCTAAAGCTGATGATTTGATTCTTACCCCTTTGTAATGATAAAGATCTGCTGGTTTGCTTTTTAGTTCTTTGAGTATCTCAATAGCCTGGAGTATCTTACCTAGTATGTAAGGGGTGAACAGATCACAATTAATCATATCGGTACGAATCTCTCCTTTCATTACGTTTCGCTTTTGCCACTTTTGAGCATCACGAATAGTTCCGACATTTCCAAGTGTAGCACCGGGTAGAAGATACGTTTCCTGCTTATTTTCCAGAAGATAAGAAAATGGTAGCTCCGAGGTATCGGCGTTATGGGTATGTTTTCCTATGACCAGTGAAAAAGCGCCTACTCTTGACGGCCAAAGGATATAAGAATTGCTGCCCGTTTTGCATCCACGCTCCAGGATACCCTGATGAGCTGGGCCGAGACGATATAGATGATTGCTTTGATTGGTCCCGCTACCGGCATTCATAAATGAAAAGTACCCGGCGATCAGAAGGGTTGATTTATGATGCGTTACGGTAAATGGTCCGGCAAATGCAGAACAGGCTTCACCGTGTTCACAATGAGAATAACTGAAAAAGATCGAATTGACTGCCGAGAATTGTCGTGCCAGTTCTACCGACTGTCCTACATAACTGTTGGAAATCATGGCTCCGGACCTTACTGCTGCACCTTCTGCCACAATGAAGTTATGAGCCATCACCCCATCACCAATGCGGGTCGGTGCTTCGGGAGTACTTAAAATGGTTCCGTTTTCTAAACGGGTGGCTCCGGCTACAGTAGCAGATGCGCCTACCCGGATATTTTTCAGTAACCTGCATCGTACGATGCGGGTGTCATTACCGATGGTTCCCATTTCAGACGAAACACTTTCTGAATATTGTGTTATTAACGCTTTGAGTTTCTTAATAGTATCGGGTCGATGACGGTAAAATGCCTGAATATATGCTGTCTGAGCCGAGAGCCCGTCATAAAGCATAACTTCTCTTCCTCCTGCTTCATTTAAGACTTCTACTTCCACTCCGTTACCGAACGAACTATGGCTATCGGTGTATATCCCGCCCACTTGCTCCACCAGGCAGTTATTGCCAATTGTGTAGCTGGCTATCGTCGCATCTGCTATACGGCAATTATTACCGATAATGCAGTTGTGAAGCGTGGATCTGTATATTCCGCAAGGTTTCTGAAACCCTCCGACCTGTGAGAAAACGCCGTCCATGCATCCCATCTCGATTCTGCCTGAGAACTGAACGTTAATAACCGTATCTGCAGAGAAATGATCTCTCACTTTAATTAGACACCAATTTTCTGCGGTGCAACCCTGACGTTGCAACTGCACAATTTCCAGCGTGGTAAGGTTTCTTAATAATGCCATATTGATTAATCTGGAATCGAGAGTTAAATATCAATATTATTGATTCTTTTATGCGTTTAACGAAGAATAAACTTTTCGTTAAATGAAAGGTCTCCGGCTCAAAAAAGCAGATAGTTTACCGTCTACTCCATATCAAAATCTTCGTCGTATTTCTGGAATAAAAAGTCGTTATAGGGATATCGTTGCACATGGATCTCTTTCACACGGGCGTAAAGCATTTCACGCATAGCATCGATATTTAGTCTTTCCCTGGCGGAGATAAACATGCAGTTTTCGTGCAATTTTGCCATCCATGTATCCTGAAGCTCTTCAAGCGTTATGTTTTCGCGGGTGCGGGGAGTGAGGTCATCCTCGTCTTTCTGTACGTGATTATAAGCGTCTATTTTGTTGAAGATGATGATAGTCGGTTTGTCTGCCGCACCACACACTTCGTTTAATGTCTGGGTTACTACCTCAATCTGTTCTTCGAATGCGGGATGGGAAATATCAACCACATGCAGCAACAGGTCTGCTTCGCGCACCTCGTCGAGGGTTGATTTAAATGATTCTACCAGGTGAGTGGGAAGTTTGCGGATAAAACCTACGGTATCCGAAAGCAAAAACGGCAGATTGTCCACAATTACTTTACGCACGGTGGTATCGAGTGTGGCAAAAAGTTTATTTTCTGCAAAGACCTCTGATTTGCTCAATAGATTCATCATGGTCGATTTACCTACGTTGGTATAACCTACCAATGCAACACGTACCATTTTGCCGCGGTTTTTACGTTGAGTCGATTTTTGTTTATCAATCGATTTGAGATCATCTTTCAGTTTAGAGATCTTATCGAGGATAATACGGCGGTCGGTTTCGATCTGTGTTTCACCCGGACCGCGCATCCCAATACCCCCGCGCTGGCGCTCCAGGTGTGTCCATAAACGAGTGAGTCGTGGCAACAGATACTGGTATTGAGCAAGCTCTACCTGAGTTTTGGCGTGAGCTGTTTGAGCGCGTTTAGCAAAGATGTCGAGAATCAGGCTGGTACGATCTAGGATTTTAACTTGCAGCTCTCTTTCGATGTTTTTGAGTTGTTTGGGAGAAAGGTCATCATCAAAAAGCACCATTCCGATTTCGTTTTCTTCGATATATTCTTTGATCTCCATCAATTTACCTTTACCCACAAAGGTAGTCGAGTTTGGATAGTCGAGACGTTGAGTAAAGCTCTTTACGGGAACCGCTCCGGCTGTTTCGGCAAGAAAAGCGAGTTCATCGAGGTACTCGTTTGCTTTTAATTCGTTTTGTTGAGGGGTTATCAGACCGACCAGCACGGCTGTTTCGGTTTCTGATTTGGTGATTATAAAATCTTTCATGTAGTCAATTGCCTTAAATAGAATACAAATATAATCAAAAAGGCGGCAGAATGGTTCTTTAGGTGGTAAGATGTTAATATTGAGGGCACGAAGGAGGTTGGCTTTCAAATTTAAATGCCCCTGTGTATTGTATTAGGGAGGCTAATCTAATACAGGTACTTTGTATGATTTTGAGCTTCCGTTTTGGCTGATCCGTACAATATAGATCCCGTTCGTTTCTATTGAAATGGTCGCTTCATGGGCCGATGTTGAAACCTGTTTTCTCAATTTGCCTGACATATTATAGAGTTGGATTGTTGATTCCCCGGAAAGATTTGTAATCAGGATCTGATTATTTTCAGAGGTGATGATCAATCCATTGTTGTCAGAAACTGTTGTTGTCGATGTGGATGTAAGCTGACTGGTACCCATGAAGTCAAAACTAATAGTCTGATTTGACTCCACGATATCTGTGATTGGTTTATTTGTTGCCAATCTACTCCAGGAAATAGCATTTGGTGTGTCGGAGTCAGTAAAATAGTTGCGTCCCGAACTACCCGGGAAAAGATCTCCGGAACGTGTGGAAGAGCTGGCTATTCCATCTGCCTCTATCAGATCGTAGCAAGGATGTGATGCATATGCATTACCTTCGCCATTATTCCAGTATTTCGTTATGGCACTGTCACTCAGATCTACATGGGTAATCATCAATCCGTGACCGGGGATATTCGTATCCCAGCCGGCTTTTTGTCTGTTCTCCAGAAAGAACCATTCTGTAGCACTTTTTCCGGTAGCTGGTGCAGGATTAGTGAGCATATAGTAAGACTGATTGGATGATCCTATATGTCCAAGGTTTTGAACCAGTGTCGTTTTATCTAACAGTGATGGACTTGCCCAATTCAGAATCCATCTTTCAAAAATGGATAAGTAAGGAGGGGTATTTCCGTTATTATTGTAATTACCCGAAGCCATCAGGTTGTAGGGGCCAGAATCAAAGAAATCTCCATTTTTTTCATTGTCTGTGTCATAGAGATCGGGCAGGCCAAGCACATGTCCGAATTCATGGCAGAAAGTTCCGATGCCCTCCATCGTGCTACCGCCGGTTCCTTTAAGCTCGGATGAACAGCTGTATGAACCAAGCTTAACTCCGTTGTATGTTTTAGTTCCTGTGGCTCCGGAAACAGACCATTGATGAGGCCAGATAGTATTTGCCGGCGCACCGGACGATTCTGCATAGCCGGCGTAGAAAACAGCTATGTTATCGACATTCCCATCTTTGTTGTTGTCGTATTGGTTGAAATTTATGTTGTAAAGCGAATAAGCTTTTGCACAGGCGTCCAGTATCATTTCCCGAGGGTGGAGATCGTTGCCATCAGCATCATTTCCACCATAAAAGGCCATATTCTGAGGAAGTGTTACCGGACCAACCACATCAAACTGAGGTGTGAAGGTATTCATAGAGTTTTCTATATAATAATCCTTCACACTCCCGGTGTAACCGATGGAACCACTGGGTGTATATCCGGTCTGGTTAAGCATATTGTTGAAGTCTGCATTGCTTTTGGTAAAAGCAACATCCGCAAAATTAACCAGGATGACGAGGTATTTCTTAGAGACAGTGGTTGTGGAGCGCAAACTTGTTTGTGATTGTCCGGTTTTTTTAATAATATCGCTGCTTATCGCATTGTATGACCTGGTCTGTATACCGGAAGTCTGACGCTTCAGGTTAGTCGGAGTCTTTTTCAGGAACAGCAGCTCTTCCGCTCTTCGGTTTTCAGGGTTATGAGCGCGTATTTTTCCTACCTTCAGAATGCCCAGACTGTCGACTGCATATTTATAATAACCGTCCGTATCCTGAATTACGGTGTAGTTGTCGGTGGTTCGGGAATAATGTGTCTTTTCACTACCATGCAGGCGAATCGTGATTTGGCTTCCGTCAGGCTGTGTCACAGTGATAGGATCAGGATAAGCGGAGACTGCTTTTGCCGGAGAAGAAATTATAAGCATTATTCCTGTAATCAGGCAAAGGAATTTGCAAGTTCTTTTCATCATGGATTCATGGGATTAATTTTTACAGCGAAAGCCACCAAATATAATGATTATTCTATTGTTGTACTCGATTAATTACCGATTTAACCAAAGCTTACCCTAATGTGTGATTCAATTGTTTACTCATTTTATAATTTGAGTATTAGTTGATTGAACTGAATGTAATTTCCGGAAAGTGAAAACGGGTTGCTCTCTTGCAGAAAGCAACCCGTTTGTATATTTATGCACCCTGAAATTTCCCGGACCAGTTTTTATGGCTGGACCTATAGGTGCGAATTTTAGAACTCTGAGGTGAAATGGAACCTGATTTTTTTGAAATCGTTTTGAGCCATCATGAGTACATAACTTGAATCGGCCAGGAAGACATCGCGTCCCTCTTTATCCACCGCCATGAACTGATATTTCCGTTTCTTGAAATTCTCCAGCTCCTCGGGATCATCGCTTTCGATCCAACAGGCTTTGTAGAGGTTAAGCGGTTCCCATCGGCATTGTGCGCCGTATTCGTTGAGGAGGCGGTATTGAATAACCTCGAACTGAAGTTGACCGACCGTGCCAATGATCTTACGACCATTGAATTGGTTGGTAAAGATCTGAGCAACCCCTTCGTCCATCAACTGGTCGATGCCTTTGTTTAACTGTTTGGATTTCATCGGATCTGCATTGTCGATGTATTTAAACATCTCAGGAGAGAAGCTTGGCAATCCTTTGAAGTGAAGTTCTTCACCTCCGGTCAGTGTATCACCGATTTTGAAATTTCCGGTATCAGGCAAACCTACGATGTCGCCCGGATAAGCTTCATCAACGATCGATTTCTTCTGAGCCATAAAAGCCGTTGGGCTGGAAAAGCGCATCAGCTTACCGTGGCGCACGTGTTTGTAATTTTCGTTACGGTTAAATTTTCCGGAGCATATTTTTACGAATGCAATACAACTGCGGTGGTTGGGATCCATATTGGCGTGAATCTTGAAAATAAAGCCGGAGAATTGTTCTTCGTCAGGTTTCACTTCGCGCTCTATAGCCTGAATGGGGCGGGGAGAAGGTGCAATTTGTACGAAACAATCCAAAAGCTCTTTAACCCCGAAGTTATTTAGTGCCGATCCAAAGAATACCGGAGCCAGTTTTCCTTTCAGGTATTCTTCTGTGTCAAATTCGGGATAAACACCTTCGATCAGTTCGATGTCGGAGCGAAGTTTTTGTGCATCGCTGTCGCCGATATACCCTTCCAGTTCAGGGCTGTTGATATCCTTGAAATTTACAGATTCAGTTACCGTCTGTTTGCTGGGGGTATAAAGATCAAGTTTTTGCTCAAAGATATTGTAAACGCCTTTAAAACGCTGTCCGATGTTGATTGGCCAGCTTAGTGGACGCACTGAAATATTTAGTTCGGCCTCCAGCTCGTCAAGCAGATCGAATGGATCTTTACCCTCGCGGTCGAGTTTATTGACAAAGACCATTACAGGTGTATGTCGCATCCGGCAAACTTCCATCAGCTTGCGGGTTTGCGCCTCCACCCCTTTGGCGGTATCGACCACGATGATTACGCTATCCACAGCGGTCAGTGTGCGGAATGTATCTTCGGCAAAGTCCTGGTGACCCGGAGTGTCGAGGATATTTACTTTGTAATCGTTGTAGTTGAATCCCATCACAGAAGTTGCTACCGAGATACCGCGTTGTTTCTCGATTTCCATCCAGTCTGAGGTGGCGGTTTTCTTGATTTTGTTTGATTTAACAGCTCCGGCTACGTGAATAGCCCCCCCGAAAAGAAGTAGCTTCTCGGTCAGAGTTGTTTTACCCGCATCCGGGTGGCTGATAATTGCAAAGGTGCGTCTTTTTTGAATTTCTTCCTGTAATTCGGTCATATAAAAGTCGTAAGTCGTAAGTCGTAAGATGTAAGCTGGTGGTTTACCTTTAACTACCTGAGTGTAGCGGTAACTCCTTTTTCTCCTTATAACTACTCAGTTAAAATAACTTCGCAATACAATCGGTCAGACTGTCTTCCCAATGGGGAACGGTAATGCCGAAAGTGGTTTTTATTTTTTTCTTATTCAATACACTGTAATGCGGGCGTTTGGCTTTGGTCGGATAGTCGGCAGATTCCAATGGATTTAATTTACATTGAATACCAACCATTCTGTGTATTTTACGTGCAAAATCGTACCAGCTGCAAACCCCTTCATTGGAATAGTGGAAGATACCCGGAACGAATTCCTTTTCTTCTGCAAATACCACCATTTTCATTAATGCTTCTGCTAAGTCGGCAGCGTAAGTCGGAGTCCCAACCTGATCGAAAATAACGCCGAGTGATTCGCGTTCTTTGCCGAGGCGCATCATTGTTTTCACGAAATTGTTGCCATAGCCGGAATATAACCAGGATGTACGCACAATAGCTGAATCAGGACATGCTTCCATTAACGCTTGTTCGCCGGCCAGTTTGGTTTCACCGTATACTGATTGTGGGCAAACGGGATCATTTTCAACGTATGGACGATTGTTGGTTCCATCAAAAACGTAGTCTGTCGAAACGTGCCAGACTTTAGTATTATGATTGGCAGCAGCTTCTCCTAAGTTGCGAACTGCATCACAATTTATTTTTTGTGCAGAGTTCCGGTTCATCTTCCGCCTTATCCACCGCAGTATATGCTGCACAGTTGATGAGGTAATTAATCTTATTGTTTGTAATGAAATCGTTAACAGCCTCTTTGTTGCAAATGTCAAGCGTATCGGCATCTGTGAAATAGAAGGTGAATTGTGGAAATTTATTCGAGATTTCCTTCAATTCGCTGCCTAGTTGGCCATAGGCCCCGGTGATCAATATATTGCTCATCTCTTTTTAATGTAGATTCGTTTATCGTTGGTCTGTTTGAATGGGGAAATGTCAGAGGTAAAGTGAAAGTCTGTTACCTTGATGCTTAGCGCAAGGTGATACCCTTATTTCTCACTCTCAGATTATCTTTATCTTTTACTCCCGGTTTAACTCCCCGGCTCTGTCTTTCTTTGTATTTATCGGATAATAATCCCAGGAAAGTAGTAATTTGCTTAATCGCTTTCATTGTTTCTTCCGATACAGGCTGTCCTTTGAGGCGAATCATTAATACGCCGTAAAGAGCTGAAAAGCAGGTTTCAATTTCACCGGTTTGGTGTTCACACCGCCCGGGCGCGCAGTTCAACGATAAACGGTAAGGTCTTGTAGTATGCGGCTACATAGAAAGGCTCTTTATTTGACTGTATCAGATGCTGATGCAGATCTGTAAGTTCAATGATTACATTCTGGTTAAGCTGCAAGTGGCCGTTTTGCTGTTTGTCTTCACGGCGCATCATATCTATCAGACTTTCATACCAATCGCGAATCTCTTTCCTGATCTCTTCCGGTTGATCGAAATGATCAATGATTCCGGCCTGTATCTTATCAATATCCAGGCCATTGGCACGTATTAAATCCTCAATCTGCCACATATAGAGCAGATATTCAGCAATATTTTCTTTTTTCTTCTGACGGGCAATGATCATGTTTAGTCTCTTCTAACTTCAACCGGTTCTATGTTTTCTGAAAACTCAGTGCTGTATTCTGAAATAGCTGCATAAAAGTCTTTATCCTGAATGCCAAGTTGGCGGCATGCCAGACGGGCTCCATTCAGGTTTTGCAGGAAGTATTCGTCCCAAATGTCAATGGAATAGTGCCCAAAGCGTGTTTTTAGCATTGTCTGCACATCCACTTCTTCAATGTCGTGGGCTTTGTAGGGAATGCCGGTAATATCATCACGCAGTTTGGCGGTTAGATTCTCCAGCGGCATGTCTTCTTCGAAATAGATGTATTTACCATCCCGGTCAATACGCTCAACTAAAGTTCTAAAGCTGTTTAGATAACTTTCGAAAGTCGGGAATATATCGCTTTCTTCCCAAATGAGATTGGTTAGCAGAGCAATTTGAGGATGATAAAACTGATGTATGGGTTTTGCTTCTATGGTAGATGTGTTGTACTCATCTCCTTCAAGCAACGCAATGCGATTGTCGTAGCTCAATTGAATTGATGAAGTAATTCCCCTGACCGGGCCTAAGGCTACATAGTCAAAAGCGATCTTTTGTTTTTTTAGCGCATAGATCATCATGGACATCACGCTGCTTTTTCCTTTACTCCCGCTTACTACCAGTCGCACTTTGTCTTTTGTCTGACGGTAAATGAATTCAGGAAAAGAAACAACCAGTAATCCTTTCTCATAAGCCCGGGCTAATTCGGGATTGGTTTTGTCGATGTACGTAGCAGGTATTACAACATCAATACCTTTTATCATCGCATCTGCATTCCATTCCATCCGATCGGGCAGTAGTTTATGCTCTTCCAGCTGTATTCGCTGTGGTTCCGGTATTTTAACATCAGAGCCGCTTACTATATAGCCTTTTTTGTGTAGGGCAATGGCAAGTTGACACATGTTGTAGTCCCCGATGGATATAATATGAACGCGCTTCATCAATTTCTAATTAATCAATCTTCTGGTTAAGTAAGCTCCCGGCTATCATTAAACTCAAATTGCCTGAATGTGCAAAGATCGTAGAAACTCTGCAGGGCAATTTTATCTAATCTAATTTTGCATTTTAGGTAGAAAGCGGGAGTGTTTGTGCGATAAACTTCTTAAAGAAGGATTTTCGACACTTTTTTAGCGTCTAAAGTCGTGCTGTGTTTGGCATACCGATCAATAAAAGTCGTTTATTCCGAAAGATATTTGACCGCTGAACGACAGTTATTACTAATTTTGGGTACAAAAATAATATATATAATGCACTTACACCTTATAAAGGGCGGTTTTTTTTATTGTACCGGAGGGGCAATGTTTGGTGTAATTCCCCGCAAAATATGGAGGAAGCGCTATCCTGCAACCGGAGAAATGTGTCGTCTGGGGCTAAATCTGGCTTTCGTGGAAAGGTCTGGTCGGAAAATACTGATAGATACCGGAGTTGGTTTAAAATATCCCGGTCGGAACAAGGCGTATGGCTTTGAATTGGTGGTTGACCTTGGGCAAGAGTTGCTAAATATTGGTGTTAAACCTGAAGAAGTAACCGATGTGGTGCTTACCCATCTGCATTTTGACCATTGTGGAGGGTGTACTGTTTTAGATGCTGCAGGAAAATTGCAGGTGGCATTTCCGAATGCAATCCATTGGGTAAGTCGGTTGCAGTGGGAGCATGCGCTATCCCCCACTTTACTTGATGATGATGCGTATTTTTCTGAGAATATGCAGTTGGTGGCTGATTCCGGCTTGTTACGGTTGATAGATTCTGATCTGCAGATATACCCGGATTTAATTTAGAGTTATATAACGGACATACCCCCGGGCAAATTGTGCCGGTTTTTGAACTTAATGACAAATGGTTTTGTTTTACCGGTGATGTGATTCCCACTTCAGCGCATGTTTCTAAGCTGTGGATTTCAGCTTATGACCTCTATCCGGTAGATTCGGTAAGTGAGAAAATAAGATTGCTCGAAAGATCGGTAAAGGATGACTTAATCCTGATAACGCCGCATGATTCTTTTTGTCAGGCCTTTACGGTTTGTAAATCCGGTGACAACTTCAAAATCAGGGGAAAATTCAATATTGACATCTGAAAGTTTATGTGACGCCCGAATGTTTAAAAATAAGGTCGTATGAGAATAAGATGAAAAATTGGTTATAACGGAATATTTTGAAGAAAATTGTATTACCTTTGCGTTAAATAGTTTTTTGAAGATGAAAAGATTACTGATCATAGGAATGTTCTGTTGTTCTGTTCTGCTGGCAAGCGGAATCACTACACAGATGCAACCAGTCAGGTCTGCTCCGGAGCGGGAGACTGTGGCTATGGTTATTCAGGTGGTGGGTAACAAAATAAGCATTCAAAATGCTACTCCTAACGCGATTGTAGAGATTTATAGCATTCTGGGTGTTAAATTGAAGCAATACAGGCTTCCCGAAGCTGATGAGGATTATGTGATAGAGCTTCCGAAGGGTTGTTATATCCTTAAATCCGAAAATATTGTGCGAAAGATCGCCATCAAATAGTAAGATGTAATTGTTTTCTTTATATGATTACCCTGTTGAAACTTCAACAGGGTTTTTTTATGCCCTTACGGTACGTTTTCTTTTTGGCGGTTATGCTTTGGGCGTTGTTGTTCTGTTGTTGTTTATAGGTTGATTAAGGATTGTGGCTTACATACCCCATGGATAATCCATAGATATCCCATATCATAATATAATATGGGTTATCTATGGGATATCTATGGGATATCTATGGAAAAACCCATAATAAAGAGCGGAACAAGATAGGAGCAACATGGGAGCAAAGGGCAGAAGTAAGCTAGCAGTTCTATATAAGGTGAGGCTTGTTTTCAAATTATAGAATCCCGTTCAGGGACGTTTCCTGGAAGGTTGCTTAGAATGATGTTGATAGCTCTATACTGAATATTGCGGGGCGATACATTAAGGAGATAGCTTTTTTTAGTGTGATTCGTCTTTGGCTTTTAGAGTCAGATTGTCCTTTATAATTCGTGAAAAACGGGTTAATTTAAATCGATTCCATATAGTGGTAAATAGACCAATGTCGCTAAATTGCCTGAATCGGGCCCGAAAGCCCGCTAAATGGTGTGAAAAAAAAGCATTTGTCGTAAATCCTGCGTAGATTTTACTATTTTTGCGATAGAAAGAAAACTTATGAACTACATCGACTGGATCGTAATCATATTAGTGGGATTAGGTTTAGCAAAAGGATTGTTAGAAGGTTTGGTGCGGCAATTAGTTTCGTTGATGGGGCTCATTCTTGGCACGTGGGTGGCTATACATTATGCAGATGTGGCAGCCCTGTTTTTGCATAAGGTACATGATTTTCCCGAATACGTTTGGAAGCCGCTCTCATTTTTCTTACCGTTCATTATTGTGCTTCTTCTCGGGAATCTTCTTGCAACAATCATTCAACGATTACTTTCTGAGATTGGATTGGGTCCGTTTAAATCATGTTGCAGGTGCTGTATTTGGTGGAATGAAGAGCGTATTATTGCTTAGCATCGCGTTTAATCTGCTGATGTTGTTTGATCGCAACAGCCGCCTGATTAAAGAAACAGCAAAAGAAGAGTCAGTTTGCTTTTTCCCGGTAGTAAAAGTTGCCCCGGCTATTTTTTCCGTATTTGCAAAAATATTTTCGGTATGAAAAAGATCCGGAACCGGAAAGTGAAAAAGAGGCTTTCGATATGAACAGATACATTAAAAGGGAGTTATATATTCCGCATGCCCCTGTTGGATGGGTGGAAAACTCCTGAAACAACATATACACCCCTAAATTTATTCATAATGCAGGAAGAAAAAGAAGAAAAAAATATATTGGATGAAGTAACGACCGGTGATTACAAATACGGATTCGTTACAGACATTGATACCGAGATCATTCCGGTAGGACTGAATGAGGATGTTATTCGTCTGATTTCATCTAAAAAGAATGAACCGGAATGGCTGCTCGATTTCCGTCTGAAAGCATTCGCTTACTGGCAGACCATAAAGATGCCGGAATGGGCTCACCTCAAACTTCCGGAGATTGATTATCAGTCTATCAGTTACTATGCGGCGCCCAGGAAAAAAGAGGGGCCAAAAAACATGGACGAAGTCGATCCTGAATTGGTGAAAACCTTCAATAAACTGGGGATTCCTCTCGAAGAACAGATGATTCTTTCGGGGATGGCGGTAGATGCTGTTATGGATAGTGTTTCCGTAAAAACTACATTCAAGGATAAGCTGGCCGAGATGGGTATTATCTTCTGCTCATTCAGTGAGGCCGTGCATGATTATCCTGATCTGGTAAAAAAATACTTAGGTTCTGTTGTTCCCTACCGCGATAATTTCTTTGCAGCTTTGAACTCGGCTGTTTTCAGTGACGGTTCGTTTGTCTATATCCCTAAAGGCATCCGTTGCCCCATGGAGCTTTCGACCTACTTCCGTATTAATGCTGCTAATACCGGACAGTTTGAACGTACATTGATTGTAGCCGACGATGATGCTTATGTGAGCTATCTGGAAGGTTGTACAGCTCCAATGCGTGATGAAAACCAACTACACGCTGCTATAGTAGAGATTGTTGCACACGATCGTGCAGAGGTGAAATATTCTACAGTCCAAAACTGGTATCCCGGTGATAAAAACGGCAAAGGCGGGATCTACAACTTTGTGACTAAACGTGGTCTTTGTAAAGGTGACAGTTCAAAAATATCCTGGACACAGGTAGAGACAGGTTCTGCTATAACCTGGAAATACCCAAGCTGTATTCTTGCCGGAGACAATTCGGTTGGGGAATTCTATTCGGTAGCCGTAACCAATAATTACCAACAGGCCGATACTGGTACCAAGATGGTTCACCTGGGTAAAAATACCAAAAGTACTATCATCTCGAAAGGTATCTCGGCCGGTCACAGCCAGAATAGTTACCGTGGTCTGGTCAAGATTACCAAACGTGCGGATAATGCCCGTAATCACTCACAATGCGACAGCCTTCTACTGGGTGACAAATGTGGTGCTCACACGTTCCCTTACATGGAAATCAACAACGAGACAGCCATGGTTGAACACGAAGCTACAACTTCTAAAATCAGTGAAGATCAGCTTTTCTACTGTAACCAGCGGGGTATTTCCACTGAAGATGCAGTCGGCCTGATTGTCAACGGTTATGCAAAAGAGGTAATGAACAAGCTTCCGATGGAATTTGCCGTTGAGGCGCAGAAATTGTTACAGATTAGTCTGGAAGGGAGTGTTGGATGATTGTTTAAGGAGTCAGAGGGAGTTGAAAGGAGTTAAAGGGAGTGAAGAAGGGGCTGAAAATAAACTCCTTCAGTTGGCATCTTTACTATATATATAAACAGCAAAAAACTATAAAATGGATAATTTAAAATCTCATTCGTTTGAAGAACTGCTGGTTTGGCAAGAAGCTCATAAACTGGTGCTTTCTGTTTATCGAATAACCCGTCAATTCCCCAAAGAAGAACTCTATGGATTAACATCTCAATTTCGTCGCTCTGCCGTTTCCATTCCCGCAAATATTGCTGAGGGTTATCGTAGAATGGGAATTCCAGACAAGTTAAAGTTCATGAATATTTCACAAGCCTCGCTTGAAGAAAGTCGATATTACATCATATTGGGTAAGGACCTTGAATATATAAATCAAGAGGAAAAAGATAGATTGATTGAATTAATCAACAAAACAAGTTTTCTATTGAATTCATATTGCCAGGGCATTGTGAAAAATCATCAGAAAAATTAAAAGGTATAATGGAGTAACAAGGAGTTATACGGAGTAAAAAAGGAGTTTGTGAAACAATATCCCTACTCCCCCTAACTCAATTAATTCCCTATAACTCCTTATTACTCCAAAAAAATAATAAATATTCATCAGGAGAAAAAGAGTGTATAAGTTATAAATTTATGAGTGGCGTTAATCTCCCTATAACTCCCTATAACTCCCTATAACTCCCTATAACTGGAGGGGGGCAGAGGTTTTTCTTTTTATCATGATCGTATTATGTGTATTTAATGCAGAATGGAACAATGAATTTGGCTCTAAACGTTTTGGGTGGGTTACCCACCCAAAACGTTTAGAGCCATAAATTTTTCGATTACTATCTACATTTTACTCCATTCTACTCCCTCTTACTCCTGTTGCCAACCGGAATGGATGTGGCAGAATTACAATCTTCGGGCATATTGAATTATTTTTGTGTGGTTGGTATCTTTCATTAAATCAGTATTGTATAAATAAAATACTACAGGTTGAACTTCAAGTTGGATTTTTGCGTAGTGCTCAATCGATACTTTTACACCGGATTTATTTACCGGCCGATAGATTACAATGCCGGTGTAACCGTTACAACTTCACAAATAAAAAGCAATGATGAGACGCAAGGCCCGAAAAGACCCACAACTAGAACTGATGCTGCTAAAGCTGAGTCAATATGAGAAAAAGATTGATTTCCTGACAGACCTGATTGTCCGGGTAATGGGCGGAAAAACTATTTATGATAAGACCCTCACTCTCCCCGAAGCATTAATTGCCCTGAGAATGTCGAAAAATACGTTCCGGAAATTACGTCAGGAGGGAAAGATTCAATGTGTGGAAGGGGTAGGGCGCAGGGTGCTGATATTACAGTCGGAGATCAATGCTTATCTGGAAAGGGAGCGGTTTAAGTGAATTGTTTATTTACCATTTATTCATTTACAATTTACCATCTACGGATTTACAATTTACAGATTTACCATTTACGGATTTACCATTTACTGTTGATTGCAAACGAACCGGCTTTAACCAAAGAATTGAATTTAATTTGGCTAAAGCCGGTTTTGGAATATTTCTTATTGCGTTCCGTCCGCTAAAGCGAGACGGCAATGAAATAAAGACTAAGAGACTAAGAGACCAAAGACCAAAGACAAGAGAATAAAGACCAGAGACAAGAGACGAAAGATAAAAGACCAGAGACCAAAGACCAGAGACAAGAGACGAAAGATAAAAGACCAAAGACCAGAGACAAGAGACGAAAGATAAAAGACCAGAGAACAAAGACCAAAGACCAAAGACCAAGAAATGAAAGAACAAAGACAAAAGAACAAAGACAAGAGACAAAAGAATAAAGAACAAAGACAAGAGATTTGATCTAATGTTTATCAGTCTTTGATCTAATGTCCCCCTCACTGGTGCGGGTTTAGCAATACTGTCTGCTAAAGCGGGACGGCAATGAATTCCCATAACTTCCCATGACTTCTCATAACTTCCCAATTGCATGCTTCCCATAACTACATCTTACTCCTTCTAACTCCCCATAACTACATCTTACTCCCTCTTACTCCCTCTAACTACTTATTCTTCCTTATTCCTCCCCCTCACTATGCAAAATAAATATAAAAGAATTTGTCTGTTTTGACCCATGCGGGTCAGTGTGAACCCGTGTGGGTCAAAATGCTGTATTATAGTGTTTTGAGGTGTTTTGGGTCGTTTTTTTATCCGAAAAAAGGCCTCTATATTTGCAAAGTCGAAGAGAAAAAGACGTCGTTCTTGGAAGACAAAACAATTCATTTAAATCATTTAAAAATTATCGATTATGAGTATTAGTCAAAATCCTATGACCGGCCAAATGAAGAAATCCATGGCCAACTTTTCGACCTACACTTTAAAAGGTCAGAATATCATCCGTTCCAAATCATTTAACCGCAAAGATGCGAATTCGTTAGCACAGCAAAACCACCGTTCCGGGTTCAAACTGGTCCTGGCCGAGTACAAAACTTTAAAAGGCATTGTAGCTACCGGTTTCCCCAACCGTCTTATTACTCAATCTCCGTTTAATGCCTTTACGGAGTATAATATGAAAAATGCGGTTGATAAATCGGGCGAATATCCGGTGATTGATTATGCCAAAATGGTTATAACCAACGGATCCTATGAGGGGGTGATTGCAAAAAATGCAGTTGTAACAGAAAACGGGATTGTCGTTACATTTAAGTCGCGGGGAAATGTTCCGGGTACATTGGCAACCGATAAGGTTACGGCTTTGGTCAAAACTTCAGACGGTGCACTCTATTTAGCGAAGGGTGTTCGTGGAAATGGGGTGACAGGTGAGATCAGTATCGATTGTCCGGAGGTAACGAAAGAGGATATCTTGTATGTCTTTTTGTATGTAACCTCTTCGGATGGTACCAGTATTTCGAAATCAGAGTATGTACCGTTAAGTAACGGATGATGAATTCCGGTTGAGGAATTAAACTAACCCCTTGTAGTTGAGCGCTCGCTTCAAGGGGTTTTTTAATGTAAGGCGGGAGTTATCAGTCGTAAGTCGTAGGTTGTGAGTCGTGAGGCGTAAGTCAGAAGTTCTGAGTAGTAAGTCTTTGGTCTAGAGTCTAAACTCTTTAATCTCGAGTAGCATTATGGCTGGAAATTAGAAACAATTAAAAGTAAATAATTATGGCAGAATTTATACCGGCACTGAAGAAAGTGCTTGCCCGGGAGGGGGGATATAGTCTGGATCCGGATGATCCGGGAGGTGAAACTTACAGGGGGATTACCCGAAAAATGCATAGCAAATGGAGCGGTTGGGGACAGATTGACCTCTATAAACGACAATCGGGATTCCCGGACAATCTGGATAAGGATATGGCTTTGCAGTCTGAAACAGAGCAGTTTTACCAGGTGAATTTCTGGGATAAGATTTGCGGAGATCAGTATGCAAACCAGTCGGTCGCGGAGTCGGTCTTTAATTTTGCAGTGAATGCCGGGGTATCCGTAAGCGTTTCACTGGCACAATGGGTGGTGGATGCGGATGTTGACGGCGTGATTGGGAGTCAGTCGATTGCCAAAATCAACGCGTTTGATCCGGAGCATTTTCATGCTGCATTTACGGTAGCGAAGATTGCCCGGTATGTGGCCATTGTGAGGAAACGGTCCGAGAGTAAGAAATATTTCTACGGTTGGGTATGCCGGGCGTTGGAATGTACATAAAACAGGCAGCTATGGGATTCTTATCAAACATTTTTTCCGGAGGAGCCGGAAGTATTGTGGATGCAATAGGCAATACTGTCGATAAGCTGACAACAACGAAAGAGGAGAAGATGCAACTGGAGCTGGAGATGACGAAGGCCGGGATGCAATATCAACTTGAGTTGCAAAAGCTCTCACTGGAGGAGAAACAGCAGCTCTTTACGGATACCGACAGTGCCCGCAAACGTAGTTCGGTTGTCGAGACCAGCGATCATGCAACGTTATTGTCCCGGAATACCTCTTCGTATCTTGCCATAGGAGCAACGGTGTTGACATTCAGTATGTTTTATATCATCCTTTTTCATTCCTGTACGCTGGATGGCATTTCGAAAGATATAATCCTTTATATCCTGGGAGTGTTAAGCGCTATTCTTACCCAGATTTTCAGCTTCTACTTCGGTTCGTCCCACAGTAGTGTCGTTAAGGATGAGATCATTCACGGGATGAGCAGAGGTATTGAAAATCCGGAAAGCGAATGACTTTTGTGGTCAAGTTGTAATGTGGATTGACGGTATTGTATCAGAATTTGATAAATAATGCAAATGTTATAGATTGTAAAATGTCTACTTTTGTCATTGTGGCCACACTGATTATTGCGAGTTTATTTGATTCTGATTTTGTTAATTCTTAAATACAAAAAAAGTATGAAAAAGATTTTTATCACTATGGTAGTCTTAATGGTTGCATTACAATTAAACAGTGCTAATTTTATTGTGGCTGACTTTGAAGATGGTCAGATCGGAACCACCAAAGTAATCTGGAGTGCAGGAAGTTGTAGTATTGTGGATAATCCCTATAAAGGAGGTGTTAATGTAAGTAACAAAGCATTGGCAGTTGTAAATAATGCCTGGGTGCCCGTAACTATACCATGCACTTTACCTGCCGGAAAAACCTGGTATGATTACAAATCTGTAAAAGTGAAGTTTTGTCTTACTGCAGGAACTGATTTAAACTGGGCTCAGGTTCAGATTGGTTTGTGTACCGGCGATTGGGGCATGGAACAGATTGGTGTATTGAATCCGGCCTGGGAAACAGGAGCTTTGGGGGTGTGGTATTCAGTAGAGATCCCTGTTGATGAGGCAAAACTGGCCACTTATTTAAGTTCCAACAGTAATCCGGCTTACCTGATTGTAAAATACGATAAGGGCGGTGGTAATAATTTCATGATAGATGATGTGGAGCTGATTCCTTCAATAACTTCAGCTGTCGGAACGACCGGTACTGACGCGCTTTCTATGTCTAAAATCGGAAATAATATTTTTCAGGTGAATTCGGGCAATGTGGATGCAACGTATACTTTATCCGGAATAAATGGCCAATTATTATCGGATGGTAAAGCGGTGGATGGAAAAATCATTATTGATTTGAATAACCAGGCGGCTGGAGTTTATCTGCTAAAGGTACAATCCGGAGAGCAGGTTAAAACTTACAAACTGGTAAACAGATAAAATATAATTGTTAGAATCTAATAGGTAAAGGGGGATATAATTTCTGAGATTTCGGAATTTAACTTAGGCTGAGGTTGTCTTGATTTACGGGGCAGCCTCAGCCTGTTGAAATAAATTTTATTGAATAATGGCGCAATCAAAAGAAGCAGGAGAAAATTTATTCATGAAATCTGCTATATTTGCAGATACGACCTCTCTAAAACCATACCATCAAATGAGTCATTCCGAAATATTGCATGAAATAACACCGCTCTCCGGGAAAGATTGTTTTTATGTGATTGAGCGAAATAAGACCGAATTTACCTTTCCCTTACATAATCATTCTGTATTTGAACTGAATTATGTGGAGAATGCACGTGGAGTTCAGCGGATTGTGGGAGATTCTGTCGAAGAAATCGGAGATTATGACCTTGTGCTGATTACGGGCAAAGACCTTGAGCATACGTGGCAAAATCACAATTGCCAATCCACCGATATTAAAGAGATTACGATCCAGTTTTCCAGCGACCTCTTTTTCCAGAGTTTTATCGAGAAAAATCAATTCCGCAGTATCAAGGAGATGATTGAAAAAGCCCAGAAAGGGGTGGCCTTTGATATTTCTACTATTCTTAAGGTGAGACCGTTACTAAAATCCTTGTCCCATGAGAAGCAGGGCTTTTATGCGGTTATGACTTTTCTGACGATATTATATGAATTGTCGGTAAGTGAAGATTTACATACCTTGTCTAGTTCGAGTTTTGCCAAAGCCGAACAATCTTATGATAGCCGGCGTATCAAAAAAGTGGATGATTTTCTGAACGCTCATTTCCATGAAGAGATTCGTCTGTCGCAGGTTGCAGATTTGGTTAATATGAGCGAAGTCTCTTTCAGCCGTTTCTTTAAATTGAGAACCGGGAAAAGCCTGACCGATTACCTGATTGATATCCGGTTGGGACATGCTGCACGCCTTTTGGCCGATTCCACACAGACAGTTGCTGAAATTGGCTACAATTGCGGATTCAATAATCTCTCCAACTTTAACCGCATTTTCAGAAAGAAGAAAGGATGCACTCCCAAAGAGTTTCGGGAAAATTATAAGAAGAAAAAGGTTATAATATAGAGTCGCTCCTTTGTGTAATATCAGGTCCCTGGAAGCTATGCATGCTTTCCGGGACTTTTTTATAAGTGAGGGTTGTTGTAAAAGTATCATATATAGATAATGGAGTATTATATTCAGATTCTCGTTAAATGTATTTTTGTAGCCTATACAGATCATCCTGATTGGATGGCAGAAAACTTAGTTCCGGTACATTTATCATATTCAAGATGAAATTTCGAATCTCTAAAAAGTTAAACCTGAAAGTAGGAGCGTTGTTGTTATTTTCAAATATATCACCCTTGTTTTCACAGGTGTCAGTTTCCGACCTCTTTACTGATAATATGGTATTGCAGCAAAACACAATCGTAAATGTATGGGGATGGGCAAAAGCAGGTGAGGCGGTGTCCGTTTCAGGAAGCTGGAATAACCATACAGTCACTGCTGTGACCGCTGCTGATGGGAAATGGTTGGTAAAATTGCCAACACCCAAAGCCAATAAAAAATGCACGCCTTACAATTTAATAATCAAAGGTTCGAACACAATTGAACTCAAAAACGTATTGATTGGTGAAGTATGGCTTTTGTCGGGACAGTCTAATATTGAATTACCGCTACAAGGCTGGAAAGATGCACCCATTGAGGGTAGTGAAAAGGCTATTTCAGAAGCAACCTATCCCAATATCCGGTTCATCATGACGGGAAAAGCAAACAGTGCTACACTCCAAACAAAATTACCGAAGGCGTATGCCAATGCAACATGGACTCAATGTGCCCCGGAGTCTGTAAAAGATTTTAGTGCGCTGGGGTATTTCTTTGGCAAAGAGCTGAATACAAAACTCAATATCCCGATTGGCCTTGTGCTAAGTGCCTATGGAGGATCCAGTTGTGAGGCATGGGCGAATAAAGCTTCTTTGGAAAAAGTGGATGAGTACAAAGGAAAAGGTCCGTGGTCTCCACAAAAAGAGGATGATAACCGTACACCGGGTGTTTTGTACAATGCCATGATGGCGCCGATTGTTCCCTTTACATTTGCCGGCGTATTATGGTATCAGGGCGAGACCAATGTGGGTAGGGCTGCTGAATTAACCAGGCTATTTCCTGCCATGATAGAGGGTTGGAGAACTGATTTCGGTAATCCGAAACTACCGTTTTATTATGTTCAGCTTTGCCCATGGGGCGGATATTGGGAGACTTCTCTTCCGGAATTGTGGGAAGCGCAATCTTATGCTCTGAAATTACCTAACACAGCCATGATTGGTACGTTGGATGTTGGGGATAGCGCAAATATTCACCCATCCCGTAAAGAGCAGGTAGGCCGGCGTTTGGCCTGGTGTGCATTGGCTAAGAATTATGGAAATAAAAATATTGAATATTCAGGCCCGCAATACAAGACAAGTGTAGTGGAAAGGAATGGAATCCGTATCTTTTTTACTCATGCTGATAAAGGCCTAAAGTTGTCGGAGGAATCAACTACTCAGTTTGAGATAGCCGGAACAGATGGTCAATTTGTTCCGGCAAAAGTAAAAATAGAAGGTCAGACGATATATGTGTGGAGTGAAAATGTGAAAGCTCCGAAATATGTGCGATATGCCTGGTCGCGAAATGCTAAAGCTGTATTGCTTAACAATGAAGGGTTGCCTGCTTTGCCTTTTCGTACTGCTTTGCCGACTTATATGCGTCATTAAAAGTGTATTAAGACGGCAAGTGAGGTTGAAGCAAAGGTGACTTAGATTTACTTATAAATTATATACGGATGAAAAAAACATTTTTAATCTTAATGGCTTTTTTGCCATTAACGCTTTTTGCGAAAAACGAGGCAATAAAAATTGAGACAAAGAACACGTCAATGGTTCTTAGTGTAAATCAAGACAACTTTGGGACTAAACGTGTTTATCTTAATTATTTTGGGAAGAGACTCGAGAATATTGATGAATTGTTTGTTGGTTCAAATTCTAATCCTGAAAAAGCATATCCTGAATTTGGCTTGTATTGTGATTTTGAACCCGCCATTCGTGCTACTCATTCTGACGGTAATATGTCGTTAGACTTGCAATTCCAAAATTACAAACAGGAAAAAGTGGATAATAATATCTCTTTGACAACGGTATATCTGAAAGATAAGCATTATCCTTTTTATGTAACCCTGATTTACAAGACATTTTTTAATGAAGATGTTGTGGAGATTTCTTCTCAAATCTATCACGAAGAAAACCGTCCTGTGATGTTATATAGTTTTGCATCAGCCTATTTATCGTGTCTTGCCAACGAATACTGGATCACCCATCTTCATGGTGCATGGGGAGACGAATGCAATGTTGTTGAAAACCAACTGAAAAGAGGTATGTATTCCCTCGATTCTAAAAATGGAGTGCAAGCCACCCAAAGCGTCAATCCATCATTTATGATTAGCTTAAACGGCAAATCAAATGAAGAAACCGGGGAAGTTATCGGCGGAACGTTGGCTTGTATGGGGAACTTTAAAATCAATTTTGAAGTTGACAATAGTAAAAAACTAAAAATTGCTGCGGGGATTAGTCCCTTTGCCTCGGAATATCCTCTTTCCAAAGGAGAAAAATTTAATACTCCGGCTTTAGCCCTGACATATAGTCAGTGCGGTAAAGGTCAGATCAGCAGGAATTTCCATAATTACGGCCGGAAATATAAGCTCAGAGATGGCGATAAAGAACGGTTGATTCTACTGAACAGCTGGGAAGGTGTTTATTTCAATACCCAGGAAGATAAAATGGTACAAATGATTAACGATTTTGCCGATCTGGGAGGAGAGCTTTTTGTGATGGATGACGGCTGGTTTGGTAACGAAATTGAAAGAAATGATGACACAAGCACTCTTGGAGACTGGGATGTTAACAAGAAGAAACTTCCTCATGGGATTGACTATTTGATTGATGCCTGCGAGAAGAGAAATATGAAATTCGGTATTTGGGTTGAGCCGGAAATGACTAACTATAAAACGAGTAAGTTTTATAATGAGCATCCTGATTGGGTTATTTCCCAGAATTTCAGAGATACGGTAAAAGGGCGCGGTAAAACTCAGCTCGTTTTAGACCTTTGCAATCCCAAAGTTCAGGATTTTGTTTATAACGTGATACACAATTTATTGGTTAAGCATCCGAGGATTGCTTATGTGAAATGGGATTCAAACATGAGTTTTGTCAATTGGGGATCTCCTTATTTACCCAAAAATAAACAGTCGCTTTTAAATATAGAGTTCAACAGAGGACTTCAGAACGTATTGGAACGCTTGTTGGTAACCCATCCCAATGTGACTATTCAAGACTGTAGCAGTGGCGGAGGTAGATTATCCTACGGTTATCTTCCTTATTTCCATGAGTTTTGGACCAGCGACAATACTGATGCCCAAACACGCATGAACATACAATGGGGAACTTCCATGTTTTTCCCTGCTATTGGTATGGCTGCTCATGTCGGAGCATCTCCGAGTCCGATGGCAAGACGTGTTATCCCGATTAAGTGCCGTTTCGATGTTGCAATGACTGGACGCCTGGGGGTAGAATTGCAGCCTTCTCATATGACTGCTGAAGAATTGTCTTTTGCGAAAAAAGGTGTCGAAACATATAAGTCAATTCGTCCTGTTATCCAGTTCGGCGATTTGTATAGAATTTTAAGTCCTTATGATAACTATAATTCGACCTCTTTAGCATATGTAACTCCTGATAAAAAGAAGGCTGTGTTTTTTGCATACCACCTCAATTATTTTTGTTCGGACAACTTGCCGAATTTTAAAATAAAAGGATTGGATCCGAATAAGAAATATGTGGTAAAAGAGATAAATATGATAACCGATAAATCATGTTTCAGTGCAAATAATAAAGTCTTTTCAGGAGATTTCTTAATGAATAACGGACTGAAACTTGACATAGCCCAGCAATACGGAAGTGTTGTATTGGAACTCAACGAATTCTAAAGAAGATCTCAACTGTCGTGTTTAATTAAAGAGGCTGTTTCACATCACAACGATGGAAACAGCCTCTTTTGTATTATCCCTTTCTAAGTATTCTGTTAGTCTGTTTGGCGCATCTGTGAAAATGAATAAAAAGTGATGATATTGTTGTTTTATGTATGGCTTATTGTGTTTTAAGTTGCAGATATATAGTGTTGTATAATGTGTGATATTGTATGTGTATGTGGGATGATATGATTGTATCAGGTATAGATAAATAAGTATTATATTTTGGTTTCATGTGATTGTATATTTGCGATGTTATATCAATCTAAATATTATTTGCCATGAGAAAAAAAAATCTCTTATTCCTCTTTTTTTTGTTGTTGGGGATTAGTACAAATCTATATGCCCAGCAATCGGTTACAATCACCGGAAAGGTGATTGATGAAAGTAAATCTCCATTAATAGGTGCAACCGTAGTTGCGAAAGGATCTTCTGTTGGTACTGTCGCGGATATTAATGGTGCATTTACTATTAAAGTCAAAAAAGGTGAGACTTTATCATTTTCTTTTGTCGGAATGGCGACTAAAGAAGTTACCATCGGAAATCAGACAACACTAAATATCGTGTTGGAATCCAGTCGTAAACTTGATGAAGTTGTGGTAATCGGCTACGGAACCCAGAAAAAGAAACTGGTAACCGGCGCTACAGTCCAGGTAAGTGGAGACAAAATCCAGAAGATGAGTACGACCAGTGCTTTTACCGCAATGCAGGGCCAGACTCCCGGTGTGCAGATTACTCAAAGCTCGGGTCAGCCGGGTGAAGGATTTAAAGTTAATATCCGTGGTATAGGTACGACCGGTAACTCAGCTCCGCTTTATGTAATTGATGGAGTCGCAGGAGGCGATATCAGTACCTTAAATCCCTCCGACATCGAATCAATAGACGTATTAAAGGATGCCGCTTCAGCTGCTATTTACGGAGCACGGGCAGCTAACGGGGTTATACTTGTAACTACGAAGCAAGGTAAATCCGGAAAATTACAAGTGTCTTACGATGGATATATGGGAGTTCAAAATGTCTATAAAATGCCTTCTTTACTAAATGCCAAACAGTATATGGCCATTATGGACGAGATAAACTATAATGAAGGGTTGAGTCCGTATGACTGGCAGAGTGTTCTTGGTTCCAGATACGATGCTGTAATGGATGGCAGCTGGAAAGGTACCAACTGGTTAGAAGCCATGCGGAATAAAAATGCACCCATAAGCAATCATACCATCAATATGGCCGGAGGTAGTGAAATTTCCAAATTTTCACTGGGAGTTGGTTATACAGCTCAAGAGGGTATATTGGGCAAACCGGTGCAGTCTGATTATGAAAGGACAACCGTGCGTTTAAATTCAGACCATATATTGTACAAGAATAAAGGGCTGGAAGTAATCAAATTCGGAGAGACTCTGAATTATAATTATGCTGTAAAAAGCGGTATCGGTATTGGCAATCAATATTGGAATGATATCTCCAATATGTTAAGAACTATGCCGGTTATGCCTATTTATAACGATGCCGGAAGCTATTTTGGAAAAGCGGATAAGGATGCAATGGGGCTGACAGACTATGACCCCAATATGGCAAACCCAATAGCCGATATGGTTTACGAAAGAGGGTATAATACTTCGAAGAGCCATAACCTGAATATGTCGGCAAACATACAGATCCAACCGGTTAAGGATTTGGTATTTAAGTCGCAGTTTGGATACAAAATGGGAGCAAGCACATATCGTTCTTATAAGCCGACTTATGAGCTTTCTACAACCACTCAAAACGGGGTTTCATCAGTTACTCAAAATGCAAGCCTGGGCTGGAGTTATACCTGGGAAAACTCGTTAAACTATAAGTTTAAAATCAACAATCATCATTTTGATGCCTTACTGGGTCAGTCACTTGAAAAATGGGGGATGGGTGAAAGCGTAGGTGCAACCAACGGAGATCTCTTGTTTGATGGTTATAAATATGCTTATATCACCAATTCCCAGGGGATAAAAGCCGGACAAACCACCGTTACAGGCAGCCCTTATGGAGAGGGTGCTTTGGCATCTGTTTTTGGCCGTGTGAATTATGACTGGAAAGAGACTTATATGGCATCATTAATTATGCGTGCTGATGGTTCTTCTAATTTCAAGCGTGGAAACCGTTGGGGATATTTCCCTTCAGTATCGGCAGGTTGGGTTGTGTCCAATGAAGATTTCCTGAAAAATTCAGACAGTTGGCTCGATTTCTTAAAACTACGTGCCAGCTGGGGGCAGAATGGTAACTGTAATATACCGAATTTCCAATATCTGGCCACTGTGGCTTTTGATGCAAAATCAAAATATTCATTCGGTAATAATAAAGATTCTCAGACAACAGGCGGTTATGCCAATATCCTACCTAATCCGGATGTTACCTGGGAGACATCAGAACAGCTGGATTTAGGTTTTGATGCCCGGTTATTAAATGCCCGGTTAACTGTAGCCTTTGACTGGTATACTAAAACAACCAAAGACTGGTTGGTTGTAGCGCCTCAGTTGGCTTCTTTCGGTACCGGAGCTCCATATATTAATGGCGGTGATGTGGAAAATAAAGGTTATGAACTGTCATTAGGCTGGAATGACCATAAAGGAAAAGATTTTACTTACGGTATTAATGCCAACCTGTCATACAATCAAAATAAAGTTACCCGTATTGCCAATACCGAAGGAATCATTCATGGTGTAACAGATGTACTGAGCCAGAATACTACAGAAATGTATCGTGCAGAGGTAGGCAAACCGATCGGATATTTCTGGGGTTACAAAACAGCCGGTGTTTTCCAGAATCAGGCGGATATTGATGCCTGGAGAGCAGCCGGAAATGGAATCCTGCAATCGAATGTACAACCCGGAGATGTGAAATTTGTCGATTCAGACCATAACGGAGTGATCGATACAAAAGATAAAGTTGAAATTGGAAATCCGAATCCTGATTTTACAATCGGATTTGGGGTTAATATGAGTTACAAAGGATTTGACCTGAATATTGCAGCAAATGGAGCTTTAGGTCAGCAAATCGCTAAATCTTACCGGAAATTTGTTGATGGTCGTCATGAGAATTATACGACTGAGGTTTATCAGCGTTGGCATGGTGAAGGTACTTCTGACAAATGGCCGCGTTTGACAGCCGGATCTAACGCCAACTACCAGAATATCTCGGACCTTTATATTGAAAACGGAGATTATGTTAAGATTCAGAATCTTACACTGGGATATGATTTCAAAAAACTAATTCGCAAAATGCCATTTTCACAGGCCCGTTTATTTGTAACGGCTCAAAATCTCTTTACAATCACCAAATATTCAGGTATGGATCCGGAAATTGGATATGGCGGCGGAGCCGATTCCTGGGCTTCAGGTATTGATATTGGTTTCTATCCAGGTCCAAGAACTTATTTGGTTGGTTTTAATCTTAAATTTTAATTGAATACGAACATGAAAAAAACAATATTTATTGCGGTAACAGCGATTGCCGCGCTATTTACAAGTTGTGAAGGTTTTTTGGATACAGAAAACCTTACACAGAAGAATACCTCTAATTATCCGCAGACTTTGTCTGATGCCAAACAGGTGATCGCCGGTATATATAATAATCTGAATATCGTGAGCGCTAATCCGCAGTATTCATTCCTTTACATCGCAGAACTTGCTTCTGATGACCGTTTGGGTGGCGGTGGCGAAAATGATAAGCTGATGCAGGCTGCGGATTTGTTAATGAGCTATGGGTCAAATATGCTGGAGCAATTCTGGAAAGATCGTTATCAGGGCATATTCAGAGCAAATACCGCGATAGAAACACTGGGTAATTGTACAGGTTATTCCAGTGATGACGAAAAAAATCAGATGATGGGAGAAGCATATTTCCTTCGTGCTTTTTATTATTATGAATTAGCATCATTGTTTGAAAATATACCATTGGTAGTAACTTCTGCTCCTGTGAATTTACCTCAGTCAACTCCGGATAAGACCTGGGGGCAGATCATAGCAGACCTTAAAACAGCAATTGAACTGATGCCTGCCAAAGCGTCAGGTAGCAACCGGGTGGAAGCCGGTCATGCTGACAGATGGGCTGCAGAAGCATTGATGGCCAGATCGTTCCTTTTCTATACCGGTTTCTATCAGAAAGATGAAGTGACTTTGCCGGACGGATCAAAAGTGACAAAGGCTGATGTCATTAGCTGGATTGATGATTGCGTCACAAATTCCGGATATTCCCTGGTGCCGGATTTCCGTAATATGTGGGCTTATTCCAATCGTATGACTAAAGAAGATTATGCCTATACAAAAGGAAAAGGACTTAAATGGGTGGAAGACGATAATGCCGTAAATCCGGAATCGATGTTTGCAATCAAGTTCTCAAAATTTGCAAGTTATGACGCATCATCGACCATCGGATATGCCAATGGATATGCCCTGTTTTTTGGCGTTCGTGGAGGTCAGGATTTTGGAAACACCTTCCCTTTCGGACAAGGCTGGGGATCAGGTCCTGTAACACCTAACCTGTGGAAGGACTGGGTAGCTGCCGAACCCAATGACCCCAGACGCAAAGCTTCCATTTGTAATATCCCTGAAGAACTACCTGGGTATAAAAAAGGCGGTTGGGCAGACTTTGTACAGGAAACTGATTACTACGGAAAGAAATGGTCGCCTGTTTCAGCTAAAAAAACAGATGGAACCTATTATTTGACATTTGATGAGGGCATGTATGATTATAAAGCAGGACAGATTCAGCTGGCAAATATTCACGATCTGGTATTGATTCGTTTTGCAGATGTGCTTTTAATGCAATCGGAATTAAAACAGGATGTTGCAGGTATTAATAAAATTCGTGCACGGGCAGGATTAACGGCTATTGGAGCTTATAGCGATGAAGCATTGCGCAATGAGCGTCGCTGGGAGCTTAACTGTGAAGGAGTACGTTGGAATGATATCCGTCGTTGGCATATTGCAGAAGCAGCCCTGACTGCACAAAACAACCAACCTACTTATTATAAAGGTACCGCAGATGTTAATACTACCGCGAATAACGGTGGTGGATATGCTGCACGTTATGCTGCAACTAAAGGATTTTTTCCGATTCCTGAAAACCAGATTGCATTGTCAAATGGTGTGTTGAAACAGAATAACGGATGGGAATCAGGTTCGGCGGTATATTCCGGCTGGAAATAATTAATTACAAAAAACTGTTTCGGTAAGAATATGGAATCTGTAAAAGCCAGGTTCTCACAAAGTGTTGGTTATAAATCAGATTCCATATTTTACCGGCCTTAAAAATAATGACATATGAAGAAAATAATATATTCGATTTTAGCATCACTGTTTTTAGCTCTTTTTGCGGCTTGCAATCCCATTGTAAATAGTGAAGATGTAGGAGCTTTAGTCACATCTGCTGACCAGATTCAGGCAACAGTAACCCCCATTGTATTTAACGGACAAAATACCAATAAGGTAAAAGTGCATTGTACCAGTCCTCTCCTTTGTCAATGGACTGACGGGGTGAAAACGTATATCAGTAACGATACGGCAATGACCCTGTTTACTGCCGGAGAGCAGACTATTACATTAACAGGCCTTGCCGCAGATGGAAGCAAATACACCAAAGATTACAGTGTGAAAATTGATGTGATGAAATATCCGGTACTACCACAGTACGGATATCTCTGCGGAACAGGAACGAAGACCTGGACCTGGGCGGAATCGAGATGTTTTGGAAATGGTCATGCTTATGCATGGAATCCTGTAAATACAAAACCTGAGTGGTGGGTTCTTAGTCCGGCTGATGTTACAAGTCAATGTGCCAGTGATGATAAAAAGTTACCGAAAGAAGGATTAGGAGCAACCATGAAGTTTACATTGAAAGGAACTAAAATGTCTAAATTCGATGCAGACGGAACACTTCTTACATCCGGTACATTCGCCATCGATATGACTGCTGATTCACATAGCTGGTCAACCGGTACAATGTCATTAACCGGTACAAATATCTTGTGTGGTTATGATTTTAATGGAAACCTGGCTCCATGGAGTCAATATGCTATTACCTATCTGGATGAAACGACATTAATATTGGGTGTGCAGGAGCATGCACCGAATTCGAATTACTGGTATTGGGTATTTAAGGCACAGTAAACATAGAAATCTGTTTTTTTAGTAAGGTGAAGTAAATCCCGGAAGTTATACTCTGACTTTCGGGATTTTATTTTTTATAGATATGGTTGTGAAAATGATTAGTATTCAGTGGTTTAGGTAGGTTGTTGGCGTGGGTTAACGATGCAAAAATACCATCAGCCTTTTCAAAAGATGCAATAAGATAAAGAGTGAAATAATAGTATTATGGATGGATAACAGAGTATTATGTATCTGGATTTCCAGGTTGTATTTTTGTATCTATACAGGAGCGGTATAGTAAGGTTATTAATAACCGGATTATAGCGTGTTGAACCGAATTCAATCTAACCCTGTATTTAATTAGATTCGGTTCAACCCAATACAGCTGAATTTTTGAACAGTATTCTAACCTAAATGTTGTTAAGTATGAAAACCATGGATGAACTTATCGTAAAGCTACAAAGAGCTCATACTTTGTCTGAAAAAATTGCTATCCGTATAGAAATGATTGAATTAAACCGGTCTTTACAACTGCCTGATAAAACCATTATTTCACCGATTACGACATTTCTTAGCCATATCAATAAGAGCCGGACAAATATCTATATTGGTAGGCTGTTTTGATTTAATGGTTATAAGGGTTGTTAGATTCCCTTATTGAGCTTATCCTAATTCCCAGGATACTTATATCTCCGATTTGCAAGGTGTATTTATTTTCAAAACTCTATCCCTGATTGTTTAGTAAAGTATCTTTTTTTTCTGTAATTGAAATGAGATAATTGTATCAGGTATGGATAAATGAGTATTATGCAGAGGGGGGCTTGTCAACGTAATTTTGCATCGATAATATTAATTACAAACCAGAAAAGCCATGAGAAAAAGAGGACTCTTATTCATGTTTTCCCTGTTGTTGAGCATTTGTCTTTATGCCCAACAACCGATAACAATCACCGGCAAGGTGATTGATGAAACGAATGCTTCGTTGCCAGGAGCAAACGTTGCTATAAAAGGGCGTGCGGTCGGTACTATTACCGATATTAAAGGCACATTTATGATTAAAGTACAAAAAGGAGAAACGTTAGTTTTTTCGTTTGTAGGAATGACTTCGAAAGAAGTGAAAATCGGCAATCAGACCATTATCAATGTCGTTCTGGAGTCATCCCGTAAACTGGATGAAGTCGTGGTGGTAGGTTATGGAACTGTAAAGAAAAGCGACCTGACAGGTTCTGTAGGCTCTGTAAAAACTGAGGAATTACTTAAAGGTAATCCGACCAGTATTGTTCAGGGGCTTCAGGGAAAACTGGCCGGCGTGCAGGTACAGCAAAGTGATGGAGCCCCGGGTGCAGGGATTAATATCCAGGTGCGTGGTGCCAACTCATTCAATACCAGCACTGAGCCGTTGTATGTTATTGACGGGATTCCTTTCGAAACAGGAGGAACGCCATCCAGTTCTGCTAATTCAAACAATATGCAGAGTACGAGTGCGTTAGCAATGATTAATCCTCAGGATATCCAATCCATAGAAGTACTGAAAGATGCATCGGCAACTGCTATTTATGGTTCACGCGGTGCAAACGGGGTTGTATTGATTACTACAAAACGTGGAGAGAAGGGGACTTCAAAAGTTGAATTCTCAACTAATTTTGGTATTTCTAATATTGTAAATAAGATAGATGTACTAAATGCATACCAATATGCAAACTACCGTAACGAGCAGGTGGTGAATCGTTATAATTATGAAGGCGTTACGTATGCCAATTTGCCATACGATGGCCATTGGCAATATACAAAAAACAATTCCGGTGTAGCTGTAGATAGTACATATTATCCCAAACCGGAGGATTTCCTTAACGGATATATGAATGGTGGTACCAACTGGCAAGACCAGATTTATCAGACAGCTTTGTCTCATGAATACAACCTGAGTATGTCCGGAGGAGATGATAAAGGTTATTATGTTATTTCCGGTAACATGCTGAACCAGGACGGTATTATTAAGAAATCAGGTTATGACCGTTATACTGCCCGCCTGAATGTAGCCCGTAAAGTTCAACCCTGGTTGGAATTGGGACTGAATTCAAGCTATACCAATTCAACAACAAATTTTTCGAAGTCAAATTCTTCCGATTACGCGGTAATACGATCAGCATTGGTATTTCCACCGGATCACTTGCCCGGCTTTAACGAGCACACAGATGCTCAATTGTCCTGGTTGTCAGCTAATCCCTATTTGTATGTAACGACCGCAAAGGACCAGATAAGTTCAAATAATGTATTCAATTCCGCATTTGCAGAAATCAAATTTACGGACTACCTGAAGTTCCGTCAGAATTTGGGGTATGGTTATAATATGAATACCCGGAATACCTATTACAACCGTAATACGCAGGAGGGTGCCAGCTACAGCAACATTAACGGTAAGGCCGGTCTTTCAGATAACTGGTACACAAGCCTTACACTGGAGTCACTGTTGCAATTCGATAAATCATTTGGTAAAAATCACACCATCAATGCTGTGTTGGGTGCTACCCGCGAAACCGCTAATTATGGCGGGAAATCGATTGTGGCAACCAACTTCCCAACGGATATCACCGGTGAGTATGATATCAGCCAGGGACTGAATCAGGAGACACCGACCAGTAGTCGTGGACAAAACAGACTGATTTCATTTTTAGGTCGTGTTAACTACTCGTTGATGGGCAAATATCTATTTACAGCTTCTTATCGTCGTGACGGTTCCAGTAAGTTTGCCAATACCAATAAATGGGCTGATTTTATGTCCGGAGCTATTGCCTGGCGTGCTTCAGAGGAAAAATTCATCAAAGATCTGAACATCTTCAGTAACCTGAAAGTAAGAACCAGTTATGGTGAAACCGGAAACCAGGCGATTGGATCATATGCGACAACAACGTTGCTGCAAACCTCAAATTATCCGGTTAATGGATCCATGCAAAGTGGTTTTGCTGAACCGGTATGGCGTGGTCCTGCAAATCCGAACCTGAAATGGGAGACGACTTCGCAAGCTGATGCCGGAGTGGATATGGGATTCTTAAATAATCGCATTAACCTGACTGTAGATGTGTTCTACAAAAAGACCCGTGACTTGCTACAAAATGTAAAAATTCCACTTAGTTCCGGATTTGGACAAATGCAGGTGAATTATGGTACGGTTACCAATAAAGGAGTTGAAATTTCCGGAAAGTTCTATGTTTTGACAAAAACGCCATTGAAATGGGATATTGATGCGAATATTTCATTTATTCAGAACCGCATTGGAGATTTGCCAAATGACCAATATGCAACCCGTTTGTGGAACAATGCTGACCAGGTATTTATCCAACGTAACGGAATGCCAATCGGAGCCATTTACGGATATGTGGAAGACGGATTTTATGACAATGAAGCTGAAGTAAGAGCTGACAAAGCCTATACCAATGCCAGCGCAGCCATTGTAAAAGCAAAAATCGGTGAGGTCAAATACCGGGATTATGACAATAATGGTACAATCGATGAAAAAGATAAACGAATTATTGGTGATACCAATCCCAAATTTACCTATGGATTTACCAATAACTTCTCCTGGAAAAACTTTACTGCAAGTTTCTATTTTCAGGGAACCTATGGAAATGATATTTTTAATGGAAACCTGATGGAATACCAGGTACAAGGCTATCAGAATATTCCCTCCAGCATCTATAATTCTCGTTGGACAGCTGATAATACAGCCAATGCCAAATGGCCGAAAGCAACCAGTGGTTATTTAAGAAGTATGAAAATTTCTAATCGTTTTGTAGAGGATGGTTCATACCTGCGTTTGAAAAATCTGAATATCGGATATACCTTTAAGCGTCCAATCAAACAGATACAGGATATCAATTTGTATTGCTCGGCAACCAATCTGTTTACCATCACTAAATATAGTTGGTTGGATCCGGATGTCAATGCTTTCGGTGGAGATGCTTCGCGCAGAGGGGTAGATATTTACTCTTACCCAAGTAGTAGAACGTTTTCTCTTGGTGCAAAATTAACTTTCTAATAATTAAATCATGAAGACTAATATAAAAAGAATAATACCGGCTATTGCTGTTACATTCAGTTTGGGAATGTTCTCATCCTGTAAGGATGATTTGAAAGAGCAGGCCTTTGACTTTATCAGTCCCACTGGTGTCGGCGATTCGGATGCCGCAGCAGACATGTGGGTGATAGGAACTTACAATAAAATAGATGATGATATGTTCCGTTGGTTTCAGTTCCCGAGAGTATTGGACTTCGATTGCGACTATGCAACCGGTCCCGACTGGGCATACGGGGATTTAGGGGCCGGCAACTTTCAGTCGTCAGGAGGTAGCGGAAATCTGGATGCTATGTGGAGCGCACCATACAATATCATACATCGTGCCAACCTCTCTATCAAGTACATAAAGGGGATGAAGAATGTAACAGAGGCTCAACGTAATAATGATTTGGGTGAACTCTATTTCCTCAAAGCCTGGTCATACTTCTTGCTGACCCGTGCTTATGGTGAAGTACCTATTTTCTATGTATCTGTAGAGGAAGGAGCAGACTTCAATCAGCCACGTCAACCCATCCCAACGGTGTATGAGCATATTATCACCTTGCTCAAAGATGCTGAAGACATGATGTATAAGGTAGGTGATCCGGGCTTTAAAGATGGAAGAGCCTCTGCCGGTGCGGCAGCTTCGTTGCTTTCAAAAGTATATGTGACTATGGCTTCCGGTGCTTTAACTGATGCCAAAGTATCGGTAAAAGGTGGTCCGGCTTATGTAAGGCAGGGAAATGATAAGGTACGTATTCCATTGCCTGTGTCCAATACTTTCACAAAGGAAGTGGTTGCCGGGTATGAATCATTTAATGCCAATGATTATTTCAAACTGGCCCGTGATAAAGCCAAAGAGGTAATCGATGGCAAGTATGGAACCTACGACCTGATTAAAACCTCTTATGCAGATATCTGGTCACAGGGTAACAAAAATAAGACAGAGCATATTTTTTCTTTGCAATCCAAACTGGGTGATTCCAAATTCGGAAATGCAATTTCTAAATGGTACACCGGATTATCTACATCAGCAAATGCTCTTGAGATCGCTGATGGCCAATGGGCGGGATGTCGTGTACACTGGTATGAACTGTTTGAAGCAAATGACCTGAGGGCTACGGATGGAGTAATGCACCGTTGGAAAAAATGGGGTAACTGGTATTACTATCCGGCAAAAGACAGCGTAAAGGTAAATCGCGGATTAGCGCCTTATAATGATGGTAACACCTACGTGTTGGATCAGTCAAGTGCTTCGCTTTCATTCCTTACCAAGTATTTTTATTCTTCAGATCGCACACAAAATAATGGGGATATCAACTATCCGTTCCTTCGTTTTGCCGATGTTCTTTTGATTTATGCGGAAGCTGAAAATGAGGTAAACGGTCCGGATCAGTCCGCTGTAGATGCCCTGAACCGGGTAAGAACACGCAGTAATGCAAGTACTAAGAATGTATCTGACTTTACAGCCAAAGAACAACTCCGCTCGTTTGTTCTGGAAGAAAGAGCCCGTGAATTGGCTTGTGAAGGTGACCGTCGCTGGGATTTGATTCGTTGGGGGATTTATCTTCAGGTAATGAATGCCATTGGTATTGATGAAAATGATGTGGTAAAATACCGTGAACGTAAACATTTGTTATACCCGATTCCTGCTTCAGAAGTTATAGCCAATAAAACATTCAATGGGCAGAATAATCCGGGCTGGAATTAATTGTTAACCATAAAATATTCGGACAAATGAAAAAGATAAATATAAGTCAATGGTTCTATCTGCTGCTAATATCGTTGGCTGTAGTATCCTGTCAGAGCATCGAAGATATCAATGATGGATGGAATGCTGACGAGACTTCAACAGGAGCTCCTGAAGTTAATCAAATAACAACTCTGGAAAAAAGTGATTCGGCTATTACAGCCGGATCATTTGCCCAGATGATTGCCATTCACGGTAAGAATCTGAGCGGTGTGAAAAGCATCTATTTTAATGATGTAGCGGTGGACTTATCGACAGTTTATGCTAAAGCAAGTCGTATTGTGCTTCCTATACCTAGAGTCTTGCCCGGCACTGTAAACAATAAGATGGAAATTACCACTAACCTGGGTAAGGTATCTTATGATTTTACAGTAAGTGTTCCAAGTTTGGTTATCAATGGTTTATATAATGAATATACCCTTCCGGGAGATACCGCTGAAATTGTAGGAGACTATTTTGATCTTTACAAGCTTACTCCTGATGATGGTGTTGTTCATTTTGGAAATCAGGAATTACCGATTATCTCTGCGACGGACAAATCCATATTCTTTAAAATTCCGGCAAATGCAGTTGCAGACCAGGTAATTAAGTTGAGCAGTACTTATGAAAACCTGCAAACTGCTGTCGCTATTCCGGGTGGATATCGCCCTACAGGCTTTAAATTAATTGACTTTGAAAATGCATCTTCGTACAACGGAATCTGGTCTGGAGCAAATCTGATTACAGATGGTACGCATGTAGGGGATCCCAAACCAATAAATGGTAAATATTGTCGTCTGAAAGGTACATTTGGAGCCTGGAGCTGGAATACATACTTCGGTGGTGGTGTGAATGTAAACAATCAGGATATGATTGACAACAAATCTCAGTACAAACTAGAGTTTGAAATAAATACAAACCCGCAAGTTCCTATGAATATGGGAAATCTGGTGTACCAGATTTTTGATGGTTGGTTTGTCTGGAATCCGGCAGAAGGAATTGCATTCAACACATATGGTAAATGGAAAACCGTATCATTCGACTTAACTAAATTAGGCGCAACTCCGAAATGGGGATGGAATAGTGTAGGTTTGACTTTCCAACCGACTGATGCAACCACTGTAGATGTTAGTTTTGCTAACTTCCGCATTGTTAAAAAATAATATTTGATGGTTTTTATTCAGGGGGACTGTAGGCTGTGATAGTCTGCAGTCCTATCAATTCAATGTATATAAAATATAGGTTTTCAATAGGTATTATAAAAGATATTATATCATCTGTTTTCATTCTTTTACATAATCAATCATGAGACACATCCAACCAATCTTACTTTTACTTTTATCCATTGTCAGTTTTGCCTGTGGAAAAGACGAACCGGCAAATAATACGACCCCAAACCCAATAAATGGCATTAATCCTGATGTTGCATCCGTGCGTAATGTACTCACAGACAAAAGTGCTACAACTCAAACAGCAGCTCTGTTTTACAACCTTAAGCTTAATGCCCAAAAAGGAATAATGATTGGCCAGCAAGACCCATTTGCCGGTCGTTATGTTTCGGATGGGGGGAGTAACATGTCTGATATGAAGCTTACCATCGGTCGACATCCTTTGATTGTCGGAGAAGATTTCCTTTTTATTGCCAACAAGAACAATACAGGTGCTTCAGATAACTGGTATTATCAGCAGGAATTGAGAATAAAGAATGAGATAAAATACAGTTATAGTCAGGGGTTGGTATCCACTATGTGCTGGCATATGCTTGAACCCTATGAGCAGAATTCGTTTTATGTTTCGGGAATGAATGCAGATAATGTTACCAAGGCGTTTCCGAGTATTCTGGAAGGCCGGGAGAATCATACCTGGTACAAAAGCCAGTTGAAGAAAGTGGCACAATTTCTCAGTTCGCTAAAAGATAATTCCGGTAATGTAATTCCTGTAATTTTCAGACCATTCCATGAGTTTGATGGAACCTGGTTTTGGTGGAGTGCACCGGCTTATGCCACACCGACGCAGTTTAAAAGAAACTGGCAGTTTACCGTTTCTTACCTGAGAGATTCACTGAATGTCCATAACGTATTGTATGCTTTCTCACCGGGAAGTGAATTTACCAGTACTGATACTTACCTGCAATGTTATCCGGGAGACGATTATGTAGATATTTTGGGTATGGATAATTATCAGGATTATAGCAAAGGTGTGCAAAGCGGCGTTACACTGGTTGCTTCAAAGCTAAAGATTATTTCTGATCTGGCTGTCAGTAGGAAAAAGGTAGCGGCATTAACAGAATTCGGGTATATATCGACCAATACAACAATATCTAATTTGTATACCCAATGTTTCTTGCCGCTGTTTACCCAATATAAATTACAGTTGGCATATGGGATGTTTTGGGCGAATACATCATCCAATTACTACATTCCAACTCCTTATTCATCAGCAGCAGCGGCAGATTTCAGAACATTCACCAACAACTCCGCTATATTTGAACAGGGGGATGTGAAAAGTCTTTATTCGTTCCCGACACCGTAATTAATGCGATGAAACTCAAAAACTGGATAATTATGGCCGGACTAATCAGCGCAACCGGGGCATCAGCCGGATTGAACCAACAAGAAATAGACAAACGGGTAGATAAGTTACTAAATCAAATGACCTTAGAGGAAAAGGTCGGTCAGATGGCACAGGTAACTATCGATTTGCTTTGTGAAGGTCCGGATGTCTATTCCAATTACGAACCGTTGCGCATCGATAAAAATATCCTCAAAAAGGCGATTGAACATTATAAAATCGGTTCTGTCCTGAATGTGCCGAGCGGAAAGGCATTGACCCGTGAAAAATGGTACGAAATTATATCGGAGATTCAGAATGCATCGATGAAAGAGCTGAAAATTCCGATGCTTTACGGAATCGATGCCATACACGGAAATAACTATACGGCAGGTTGCACGTTGTTCCCGCAACAAATTGCCATGGCAGCTTCCTTTAATCGCGGACTTGTGCGTAAAGGAGCTGAAATCACAGCCTATGAAACCCGTGCGAGCAATACACCCTGGACATTTTCTCCTGTACTTGACCTGGGCCTTAATCCCGAATGGCCGCGTATGTGGGAAACCTTCGGTGAAGACCCTTACCTGGCTTCGCAATTGGGTGTAGAGATGGTGAAAGGATATGAAGGGGATGGCAAAGAAGGGGCCATTGATGTCAATCATGTGGCTTCCTGTCTGAAACACTTTTTGGGATATTCAGCAGCTGTTTCAGGAAAAGACCGCACACCGGCTATCCTTTCGGAAAATGTGTTACGCGAATACCATCTGCCTTCGTTCCAAAAAGCGATAGAGGCAGGAGCACGCTCCATCATGGTCAATTCCGGATTAACAAACGGATTGCCTCTGCATGCCGATTACAATATCCTGACCAAACTGCTGAAAGAAGAACTGGGATTCAAAGGCGTGGTGGTAACCGACTGGATGGACATTGTCAATATCTGCTCGCGTGACCATGTGGCGGCTACCCAGAAAGAGGCAGTGAAACTTTCGGTCAATGCCGGTATCGACATGTCGATGATTCCTTACAACTTTGACTTCTGTGATTACCTGATTCAGTTGGTCAATGAGGGTGAAGTGAAGATGTCGCGTATCGATGATGCTGTGCGCCGGATTTTGAAAATGAAAATGGAGTTGGGTTTATTCGAAAAACCTAACACCCATTACAATGATTATCCGAAGTTCGGATGCAAAGAGTTTGAAAAAGCCTCCTACGATGCCGCTTGCGAGGTGATTACCTTGTTGAAAAACGAGAATCAGCTTTTGCCTTTAACTAAAGGGAAAAATATATTGATATGTGGCCCAAATGCCAATTCCATGCGCACCTTGAACGGCGGATGGAGCTACTCCTGGCAGGGAGACAAAGCACCTGAATTTACCGAAAAGTACAATACCATTTTTGAAGCGCTTCAACTCAAAAACAAGGGTGGTAAGGTAACCTACATGCCGGGTGTCAGCTATAAAATGGATGGAAAGTACTGGGAAGAGTATGAAGACCGCTTTGCCGAAACTGTAGCTGCGGCTAAGGAATCAGACTATGTTGTGCTTTGCCTTGGGGAGAACTCCTACACTGAGAAGCCTGGAGACCTGCAAGATTTGTATATTTCCGACCTGCAAACCGAAATGGCTAAAGCGATTGCAAAAGCCGGTAAACCGGTTGTGTTGGTCCTGAATGAAGGTCGTCCGCGTATCATCAGCAAATTTGAATCACAAATGAATGCGGTGGTACAAACATATCTGCCCGGTAATTTCGGTGGAGATGCGCTGGCAGATATTCTTTTCGGGGAGGTTAATCCAAGCGGAAAACTACCCTATACCTATCCCCGTTACCCGAATTCATTGACCAATTACTGGCACAAATATTCGGAAGAACAGAAAAAAGCAGGTGGCGTATATAACTACGAAGCTGATTACCATCCTCAATATGAGTTTGGTGAAGGTCTTTCTTACACCACTTTTGAATACAGTAATCTTCGCTTATCTTCATCGGTTTATACAGTCAACCAACCGGTAAACATTACGGTAACTGTAAAAAATAGCGGTAAAGTGGCCGGGAAAGAATCGGTACTGCTTTATGTCTCTGATCTGGTCGCTTCACTTGCTCCGGATATGAAACGCCTGCGTGCATTCGACAAAATAGCCTTGCAGCCGGGTGAAAGCAAGGAAGTAACATTTACTATTCAACCCAAAGAGCTATCTTTTATTGGCCTGGATAATCAACCCAAACTGGAACCGGGAGAATTTGAAGTTTCGGTGGGTGGTCTCAAACAAAAATTTACTTTGAAATAATCATCCGTACGTATGAGAAAATACACAATCATAATGCTGGGAATGATACTGGGATGCTCATTCATAAAAGCTCAGACAAATATTCCGTCAGACAACAAAGCAACAAAATCAACTGTCGCTCTCTACCAAAACCTCAAAAAACAGATGCAGAAAGGGGTAATGGTTGGTCATCAGGACGCTTTTGCCTATGGCATCGGTTGGTATGCCCAGCCGGGTAGATGTGATGTGAAAGATGCTTCCGGCTGTTATCCTGCTGTCTTCGGCTGGGATCTGGGGGGCATTGAGCACGGTAAGGCATACAATCTGGATAGCGTTTCATTCAAAGAGATGCGCAGATATGTCCAAAAGGTCTATCGGATGGGGGCTGTCAATACATTCAGCTGGCACCTCGATAATCTGTTGACCGGAAAGAGTGCCTGGGATGCTTCATCAGACCAGGTGGTGAAAAGTGTTCTCCCCGGAGGTTCAAAACACGAGGAGTTCAGACAATGGCTGGACCAGGTGGCCGGTTTTTTTCTTTCCCTGAAGGATGATAAAGGAAAACTGATACCGGTAATTTTCCGTCCGTTTCATGAACATACAGGAAGCTGGTTTTGGTGGGGAAAGAAACTATGTACCGAAGAGCAATACAAGGAGATGTCCCGTTTTTCTATAGATTATCTGCGTAATACTAAAAAGGTTCATAATCTGCTGATTGCATATTCATCGGGTGATTTTACAACAGATACCGATTTTGTAAACCGTTATCCCGGTGATAAATATGTCGATATAGTTGGATTTGATCATTATCAGTATGGGATGACACCGGAAGTGAAAACCAAATTCATCTCATCGTTGAGGTATGAATTGGGCGTAATCACCGATTTTGCCCAAAAACATAATAAAATACCGGCACTGACAGAGACTGGATTGGAGTCTTTGCCGGATAGTACCTGGTTTACCTCAGTGTTGACTGATGCTCTGAAAGGCTATAAAGTATCTTATGTCTTACTCTGGAGAAATGCCTACAACCGTAAAAACCACTTTTACATCCCGTATCCGGGACATTCTTCGGTAAAGGATTTCAATCGGTTTATCGCCTCGCCGGATGTGTTGATGCAGGATAAAGTCCGGAATTTGTATAAGTGAAAAAATAGTATCGGGATATGCTATGATAATACTTGTTACCCCCCTGCTTCTACAGGTAACTTTGTCATAACAAAATCTCAAACTGTGATAAACATTATGTGCAGAATTTCTAAAAGTTGTGTGGTTGCTATAATCATGTTATTGCCTTTTTTTTCAGGATATGGAAAGGGATTTGTCAAACAAAAAGAGAGTCATTTTGAGATAAGTGGCAAACCCTATTACTATGTTGGGACAAACTTCTGGTATGGTGCTATACTGGCATCTAAAGGACAGGGGGGAGACTGCATCCGATTGATAAAGGAGTTGGATGCACTTAAAGCTAAAGGTGTCAATAATCTCCGGGTTCTGGTCGGTGGAGATGGCCCGGATGGTGTGCCGACGCGCATTGAACCGACGCTACAGAAATCACCCGGAGTTTACAACGATACCATATTTGACGGTCTCGATTTCTTACTGAAAGAGATGGGTAAGCGTAAAATGTATGCCGTGCTTTATCTGAATAACAGTTGGGAATGGTCAGGAGGGTATTCACAATACCTGAATTGGGCCGGTTATGGTCCTTTCCCATTGCTGAATATTGACGGCTGGGATGTATTCCGGAAATATGTGGAAAAATATGCAGATTGTGACTCATGCCATGAGCTGTTTAAAAATCATGTCCGCCATGTACTGACCCGAACGAACCGATATACCGGTAGTAAATATGTGGATGACCCAGCGATAATGGCCTGGCAGATTGGTAATGAACCCCGTGCGTTTAGCGATAAAGCAAAACCGGCATTCATCAGATGGATAAAAGATATTGCAGCTTATATCAAGTCAATTGACGGTAACCATATGCTTACTATCGGTAGTGAAGGTGAGAAAGGGTGTGAAGAGGATATGAATATGTGGGAAACGATTCATTCCGATAAAAACATCGACTACACCACTATTCACATCTGGCCCTATAACTGGAAATGGTTTGACAAAAACGATATGGAAGGCACGGTTCAGCAAGCAATTACCAGAACCTCGGACTATTTGCAAAGACACATGTCAGTTGCCCGTCGAATCAATAAACCGTTAGTGGTTGAGGAATTCGGATTTCCGAGGGATAATGTGTCGTTTACTCCCGAATCATCTACCAAATACCGCGATATGTACTTCGATTCCCTATTTAAGGCATTACAGAATAGCGCTTCTGGTAAAGATGTCTTTGCCGGATGTAATTTCTGGGCCTGGGGTGGATATGGAATTCCCAAACATGTCAACTGGCAGCAGGGAGATGATTATCTGGGAGACCCGGCGCAGGAAGAGCAAGGACTTAATTCCGTATTTATCACAGATACAACGATTAAACTGATTCAGAAAACAAACCTACTACTACAAACGAAATAATTTATTCAAAGAACCATGACAAAGAGACACAATCTTTTGTTTTTACTCCTGATCCTGATCTCAGGATTGACCGTTAAAGCCCAGAAGTTTGAAAATCTGGCCAAAACTCCTCCGATGGGATGGAACAGTTGGAACACATTTGCTACGAATATTGATGAGAAGTTGGTGCGCGAAACTGCGGATGAATTTATCCGCCTGGGTTTGAAAGACGCCGGATACGAGTTTATCGTCCTGGATGACGGTTGGATGGCAATGGAACGTGACGCAGCTGGCAACTTGATAGCAGACCCGAAGAAATTTCCATCAGGGATGAAGAGTCTGGCAGATTACATTCACGATAAAGGTTTAAAATTCGGATTGTATAATTGTGCGGGTTCAAAAACCTGTGGCGGATATCCCGGAAGCCGTGGCCATGAGTATCAGGATGCACTGACCTATGCATCTTATGATTGCGATTTCCTGAAATATGACTGGTGTAATACCGGTAAAATGGTTGGTTCGGAAGCTTACACCACTATGCGCGATGCTCTCTATGCGGCTAAACGTCCTGTAGTATTCAGCATCTGTGAGTGGGGTGACCAGAAACCCTGGAAATGGGGAGGCCCTATTGGTCACATGTGGAGAACAACCGGTGATATCTATAACTGTTTTGATTGTGAGCACAGCAACGGTACCTGGTCTTCATGGGGTGTCATGAAAATCGTGGATATGCGTGATTCTATACGTCAGTATGCCGGTCCGGGACATTGGAATGACCCGGATATGCTCGAAGTGGGAAATGACGTGATGACTGTGGCCGAAGACCGTACTCACTTTGCCTTGTGGAGCATCATGGCCGCTCCGCTGATTCTGGGAAATGATATCCGTAAAATCACCCCGGAAGCCCTGTCAATCATCACCAATAAAGAGGTAATTGCTGTAGATCAGGATACCCTTGGAATTCAGGGATTCCGGGTAAAACGTATCGGAGATATTGATGTCTGGGCTAAACCATTAGCAGGAGATAATTGGGCAATTGCGTTTGTTAACCGTGGCAAAGAATCTGCTAACCTAAACCTGAAATGGGTAGACCTGCCGATTACAGATGATATTTTCAGGAAAGAATTCACGCCGGGCAAAAAAACGTATCAACTACGTGACCTGTATGCTAAAAAGGAACAGGGAACAACCCGTAAAGATTTGAAAGCAACATTGGTGTCACATGATGTGTTGATGCTCAGACTTTCTCCGAAGAAATAACTTCAATAGCAAATAGCTAATAATAAAACAATATGACTCAATTTGAACAAAAACTAGAGCAACTCATTGCTGAACATGAGGCATTGATCACCCGTAAAAATGAACCGACTACCGGTAATGGGATTTATATGCGATACAAATATCCGGTACTGACCGGAGCGCATGCACCTGTTTTCTGGCGTTATGATTTGAACCCGGGAACTAATCCACACCTGTTGGAACGTATCGGCATCAATGCAGCGTTAAACTCCGGAGCCATCAAATGGAATGGTAAATATTTGCTGGTTGTTCGTGTGGAAGGTAATGACCGCAAATCTTTCTTTGCAGTGGCCGAAAGCCCGAATGGTATTGATAACTTCCGTTTCTGGGATCGTCCGGTTACCATGCCTGAAACGGAAGAGCCGGATACCAACGTCTATGATATGCGTCTGACTGCACACGAAGACGGCTGGATATACGGATTGTTCTGTTCTGAGCGTAAAGACAAAACCGTGCCGAATGATCTTTCTGCCGCAACGGCTTCAGCCGGTATCGCCCGCACGAAGGACTTTGTAACCTGGGAGCGTCTGCCGGACCTGAAATCAAAAAGTCAGCAGCGTAACGTGGTGCTTCATCCTGAGTTTGTAAACGGTAAATACGCCCTTTACACCCGTCCGCAGGATGGCTTTATCGATGCCGGTAGTGGTGGTGGAATCGGTTGGGCATTGATTGATGATATCACAAATGCTGAAGTGAAAGAAGAAAATATCATCGATCGTCGTTATTACCATACTATCAAAGAGGTGAAAAACGGTCAGGGTCCCCATCCGATTAAGACCGATAAAGGTTGGTTGCATTTTGCTCATGGAGTTCGTGGTTGCGCTGCCGGTCTTCGTTACGTGTTGTATATGTTTATGACTTCACTGGAAGATCCTTCCAAACTGATAGCCTCACCGGCAGGACATTTCCTGGCACCGGAAGGAGAGGAACGTATTGGCGACGTTTCGAACGTATTGTTTACAAACGGTTGGATTGCAGATGAAGACGGTACGGTATTTATGTATTATGCATCATCAGATACGCGTATGCATGTGGCTGTTTCGACTATCGACAAACTGGTTGATTATTGTATGAATACCCCTCAGGACGGTCTGCGTTCAGCTGAATCGGTAAAAACAATCAATTCATTGATTGATAAAAACCTGCCTTTCCTGAAAAAATGATAGCTTTATAGATATATTGTAAATTTGGTGATTCAGTGGGCAATGCTTTCCGGATGCATTTGATGCTCCGGAAGCATTTCCTGAATGCCAGATTCCAATTTGTGGATATTCCCTGGAACTAATAATTGAAATCACGCATGAGCGAAAAAATTCACTTTCGTGAAAAAGTCGGATATGGATTGGGAGACGCAGCTTCATCCATGTTCTGGAAACTTTTCGGAATGTATCTTCTGTTTTTCTACACAGATATTTACGGGTTGCCTGCAGCTGTGGTGGGTACCATGTTTTTAATTACCCGCGTATGGGATTCAGTTTTTGATCCTGTGGTCGGGACACTTGCAGACCGCACTTCCTCCAAATGGGGAAAATTCAGACCCTATCTGCTTTGGATGGCCGTTCCTTTTGGCATTATCGGTGCTATGACGTTTACTACGCCCGGTTTTTCACTGACCGGTAAAATCATTTATGCCTACGTAACCTATTCGTTAATGATGATGGTCTATTCCATGATTAATGTTCCGTATGCATCTTTGCTGGGCGTCATGTCCGCCGATCCGAAATCCCGCACGGAATTATCTTCTTACAGAATGATATTTGCCTTTATGGGAAGTATCCTCTCATTGCTATTAGTGGAGCCGTTGGTCGAGATTTTCAGCAAAACCGGAAGTGTTGTCACACCTTCACGAGGCTGGCAAATGGCCGCAATTGTGTTTGCTATCATTGCCATTGGCTTTTTCATCCTGACTTTCAGCTGGACACGTGAACGCGTAAAACCCATCAAAGAGGAAAAGAACCGGGTCGGGGAGGATGTCAAAGACCTTTTCCGTAACCGTCCCTGGTGGATTTTGTTGGGAGCTGGAGTTTCAGCCCTGATATTCAACTCAATCCGGGATGGTGCGGCGGTCTATTATTTCAAATATTATGTGGAAAAGACGGACGCTTTCCACATCGGAGCACTGAATGTTTCCCTTTCGCTTACCACGCTGTACCTGGTATTGGGACAGGCGGCAAATATTGCCGGGATTCTGCTGGTAACTCCGATTTCAGGCAAAATAGGCAAGAAGATGACCTACCTTTTTGCGATGGTTTTTGCAACGGCATTCAGCGTGATGTTTTATTTTCTGGATAAGAGCTCTATCGCTTTGATGATGGGTATGCAGGTGTTAATCAGCATGTGTGCCGGTAGCATTTTCCCGCTGCTTTGGTCAATGTATGCTGATATTGCGGATTACTCCGAATGGAAAACAGGTCGTCGGGCAACAGGATTGATTTTCTCCTCTTCATCGATGTCGCAGAAATTCGGTTGGTCTATTGGTGGAGCATTGACTGGTTGGTTACTGGCGATTTTCGGTTTTAAAGCCAATGTGGAACAGAGTGCATCTGCCCTGGATGGAATCCGGTTGATGCTGAGCTTCCTGCCGGCTGTCGGAACTGTGCTATCAGTGCTGTTTATTGCCATTTATCCGCTTAGCGAACATAAAATGGTAGAAATTTCCCAGGATCTGACGGAACAGAGAAATAAAAAAGAGGCAGGTGCCTGATTTAATGAATAAATAAATCAATGAATACGATAGATATCAAATTACTGGCAGAAGAGTTGAGAATTGAACTCGAGCATGACATTCTGCCTTATTGGTCCGAAGGAATGCCTGATATTGATTTGGGTGGCTTTTACGGCCAACGTGACGGCCATGATAAGTTGCACGAAGAGGCTGCGAAAGGCGCCATTTTGCACGCTCGCATCCTGTGGACATTTTCGGCTGCTTACCGCATTTTCAAAAAAGAGAAATACCTGGAAATGGCTGTTCGTGCAAAGGAGTTTATCCTGAACCATTTCTGGGATAATGAATTCGGCGGAATCTATTGGTCCGTAGCGCATGATGGTAAACCGTTGGATACCAAGAAACAGTTTTACGCTATTGGTTTTGCCATTTATGGCTTGAGTGAATTCAACCGGGCAACCGGAGACCAGTCTGCACTTGATAAAGCCATCGAACTCTTCGAAGTGATAGAAAAATACAGCTTTGACAAAGAGCTGAATGGCTACATCGAAGCTTGCACCCGGGAGTGGGGTGAAATCTCGGATATGCGCCTGAGCCTGAAGGATGCCAATGAGAAAAAGACGATGAATACGCACCTGCACATTCTGGAGCCCTATGCCAATCTCTATCGGGTGTGGAAATCGCCGGCGCTAAAGGCTCAACTGAAGAATCTGGTCGAAATATTCATCGATAAGATTGTAAATTGTGAAACCGGACATCTTCAGCTATTTTTCAATGACAACTGGGAGAGCAAAAGTCCGGCCATCTCTTATGGTCACGATATAGAAGCGGTATGGTTGATTCACGAAGCAGCTGAAGTGTTGGATGATAAAGAGTTGTTGCAGCGTGTTCGTAGCGTAATTCCTCAAATTGCTGTAGCGGCTACAGAAGGATTACAACCGGACGGAAGCCTGATATATGAGTTTGACCCGGCAACCGGACATACCGATGCCGACCGTCACTGGTGGGTGCAAGCCGAAGCCATGGTCGGTTATTTCGATATGTGGCAGTTGACTCAAGAGAATTTCTATCTCGAGAAAGTCATTAATTGCTGGAATTACATCAAAAGTCATTTGTTGGATAAAACCTCCGGTGAATGGTACTGGAGTATTAAATCGGATGGCTCCATTAACATAAGCGACGATAAAGCCGGTTTCTGGAAGTGTCCTTATCATAATGGTCGGATGTGTATGGAGATATTCGAGCGCATTCAGAAAATATCGTTGTAATCCTTATATTTGCAATCACACCAACAAAAAAAGAATCAGATGTATCCGTTAAAATTCACCCCAATACTGAAATCAACCCTTTGGGGCGGAACTGAAATATGTAAGTTTAAACAACTTACTCCTGGATTGGAGCGTATTGGCGAGAGTTGGGAAATATCCCATGTCAGGGATAATATCTCGGTGGTCAGTAATGGCGAATTGTCTGGAAAATCCCTGGAAGAGCTTATTGATATGTACGACGCTGAACTGTTAGGCAAAAAGGTTGCGAATCGGTTTGGCAATAAATTTCCACTATTGATCAAGTTTATCGATGCTTGTGACGATCTCTCCATTCAGGTGCATCCCGATGATGAGCTGGCAAAAATACGTCATAATTCGTTTGGCAAAACCGAGATGTGGTATGTTATTTCAGCAAAAGAGAATGCAAAGCTTTATTCCGGCTTTTCCAAATCGATTACTCCGGATGAATATGTCGAGTCAATGCGTAATAATACCTTTCTGGATTATGTATTGCAGCACCCATTGTCAACCGGAGATGTATTCTTTGTTCCTACCGGACGGGTACATGCAATAGGAGCCGGAACCTTTGTTGCAGAGATTCAACAGACATCCGATGTTACTTATCGGATTTATGATTTTGATCGCAAGGATACCCACGGAAATGCTCGTGAGCTACATACCGAACTGGCTAAAGACGCCATTGATTATACCCTTTATCCGGAATATAAAACAGAGTATAAAGATGCAGATAATGGCTTTGCCTCTCTGGTTTCCTGTCCCTATTTCGAGACAAATATGCTTCAACTTTCAACCCATGGAATTGAAAGGGATAATATAGATAAGGACTCTTTTGTAGTATATATCTGCATGGAAGGTAGTGCGGTGATTTCGGATATTAATGGTTTTGACTTATCGATTGAAAAAGGTGAAACCGTTCTGGTCCCTGCTTCTTTGGCGAAGGTGTCAATTACCCCAACTAAATCGACTAAAATATTGGAAACCTATATTCCATAACGTTTCATGTTAATATCTGGGGAAATTATTTTTTTGCAGACTTTTTATTGGTTGAAATTCCAAACGGTAGATAAAGAGGGCAAAAGCTGATCACACTGGTTATAACAAAAACGGCTGCAAGGATCAACAGCACAATGGCTAAAGTTCCGGTAATGACACCGGCCTGATGCAACACAATAATTACGACAGCGACAATAAGTCTGATTATCCGGTCGGTTAATCCCATGTTCTTTTTCATGATGTCTTGAGTATTAAGTTGAACGTTTTACTAAAAACAATCGTATTGGTTATTTGGTTCTGAAAAGGTGTTGTTTAGAGAATCTAAAAAACATCTTATCTTTGCATCGGAAAGATTTCACTTTAAATGATTTATCTATGAAGAAAACGAAAGGACGTGTCACTATGGCCGAATACGTCAAAGCAATGAAACGGGTTCATCGCGAAATTGAACTTGAGAATTCTACAGGATTTAAAGCAGTAACCAAAATTCATAAGTCCAAAAAGACTTACGACCGAAGGGAGAGTAATCGAATTGATTTCGAAAACTCTCCTTTTTTGTTTGTCTGAAATCAGGACTGATTACAGATTGTTTCTGCATGTAAAAACATTTTTCTGTTTTGAAACGTTTTTATCACGTTGTTAATCGATAAAATCATCAAAACATCTGATACTATGGAAGGGAAAAAGACCAATTAAAGGTTATTGTCATGATTTTCATGATTCTGATCTTTTTAATACCCATTGCTCTGATTCAAAGCCTGATTCATGAACGAATTGATTTTCAAAAAGAAGCGATTAATGAAGTCAGCTCCAAATGGGGGAATGAGCAAACTATTTCGGGGCCTGTCATTTCCATTCCCTATTACGATTTTTATCAGGATTCTTCGAAAGTTACCCGCAGGATTATTCGATTTGCCCATTTTCTACCTGATTCGTTAAACGTAGAAGGAACGCTTTTCCCTGAAATGCGTTACCGGGGTATTTATCAGGGTGAGTTTGCTTATGGTCTTTTAGTGATTCTTGCCATAGTTATGTATTATTCTAAGAAAATAAACTGGTACGATATAAAAATAATATGATATGAAGACAGAGGATATTCATCCCGTAGAAGTATTTGCGGGAACAGCCTGGGAAGCAGGACTGCTGAAAAGTATGCTGGAAGATGCCGGCATTGAAGTGTATCTTGTAGATGAAATCCGGGGAACCCTGGCTCCCTGGCATGTTGCGGCAGGAGGAGTAGGCGCAGTCAAAGTAACAGTGTCCAGTGCTGATGAGAAGCTTGCACGAAAGATTGCAGATGATTTCTTGCAGAATCTACATGAGGAATAAATAAAAAACGATTCATTCGCTGTGAGCTAATGGATCGTTTTTATATAGCTTATTTCCTGTACTTGCAGCATTCCGGCAGACTATTATATACCTTTGCTTCTGCTTTGTATTTTTCGGTGTCGTGTCCTACTTTGGCTATTGCTTTCTGGATAACATCCGTATTGGTCATGGCTCCATCAAACTTTACCTTAATCATCTGCGCTTTGCTATCCCAGTTGGCTGACGAAACGCCTTTGACCGATTTCGCCGCTTTCTCGATACGCTCCTTGCACATGTCGCATTTGCCTGAAACCCGGAAAGAGGATTGAATGATTCCGGTGGGGCGCTTCCGCTTTGGTATTCATCATGCTCGGCTTGCCGTCGAGTTGGGCAGCGGCATCCACGTTAAAAGTACCCTGGGTGACGATCTCTTCCCCTTCGTCCAATCCTGAAACCACGATGTAGCTGTTGCCCAGGCGTGGACCAATCTCAATATCGCGGGCTTTAAAGGCGGGCTGCGCGCTGTTTTTCTGTTTGACAAATACCACAGAGCGTTTGCCGGTCCATAGTACTGCCGAAGCCGGAATGACCAGCTTATCCTGATAGCGGTCGAGGTTGGCGCTCACCATTCCGGTCGCAAACATCTCAGGCTTGAGCCTGCCGCCCGGGTTGGGAACTTCCACGCGGATTTTGGCCACGCGGGTATTCGGGTCAATGACCGGGTCAATAAAGGTGATGCGTCCGGAGAAGCGGTTTTCCGGCAAGGCCTGAATGGTAAAGTCAATCTTATCCCCTTTCCTGAGAAAAGGCAGGTCACTCTCATAGGCATCAAACAGGACCCACACGTGCGACAGGTTGGCCACATCATAAAGCACCCCGCCCTGCGAAATATAATCGCCGTTGTTCACCCGTTTGGCCGTTACTATACCGGATGAATTGGCCACGATAGCCACACTCTCCTTAACGCGGCCACTGCGCTCGATGGCAGAAATTTGTCCTTCCGTCAGCTTCCACTGGTGAAGCCTTTCGTGGGCAGCCTGGTAGATCTCGGGTTGGGATTGCTTGCTTTTGGCCGCTTCGAGCAGTTCCTGCTGGGCTGTGATGAGTTCGGGTGAATAGACCTGGGCGAGCATCTGCCCTTTGCTGACGCTTTCGCCTGTGTAATTGACCATCAGCCTTTCGATACGACCGGCGATGTGTGCCACCTGGCTTTGTTGCAACCGTTCATCGGGCTGCACCTTACCGTAGAGGCGAACCTCCTTTACAGGCTTCTGGCGGGAGACGACTGAGGTCGCCACATCAGCCAACCGGGCGGCATCGTCAGTCAGTTGCACGTCATCGGCATCTACCGGCGTACTGTTTTCATTCAGGGGAATGAGGTCCATTCCACAGATGGGGCATTTACCCGGATGGTCCATCCGGATTTGAGGGTGCATGGAGCAGGTCCAGATGGTTTTCTTTTTTTCATTTTTGGAAATGCCCGGTGCGGCATGTTCATGGGAAGGGGAATGGAAGAATAACCATCCCAGGAATAATCCTCCGAGCGCGAAGAGGGCGTATCGGAGGTTTTTATTGGCAAATATCTTTTTCATATCTTGTATATTGAGTTTTAACTTATATCCGAAGTAACATCTTCGGGTGTAATTGTAGAACATTCTTCCAGTCGCCTGCCGCGGGCCTCACTTTTTGGCGCAAAAAGTAAGCAAAAACATAGCCCAAAAGAACTCGCTCGGGCGACCATACAGCATGCTACGGTATTTGTTCTTTAGCTGATGGTCTACTCGCTCAGACAGCTTTTGGGCAGTCTGGAATTTGTGTTTGTCCCTTTGGGGCGGGTATTGAAGCTTTAACTGATTTTGCAGCGCAAAGCGAACAGCGGCTTAATGCCGCTTGTCGCGTTGGTATGGCTCACTTTTCTGAACAATCCACCAACCGCTTTACCCACGCCACAGCAATATTATAATCGGCAACCGCTTCTACCTTCTTCTGCTCGTAATCGAGAAGCTGGCGGCGAATGCTCAGCAGGTCGGTTAGTCCGGTACCGGATGCCGAGAAGCTCTTGATGGTGATGTCAAGCGACTTCTGCGCCAGCGCTGACTGGTTGTCGTAGAGCTTCATCCGCCTTGCCGCATCCTGGTAAAGCTGCATGGCTTCGTAATATTCCGCCTGAAGGGCATTGGCTGTTGCCTGATAGCCCTGCTGCGAAGCGGTCTTCATCAGCTTGGCCCCGGCTTGCATTGCTTTATACTTTTTCCGGTAAATGGGAAGCGTCACTGTTACCATCGGCATCACCATATCCTTACCATTCATCCCGGAGGTGGACATCGGATTTTTGTTGATGAGCGAATAGTTGAGTCCGACACCCACCATCGGGTAGCCCATCTTCGTCACCATCTTCCTGCGCGCCTCTGCCGATTGCTGTTCGTAGCGAATCATACCCAGCATCGGATTTCCCGAAAACAGGGTGTCCGATAATGCCTTTGGGAAAATATCTGACGAATCAGCCACCAGTTTATCCGGAGTGGTAACACTTGCTGTCATCGGGCGATTCAGGTAACTGTTGAAACGGGCTACAATGGTCTGCTCCTGGTTTTGCAACAAGGCAAGGCTGTTTTCCAGTTCGCCCAGTTCCATCCGGATGCGGTAAACATCTGCCAGTCCGGAGCCGGTAGCCGCATTACCCATTCCTCCGCCTGACATGGCAGGAGTTGAAGGTGACGCCGGGGAAGAGTTTCCTCCACCGCCCATACTGTTCATGCCCGGGTTTCCTGCGGATGCATTACCGGAGGTGGCCGTCGGGGAGGACGATGGACTACCGGAGCCTGCTTTCCCAATGGAAGCGACACGGAATTTTACTAAAGAAATCCGCTCGACCGTCTTCAGCAGATTGATGTTTTGCGCAGTAATCCGGATGTTTTGCCTCACCTTCTGCAACTCGTACCACGAGCGTTGCAGATTGTAAAACGTTTGCAGTTTGGCATCGCGGAAAGATTCGAACTTCGCTTTGGCCATCAGGCTCATCTCGTCTTTGGCATTCTTCAATACTCCGAACCAGGGGAACATCTGCATCAGTTTAATGTCTGCCACCTGATTGCCGCCAATCAGCTCCATCGGCGAGAGAAACACACCGACATTCAGCTCCGGGTCAGGCAAGCTACCCACCTGCGGAACCTTTTGCAGAGCCGCCTTGTATTCGGTAAACTTCTGCAACACTGCCGGATTATTCTTCGCCGCCATACTCAGGTATAGCGATAATGAATCCTGACCTTTGACCGTGAAGCAAATGAATAATACGATCAAATTCAGAATCCACTTCTTCATAACGTTATTCTTCATTTCCTTCATTATTTAATTTTTTCATTCCCTTCATTTTCTTCACCGCTCCTTCGCGCCACATCGCCTGAAAGATAGGCACCACGAAGATGGTCATCACCTGGATGATCATTCCCCCGAAGGTCGGTATCGCCATCGGCACCATGATATCAGCACCTTTACCTGTGGAGGTAAGCACGGGCAACAGCGCAATGACCGCCACCGCCGTAGTCATCATGGCGGGACGAACCCGTTTGCGTCCGGCGGCTACGACAGCTTCCCGCACATCGTGTACAGTATCCGGATGCCGTGCTTCAAAGACCTGATGGATGTAGGTTCCCATGATTACACCGTCGTTGGTGGCTATTCCAAAGAGGGCGATGAAGCCCACCCAGACCGCCACGCTCAGGTTGATCGGATGCATCTGGAACATGTCCCGCAGGTTGACGCCCGCCACGGAGAAATTCATAAACCAATCCTGCCCGTAGAGCCACAGCATCAGGAAGCCTCCGGCAAAGGCGACAAAGACGCCCGAAAAGTGGATAAACGAAGCGGTTACCGTCCGGAACTGGAAGTACAGCAGCAGGAATATCAGCACCAGACTGATCGGTATTACAATCGAAAGCCGTTTGGTAGCCCGGATTTCCTGTTCATAGTTTCCGGCAAACTTATAGGTCACGCCGGGTGGCAGCTTCAATTCACCCGAATCGAGTTTCTTTTGCAGAATCTTATCCGCTTCATGCACCACATCTACCTCCGCTTTGCCTTCCGTCTTGTCAAAAATGACATAGCCGACGAGGAAAGTATTTTCACTGCGAATCATCTGTGCACCGCGGGTGTACTGTATATCAGCCACTTCACTCAAGGGTATTTGCGCACCGTTTATGGCCGGAATAAGGATGTTTTTCAAATCCTCGGGATTGTCACGCAATTCACGGGCATAGCGCACCCGTATCGGGAAGCGTTCGCGTCCTTCGACCGAACTGCTCAGCGACATGCCGCCGACAGCCACTTGCAGGATTTCCTGCACATCGCTCACGGTGAGTCCGTAGCGTGCCATCGCCTCGCGGTTGAGCTTGATTTCGAGGTATGGCGCTCCGACTGCCCGGTCATAGAATACCGATGGTGCTTTGACCGACGGAACGTGCTTGAGCGCCTGTTCGAATTGTAATCCTGCCTTCTCGATGGATTCGAGGTCAGGACCGTACACCTTGAGCCCAATGGGCGCACGCATACCGGTGGAGAGCATCACCAGACGGGTTTCGATGGGTTGCAACTTCGGTGCGGAGGTGAGCCCGGGGGTATTGGTCACCTTGACAATCTCGTTCCAGATGTCGAGCGGCTTCTTGATTTGCGGTCGCCATTGGCGGAAGTATTCACCACGGTCATCGGGAATCAGGCTGTCCGCCGGAATCGCCCGGAAGGTTTCTTTCTCCGGATTGTATTTAGCCCCGTTTTTCAGGATAAAGCTTTCATCCTTATCCACCCGGAATCGCATCCGGTGACCGTTTTCATCCAGAATATATTCCGGTCGGTAGTTGATGGTATTTTCAAACATCTGTACCGGTGCAGGGTCAAGCGCGGAATTGACACGTCCCCATTTACCTACCGCCATTTCCACTTCGGGAATAGCAGAGAGACGTTTGTCCAGCAATTTGACGTATTCGAGATTCTTCTCAATGCCAGAGTGGGGCATACTGGTGGGCATCAGGAGGAACGAACCTTCATTCAGTGATGGCATAAACTCTTTACCCGTTCCGGGGAATTTCGCCGTAACGCCTTTCCACAAAGCAGTCTGGCGGAAGGTACTCCAACCCGCCTTCTCCATGCCTGTGGCCACTACGCCGAACACGCTGTCGAATCCCTGCCAGATCAGCAATCCAAACAGCAGTGTAACGATGGGCAGCATCAGGAATTTCCATTTATTCTCCAATCCCCAGCGCAGGATATTTTCGTAATAATGCACCATTGACATCAGTCCGGCCAGAATGACCGCCACGATACTGCCCACGAAGAGGTAATTGACCAGCGTACTATTGTGAGCGCCCAGCGGCAGCCACTCCACCGCCAGATAATAGATGGCAACCAACACCGTAATCGCAATATTGATATAGGTCGGACACTCCTTGCGGGCTTCGTCCCAGCGACCGGCCATCAGGTTATTTACCCCGACGCCAATCAGCGCCACAGCCACCATCGAATGCCAGAAAATCAGTGCCAATACACCAACTGCAATCACTATCCAGTTACAGACCTTACGGACTTTCTTCGTGTCTATGCGGAAATTGAAAAAAATATGTACCAATGTGGGCAGTACCACAATACCGAGGATAAATGCCGAGAGCAGGGCAAAGGTTTTAGTAAATGCCAGCGGGTGGAAGAGTTTCCCCTCGGCTGACTCCATCGCAAATACCGGCAGGAAGCTGACGATGGTGGTTGCAATGGAGGTTACCACTGCCGCACGGACTTCGGTGGTTGCCTGGTAAATGACGGAAAGGAGTTTCTTGCCACGGATGCCTTTGTTTTCCGGCATTTCGAGATGCCGCAGGATATTCTCCACATCCACGATGCCGATATCCACCATTACCCCGATGGCAATGGCAATACCCGACAGCGCCACGATATTGGCATCCACACCAAAGAGGTGCATCAGGATAAAGGTCATCAGTACACCGATGGGCAACAGTCCGGCCACAATCATCGATGCGCGGAGGTTAAGCACCAGTACGATGATGACAATGATGCTAATCAGGATTTCGTGCGAAAGTGCCGATTCGAGCGTGCCGATGGTCTCCTTTATCAAACCCGTGCGGTCGTAAAATGGCACGATGGTCACTTTGGATACCGAACCGTCAGCCAGCTTTTTCTGCGGTAGTCCGGCCTCTATTTCCTTGATTTTGTCCTTCACATTATTAATTACCTCCATCGGATTGGAGCCGTAACGGGCAACCACGACTGCACCAACTGCTTCGGCGCCTCCTTTATCCAGACCACCTCGACGGGTAGCCGGGCCGAATGTTGTATGCCCCACATCACGGATGCGGACGGGCACATTGTTACGCACCGTCACCACGGCATTCTCCAGATCTTCCAGATTCTTGATATAGCCCAGTCCGCGGATGATGTACTCCACGCTGTTGAGCTCGATGGTCTCGGCACCAATATCCAGGTTGCTCTTGCGCACGGCATTCATCACGTCCATGATGGAAACGCCATAAGCCTTCATCGCTTCGGGATTGATGTCCACCTGATACTCCTTGACAAATCCGCCCACGGAAGCCACTTCAGAGACTCCCTCGGCAGCCGACAGACTGTATTTTACATAGAAATCCTGCACCGTGCGCAGCTCCTGCGGACTCCAGCCGCCGTTGGGTTTTCCGGTTTTCGGGTTGCGTCCTTCAAGCGTGTACCAGAAGATCTGTCCGAGCGCTGTGGCATCGGGTCCCAATGTAGGTGTTACACCGGCTGGCAGCGTTCCCGCAGGTAGCGAATTGAGCTTCTCCAGGATGCGCGAGCGGCTCCAGTAAAATTCCACATTGTCTTTGAAAATGACATAGATAAATGACATGCCGAACATGGAGGTACTGCGCACGGTCTTTACTCCGGGAATACCCAGCAATGCGGTAGTCAGCGGGTAGGTCACCTGTTCCTGGATATCCCTGGGGGAACGTCCCATCCATTCGGTAGCAACAATTTGCTGGTTGTCGCCGATGTCGGGGATTGCATCCACCGGAATGGGATTGCGGGGAATAATACCCGTGCTCCAGTTGAACGGCGAATATACGATCCCGAGGAGGATAAAGGCGATCAGGAAGATAAAGGTGACTAACCGGTTTTCGAGAAAATATTTTACTAATCGGTTAAACATCGGTTTGAGTTTTTAGGGTTTGGACTAAACGCAAAGATGCTAAGACGTTAAGAAGCAAAGGAAACTTATTGATAGAAACCTTTAGCGACTTTACAACTTCGCGTTTAAATAAAATCACTTGCCTCTCTCATACTGGCAGCATCCGGGCAACGCCTTGTAGGTTTTGTCAGATGCTTTGGCTTTGTCGGTGTCATGGCCGGCGGCAGCGATTTTTTTGTGAATGTCCATCAGTTTGACTTTCGAAGCATCGTACGATATGCTCAGCATTTTGGTCTTGTCGTTCCAGTAGGCTTTGGTGGCACCGGCAGCTTTGGCTGCGCCTTCGATGCGGGCTTTGCACATTTCACAATTTCCCCAAACCTTGAAGGTTGTAGTGGAAATTGCGGCTTTTGCCGTCTGGTGGTTTTGGTGCGTGGCAGCATTTTGGGCAACAACACTCATTTGAGCAAACAATACGATAAGGGCAACGGAAAGCATTTTTATAGTCTTCATAACTGTGATTTTTGGGGAAATGAATAATTGAGTAAATGTCTAAATGGATAAGATAGTTAGCTCTGTGATATCCAGTTGATATTTATAGTTTTAGTGCAAAAATATCGGCTAATAAACCTGATATCACAAAGCGAATATCAATAAACATACGGGTACGACGATTCGTCCGACTTGTTTTCGATAAGATAAACCCCTTATTTAAACAAATCAGAGAGTCAAATTGCTCAATGATTCAACACAGGAAGACCTGAAGCATTGCCGGTGGATTATCGGCAATTATGGGTGGAGAATTATAGGGAATGAGACTGGAGTGAAGTGCAAGTGCTGGGTTGGTCAGCGTGAAAGCCAACACCGAAGGCGCTTCCAGCCAATCAAGGTTAATTACCTTAGCGGTGGGAATGTGCACGTCATTCGAAGAGAGATAATCAGTAGTAACTTTTTGGGAAAAAGTCTCGTTATGGCAGCAGTTGCAATGCTCACCACAGCAGGATTTGGGTATTCCGCTCAAAGAGGTTTCAACCAGTCGGTTACCACAAAAGTGTCTTGTCACAGTAATACCGGCGGTTGCCAATATTAGCGTGCACATGACAAATATGTGAAGTAAACGACGAATCATGATTTCTTTGATTTGATTACAAAAATAGACTCGATAGAGGTATTTGGTTTCTTGAATGATAAGATTTAACGTTGATTAAAGGAATTGTAAGATCCAATGAACATCATGGTTATGATTGAACAGCGAAAGTAACAGATTCTTTTTACCTGAATACGTGAGATATCTGTAGTATAGCTTACACGATATTATAGCTTTGAGGGGAAATCGTAATGTTTAAAATGCAAATAAAATAGATTGTAATTTGCAGGACAAGATATTACTTGTATGTTTGCGAAATTATAAACAGAATGTCCTTTGTTTAAGCAAGGCCAGTCATTAAAAGATTAATCGGAATGGAACTAACAGAAACATTAAAAATTATACCGGCAGCTGTAATCGGCCTGACCGTACATGAGTTTTCACATGCTTACACAGCCTATCGTCTGGGGGATAGTACGGCCAAAGATGAAGGTCGTGTTACGCTAAATCCATTGAAGCATATCGACTGGCTGGGATTTTTTCTGATTATCATCGCCGGTTTCGGCTGGGCAAAACCGGTGAGCCTGAATACTGATAATCTGAAGAACAAACATCGTGATGAAATCCTGATCTCTATTGCCGGACCGGTTTCTAATTTTGTTCTGGCCTTGTTGTTCTTTATCATGGCACGCTGTTTATTTGTACTTGAATTTTTCAATAATACAGCCATGGGACTGGGCATTGTCAATATGATTGTAATCTGGGGCGTAATCAATTTCGGATTGTTTGTGTTCAATCTGATTCCAATCCCTCCACTCGACGGATCACATATCTATCTTACCTATCTGAAGGAGATAAATCCCACGCTGATGATGAATTTGTACAAATACGGCACTATTGCTTTATTAGCGATTATCATTATCGAAAGCAAACTGCACATCAATATCCTGCATTTATCCGAAATGATCAACACCATTTCCGTGTTTTTCCTGAATTTATTGAGGTTTAGTTAGGGCCTACTGAAAAATGTTTCCATGCCACGAAGTGGCTAAATCTGCATAACCCCCAGTGAAGCTTGCGGAACTGGGGGATGGAAGATAATGCAGAAACACAGCCCCGAAGTGGGCTGAACATTGTTAGTATGCCAGGTTGTAAAAGTTCAGGCCATAAAAAAACCACCTGCAATATTACTTGTAAGTGGTTGATTATTAGTTGGTGGGGCGTACTGGATTCGAACCAGTGACCTCTTGCCTGTCAAGCAAGCGCTCTAAACCAGCTGAGCTAACGTCCCGAATACTTTTGCAAAAATAGCTAAATAATCCAATGGGAAAAATTATTTTCGGGAATTGTCCGTATATTTTTCAATTACCGCAGGGAATAAGTTCCTCCGGGCATACATTTAACAATTCCTTTAAACTCGAGTTCAAGCAGAAGCGATGATAAACGATAAACAGGCAGATTACTTTCTACACTAAGCAGATTGATTTGTTTGGGTTCTCCACATTTTAATAAAGCGGAGATCTGTTGCTCTTCTTCCGTGAGTTCTACAAACAGTTGTTGTTGCTTAGCCGGATGTTTGGTTGAAGTCTTATCCCAGCCCATGAGTTTTGTCAGGTCTTCCGCATTCTGGATCAGAGAAGCCTTATTCTGGTTTATCAGATTATTGCAGCCACGGGAAGAGTAGTCGGAGGTTCTTCCGGGAAAGGCAAATACATCCCGGTTGTAAGAGTTGGCAACTTCGGCGGTGATAAGTGCTCCACCGCTTTCAGCTGACTCAACAACAATAACAGCATCAGAAAGGCCGGCTATAATGCGGTTGCGCATTACGAAATTAGGCCGGTCAGGATTGGTTTCACTGGGATATTCCGTAAGCAAACCACCGTATTGAACCATTTCAACGGCTGTTTTTCGATGCGTAGCAGGATAAATCCGGTCCAGTCCGTGAGCGATCACACCTATAGTAGGTAGCCGGTGTTTTAAGGCTGCTCTGTGGGCCGTAATATCTATTCCATAAGCCAGTCCGCTGATAACAAGTAGTTCAGGGAATTTTTCGGACAGGTCGGCCAATAACTTTTCGCAAAGATCTTTCCCATAATCGGTGGCATTGCGTGTACCCACCAGACTGATCGTTTTAGCCGGGTTTAAATTAGCGTTCCCTTTATAATAGAGCAGGAGAGGAGCATCTACACAGTCACTCAGACGCTGCGGATAGCTTTTGTCGCTGAAGGTATAGACCGTGATGCTATTCTTTTCTATAAAGCTCATCTCTTTTTCCGCCCTTAACCGATACTCAGGTTTGTGCAGGTCTTGTACGACGGCAGTCGGGATACCCTGAATGCGTGACAGAGTTGCCGGTTTTTCCTTAAATATGGCCTCACAACTGCCTGCAACGGCAATAAGATTCCGTGCCGTGATGTTGCCGACACCCTTAACCTGCAACAATGCGATGAGATGAAACAGCTCCTGACTATTCATGGGGTGTATTTTATGATTAGAGATATTTTGTGAAAATAGGATCGAAGTGTTCGCCTCTGGATAAGCGCCCATTTACCAGACATACGGTTTCAACGCGTGCTTTTACGGATACAGCTTCATCTGATGCACGAAATATATCTTGTATGAATATGTATTTTACACCTTCTTTTATCAAATAGAGCCGGCAAATAAATTCATCTCCTCCACGCAACGGGGTTTTGTATTGAATATCGATACGGGAAACCACCGGATCAACACCTTGTTTGTGGAGATCAACAAAGTTAATGCCTTCTGACGCAAGAAACTCATGACGGGTATGTTCCAGATAGTTCTGATATACAGAATTATTTACGATTCCCTGACTATCACATTCGTAGTCTCTCACTTTCAATTTCAGTTCATAGATATATTTTCCCATAAGTGGTGTAGTTAAAAATTTTGTCAAAAATACGTTTTTTGGCCGAATAATGGAATTCATATGAGAATTATGATAGTTAGAAAACAGAAACTTTGCTGTTTAACTCCGGTTTTCCCTGTATTATTGTTATTAAAATTGAAATAATATAAATTACCTATGGTGTGGATTGTAAAAAAAACATAATTAAGACTACTTTTGCATCCCAAACCTAAATTCAGATGTTATTTAGGAAAACCTTCACACATGCTAAGTAAAAGAATTTCAAAATTACTCTATAATCCTATTATAGGAATTTCCCCATTATTGCTTTTTTCAGTGTTGATTCATACCAGAACGGTTGAGTCGTCGATGTTAATCTCTATTTCCTTCTGCACTTTGATGGTTATATTTTCCTTCTGGCTGGCCGGGCGAAGGATTTATCAGCTATTAATTTTCACATCATTGTTTTCCTTACTCTTTTTTGAATCGCTTTTTTTGTTTTTATCACCGGGGATTATTCAAAAATTTTCAATGGTACTTATGGAGGCGACATTTATATGCTGTCTGGGGATAATGAAAATGTTGGAGGGACGGATGCATAAGTTTGTAGATAATAATTTAAAAATCAGCCTGAAAATTTCGGTGAAGCCGGCTTTTCAAATCTACTTTTTTGTTTCAAAGCTATTGTTGATATTTTTACCGGTTCATATAGTCCTATTGTTAATATATAAATTGTTATTTCAGACATTTGAAGGAGAATTAGGACTTTTTCTACTGAGGAGTTTATTCCCGTTGCTGATTGTCTTTATCGGAGTTGTAGAGTATTTGAATCTGAAGTGGATCGGTAAACATTATAAGGAGGAACGGTTTGTTCCGGTTGTCGATGATAATTCCCGTGTAGTAGGTCACATAGCCTTGAGCGAGAGTCTGGCCCACCAGAATAAGTTTTTGCATCCGTTGGTGCGTGTGCTTCTCAAATATGATGGAAAGCTCTATTTAAAAGAGCGTCCCGCTGATTATCCCTTTGAGCCTTGTACGGTTTGTCTTCCCCTGGAGGATTACGTTAACTATGGCGAGAATGTGGAGGAGGCTGTCAAACGGTTACTTCATAAGCATTTTGGAAAGGTTAGGCTCAATCCGCGTTTTATTCTCAAATACGAGCATGAAACGTCAGATCGCAAGACGCTGAATTACCTCTATCTGCTATCGCTGGATAGTGATAAGTTGCTTAAAACGAAAGATATGAAGGGCGGGAAACTTTGGACGGAAAAACAAATTGAAGATAACCTGCACAAAAAATATTTCAGCAATGCATTTGAGACTGAATTTGAATACATTCAGTCGACGGTATTACTGGCTGAGAAATTATAAATGAAACAGAGATGCACTGTTCTTCGCCAAAGAGTATGACGATTTATGCGGGTTTCATATGTTGCTATAAAAAAACGGTTTCGTTGCTTTTGCAATGAAACCGTTTTTTTATAGTCTGAACAGAGAGTACGATCTCAATATATTAAATCTTCGAATATCCTTTAACGACACTAACGATCTTTTGGATATGTGCGGGGCCTGTACCGCAGCAGCCGCCTACAATATTGGCTCCGGCTTCAAGTAACTCCGGCAGGTGGACTACCATATCGTCGGGACTTTCAGGAAAGACGGTTTGACCGTTGATGAACTGAGGCAAACCTGCATTGGCATGTATGATAACCGGTATTTGGGTATTTACGCTACGGATCTCTTTTACGATACAGATCATACCTTCAATACCGTTACCACAATTGGCTCCGATAATGTCAGCACCTGCGTCAATGAGAGCCTGTACAGCATCGGAAGGCGAGACACCCATCATGGAGCGGAACTCACCCTGTTCTGTTCTTTCGAAAGTCATGGTGCAGAGTACTTCGCAGGCCGTATTCTCTTTAGCGGCTTTCACTGCCAGGCGTGCTTCATCAAGGTCCGACATGGTTTCTACCAGAATGGCATCAGCACCTCCTTTTTCAAGAGCCACGGCTTGCTCCTTGAAGGCATCATAGAGTTCTTCCTCTGTCACATCACCCATCATCAGGATTTTACCCGTTGGTCCGATAGAGGCGATTACCATCCTGTCGTCTCCGGCCGCTTCTTTTGAAATCTGCGCTGCTGCTATGTTGAGTTCTTCTACACGATCTGCAAGTCCGTAGTGTTCCAGTTTAAACCGGTTTCCGCCAAAACTGTTTGTTTTGATCAGATCAACACCGGCAGCTGCATAGTTTCGGGCGATATCGAGTACATCGGCACGATGCCCGATATTCCATAATTCAGGACATTCTCCCGCCTTTAATCCTTTGGCGTGAAGAAACGTTCCCCAGGCACCATCCGATACAAGCGTTAATCCGCAATTCAGTTTATCAATAATTTTAGTCATAGTTGTATGGTTTGATTCGGCAAAAATAGGGAAAAGATAGAATAATATCCATTCAATATCTTCACTCCTTCGTTTATTTTATAAAACTATCGCAGGTACATACCAGATTCCGGTCTCCAAAAGCATTGTCGATGCGGGCAACATTTACCCAGAACTTATTCTCGCGAATCCAGTCCAACGGATAGGCTGCCTTTTGGCGGGTATAAGTATGGGGCCATTCATCAGCTGTCACTGCATATTCGGGGTGAGGGGCATTGATAAGTACATTGTCATCTTTGGGCATTTGACCGTTTGCTACTTCCTGTATTTCGGCATAGATTGTAAGCATCGTTTGAACGAAACGATTCAGCTCTACGAGGCTTTCACTTTCAGTCGGTTCAATCATCAACGTTCCGGGAACAGGGAACGAGAGGGTAGGTGCATGGAATCCATAGTCAATCAGTCTTTTCGCGATGTCCGATTCGGTAATTCCTGTTTCAGCCTTGATATTGCGGCATTCAAGAATCAATTCGTGACCGACACGTCCCTGTATCCCTTTATAGAGAACACCGTAAGTATCATTGAGTAACGAGGATAGATAGTTGGCATTGAGAATTGCAATAGCGGTTGCGCGTTTCAGGCCTTCGGCTCCCATCATGCGAATGTAACCGTAGGTGATGGGCAATATGCCTGCGCTGCCATAAGGCGCCGAGGATACAGTAATGCCCTGACGAAAGTTCCGGCCTCTTTCCGTAACCGGCAGGAAGGGTATAAGATGGCTGGCCACACAGATCGGACCTACCCCGGGCCCACCGCCTCCATGGGGAATGGCAAACGTTTTATGCAGGTTGAGGTGGCAGACATCCGCCCCGATAATCCCCGGATTGGTATAGCCGACCTGCGCGTTCATATTGGCGCCGTCCATGTAGACCTGCCCCCCACAATCGTGTATTAGTTGACACATCTCCACGATTTTCGCTTCGAAAATGCCATGGGTAGATGGGTAGGTAATCATAAATGCTGCCAGATTATCTTTGTATCCGGCCGCTTTCTCGTGCAGGTCAGCCATATCAACGTCACCATTCCCGGAACATTTTACTACAACTACCTCAAAACCTGCTTGCGCAGCACTTGCCGGATTTGTCCCGTGCGCAGAAGCAGGGATGAGTACAATGTTTCGATGTTTCTGACCTATGCTTTGCTGGTATTCGTGTATAATGCGCAGTCCCGTGTATTCACCTGCTGCTCCGGAGTTGGGTTGCAAACTTACGCCAGCCAGTCCGGTGATCTCGCTCAGGTAATTGCAGAGGTTGGTGATCAATTCATTGTAGCCCTCTGTTTGGTCAGCAGGTGCTAACGGGTGAATATTTTGAAATTCGGGACGACTGAGCGGTAATAACTCCGAAGCCGCATTTAGCTTCATGGTGCACGATCCTAATGAAATCATTGAATGAGCCAGCGAGATATCACGTCGTTCCAGTTTCTTGATGTATCGCATCAACTCCGTTTCGGTGTGATAACGGTTAAAGATTTCCTGCGTCAAAATCTTCTCATCGCGGAGGAAATGATTATCAAAAAAGATCTTTTCTTCAATACTGGAAACAGGAGTAAATTCTTTATGGATGCTGTTGGCAAAGATCTCAATGAGAACATTCAGCTCCCTGATTCCCGTAGTTTCGTCCAGACTCACTTGCACAGATCTGTCGTTCAGGTAATAAAGGTTCACTTCTTTGCCTGATGCAATCTGGCATAAGGTCTTGCTGCTGACATTATCTGGCAACGATATATGTAAGGTGTCGAAGTAATTGCTGTGAGAGAGGGAATATCCCAATCGGGTCAATTCCTGCGAAAGAATTCCTGTCAACGAATGGATGCGTGCCGCTATATTACGAATCCCTTCCGGGCCGTGATAAACGGCATAGAATCCAGCCATGATAGCCAGTAGTGCTTGCGCAGTACAGATGTTAGAGGTCGCTTTTTCCCGTTTGATATGTTGCTCCCGTGTTTGCAATGCCATGCGCAATGCCGGTTTTCCGTTGACGTCTTTTGATATGCCGATGATACGTCCGGGCACGCTGCGTTTGTATTCGTCCCTGGTGGCAAAATAGGCCGCTGAAGGTCCACCGTAAAATAGCGGAATGCCGAAACGCTGTGTACTGCCGAATGCAATATCGGCTCCCCATTTTCCCGGAGGTGTGAGTAGCGCAAGACTTAACAGATCGGCTGCAACTGCAACCTTGATTCCTGCTGAATGAGCTTGCTCCACCAGTTGTGTGTAGTCTTCGATATTGCCGTGACTGTTGGGATATTGCACAATAGCACCAAATACTCTTTCATTAAAAACGAAGTCTTTGTAATTACCGACTTGCATTTCTATACCCTGCAGTGAGGTACGTGTATGCAGAACGGCCAATATATGTGGAAAAATGGCTTCGTCCACAAACAGCACGTTTGCATTATTCTTTTGTTGATCGCGGCTGCGAAGTCCGAACATCATCCAGGCGGATTCGGCAGCAGCGGTAGCATCGTCTAACAGCGAACAATTGGCTATTTCCAGAGCGGTCAGGTCGATAATCATGGTTTGGAAGTTGAGCAGAGCTTCGAGCCGACCTTGTGATATTTCAGCCTGGTAGGGTGTATAGGAGGTGTACCAGACCGGATTCTCAAACACATTCCGGAGAATAGGCGCCGGTGCTACCGTGCCGTACCATCCTTGTCCGATAAAGTTTGCAAATTGTTTGTTTTTAGATCCCAGTTCATAAATGTGACAGGCATATTCATGTTCGCTCATGGCTTGGGGGAGATTCAAAGCTTTGTTTATGCGAATGTCGGACGGAATCGTTTGGTCAATGAGTTCCTCAGGATTATTTACCCCGACGGTGCTAAGCATTTCCTTCAGGTCTTCATCCTTAATGCCGATATGACGGTCTGCAAATTGTTGTGTTTTCATGCGTCATTGATTATTTATTGTTAAGTAGGTCAATAAAATTAGTTTGTATTATTTGGTATCCAGAAAGACAAATCAGGGAAGTATTTGATCTTTAGCTCATTTCTTTTCTGTTTAGGCCCCCAACCCCCTAAATGGGGCTGTAACGCAGTTCTACATATGAATATTAGTACATTTTATTAGCTTTCTGACCTGACTTACATTGAGATTGCATCACTCCTCCCCATTTAGGGGAGGTCGGGAGGGGTCAGTAATCAAGTGTTTAATTCGTACTTTAATACAAATAAATCTTGTTCAACTACTTATGGTTTCGTGGTACCGGGAGATATCGGATTACTCCTTGACGTAGAAGTTATTTCTTTTTTCAAAACCGATACTGGTTTCAGGTCCATGGCCCGGGAATACCCGTGTGTCATCCGGTAAGGAGTATAGTTTGGATCGTATGCCTTCAACCAGGGTGTCATAATCTCCGCCGGGTAAGTCTGTGCGGCCGATACTTTGCTGGAAGAGCACGTCTCCGACAAAAACACAACCGTGTTCCTCATTGTAAAAAACGATACTACCCGGTGAGTGTCCCGGTACATGGATTACTTTTAGCTTCTGTTCGCCGAAACAAATCTCGTCATTTTCGCGCAGGTAGTGTCCGATTTCGGGATTTTCACCGTTAATACGAAAACCGAAGCGGGCGGCCTGTTCGGGAAGGCGTTTCAGGAATTCTTCATCACCTGCGTGAGCCTGAAGGTCTACATTGAAAGTTCTGCAAACGTATTTGATTCCAAAACAATGATCGAAGTGTAAGTGGGTGTTGATCAAATGCTTTACGGTGAGTTCCTTTTCGATGATAAACTCTTTCAGGGCTTTTTCTTCAGCTGTTGTAAAACAACCGGGATCAATGATTACACACTCTTTTGAGTCGTCGTAAAGCAGATAGGTATTTTCTTCAACGGGATTGAATACAAATGATTTGAGTTTCATAAAATCTATTTTGGAGTTAGTGAAAAAAAGAAACCACAGGTCTCACAAAAATAATCAATCTTTTTGTTGAGACCTGTGGTTTCTTTTTATTTATTCTGATGAACCTCAAATTACAGAGGAACGTAAACGATTTTTTTTGTGTGGAAAAACTCTTCTTTGTAATAATCTTTCAGATCCACCTCCATTGCTTTGTTTTTGAAAGGGAGAATTTCATGGCGCAATTCACCTCCTTTAAGACAAATGAGTCCATTGGGTAAACTGTTTATCTGCTTTTTCTTTACATTTTTCATCACAATCTTAACCAGATCGGCTAATGGCATAACGGCACGACTGACGATAAAATCAAATTGTTGTTTTTCTTCTTCTACTCCGCAATGACGAACAGTAACATTTTCAAGACCGATAGCCTTCGCTACCTCGCTGGCTACCATCACTTTCTTACCAATGCGGTCAACCAGATGGAATTGCACCTCGGGGAACAAAATAGCTAATGGAATACCGGGAAAACCTCCTCCGGTACCGACATCCATAATTTCTGTACCCGCTTTGAAGGTGATCAGTTTGGCGATTCCCAACGAATGCAAAACGTGATGCAGATAGAGGTTTTCGATGTCTTTGCGCGAAATAAGATTGATTTTACTATTCCAGTCCAGGTATAGCGGATATAAATCTGCGAATTGTTGACGCTGTTTGTCAGTCAGGTTTGGGAAATATTTTTCTATGATCTCCATATTAGTTTACAAGTGCGGTAAGTGGGTGATTGGGCTTTAATAATGGTTTTAATTCAGAAAAAGGAACAGTAGTTTTTATTGTACCTAATGCATAAGCTGCAATATCATAAGGGTTGTATGACCAGGTGATGCCTTTGTCTGTTACATAAAAATTTCCGTTCGGATATATCTCTTTTACGCTGAAAAAACCGATTTCTTCCAGTCCGTCAGCGGTCTTAATATCACTGTCTTTATTATCTTTAATTATGTGATTGACAATCAGTGTGGCAACTTTGTCCAGAGCCTCCTCTTCAAACAGATCTTCCTGTTTTAAAATAGCACCTGAGTTTAGCATGATGGTGTAGCAGGAGTCGGTGTTCATGCCGTGGGCTCCGCCAGTGTAATCGTAGCGATGTATGACATAACTCAGCATATTGGCTTTGTTGAATTTGAGTTCAAGCCCGGTAGTGTGTTGGTATGAGTAAGCGCTTTCCATGGGTTCGTAAACCTCCGCTTCATCCTCATTGTCACTTTGCTTTTTCTTGTACTCTTCATGATCTTTCACGTAGATTGCTTCTAACTGGGAGTATTCTTTCAGATAGCGTCCAGCATAGGCTTCCGCCAGATCTTTGATGCTTTTTGATGGATCGTTCTGACCGAATAAAGTAATTTTCAGGTTTTTCTCCAGTAAAGAAAGAATATTCTTAGGCGTATTTGGAGCAGGGATCAGTAACTTGAGTTCGATGGTTGCATTCGCCTTAGACGTGTCGTTAAATAAATGTTTCTCTTTTTGGATGGTAAAAGAGTCAAACCGAATGCCATTTTCCTGTAATTCTGTAGGTTTGTTCTTCTTGCAAGAAAAAAATGCCAGGCAGAGAGTAGTTGCCAGCATAATGCGGAAGAGTTTATTGAGAGCCATATTCTACGTAGTTTTAGTCTGATTTGAACTCCGGTTGCCAGACACAAAGGTACACTTTTTTAGCTGTTTCAGGACTAAACTCTTTGAAAATATTAAAAAGGATTGAAATGTTGAGTGCTTGTTAAAATATAATGTCGGCGTATTGGAGGGTGTATTTTCCTGAGTTCGGGGTGATTCTGCGCTTAAAACAATAGCGTAATAATATGCGACTGAGTCGGGGATGTAGCGACCTTGTTTCCTCGTTGTTCCATGGGGAAGGAAAATAGAAAATCCCGTATTGGATTTTACCATACGGGATTATTATTCAGGTTCTCGTTTTTTTTATTAAATCTCTTTGGAGAGTTTTTCTACGAAAGAAACAGGTACTTCTGCTATTTCTGCAATCAGGTTGATGTCTAATCCTTTTTTGAGCATTCTGATTACGATGGTTTTGTTTTTGTCAACCTGATCGAAGATGACATTGCTCATGTATTTCAACGCTTCAACCATTCTCTTTTTCCCTTCTTTGGTTTTGAAGTCTATGCCGCAAAAAGTAGAGATGTTTTTGTGAAGTACAAGGTAGTAAATGCCTGATATCAGGATTGAAGTGATGGTCTCAATATCTACATTTGCATTCTGGAAATGGGTATTTAGCAGGGCTACTTCATCGCGTGTCTCTATTTCGCGTCTTTGTGCCGTTTTTCTGATGAATGGAGTATCTTCGTACAGTTCCCAAAGTATGATGTTGCGGAAGTCACGGCTCTCATCCATAGTTTTGTACAACTCGGTGAGTAGATTGGTGAAAATTCCATGTATGTCCTGATTCCCTGTAGAGTCTGTTTTCCCTTCAAAAGCCCGCTGCATAATAAATTTCATCCAGTAGTCATTCTTCAGGATGTACTCTTCCAGTACTTTATCAAAAGTACCGAAGTTACGGTAGATAAAGGGCTTTTCTACTTTTGCCTGAATTGCAACAGAGTTTATGCCCAATTTTCCAAAACCTTGTTCGCTGATAACCTGAGAAACAGCTTTCATAATTTCATTGTTAATCAGCTTTTTACTTCTTCTGATGCGTTTTTTCTGGGAAATCTCACCGCTGGCTTCGATGTCGTCTAAAAAGTCTTCCATAATTGTAGGGATTAACGTATTTATTGTTGAGGGTTATATAGATATTTGACTGAAAGTTTTTTGTTGAATGCACGAAATTACGAAAATATATTTAGAAGATTATACTGGTAATTGGAATATTTTCAACGTAAAAGTAAAAAATATTTTTCTACCCTGAAAAACCTGTAATTTTAGATTGGTCGGTTGTTGAAGTGTTTTTGTGTTTTTCTAAAATGATGATTTACAATCCAATGTCATTGGGTTAAACGATTAATTATAAGTGCATCACATAAACTAATTTATACTATTCGCCCCCGTTGACGTTGTGGGATGTGTTATTAATGTTTGGATATACTTGTAAGGTTGTTTATTCTCTGTTGAGAAGGAGATATCACAGTAATATCACAGTGGTATCACAGTAGTATCACAGTGATATCACAGTCTTATATAGGACTGTAATATCACTGTGACACCACTGTGGCTCTATTCTGATATTTTAATTTCAGGTGTGTTTAAACCTATACTAAACATAGAGTATGGCATTAATAAAGATCGCTTTATGATTGCTAAATACACGCGGTTGAGATCATGCGTTATGAGCAGCTTGCTCCTGAGTGTTTTTTCATAAAATGGGGTGTGCGATTTCTTTGTGGTATGTGTATTTGACAGGGCCGGTTTTTTAGTTGTGTTAGGTTTGGTTGATTCGTAAAATAGTTATATCTTTGCAGCCGCTAATATAAAGCGTTCATTAATTCATTTAAAAACAAAAGAAATCAATGGCAACAAAAATCAGATTGCAAAGATTCGGACGCAAAGGATATGCGTTCTATCAAGTTGTAGTTGCTGACAGCAGGGCTCCACGAGATGGTAAGTTTATTGAAAGGATTGGTTCTTATAATCCGAACACAAATCCTGCTACAATAGATTTGAATTTCGAAAGAGCTTTGTATTGGCTGCAAACAGGTGCTCAACCTACTGACACCGCAAGAAGCATCCTTTCTAAAGAAGGTGTTTTGTTGAAAAAACACTTGCAGGGTGGTGTTAACAAAGGCGCATTCACTGCTGAAGAAGCTGAAAAACGTTTCGAAAGCTGGACTGCAAACAAACAATCTGCTGTACAAGGCGAAAAAAGCAAATTGAGCGAAGCTGCTAAAGCTGAAGCTGCTAAACGTCTGGCTGCAGAGCAAGAAGTAAACAAAGCAAAAGCTGAAGCATTAGCTCAGAAAAAAGCTGAAGCAGCTGCTGCCGCTGCTGCCGCTGAAGCTCCGGTAGAAACCGAAGCTCCTGCACAAGAAGAGGCTCCTGCTGCTGAATAATATTAGCATATTAAGGAAATCCCTTTTTACTTTTTGGAAAACCTCATCGACGAAAATCGATGAGGTTTTTTTTGTTGGGGCGAGTAATCTTTTGCCCCGTACTATGATTGGAGTATATGCGTTATTTCCCTTTAATCAGTCTGATTCCTTCTTTTTTGTGTACAATGAGCCGGATGCTTGAGTCAACAGACAGTCTTTCCCGTAGTTTGGTTATATACTTATTCAGATAGGCGGATGTCTCTTGAGTGTATTTTTCCCAGAGTAATTCACATAAACGGTTTCTGAGTATTAGTTTGCCATTTGCCTGGCATAAGTGTAGAAATAATCTGGCTTCCATATCCGGAAGTTTGATCTCCCTGTTTTCAAAAGTAGCTGATTTGGTAGCATAGTTGAATGTTGTGCGGGGTGATAGCCGGAAAAACTCCTGATCCGGATCATCCTCATTTCCTTTATTCTTATTAGTTGTAACAGATCTTAAGGCAACGCGTATCCTGGCTTCCACCTCTTCTATCATAAATTCCTTGCGGATAAAGTCGTTGGCACCGATATCAAAGCCTGCAATCACGTCGTTTTTACTCACCAGGGAACTAAGGTATAAAATAGGGGTATGTTCATCTTCTTTTCGGATCAGTTTCGCTACATCATATCCATTTCTGCCGGGCATACGTATGTCGAGCAAAACGATATCAGGCTTGAGCTCAAGATAGGAATTATAAGCATCAATACCATTATCTACATGGGTGACCTTAAAATTTTTAAACTCCAGGAAGTCAATATTCAGATTTGCCATCTCGATATCGTCTTCTGCGTATAATATGTGGGTTTGTTCCATATTTATCATTAATTGTATGCCATTTGAGTATTGGTATCCGGAATAGCTGTGGGTACCGATTCTGTTTTAACGGTTCTGGCAGGCAGTATAATCCTGAATTCACTACCTTCCCCGGGTTGGCTGTAGATTTCTATTTTACCTCCATGAGCTTCGATTACCTGCTTTACATAGCTTAGTCCCAACCCAAAGCCCGGAATTCTTTCTTCTCCGGATTGTTGTACCCGGTAGTATCGGTCAAAAATGAGCCGGGCTGCTTGTCTGGACATACCCATACCCTTGTCTGTCACCGATATGTTAAGCTTATCATTGTTTTGAAAAGCAGAGATGGTTACGATAGGTTCGTCACCGGAATATTTGATGGCATTATCGATCAGGTTTCCTATGGCATTGGGTAAATGCAGGCTGTCCCCGTCGATGGTATTTATATTATCAGCAACCTGAAGAAAAAATTGGGTATTTCTGCCCTTCTCTGAGTTTATCCGGAATTGTTCAGTCAGGTCTTTGATTATCTCCGGTATATTGATGGGCTTTTGGTTGATCAAAAGCCCTTTTTTCTGAGAAGAAAGTGTGAGGATTTTTTCGGTTAGGTTTGTCAACGAAAGTGTTCGCTTTTGCATTGATTTGATATTTTCTTTTTGACGATCCGATAAATTACCCGCAGCAGTTAGTGATAAGGATTGTAAGGAATTCCGGATAAATGCGGTCGGGGCTTTTAATTCATGCACCATACTGTGCATAAAGTCTTCCCGCACTTTGGATATTTTGTATTGTAGGATGATGATTCGTAGAAGATAAAATAAAGTCCCAAATAATATACAAGCTAATATTAATGAACTGATCAGGATTCCTCTCATCTCGCTCATAAATCCGGATAATGGGTAATCGACATAGGCTCTGATAGTATGGTAGTCTACCAGGCCGGGATATACAAAGTCGGTCCGGACTAAACTACCGCTGAACTGCTGTTTATTTTGAGTGGTTTGTAGTATCTTCTTGGTTTTCCAGTTGTAGAGTGTGATGTAGTGGGTTGCTACTATGTTTTTTTCTTTTAAGACGGAGGTGTAGATGCTGTCTAAGGTATTTAAGTGAATTGGAAAGTTTAGAGCGATTAAATCATAGAAAGAACGATTTATGAGCGTTGACATGTTTTCCGTTTTTTTGAAGGATACCGTGTATTTGATGTTTTTGCGTTTAATGGTGATGCAGTTGTTATCAAATCCGGCACAATCATGTGATGGCTTTGGTTTAATTCCAAAATTACTCCGAAGAGAGAAATCTCTTGCAATAGACTCAGTCAATGATTTACTTATTTCTTTTTGAAAATCAGACTTTGCCTTTACATAGACATTATACAGCCAATACGATTGGAAAAAGATAATACCTATAACAGCAATGAGGGAGGCTGTCCAGACTAATTTAAGATTTGAATTCATAATATTTTAGGTGTATAGGTTATGTTGTTATAATTTTTTGAGATATTGATCTCTAAGAAAGGGGCATAGATAATAGTGTTTTAACATGGTTTGTTTGATAATAATAAGAAATAGTATGTTAAATATACTGCAAATATAATGATAGTTTTAAAAAGCTGCTTTTGAATTCTTTTTTTTGAACAAAATAGGGTGAAAAAAGCATGAAAAATAGAATGTAAACGCTCTATGAAAGCATTTTTAAAGTATTTAGCTTTGTGTGTTATTTGATTAATGTATTTAAACTATGAGAAAAAGAAAAAGCCTGATGCTGGTGACTTGTGTCGTTTTTATTGGATTTGTAGGTCTGATTAATAGTATCTATAGTAGATCCGGTAAGGATCAGTTGGATTTATTAAAGCTAAATGTAGAAGCTTTGGCTGAAGGGGAAGGTAGCGGAAGTGATTGTGTTGTTGTTGGTGGATTCTGCATTGTTATAGGATCTGATAATAAACCTATAATCCGATCCGGAATAAAAATAAAATAATGAGATCACTGTTGAATATATTTGTAATTAGCATATTGTTCATCTCCTGTCGCCACATAAAAAGTCAATATCCAGAGGATCCGTTGGATTATTTCGACAAACAGGTGAAGATAAGGCCAGATGTAGTTTTGAATTTAGAACGATATGGCATATTAAAGCCGAATCGTATTTTAAAAGATGATTCACTCTTGATTGTTCAAAATCAGGATCAGGATCGATTTATAAGTGTTGTAAATCTGCATTCAGGGCGAAAAAACGATTTGATCCCTTTGGGTAGTGGACCAAGGGAGGTTTTGAGCTTAACTTCGTTGTCGCGCTTTGGCGTAAGCAGCGTTTCTGCTATTGATTATCAGACCGGTAGATTTATAACAGTCGATTTATCCAGATACGATCGTCTACCAGAAAATGTAGTGGACTTTTGTCAATTGAATAATAAAGATCGGAATTTAGCTATGGCTGTAATCGGTTCAAGTGTGTTTACTGTCGGGTTTTACAAAGAAGGGCGGTATAGGATTCATGATTTGAAGTCAGGGAAGAGCCGTACATTTTTGTCCTATCCGGGTCATCCGGAGTCTAAACAGATGAGCGGGCTTCTGAATAGTATCCTTTATGCAAGCAACACCCTGAAGTTAAGCCCGGATGGTAAGAAACTGGCATGTGCCAATCTGCAAGGGGCGATACTGGATATTTGCAGGGTCGATCAGCAACATCAACGGATTGATAGTGTAACCCGATTGGTTTTCTATTATCCGAAAGCCGATCTTTCAGAAACCGGATCTGTGCCTGTTGCTTATCATCGGGATAATAAACTGGCATTTTGTGATATGGATGTATCTAATACCGCTATATATGCTCTGTATTCAGGGAAAACTTTCGAAGAGGCCGGGTTGAAAATGGAATATGCCGATAATCTACTGGTCTTTGACTGGCAGGGACGACCGAAGGTAATGTATAAGCTTAAAATACCGCTTACCTGCATTACCTACGATGAAAAGGAGAATGCGATATATGGCGTGGGATACCAGCCTGAGGCGGTGCTGGTGAGATACAGATTGAACCGATAATGTTGAAAGAGGATACGCTTAGATTGGATATAGCAAACAAGATATCAGTGGACTCAAATCCACTACTATTTGTGTATGATATAAAGTAACTACGTAATAGAGTAATTGGATTTTTTGGTGCATTTTATGGGTGTTGTTTGATTATATTGTTACTTGTTTTTGTGGGATAGGATATTATCATAGTATTGATAGTTGTTTAAATTATGAGGATTATATTTATGTTTAAATCAAATAGATGCATCGCTTTATACATCTGCTTTATTTACCCGGTATATTTATCAGCAAGCGATAATGCACTCCAGAAGCTCACCACTTTTGCAAAGCACTTCGCCACATTTGCCAACAATTATCCGCAGGAGAAAGTCTACCTGCACTTTGATAACATCTCTTATTATCAGGGCGAAAACATCTGGTTTAAAGTCTACATAGTCACAGCCGAACAAAATGCACTGACCCGCCTCAGCAAAACGCTTTACGTGGAACTGTTAACGCCCGAAGGCAATGTTCTGGAATCAAAAAAGCTCAAAATCGAGAACGGTCAATGCCACGGGGAGTTTGCATTGCGCGACACCATGCCGTCCGGATTTTACGAAGTGCGTGCTTACACACGATGCATGCTCAATTTTGGGAATGATGCGGCGTTCTCCCGCGTTTTCCCTTTGTTTGAGAAACCTCTTAAAGCCGGACACTACGAGAGTAGAAAAATCAGAGAACGATACGGTTACCTAAAAGTTCCCGGTCCCAGAGCTGATTATTCGCAGAAAGGGAGCTTAAACGTAAGCTTCTTCCCCGAAGGAGGCAACCTGATAGCCGGAGTCAAGTCGAAAGTAGCCTTCAAAGCCACCGGTCATGAAGGCGAAAATGCCTTGGTCGAAGGTGCGGTATATGATGCACAAGGTGTAAAAGTGGCTGAATTCAGCAATGAATACAATGGCATGGGGACGTTTGAGTTTACGCCCGGTTTCGGAAAATATACCGCAAAGGTTCAGTCCAACAAGTCCTCCTATTCCTTTGATTTGCCGCAGGCGATGCCATCAGGCTATGCATTCTCGGTCGACAATACGAGTGACGAAAATATGGATATCCGGATTCAGAAAAGCGACGGATTGGCGCCCGATTCGTTGGGTCTGACTTTGGCCTGCCGGGGAAAGGTGTATGTGTTTGATGAAGAGTATCTGAGTACCGGCAATTCACTGTTGGTCACCATCCCCAAGCGTCTATTGCCTACCGGTGTAATTCAGATTTCGCTGTTTAATACCCACGGAGAGGTGCTGTGCGAGCGATTGGCTTTCGTGGATCATCATTCGCAAATGAAGATGAATGTCATTCAGAACAAATCCCAATACCAGCCTTTCGAAAAAGTCGATATGGATTTTCAGGTAAATGATAATCGGGGAATACCGGTCGAAACGACTTTCTCTGTTGCTGTACGTGATGCCGCTACCACATCCGGTGATATATATGCTGATAATGTCCTGACCAACCTACTGCTCTCATCCGAAGTAAAAGGCTACATCGAAAATCCCGGGTACTACTTCGAATCCAACGAGCCTTCGCGCAAGGCTGCACTTGACTTACTCTTACTCACGCAGGGCTGGAGCCGCTACGCATGGAAGCAAATGGCCGGCGTTACTCCGTTTGTAGTCAGACACCCAATAGAAAAAAGCCTGCTGATCGAAGGACGCGTATTGTCTTCATTCAGGAAAAAGCAGAAGGAAAATGTAGATGTATCTATGACCCTGATGAAAGACAGCCTTAGCCAGAGAGGGACTTGCGTCACAGATAAAGAAGGGAAGTTTAATCTGGCTCTTGAAGATTTCCAGGGAAAGGCAGAACTGATTTTACAGACAAAAGAGAAGGGAAAGCGCAAGGAAAATTACATTTTATTGGACCGGGTATTTAGCCCCGAAGTGAAACCATATTCTTATTTTGAGAAACAGATACCGAACATTACACCAATCAAAATCACCAATGACACCGCTTCTGTTTTAACAGATACTATCCCGTCAAAAAAGGCATCAAGGGAAGTCAGGATTCCCATCGATAAAAAAAGCCATCTTCTGAAAGAGGTAACTGTTAAAGGCAAGAAGGAGATGACGCTGGAAGACGAGGTACTGCCGTATGCCAATATTGTATATGATGTGGAAAAGACTGTCGACCAAAATCTGGATAAAAATACAGAAGAGCCTACCAATATCGTTGATTTTTTATTACAGACGAATCCCTATTTCAGTTCCACTCAATATGGAGATTCTATGGTATATACTTATAAACAGAGTCGAACAGGTTTCTTCTTAAACAATGTGTTAGTAATGCGAATCAGGAGTTGGATGTCTCCTATATTCAGGTTGATTAAAACATTGATAACCAGGCAAATAAGTACCTTTTTTATTTGTTCAAGTCTCTGAAAATCATTAACTTAGAGGAATAATACCACTCACTCCACTAACAATGATTCCCAGAAACAAAGAACTTAAGTTGATCAAAATATATATGTACATCTGCGATTTATACGAATCCGAGCTAAAATACAGCTGCCAAAGGTTTAGCAATAACTCCGAACCCGAATTTACGGATCAAGAGATCTTGTGCATTTATCTTTTTACCGGCTCTTCACAGGATTATTTTCAAATTAAAAGCATTCACACCTTTGCAGATGAATATTTACGCTCATGGTTTCCAAAACTACCTTCATATCAAACGTTTAACTATAGGTTAAACCTATTGTCTGAAGCAGTAAGGATACTTGCTGAAAGATTGATTTCCTCATTTAGACCATTAGATTGTGATTTAGGAACGAGCCTTACAGATTCAATGCCCATTATTACTTGTGCCGGGAGAAATAAAGTAGGCAGAGTTGCACCTGAAATCACAGCTAAGGGATTTTGCTCAACCAAGAACATGTATTATTTCGGGATGAAATTACACGCTTTAGCTTTTCTCAGAGAAGGGTCTATTCCTTTTCCAGAGAAACTCATCTTTTCATCTGCTAAAGAAAACGACCTGACCGTGTCAAAGCAGTTATGGGGAGATACGCTATGCAATAGGACTGTCTATGCTGATAAAGCTTATGCTGACAAAGAGTATTTTGAAGAAGCTGAATCTAATAGGAATCTAAAACTTTACACTCCGATAAAAGCCGTAAAGGGTGAGTCAGAGGTTATTAGACAAAGAGATAAAGCATATAATGATCTTTATTCTACTGCTGTATCGAAAATAAGACAACCTATTGAATCATTTTTCAACTGGCTAAATGAGAAAACAAAAATTCAAAGAGCAATGAAGGTCAGATCATTATCCGGTCTTCTTATTCATACAATGGGGAAAATTGCAATTGCCTTTATTTCCCTGATATTTTAAATACTGATTCGCATTAGTAACTTTCCCTGTATTTGAAATTATGGCCGATCAAATAGAGAAAGTGATAATTCTTGAAAGAGATGATGTGTTTAATGTGGACAAGGGTATCTATTTATACACTTACAAAGATGGTAGTCGGCGAATTGCCCCTATCGGTATCCGTAAAACAAAACTGGAAGGCTACACTTATAGCAAACAGTTTTTTTGTCCCAAATATGACAGAGCAATCCTTCCCAATGAAAAAGATTACCGCCGCACGCTGTACTGGAATCCCAATGTCCAAACAGATGCAACCGGTAAAGCGAGCATCAGTTTTTTTAATAATAGTGTTTGCCGACAGATCAATGTGAGTGCTGAGGTTGTGACTTCTGATGGGAAAATAGGCGTAGTGAATAAATGAATGTAATCACTTAGAGAAGAATTTATTTTTTAACCTTATGACAATTATTATGCGTTTTGTATTTTGTGTTTATGCATGTATTCTGTTTTTCTTGTTTTCTTGTACCGATACCTCCAAGCGGATTGACCTGACATTGGAGATGGCAAAGAACAATCGTGCTGAATTACAGAAGGTTTTGGATCACTATGAAAAACTGGGAGACTCACAAAAGTTAGAGGCAGCCCGTTTCCTGATCGCGAATATGTATGACAAATACTCATTTTATGGCGAGCAGATTACGCGATATGACCGGATGTTTCAGTTGTATGATTCATTGCATTCTGTCGGTATTTTAGCCGGTGATCCGGCTATTGTTGATCAGACCTGGGACTCATTAGTTAATGTGGTAGGGGCGCTTAGTGCCCGTAATCAGAAGCTTTCGGTTGATTGTCAGATTCTAAAAGCAGACTTTATAATTAATAATATTGAACAGGCTTTTGCGATGTGGAAAAAATCGCCCGGTTACAATCCGGCTGATTTTGACCTGTTTTGCGAATATATTTTGCCATTCCGGGTAAGGAATGAGCCGATAGAGTCTTTTCGTGAAAAATTCATAAAGGACTTTTCGGATATAAGGGATACTGTGAAAACGGGGAATGTAAGTCTGCTAAAAGCGATTAATTATAGACTACATTGGGAGTGGGATTACCGGATGAGTCAGAAATTGTGGGATTATCCGTTTGACCTGCCGATCAGCAAGATGGAGAAAGGTCGTCGTGGTGCCTGTCGTCATTGGGTGGTTTATACGGCCTTAGCTATGCGATCGATGGGATTGCCCGTTGCTGTTGATTTTGCGAATGTGTGGGGGAACAGACGTTCCGGGCACTCGTGGAATGTGCTGATGCTGGATAGTGGTAAAATCTATCCTTTTGATGCATTGGGTACCAAGCCGATGGAATTCACATATAAAGCCACGAAAATATTCCGGCAGACTTATGGACATTATTCCGATGAAAACCTGAAATTGGATAAGGACCAGGTACCATCTCAGTTTATCAATTCCAATTTTAGAGATGTGACGGAGGAATATGGACATGCTTTTAATGTAGTAGTAAAAACAGCCTATCCTGCTCCGGTAGGGCATAAGAAAGAATATGGGGTGATCTGTGTTTTTGATAACAAAAAATGGATTCCGGCATTTTGGGGTAGGGTGGATGGTGAAACGATGAGATTTAAAAATATGTGTTCCGGGGTAGTCTATATGCCTGGGTATTACTATAAAGGAAATGTGACTTCCGCCGGTGAGCCGTTTCTGTTGCAGGAGGATGGTAAATTGCGTTATTTCCACCCCGGGGGGGCGCGAAAGATTTCTGTACGATTGTACCGAAAATACCCGCTTTTTCCACGTATGAAGGATATTGAATGGAACATCCGCAGGACAAATGCAGAGGTATCCAACAACGTTGGTTTTAAAGACTCGGTACTCCTTTTTTCTATTTATGAAGTGCCAGACGGAGTCGCTGATTCTATGGTGAATAATTCCGGTAAATTCCGGTATATCCGATTTAATACAGCCGATTACCGAACCGGAAATATAGCTGAATTAGAGTTTTATGGTAAAAAAACGGTTGCCTCAAAAGAAGAGAAACTGACTGGTAAGATTATAGGATTCCCGGTAATTGATTCCAAAAATCAGCACCCCTACACCCATGCCATGGATGGTAACCCTGAGACCTACTTTGAGAAGGAGAAAAAGAAACCCGGTTGGGTGGGATTGGATTTGGGTAAAGGGAATGAGCACATCATTACCCGTATTCGCTTTTGTCCGCGAAGCGATACCAATTTTATAATTGTTGGAGATACTTATGAATTGTCCTATTGGAATAATGGTAAATGGGTAAGTATGGAGCAGCAAATTGCCACCACCGGCTATATCGACTTCAAGCATGTACCGCAGGGGACTCTCTATCTATTACATAATTTAAACAGGGGTAATGAAGAACGGATATTTACTTACGAAAAAGGTAAGCAGGTCTTTTGGTGATGTTGTCGTATTAATTCCGGCGCTGTTGGTATTGGCTACTCCTTTTGCCGTATCGTCGGAGCTGCAAAACGGAGTGGTGACGGCTAAATATTTCTGGTTTTATTTTGCTTCGCTGATGTTTACAGGTAGCTTATTTTTCATAGTTATTTTTAAAAACATAGTGTTTAGGGTTACCCGGGTGGATTTAGCCGTACTCCTGTTCGGGTTTTATACCGCGTTTCAGTTCTTTGCCAGTAACTCTCCAGCAATAATGCAACAGAGCATACTTGTGTTGTTATTGATTAACTATTTTAATTTCAGGCTACTGTTTTCTTCTTTTCATGGTTCCGTAAAGCATGTTGCATTATCGGTGGCAATAGTAGGAGGTATTGAGGCTTTATGGGGTGTCGGGCAGGTATTTGGTTATTTGGAGTCGTACCATAGCCGTTTTGGAATAACAGGTTCTTTTTTTAATCCGGGGCCTTATTCGGGATTTCTTGCCGCGATCTTTCCCCTTGTTATGGCTTTGTGGCAAAATGCTTATTGTGGAAAGGTGGAGAGTTCAGCCATTGGAATTATCCGTTTTTATATGTTGACATTAATAGCCGGTTGTATATTAATGATATTGCCAGGAGGTATGAGCCGGACAGCCTGGATAGCAGCGTTATTGGGATGTGCAGTCGTTTTTAATCTGGAATTAAAAGCATATATCGCAGGGATAACGCAGAGGAGAAGTCACTATAAATGGATTATAACCTTTGCTGGAATCCCGTTAGTCTGCGCTGTGTTATCCGGACTCTATCTGATAAAAAAAGACTCTGCGGATGGCCGGTTCCTGATATGGAAGGTCTCAGCAGATGCGATTAGTCAGCATTTCTTTTTTGGCGGAGGTTTGGATAGCTTTTCAGGTGATTATGGCATTGCGCAGGCAAGGCATTTTGCCACTGGAACAGCAAGTGACTGTGGATGTACAGGTGGCCGGGACTCCGGAGTATGGTTTCAATGAATATTTGCAAATACTGTCGGAATGGGGATTGGTGGGTTTTACCATATTTATCGTCATAGTAATTTTTGCTCTCAAGGCAGCTTATAAAAACGCCCTATCAGATCAGCCTGTTTACCGGGGAGTGGCAGCATCCATCATTGCCATGATGGTATTTGCGCTGGCGGCCTATCCCTTTCGTGTATTGCCCCATTTAATTCTATTCGTTTTTTTACTATCTGCTTGTGCGGGTAATGATGGCACTGTCTGGGTAATGCCCAAATGGAGAGTCGTTATCGTTTCACTGATGCTGGTGGTTTTAAGCGGAGTTCTGATTAATCAGCGGTGGGGAGATTATCAGGCATTCCGATCATGGCGGGATACGAATTTCTTGTATCAGGCTGATTTGTTCGAGGATATAGCAGAAGACTATCGTGAGCTCTACCCCCGGTTAAAAGACAACAGGCAGTTTTTATTCGAATACGGACGATGTTTGTCAAAAACCGGCAAATATAAGGAGTCCAACGAGGTACTCAAACTTGGACAAAAGCAGAGTTCCGATCCTATGTATCTGAATATTATGGCAGAAAACTACAGACAGATGCATCAATATAAAACCGCTGAGGAGTGCCTGAAATTATCCATGAATGCGTTGCCTAACCGTCATTATCCAATCTATCTGCTTGCTAAATTGTATCAGGAGGCAGGGCGGTCAGATAAAGCAAAAGAGATGGCACAAATTGTTGTGAATAAATCTGCTAAAGTGAACTCAACAGCGATACGACAAATGAAAATGGAAATGGAGCAAATACTATCGAAAAATAACTGCAAAGTTTATGATTGAAAAACAGAAGATCTTACCGATAATCCGCAAGGCTGTTAATGCGGTGTGTAATTTAATTATTGGAGGCGTTATCCTGATTGTTACGATTTTTTTGATACGTGGATTCCTATTTGAAACCTATAAGATACCCTCGTTGTCGATGTATCCCACTTTGATTAAAGGAGATGATGTATTGGTGAATAAATTGGTCCTAGGTCCCCGGGTATTTAAAAACCTGAATTTCCTGTCCGGAGATACTATTCAAATGGTGCGTTTACCGGGATGGCGCGATGTGAAGCGGAATGATGTTTTGGTCTTCAATCTGACCCATTACAGCAAAGACAGGCGTAATCTCTATTTCAGGGATTACTATATCAAGAGATGTATTGCGATTCCGGGAGATACGTTGAGGATACATAAGGGGTATTATTCAATTGCGGGAGTGCAAGGCACTCCCGGAAGCATGAAGCGCCAGGAAAAGGTGTCGCATATCCCTGATTCCATGATAGCATCGCCGGGGGTACGTGCCCTGAATGGTTGGAATATTAAAGAGTTTGGGCCTTTGTATATTCCCCGAAAGGGAGACCGGATCCGGGTTACCCCGGACAATGTCAGAGCCTACCAGCGGATTATCGAATATGAAAGCCAAAAACGACTCCGGTACGATAGTACAGGTGTTTCATTGGGCAGGTACCCCATCACTTCCTTTACTTTCGCCCATGATTATTTCTTTATGGCCGGTGATAATGCTATGGATTCGCGGGATTCCCGCTATTGGGGATTGTTGCCTGATGAGTTTATTATAGGCAAAGCGGTTTGTGTTTTATGGTCTAAAGATAAGAAAACCGGAGAATTTCAGTGGAGGCGCTTTTTGAACTGGATTTAACATGGAAAGAGTGCTCAAAAAGCATTTAAAACAGTATGTAAAAGCTATATGAAAGCATTTTATTTATTGATAGTTTTGTAAAGTTTTCCAATTGGTTGAAATAATACATTTTATGATAATTATTGTAGTGTTTTGATATATGACAAAGGTGTTTGTGTGGCGATCATAAAATGGAGATTAAGTAAGTTCAATCCTGAGAACAATTCTAACATTAAGAATTCAATGTAACCACTATGTTGCATGCAATACGATTTTGGAATTAATGACTAAGAATCAAAATACTATGCTACGAAAATCACTGATATCAGCTCTTCTTTTCTTGTTAGCCTTAAGTATACAAGCACAAACTGATTCTGCGACGCTTCGGTTAAAACACTTTGTTCGCAATATTGAACAATTCAGAGTGCTTTATCCGCAGGAAAAAGTCTATCTGCACTTTGACAATACGGGTTACTTTCTGGGCGAGAATATCTGGTTTAAAGCCTGGTTGGTAACAGCAGAGAATAATCGCTTGTCATCAATGAGCAAAGTTTTGTATGTGGACTTACTAACTCCCGAAGGAGATGTGCTGCAAAGTCAAAAGCTTAAAGTAGAAGACGGGCAGGCAAATGGGAGTTTTCTGTTAAAGGATAGCCTTTATGCCGGTTATTATGAGGTTCGGGCTTATACTAAATGCATGATGAACTTTGGGGAATATGTGGTGTTTTCAAGGGTGTTTCCTGTATTCGACAAGCCTAAAAAGGAAGATAATTACAGTACCAAACGCATGACGCTACGCCCAAAAACAAAAGCGCTGTACAGCGGGCGTGAAAAACCGGAAAGATTGGATAATATCGATGTTGCTTTCTTTCCCGAAGGAGGTAATCTGGTGGCAGGCTTGAGCAATCGGCTGGCATTTAAAGCCGTTAATAAACAAGGCAAAAGTATTGACATAACCGGAGCGCTCATCAACTCAAAAGGTGAAGAAATATCGTCGTTTTCCAGCGTGTACCGGGGTATGGGAGCCTTCGTTTTTTATCCTGACAATGAAAAATACTCTGCAAAAATCACTGCGGGAGATAAAACCGTGAAAGTGGATTTACCTAAAGCCATTCCATCGGGCTACAATCTTCAGGTAAATAATTACCAACCGCAGGAGATGCAAGTCCAAATAGCCAAAACATCTGATCTACCGTCCGATACTGTTGGGGTTAGCTTTATGTGCCGGGGAAAAGTGTATGCTTTTAAAACCTTCAGCTTGCAATCCGATCAGCCGGCATTATTCTCTATCCCGAAAGACATTTTCCCGTCAGGAGTCTTGCAAATCACCGTTTTCAATTCCAAAGGACAAATACTGGCCGAACGATTGGCTTTTGTGAATCATGACGATGCACTTCAACTTAAAACGGAAATCAATGCCACTTATCAGCCGTTTTCACCGATAAATATCAGTTTCCAACTTAACGACCGAGAGGGTAATCCGCTTGAAAGTACTTTCTCGTTGGCGGTTCGCGATAAAGGATCTGAAATATACACCGGGTATAGCGATGATATTCGAAGTAATCTATTGTTGTCGTCCGATCTAAAAGGCTTTATCGAAAATCCGGGTTATTATTTTGAGAAAAACGATAGCCGGCACGCCGCAGCACTCGACATGCTCCTGCTAACACAAGGTTGGCGAAGATATGAATGGAAGAAAATGGCCGGTGTAGAGAATTTTGAAGTAAAGCAAGGTATTGAGAAAGGGTTGGTAGTAGAAGGAAAAATACTAACCGACATCGGCAAAAAAGAAAAAGAAAACGTGGACGTAACCATGTGGATGTTGAAGCCCTATCAAAAAGGAACCTGCACTTCTGATAAACAGGGCAATTTTAATCTGGCATTGGACGTTTTTTATGGAAAAGCCGAACTGAATATCGAAACACGAATAAACGGCAAACTTCGCGATCATCGCATACAACTGAATCGCACCTTTAGTCCTACACCCAAAGCCTACGAAACGACCGAAGCGAGCTTGCCAGACTCAGTGTCCATTTATCGTCAGACAAAAGTAACAGCAGAGCCGATTGTGGCAAGAGCTGAGGAACAGAAAAAAACTACGCCTCCAACAAATAGTCCTGAAACGATGGCGACCAAAAGTCATTCTCTAAAAGAAATTACAGTGACCGGGAAAAAGAAATGGACGCCAAAACAAGAAGGCGCCAGTCAGGCCGATATTGTTTATGATGTAAGAGCAGAATTAGATAAAATGCGTGATCAAGGAGAGATTGAAGCAGGAGGAATAATGGAATTCATAAAAGACCAAAGAAATATATTATCTTTTAATATTCAGGATACAGGAGAACGTGATGAGCTTATGAGGACTATCTATAAATCCACCTGCTATTATATGGGGAAAGACGTAATATTCTTGATTGACAATACTTTGGCATGCTTGACTCCAACGCACGGAACTCCAAGAGAAAACTTCAATAATTTCGATGAAAAATTACCTGTAACAAAAACTGTTTTTCAAAGTGTTTATGATTTGAATATTGAATATGTTAAATATATTATGATTGTCCAAAATAGCAAACTTGTTGCTTCATATTGCCCTGACTGTGATAGAAGTAAAGATTATACATTAATTTACATTTATACAAATCCAGATATGACTCTTATGGATAAGGGTGGAGTCAGAAAAACTATCTTCGATGGTTATAGCGATATTCAAAAATTTTATTCACCTGATTATAAATATCTAGGTCTACCCGATGAAA
>CAXXPA010000006.1:0-331144 GCA_963662365.2 Bacteroidales bacterium
CTTTTTCATATTCGGTAGTTTTAGAAGTTTGATTTCTTATTAAGACAATTGATCCTGCAATAAGTTTAGTCTGGATTCCTTTTAGGATTTTTCAACACCCGGATTAAAACTCCTGACCGATAATAAAGTGGAAGTTACTTCCGCTATACTGACGGGTAAGTGTTCCGTAAGAATTAGCTACTTTGTCGAATCCGTATGCCCAGTCGATTCCAAGTAATCCAATCATTGGCAACATAATTCTAACGCCTAAACCGGCCGAACGCTTCAATGTAAAAGGATTAAAGGTTTTCATCTCTGTCCAGGAGTTACCGGCCTCAAGGAATGTCAATCCGTAGATTGTTGACGAAGGTTGCAGGATAAAAGGATAACGAAGTTCAAGTCCCATTCTCGAATATGCATATCCGTATCCGGTGTTAGCTAATGAGCCGTCGTTGTATCCTCTTAAGGCAATGGTTTCAGTCGCATACATTCCACTGTATCCGGTCATACCGCTACCTCCCATATAGAAGGTTTCAAACGGCGATTTTTTATCTGGATTATAATAACCTACAAATCCATATTCTGCACGGGTAGAGAGGATTAATTTGTTTGTAACCGGAGTAAAAGTCCGTGATTTAAATTTCCATTTATGATATTCTACCCATTTGTATTTCTCGGCATTGTCAGTGATCAGCGAATAATTTTTTCCGTCAAATAAAGAGTATGGCGGTGTAATCTGGCTGAAAGAGAGAATGTAGAACCAACACGTGTAAACACCGGATTGTCGATTGAACTTCTGCTCAGGCTTAAGTTAAGGCTGAAGTTATTACACTTACCGTTAGTGACCAGGAAATAACTCCAATCTTTCATCATGTAACGTTGGAAGGAGAGTTCAGCCGAAAACTGGAAATAGTCATCAGGCCAGGTCAGACGTTTTCCAAATCCAACCGAAAGCCCCAGCATTTGCATGTATTTTTCCGGGTCAATAGAGCTGGAGTAATCATAACCATACCCGCTTCCATACCCGCTTCATATCCATATCCACTACCATATCCACCGTAATATCCGCTGTACATGGAATTGTAATAGCTGTTGTTGTAAGTGCTGCTCATTCCGGTTTGTTTACTATAGTATGCAGAGACCGATAGTGAGTTCGGGCGTTTTCCACCAAACCAGGGATCCATGAATGAAATGCTGTATGATTGATAATACTTGGCATTTGTTTGGGCACTTACAGTAAGAGTTTGTCCATCCCCCTGAGGGATAATGCCTTTATATGTGCTGGGATTAAACAGGTTCTTCATCGAGAAGTTGGTGAACTTCAGACTCAATTTTCCGATAATACCGGTTTGCCCCCAACCTGCAGAGAACTCTACCTGGTCATTTGCTTTAGACTCCAGTCCGTATAGAATATCCACAGTACCGTTTTCAGGATTCGGAGTCGGGCGGATATCCATATTTTCGGGATTAAAATGTCCTGTTTGAGCAATTTCACGTGCAGATCGCTGGATATCAGCTTTATTGAATAACTGACCGGGTTTAGTCCGGAGCTCACGACGAATTACATGTTCGTAAAGCCGGTCATTACCTTTAATTTCAACTTTATTGATTGTAGCCTGACGTCCTTCCGATATACGCATTTCCAGGTCAACAGAATCGTTTTGAATGTTAACTTCAACAGGTTCCAGATTAAAGAAAAGATATCCGTTGTTCATATATTCGTTGGCTACAGCGTCATCTTCTGTTTGTGTTCTGTCTTCCAATAGTTTCTGGTTGTACACATCTCCTTTTTTCATTCTCAATATCTGATCGAGATAAGCAGAGGGATAAATTGTATTACCAACCCATTTGATATTACGGATATAGTATTTTTTACCTTCGTCGATATTCAGGTAGACATTTACGAACTTATCATTAACTTGCGAGATGCTATCTTTAAGGATTACCGCATCACGATATCCCAACTCATTGTATTTTTTATGATTAGTTCTTTATCTGCTGCGAAGTCGCTGTCAACAAACTTCTTTTGTTTGAAGAAATTGACCAATTTGCCTTTTTCATTGGTCTTTTTCATGGTTCTTTGGATCTTGTTTGCTGACAAGGCCTGGTTTCCGGTAATGAAAATTCGCTGAACCTTTGTTTTTAATTTTCTGTCGACTTCAATGTCTATCTGAACCTGATTTTCTTTGCTTAAATCTTCCTTTTGACGAATATCCACACCGACATTGCGGTATCCTTTTTCTTCATAATGCTTTTGGATAACCTTTTTCGCCCGGTCTATCAGGTTAGGAGTAACCTGATTTCCTTTAATCAAACCTAATTTTGTTTCAATATCATCCTTGTCTGATTTCTTCAATCCGATAAAGTTGATCTCAGAAATTCTCGGACGCTGTTTAAGCGCAATTTCAAGCCATATTTTCTTGCCTTCAATTTTCGTTGCTTTTATTTGTACGTCGGAAAACAGACCATGTTTCCAGAATCGTTTAACAGCATTGGTAATATCGTCTCCGGGAACGGTAACTTGTTGTCCAACTGTTAATCCGGAGAATCCAATTAAAACATAGTCTTCGTAATTCTTTACTCCTGAAACGGTAATGCCGGCAATTTCATATTTTTGGGGAGTGTTGGTGTACTGAATCGTAGGATTCTCGGTTACAGTCTCATTTTTTACGGCATTGTCTTGCGCATTAGTGACTGTGAGTCCGGCGACAAAAGCAATCGTGAAAATTAGTTTCTTAAGCATTTGTATAGGATGTTCTTCGTTAGCTCAATTAATTGATTTGTTCACTCGTTTTACCGAAACGACGTTCACGGGATTGATAAAAGCAAATGGCTTTGTAAAAGCTTTCTTCGCCAAAGTCCGGCCAGAACTCTTCTGTAAAGTAGAGTTCTGCGTAGGCTAATTGCCAAAGCAGAAAATTACTGATACGGATTTCTCCCCCTGTACGGATCATCAGATCGGGGTCCGGAATTTCTTTGGTAGTCAGATATTGACTAAACAGCGTCTCGTCAATGTCGGAAGAGGAAATTCGGTTCTCTTTAATGTCAGAAGCGATTGATTGTACTGCGTTCAGAATCTCCCAACGGGCAGAATAGCTGAGAGCAAGTACTAATGTGAGCCCTGTATTTTGGGAAAGGTCTTCAATACAATTAAACAATGTTTCTCTTACACCTGATGAAAGTCTGCTTGTGTCTCCAATCACTTTCATCCGGATATTATTTTTGTTCAGATCTGCTTTTTCGTGTTCGATGGCATGTACCAATAATCCCATCAGGGCTTGTACTTCATCATCCGGACGATTCCAGTTTTCACTGGAAAATGTATATAAAGTCAGATACCCGATATTTAATTTAACAGCTGCCTGAATGACATTGCGCACGCTTTCTACGCCATATTGATGGCCGTAACTTCGTGATTTGCCATGCTGTTTAGCCCAGCGTCCATTCCCATCCATAATGATTGCAATGTGCTGAGGCAAGCGTTGTAAATCTATCTGTTCTTTTAATGACATTATTTAAGTTTATTACATTTGCACCTTCGTTGAATGATATCAACCGTGATATAGCATTTTAAGTAAGAATGCCAATCTTTGTTTTTTAACAGAGCATTTGATTCGGCATGGTAAGCGTCATCCAATACATCAATTCGTTCGATTTTATCACTGAACAGCATATTAAGGGAATATTCTAATCCAATGTTATATCGATGAGCAATTTTGTATTTTACGCCTAATCCCAACGGGATATTCAAACAACTCATACGGGTTGGATCATTGACCATTGTACCATATGGAAAGCGTGGGTTTCCATATGGAGGTGTGCGCAAAAAAAATGGTTTACTTACCCATGTAAAACCCAGACCGGTAAAGATGTAAGGAGTAAACTTCCTGGTTTCTTTATATTTAAATGTATCACTATAGCTGAAAAAGCTATATTCCAAATGGGCATTGATGTCGTGAAATTTAGTGTTGAATACCAAATACCCCGGAATTGGCAATGCATTTGATGTCTTTCGCGTATCACCAGATACTTCTGCATTTAATAAATCCAGCTTTAATGCTGTTCTCAAATTAAAATTACGTCTGATACTAATTCCGTATACTGATTTGGGTTCTTGAAACAGCGCAAAATTATTAGCATCACCACTGTAAAAAGAGGCACCGGCTGTAGGCCCGATTTCATATAGATATTCTTGTGATTTCGCGATTCCCAGGGAACCGAGAAGAACAACAAGCAAAAGAATGCGTTTGACTGAATGTTTCATTGTTTCCGGTTATTAATGTTATCTTATTAATAACGCAAATCGGGAATGTTCAGTATTTCCCGATTTAGGATTAGTTCTTATAAACAAATCCTAAACGGTTAATTCTACCTTTCCAAACTTCTTTAACTAATACATTTCCGTTTCCATTGCCACCAAATACCCATACAAAATTATTGGCATCAATATAGGTTGAGGCGTTTGCACGGGAGCGGAAATTTGCAGGTAAATTGATCAGGGAGTTTTGTCGTTTCCATGACACACCGTTGTCTATAGATGTGTATACATCGTTATAGATAGTGTTGTTTGAATTACCACAGCTAACTACCATTTTGCCATCATAATAATACGCCATTGCTCCTTTTCGATTAGCAAATCCGTTGTATCCATCAATATCGTTGCTATTGATGTTATAACCGCAATGGAAGCCATACTTGTCCCAGTACATTTGATGCAGGCTGCTTAAAATAGAACCATTGGGAGCAGTACCTCCGATTATAGATAATTTATTGGATTTTGCTCCCGGATTGGTAATGGTTGCAAAATCTGATATTGGGAAATCATTCGGTAAAGATGCGTCTCCGCAAGGATTAAATGTCTGTCCGTTTGTAGAATTTGCAAGAAAATAAATATTATTGCTCTTTTTCTCAGCAATTAGTCTTTCGCTACCATTATGGTCCTTAATGACTCCGAGAAGTGTAACAAATCCTGTTTCAGATGTTGCTAAAACCCAGTTCTGGCCATCTGTTGATTTGTATAGTTGAGAATCGTTTGTGGTTATATACAATGCACCGTTAAAGGTAACAATGGAGTTGATATTTGCCATTGGCGGAAATCCGTTCAGTGATTCACTGTTCCATTGGATACCATTGTTGTCAGGAGAGCTATGGAGTGAATAAGATAAGCTGTTTTTAAAATAGGTCAGGAATTTCCCGTTGAAATGGACTGTTTTGCTTGAATTATATTCAAAAGGCCAGATGTTAGAGGATAGTAGATTCCATTGCATGGAGTCAGGCTCCTGCTTGTGTACGTTTAGTCTGACATCATATTCTTTTTTTGTTAATCCATCGTAAGCTACAACCTCAATGGTAAATGGGTTGGTGAAATCAATAGAGTCAGTTGAACTATAGCTTATTGAATCTTTTGAAATATAGCGGATTGTAGCTTTTGATGCTGAACTAAATGTGATTCCAGCCAATAATTTAGTGAATTTTGTTCCGACAGGGAGTGAGTCGGCATTGTAGATCTTTCCGTTTTTCTGATCAATTGTAAAAAAAACATTGTCCAGATCACTCATGACAGAATCGTTTGCTGTAAGAACAAATTTGGTAATTTCAGCATCAGATGAAAGAGTACTTGTTGTGTCTTCGGTGTTGCAGGCAACCAGGAATGCAAAAAGTGTGAAAATGCCTAAATGAAATAGTTGTTTTATTTTCATTATCTATTGAATTGCATGTGTTAATGACAGGATTAAGAGCTGCAAAAATAGAAACATTTTCGGCTTAGAATCCAAATCGGCTTCGATTATTATAAAAATTTAGAAATATTATAGTTGACTATTTCAGAACACTAAAGGAAATAAAAGCTTATAGCATTAAAGATACAGGTTTTTCTGATCCCTCAGGGTTTGCTTTTGGCTATATAACGCGTTGAATAATAAGAGAAAAAGGCTGTCTTCCGACAACCTGGACTCTTTTAAAAACCTTAAATCCTGCTCCATGATAAACATCGTATAAAAACAGGTTTTTTATGTTGTAGAACACGGATTGTTTGTTGAAAAAAATTGTGCAATTGGTTCTTTTGACAGTGGAATATGCATTTTTAAGTATGGATTCCTGATTGCAAAATATAATATCTACGGATCCTGTCAAAACTAAATCCGGATTGTTGATTTGTTAACGGTTATTCAACATGTAGTACAAGCCCTTTCAGATATTCACCTTCCGGATGATAGATGTTGATAGGGTGATCTGCAGGTTGCGTCAGTTGGTGCAGGATACGAACCTTACGCCCTGACTGTGCCGCTGCACTGAATACAGCAAGCCTGAAGTTCTCTTTGCTTACCACTTGCGAGCAGGAGAATGTAAATAGTATTCCACCCGGTTTGATTTTCCGGAACGCTTTGGCGTTAAGTTTTTGGTATCCCTGCAAAGCATTTCGAAGGACATTCTTGTGTTTGGCAAAAGCAGGAGGATCCAGGATGATCAGATCGTATTGCGATTCCATATTGTCCAGGAACTTAAATGCATCTACAGCAAATGCCTGATGGCGTGGGTCTCCGGGGAAATTTAACTCAACATTCTTGTTGGTAAGTTCTATCGCTTTGGCGGAGCTGTCTACCGAATGAACAAGTTGGGCATTTCCGCGCATGGCATAGAAAGAGAATCCGCCGGTATAGCAAAACATGTTTAATACAGAACGTCCGTGTGAATATTTCTCAAGTAGCGAGCGGTTGTCGCGTTGATCCACGAAGAATCCTGTTTTTTGGCCTTTTAGCCAGTCAGCGTGGAATTTTAATCCGTTTTCAATGGCTATCGGTTCACCATGCTTGCCGAGAAGGTACTCGTTTTCCTGACCCAATTCAGCTTTGTAGGGAAGGGTTGTCTCTGATTTGTAATAGATATTCTGCAGTTCATCGGCCATGACCTCTTTCATAGCCTGGGCGATATCATGTCGGGCATAGTGCATACCCGGAGAATGAGCCTGCATAACAGCTGTTTGTGCATAAACATCCACAATCAATCCGGGGAGGTTGTCTCCTTCGCCATGCACCATTCGGTAAGCATTGTTTTGGTCTCCGGCTACTAATCCGATCGATCTGCGAAGTTCGAATGCCGCATTCAGCCTTTTTTTCCAGAATGACAGGTCAATTGGTTCTTGTTTGAAGGATAGTACCCGAATAGCTATACTACCGATTTGTGCATGTCCAATGGCAATGAATTCATTGTTTGAAGTGAAAACCTCAACAACTTCACCCTCTTCAGGAGAGCCTTCTGCTTTAGCAATTGCACCTGAGAAAATCCAGGGGTGAAAACGTTTTAATGAATCTTCTTTACCTGGCTTAAGAATTATTTTTTTATATGACATATATTATTCGGATAATGAAATCGGTTTATTGGTGAGGTCTTCTTCTATTTGTTGTTCGGTTTTGATCAGCTCCTGGTATATTTTGAGACAGGCCCATGCATCTGTTGCAGCATATCTTTTTTGTGAATCTGTCAGTACATCGGCTTCCCAATTGGTTAACCTTTGGCTTTTAGAGATCTTTTGCCGGAAGAGAAGCGCATATATTTTCTGCAAGCTATTGTCCAGGATGCCGTAAGGCTTTACAAAGGTTTGGAGTTCAAGTTGTCCTTTCGGATTGAAAGGATGCCATTGACTTAATGCCGAAAAATCATCACGGATAGCCAGTCCGATTTTCTTAATTTTCTCGTTTTTAAGCAGAGTGACAAGTGGTAATGGTAATCCGACCATGTTTAAACGAAAGAGAAAACAGGTGTCTGCGGTCGAGAGTTGCAGCAGGCAGACTTTATGTCGGCTCCCTTTCTTGAATGATGGCCGGGTTTCGGTGTCAAATCCGATTTCATTAAAATCAGATAAATAGGCTACGGCCTTTGTAACCTCTTCTTCAGTTTGCACCACAAATATTCTGCCTTCAAAATTGACGACAGGTAGTGTGCTTATTTCTTCTTTTGTTATATTTGAATGAGTCAATTTATTCCCAGTTTTTCAATTCTTCATCAATATCTTCAGGATCCCAGCCCGATTTGCCTGACCAGTTACTACCTGCCTCTTTTTCTTCTTCAAAATCCTCTGAGTCATCTTCATCAAAGCGGATGTGATGTAATGCCCCGATAGCATTAACCAGTTTTTGCCCCCAGAAAGATGCGAAATTATCTTTGCAAATAATCAGCGCATCATTCATCGTTGGTTCATAACCTATGCTAAAGATTGAGGTGAGATTCTTTATGTCCTGATAAATATCAGCCAGATCTTCTGATATATTTGCTAAAACAGGTGTGTCGCTGAATTTCATTTCCGGATGGAAGGTTTCAAGATAATCGTCTTTGCTTCCAAGTATTGAGGCCGTTGTATTGGCGATTATTCCATATGCTTCTTCTGTGACAAACTCTTCAGCAGGGTCATCACTGATGAGTTCGCCGTCAGGTAAAAGTGTCGCTTTCAAATAAAGTAACGGGAGGATCTTTATGCAACGATCCACAAACTCATTACGATCATATTCCATCGCCCGTTCGAGCAGTCGGCAGTATTCAACGCCAACTGTCACAAACTCAACCACATTTTTCGAGAAAACAAGTTCTTTTGGTTCCATTCTGTCCGAATAATTTGGGCAAAAGTAGCAAAATTAATTCACTTCATCAGAATTGCAGGTTACTAAAATTGAGTACCTTTACGTCGTTTTTTAAGCACTTATAACTTTTAACTAATTAACTACACATGAAACCTACATTATTTGTTCTGGCAGCCGGAATGGGAAGCCGTTACGGCGGACTTAAGCAAATGGATGGGCTGGGACCCAACGGTGAAACCATTATGGACTATTCTATCTACGATGCTGTACGCGCCGGATTTGGAAAAGTTGTTTTTGTAATCCGTCATAGTTTTGAAGATGATTTTCGCAATAAGATTATTAAAAAGTACGAGAATGTAATTCCGGTTGAATTGGTATTTCAGGAGTTGGATTATTTACCCGAAGGATTTCCTCTGAATCCGGAACGTGTAAAGCCCTGGGGAACTAATCATGCCGTACTGATGGGTAAGGATGTTATCAGAGAACCATTTGCTGTAATCAATGCAGATGATTTCTATGGTCGCGAAAGCTTTGCGATACTAGCAGACTCATTAAAAGAGTTAGCAGGCAAAACAAACGAGTATTGCATGATCGGTTACCGGGTTGGAAATACGTTGTCTGAAAGTGGAGCTGTAGCCCGCGGTGTATGTGAGGTTAATAAAGATAGCTATCTGACTACGGTAGTCGAACGTACACACATTGAGCGTGTGGATGGTGTTGTAAAATATAAAGATGAAAACGGTGAGTTTGTTTCCATCAATGACAATACTCCGGTTTCAATGAATATGTGGGGATTTACGCCTGATTATTTCGACTATTCTGAATCTTACTTTATTGATTTCTTAAAGCAGAATGCTGACAATATTAAAGCGGAATACTTCATCCCTCTGCTTGTGAACGATCTGATCAATACCAATAAAATCAAACTGAAAGTATTGGATACTCCATCTAAATGGTTTGGGGTAACTTATGCAGACGACCGTCCTGCGGTTGTGGCGAAAATCAATACTCTGATTGAAGCAGGTGAGTACCCTGCTAAATTGTGGTAATTATTACCTCTAAAGAATATTCAGGAACCGCTTATCCGATTTTGGGTAAGCGGTTTTTATATTTTGTATACCCAGCATAGCGGGTATGCTATGAACAAGTAAGCGTTGTCGGGGAAAGCCCAAAGAAAGAGTATGTCCTCTTTTAAATCCAAACCAGATTTTATGTTTTATCTTTATCGGAGTCCTGTAGGATTTGTCAGATATTCCATGTCTGGGTAAACAGTGTGTTATTTATTACCATACATAGCTGAATCCGAAGCTTAGCAGCTCCTTGAATTGAAAGTATGAGTCTTCGTTGCTTTTCAGGTTGCGTTTGTCGTCATATTTCAGATGAAAGAATATTTTGGTCGAGAAGAAGCGGTTTACGGCAAAGTTAACTGTGTTTTCCCATTCTGATTCAACGTTTTTATACGTTGTAAAGTAATAGAAACGGGTGTCCCAGCTGATATTTTTTTTCATTTCATACGTGTATTTCAGATCGAGACGCGAACCGATTTGTTTCAATGATGCATTACCTTTTGCAATACCATAACGTGTTTCATCGACCTTGTCCTCTACAATAAACTTCCAGTTATAAGAAAAGGGCGATAGAGCAAGATTAAAGTCTTTTATCTTGAGTTTGCTGAATGAATTGGCATAGCTCATACCAATGCTGAAACTAAATTCTCCGGGGGAAAGAAAGGAGGCCAGTTTGGTATTGGAGTTTGTTTTAAATGAGTTGAAAAAGCGGGTTTTGAACTCAGCTGTTGTTGAGTAATTCCATTTATGAAATGCCTTCAGTGCGAAATTGGAGGTTAACCGGAAAAGGTCGTCTGTCACACGCCAAGAACGTACCGTATCGCTTGGTGCAGTGAAAAAGCTTGCCCGCCATTCCAGTTCATTATTAAAGGTAAGTCCTTTTACATGAGTGTAATTGGCCTTCATGCTCAAGGCTCCGTTTAGAGCAAGGTTGCTTTCCCCGCCCTGTTGCCAGTTCGAAGAGATATAGTTTTGAGAAAACTGGAGCGATGATTTGTTTGCATAGGCCCAGTAGCCCTGTTTACCCAGATTTACATTAATTTTATCAGAAGCTTTTACTCTTGAAATATCAACATTGGCGTTGATTAAAGAACCCAATGTGAATCCGTGTTCAACAGGTGATCCCACTTCTCTGATATCAAGGTCGTTGGGGAGTGCCTTTTTGAGACCTGAGACTAAAAATGGATTCTTGAAAATTATATTATGTAATATGGATTGCCTGAGAGAGTCAATCTGGAAATATTCCTCAAGCTCAGGATTGATTTCAACTGAAAGCTCAAGCTGTTTCTTTTCTGCTTCGAAAGAATATACATATGGCTTCAGTTTCCATACGTCTGTAGGATAGGGGCGATCATATTCAATAGGCATTAACATCCGATTGTAGAAACCGTAGGTTTTATAAAATTCATCTTCCGGATCAATGATAGCAGAGTCAGGCTCCTGTTGTGGAAGATTATGTGGCATTAGCTCTGTGTTGCCCTCCATGCCCTGAGGAATAAAATTTGTTGTCGTATCAATTAAGCTCTTTAGTCCTTTTTCTTGTAAAACCTCTGTTGAATCGGTTACTCCTGCAGTTATAGCAGGTTCTGCACCATAGCTTACGACTGTTGTTGTACAGCCGGCAATTGTCACCAGCAACCACAATTTACTTATACCTCTTTTCATATCAACCTATATTTGCTGCAAAATTAGTATAAAATAGTAGTATAGAAAAGGGTGTATTGATTATTGAGGTTTTACATTGGAAAAAAAGTTGTACTTTTGCAGATTGTTTTTAAACCCCTAATTTTTAATCATTGTGAGCGAAACAAAGTACATTTTCGTTACAGGCGGAGTTACCTCTTCATTGGGAAAAGGAATCATTTCTGCTTCATTGGCAAAGCTGTTGCAGGCTCGCGGCTATAAAGTCACCATTCAGAAATTTGACCCCTATATCAACATCGATCCGGGAACCCTCAATCCCTATGAACATGGTGAATGTTATGTGACTGTTGACGGTCATGAGGCAGACCTCGACCTTGGACACTATGAACGTTTCATTAACACTGAAACTACCCGCGCAAACAATGTAACTACGGGAAGAATTTACCAAAGCGTGATAGATAAAGAGCGTCGCGGTGATTATCTGGGTAAAACCGTACAAGTAGTTCCTCACATCACTGATGAAATTAAACGCAATGTTAAGCAGCTCGGAACAAAATATAAATTTGATTTTGTTATTACCGAAATTGGTGGTGTAGTAGGAGATATTGAATCTCTTCCTTTTGTGGAAAGCGTTCGTCAGCTCCGTTGGGAATTGGGTAAAAACTGCCTATGCATACACTTAACATATGTTCCTTATATTGCTGCAGCAAAAGAACTGAAAACGAAGCCGACCCAACATTCTGTAAAACAATTACAGGAGCTTGGAATTCAGCCGGATATATTGGTGTTGCGCACTGAGCATGAGTTAAGTCAGGATATCCGTCGTAAAGTAGCTCTTTTCTGTAACGTAGAGCCTAATGCTGTTATCCAGTCTATCGATATGCCTTCTATTTACGAAGTGCCATTGAAAATGCAAGAGCAGGGCCTTGATGTAGTTACCCTGAAAAAAATGGGAATGCCAGTTGGCGAAGCTCCGGATTTAGGTCCGTGGAAACAGTTTCTTACCCGACTGAAATCAGCCACTGAAGTAGTGAAGATTGGTTTGGTAGGTAAATATGTAGAATTACAGGATGCTTACAAATCCATTAATGAATCACTTCTTCAGGCTGCTACATATAACGATTACAAACTGAAACTGGTATATATTCATTCTGAAAAGCTTAATGATGCAAATGCAAATGAACATCTTAAGGATATGGATGGTATTCTTATCGCTCCGGGATTCGGTCAGAGAGGTATTGACGGTAAATTTTCAGCTATTAAATATGCCCGTGAAAATGATATTCCGACTTTAGGAATCTGTCTGGGTATGCAATGTATGGTGATTGAATTTGCCCGTAACGTATTGGGTTTCGAGGATGCCAATTCAACAGAAATGGATACTAAAACACCTTATAATGTGATCGACCTGATGGAAGAGCAAAAAGGTATTACCAATATGGGAGGGACCATGCGTTTGGGAGCATATGATTGTGAATTGGAAGAAGATTCAACTCCTGCAAAAGCATATGGCAGCACTCAAATTCAGGAACGTCATCGTCACCGTTTTGAATTCAATAGCAAATACAAAACAGATTTTGAAAATGCGGGCATGAGTTGTGTGGGGCACAACCCCGATACCGGATTGGTTGAAGTGGTTGAGATACCTGCATTGAAGTGGTTTGTAGGCGTACAGTATCACCCTGAATACAATAGTACCGTATTGAAACCTAATCCGTTGTTTGTTGATTTCGTGAAAGCAGCGATCAATAACAAAAAATAATTACTGTTTTTCATAACGAGTAAAAACAATATTAATAACAAGAAATGGATAGAAATACGATTCTCGGGTTTGTATTGATTGGAGCTATTTTATTTGTCTTCAGTTGGTTGAATAAACCTAATGCAGATCAACAGAAATTACAGCAACGATACAATGACTCGATTGCATTAGTTGAACAGAATCGGCAGCTTGCTGAACAAAAAGCAAAAACACCAAGCTCTAAGACTCAGGATATACTTTCCGATTCAGCCAAATTATCCAACTTTGGTGCATTTGCTGCAGCTGCCACAGGTACTGAAAAGATCGAAACCCTCGAAAACGAGTTGATGGAGGTCAAATTCAGCAATAAAGGCGGTCGCATTTATTCCGTTCGTTTGAAGAAATATCAAACACATGATTCTCTTCCGCTCTATTTGTTTAAAGGTGAGGAAGGTTCTTTCGGATTGACATTGGTGACAGCCAATAACCGTATCGTGAATACTTCAGATCTTTATTTTACGCCTATTCTGAAAGACAGCACGATTACTATGCGCCTGAATGCGGGCGGCAATAGCTGTCTGGATTTCGTTTATACTGTTCGTCCCAAGGATTATCTGATGAAATTCGATATTCATGCAAACGGATTGGATAGTGTTCTGGCAGCCAATACCAATGTATTGGAAATGAATTGGAGTGAGAAACTCCGTCAACAGGAAAAGGGAGATAAAAATGAGAATAAATATTCGAATCTCTATTTCAAATATCTTGCAGACGAAGTTGATTATTTGAGTGATTCGAAAGACGACCAGAAAGATCTTCCCAATAAAGTAAAATGGATTGCCTATAAAGATCAGTTCTTCTCAAGTGTATTGATTGCAAATGATGCTTTCAGCTCAGTGAATATTTCATCTAAAGTGTTGAAAAATGTCCCCGGATATTTAAAACAATACGATACAAAAGCTGAGTTTGAGTTTGACCCGAAAGGTAAGAAGTCCGTTTCAATGAGCTACTACTTCGGTCCGAACCACTATCCTACACTTCGAAAGCTGGATAAAGGAATTTCAGATGATGATAAAAAGCTACGTCTGGATAAATTAGTTCCCCTGGGAGCTAAAATGTTCCGTTGGGTAAATCAGTTTGCAGTAATTCCGTTGTTTAACTTCTTCCAGAAATATATCAGTAATTACGGAATTGTTATTCTGTTGCTTACTCTGGTCATTAAAATTTGTTTATTCCCGCTTACTTATAAATCGTATATTTCTTCTGCCAAAATGCGTGTATTGCGTCCGCAGGTGGAAGCTATTAACGAAAAGTACCCCGGACAAGACAAGATGATGGAAAAACAAAAAGCGACCATGGATTTGTATAAACGAGCAGGGGTTAATCCCATGAGCGGATGTTTACCTATGTTACTGCAAATGCCTATCCTGATCGCGATGTATATGTTCTTTCCGTCATCGATAGAATTACGTCAGCAAAGCTTTTTATGGGCTACTGATTTGTCGACGTATGACTCGATTATCAGTTGGTCTGCTCAGATTCCTTTGGTTAGCCAGTATTACGGAAATCACGTTAGCTTGTTCTGTTTGTTGATGACCGCGACCAATATCGTCTATACTAAGTTTAATATGGATGCAACAAATACGGGACAGGCGCAAATGCCGGGTATGAAGACCATGATGTACATTATGCCAATCATGTTCCTTTTCGTTCTGAACCAGTTTGCATCAGGTTTGAGCTATTATTATTTTATTTCTACCCTGATCACTATTCTTCAGACTCTGGCTTTCCGTCAGTTTATTAATGAAGAGAAACTGTTGGCTAAACTGCATGAAAATGCAAAGAAACCAATGAAGAAGAAGTCAGGCTTTATGGCACGGCTTGAAGACGCTCAAAAACGTCAGCAGCAAATTGTACGTGAGCAACAAAAACAGAAGCAAAAACGGAAATAAATCGTTATTGTAAGATGGATATATGAAAAGCGGCTTAACTTTGAGTTAAGTCGCTTTTTTTTCTGCGATCAGGGATACAGTTTGAGAATAAATGTTGCAAAAGTATATCCGGTTTTTTAATTGCAGGGATATTTTATTCTACAAAAAAAGCGCCCGGTTTCCATTGGGAAACCGAGCGCTTTTTGTAAATGTTTGATGGGGCTAATTACCCATCTCTGATAAGAACTTGATGCGAACCAGTCTGATCTCTTCTTCTGTATAATCAGTACCTAACTCTTTGATAGCATCTTCCAGATCATCAGATTCTGCCTCTTTGAAATATTCGAAGATGTCGTCAACATGATCTTCATCCATAATTTCATCGAGGAAATAATCTATATTTATTTTTGTTCCGGAATAGACAATTGCCTCCACTTCATCCAGCAGGTCACTGAATTCAATTCCTTTTGATTCTGCAATATCATCAAGGGCAATTTTACGGTCGATACTCTGGATGATCGAAACTTTCAGTTTTGATTTATTGGCAACTGTGCGTACGCGTAAATCCTCGGGACGCTCAATCTCATTTTCCGTAACGTGTCTTTTGATCAACTTTATAAACTCATCTCCATAGCGTTTGGCTTTACCGGCTCCTACACCGGGGATGTTTTGCAACTCCTCCGTTGTTACAGGATAAGTTGTTGCCATAGCTTCGAGAGAAGGATCCTGGAAAATTACGTAAGGAGGTAATTCAAGTTTCTTAGCCAGTTTTTTTCTTAAATCTTTCAACATCGCAAAGAGTCCGGGGTCAACAGCACATGAGCCACCGCCTTTGATCGGAGCTTCGTCTACATCATCCTCAAAGTCATTGTCTGTTGTAATTTTGAACGAAACGGGTTTGTCCAGGAACTTGCGTCCTGCTGCAGTAACTTTTAATAGTCCGTAGTTTTCGATATCTTTATCCAGATATCCTGCAATTAAGGCCTGGCGAATAACAGTATGCCAGGTTTTATCTTCTTCATCGGTTCCACAACCGAACACGTCGAGCTCGTCGTGTTTATAAGATTGAATTTCAGAGGTTTCTTTTCCAATAATAACATCAACCACATGGTCTGCCTTGAACTTTTCTTTTAAGGCGATGACCGTCTCAATCACTGTACTTAGTAATTCTTTCGCTTCCACCTGTTTTTTAGGATTTAAACAATTATCACAATTTCCACAATTTTCTTCTTTATACTCTTCACCAAAGTAGTGTAAGAGTAGTTTTCGACGGCAAACTGAAGATTCAGCATAAGCGGCTGTTTCTAATAACAGCTGTTTGCCAATCTCCTGTTCGGCTACCGGTTTTCCCTGCATAAATTTTTCAAGCTTTTGCAGGTCTTTATGGGAATAGAAGGCAATACACTGACCTTCTCCTCCGTCTCGTCCTCCACGTCCGGTCTCCTGATAATATCCTTCAAGACTTTTCGGAACGTCGTAATGGATCACATATCGGACATCCGGCTTGTCAATTCCCATACCGAACGCTATTGTAGCTACAATCACCTCGACCTTTTCCATCAGGAAAGAGTCCTGGTTAGCCGATCTGGTCCCGGACTCCATGCCGGCATGGTAGGCTAACGCGTTAATCCCGTTTGCCTGGAGGATCTCAGCAAGTTCTTCTACCTTTTTACGGCTCAAACAATAGATTATGCCGGACTTACCCTTCTGTTGCTTGATGTATTTGATAATCTCTTTATCGATATTCTGGTTTTTGGGGCGGACCTCATAGTAGAGGTTTGAACGGTTAAATGAAGATTTGAAAACTTTTGCATTTAACATACCCAATGTCTTCTGAATATCATGCTGTACCTTAGGCGTGGCTGTCGCCGTAAGTGCTATCAAAGGGCGAACTCCGATTTCGTTAATAATCGGACGGATTCGGCGGTATTCCGGACGAAAGTCATGTCCCCATTCCGAAATACAATGTGCTTCATCTACAGCATAAAAAGAGATTTTTGTCTGCTTGAGAAATTCAATATTCTCTTCTTTGGTCAGGGATTCCGGGGCTACATATAGTAACTTGGTTTTCCCGGAAAGAATATCTTCTTTTACCTGATCTATTGCAGCTTTATTCAAAGATGAATTCAGGAAATGGGCAACTCCGTCTTCCTCACTAAAGTTTCGCATGGCATCGACCTGATTTTTCATCAGGGCAATCAGCGGGGATATAACTATCGCGGTACCTTCCATCAATAAAGAAGGCAACTGGTAGCAAAGAGATTTGCCTCCGCCTGTAGGCATTAATACAAATGCATCTTTACCTTGCATAACCTCCGAGATCACACTCTCCTGATTTCCCTTGAAGCTATCGAATCCAAAATGTTTTTTCAGCTGTTCGGTCAAATTAATCTGGTTTGCCATGTCTTCAATGATTTTTTAATTCTGAGTTTGTAGCTGCAGTAACAAAGTTATGCAGACCGAGATGAAATATACAACCTTTTTCTCAGATTTTTCCTATGAATCGTAGTTTTTATTCAGCTACCTGAAAACGGCTCAGATTGGATTTTTCCAGCTTCGTTTTAGCATATTCAAGAGATATTCTCAGCTCCTTGATATCTGATGAAGGTATATCAAACATTGCATCAGTCATAATCGATTCGGTAATTGAGCGCAGTCCACGGGCCCCCAACTTAAATTCAATAGCTCTGTCCACAATATAATCGAGAGCATCGTCTTCAAATCCGAGTTTTACATCGTCGATGCTGAAAAGTTTCACGTACTGTTTAATAATAGAATTACGTGGCTCTGTCAGAATCCGGCGCAAAGCGTTTCTGTCCAATTGTGTAAGGTAGGTCAGGATAGGTAAACGTCCGATGATTTCAGGGATCAGTCCGAATGATTTTAAATCCTGGGGGGCAACATACTGCATCAGATTGTTTCTGTCTATTTCAGCTGTATCTTTAGCTGCTGCATATCCCACTACACGAGTATTAAGTCGTCCTGCAATTTTCTTTTCAATGCCGTCGAACGCTCCGCCACATATGAAAAGTATATTCTTCGTATCTACCTGTATGAATTTCTGTTCCGGGTGTTTACGTCCTCCCTGAGGTGGAACATTTACAACTGATCCTTCGAGCAGTTTTAACAGGCCTTGCTGAACCCCTTCACCGCTTACATCGCGTGTGATAGACGGATTGTCGCCTTTACGGGCAATTTTATCGATTTCATCGATGAATACAATTCCACGCTGAGCAGCATCGACATCATAGTCAGCAACCTGAAGTAACCGGGTCAGTAAGCTTTCAATATCTTCACCTACATATCCGGCTTCAGTCAATACCGTCGCATCTACAATTGTAAAAGGAACGTGAAGCAATTTCGCAATTGTGCGGGCCAATAATGTTTTACCGGTTCCGGTAGGACCCACCATGATAATGTTTGATTTCTCAATCTCAATATCATCGTCTTGTTTTTTTTGTAGAATTCTTTTGTAATGGTTGTAAACCGAAACGGATAAATATCGTTTCGCATCATCCTGACCAATTACGTACTGGTCTAAGAATTCTTTAATCTCAATCGGTTTAGGGAGTTTCTTTCCGGTGAGTGCAAAAGAATCTTTTTTAGATGATTCTTTGTTTTCAGCTACGATAAGATGTGCCTGTTCTGCACACATATCGCAGATATGCCCTGACATTCCGGCGATCAGCATGCCGACGTCTTTTGCACTTCTCCCGCAGAAGCTACATTTGTCTGTTGATTTTCCTGCCATATATTATTTTGTTCTGATCAAAACGCTGTCAATCATGCCGTATTCCTGTGCCTCGGCGGCAGTCATCCAGTAGTCGCGATCAGAGTCTTTTTCGATTCTTTCGAAAGGATTACCCGAATGGTCGGCAATGATATTGTATAGTTCTTTTTTGAGTTTCTGAATTTCGCGAGCCGTAATTTCAATGTCTGAAGCCTGCCCCTGAGCACCACCCATAGGTTGATGGATCATTATACGAGAGTGTTTCAGCGCGAAACGTTTACCTTTTGTGCCGGCTACGAGCAACACAGCAGCCATAGATGCTGCCATTCCGGTACAGATGGTTGATACATCACTTGAGATATACTGCATGGTGTCATAGATACCTAAGCCTGCATAGACTGATCCTCCGGGCGAATTCAGGTATATAGATATATCCTTACCCGGATCGGCAGAATCAAGATAAAGCAACTGTGCCTGGATTACGTTTGCCGAATAATCGTCAACCTGTGTTCCCATAAAGATAATGCGATCCATCATCAACCGGGAGAAAACATCCATTTGTGCAACATTCAACTGGCGCTCTTCGATGATCGTTGGAGATATATAACTGCTGACGATGTCGGTGTATTTATCTAATGCCAAACCATTCATTCCCAAATGTTTGGTTGCGTATTTTCTGAAATCGGTATGCATAATTGTGGATTTTGTATTATTGTGTATAGTTATTGCTTAAAATATGTTTTATAGCAGATTCTTACGCTAATAAGTAGTAACAAAGGTATAAATAAAATCAGAAAATCAATACCTGGATACGGTTAGTTTAGGTAAAAATATTTAATATGTAATGTTCAGGTTTGTGGTGGGGATATGTTTGTTTTATTGTCGGTTAAGGGTTTTCTGAAAAAGAAACGCTCCGAAAAGCCTGAGCTTTCGGAGCGTTCAAGTATCGGATAATTATCTTATTGATCAGTTTTGTCCTTCGAACAGTTTGTAGAAATCTTCCTGGCTGATTACTTTTTCATTCAGGGAGATTTGCTCTTTAGCGCAATCACGGATTTTGTCTTCGATTGCACGTTCGATAAGACCGCGACGGGTTTTTTCGTCTTTCAGCATATTTTTTGCATAGTTTTCAAGGATGTCGGCAGGAACGTCCATCATTCCGTAACCGGCAAACTGAGCGCGTGTAGCACCTTTTGCTACTTCGATCAGGTCAGCCTCTTCGACTTTAACAGCATTGTCTTTAGCTAGTTTTTCTTTGATCAGGTGCCAGATTAGTTCTTTAACCATTTCCGGGTATTCTGCATCAACAGATTCCTGAGTTTTGTTTTCACCGGTTGCCAGTAAGAAACGTTTCAGGAATGCTTCCGGGAATGCTAATTCACCAACTTTGCCTTCAAGTACGGGGCGGAGATCTAACCAGAATTTGTAGTCGCTTTCAGGTTTTACCTGAGATGCAATCATTTCTTTGATTTTTGCATCGAATTCATCTGCTGATTTCACATTGTCTTTACCGAAAACAGAATCGAACAATTCCTGATCGAGAGCTGCCGGTACGTGGCGGGTGATTTCTTCAATGGTGATGCTGAAATTTGAAGTGATTTCTTTAGCAATCTCTTTATCTACTTTAAGGATATGTGCGATTTCGTATTCGTTGCCTGCGCAAGCTGCATGCGGGTTAAATACAACAGTCGATCCTAATGCGGCACCGTTGAATTTAGCTTGCTCTGCTTCGCTTTTGAAGTAGTGAGGGATCATTACAGATGCTTCTGCCTGGATACCGTCTTCTTTTTCATTTCCGGCTTCGTCCAGTTCCACCAGTTTGCCTTTGATCATATCTTTTCCTTCAACAGACTGAGCTTGTTCGTATTTTCCTGTACGTTCAGCAAAAGCATCAGCTTGTTTTTTTACCATTTCGTTGGTGATTTCGATCTGGTAGTAGTCAACTACGTCTTCTTTAGATAAAGAAAGGTTGATTTCAGGTGCCAGTCCAAGATCGAACAAAAATTCAAACTCTTCTTGTGTGTCGAAGTCGATGGGTTTTTGATCTGTTTCGTTGGGAAGAGGTTCGCCAAGAATGTTAACGTTGTTTTCACGGATATATCCGAATAATCCTTCACCTACCAATTTGTTGATTTCTTCAGCCAACAAAGATTTTCCAAACATTTTTTTGATGATTCCGGCCGGAGTCATTCCTTTGCGGAAGCCGGGGATGCTTGCTTTCTGACGGTAGCTGCGCAGCGCTTTTTCAACTCTTTCCTGATAGTCTGCCTTTTCAACTTTTACCGAGACAACGGCGTTTGCACTGTCGATCTTGTTAAGTGTAACGTTCATTCTGACGTATTTTAATTTATGTGATTATGCTTAATTGGGCTGCAAAATTAGTGCTATTCTTTTTATTATCAAACTACTTGTTGTTTTTTCTCCAAAAATAATTCCCGAGAGATGCATTTTTTTGACGTAAAATGTTGTAAATCGAAAAATTATGCTTTTCTTTGTGGCTGAGATAGATAGTCTTAACCGGATTTTCACCTCTTGGCTTAATTCCCAAACAAATCTACCGGATTCAAGTTTCTGATTTGTAAGTCGTGTTAAAAACTCTCTCTTCTCTCAATTACATTCTTATTTTTAACTATTTATCTTATGAACATTTACATTGGAAACTTGAACTATCGTGTTCAGGAAGGAGACTTGAAACAAGTATTGGAAGAGTACGGAGCAGTTGAGTCCGTTAAAGTTATTAAAGACCGTGAAACCGGCCGTTCTAAAGGTTTTGCTTTCGCAGAAATGTCTAACGACAACGAAGGTAAAGCTGCTATCGAACAACTGAACGGTGCTGAGTATGCAGGTCGTACTATGGTTGTTAAAGAAGCTCGTCCGAGAGAGTAGTATTTGCTCTTAAAAAAATATTGAAAAGGCTTCTGTTCTATTTTGAACAGAAGCCTTTTTTTTGTGTTCGCCCGGCAGGACATACATCCACGCCGGAGGCTACGGATATATCCTGATTGTGGGTGATTTCAGTTTAAGTTATGTGGGTTGTAGCGGAATTCCTTATTCTTTTTGTTGAAATGCCTATCCGGTATTGAGTGAGTTTCTCCCGAAATATCATTTGTGAATAGATTGACATTATTTTTGAACGTTTGTCCATTTTGCAGTTTGCCGGTTTCTTCTACTTTTGTTCAATAAACGTTGATTCCATTGTGCTACCTGAATAGTTTTGATTAAGAGCCTGTTTGATATAATGAATATCATCAATCCCTGAGTTGAAAATGAACAGGGGTGTAAATACCTGAAATCCTGTTTTAATGCTTTATACATAGGTTATAGTATAGGTTTAAACATATTTGAAATGGATATGTTGAAATAATATTAAAGTGGTATTACAGAGATATCACAGTCCTATATAATACTGTGATATCACTGTGATACTACTGTGATACCACTGTGATATTACTGTGATATCCTATTTTAAACAGCGTTAATAGTACGTTTAAAGATAGGGCTTTCAGTATATACCCGGAAGTCAAACCAATGTTCGCATCTGTCTGTTTAAGAATAGTCGGAGATATTGGATATGTAAATATGGATATAAGAGATGTCTAATCGAATTCAGATACTTAATAATTGTCCGGTAGCGGAATCACCTCTCGTGGTGTACTGGATGAGCCGCGATCAACGTGTATGGGATAACCATGCTTTATTGGCAGCTGCCCAACTTGCTATTGGGAGCGGCAAAAAACTTCGCGTTGTTTTTTGTCTGGATGAGAAATTCCCGGGTGCAACTCTTCGTTCGTTTGATTTTATGTTGAAAGGCTTGGTGCATGTGTCGCAGACCTTAGCGGAACTGGGAATCCGGTTTGACATATTAAGGGGAGAGCCAGCCAGTGAGATATTACAATATCTATTTAAGAATAACTGTTCTGCTTTGTTCTCTGATTTTGATCCGTTGCGGGTAAAGCGGCAATGGAAAGAGGCGGTCAATCGTACAATCCGTATTGCTCATTTTGAGGTGGATGCCCACAATATCGTCCCTTGTCGTGTTGCTTCGCAGAAACAAGAGTATGGCGCATATACCCTTAGGCCAAAGATAAATAAGCAGCTTCCGTTTTTTTTGAATGATTTGCCGGAAGTATTGGTTCAAAAAGAACTACTGATGCAAACCGGTGAGGGTAACGCGGCAACCTCTTTTACTGCGGATAGTCTTCTTTCAGCAATGAACCCGGATCGTTCTGTTTCTGTTTTAGAGATACCAACAGGTGAAGCTGCAGCTCAAAGAGCAATGTCGCATTTTGTTTTACAAAAACTGGCAGGTTACAACGAGCTACGCAATCATCCCGAGCTGGGATATCAGTCAGATCTTTCGCCGTACCTCCATTTTGGTCAGATATCGGCGCAGCGTTTGGTATTGGAGGTGCTAAAGGCAGATGTTCCGGCAGTTGATCGTGATGCCTATCTGGAGCAGTTGATCGTTCGTCGCGAACTTTCTGATAATTTCTGCTATTATAATCCTGATTACGATAAGTGGGAGGGGGCTCCGAAGTGGGCCAGGGAAACTCTGCTTCGCCATGCAGCAGATGAACGGGAGTATCTCTACGGTTTATCCCGGTTTGAGCATGCTGAGACGCATGATCCGCTCTGGAATGCCGCGCAGGTGCAATTGTTACGTTCCGGGAAAATTCATGGGTATATGCGGATGTATTGGGCCAAGAAAATATTGGAATGGACAGCTTCGCCTCAGGAATCATTGCAAATTGCAATTTATCTCAATGATAAATATGCTCTTGACGGACGTGATCCCAATGGATATGTAGGTTGTCAATGGGCTATTTGTGGATTGCATGACCGGCCGTGGATAACGCGCCCTGTTTTTGGGAAAATACGTTATATGAATGATAAAGGTTGCAAGCGGAAGTTTGATGTAATCCGATACATTCAACAGAATTCCCCGTTAGACTTATTGTAAAAATATTAACTTTGCCACCGACGAATTTTTTATATGAATCCATACGAGTACAAAATAGAAGATCTAAAAAAGCTGAAACAGGGAGATGAGCGGGTATATAGTGCTATATACCAAAGCTATTTTGGTCGGTTTCGTAGTTTTGCCAATTCTTATGTACGGGATGAATTCATGGCCGAGAATATTGTTCAGGATGCCTTCACTGCTTTGTGGGAAAATAAAGAGAATCTGGCTGAAGATTCCAATATCCCCTCTTATCTTCTTTCCATTATTAAAAATAAGGCATTAAACTACTTATCGCATTTACAGACCCGTTATGCCGTGGAGGAAAAAATCATCACGCAGCAGGCCCGTGAGATAGAACTCCGTTGTCTGACACTTAGAGCAACGGATCCCGAAACCATATTCAGTAATGAAGTTCAGAGTCTTATTCGTCAGACCCTGGATAAATTGCCCGATCAAACCCGTCAGGTTATTGAGATGAGCCGTTTCCAGCAGTTAAGCAATAAAGAAATCGCTTTACGCCTGGATATCTCCGTTAAAGGGGTTGAATATCATGTTACTAAAGCCCTCAAATCTCTTCGCATCGGTCTGAAAGATTACATGACCGCCTATTTCTTCTTCTTTTTGTAAAAAAAATCACTCTTCTTTTAGGGATATTGTATTGTTAGTTGTTTTATATCAAAGCAACTCCTTATTGATATGAACAGAGAAATATTTGTCCACTATTTCAAGGGCCAAATTTCAGCAGAAGATGAGAAAATCTTACTCGACTGGATTGATGAGTCGGAGGAGAATAAACAGGAGTTTATTGAAGCGCGTAAAGCATGGGATATGTTATTGTTTTCTGCTCCCGCTGAGCCGGAACGAAAAACAGTAAGCCTCAATATTCGTAGAATCTCTTTCGAACTTGGCAAAATAGCAGCTGTAGTAGCTATAGTCTCTACAATTGCATTTGGCCTTTTTAAACATTATGAGCATAACCGGGAACAATACAGCCAAATCATAGAAGCGCCAGCCGGGCAGATGGTGAAAGTCAGTTTGCCTGATGGAACAAAAGTCTGGATGAATAGCAAGACGAAGCTCCGGTATTCTTTTTCATACGGTATGGCAATAAGGCACGTTGTGCTGGATGGTGAAGCATACTTTGAAGTCGCTCACGATAAAAAGCATCCATTTATCGTTTCAACGTCCCGCTATGATGTGAAAGCTTTAGGTACAGCCTTTAATGTATATGCCTATAGTGAAAGCGGAGATACCCTGTTTAATACGACTTTGGTGAATGGAAAAGTGAGTGTGACAGATCAAAAATCAAAAGATCAGGTTGTATTAACCCCCAATATGAAAGCAGTGGTTGATCACGGAAAACTGAGAAGCGTCACCAGTGCCGAAAACGGGGATTTGTTGTGGAAGAACGGTGTTTATTCCTTTGAAGATATGCCTTTGGGTGATATTCTGGAAAGACTTGAGCGCTATTATGATGTGACCATTGAGGTTCAGGATAAGGAAATACTTAACAATACCTGTACCGGTAAGTTCAGGAAGAATGAGGGAATTAATCATATACTGGATGTGATTAAGGCTGAAGTAAACTTTAAATACACATACAATTCAGAATCGCAAAAAGTGATCATATATAAATAGATATTGGCTTTTTACAGGTGTGAAAAGATTGTTTTTAGGTGAGAAGAATGAATAGTGAGGCTTTAAGTATATAAAGTTAGTTGGGGATTACGCCACCCGAACGATAAATATTGACCTTTTGTTTAATAAATGTGATACGGGCGAAGAAGGATAGTTAACCGGAATGTAATGAGTAATTGTTTTATAATCAGATTGTAAAGCAAGAATACACCAATTTAATATATAAACAAAAATCTATGAGAAACAAAACACTTATTGGAAAAAGTATCTCCAAACTTTTTCAGTTCAAGACGGTCTGTTTGCTTGTCTTATTTATGACCGCTCAGTTAACCTTTGCACAGAATGTTACTGTGAAAGGTAATGTGAAAGACATTCAGGGCAATCCTCTGCCCGGTGTAACGGTTTCCGTTCAGGGAACAAAGCAGGGAACAATTACAGATATTAATGGTAATTACACTATTTCTGCTCCTGCAAAATCCGTTTTAGGCTTTTCTTTTATTGGAATGGAATCACAGAAAGTTCCTGTAGGAACCAAAAATGTGATTAATGTGAAGTTGAGTGAGTCTTCTGTTGCATTAGGGGAAGTCGTTTCAATCGGTTATGCCCGCGTGAAAAAGAGTGATGTAACCGGAGCATTGACTCAGGTAACAGAAAAAACAATCCGTGAGCGTCCGGTACAAAATGCAATCAATGCAATTCAGGGTAAAGCTGCCGGTGTGGATATTGTTTCCAACCAACGTCCCGGAACAGTTTCTTCAATAACTATTCGTGGATCTCGTTCGATTATAGGCTCGAACTCACCTCTTTATGTTGTGGATGGCATTGTATTGATGGGTGATATGAATGATGTGGATCCTAATGATATTGCATCCATGGAGATTCTGAAAGATGCTTCATCTACAGCGATTTACGGATCGCGTGGTGCTAATGGTGTGATATTGATTACCACCAAAAGCGGTAAAAAAGGAAAGGTGAATATAGACTATAGTGGTACTATAACTTTAGACCACATCAATTCATTAACCGATTGGGCAAGTGCAGGAGAGATGCTGGATCGTTATCGTCTGGCTAATATAAACGGTGGTACTTATACCGATGGAAGTACCTCTTATAGCTATCCTAATCCAGGTGCCGATATTAAGAAATTCGGAAACTCAGATCCAGCTACAATGGCCGCTATTCGTGCTGCTTACCAGTGGAACGATCCGGGTACCTACGCTTCTCCCGTAATGCGTGCTACTACAGCCGCAGAACAGGCTGCAGGATGGCCGGCTCAGGTTCCCGTTTATAATTCAGCAAATATTCCCACAACAGACTGGATCGGATTGCTGAACAAAAACGGTGTAACACAAAGCCATCAAATCAATCTTTCTACCGCAACAGAAACCTCAAAACTTTATGTTTCTTTTGGTTACTTCAATAACGATGGTACTCAGAAGAATCAGGGGTATACCCGTTATTCTACCCGTATCAATGGCGAAATTTCACCAATCAAATGGTTGACTGTCGGTGCCTCAATTAATGCAACTTACAGTGAACAACAATATGGAAACATTTTCCGTACCGGTAGTGCTACAGGTGCCAATGACTATTATGGTATTTCATTGTCTCAATACCTGATGGCAAAACCTTATGATGATAATGGTAATATGAATCTGTATCCGGGTAATAATAAATCTGCACCATTGTATAACCCATTGATTGACTTACAGAATACAGATGACCTTACCAAGGTAGCCAATATTCAGGCGAATGTATTTACGGATGTTAAGTTTACTCCGTGGTTGAGATATCACCTTAATTTTGGAACAAACTATAGAAACAACAATACCGGTACCTGGCAAGGTTCGGGTTCGACTACCCGTTTAAAAAACGATGTGGCAACTTCAGCAGCAGCAGCATACTCCTCTAATAATCACTTCGGTTATCTGATAGAGAACTTGTTGTACTTCAATAAAAAGTTTGGCGTGCATGACCTGGGATTAACCTTGATGCAATCAGCCGAAGATCATAAATATGTAGGTACATCAACATCTGCTTCCGGAATTTTCTATGATGCATGTAAATGGTATAATCTGGCTGCAAACTCAAATGGTAAACCAGACTCATACGGAACCAGCTTTTCAGAAAACCAGATGCTTTCTTATATGGCGCGTGCTAATTACACTCTTTTAGATAAGTATTTGTTTACAGCTTCTATTCGTTACGACGGATCATCCATGTTGGCATCCGGACATAAAACTGTTCCATTCCCTTCTGCTGCAGTAGCCTGGAAATTGCAGGAAGAACCCTGGATGAAAAAACTGGGCTGGGTGGATGAATGTAAGCTTCGCTTTGGTATGGGTACATCCGGTAACTCCGGGGTAGGTGCATATGCTTCTGCCGGTCCGTTGGCTCAATATGCATACACATGGAATACAACAGCTGCATACGGAATGCTTCCTTATAATAAACCTAATAAAGAGTTAGGTTGGGAAAGAACAACCCAATACAATCTTGGTGTGGATTTTGAAATTCTTAAAAGACGAATTACCGGAACAATAGAAGGGTATCTTTCAAACACTAAAGATGTATTGATGAACCGTAGTATTCCCGTAATTACCGGCTATGCTACTCAAACTGATAATGTAGGCCAAATCCGTAACAAAGGTCTTGAAATTACTCTTTCATCAAAGAATATTGTAACTAAAGACTTTAGCTGGTCAACAGATTTCTCTTTCTCAAAAAATAAAAACGAGATTGTTTCATTGGTTTACGGAAAACAGGATATGCCTAGCCAGGGATATAACGGATGGTTTATCGGTCAGCCTTTAGTGGTTTTCCGCAATTATAAAATTGCCGGTATCTGGCAAAATACACAATCTGATCTTGACGAAATGGCTAAGTGGAAAGCAAACGGTTACAACTTTGCAGTTGGACAGTACAAGCCGTTGGAGCAGGGAACACCCGACTACAAACTAACCGATGCGGATAAAGTAATTCAGGGAAGTACCGATCCTAAATGTGTATTGGGTTTGACAAACACTTTCAGCTACAAAGATTTTGAAATGAGTTTCTTCCTGTATTCCCGTATTGGTCAGAAATATTTTGCATCTTTAATTCCCGGAGGAATAAACGGAGGAGCTTATGTAGGATACGGAAGACATGCCGATGAAAGTGAATTTTGGTCACCCTCAAATCCTGGTGGAAAATATCCACAGCCTAGTACAGCGGCCGCAGCTACCAATTATGCTTCTTTGACACAAGCGTCATACATTAATAGCGGATCATTCTGTGTGGTTAGAAATATTTCTTTGGGATACAAACTGCCGAAAAAACTGATCAGTAAAGCTAATATCAACAGTATGCAGGTATTCACACAGGTAATGAACCCATTTATTTTCGGAGGCAAAGTGGTAAAAGCCGGCTTGAATCCTGATGATACAAATGGTTGGACCAATACAAACAGTATCGGTGAATCTACCGGTGGTACTAATAACAATACAATTATGATTACCAGCTTTGTTGCCGGAGTCAAAATAGGATTCTAATAATTAACCCTAAATCATACAGAAATGAAAAAATATATTCTGCTTTTGCTAGTAATAGCAACAACATTCTCTTGTAAGGATTATCTGGAGGAAAAATCTGTTACGACTTTAACCCAGGATTATTATAAAACTGCAGACGGTCTTCAATCCCTGGTAAAAGGTAGTTATCAGATTCTGCGATTTAAATCGGACTATAATCAAGGAAACTATATATTTGGTATCGGATCAGATGTAGAGGCTTTCTCCTGGTCAAATGCTGACCGGGTAGCTATGGGGAGTTATAATACTTCCGGTTGGGATCCGGCATCGACAACAGCAACCCGTATGACTGCGCTTACCAATATGTTGATTGGTGCTACAAGTGGTGGCTTCTCGGAAGGAGTTTATCCGGAGATTTCCCGTTGTAATATTTTCTTTGCAAACTATGCAAATCTGAGCGCGACGGAACAGACCAGTCTGGCAAACCGTAAAGGTGAAATGCTTTTCCTTCGTTCGTATGCATATTTTCTGGTAACGAATGTTTTGGGGGATGCTCCATTGATTCTAAATCCGGTTCCTGATAATGTGTCAAATTTCAATTTCCCAAAAGTGAAAATGGAAGAGATTTACAACCAGATTATCAAGGATATGCGTCAGGCAGTGGATTTGTTGCCCGTTACTTCTACGGAGTTGGGTCGCATCACAAAACCGGCGGCACAGCACTTCCTGGCGAAACTTTATCTGGTTCGTGCTCAAGGGGCTGAGTACCAGAATAGCTCAGAACCAACATTGAAAGCATTGTATAAAGGTACAAATACAGCCGATCTGGATTCAGCTGTTTATTATTCCACTCAGGCTATCAATCAGATCTCATCGACCTCTAATCCTACATATGGTGGTTTGACACCAAACTTTGGAACCTTGTTTACTACAACAAGCGACTACGCACGTGATGCTCAAAAGGAAATCCTTTTGTCAGCTCAATATGAGCCTACACAAACATATGACGGTAGATATGGTAATACATTGGTGCACTTATTTAATAGTAACCATACTTCGTTGAGGGCTTGTACTCCGCGTACATTGGATTATGGACGTCCTTATGCAACAGCCGGAGCAACAGACTGGGGGTACGACCAATACACTGACCGTTTGAATGACTCACGTTATTATAAGACCTTCCTGACGGATTATATTGCAACAGCAACTACTACTTCCGGAGGTAAAACCTGGGACAAAGCAACCGCATATTACTACAATAATTATCTGAAATCAGCTTCGGCATCGAATGCTGTAATAAATGCTGTAAAGATTACTTTAGGTGGACGCTCCATTGTTTATGTTGAAAACTCTAAAGATCAGCCGCTTGACTCTCTATGGGTTGTTAGTCAGCCTTACATCATGATGGTACGCTGGATGGCAGGCAGCCCTAACCGTGCCGGTTATTTCAATGCCGATGGTACACCAAAGGCCGGAGCCATGGTAGATCCTACCAATCCGGTGAGAATAAGTAAAGATCCGGTGACAGCCACAACTACAGAAATAACCACTGCAGCCGGAACTGCGCACAGACTGTATTATCGTTTAAGTGGTGACCAGGGTAACTATTTTGGTTTGGATAGAGGTTTAGATGTTGCACAGTGGTACATGGGACCCAGAAAATGGTTGGATCAGTTCCGTGGAAAATCAACTGATGCCAACGGTGCCGGTTCAATTGATATTCCGTTGATGCGTTTAGCCGAAACTTACCTGATCAGAGCCGAAGCTTATGGCCGTAAGGGTGATTATACCAGTGCCAAGAATGATTTGAATGTATTACGTAAACGTGCAGCTTATCACACCGGCGAAAAACGTTCGGATGTCTTAATGACACTGGAGCCATCTGTAATTACTGGTAAACTTACAGTTCCTGCAGCTGATAAGGTTGCTCCTTATGCTGTTACTGCCGATTCGTATTCAAAAATTGCTATTGATGGAACTGAATGGCAGTCCGGAACAGCAAAAGCGACTTTGGAAAATTACCCTGTTGAAGCAACTACCGATTTGAAACGCTTCATTCATTTCATCTATAATGAAAGAGGCCGTGAGCTGATTTTTGAATTGACCAATGTGGAAGACCTGCATAATGCCGGAATCTGGTATGAGCGGGTACGTGACCGTGATATGATGGGGGCACCTGCTTCATCAAAAGGTACAGCGGCCTTCCCATTCCCTTATGACTTTCAGGGTGCAACTTCTACTGCTACAATTGGTGCAAAAGGAATGGGTAAAGGTACTTTGGACCGTAAATACTCTTTCAAACCCTGGCCGTTGGCATTTATTCAATTGCTTACCGATGAGAATAATGTTCCATTGAATGCTGCTGCTATAGCCGCATATCAGAACTCTGGCTATTAATCTGCATTGAAGATGGTAAATTAAATTGATGGTTTACTGAAGATCAGGCTGTAAAAGAGGATTTTTTCCTTTTTTACAGCCTTTTTTGTTCATTAGGGATTCTATAAAATACATATTTCCTCTTTTTTTCTTAAATTGCCCCTTATATCGTAAACCTGACCAATCCATGATATTATCCATTTATTTAGGAGTAAGAACCCTGGGAAGAATTCTAATCATGTGAATTTCTGATATGAAGTTTATTCCAGATATGCCATAACATGAAAAAAATATTATCTATACTACTCCCGGGGCTTTTTTTTATTACAACATTTAGTCTGGATGCCCAGCGTAATAAAGTAACCCTGAATCTGAATCATACCAGAATAAAAGATGTTTTTAGCGAAATAGAAAAGCAAACCGATTATCTCTTCTTCTATTCCAAAAGCAAGATCAATCCCAAACAGATTATTTCCATAGTCGTACAGAATAAGCCTGTGACAGAAGTACTGGATGAACTTTTCAAAGGGACAAATATCAGGTTCTCGGTAATACAGAATCATATTGTTGTTACCAATGATTCTGAACAAAATCCGGAACAGCAGGATCTGCAATCACAAAAGAAAAAAATACAGGGGTATTGTGAGGAATCAGGCCGGAGAACCCCTGATTGGTGTAAATATCCGGATTAAGGATTTCAATCAGGGAACAATAACGGATAACAATGGGAATTTTGTTCTTGAAGTACCTTCTGAAAAATCAGTTCTGCAATTTTCCTATATCGGTTATTACTTATTAGAGAAAATAGCCGGTAAATCTTCGTTTCTTGAGATCTCGATGCAGGAAAGAGTCAAAACCCTGGATGAGCTGGTTGTAGTTGGCTATGGAGCGGTGAAGAAAAGTGATATTACCGGCTCTTTGGTTTCAGTTTCTTCCAGACAGATTGAAGCAAACCCGGTAAAAGATATTACTTCAGCCTTGCAAGGTATTGCCGCAGGAGTTGATGTTGGTAATACAGCTACGCAACCCGGGGCGATTCCTCAAATCCGGATTCGCGGTAACCGGTCAATCTCTGCAGGGAATGAGCCATTGTATGTTTTAGATGGTATTCCGTTAACCGGGGGAATTGCAGAAATAAGTCCCGGTGATATTGAATCCATGGAAGTGCTGAAAGATGCATCTGCAACCGCAATATATGGATCGCGCGGAGCTAATGGCGTGATTCTGATTACCTCTAAACAAGGGGTGAAAGGAACATCCTCTCTATCATACGATAGTTATCTTTCTGTAGATACCCGATTGGTTAAGCCGGATATGATGACCGGAGGAGAGTTTGCCGAGTTGGTGAGAGAAGCCAACCGGGCAGCCGGCCGATATCGAACTCCTTATCCGGATCCGCATGAAGACTACTACGGTGTTTCCACTTTTTATGCAACAAAAGACCCTGCGGGCTGGGAGCAAATTGCCCGGGCATACGAATGGTTGGATAAGTCCAATCTGATACCCAAAATGCGTACGACAACAGATAAAGAAAAAGCTTTATGGGGCGTTAATCAGGTTCCGGTATATAATATGGGTAAAGTTGGCGGTTACAACTGGCTTTCGCAAGCCTTAAGGCCCGGTTTTACACACAACCATCAGCTAAGTGCAACCTTTGGCTCAGACAAAATAAGAACCTTATTCTCTGCCGGATACTTAAATCAGGAGGGGATTGTGAAAACACAAGGGTATGAGCGACTGACAATCCGTTTAAACACGAGTTTTCAAGTTAACGACTGGATTAAGTTTGGGCTCCAGAATATGGCTTCACTGGCTGTGAAAGAGAATAATGTGGATATGTTTACCAAAATGAAAAGCCAGCTGCCTTATACTGTACCTTACGATTCAAACGGAAAATTCGTTCCATACCCCGGAGGAAGTGGGCGGATCTATAACTCTATAAATGATCCGGGTTATTCATTTAATGAAGATCGCACCACGCGTTATCTGGGAACCTTTTTCACTGAGATAAAATTACCTCTGGATTTCAAATTCAGGGCTAACCTTGGTGTTGACTACAAGTATTACCGGAATGGCCAGTTTTATGACGTGGGTGCGACTAACACTCAGGGAAGTGTAATAACCCAAAGCACAGCACGATATTATCAGAATCAGGATCTGGCTTTCACATACGATAATCTGATATATTATGACAAAATAGTCGGTAAACATACTTTAGGATTAACCTTACTGCAAAGCATAGAGGGGGTAAGGACAGAAGGATCCGAAACCCGGGCTTCTGATCTGCCCTATTCAACTCAAAAATGGTATAATATAGGTTCTACGGATAAGAATGCTGCCGACTTTTTCGGATCATGGTATTCAAAACAGACCAGGCAATCATTTATGGGTAGATTAAATTACAACTATAAGGGGAAATATCTGTTTACAATGTCAAACCGCTGGGATGGAGCTTCCGTATTGGCAGAGGGTCATAAATGGTCCGGATTTCCATCTTCGGCACTGGCCTGGAAAATAAATGAAGAGGAATTCTTAAAGAATGCACGGTTTATAAATAACCTGAAACTTCGTGTAGGTTATGGTTTGACCGGCAACTCGGCAATTAATCCCTATCAAACCGGAGGTACCTTAGTGAGGACGGTATATGTTTTTGGCGAAACCGCAGCGTCCGGTTATGGGTTTGGTTCTCTCGGTTCTAATCAGGGAAGCATGAGCAATAAAAAACTGGGATGGGAAAAGACGGCCCAATACAACCTGGGAACAGACTTTTCTTTTCTGAAAAATCGAATTTCAGGGGTCTGTTGATTTGTATCTGGCAAAAACAACAGATCTGTTGTTGAATCAGATTATCCCGTCAACTAACGGATTTACCTCATGGATTAATAATATTGGCGCTACCCAAAACAGTGGTGTTGAGGTTAATTTACATACGGTAAATGTTGATAAAAGAAAGATTAACTGGACAACAGACATTAGTTTTACCAAAAATAAAGAAAAGATAGTTGAGTTGTCAAATGGGAAACTGGATGATATAGCGAATCTGTGGTTTATCGGGCATCCGATTACTGTTTTCTATGACTACCGGTATGACGGTATATGGGGTACATCAGAAGCCGACAAAGCAGAGATGGCCAGGTTTGCAGCAAAAGGTTCTGTATTTACTTCCGGTTCCATACGCGTAAAGGACCAAAACGGAGACTATAAAATAGATGCAAACGATAAGGTAATATTGGGATCGGATGTGCCCAAATGGTCGGCCGGAATAACCAATAATATCAGCTATAAAGGTTTTGATTTATCCTGGATGTTGTTTTTACGGATCGGGCAAATGCTGAATAGCAGTTATTATAAGCCCACCTTGTCGGGGATTTTTCAATGCCGCAACGTTAATTACTGGACGCCAACCAATCAGAATGCAGAATACCCCAGACCGAATGTCCTTCAGGAGTCCCCCAATTATATATCTTCAATGGGATATCGTTCAGGTTCATTCCTGAAGGTGAAGAATATCAGTTTAAGTTATAAATTGCCCAAACGGTTGGTTGATAATATTAAGCTGAAAAAAGCTTCATTATATCTGAAAATTGTAAATCCCTTTGTTATCTCCGATAATTTTGAAGGACTGGATCCGGAAGGTGATATTTTGAGCTATAAGAGTATTGTATGTGGACTAAAAGTATCGATTTGATTATTGGTTGGGATCATTGAACCGGATTTATTTTACTATGAAGAAAATATCTATAAGACTAATTTCGATTTTACTGTTTCTGTCGATTTTATCCTGCAATGATTATCTGAAAGAAGAACAGGTAGGTACACTGACTGCCGGGTACCTGAAGACCGAACAAGGTCTGGAAGATCTAACCCGGGCTTGCTACGAAGGAGTTCGCTTTCCCTTCAGCTATGAATGGTGCTACTGTCTGACAAGTTTCGGGTTGGATGAGTATACCTATGGTTCCCAAACGACATGGATTAATTACAATACCTATGATCCTGCGAATTATAATTCTGCACCGTTGGCCAGTGGCGGTATTGTCGAGATGTGGAATTTATATTATGCAATGATTAACAACTGTAATGCGGGGATAGACGGAATCCCGCAAGTCCAGTTTGTCAGAAATCCCGGAAATGCGACAATACGTATGGGGGAATTGCGGTTTCTGAGAGCATTCTATTATTTCAATCTGGTGCAGCAGTATGGCGGAGTTCCTTTGGTGCTCAAAAGCAATACTGAACCGCAATGGGAATTTAAGCGGGCAACGGTATCGGAAGTTTATAAAACGATTATTTCAGATTTGCGGTATGCAACTGAAAATCTACCGGAAACAACCACTGAATATGGACGTGTATTGCAGGGGGCCGCTCAGCATTATCTGGCAAAAGCGTACCTGACCCGTGCCAGTGCAGTCCATGAAGATAGAGGGGCTCAACCGACAGACCTCGATAGCTGTATATATTATGCCGATCAATTGATTAAGAGTAATAAATATGCTTTGGAAGAAGATTTTGGTCAGATATTCGGAATTCCTGTTTATACTAAATCAAGTAACTCAGAGGCGTTGTCCGTAGGCAAAAATTACCGTAGTAAAGAGGTTGTTTTTTCTGCCCAGTTTGACGATTTTAAAGCAAATATGGGCCGGTATGGTAATTCATCACATCTCTATTGGTTAATTCAGTATGATACACAACCCGGAATGATCCGTGATCTGTTCGGACGTCCCTATCGACGTTTGACAGTTACTGATTATACGATGAATGTTTTTGATACCAGAAACGATTCGCGGTTTTCAAAAACGTTTAAGATGATGTTTAACTGCAACAGCAAAACCAGTGCTGAGAATTATACATGGACTGCATCAAATGCTCCATCATCCGATCTGATTGGAAAACCACGTTTTGTATTGGGTGATACAGCATTTGTACTGGTTTTGAATGATAGTTCAGTGGTGATGTCTGATTCAGAAATGGACAAAAAATTCCGGTATAAAGTCTGGCCGCGTTACAAGAAAGATGAATCCGGAAGAATAGTCTGCGGTTTTACCCGTGATGTGTCACCATGTATGATAAAACATGAGGATCCTTACCGGTCTTCGGTCTCTGAAACGATGGGAACAAAAGATGGAATTCTGGCGCGTCTGGGCGAAACATATTTGATAATTGCCGAAGCATATGGACGTAAAGGGGATTATTTGACGGCTTGTGATTATATCAATGTGTTGAGGAAAAGGGCATCCTTCAAAGATGGCGAGAAAAAACCTCTTCACTGGCGTTTTGAAGGTGGTTTATCTGCTAATACTCAGGATACCTACAATAAAATAAAAGTTGTCCCTGAATATTTTACAACAACCGCTTATACCAAACAGGAAATGTTTGATAAGGTAAATGCTCAAACTCCACAGGAAAGGTTTATTCATTTTATGCTCAATGAACGAACCCGTGAAATGACAGGTGAGTTAAATCGTTGGTATGATCTGCAACGAACCGAAACATTTTATACCCGAACAAAAGCGTTTAACAGATTCCCCGGTGCAACAGAAAGTGATGCAACAAATCTGCAGACCTATCATTGTTTACGTCCGGTTCCTCAATCGTGGCTTGATGCAATTCATCGGAATGGAAAACCGCTAACTGCCGGGGAGAAGAAAGAAATGCAGAATCCCGGATTCTGAAGTAAGCCCTGGCTCTGATATTCAGTAGAATATACCCAGTAATTATTGAGCTGCTGATTTAAAATCGGTTTGAATAATATGCGTTAATTGTAACGGATTTGAATTAATAATCCGTTAAAAAAGAAATTAGATTTCTCAATGAATAACAGATTGTTTTTTTGAACTATAAACGGACTAATGTTGTTTCTATTTTGAAATGTATTAAAGCCGAATAGGTTTGTGAAAACGCAAAAAACAGACTATCCAGATTATCTCCGCATTTCAACTTTTTTATTTGCGTAATTTATATTGCGTTGTGCAAAACACCTTATACCTTTCATTGATCCGGAACTGAGAGTGTTAAGATGTAATATCATGAAATATATTTACTTTTTCAACAGTTCTTATTTGCAATTCAAAACTACCTGGCTATAAATTCGCTTTATCCGTCCGATACGTCTAAAGATTAACCTGAACAAAATCAAACCTTTAAAAGACTACAGCAAGACGTCTAACTGTCAATGAATCCTGAATTGATTGTATTGAGAAATCTGTTATCCCGGCTGACTAAGACAGATGTATCTGGTTTACCCTAAATCATAATCAAATAACTTTTTAAAACTACGTCTCCTGTTCATTGTTGTTCAAAAATATCCATACAACCTCTCCCGGGAATAATAAGATGAAATGTACCAGCAAGTGTAAGTGGTGGTAAGCTTGATATTTCACTGTTTGCGATTGATGGGACATTGAGATCGGTGATTAATGGAAATTCGGGAATGTTTGGTCTAAACGGTAAAGCTGCAAAATAGGCAGCGAAACCAAATGTAAACTTGATTAGAATTTCAAATTATGAATTAATCTCTACAGGTATGAAAAAAATTATTCTTTTTCTGCTCTGTGCTATGATGAGCTCTCTATTACTTATGGCTCAGACCAACATCAGCACCAACATTTCGAGTAACACGACCTGGACCTCAGCAAACAGTCCCTACATTATTACAAATTCCATTGAAGTCTTACCCGGAGCAACTTTAACCATCCAGAAGGGGGTGGAGGTAAGGTTTAATGCCGGAGTGTATCTGCATGTCAGGGGAGCGCTCTCGGCTGTAGGAACGAAGTTTACAGCTAATGGAAGTACGAGTAAGGGATTCTGGGACGGTATTTATGTTTCCTATGAATATTATGAAACCGGCAGTGTGACCATGGACAGTTGCAATGTTGAGTATGCCAGAAACCTATATGTCAGGAAAGGGCAGTGTACATTGACTAATTCAACGATTAACAATTTTAGCGAATACGGTGTCCAGATCTCTTATCTGGGAACACTAAATATAGCTAACAGTTCGATCAAAAATACCAACTTTCCGATCTACCTCTACGGGCCGGGTGTACTCAATGCCGGAAATAATGTTGATCTGACCGGGAATACAAACAACTATATTTATCTTAATTTCAGTGATATCAGTAGTGAGTTTCGCCTGAGAAAACTAAGTGTGCCCTATTACAATCCTTACAAAAGGATTACAGAGACGGGAAGTCTGGTGATTGATCCCGGAGTTGTGTTGTATATGGTAAATAGTGAAATGACAGTCAGCGGTAAAATCAAAGCGATAGGAACCAAAGAGAAGCCCATTACGATTGATATGTTGCCGGGTGCATCCTATTGGTTGGGAATTAATATAACAGAAAGCTCTGTGGACTCAGCCTGCATTTTTAAGAATTGCAATATAAGGAATGCCAATTATGATTATGAACCCTATTGTGCGATGGAGATCAATAACGCTTCGCCGACCATTGACAGTTGCAGATTCACCGGGAATGCGCGTAACCTGATAGTGACCGGACAAAGTAAACCGGCATTTTCTCATACGACATTTGGTCCTTCCATCGTGCAAAACGGGGAGTGTTACAATATAGCGATGGACCTCAATGCACAACCGGTTTTTACTTCCGATTCCATTCAGTTTAATTCAAAAGAGATCCGTGCAATCAGGCTTATGGAAGCAAACATCGTAGATGAAGCCCACCTGAAAAAAACAAATTTTATTGCACTGAATAATATTACTTATTGCCTTTACGGAAATGCCAATGTCCTTGATACAGCATCACTGGTTATTGATCCGGGGATAGTGATCAAATGTAGATATTACTACTCTTTGCTTACCGGAAACGGTAAAATTACCGGAATAGGAACCAGTAACGAACCGATTATTTTTACGCATATTGCAGATGATAGCTTCGGAAATCCGCTGGATTCCCAGAACGACGGTGTCCAGGGGATTCCTCACAGTAATTCCGGACGAATTCTTTTGTATAGTAAGGAGACATCCCGGTTGGAAAACTGGAAAATTCATTATGGCGGATATAATGCGGATAATTACGCTGTACAGGTCACTAGAGGTAACATAATCAAGGACTGTGAAGTAAAGAATTCATACCGCGGTGTTTATTACAGTGATAGTGCCCAGGTCATCAATACGGCATTGTTAAATATAGATTACTATCCTTTAGGCAGATATGTCTCTAAAGGAAATCCGGTATTGCTCGGCAATACGATTTCAAACGTTGGTGCAATTGGTGTTCACATTACCGGTTTTGCCAATGATTCACCTTCCTTAAAGGCGGTAGACTTTGCCGGAGCTACCAATGTGGCTTACATTATCGATAACCAGCTTACAATTAATGAAGGTAGTATAGTCTCCGTGGATCCCGGTGTGGTTATAAAATTTAAATCCGGAGGATGGCTGATTGTCAACGGTGGCCTGAAAGCAATAGGCAAAGCGGATAGTAAAATCATTTTTACCTCTATCCATGATGATTCTGCCGCAGGCGATAGTAATAATAACGGAACCGCTTCTACACCGGGTAACAGCGACTGGTATGGCATTGACTATAATGCAACGGCCAGTGATACTGAAAACTACCTGAAAAACTGCGAAGTCCGCTATGTCGGTTACTATTACTATGGAAGCCCCAGGGGAGCTATTCGGATGAATAGTTGCCATGTAATCGTAGATTCCACCAAAGTTAATTTTAGCAGCACCTGTGCCTTCTCTATTTTCGGCGATGCAAATCCGGTCATCTCGAACTGTCAGTTATATAATCTGAATGATGCTCCGATTTATATGGATGTGTTTTCAAATCCTGTATTTGGCGCAAATAATAAAGTAGCTAATCTGCCTCTCATCGGGCTTCGATTGCGTGGTCAGGAAATCAAGGGGACTATCCCGGTGAGAAATTTTGCAGGATATGATTCCATAACATACATTATGGAAGAAGAAATGACGGTAAGAGATCAGCTGATGATTCCGGCAGGACTTACTTTTAAAGGAAGCGGAGTATGGCATATCCGTGGAAAACTGAATGTACAGGGAACCGCACAAAGACCGGTCGTGTTTACCACAATGGAAGATGATGTCTATGGAAGTCCCAAAGATATTCAGTTAAACGGTAATACCGGATTGAACAACAATGGCAACTACATGATATTCTATGATGAAGCCAACGACAGCAGCCTGATAAATTATGCTATTTTCAGGTATCCCTACCGGGTGCCTGTGCAAATGATAAATGCCTCACCGAAAATTAAGAATACTAAATTTGAAAACAGCGCTTATGAAGGATTGTCACTATCCGGATCAAGCAAACCTTCAATCGATGAATGTGTATTCAGTAATATTACTTTTCCGTTTACCACATCGCTGGTTACCTATCCGGCATCTACTACCGGCAACATTATTACAGGAACAACAGGCCGGGCAATCCGGGTAACCAATGAAACTTTGACCAATGATGTAAAACTTGCCAAACGAAGCTTTGGCGGCATTGAGAATATTCCGTATGTTTTCCAGAATTATACCGTAGGTACCGGAGCCAGACTGACTATTGATCCGGGTGTGGTTTCCAAGTTTATGCAGGGAGGTTATCTCAATGTTCAGAATGGATTGATTGCCAAAGGAGGAACAACGACAGACAGCACCATTATATTTACGTCGGATCGTGATGATTTTTATGGTGGAGATACATATAAGGATGGAGATGCCAACCTGCCATCAAACAATTATTGGAACGGAATCTATTTCTACAATGAGTCCATCGATGAAAATTGTACAATGGAAAATTGCATCCTGAAAAATGCATCGTATGTCTATTATCCTTACTACGACTGGGGAGCACCTAATTGTAGAGGCGCTATTACGCTAAATAATGCGTCTCCCGTTTTGAAAAATTGTCTTTTTGAGAATAATTACTTCGGAGTAATATCCTTAAATACCTCACTGCCACAGGTTATTAATTGTGACTTTGTCGGAACTGATCCTACTTACGGTTATGGTGTCTGGAACCAAACCTCAACCAATACGGTGACGGCAACCAATTGCTGGTGGAACAGCAATACCGGACCAAAGCATGCGTCGAATCCCGGTGGAGTGGGAGAACGGGTATCTGATTACGTTGTCTTTTCGCCTTTTGCCATGCAACTTGCTAAACCGGTACTGGGAGATGTAAGCCTGAACGGTGAAATCAAGCCTTATGATGCTTCGTTGATTTTGCAGCATACAGTATCCAATATTACTTTGTCCCCCAAACAACAGGGAGTAGCTGATGTAAGCGGCAATGGCTCGATTACTTCTTATGATGCATCGTTGATCCTGCAATACTGTGTGGGACTGATCAGCCGCTTTGATCCCAACGGACTGAAATCTGCCGTAGTCACTGATTGGGCATCTGTTTCTTTATCGGATTTTCTTATCAATACCGGTAAGAATAAATTCGAGGTTCATCTGACTCTTTCAACTGATATATCTATCAAATCTCTGGATTTGAAATTCAAATTCAATAAGCAACACATCAGGTTGTCAAAGATCAATTGTGAAGATCTTCCTTCCGAAATTTCCGTAGCATTAGGTCAACCGGATGAATGGGGTGAAACTGCAATTTCCCTGGCATCGGCATACGATCTGAGTCTGAAAAACCGGAAAGTCATTCTTGAATTTGAGTTGTTGGATGCAACCATCGATCAGTCCACCATCGATTTGATTTCTGCATTGGCCAATGAATACCTGCTGCCGGTCAACACAATATCGACACCGGTGAGAACAGCAGGTATCGTGCTGAATGCTGATCAAATCACGGCAAATGTTTCACCGGTTATCTATATGACCGGAAATACACTGCATGCAGATGTAAATCTGGAAACATCGGGACAGTCTCTTCGTATTCAATTGCTGGATATGTCCGGACAAACTGTTTACAGTAAAACCATAACCGGTCCGGGAAGTGGATTCCATGCTCTGGAAATTCCGGTTTCGAATATCGCTAAAGGAATTTATACCGTTTATCTGCGGGCTGACGACTTCTCATTTGCTAAGAAAGTCCTAATCAAATAAATAGGATCAGGTGAGGTGTAAGGGATTTTTTTCGTTATACCTCACCTGTTAGGATTATTTCAGAAAAAAAGATAATAACCTAAAAACTTAGACAGATGAACAATTTTATCAGAAATATAGCCGCAACCGTAATGCTGTTGTTGTGTGTGGGGCTGATACCCGATCGGGTTCAGGCACAATCAACAGTCGGTTTCAGCATCGCCAATAGGACTGTGACGGAGAAGGATACCTTTACCGTCGCAGTCAGGGCTGATTCATTGCTGACCGGGAAAAATATCTATTCTTATCGTTTTAGCCTGATCTATAATGCAGGTTATCTGGAGTTTATTGGGGTTGATTCAACGGGCATTGTACTCCAAACGTGGGGATTGCCGGTATTCAGCAATAAAACAGCCGGTACAATCCTGATAGCCGGAGCTGGTTCGGTTCCGCTTTCCGGCTCGGGAGAAATGTTTTTCCTGAAGTTTCGGGCAAAACAGGGAGGAGGAACCTATATTCAGAGTTACCCTACGACCCAGAGTTACCTCAATGAGGGTTCACCGGCCATGGCTATTTCCTCCGGATATATCCAGACCAGTTCACGTTCCTATCCCGATATTTATCCCGACAATCAGGCCCTTTTTGTTGGCGAAGAGCTTCAGATGAACGTTTCCGGTGGATTGGCCCCGTATGTTTATCGTACCGCAGATACCGCTGTCGCTGTTATTTCCGGATTAACCAAAGTGAAGGCAAAAGGCCCCGGGTTAACCAAAGTGTTTGTGACCGATGCCAACGGTGAAGTAGCCTATACAAGCGGAAATATCGACGTTCGTGCCGTGAAACTAAGTGTGCTTCACAGTACCGCGTGGCCGCGCGATACATTCTACATTCCTGTCAGAATAGAAGTGGCTCCCGGTACCCGGGTTTACTCGGGAAGTTTTAATCTCTCCTTCAACGGCAATATTCAGGGCATAAAAGAGAGTGTGAGACAGGGTGATTTCCCCGTTTCCGTTCAAAACAACGCAGGAACCAATCTGGTACGGGTATCCTTTGCATCCGCTTCGGGAGTAACCGGAACGGGCATATTGTGCTATATCGGATTTAAGGCAATCAACAGCGGTAGCCACTATGTATCTGTTGAAAATGCACTCTTCAATGAATCTCTTGTGTCATTTGTTTACAATGAATACGCTGAAATCTACTATTTGCCTACCTTGAATATTTCCCCTGAAGGTGGTACCTTGATGTGGGGCGAAACGCAGAAAATTACAGTTAGTAACGGAACGCCTCCCTTGACCTTTTCCGTTTCCGATACAGCTGTGGCATCGATAGATGCGTTGGGCAACCTCTACGGAAAAACCGGTGGTAAGGTAAAAGTGACCGTTGCCGATCTGCACGGGGCTACCCGGACCAGCAGTGATTTCCTGATTTACCATAATCGTTTCTCTATATCCAATACTGACGGGGAACTCGATAAAGATACCCGCGTTCCCATTACCACATCAATGTTACCTGCGGGTAAAGCAGTGTATGCCATTGAAGGAAATGTCGGTTTTAATCCCGATCTTCTGGAGTTCAGACGGGTAGATCCAGCCGTGCCGGGTATGTTGGTGGAAGCGGTTAATAACGGCAATTCGGTTTATCTGGTTGGTGCTTGCAGCAATGGAGTCAGCAACGGAAACGTTTGTTACCTGGTATTCCGCTTGAAAAGCAGCATGGCTCTTAATCAGGAAACCGCTCTGACCCTGTCCAATTTTACAGCCAATGAGTCCGCTCTGAATTCCACGCTGACAGGAGGAAAAGTCAGGCGGGTGGCACAGGTCAGTTATCGTCCGATAGCTGTCGCCGGAGCTAATATCCGGGTCAACGAGGGAGAACTGGTTAATCTGGACGCTTCGGCTTCGTATGACGAAGATAATGATCCGCTTATTTATCGGTGGATTGCTCCTGCCGGAATAAAACTGGATGACAGTACCTCCGTGAAACCGCATTTTACAGCTCCACAGGTGAATGTAAATACCAACTATATTTTCACACTGATCGTAAATGACGGTGAATCCGATTCAGATCCCGCACAGGTAATTGTAACCGTTTTACAGGTCAATAAAGTACCTGTGGCCAATTCAGGTCCGGATCGAAGCGTGATTGAAGGCAGTACGGTAAGTCTGGATGGAAGCTTATCATACGATCCCGATGGAGAAGCCCTTTCATTCCTGTGGAGCTCTCTTGATGGTATAGTTCTTTTTGACCCGACCAGCGCTGCACCTTCGTTTATTGCGCCACAGGTCAATGCGGATAAGGTGTACAGATTCCGGTTGGTGGTCAGGGACGGTGTAGCCGGCTCTTTGCCGGATACCGTTGCCATTAAGGTTTTACAGGTTAATAAAAAGCCGGTAGCGTTTGCCGGTGGAGATCAGGCAATAAACGAAGGTGAATTGGTGAATCTGGATGGTTCCCTTTCTTCTGATCCGGACGGTGACGCGATTACCTATTTGTGGACAGCACCGGCCAATGTGACTCTGACCTCCAGATTCGTTGCTAAACCGTCTTTTACGGCTCCGGCGGTACACCGCGATTCTACCCTGACGATATCATTGGTGGTAAATGATGGTGCGCTCAGTTCGGATGTGGATAATGTGGTGATTACGGTGAAGAATGTCGATATCCTGAGTACTGAAGCTCAGATTATCAAAGCTGAACTTCCGCAGGCCGATTCCGTAGTTATCAATCAGCAGTCCATGACGGTAACTTTGTATATGCCTTACGGATATGACATTCGTACACTGGCTCCGACGTTTACCATTTCGGATAAGGCAACTATTTCACCCACCAGTGGTGCCGTTCGCAACTTTACATCGCCGTTGACCTATACCGTTACCGCTGAAGATGGTGTGACCAAAAGGTTTACCAGGTCAGGGTAAATGTACCTGATTTTTCTCTTCACAGAACCCTGGATGCAGGATGGAACTGGATTTCATTGAGTCTCTATCCTCAGAATACAGGACTGCCGGCTTTGTTCAACGGGCTGTCACTTGTAAATCTGGATTATCTGAAATCAACCACTTTATCGGCAGTCTACTACTCAGGTTCAGGTTGGTTTGGCGATCTCAAATCCGTGCCTGAAAGCGAAATGGTGAAGTTCAAAAAAACGACATCGGAAATGCTGACTGTTTCGGGCAAAGAGATCAATCCGGCACTGACATACATCCCGGTTTCATCCGGCTGGAACAGAATCGGCTATCTGCTTAAAGGAAACAGTGCGGTTGGTTCAGCCTTTGATGCAGCGACCTTACCGACGGGTGATTTACTACTGAAAAGTAAAGATGCATCGGCAGTCTATTATCCAGCTTCGGGTTGGGTTGGTGATCTGGATTCGCTCAGAGTATTGACCGGTTACATGTTGAAAGCGGCAGGAAATGGAAACTTTCGCTACAATTCGGGTGGAGCAAAACTGAAATCAGTGTTCGTGCAGGATCCGGGTTCCCGGCGTAAGTATTTGTACAACAGATATCAAATAACTCCCGAATCATTTGATAATTCGGCAACCCTGATTGGCGAAATAGTCAATGAAAAAGGCGGTAATATTGTGAAGGCGGGTGATATATTGCTTGGCTACATAAAAGGTGAAGCCCGTGGAGCGTGTGAAGCATTTTATATCGAAGATTTAAACCGTTATCTGTTCATTATGACCATTTTCTCAGATACGAATGACGAAATCACGTTGCACCTCAAATCTGGCGGAAATGCCAACGAAATCATTCTGGCAGAGAAATACAATTTTGCAGCTGATGCCGTATATGGATCGGCATTCACCCCGACCAAATGCATTTGACCCAGTCGGTTGTCAATCCGGTGTCAGCATCTCCTGTAAAGGTTTATCCCAATCCGTTTGGTGCGCAGCTCAGTCTGGAATCAGGAGTCATGATCAAAACCATTTCGATGTATAATGCATTGGGCGAACACATCCTGGTTTTACCGAATATTTCTGCAAACAACGCTCAAATTTCGACTGGTTATCTTACCCCGGGTGTATATATGCTGAAGATAGAAACCGCCGATGGAATGGTGGTCAGGAAATTGATAAAATCAGGGGAGTGAGTCGTTTATGTGTAACATAAAATAGTACAGACACATGGGAACAACAATATATAGCCACAGGCAACAGCTACAAGATTGCTTCTCTGTTGCAAATACCCTGTATTGCACGATTTACAGAATGCTTGAAGATTGCAGAATAAAAATCCTGCCGGCCATTCTTTTCCTGATATTGCCGATGACGCTGAGTGCGGCATTAACCCTGCCTGCCATTCCCTCCAATTCCACTCTGGCAAAGCGGTTTGAACGGAGTACTGAGTTGGCATTCAGGGTAAAGGCCGGAGATACCTACCTCCCCAGTGGTGCGTTGATTGCCTATATCAACAATGAGATACGGGGAGCACAGACGGCATCGGTTTTATTTCCGCCCACCGGGCAGATGGTTTATAAAATACTGATCTTTAACGATGCCGCATCGGGGAATATGATCAGTTTTAAGTATTATGATATCTTTTCCGAAAAGATTTATGATATCACTGAACAGATCGAATTTATCCCGGATCAGGTACCCGACTTTGCCAATCCGGCTACGCTGACGGCATTCTGTTCACCGGTTGCCAAAGTGACCGGTATGTTGCCGGAAAATGACAAAAGCAATCAGAACTCAGTGCTGGATCTGTACTGGCAACCGTCTTCCAATACCAGTTATTACAACCTGTTCTTGTGGGAAGAGGGCGGTACAGTCCCGACAACTCCTTACCGTTCCAATATTTATGCAACAACTACCCGTATTTACGGCCTGGATTACGGGAAAACCTATCGATGGAAAATAGCCTCCGTTAATGACTGTTCTTCGGTGGAAAGCAATTCGCAAACTTTCAAAGTCAGGGAATTGCCCGACCTTACCGTAACCGATATTAAGTTACCTGTTGAGGTGGTTTCCGGTACAGATTTTACGGTTACTTTCAACGTGAAGAATGTCGGGGCAGGGGGGACGTACGCTACACAGTGGAACGATGCCGTGTATGTCTCTTCGGATGCTGTTTTCAGCAATGATGACCGATTGCTGAATTCCGCTCCGACGCTGAGACAGCTTGAGCCTGACAGCACTTATTCCCAATCGGTCACGGTAAAGTTGCCGAATGAATACACCGGCGTTTACCATATTTTCGTAAAAGCAGATTATGGTAATACTGTAACGGAAATTACCGAAAACAACAATACAGTGAAGGCTGCCGGTGCTGTATCCGTAGCGTTGAAATCACTTCCCGATATTCTGGTCAAAGGGGTTCTGGCAGGAGCAACCAATGTATTACCGGGCGACTCACTGCTCATCAGCTGGAATGTGCAAAATGCAGGTAGTATTGAGGCTTTGGGTGGCTGGACTGAACGGGTATCTCTGGTTCCCGTAAACGGATTGAAGGTGACGCTTGAGTCAGCTCCCGGTTACAGCAGCTCCCTGGCCGCAGGGGCAACCGTAAGCCGGAACAATAAATACAGTATACCCGAAATCGTCCGGTTCTCCGGAAACGCGAAAATTGAGGTAGAACTGATTCCGTCTGCAACTTTGGTGGAACATACAGCAAATATAGCCAACAATAAAGCGCTTTCCACCGGAAATATTTCCATGGGAAATTCCCTTTCACTGGCTATTCAGACAGCTTCCATATTGGAAAATTCCCCCAATGCGGTTCGTTGCGTGGTCTCCCGGAGTGGAGATTATGCCAATGCGCTGGCAGTTAATATCAGTGTATCACCGGGCGGACAGGTAACAGTACCTTCTTCCATCGTGATTCCGATCAATAATTCGTCGGTGGTATTCAATCTGAATGCAGTCAATAATGATTTGCTCGAAGGTGCGCGGAATATCACGATTACGACAACTGCTACAGGCTATCAAAAAGCGGAAGGGACTTTGAATATTATCGATGATGAGGTGCCTAAACTGACCGCATTATTGAATAAAACAACTTTAAATGAAGGTGAATCGGCGCAACTGACGATTTCCCGCGACCTGGTAACCAACCAGCCATTGACGGTAAATGTGTCCACCAATAAATCGTGGCAATGGACATTTACTTCACCGGTAATTATTCCGGCAAATGCTTCGTCCGTGGTTATGCCTTTGCTGGTAACCGACGATCAGGTACCCGAACTGAATACTCAAACCATGATTACGGCAACTTCCGCCGGATATTTATCCGGATCCGATACGGCCTTGATTATCGATAATGATATTCCGGAAGTCTCGTTTCAGATTTTGTCTGACACAGTTTCCGAATCGGCGGGTATTTATGCAACCTGGGGGGTAATCCGTCGTGTAAAAGGTGATGACTATATCAAGGTCAATCTGACGACGAACCTTAATGATGTATTGTTTTTCCCGGCATCTGTTACTTTACCTAAAGGAACAAATGAAGCAAAATTCAATATCGGTGTAGTGGATAATGGAGTGGTGGATGGTTTCCGATCCGTCAATATTACCGGTTCAATCTACATTTCCTCCTGTAATTGCGGTACTTCTGCCGAAAACGGAGGTGTTGTACAGGATAAACTTGTCATAGCTGATAATGACGGGCCGACATTGACTGTTTCCGCCGATCCGGTTTCCCTGTATGAAGGAAAAACAGATGCCGGAAAACTGATCATATCCCGGAATACCTCTACTGAGAATCCGCTGGATGTAACCATTTTCTACAACGATCCGTCCGAGCTGCAGATTCAGGCAGCGGCAACCATTCCCGCAGGACAGGTTTCGGTAAAGGTGCCGGTCAATACGCTGAACGACAATGTGGAGGACGGCGATCAGATGGTTTCCATTCAGGCTAAATCCACCGGGTTTACTTCCGGATACTGCTTTGTCTATGTTACCGATCAGAATAAGCCGGACTTAAGCCTGAAAACGATAACCTTAAATCTGGATTCGGCGGTAGCCAATGGTTTACTCGAAATCAGGGGATTCTTGTATAATTCCGGATATCTGACTGCACCTTCCGGGGTAAAAGTGGCATTCTACTTATCCAAAGACAAATTCGTGGATGCAAATGATGTGGTATTAGGCGAATTTGCCACATTAACTCCGGTCATTGCCGGTGATAGTGTCCGGGTTGACAGAATGGTTACGATTCCCAAAAACACCGGGAAGTTCTATGTTATAGCCAAAGCGAATCCTGAATCTCAGGTAAATGAGCTGGGTTACACTAATAATACTTCAAATGGGATTGAATTTACCATTTTACCTGAATATACTGCTAAGGCTGTGGTAGATCAACTTGTTTTCAAACCGAACGAAACTATTCCTGTTCATGGAAATGCTTATATAGCCCAGAATGTGCCTGCGGCGAATGTTGATGTGGATGTATATGTGCTAAGCAACGGTACCCGGCGCGAATTTTCCGCCAAAACCGATGCTCAGGGCGCATTCAGTCTGAACTTTACTCCCGCGACCAATGAGACGGGCCATTATACGATAGGAGCCTGTTATCCCAAACAAAACCTGAGTACTGAACAGGATGCCTTTGACATTTTCGGTATGCGCAGGGATCCTGCGGGTAACATCATCTGGGAAATGAAGCAGGGAGAGACTTTGAAAGGAGTGATCGGAATCAGGAATACCAGTAACAGTAACCTGACCAATCTTATCGTAGAGCAGGTTAGTGTGCCCAGGGGGTGCCAGCTGACTTTCGATACCATCACAGTTTTACCGGGAGATGCAACCAAACAGTTGAATTTCACCTTAAAGGCTACGGAATTATCATCCGGTCAGGATTATGAAAAAGTAACTTTCCTGGTCAAATCAGCCGAAGGGGCTACACTGGAAATCCCGGCTTATTACTATTGTCAGGCTTTACAGGGGCAACTGAAAGCCGATCCGGTCAGTATCAATACCACTATGACCAAAGGCCAGAGCCGTCTGTATGAAGTGGCTGTCTATAATAACGGAGCGGGCGTAACCGGGCAGGTTACCATTGCCGTACCGGATGTCAGTTGGATGAAATTAGTCAGTCCGGCTACCATCAGCAATATTGCTCCGATGGATACGGCGACCGTTATTTTGCAACTTACCCCCGGAAATGATATTCCGCTCAATACCCCGATCTCGGGAGCTATAGCCGTGAATTGTGTAAACGGTTCCGGAGTTCAGATTCCGTACCGGTTTGAAGCTGTTTCCGAAGCCACCGGCCACCTCAAAGTGGATGTTGTGGACGAATACACCTATTATACCGAAGCTGCTCCGCACGTGAAAAATGCGCATGTGGTGGTCCGGCATCCGTTTAGCGGAAAGGTAGTAGCGGAAGGTTTTACCGATTCTACCGGTGTTTTCCTGGCCAATAATTTGCCGGAAGGCGCTTACAAAATGACTGTAGAGGTGGAAAAACATGAAGGGTATCAGAATACCATCCTAATCGATCCGGGGCGGGTCAGTGAACAAAAAGTGTACCTGAGCTTCCAGGCGATCAGCTATACCTGGGAAGTGGTTCCGACTGAAATAGAGGATAAGTATGAGGTCGAATTGGTTATGAAGTTTGAGACCAACGTTCCCGTCCCTGTCGTTGTAGTCGAAATGCCAACGGAAATGCCGCAACTGGTCGGTGACGAAACTTATCCGTTCCTGGTTACCATTACCAATAAGGGATTGATCACGGCTAAGGATGTTGATATTACCTTCCCAAGCGATCCCGAATATGAATTTGTGACGAATTACACCAAACTGGATCTGTTGGCTCAACAGGCTATTCAGATTCCGGTAGTGATGAAAAGACGGGATGCATCGTTAAGATCAGCTTCGGCTACGACGGCTGCCGGTAATTGTACGGATTATGTTTATACTATTTATGGTTGGGAATGCGGTCCCGATAGCAAATGGCAGCAGTCAAAGCACGGAATAACCTTTAAAGGTCGTGTCTGTTCCGGAACACCTGATGTCGGTGGAACACCGGGAGGTGGTGGCTACTACTATGCACCAAGCCGTGGTGGTGGCGGAGGTACCTATTATACCCCTACCGCTTCGATTCCTTCAGTTGAAGCCCCCGAAGTAGGCTGTGACAAATGCCTCATTGATGTCGCGCAGGCTGTTTTGAATTGTGTGAAATTACATCCGGGTGTGGCTGTTGCCGTCAATGCAGCAGGTTGCCTTTATTCCTTTATGGATTTCGAAATCACTGCATTGGATGTATTCAATTGTGTGGTTGGTTTCCTACCGACAAAATATGTCAGGGATGGATACAAATGTGCACTGGCTATCGCTAATGCTGCCAAAACCTGCTATGAAGATCCTCCATTCTTCCTGAAGAGTAGTGCGCTAAGATCGGCTTCGACGAGTAAAATGCCGCCGATCCTGAAACAGGGGGTACATGATCTTGAAGCATTCCTCTACGGAAATAATGCAATTAATGGCTATGTCAGTGAAATTATTGGAGATATGGACTGGCAGTCCAAAGAGAACTTTGATGATTTTCTGAAGCTGATTCAACCTTTTGCCAAAGATATGCGGAAGATACAGGGAGACAGCCTTGCCCTGATTCAACAGCAAATGGTGGGAACTGATATATCCAACGCTGAAATCAATGCTTTTGCAAGTCGCTGGAACAGAACACTGGATGCACTGAAACAAAATATCATGAAACCTACTGCCGGATTTCCGGATATTGTAGATAACGACGTGCTGATCAAATATATCCAAAGAGCGGATTCTGTCAGGGATTATGCGATTTCACGCGGATTCGCTGATATTGATGATATGTATTTTAAATCCATGGAAACCATCAACGAACAGATTGATGCCGGTCGTAATTCCGTTTGTTCTTCTGTCAGTATCAAGATTTCACAACAACTGGTGATGACCCGGGAAGCCTTTGAGGGAACCCTGACCATCTATAACGGCAATAAGACCACCGCGATGAAAGAGGTGAAACTGGATCTGGAGATCAGGGACGAAGATGGCAACATCTGCAACGATCTTTTCCAGATTGAAACGAAAGCTGTGGATATCCTGACCGGAATAGACGGAACAGGTTCGCTGGGCCCGGATCAAAAAGGAAGTGCAACTATACTGTTTATTCCGGAAAAAGGGGCTGCTCCCCAGATACCGAAGAGCTACTCGTTCGGAGGATCGTTCTCGTATCTCGATCCGTTTACCGATGTGACGGTTACCAAACCGTTGTTCCCGGTAACACTCGCTGTAAATCCGAGTCCGGATCTCTACCTGCATTACTTTATGCAACGGGATATCCTGGGTGATGATCCGCTAACCGAACCGGTTGAACCGATTGTTCCGGCCGAGCTGGCGCTTATGATTCAAAATAACGGTTACGGAACAGCTAAAAATGTCCGAATCGAATCGGCACAACCCAAAATCGTTGAAAATGAAAAAGGACTGGCCGTTAATTTTGCACTCGTCGGTTCCAATCTTAACGGACAACCGCGTCAGTTGGGCCTGACCAAAATCGATTTCGGAAACATTGCTCCTAAATCGTCAACTATTGGTCAGTGGTGGTTTACCAGTGATTTGCTCGGTCACTTTGTATCCTACGAAGCTAAGGTTACCCACCTTGACAGCCGGGGCAATCCGGATCTGAGCCTGATTAGCGGTGCTACCATGCATGAGCTGATTAAGAGTGTACGTGTATACGACGGCGTGGAAGATAATATAAACGACTTCTTAGTCAATGAGGTGCAGGATTCCAAAGAAATGCCTGATGCCATCTATCTCTCCAACGGTGGAGTACTGGATGTCTATCCGGCTTCGGGAATGACAACTACCGGTAATGTAACCGCACCGTCCTTTGAAGTGGAGATGACCGTAGTTCCGTCTCATATCGGCTGGAACTATTCGAAGAGGTTAGATCCGGGCAATGGCAACTTCAGGGTGATGGGTGTAACGCGTGAAGACGGACAGCAAATTCCGTTGGACAACGTTTGGCAAACTCACGTAACCCTGCCTGACGGTGAAGAGCCGGTTTACGAAAACATGCTCCATTTCACTGATATATTCAAAACACTGGATCCGGTTAAATACAAGATCAGATATGCACCGAAAGATCAGGCTGTTCCTTATGTGGTCAGCATCGATAGTGTGCCAACTGAATTTGTAACCAAACCGCTCACTTCCGTAACGATAGTGTTTAATAAAGCGATTGATCCGGCTACCTTCGATTACCATGATATGACCCTGCGGGTACAGGGGGGGCGTAACCTCATGGACTCTACGGTGACTGTTTCACAAATCAATCCGACCACCTATAAAGTGGACTTTGCTGCCAGAACGCTGGCCGACGGTTATTACGTGCTGAATATCCAAACCACTGAAATCAGTGACGTGGCCGGTATATTCGGGGAAACAGGCAAACAAGCCTCCTGGACGCAGTTTGCACATATTCCGGCTGTTGAGCAGTTTATAGGTTTGCCGGAAAATAAAGCGGGAGCGCCAATCGATTTCATCATGATTCAGTTCAATGTGCCGGTAGATGCTACTACAGTGGTACCGGCCCGGTTTAGCTGGATGAAGAATGGCGAGACTGTATCCGGAAACATCGGAATCACACCGATGGATACGGAAGGGAAACTCTTCCGCATCTCAGGCTTGAAGGCATTCTTATCGGATGATGCTGATTATACATTGACTGTCGGTTTGCCGGGTATTACTTCTCTCGAAGGAATCAATGGCTTAGTTTCTCAATCGGTATTCTGGGAAATTGACCAGATGCCTCCTTCGGTGAGCAAAATAACTTTGCGGAAAGAGGGTGGGTATGATGCGCAACATGTCACTGCAATCGATGTCGTGTTCAACGAGCCGGTTACCGGTTTCGGTATCTCATCCATCGAATTGTGGAAAGACGGACTGAGACAACCTTTGTCACAACTGACGATTACCAATGTGCTGGGCAGCACCTACAGGTTTACACAATTCCGTCTACTGACCTATTACGAAGGTAATTATACGTTGAAAATCAAGATGGACGGGGTGGCCGATAATTCCGGCAATGCAGCCTCCGGTATTGTAGAACACAAATGGCTGGTAAGCCGGAAACTGCCCAAAGCGGTTACCAATCTGAGCATTTCGCCTGACCTCGGATTCTCAGCAACTGATGCGGTTACTTCTACGAGAGCGGTTGCTGTCACGATGATGGTCAATGAATTACGTTCAAGAATCCGGCTTTATCAGAATGACCTGGGCAACAGGACATTGCTTGCCGATACGCTCAATGTGAATTCCGGAATGCTGACTCTGCCGGTGAAGTTCACTATCTCCGGCAACCTGACTCTGGAAGCGCTATGTATCGATAGCCTGACCAATGAGATCAGCACCGAACTGCCGGTCTATATCGATGAGGTCTCTTTGCAGGCTACCTGGAAAAGCGTTCCGACACAGGTTGTGACGGTACAACCCGATTCGTTGAGGCTTGAATTCTCTGATAAGCTGTTGGATGATGCTTTGTTGAAAGGTGTTCTGATCTTTACAAAAGACGGACAGCCTGTTGCAACGGATCATCTGTCCATCATGAAACTGACTGATAAAATGTATGTGGTGAAAGGTCTGAAATTGTATGGTGGTAACGGTGTATATGCTTTGTCTGTCGATCTGACTCAGCTGAAGAAGTACAGCAGTGGTTTGCAGGGGGCTACAATCACTAAAGCACAATGGACAGTAGATAAACCCAACCAGCTTCCGGTGATTTCGATGAATGCAGCTATACGGGTCTATCCGAATCCGTCTGAAGGAATCCTGAATGTCCGGTTAGCTGAACCGTTTGCCTCCGGTTACATCGTGGTGGTGTATGACCAACTGGGCAGAGTGGTACGGATTAGTACAAAGGATAAATCGGAAGTCGGGTTCAGTATTGATCTCAGCCAACAGGCCTCCGGTGTGTACACCATTCAGTTTGTTACGAATGATTTCACAATCAATAAGAAGGTAATCAAACTGTGAAAAGCGGAAATCCTGAAATTATTATTAGTACGAAGTAAAAACAGCACAAAGTACAAATAACTTATCAGGAATTCAATCTTATCCTTTGCGAAACGAAAACGGTGAGAAAGCATCAGATTTAACCTGACTTTCTCACCGTTTTTCTTTATCCCTTAATCAACTTATTGACTATCGGTATTTCTTTAAGCGGAAGGTCTTTCCTGACCATATAGACTATAAATATGACCATCAGGATTGTGCGGTAACCTAAATTCAGCGCTGTCGAATGCAGGTCAATTATTAAATAAGCTGCATACAAAACTACAGCCAGGGCTGTATAGGAGAAGATTGTTTTGAGATCATAGGAAATAGGGTACTCCTTTTGTCCCATATAGTAAGATAAAATGGTAACGAATACATTACTAAGCAACGATGCCCAGGCGCAACCCATGTAGCCGAAAAACGGAACTAAAGCGACGTTCAGGACAACGGTCAGGACACAAACAATCACAGAGAAATAAGCCCCCCACTTGGTTTTATCTGTCAGTTTGTACCAGATCGATAAGTTGAAATATACCCCGAAGAAGAGTTGTCCCAACATCACAATCGGTACTACAGGTAGTCCTGCAAAGTAAGTAGGCTTAATGATGAATTTGATGAGGTCCAGATAAAACATAATTGCCAGAAATATTAGCAGGGTGACGATGACAAAGTACTTCATGGCATTGGCATACATGACTTTGTTGTCGGATCCTTTACTTTTCGCAAAGACTAACGGTTCATAGGCAAAACGGAAGGCCTGGGTAAACATCATCATAACTACGGCAATCTTGGTGTTTGCTCCATATATCCCGAGCTGATCCATGGCCGTTGTTTTATCGGAAAATAAAACGGGGAAAAGCATTTTATCGATCGTTTGGCTCAGGATGCCGGCAAGTCCCAATATCAGCAGGGGGAAACTGTAACTAAGCATCTGTTTCAACAAATTCCATTCGAATTTATATTTGAATCCGATCATTTGAGGAATCAAAGCCAGCATCATGATGAAAGTTGAGATCAGGTTGGATACAAAGATATATCCCAGTCCATAGTTGGGGCGGTAGAACCAGTCAATCCATTCCGGATGTGTCTTTGCCAGATACGGGCAAACAATCAGGAAGAACAGGTTTGTTGCAATATTCAGGAAAATAAACAACATCTTAATCGATGCGAACATAATCGGACGGTTCAGATACCGCAGGTAGGCAAACGGAATAGCGCTGAATGCATCCATGGCTACAATAACAATCAGCATCGAAACATATTCGGTCTTAACGCCATAGTTGACCAGCATGGAAGAGAGGTCAGGTGAAAAAATTAAGCCGAGAATAACAAACAGGAGAGTCGTGGTGCCGACTGACGATAAAGTTGTTGAGTAAACGGTTTTTACATCATGCTCCGATTTATTGGCGTAACGGAAAAAACCGGTTTCCATGCCATAAGTAAGTAAAATCTGGAAGAATGCCGTCCAGCCGTACAGGTAGTTAACCACCCCGTAATCGCCGGTAGTTGCCAGCTTATACGTGTAGATAGGCACCAGGCACCAGTTGAGAAATTTCCCTAAAATGCTGCTAAGGCCGTAAATTACGGTGTCCTTAGCTAATCGTTTCATTGACATAAATAAATGTTTGAGGGTTGAGGGAATGAAAAATAGTGAGGCTTGAGATTTGATCTCTATGACTCCTTATAACTCCCTTTAACTCCTGATAAATTTAAAATAAACTTCCTTGTTCCGAAAAGCGTCTTCTGTTAAGATGCTCGTATGCGAGATCTGTTACTTCGCGTCCTCTTGGCGTACGTTTTAAGAATCCTTCTTTGATGAGGAAGGGCTCATATACTTCCTCGATAGTTCCGGGGTCTTCACCCAAAGCGGTAGCAATGGTTGTGAGTCCTACCGGTCCGCCTTTGAATTTATCGATCAGGGTCAACAGGATTTTGTTGTCGATTTCATCCAACCCGTATTTATCGATATTAAGGGCTTCAAGCGCATACTGAGCAATGGCAGTGTCTATTTTCCCGGATCCTTTTACCTGGGCAAAATCGCGTACGCGGCGTAGCAGGGCATTGGCAATACGGGGGGTGCCACGACTCCGCAATGCAATTTCACAAGCAGCCTCTTCCGAACACGGGACACCCAGAATACTTGCCGAGCGTCCGATGATGGAGGTTAATATACTATTATCGTAATATTCAAGGTGACTGTTGATGCCAAAACGTGCACGCAACGGACTGGTGAGCAATCCGCTTCGAGTGGTGGCTCCCACCAATGTAAACGGATTCAGTTCAATTTGTATGGAGCGTGCGCTCGGACCTTTATCCAGCATGATATCGATACGAAAATCCTCCATGGCTGAGTAGAGATACTCTTCCACGATGGGACTCAGACGGTGAATCTCGTCGATAAACAAAACATCGTTGGGCTCTAATCCGGTGAGTACACCGGCCAGATCACCGGGTTTATCCAGGACAGGACCTGAAGTAACTTTAAAGCCGACATTCAGTTCATTGGCAATAATGTTGGATAAAGTGGTTTTTCCCAAACCGGGAGGGCCGTGCAGCAGTACGTGGTCAAGTGATTCACCGCGCATTTTAGCCGCCAGAACAAAGATTTTCAGGTTCTCCACGACCTTGTCCTGACCACTGAAGTGGTCAAAGCTAAGCGGGCGCAGGGCTTTGTCGAAATCTTTCTCCTTTTCTGAAAGTTTCTGGTTACGTATATCGAAATCTGATTCCATTTCACTGAGTAATAGGCGGCAAATGTACGAAAAAAAGAGGAATGCAGGGAGGCTTTATACAACAAACCAAGTTATTGCCATTTTCCGGATCGCAGCATTTAATAATACCCGCGAGCCTCAAAAGACCATATCAAGACACAAAAAAAGGCAGTCACATTTTACTGTAACTGCCTTATAACTTGCGGAGAGGAAGAAATATGAGTCTCTCCTTATACCCATCTGTTATTCAGTGTTTTACCTCTAAATACCCTGCCCTTGTGGGGTACGAGTTAGGAAATATCCCCAAAAAAGCTATTCTTGTCCGTTATTGACACACGTTTGTCTGCCTAACTTTCAGGTTCAAATATACAACAATATTATATCGAATGCAAGTCTCACAATCTTAATTATTTACATCTAGTGCAAGGTGCAAGTCTCTATATATAAAGACTTGCACCTTGCACTAGATTGAATTCGAAACAATTCATTTCAGATACTTGTATCCTTCAACAATCCGCAAAGCACAAGATATAAAGAGAACACAGCAGACGCATTGAAACAGTATTCAAAATTAGCATCCTCAACTTTGCGTTCGTCCTTTTGTCTATTTACCCGTTACAATCAGGGCAGGATCCTGTACCGGAAGTTTTTGTATCTTATGATACCGTCGCCCATAGCGCAAAGTCCGATTCTCAGGCTCATAAACCCACTCAATACATTGTGGTGCATACCCGACACTTCCAAAGAGTTTTCTATCTTCACCCACTGCTTACCATCCTTGCTATATACATTCTACGGTATTGTTTTTGTTGATCAGACGCAGATACACGTGTCTGTTGATCACATTTTTACCGTAGGGAATTGCCAGTCTCTCAGGTTTGCCAGAATATTGCAGGAATCGGCCAGAATACCGGAATAAGCCTGTTTGTTGTAAAATAACACCATTCAACCCGCTACATTTCCTTCAATAGATAGTTCCACATCGGCCATGTAAGAATGAGCAGACGGGATGCAGAGCATAGGCGAACAATCGGCAACCGAATGGCCCTGCGCTTTTAGTTCCAGTGATTGATTAGACAGTTTGAAGCGATCTGAATTGTATTCACCGAAGAATTTCCATTGTGATTTTAAGTCGGTTGTTTTCTCTGGTATTATTTGCTAACAAGATTACTCAAATCGACTCCTTTGGAATGGTATGAAATCGTAACTCACAAACAGTAGTAAAGAAAAATATGCACGTGATGACATTGTCTGCGGAAGAAGGATCTCATTTGTCATTAAGCATCAAGTGGCATATAGCTGTTGGACGCGAAAGCATACCAAAAGAAAAGAGCAACGGAATGTTTATTACAAGGCGAAAGACCCTTTAATGAAAGAAATAGTTCAACTCAAGAATGACTTGAATTATTTCACAGTGTTACGATATTCATTTGGAGTATGGCCTACATGTAATTTAAAAAACCGCGTAAAATGCGAAGGATATTTGAATCCCAAATCATATGCAATTGTACTGACTGATTGGTTTGTGTCAAATATTCTTTCTTTTGCTATTTCAAGAACCTTCAAATTGATATACTCCTTTGCCGATTTCCCAGTCTCCTTCTTTAATAAATCACCAAAATAATTTGGAGACAAATGCAACTCATTCGCACACCATGTAACAGAGGGTAATCCTTTTGTCTGGGGGTTATCTGATTGAAAATATGCGTCTAGCAATTTTTCAAACCGTTCAAGGATTCCCTTATTGATATTGTCACGGGTGATAAATTGACGGTCATAAAACCTGATACAATATTTAAGAAACAGTTCAATATTGGCAACCACTAAACTTTTACTATGCTTGTCAATAGACTGATTTAGCTCATGTTTTATTTTTTCAAAACAATCTAATACGATTTCTCTCTCTCTTTCCGATATATGTAAAGCTTCATTCGATTCGTAACTAAAGAAAGTATATTCTTTAATATGACGGCCAAGTGAAGTGCCATTAAGTAAATCGGGATGAAAAATCAAACCAAATCCTTTAGGCTGAAAGTATTCTTCATTATTTTCTATGCCAATCACTTGTCCTGGCGCTAGAAATACTAAAGTGCCCTCCTGATAATCATAGTAATTCTTTCCATATTGCATATCACCACATTTGACATCTTTAATCAGTATGGCATAAAAACCCATATACATACGATCACGCAGTTTCTTTTCTGATTTCGAAAAGTCAAGCACACTTACCAATGGATGAAGAGTTTCGTGATTATAAAATGTATTGTAATCACTTATAGTCTCAAATCGAATCATATCCCTAGAAGTTGTTAATTAATTAAATATTACAGTGGTTATGTAACCCACATTCACTGTTACACAAAACGACTTTCAATACAAATGTAATGCATTAATATCTCATTTGTTATCGAATTTATGGTAATCAGTGATAATGATAAGAACATCAGTATTCTGTATAACCCGAAGGTGAAATGATCTTACGATATTTGTTTCTGCTCTTAGTAATAGTTACGTACAAAAGATAGTCTTAATAATCAGCAGCAAAATAAACTCATTACAGATGGAACTTGAAATTGTCTTCGATTTTTTAAAAGATCTGGCGAATAATAATAACCGTGAATGGTTTTCTCAGAATCGTGAAAGTTATGAACTGGCCCGAAAAGAAGCCGAAAAGTTTGTAGAGCAGATCATTCTGGCAATTCAATCATTTGATCCTCAAATACCGGTTATCCAGACAAGAAAATGTTTCTACCGCATTAATAGGGACGCTCGTTTCTTAGAAGAAAACGAAGGCCCATACAAAGAAAATTTAGGAGCATATATCTCAAAAGGGGGTAAAAGGGGACCATACTCTGCATACTATATTCATTTTGAACCGGGAGCATCTTTCCTTTCAGGAGGAATTTATTGGGCTGAACCACCAATTCTTCGGGCTTTAAGAGATGAGATATATTTCAACCAGGAAGAATTCATCAATATTGTCAGTAATCAGGAATTCATACGCCTGTTTCATAAAGTGGAAGGCGATAGTCTGAAAAACGTCCCCAGAAAATATCCTTCAGATCATCCAGCAGCAGAATACCTTAAAATGAAAAATTTCACTGTCACACATTTTGTAGATGACGCAATGTTCTGCCGCAGCTCTTTTCCTCAATTTGCGATTGAAGTCTTTAGGGTAATGAGTCCTTTGAATCAATTTTTAAATAACGCAATTGATAATATATAGAGAGAACTATAAGATTCCGCTTTATATAATTTAAAGTCAAAATAGTTTCACACAGACCCTAATTGACTAATTTACAGTAGAGATACAGTGATAATGATAAGAACTACAGTAATCCGTATAACACATAGGAAAAATAAACTGTCGATCTTTGCATAGTAGAAATAGATATCATTTATGCGGTAATTTGATCAAAGTAGCACAGACTGCAGATCATCCGGTTGTAGAAATATACGTCGAAAGTTAAAACAATTAGGTATTGTAAAAATGGAAACAAGAAAATTAGGCAATAGTAACTTGGAAGTATCAGCATTGGGGTTGGGTTGCATGGGAATGAGCTGGTCATATGGGGAAACCAAAGATAAGCAGCAGATGATTAAACTTATAAGAAATGCTGTAGAAAAAGGAGTGACTTTTTTTGATACAGCAGAGTATTATGGACCATATATCAATGAAGAATTGGTGGGTGAAGCGTTGGAACCAATGCGAGATCAGGTAGTCATTGCAACTAAATTTGGATGGGCACCAGCTTCCGAAAATGAAACACATTCCCGATGGACTGCATTAAATAGCAGACCCGAACACATTAAGAAAGTCGTCGAAGGCTCACTAAAGCGGTTGAGAACAGATGTGATTGATTTGTACTATTAACATCGTGTCGATCCCAATGTACCTATTGAAGATGTAGCCGGCACCATAAAAGATTTGATTGCTGAAGGAAAAGTAAAATACTTTGGATTATCCGAAGCGAGTGCTAACACCATACGACGGGCTCACGCTGTTTGTCTGGTTACGGCACTTCAAAGCGAATATTCGCTGTGGTACAGAGAGCCTGAAAAGGAAATTATACCTACACTGGAGGAGCTCGGAATCGGCTTTGTTCCATTCAGTCCCCTTGGAAAGGGATTTCTTACCGGAAAAATTGACGAACAGACCGAATTAGTCAATGATGATTTTCGGAATACGATTCCAAGGTTTAGCTTAGAAAACCGTAAAGCCAATCTGGCTTTGGTTGATCTGATAACCAACGTTGCCGAACAAAAAAATGCAACAACGGCACAAATAGCACTTGCTTGGTTATTGGCAAAAAAGCCATGGATTGTGCCAATTCCGGGAACGACAAAATTAAATCGTTTGGAAGAAAATCTGGGAGCTGTTGACATTCAATTTAGTGCCGAAGAATTAGCACTTCTGGAAGAAGCAGCCTCAAAAATAACCATTCAGGGTGAACGTTACCCCGAAAATATTATCCGCTTAAGCGAACGTTAACCAACATATACTCAATCTTAAGGATAACCAACATTCAAATAACATGCTAAAGAGAGTATTAGGAAAAAATGGATCAGAAGTTTCAGCACTTGGCCTTGGCTGCATGGGCTTGAGCTTTAGTTACGGGCCAGCAGTAAAAATTGAGGATGGAATTAATTTAATCCGAAAGGCTTTTGAACTTGGTGTTAACTTTTTTGATACGGCTGAAGGATACGGGCCTCATACCAACGAAGAATTGCTTGGCGAGGCAGTACAGCCTTTCCGAGATGAGGTGGTGATCGGAACCAAATTTGGTTTTTATGGTAATAGTGGTGATAGAACGAGTTTTTATCTGGATAGCCGTCCTGAAACCATAAGAAAAGCTTGTGAAGGCTCATTGAAACGCTTACGGACAGACGTGATTGATGTATTTTATCAGCACCGGGTCGATCCCAATGTGCCCATCGAAGATGTGGCCGGTACAGTAAAAGATTTGATTGCCGAGGGTAAAGTAAAATACTTTGGGTTATCTGAGGCTGGAGAAGATACAATCCGAAGAGCACATGCTGTACAACCGGTAGCTGTTTTGCAAAGCGAATATTCATTGTGGTGGAGAGAACCGGAAGCTACTTTAGTCCCTACGCTGGAGGAGTTAGGTATTGGCTTTGTTCCTTTTAGTCCGCTTGGAAGGGGATTTTTGACAGGAACAATCACTGAAAACACGCAGTTTGATAGTTCTGATTTTCGTAATACTCTTCCCCGCTTTCAGGAAGAGAACAGAAAAGCAAATCAGACTCTTATCGATGTGTTGAGACAAATTGGTTCTAAGTTGAATGCAAGTACCTCTCAAATCGCGTTAGCCTGGTTGTTAGCACAAAAACCATGGATTGCACCAATTCCGGGTACTACCAAGTTACACCGTTTAGAGGAAAACCTTGATGCAACGAAAATAACGTTATCAGGTGTTGACTTAGAGGAAATCAATAAAGCTGTTTCTAAAATTGAAATAAAAGGGAACCGTTTCCCTGATTCGCTTTTAAAAGCCACTGGTAAATAAGTTTAATAGCAAGGTGTTGATTTACACAGAAATAAAAGATAGAACAATTTAAGCATTTAAAACATATGAAAATAACAATAATCGGATCAGGCCCGGGTTTAAGTCGCAGTATTGCTCACTTATTCGGGGAAAAAGGATATGCTGTAACCTTGGTTGCTCGTAGCGAAAATAAATTACAACAAGAAGTTGAACGTTTGAAAAATGCAGGGATAAAAGCTGATTACAGTGTCTCTGACATAAGTGATAAAGCTTCATATTCGCAGTTACTTGAAAGAATGAAAGCTGATTTGCCAGACGTGGTTGTGTTTAACGCTTTTTCTTATCAACAAAAAGGAATCGCTACAGAAACGTGGGACGATATAAAGAAGCAAATGGATGTAAACGTGGGTGCTGCATATATACTCACACAAGTCTTACTGCCTGAGTACTCAAAAAAAGGCAAAGGCTCCTTGCTATATACAGGTGGAGGATTAGCTCTTGATCCAAATCCTGATGTTATAGGCTTGGATTTGAGCAAAGCGGCTCTCCGAAATCTAGTGCAAGCTGCTGCCAAAACAGTTGAAAACACGGACATACACATTGCAACGGTTACGGTTGTGGGATATATTGGCGGTGAGGATCCAAAGTATGCTCCGGACTTGATTGCCGCTGAATACTGGAAACTACATTCTCAAACAAAAGATCAATTCGAAGTTGAAATAGTTTACTAATTCAAAAAACTAAAAACCCTAATATATGGGATAACTATCAATCACAAATAAAGAACTTATGAAAAAAATTGGAGTATTTGGAACAGGTGAAGTTGGTAAGACCATTGCCACGAAATTAATTGAATTGGGCTACGAAGTAAAAATGGGTAGTCGTACTGCCACAAATGAAACTGCTTTGGAATGGGCAAAGCAGAATGGAGAAAATGCTACAGTAGGAACTTATGCCGATGCGGCTAATTTTGGCGATATCATTTTTAATTGTACAAAAGGAGAAATCGCATTGTCTGTATTTGAGTTAGCAGGGATTGAAAAATTTTCTGGGAAGATTATAGTAGATATTTCAATGCCACTTGACTTGAGCAAAGGATTCCCTTTTACGCTTCTACCTCAATACATTAATACAACATCAATTGCAGAGGAAATACAGAAATTATTACCGGAAGCAAAAGTTACAAAATCACTGAATATTGTCAATAGTGATCTAATGGCTCATCCTGAAAGAGGCGCAGAAGATACTACTATGCTATTGTGTGGCAATGATGCACAAGCAAAAGAAGAAATTAAAACCATTCTGACTCAATTCGGTTGGAAAGATATACTCGACTTAGGTGAAATTGTTGCAGCAAGAGGTATGGAGATGTTCGCCCCAATGTGGTTATATGTCTTTCAATCAACTCAAAACATGAACTTTACTTTTAAGATAAATAGATAGAGACTTTGTGCTAATCTTAAAATAACATCTCATGAAATCATTTGTATACTTCAGATGGAAACGAGTTGAAAATAGATAATATACTCACTTCGACTAATATTATCTAAAATAATAGATATGAATACGATTTTGGTAAGTTTATGGCTAAAAAAAGATGAAAGCACTGCTGCACTAATGCCTGCAGAGTTGGAAATATGTGAAAATTGGAAAGCTATAGGAATCTTAGATCACCTTTACGCTAAAGAGAATAATAGTGGTGCCGTATTAATTTTCAACGAGTCAAATGAAAGTGTTGTCAAAGACCTTATGTCGACACTACCGTTATTTCCTTATTTCGAAAAAATAGAATATCTACCACTTGACAAACTCTATTAAAAGATTTTGTGCGGGAACAATACCTTATTCAATTAATAACAGAGATGATTAAAACCATTGGAATAATAGGTGCAGGGATGATTGGCGGGCAAGTAGCCCGCCTGTCCGTTGCTGCCGGACTTAATGTAATTATTTGCAACTCCAGAACGCCTGACACCTTGATATCATTAATTCAGGAGTTAGGTTCAAAAGCTCGTGCAGCAACCGTTTCTGAAACTATAAATGAGAGCGATCTTGTCGTAGCGGCTATCCCTCTGTTCGCATATAAGCAATTACCTGTTGCAGAGCTAAAAGGTAAGATTGTAATAGACACCATGAACTATTATCCATCGCGTGACGGAAATATGGCTGAAGTGCAAACCAACAAGATTGCCAGCAGTGAACATTTTCTGCGATTTCTGGAAGGTTCGATTGTTGTAAAAACATTAAACAATATGGACTTTATAAGCTTGCTTAATCTTGCACGTCCGAAGAGTGATGTGGAAAGAACAGCAATGCCTATTGCATGTGACAATGAAGCTGTCGCTGAAACTGTCGCAGGGTACCTGGATATTATCGGATATGACTCTGTTTACATAGGAACTTTAGCTGAAAGTTGGCGGGCAGAACCTACAATGCCGGCTTATGTACTTCCATACAGAAGAAGTACCGCCGGAGGAAGTTTGGTTTCTAAAAAACATCTGCAAGAACTACTTTCTATGGCTGTCAGACATGCTAAAATGTTCGGAATCTGAGTTTCACAATAAAATATATATCATAAAAATGAAAGTATTATTAGTTAACGGAAGCCCCAATGCAAAAGGGTGCACATTTACCGCTCTTTCAGAAGTCGCAAAAACTCTCGGGGAAAATGGTATCGATACTGAAATTGTACACGTTGGTCACAAACAGATTCATGGTTGCATAGGCTGTTACAAATGTATGCAAACTGCTAAATGCAGTTTTGACGATATTGTAAATGACGTGGCACCAAAATTTGAGGAAGCTGACGGAATTATCATTGGGTCACCGGTTTACTATGCATCTGCCGCAGGCGGTCTGGTTTCATTTCTCGACCGTCTGTTTTTCAGCACTAGTGCCAAATTTCCTAAACGTATGAAAGTGGGAGCTGCAGTGGCAAGTTGCCGCCGGGCAGGCTCGGTAGCTACTTTCGATATGATAAACAAATATTTCACAATGACACAAATGCCTGTCGTATCAAGCCAGTATTGGAATGAAGTACACGGTTTCACCCCTGAGGATGTTCAAAAAGACCTTGAAGGAATGCAGACTATGCGGGTTTTAGGCAGGAATATGGCTTTTATGATTAAAAGCATCTCGCTGGGAAAAGAAAAATATGGATTACCGGAAGAAGAAACGTGGGTGCAAACAAACTTCATTTAACAAAACTACCATATGAGTTCTGATATAAATAATGGCGATTCATTATTAGATTTAGTAAAAAAACGTAGGTCAATCAGGAGGTACACGAATCAAGCGATTGACAAAGATGTGATTGACAAGATCTTAAAAGTTGCATTGCTGTCACCTTCTTCATTTGGTCAGAACCCTGTTGAATTTGTGGTTGTTGACGATAAAAAAATGTTGAACGCCCTTGCGAATGCCAAACAAATAGGGGCTCCATCTGTAAGGAATGCTTCTGCGGCAATCGTTGTTATCTCCGATAAATTCGAACTATGGGTGGAAGATACTTCGGTGGCTTCAACCTATATACTTTTAGCCGCTGAGCACTATGGAATAGGGGCTTGTTGGAATCATATCCGTGGGCGCAATGGCAGATACGCTTCTTCTGGAGACGAAATTAAACAGCTTCTTAATATACCCTCCAATTATGCCGTATTGAGCATTATTGCGCTTGGGTACAAAGGCGAAACAAAAGCTGAATTAGACGAAAATAAAAGCGATTTCAAACGAATTCATTGGAGCAATTTCTAAAACGCACAATCTTCCTGTTTAAATCATCTATAATACGGATTATTACATAAATGGACAAAAATAGACTCGAAGCATTTTCTGATGGCGTAATGGCTATTATAATCACGATTATGGTATTAGGACTGAAAATTCCGCACAATCCTACATGGAAGGACTATGCGGAAAACTACCCTGTTTTCGCAAGCTATGCTTTGAGCTTTGTCTTGGTGGGACAGTATTGGAGCAACCATCTACATCTGTTTCATACTGCAACAAATGTAGATAATAAGGTAATTTGGTTCAATATGTTTTTTTTATTCTGGGAATCACTCATACCGTTTACAACAGCATCAATGGGGCAAAATCATTTTTCTGATATTACGGTTGTTGTATATGCTTTAATAATTGTATGCAGCACCATTGCTTATATTTTCTTAGTAAATGCATTATGCAAGTTACACGGCAAAAACTCCAATTTCTCGAAACAGTACAAAGGGCATTTAAAAAGCTATATGACTATCACTGTTTACGTGATTGCAGCATTCCTTGCATTTGTAGGATTTCCTAGAATTGCATTTCTATTAATGGTACTTACAAATTTGTATTGGTTTTTCCCAAACCATCGAATAAACTCAATTAAGCATTTGACATAGAATGCTTTGATCTACATTTTTATACTCGTTGACCTAAACTACATACTTTCGAAATAACACCCATCAATCTAGTATTTGATAACAAGACTATGATATTCAGGCTTGTCTGATAAATCATATCTTTTGTTTGAAGACATCTGGTAAATAAACAATAATTATTTCGAGACAATATTTTTTTATACGCCTACATATGAAATATATAGAACAAGAACAGCATAACGGGTTGAGCAAAAAGCTCTTATGGCTTTTATCAACGGGTGCAGGGTTTGTCGTGGCAAATCTGTATTATAGCCAACCATTATTAGGCATTCTGGCAAAAGAATTTAATGCGTCACAAGCAGATGTAAGTATCATCCCAATGATAACTCAACTTGGATATGCTGCAGGGCTTTTATTGATTGTACCACTTGGCGATATGTTTGAACGAAGAAAATTGGTTTTAATTGATATTGTGGCAATGATATGTTCACTTTCACTACTAGTCTTAAGTACAGATATTTATATGATGTTCATTGCCAGTTTCTTCCTCGGCATCACCTCTGTAATTCCGCAGGTTTTTATTCCAATTACAGTACACTTATCTGAACCAAAACACACCACGAAAAATGTTTCTACATTAGTAAGTGTTCTTCTGATTGGAATACTACTTTCCCGGGTTTTTAGTGGGCTTGTTGCCGAATATCTCAGTTGGAGAGCAGTTTATTATATTGCTATTTGTATTCAAATAGTTTTATTTTTCCTTCTCTATAAAATGCTGCCAAAAATAGAACCAACCTTTCATGGCACATATAAACAATTGATGCACTCAATACTTCATTATGGTAAAAGTTTACGCGATTTAAGAATATCAGCCATTCGGGGTGGACTTTCGTTTGCTGTCTTTTCCATATTCTGGACAACTCTTGTATTCCGTTTAGAACGGCCTCCTTTTTTTGCAGGTAGCGACATTGCCGGTCTTCTGGGTTTAGTAGGCGTTGTTGGAGCAATTGGAGCAAATCTGGCCGGAAGATTTATGCATAAAACGAAACCGGAAACAGTAATTTCGGCAGGTATCCTACTCATGTTACTTTCCTGGATAATATTTGGTTTTGCGGATAATTTTTATTGGGGATTAATTGTAGGTATAATTCTATTGGATTTGGGGAGTCAAATTATTAATGTTTCCAATCAAAGTATAATTTTCTCATCTAATAAGCATGCAACGAGCCGGATCAACACTGTATATATGTCTACCTACTTTGTGGGTGGTAGTTTAGGTACTTATCTTGGTGGAATTGCCTGGCAAAGTTATGAATGGTCTGGAGTCGTTGTAGCCGGAATTATTGTTATAACTGTTTGTCTTTTATTTCACATATGTATGACATCAAAAAAAAACAAATTGAACTCCAACACAATAACCGCATAATCAATGTGGCTGTACATAAAATTCATTTTTGAGATAAAAAACAATTTCTGTCACTAATAAAATATCGAAATGCTTGAAGATATAAAAGCGATTAACCGGAATGATCCGGCAGCTGGAGGTTTAAATTTTTTTATTATATCCCGGATTATGGGCAATTTCAATGCATCGTTGGATATCACATCCTTTATATCGTTTGGGATTAAAGTTCTTTGCTCTGTTTTTTGCCCAGATTGGTAGATTTCTGACCCAAATCGAAATTCATCCGGGTGCACAAATCGGAAAGGGGCTATTTATTGATCATGGCAATGGAGTTGTGATTGGAGAAACAGCTGTAATAGGGGATAATTGTGTTATATTCCATGGAGTCACAATCGGTGGAACAGGAAATCATATTGGTAAGCGTCACCCCTCAATAGGTGATAATGTGTATATTGGTAATGGTGCCACTTTATTAGGTCCGATAATAGTAGGAAGCAATGTAAAGATCGGCGCAAAATCAACAATCATTATGCACAATGTACCGTCCAATTGCACTGTCGTAGATTCGCCCGGGCGTATTGTAAGAATGAATGGTGTAAAAGCTGATCTGGCTTTGGAGCCTACTTCCAATACTTTCTTTATTCAAAATCAGGTCTTCTTACAGAATTGTAAAGACAGATCTGATAAACGTGTTTGTTGTAATTGATTGTTTTTATATTTAATGGCTCCATAACGAATAGGGTGAGAATATTATTTCTTAAGGGATATTTTACTGGTACTCAAATCATTATAGAGTCATATTAATATCCTGAGCTTTGGCAAACGACTCAGTTTCTTTTTACAACCTTGTATTGACGTTTACAGTTCTCTGTTTGAATATCTACAATATATACTCTGATTCCATTTCACTGAGTAATAGGCGGCAAATGTACGAAAGAAAGAGGAATGCAGGGAGGCTTTATACAACAAACCAGGTTATTGCCATTTTCCGGATCGCAGCATTTAATAATACCCGCGAGCCTCAAAAGACCATATCAAGACACAAAAAAGGCAGTCACATTTTACTGTAACTGCCTTATAACTTGCGGAGAGGAAGAGATTCGAACTCTCGATACCCTTTTGGGGTATACACGCTTTCCAGGCGTGCCTCTTCAACCACTCGAGCACCTCTCCGTTTGGTTGACCAATATCGCTTTTGGCGTAATTGTTACGCAAAAGTAAGCTTTTTTTCTGACCTGCAAAATCTACGATCCCAATTTTTGTCTCTATTTGCGTATAAAGTGAATGTCGGGACGACTATTTTACCTCATTTTAGCGACTAAAAAAGGATCAAAAGGAGACCTTCTCTTTTTATATAGAAATGTTTCGGTAAAATTTAAACAGGCTCTGAAAATACAGAGGCAAAAATATTCCTGGCATTCCGGGTGGTGATTCCGGCTACTTCTGAAACATCCGTTTGATAGATTTCGGCCAGTTTGCCTGCAATCAGTTTCAGATATGACGGATGGTTGCGTTTGCCACGATAGGGGACGGGAGACAGGTAAGGTGCATCTGTCTCAAGGACCAACCGATCTAATGGTACAGTCTTTAAGACCTCTTTCAGATCAGAATTCTTAAACGTAACAATACATTGATGCCCAGATAAAAATCTCCGAGTTCCAATATCTCTTTAGCCTCTTCTACCGATCCGCAGAAGCTGTGGAAAATACCGGACAAGCCTTCTGTACCGACCTCTTTCATTGCAGCCATTGTTTCCAGGTGAGAATTGCGCACGTGAATAACAATGGGCAGATTCATCTCCTTAGCCCATTGAATCTGGGTCTGGAACACGATCTTTTGCTTGTCGGCATATTCAGAGCTCCAGTAGAGATCTATGCCGATTTCACCAATCCCGCAATATTTTCTTTTAGACAATTCGTCTTCGATTCTTTTGAGAGGGATGAGATAATTGTCATCTACGCTGGTCGGGTGAAGTCCCATCAGCGGAATACAGAACCCCGGGAACTGCGTTTCCAGGTTGAGCATCTGCTGAATGGATTCCACATCACATTCGGTGTGAAAATATGGGTTACCCCTTCCTGTCGGGCCTGATTTACTACGCTTTCAATGTCTTGCAGGTAGTCATCCGATAGATGTGGGAATGAGTGTCAATCAAATTCATTGGAGTAGTCTTAAGATTCCCGATACATCAGCTTTTCGGCCAGATTCAATAATTCGCTTTTGCGCAAAGCATCAACGTTTACAGCAGTAAGAGCATCAAGCGCCTCGGTATAATATTGGTTGATTTTCTCTTCGCACAGAGCCTTAATCCCGATTTCATTGTAGAGGGTAGTGACTGCTGTCACTTTTTCATCGCGATTGAAATCTGTCATAGCCAGCCAGCGGTTGATTTCGTTTTTTTGTTGGGATTGGCCAGTTCAAGCGATTTAATCAGCATAAAGGTTTTTTTATTGCAGGAGATGTCACCGCCAATGGCTTTACCGAATTTGGCAGGATCGCCATACACGTCCAGCAAATCGTCTTTCAGCTGAAAGGCCAGGCCGATTTTCTCCCCGAAGCGATAGAGCAGCTCAGCATCCTCTTGTGACGCACCACCGATGATTGCACCGGTTTTGAGAGAACATGCCAGCAGAACCGCCGTTTTTAAACGTATCATTTCCAGATATTCCTCTACAGTCACGTCGGTACGGTTTTCGAAGTCCATATCGTATTGCTGTCCTTCGCAGATTTCAAGAGCCGTTTGGGAAAACAGATCCAGAACTTCAGCCAGATGGGCTGACGGGGTTTTAGCTATCCATTGGTAGGCGAGTATTTGCATGGCGTCACCCGAAAGGATGGCGGTGTTGGGTGACCATACTTTATGTACGGTAGGTTTTCCGCGGCGGATTTCGGCTTTAATCCATCAGGTCATCGTGCAAGAGGGTGAAGTTGTGGAATACCTCAATACCCAGCGCGGGTTGCATGGCCTGTGCAGGATCGTCGCTATAGAGATTACAAGCCATCAAAGCTAAAATAGGACGAACTCTTTTTCCTCCCAACGATAAAGCGTATTGGGCCGGTTCATAAAGCCCGGCCGGCTTTTTGCTGAAGGAGATGTTGTCAATCTCATTGTTCACCAGCTTCAGCACAATTGGTCAAAACGTATAAAGCATCTGTTCTTATTTATGATGTTTCACAAAATAAGAGAGACTGTTGGTATAGTCTCTCTTCATGTATTTATCGGTCTGTTTACAGGATGGGATATCTCTGTAAATACATTTTACTGTAACTTAAAATTCACCGGCAGGGTGTACCTGACTTTTACGGGTTTTCCCCGTTGCTTACCCGGGTTCCAGCGGGGCATGGAATTAATTACCCGCAGGGCCTCAGCATCTAATAACGGATCAACCGGCCGTACGACTCTGGCATTAGTAACCTTTCCCTCTGCATTAATAACAAATTCACATATAACGCGTCCCTGGATACCACTTTCCAGCGCTATAGAGGGATAGCGGATATTCCCGTTTATGAATTTGAACAGCTCTTCATTACCTCCGGGGAATTCAGGCATCTGTTCCACAACGGTAAATGTTTCCTGTGCCTCTTCCGTGATCTGGCTTGTCGTGGTTGTTGTACCCGGAGTCTCGATATTGCTTTGTGTCGCTATTTCTCCTGCAACATCTGATGCTCCTTTATAAGTAATAGTCCCTACAGCGGCCTTTGTACCAATCACTTCTAGTTGTGATTTAAGCTCTTCCTCGTCAGCTACCTCCTCATCCGGTTTAATTACCGGCGCCGGTAAACTTAATTGTTGATCGGATTACCGGTGCCGGAGCTTCCGGAGCCCGTATAATTTCTTCCTGTTCTTTCGCTTTCTTCGGTTGGTCTAATTTGATATAGGATAATTCCCTGACAGTCAAATCTACCTTTTTCTTTTCAGGGATAATAATTTTTATCAGAAAAGGAGTGCAAACGCCTATTACAAAAACGGAACTGGCAATTAAAAATGATTTCAGGAGGCGTTTTGTGCTGGTCTTACGAATATCATAAGCACCGTAGGCCTGGTTTTTGTTTTCAAAAACCATGTCCACCCATTCATCGCTATTGATATTTATCTTGGGTGCCATAAAATTGACCTCCTGATTTTAACATACAAATGTTTCGATATATTTATAACAAATAAGTCGTCACTTTATTTCTGTATGAGTCTGCAAATTTGCAAAATAATATCGATAATCTTCTCTTTTTTTGATTCGTTTGTCCCGGTTTCGGGTTGGATATGATAGAATGTCCGATTAACATTTATATTTGTGGGATAAAAATTAAAAGATCATATTATGAATCTGAAATATGCAATCATCGGTACCGGCGCTTTAGGCGGTTTTTATGGCGGTATGCTCGCCCGTTCAGGCAAAGAAGTTCATTTCTTATTTCACAGCGATTATGATCATGTGAAAAGAGAGGGGCTGAAAGTTGATTCCGTCCCTGGGTAATTTTCATCTGACTGAGGTGTTGGCTTATAACAATACGGAGGATATGAAACCGTGTGATGTCGTGTTGGTTTGTCTGAAAACGACAAACAATGCGATGTTGTGGAAGATACTTCCGCCATTGCTCGGAAAAGATACTCTGGTTGTTTTGATTCAAAACGGATTAGGTATTGAGGCGGATTTAGCCATCGATTTCCCCAATCTTAGCATTGCCGGTGGGTTGGGATTTATCTGTTCCAATAAAATAGGTCCGGGGCATATTGCCCATCTCGATTACGGCAAACTGACGATTGGGGCCTATCAAACCGATAACGATAAAGTGTTGGAACAGGTCTGTGAAGATCTGAAAAATGCAGGTGTTCCTGCTGAGGTAGCCCCCCGACCTGAATATGGCCCGTTGGAAAAAACTGGTTTGGAATATCCCCTTTAACGGCATGACCGTTGTGCTTAATACGACCACAGACCGTCTGATGCTCTGCAAAGAAACCAAACAACTCTCTTTCGAATTGATGCTTGAGGTTGTGCAGGGTGCCAATCATTGCGGCGTCTCTGTCAGTGAGCATTTTGCACGCAAAATGATTGAAATGACCGAAACGATGACTCCTTATGCGCCAAGCATGAAGCTCGATTATGACCACTGTCGTGAGATGGAAATTGAGTATATTTATTCCCGTCCTATCCAAACGGCTTTGCAGGCCGGATACGATATGAAGAAGGTTTCGATGTTGGAGAAGCAGCTGAGGTTTATCCAGGAGGGGTATTAGTTTTGTCATAGCTCACTTTCAGAGATATCTCTACTAAGAAAGATATTGTTTGTTGAAACCTGAAAGCAGATTGTCGGATGTGTTTTTGCAACTTGAGCTGTTTTGCATAATATCAGGAATAAAATGAGATCGTTTTATTACAAAAGTAAATAGATATTACACGACTGTATAATGTGTAGAATACAGAGATGGTGAAAAACGAATTCATGGGATTTGTTTGAATTGTTGTAAGTGGTTTGTATACAGTTGTGTATGGTTTGGTTGTCGTGGTTTTGTCGTAGTATTTATTGGGATGTACTGTGTTTTTGTCGAGTTGTAATTATAGCTGTTTTTATCTTATACAATTACATTTGCCACAGAAACGGCTATGTCACATAGCCCGGATATTTGTTCCAAATTATCCTTTAATCATATATTCCAGATACAAAATGAATTACAGACGAAAGTTATTAGCATCTTTAGCATTGAGTTCTGTTCTCTTCTCTCATGGTGTGAGTGCTCAGAGACATAGTGTGTCTCAACGGGTAGATTCTCTCCTGAAATTGATGACATTGGAAGAAAAGGTCGGACAGTTGAACCAGTATTCAAGTTCATGGGCAACAGGACCGGTATCACCCGAAGGAAATAAACTTCAGGAAATCAAAGATGGGAAAGTTGGCTCCCTGTTAAATGTACAGGGTGTTGAAAAGACGAGAGCAATGCAACAGATCGCATTACAATCACGTTTACATATCCCATTGCTTTTCGGATTAGATGTAATTCACGGATATAAGACCACATTTCCGATTCCATTGGCGGAAGCAGCCAGTTGGGATTTGTCTGCAATCGAAACATCGGCCCGGGTAGCAGCGATAGAAGCTGCCGCAGCTGGCATTCATTGGACATTTGCCCCTATGGTTGATATCTCCCGGGATCCTCGTTGGGGACGTGTAATGGAAGGTGCAGGAGAAGATACTTATTTAGGATGTGCGATAGCCAAAGCCCGCGTGAAAGGTTTTCAGAGGTCTAAAATCGGAGCAATAGATGCCGTATTGGCTTGTGCCAAGCATTTTGCAGCTTATGGGGCGGCAATAGGTGGACGCGATTATAATTCGGTAGATATGAGTGACCGCACACTTTGCGAAATTTATCTTCCTCCTTTTAAAGCCGCATTAGATGCTGGCGCAGCCACCTTTATGAACAGTTTTAATGATCTGAACGGCGTACCGGCCACCGGTAACGCTTACCTGCAGCGTAGCATCCTGAAAGGGAAATGGGGTTTTCAGGGATTTGTGGTCAGTGACTGGGGATCAATAGGTGAAATGGTGCAGCACGGGTATGTCAAAGACCGTAAAGAAGCTGCGTTGGCTGCCATTAAAGCCGGCAGTGATATGGATATGGAAAGCCGTAGTTATACCAATAATCTGGTGCAATTGGTAAAAGAAGGAAAAGTTCCTGTTACGTTGATCGATGATGCTGTCAGTAGAATTCTGAGAAAGAAATTTGAATTAGGGTTGTTTGATGATCCTTTCCGGTTCTGCAATGCAGAGAGGGAGAGTCGCGAGCTGAATAATCCCGATCACAGGGCTAAAGCCAGAGACGTGGCCCGCAAGAGTATCGTATTATTGAAAAATGAAAATGATTTACTGCCATTATCAGCAAAACAAAAAATAGCCCTGATTGGACCGCTGGCGAAATCCAAAAACGATATGTTGGGATTCTGGAATGTACAGTGGCCGGATAATAGTGATGTGGTTTCACAATACGAAGGAATGGAAAACAGGGTAGGTAAGGGAAATCTGTTGTATGCACAGGGGTGTGAAATCAATGATACCAGTACCGTAGGCTTTTCCGAAGCCATATCCGTTGCACGTCGAGCTGATGTGGTTATTCTGAGTATTGGCGAAAAACGAGATATGAGTGGCGAAGCAAAAAGCCGTTCGGATATACATTTACCCGGAGTTCAGGAGGAACTGGTTAGGGCGATTTGTGCGACCGGTAAACCTGTTGTTGTTTTGATTAATGCGGGTCGTCCTCTGGTTTTCAACTGGACAGCCGATCATGTTCCATCAATAGTGTACAGCTGGTGGCTGGGAAGCGAAGCCGGTAATGCAATAGCCGATGTTTTGTTTGGTGATTACAATCCATCGGGTAAACTTCCGGTAACCTTTCCCCGTAGTGAAGGGCAAATTCCCATTTATTACAATTACCTGAATACCGGTCGGCCGGCAGCAGACGACGGGTCTTTCGCCAATTATCGATCGGGATATATCGATATGGTAAAAAGCCCGCGGTATGTATTCGGGCATGGTTTAAGCTATACTTCATTTAAATATGAAGACCTAAAGCTCAGTACTGACCGGATGAAATCAAATTCATCAATTGATGTCTCGTTTACATTGACCAATACCGGAAAATATGCCGGTGAGGAGGTTGTTCAGCTATACTTACGTGACGTATTTACTTCGGTGGTCAGACCCGTTAAGGAGCTGAAGGATTTTCAAAAAATTCTTTTGAATCCCGGAGAACAGAAAACGGTTCATTTTACCATTGATAAGGAAAAGCTATCTTTCTTTAACAGTAAACTGGAGTGGGTGGCTGAACCGGGTCTATTTGATCTGATGATCGGAGCATCGTCAGCTGATATACGATTGAAAAGTGGATTTGAATTAGAATGATACAATAGGTATGGTTTTTTAAGAAGATGGTTTAGTGTGTTAAAGATGTTGCTTCTGCGTGATGCCGGGGCAACTCTTCTTTTTTTTGTATATGGCCTTTTAACCTTACATAGTCAAAAAACTTTGGATGATACTATTTGTTTATACTTTTGTAGTTACCGGATTGGTAAGAATGTAATTAAACCTTAAATCAATACAGCTGTGAGTTATATAAGAATATTCCTGGTGACTTTTCTTCTTAATATTACCGTATATGCTTTTGCGCAATGGAGTTATCCGGTAACCAATTATTCCCGAAAAGATAGCAAGTCAGGTTCACAGAATTGGCAAATCAGTCAAAGTAATAACGGGTGGATTTATACGGCTAACAACAAAGGATTGTTGGAATATAATGGTCAGACCTGGAATTTGTACCCGGTTAATAATGAATGTGTTCGTTCTATGATGATAGTCCCCCGAAAGCGTATTTATGTCGGTGGAATTGCTGAGTTTGGTTACTATGAGCCTAACGCCCTGGGTAAACTGAAATATGTATCGCTTTCGGAAAAAGCAATAAAACGTAATGGATCTTTTGGAAATGTATGGTACATTCATCAGATTGACCAAAGTATTTATTATCAGGCAGACGATATTTTGATTAAGCAGCTCAATGATTCGATTTCATATATCAGAGCTAATATGCGGGTATATTGTTCGGCTGTAATGAACGGGATTTTGTTTCTGGGAACCAAAATGGGCGTTTATGTCTTATTAGGTGATCATATAGTCCCTGCCCGAAATACGGAAATGCTCACTGGTAAGCGAATAAAGATATTGTTAAAGCTCGATAATAAGCGCCTCCTTATCGGAACAGACAGTGATGGACTTTATATTTATGAAAATGATAAAGTTACAAAGCTGAAGACAGAGGTAGACCAGTTTATTGCCGGGAACGAGCTCTTTTGTTGTGCTGCGTCTAAAAATTATATTGCCATTGGTTCTATACGCAAAGGGGTAGCAGTTATCACCCATGACGGTAAGGCGGTTACCTATTGTAATATGGAGAATGGTTTGCAGGATAATACTGTGTTGAGTGTTAACTTTGATTCGTCGGAAAACCTCTGGATGGGTCTCAACAAAGGACTTAGCTACCTCAGATTAAGCGGAGCTCTTTCCACACTCTATTCTCCACCCAATTTTTATGGAGTGGGTTATGCTGCCAGCCTGGTCAAGGATCGTATCATGCTGGCTACCAATGAGGGACTTCATTTCGCCCAATGGCCCATTCCTGCAACTCCGAATTCCCCAAAACTGGGATCTGTACCCGGACTTAATGGTCAGGTCTGGGGTTTGAATGTTATCAATGGTCACTTATTTTGTGCCCACGACAAGGGGGTATTTATCGTTGATGGCGATCGGGTAGTCAGGTCATTTGATACGGGAGGAGCCTGGGATTGTAAGTTGTCGGGAGATTCATCATGTGTTCTGATCGGTGTTTATGGCGGTTTATTTATCCTTAAAAAAGAAGGTGGGTCCTGGGGAAATGCATTTCACGTAAATAACTTCTTCGACAGTAGCCGTTATTTTGAGGAAGATCAGTATGGCATCTGGATAAGTCATGATCAGAAAGGCATAATGCGGCTTCAACTAACAACAGATAAGCGAAATTTGAAGTCAATAAGATATTATGGGGTGAAAGATGGATTGCCGACTGCTAATAAAGTCGGATTAGAGCGGATAAAGAATCACATCATTTTTATAACTCCTTCGGGCGTATATCGTTACAATCCCGGGAATGACAGGATGGTTCCGGATAATGGGCCAAACGGCATGAACCGTTATTTTGATGCGAGTGCGAATACCCGCCGTTTTGCTGAATACAAAGGCAGTATCTGGAGTATTGCAGAGCACCAGGTAAAGGTGTTTACCGGCAAAAAAGTTTATTCTGAGAACATCAAAGATGGTTTGGAACTTAAAGAGGGTTACGAACTGATTTATCCTTTATCGGAAACATCAGCTTTGATAGGAACAGAGAAAGGTTTTCTCCGGATTCAGTTTCATAAAAAGGTTCCTTCGGGGGAGAGTCTTTTTTTGCAAATCAAGAGTGTAATGTTATCGGCTGACGACTCTCTTTTGTACAGAGCTTCTTTGGCTCATCCGGTTAGTGTACCAAAAATTGATTATAAGCACAACTCTGTGAAATTTGATTTTAGTGCAGTCGAATATTTGCTCAATTCCGATGTCAGTTATTCCTACAAACTTGAGGGATATGACAATTGGTCGGCTCCCGGAAAGCTTACTGTAAAGGAGTATACCAATCTGCGTGAAGGGAAATATAAGTTCAAGGTCATGGCTGTTACCGGTTCGGGATTAAAAGCTTACGATGAGTTTGTTTTTGAAGTATTACCGCCCTGGTATCGTTCGTGGTGGGCCTATCTCATTTACCTGATGCTGATTTCATACGCCGGGGTATTATTGTTCAGAATAGACAAGATCCGTATTCACCGTCATGAGGTGGCTGTAAAACAAAAAGAACAGGCCGAAATGGAACTCAGGGAAAGGGAATATAAACGGATAGAAATGGAGCGGGAAAAGGAGATTATCCGGCTTAAGAGTGAACAACTTGAAGCAGACCTGCTACACAAGAGTCAGGAGCTTTCAAATGTCATGCTCAATTTTGTGCGGAAGAATGAAATCCTTTCCGAAATCAAGAAAGACATCCTTAAAATATCCACATCGATATCAGGTGGCGAAGATCAGGGGATCAAACGTAAACTCTATTCGTTGAATAGCAGGATTGACCAGAATATGGCTCATGATGAAGACTGGAAAAAATTTGAACGGAACTTCGATATAGTTCATAATGGTTTTATTCAGAAACTGACCGAGAAGTTTCCTGAATTGACTTACAGCGAAAAGAAGATGTGCGTATATCTTAAAATGGATCTGGCATCTAAAGAGATTGCGTCGTTATTAAATATTTCGCCTCGTAGTGTGGAGACAGTCCGCTACCGGTTGCGTAAGAAATTTGATCTCGAACGGGAAGATAACCTGCGGGATTTCCTGAACAAAATCTGAAGTATTTTTCAATAAGTATTATCAAAGCTCTTGCCTGACTCTTTTATCGGAGTTGGCAAGGGCTTTTTTATTTTCCCTTATTTGTGGGATGTATAGGTGTTCGTGTGTGTATGTTGTATGTAATCAGGTGATTGTGTTTTATTTGTCGTATTGTTGTCGTATTTATTTTTCTTCATAGTATGTGTTTTTGTAGTGGTGTCTTTGGCATAAACAGGGGGTAAACAGCCTTATTTTTGTTCCGTTAAATGACTCATAGTCAGAATAACCTTAATCCTTAATAACTATGAAACGAGCATATACTATCATACGCCAAAGAGTATGACAATCTATGCGAGTTTCATGTGAAACTAAAACAAAAAAGGTCACATGAAAACAATTGAAGAACTAAATGCTCAATTGCAAAGATCTTCATCCATTGAAGATTCTATTGCTATTCGAATCAGGATGATTGAACTAAAGCGCAAGTTTAAGAAAATCAATTTATCGGTTTCTCCAATATCTGATTTATTGACACGTATTCACCAGAACAAGAAGTTGCAACTTGGATTCTGAGTTTATGAAGATGAATATCATGAATAAAAAATTACTTTTCATCACTCTGGGAGTTGTCCTGTTTCAGTCAGCTTCAGTATTCGCTCAACAAAATTACCTGAAGCGGGATGGTGACAGGATAGTCGATGCACAGGGGAATAACGTGCTGCTGCGCGGTATCGGCCTGGGCAATTACATGGTGTGGGAACCCTATATGTGGTCTGTAAGTAACTATGTGACCGGTGGAAACAATACGATGCATGCTATTCTCAATCGTATTGGCAAAGCGCTTGATCCGGCTGACCTGAGTTATTTTGTTGATCAATATATGGCAAACTACATAACCCGGAGGGATGTCGATTCGCTCAAAGCCTGGGGCTTTAATTCGATACGTTTGCCGATGCATTACAATCTTTTTATCAGCAAGGATGCAGCCGATAATACGTATATAGAGAAGGGTTTTGAGATGACCGAAAGGTTACGTCAATGGTGTGAGGCTAATCAGATGTATCTGATCCTTGATTTGCATGCTGCACCAGGTGGTCAGGGAGATGACCATGCTATTTCTGACTCCGATGGTCCGGCCCTGTGGACAGGCGATGTCAATGGTACTGCCGATCAGTACCAAACCAAAACATTGCTTTTCTGGCAAGAGGTAGCCCGACGATTCGCCGATAAAGAATGGATAGGTGGATATGATTTACTGAATGAGACCAACTACAGCAATCCTGCACTACTTTCTCTATATAAAAGAATTGTTAAACAGATTCGCCAGTATGATAATAAGCACCTGATTCTCCTCGAAGGAAACTGGTTTGCCAACGATTTCTCCTCTATTTCCCCTGATAAATGGGGGACTGACTGGGATGCTAATACCGGATTCAGTTGTCACCGTTACTGGAGCGGCCACAATAGTTATGCCGGTTCCTCCCTCCGTGATACATACAATGTTCCCCTGTGGTTGGGAGAGTCAGGTGAAAACTCTAATGAATGGTTTTATAAGGAAATAAAGAATGCCGAAAGCTTAAATGTCGGTTGGGCCTGGTGGGCATACAAGAAAATAGATAATATCTCAGGACTTTTGAGCATTAAATCGAATACTGCATTTGAAAAGATAAAGACATACCTGAATAATGAAACGGGACTTGATATCAATGATAAGGCCGGAAATTTAGCGATATTCAAGAGTTTCCTTGATAATGTCCGGATTGAGAACTGTAAAATCAATCGCGATGTAATCTTCTCTATGATCGGGCAGCAGTCCGATGCTACAGCAACCAGACCGTATGGAGCCAATCTGGTGCCCGGTGTTATTCCGGCTAATGAATACGACATGGGCTTACAGGGCTATGCCTATAATGAAAACAGTGGAAGTCAGGTTGTCGAGCGTACCTCTTCGTCGGATGCTCCTTACAATCAGGGTTGGACAGGACGTAATGATGCCGTGGATTTCAATAAAACCAGTGGCACTGCCGACGAAAAATCAAATGGCTATAATGTCGGTTGGACCAGTGCCGGCGAGTGGCTCAAATATACCGTCAATGCTACTGTTTCCGGACGGTACAAGATCTATCTGAGAGTTGCCTGTACCGGATCTTCGACGATCTCGATAAAAAGCAGGAATGATGCGACCCTTCTCTCCAGGAGCATCCCGGCTACCGGCGGTTATCAGACCTGGACACGAGTAGATATGGGAACCGTGGATCTGGTAAAGGGATGGAATACGCTCAAGTTATATTTCGATACCGGCGGTATTAACGTCAATTATCTGGATTTTGTAAATACGGATGCTTTGGCCGTATCCGACAATAAAGTCTCAGGTTGTATTTTGCTTGTGGGTGCAAATACATTGACGGTTAAGGCTGACCAGGATGTGTGTACCCTGACAATACACGATACCTTAGGCAAGGTAGTTAAGTGGACGCAAAACCAAAGGGATGCCGAAATTTCGAACCTGTCCGGTGGGGTTTATCTCGTGCAGGTATCATTGGCTGATGCACAATCATTTCAGTTTAAGTTTTATAAGAAATAAACCGGGCCATGATAAATAGTCAATGGGAGATTGATCCATTGTCGTATTAAAGGCGTAAAAAAGAATTATTAATAACGCATGAGAGATTTATTTAATGTAAAGGACAAAGTTATTCTGATCACCGGTGGTTCAGGTATATTGGGAACCTCAATGGTGCACCACTTTGCTCAGGAAGGAGCCAAAGTGGTAATTCTCGATCGTAATGTGGAGGCAGGGGAAGCTCTGTCGGAAAGTATAGTGTCTAAAGGCTTTGAAGCGATCTTCGTACAGACCGATGTACTGAACAAGGAGGTGCTGGAGTCAAACTTCAGCTTTATTACCGGCAAATATGGTCGTATTGATGTACTGATCAATGGTGCAGGAGGTAATATGGCCGGAGCAACGATTACACCGGACAAAACCATCTTTGATCTGGATGTAGAAGCTTTCAGGAAAGTGGTTGACCTGAACCTGTTTGGTACTATTCTTCCGACCATTATTTTTTCGAAAGCGATGGTTGCGCAAAAAGAGGGTGTAGTGATCAATATATCTTCCGAATCTGCAATCCGTCCTTTGACAGGTGTTTGCGGTTATGGATCGGCTAAAGCAGCTGTAACCAATTTCACTAAATACATGGCAAGCGAATTGGCTATGAAGTTTGGCCCGGGTATACGGGTAAATGCAATAGCGCCGGGATTCTTTATTACCGAGCAAAACCGCACTTTGTTGACCAATCCCGATGGAAGCTATACAGAACGGGGTAAGCAGGTGATTGCACATACTCCGTTTGGACGTTTTGGTGATCCGGAAGAGTTATTGGGTACGCTACAGTGGTTGGCTAGCGATGCTTCTAAGTTTGTAACCGGTACGCTGACTGTTATAGATGGCGGTTTCGATGCATTTTCCATATAATAACCATTTCTACTAACTACAATTTCATCCTCACTCCCGGCTTCTTTTCTTCGGAAAAGAGCCGGGAGAGGAACAACTGTACAGAATTAAATACATTTCATGGTTAACTTCAGATTAAGGTATAAATTATCGGGAAGAATTATTGTTCTCGCTTTGTTGACCTACGTTAGTGTCGCTACAGCCGGCACCCGTCAACTCCCAATAAAAGAAATTATCAAACAGACATTGGATTTTTCCGTCCGGCAGAGTTTGCGAATGGTAGAAGTCCTTCATAATAAGCCCAACCGTTTACCCAGAACGATTGGTATAAACGGAGAACTGGAGACTGCAAATCCGGCCTGGTGGACAAGTGGGTTCTTTCCCGGGGAGCTATGGTATCTATATGAGTATTCCCGCAATCCTGAACTGAAAATGCGGGCAAACGAATTTACCATGCGTGTAAAAGATCAAATGTATACCACAGACAATCATGATGTCGGATTTATGATCTTTTGCAGTTTTGGTAATGCTTTTCGCATCACGGGTGATCCGGTGTATCGCAACGTTATCGATACCGCTTCGCAATCACTTTGTACACGTTTCAGTCCGAAGGTTGGTTGTATCCGTTCGTGGAACACCTCTTCATGGCATAAATGGCCTTATGCTGTTATCATTGACAATATGATGAACCTCGAAATGCTGATGTGGGCTTCCCGCGAGTTTTACAATCCGCACTTTCGGGATGTAGCCATTACGCATGCCAATACGACGATGAAGAACCATTTCCGTTCGGATTACAGTTGTTTTCATCTGGTTTCTTACGACACAATCAGCGGAAATGCGAATGTGAAGCAGACGGTACAGGGATATTCTGACGAGTCTTCGTGGGCCAGGGGCCAGGGTTGGGCGTTGTATGGCTATACGATGATGTACCGGGAGACGAAAGATCCAAAGTTTCTGGTACAGGCCCGGCATATCGCACACTTTATATTGAATCACCCCCGCTTACCAGCCGACAAAATTCCTTATTGGGACTTCGATGCACCCGATATTCCTCTGGCAAAGCGTGATGCCTCAGCCGGGGCAATCATCTGTTCGGCTTTAACTGAATTATCGCAATATGTAGATAGACGTTCGGCTAAAGAATACAGAAGAGTGGCCGAAATACAGATTCGCACCCTGAGTTCACCGGCTTATCTGGCTGATGCGGGGGAGAACTGCAATTTCGTTCTCAAACACAGTGTTGGTCATTTACCGGCAAATTCGGAAGTCGATGTACCGTTGACCTACGCCGACTACTATTTCATTGAAGCGATGATGCGTTATCGCAGGTATTTCCTTGAATGATTTTCACTTTCAGCCATATTAACACGATTAACGAATGAAATCTAATTTGAAAAATGCCCTGTGGATTGTTGCTGTTCTGCTTTTCTGCGGAACCGGTTCTCAGGCAAAAGGTCAGGATGTTTCCACCGTGATAGCCCAACGGCTAAAGAGTGAAACCATGGATCGTCAGCTTTTTACTTCTGTCACCAATATCAATGCGGCATATTTGTCACAGGCTTCCAAATTCCTTTCGACACTGCGTACTGACGGGAGTTGGTCCGATGTTAATTATGCCGATACTGATAACGACTGGAGCCCGTTGGTTCACCTGGAAAGATTGCTGGCTATGTCGTATGCATACAATAAACCGTCTGACCGGCTTTATCATAAGGAGCCTTTGCGCATTGGAATCCAGGCTGCGATTGATTATTGGTTTAAGGTCAATCCGGTCTGCGTCAATTGGTTTAAAAATGAGATTACCCGTCCGGTGCACTTCAGTACGATCGGATTGTTGATGCAGGGAAAGATTACCGAATCATCCCTGATGAAAATAGCCGGCGTTTTGCCGTCTGCACCAATCCGGAGCACTACCGATCGTGTACGGTCTGCTTATTCTGTGTTGCACAAAGGCGTTATCCTGAAGGATCCCGGTCTCATTCGCATAGCAATCAACGGAATAGCAGCTACTTATATCCAGGCCACCGGCGATGGTATTCAGCCCGACTGGTCATATCATTACCACGGGGCATTGCTTTATAATGGCGGTTACGGCCTCGATTTACTCAACTTTACTCTCATCCTGTTACCGGTGGTCAGAGGCACATCGCTTGACTTTACACCACAACAAATGAAACTGTTGGATCAGTTCCTGACCAACGGAATCTGTCAGGTTGTGTACGGTAGTCAGCTCGATTATAGTACGATGGGACGCCAGATTGCTTCTACTTCACGTTTTGTTGAGGGTTTTATCAAACACTTTGAATTTCTGAAGACTGTATTTCCGGAAAAGAAGGCTTTTTATCAGGATATGATTGATGGCATCCTGACTAAAAGGCCACAGCAGATAGCCGGAAATAAGCATTACCGGAATTCTGATTTTCAGGTACATCGTTCCACCCGATATTACACCTCTGTGCACATGTGCTCCAACCGGACAATTGGTATGGAGAGTCTCAACTATGAAAATCTCAAAGGAATGTGGACCCCTTTTGGAGTCAATTATATCCTAAGAAAAGGAGACGAATACAAAGATATTTTCCCGGTTTGGGATTGGAGTCATTTACCCGGAGTGACAAACCCGGATACGCTGATTCAGGGTATCTCAGGCATTACCCAGAAAACGACCTTTGTGGGAGGTGTTTCCAACGATAAGATTGGGGCAGCCGTGATGGATTTTGACTTTAAAAATACGACAGCTAAAAAGTCGTGGTTCTTCTTTGAAAATGAATGGGTTGCACTCGGTGCCGGCATATCGTCAGGAAATACAAACGAAGTCTCTACCACGATCAACCAGTGTCTGTTGAAAGGGGAGGTGTATGTCGATGGCGTTCCGGAGAAGCAACGGGAAAGGCAATTGATTAATCCGCATTGGGTGCTTCAGGATAGTGTAGGTTATGTATTTCCCGAAAGCCAGAATGTAATGTTGAATGTCGGTAAGCAAAGCGGTTCTCACAGTCTGATTTATGCGTTCGGATCGAAGGTAAAACAGGAAAAAGATGTTTTCATGCTTTACATTCCTCATGGCGTGAAGCCGGTGGATAGAACCTATTCCTACATCGTCGTACCGGGAGTCTCAAAAACAACATTAGATGCTTATGCCAGGGAGCTACCAGTGCGAATACTTCAGAATACCAAAGCCGTACAGGCTGTAACCTGTCCGTCCAAAGGGCAAACGGAAATAGTTTTTTACGAAAAAGGAAATCTTAAGATCAATGATCAGATTACTGTTGAGGTAGACAAACCGTGTATGGTATTGCTCGATTACTCATTAACAGGTCAGTGTGATGTGTGGATTTCAGACCCATCGGCATTATCCGGCGAGATAAATCTTGAGCTGACTATTGGTGGCAAAAAGCAATTCCGCAAAGTAAACATGCCAACAGCAGAAGCTGCCGGAATGTCAGTCCGGGTTGCTTTTCCATATCCTGTCGGTAACATTCCGGCAGACAATCAGAATCTAATCAATAAATCAACAGAGAAAATGACAGGAACAAGTTCAGGATTTGTATTTGAGAATCAGGGAGAGTGGAAAAATGTCGGGCAGGGAGTAAAACGCCAGATATTGGGATACGATAAGCAATTAATGGTCGTAAAAGTTGCATTTGAAAAAGGAGCCATTGGATCGGCCCATTCTCATCCGCATGTACAGAGTACCTGTGTGGCTTCGGGTGTATTTGACGTGACCATTGATGGAGAGACCAAAACCTTGTCTGTCGGAGACGGCTTTTATGTGGCTCCGAATCTGGTGCATAGCGTAAAATGTATTCAGCCGGGGGAGTTGATCGACACATTTAGTCCTGTCAGAGAGGATTTTCTGGTAAAGAAATAAGAAAAGGTTACTCTGCATAAAACCAGGTATAACATCAATTTTAATAGAAAACAAAATAAAAAGATCACATGAAAACTAAGAAAATTGCAATCCTGACCGGCCTGCTATGCCTGATTGGATTATCGTCCCTTTCGGCACGTACTTTTCTCAAGACGAAAGACGGGAAAATTGAAGATGAACAAGGACAGGAAATTATTTTACGCGGCATGGGCCTTGGTGGCTGGATGCTACAGGAGGGCTATATGCTGCGTTTCCCCGGAGAAGGTACACAACATTCGATCAAACAGCGTATTGCAGGTTTGATCGGAGATCAGGAATGCGAGCGTTTTTACGATCAGTGGTTGAAAAATCATATGACAAAAGCCGATGTCGATGCCATGGCAAAGTGGGGATTTAACAGTATCAGACTTCCGATGCACTATAACCTTTTTACCTTACCCATTGAGAAAGAACCGGAAGCCAACACCAACACCTGGTTAACCAAAGGCTTTCAAATGACGGATAGCCTGTTAAGCTGGTGTAAATCCAACAACATGTATCTGATCCTGGACCTCCATGCTGCACCGGGCGGACAAGGTAATGATGCCAATATCTCGGATCTGGATACTTCAAAACCGTCTTTGTGGCAAAGTGAACAGAATAAAAATAAGACTGTTGCTCTATGGCGAAAAATAGCCGAACATTATGCCAACGATCCTTATATTGCCGGATATGATATACTCAATGAGCCGAACTGGACATTCGAGGGCAAAAATAAAAACGGAGTAAATGATCTTCAGAATAAGGAGTTGTGGGCTTTGTATCAGGATATTACCAAAGCCATCCGGGAAGTTGATCAAAAGCATATCATTATCATCGAAGGTAACGGGTGGGGAAATAACTACAACGGTTTTCCCGGTCCCTGGGACAATAATATGGTATTCAGTTTTCATAAGTACTGGAATGCTAATGGTCAGGCAGATATCCGACAACATTTAGCCTTGCGTGAGAAATACAAGATGCCTCTCTGGTTGGGTGAAAGCGGTGAAAACTCCAATAAATGGTTTCGTGATTGTATTTCGCTGGTAGAGGCAAATGGCATCGGATGGTCGTGGTGGCCATTGAAAAAACTGGGGGGAGTAAACAATCCCTATTCAGTGAATATTCCTGCCGGATATGATAAAATTCTGAATTACTGGCGTACTCAAGAAGATAAACCTTCCCGGGAGTTTGCATCAAAAGTGCTTTTCGAACTGACAGATAACCTTAAGGCTGCAAACTGTCGTTACAATCCGGATGTTGTGGATGCCATGTTCAGACAGGTGAACGATAGTACCACCCGTCCGTTTAAAGCTAATGCTATTCCGGGACGGATTTACGGTGTTGATTTTGATTTGGGAAAATACAATCAGGCTTATGCCGATAAAGATAATGAGCGAATAAACGGATCGGATAGCCATCCGGGTGGTAATAAGGCCGGAGGATACCGGAATGATGGTGTGGATATTGAACGGAGCACTGATCAGGTGGACAATCCCGATGGATTTCAGGTTACTTCGATTGAAAACAATGAGTGGCTTAAGTATACTGTGGATGTCCGGAAAAAAGGTATTTATAGCATTAAAGTCAGAGTATTGCCTTCGAAGCAGAATGATGAACTTCATTTAACCCTGGACAATAAACCGGTGTCACAGAAAGTTTCCATTGCCTCAATGCCTGAAAATGAAGGAAAATGGTTAACCCTGAATGCCGGAAAAGTCAAACTATCGAAAGGTATGCATACTGTGAAAGTTTGTTTCGATAAAGGTGCATTTAAGTTCAATTATTTTGAATTCCGGCTCCGGTAACTTATTTACAAATCAATCAGGCTATTGTAAATGCAAATTTTCTTGTGTTGTATATGTTGCGATGATTAAATTGTTGTTGTATAGACTGTTGTGTGTTATGTTGTAGTGGTATTGTAGTGTTTTTTATTGTTGTATTGTAGTGTTTTTGTACGGGCATATTCAGTGCTGATTTGTTATACACTCAGTTACATTTGCATTGTAGTAATTGTTCTGATCACCTAAAATCTAACTCAAGTATAAACCTTAAATTTTTAACCAGTATGTAGACCTAAACAAGAGAAAGTATCATTGAATTAAATTCTAATCTATGAAGAAAAACTACAGGAATTTCAAACTATCTCCATTTACCAGGTTTTTTAATCAGCTAATCCTAATTTTCTAATATATAGAGTTAAGAGGACGCGTAATTTGTAAACTATGAAGAAACGAGTATTTTTTGTTTTATGTCTAATGTTTGCTTTGTCCAAAGTGATGGCGCAAAGTATAACCGGGGTTGTTGTTGACTCTAAAAATTTACCGCTGCCTGGCGTATCTGTCATGGTCAAAGGGACAACAGTGGGGAGTACGACAGGTCTCGATGGCAAATTCGTTATTAAGAACGGTGTAAAGTCCGGTCCCAAAGTATTGGTATTTAGCTATCTTGGATTTGATAAAGTAGAAAAACCGGTTACAGATCAACCGGTACGTGTGGTGCTTTTGGAGTCAACCAGGAAACTGGATGAGGTTGTCGTTGTTGGCTACGGAAGCCAGAAGAAAGAGTCTGTGACAGCTGCTATTGCTTCTATATCAACAAAAGAGTTAACTCAATCACCGACAGCCAATATCAGTAACTCGTTATCCGGACGTTTGCCTGGTTTGATTGCCGTTCAGAACTCCGGGAAACCCGGTGCCGATGCATCAGATCTATACATCCGCGGTGTAGGAACTTATGCCAGTTCTGTAAGTCCTTTGGTGATGGTGGATGGTGTTGCCCGCGATAGTTACAACAATATAGACCCGAATGAAATCGAATCGATCAGCATCCTCAAAGATGCTTCAGCTACAGCGGTATTCGGTGTGCGTGGTGCTAATGGTGTAATCCTGATTACAACCAAGCGCGGTAAGTCGGGAGCTCCCCAGATCAGTCTCTCTACGCAAACTGCCATGAACGAATTTACCGGTATGCCGGATTTTGTCAACTCTTACGATTATGCTCAGATGCAAAATGAGAAAAGCTATGAAACTTACTGGGCCAATCACTCGAAAGATTCTGACATAAAGTCCTGGGCTGATTTCGTGGCCAAAAGAGATGCAAACTGGATTAAAGAGGCTGCTCATTACTATTCAAATGACGATTTGCTTAAATATAAGAATGCACACATTCCGCTTTTGGCAAATGGTGAGAAAAATCCAAACTATGATCCGTATTTTCACCCCGATACCGACTGGCAGAGTTATATCTTCAAAAAACATTCATTCCAGAATCAGGTTAACCTGAACATCAAAGGGGGAACCGATGATGTGAAGTATTTTGTATCGTTGGGTTATCTGAATCAGAATGGTTTGTTCAAGACCAACTATATGCAGTTGCCGGATGAGATGAACTATAGAAACAACCGTTACAACATTCGCGGAAACTTTGACTTTGATGTGAATAAAGATTTCAGAGTTTCTGTTGATCTGGGTTTCCAACATGAAGTACAGGGTGGTTTAAACCTGGATAACGAAAGCTGGATGTGGGAAAAACGAATCATGTGGAGTAATCCGTTGTCAACACCGGGTATTGTTGACGGAAAATTTGTAATGCCCTATAATAATACCCTGATTTCCAACAATCCGTTGGAGGAAATTGCAAATATGGGTTACAACACCACAATAAAGAGTACACTCACCTCTTCGGTTAAATTGCGTTACAAACTGGATTTCATTCTGAACGGTTTGTCTGCAAATGCCCGCGTTGCGTATGACAGCTTTTTCCAGAACCGTAACGGTGGAGACTGTACACCTCTGTGGTACAAAATAACACCTAATCCGAATGGCGATGTTTTGCACCCGATATTCTCTCAAATGAATGAAGAGACACCCAACTCCCGCTGGGCTGACTGGTATGTCTATAAATGGCGCAAAATATATGGTGAAGCTTCGCTGAACTACAGTCACTCGTTCGGAAAACATGATGTGGGCGCCTTGTTCCTGTACAATGTGGAGAAAAAATACGATCCGTCGTTGTCTCCTGATTTGCCCCATGCTTATCTGGGGATGGTCGGACGTGTAACTTATGGATTTGCCGGTAAATATCTGGCTGAGTATAATATGGGATACAACGGATCGGAAAACTTTCCCAAAGGTCTCAGATTCGGATTCCTTCCTGCATATTCATTGGGTTGGGTGATTTCCAACGAATCATTCTTTCCAAAGAATGATATTTTCACTTACCTGAAACTGCGTGGTTCAGTCGGAAAGGTTGGTAATGATAACGTGACTGTAAACGGAGTAACAAGACGTTACCTCTATCTGCCCAATACCTGGAATTATAGCGGCGGATATTATTTTGGAACACTTGCAGACCGTAACAACATCGGTGGTGCCGAAGAAGGTACAGTTGGTAACCCTAATGTAACCTGGGAAACTGCCACAAAAAGAAACTTCGGTTTTGAATCTAAATTCTTCAGACAAAAACTTGCAATCACGTTCGATTACTTTAATGAACATCGTGTAAATATTCTGTCAAATAAACAAACGATTCCGGATATTGTACAGGCAACTTTACCGCCATATAACCTCGGAGAAGTTAAGAACTGGGGGTATGAAGTTGAAGCGAGCTGGAGACACAGTATCGGAAAATTAAATTACTGGACAAAAGGAAACCTCTCCTACACAAAAAACAAGATCATATTTATGGATGAGGCTATTGCTGACGGTTTGGAGTATCAGGCTGCAACCGGACGTCCGGTTAACCAGCTGAATATGTTGCAGGCAAACGGTTTATATACCTCATGGGGGCAGCTTTTCAATCTGGATGCTAATGGTACCCCTGATCTTTCAAATCCGGTTTTGGCTCTCAATAAAAAAGGCCAGCCTTATACAAATGCTGCCGGAAAACCTGTATATCAAAAGGATCTGGGTTATAACGGAGCCTCATTACAACCGGGAGAGGTACGTCTGGTCGATGTAAACGAAGATGGTGTAATTGACAAAAAAGACAATATCCGTACCGGAAAGACCAGAATCCCGGAATTTGCATTCGGTGCGTCGTTTGGATTCGATTACAAAGGATTTGACTTTTCTGCTTTGTTCCAGGGTGTCGCAGGTGTAGCGCGTTATGTTGATAATCTTCCTTTCAACAACCTTGAAGCTATTACAGAACTAGGACTACACCGTTTCACGGAAGAACGTTTCAATAACGGTGAAAAGATTGATTTTCCGATTGCTGCATTCAACAGAGCTGCTGCGTATAATACCTACTTCCTGAAAGATGCTTCTTATGTGCGTCTGAAAAATATCGAGATTGGTTATACCCTTCAGCCTGCTTTCCTGCAAAAACTGGGAATTGGTTCTACCAGACTTTATGTGAATGGTTCTAATATTTTCACATGGTCAAAAACAAGGATCTGGGGTGATCCCGAAAACCTGGGCAACAAAGGTTATCCTCTTGTAAGGACATATAACCTGGGTTTGAATGTTAACTTTTAATTACAACTAATCAAACGAAATGTTTATGAATAGATTATTAACATCCATCATGTCGGCAGTGGCATTGCTCTCTATATTTTATTTTGGCACTGGTTGTAGTGATGACTTTCTTGAAAAACCAAAAGGGGGAGCTGTAACGGTTGATACGATTTTTCATACGCAGAATCAGGCCAGAATGGCTGTTGCTCAAATGTACAACACCTGTATTAAGGGATATAATCCATATGACTATCAGGGTGCCAGATCCGGTTGTATTACCGATGAGGTATATATTTTGCATGGCTCAAATGATACCTGGGCGGGCATGTGCTACAATGCACAGTACTATGTGACCGGAAGCATGGGGACCGAGAATAACTGTGACCTGGGCGGTTATGGATCGCACTATAACGGTATCCGCCATGCCAACCTGGTCTGTGAGAATATCGCTAATGTGGTTGATGCAACCGATGACTGGAAAAATGATGTGAAAGGGCAGGCCATTTTCTGCAGAGCTATGCAGCATTATGAACTATTCCGCCTTTACGGAGGTATTCCTTTGGTTGATCACTCTTTGCAGGGCGAAGATATCTATTATCCGAGACGTTCGGTTAACTCGGTAGTCAACACGATTGTCAAATGGTGTGATGAAGCTGCTGCTTTGCTTCCGGAAACCCGTCCTACTGTTGATTTTGGTAAAGCTACCAGATTAGCTGCGTTAGCGCTCAAAGCACGTGTGTTGTTACTTGCCGCAAGTCCTTTGTATAATACTCCCGATAACAGGAAATCTGAGTTAACCGGAGCCCGTTTCGGTGACGACAGAGATTCGGTGCTGGCTTATCCGGCTTACTCAAAAGAAAGATGGAAAATTGCAGCCGATGCGGCTAAAGCTGTGCTTGACAATGCAGCAGCAGCCAACATCTCCCTGTTTGATACCGGTAAACCTGGAACTACCGGAGAAACCTACGAAACACTGGGTGACTACGAATCCATGTGGAACGTTTATGCCAATAGAGAGATCATTCTTGCCAATACCAAAAGTATCGAATCTCCGAGCAGTTGGGGGGCCGATTCCTGGTCACTGTACATGTCTTCGAAACTCTTCTATTCGTCATGGGGTATCAAAAATAACGTACCCAACGAATTTCTTCAATTGTATGAGAAAAAAGACGGTACCAAATGGACTCTGCCTTCAAGCGGAACAGACCTTCCGGTTGATATCCAGGCTCTGAATCTTGATCCCCGTTTTTACCAGACTATTGCTTACGACGGTATGTACTACTGTAAGAAAAAAGGTTACCTGGACTACTACAAAGCCGGTGACGGATATCCTGAAGGTAAATTGTGCGGAACCGACGGTACTCCGAACGGATTTGCAATCGAAACTTTCAAATTTGTACCTCGTGTAGATGCAATGAATACCAAGCACTTTGCATGGCCGGTATTCCGTCTGGCCGAATTTTACCTGTGTTATGCCGAAGCATTGAACGAATATAATGGACCTACACAAGAGTCATACGATGCGCTCAACGCAATCCGCAAACGTGCAGGCATGCCCAACAAGAGCGGACTGGATCAATCCGGTTTCCGTGATGCTGTTCAAAACGAACGTGCCGTTGAGCTTGCTTTCGAAAACAGCCGCTACAATGACTTGTTGCGTTGGCTGAAAGCGCCGCAGGTGTTGAATCAGGCGTTACACGGCATTATCACAACGGCTAAGAAAGTAAACGGCGCATTGACTCGTCCGTGGGTTACCGGATTATTTATCCAGCGTTCATTCCCTCAGAAATATTATTACCTGCCGTTTACAAATGCAGAGGTGAGTAAGAAATATCTTGGAGGAAAAGGCTGGAATGGTCAGAATCCCGGTTGGTAATCATTATTTTTCTAAGTAAAATATTTTCAAGATGAAGAAAAGATTTAAAAATATATTTGTTTTGCTTTTGACCTTTGGGTGCCTTTATTCTAATGCGAAAGGCCGGGTTGATACAACGTCAAAAACGAACAGGCAACTTGCAGATTCTACACAAGAGCATTCTCTTCAATTTGGTGTAATGACAGAAAAAAACTGGCGGAATACCGGCGTGGTTTATACCATTTCAGGAAAAGAACTGGAGAAAATGACAACAGCTAACCTGCTCAATGCGCTCAATGGCAGAATTCCCGGACTCACAGTAGTGGCCGGTTCCGGCGAACCGGGATATGACAATCCGTCATTTGCTATCCGCGGACAGTCATCCTGGAATACCAAAAACAACAACATGCTTGTCTATATGGACGGTTTTGAAGTAGACCTGGGATCTATCGTTTCACTTTCGGCCAATGAGGTGGAATCGATTTCAGTGTTGACGGATCCTTCTACACTTGCTATGTACGGATTTAGTGGCGATGGTGTAATCTCGGTTACGACCAAAAAAGGAATAAACAGCAAGAAGGCTTCCATCTCTCTGAATTCCCACGTAGGATATCAGGGTGCGGTACAACTGCCGACTGTGTTGAATGCGTATGATTATACACGCCTTTACAACCAGGCTCGTCAGAATGACGGATTACCAGTTAAATATGCAAACCCGGAATTGTACAAAAGTACCAACGATCCTATTCACCCCAACGTTGACTGGTACAATGAGGTGCTGAAATCGAACGCTCCGATCCAAAACTACAACATCTCATTCCGTGGAGGTGGCGATAAGGCACGGTATTTCCTGATCCTTGATCATGCTAACTACTCTGGTTTGTATAAGAATGCGGATGAGATTGATAAAGATTTTGGAACCAATGCACTTTATAAAAAGTACAACCTGAGAGCAAACATTGCTATTCAGTTAAGCAAAAACTTTTCGGTTAAGAGTGAATTATCCGGTAAAATAGAAGATCGTGTTACTCCTTCCGGATTTTCAGCTTCAAGCTTGTTCAGCAATTTGTTAAGTACACCTGCCGCTTCTTTCCCGGTAAAGAATCCCAACGGAAGTTGGGCGACAAATTCAGAACACGACTTCAATGCAGTGGAATTGTTGAAGCAGGGTGGGGTGTACACCGGACATACCCGCAATATGCAGGCTAATTTCTCTTTCAATGAGAAACTGGATGCCATTACAAAAGGTTTGGGTTTCAATGGTGGTGTTGCATTTAGCAACCAATATATGGGATATTACAATAAATCATTTAAAGTTCCGACTTACGAACTTTCCAAAGATGCAAATGATAATCCGGTAACAGATGCTAACGGTGGTTATATCTACAAAGTACACGGATCGGTTTCTTCATCAATTAATGATGCAGAGGTAAGCCACTGGAACCGTTCTTCTTTCCAGTTGGGGCTTGATTACAACCGTAGTTTCGGAGCGCATACTGTTACAGGTCTTGTTTTGGCAAGACGGCACAACTACTCTTACAATGGGCTGGCTTATGAATTTCGTACGCAGGGTATTTCGTCAAATGTTACTTACGATTATGCGAAAAAATACATTGTAAACCTTTCAATGGGTTATATGGGTACGGCAAGTCTCGGAGATGATGCTAAACATTATCACCTGTTCCCGTCGGTAGGCGCTGCATGGGTAATCTCAAACGAAGATTTCATGAAAAATAGTACGGTTATCAATTACCTTAAGCTGAAAGGTTCTTACGGTGAAATGGGAAGCCTTGACCAGGATTACCGCTTCAAAGATCACCAGTGGGCATCCAGTGGTGCTGCCGGTTGGATTGTCGGTACGACATCTACAACAAGCAAAAGCGGATGGACTGAAGGATCACTTGGCAACCCTGATTTCTCGTGGGAAACCAAAAAAGCGTTTAACCTGGGTTTGGATGCGACTTTGTTCAATACTTTGACTGCAACATTAAATGTTTTCAATGAAAAAAGAACCGGTATCATCCAGCGTCCAAGTGCAGAGGTTCCCTCATACACAGGATTTAACCTCCCATACATAAACAGTGGTAAAGTGACCAATAAAGGACTCGAAGCCCTGCTTCGTTACAACGGTAAAGTAAGCAATTTCGAATATTACATCGGTACATCAGCTTCGTTTGCCCGCAACAAAATCGACTATATGTCTGAAGTAGCACAGCCTTACTCATATTTGTACAGTACCGGCTATAGAATTGATCAGATGAGAGGACTCGTTTGTGAAGGTTATTACCAGACATCCGATTTTAATGCATCAGGCAATCTGAATAATGGTGTGGTTAAGTCATCTTATGCAAATGTGAAACCCGGTGACCTCAAATTCAGGGACCAGAATAACGACGGAATTATCAACGATTATGACAAAGTGCCTGTCAAATATTCCAGACTTCCTGAGTGGACTATGGGGCTTAATCTCGGGTTCAAAGTATTCGGTTTTGACTTTGATGCGTTCTTCGAAGGTGTAACCAATCGCACGGTTGTAATGCCGGCACAGTATACTCAACCGTTTGTCAACAATAATAACATTACCCCTTTCTCACTCAATGCATGGACTCCCGAGACAGCAGGTACGGCAACTTCACCCAGACTTACTACTCAGGCAAACCTGAATAATAGTCAGAGTTCGGACTTCTGGATGAGAGACGGTAGCTTTATCAAGCTTCGCAGTATTGAACTGGGCTATACCGTGCCGAAAGTGGGTATATTCAAACAAATCAATACAATTCGTCTGAGTGTAAACGGTACCAACCTCTTTATCTGGGATAAAGTCAAATCACTGGAAGCAGAAAACCTTTCTATGGGATATCCTCTGATGAAGGCTGCCAGCTTCGGCCTGAATGTTATTTTTTAATGGAAAAATTAAATCTGATGTATATTATGAAGATAAAATATTATGTTGTGACTTTATCCATGCTGGCATTGGCATTGGTGTCATGCCAAAAAGACTATCTGGATTTGAATATAGACAATACCAGTGTCCCTGTCGGGAAGATGTATTCGACTTATAGTTACGTACAGGGCGTGGTGTGGAATATATACAGTTACCTGCCCGACGGTTTTGCCAACCTCGGTATGGAAGGGGCCACGGACAATGCAGAGTTTACCAACGAAAGCTCGTTTATGCAGATGTATAACAACGGAACCTGGAATCAGTTTTCAAATCCCGATAACGTGTGGTCGTCAAATTATTCAGGTATCAGACAGGCAAATCTCTTTCTGGATAACTATAGCAAGATTGATATCAGCTATATCAAGAACGGATCGGAAGCTGACTCTACAGCTTACTGGAATGCACGCGACAACGTAAAGTTTATGAAGGGAGAAGTTCTCTTCTTAAAAGCATTCTTCTATTTTGAATTGGTAAAACGTTACGGTGGCGTACCTGTCATCAACAAACCGTTTGATTACAACAATCCGGAGAGCTGGAAAAATGTTCCACGTAACAGTGTGGATGAGTGTATCAAACACATCTGTGTATTATGTGACTCTGCAGCCCGTATTATCCCCGTCGACATCGATACCAGGTATACGTGGTACGATAAAGGTCGTGTGACTTATGGTGCAATCCTGGCATTGAAATCGAGAGCAACTCTATACGGTGCAAGTCCGTTATTCAAAGAACAGGGATCTACCCTTACCTGGGAAGATGCGGCCAAAGCATCCCGTGATATTATTGCGATGAACAAATATTCTCTGGTTACAGGTGCAAATTACGGTAACCTGTTTGGTTCTGGTAATACCAATCAGACCGAGTACATCTTTATGCGCAACTATGGGTCGATAAACTCCATCGAGTTCAATAACTTCCCGATTGTGTTTGATAAGAGCAACGGTAACAGTATCACACCCAGTCAGAATCTCGTGGATGCCTTTGAAGTCGTATCAGGCACTACAAGTCTTCCCTTTGACTGGAATAATCCGACACATGCTGCAGCTCCTTATGCTAATCGTGACCTGCGCTTTGCGGCATCGGTGGTTTACAACGGTAAATCCTTTGGGGGGCAAACCATTCAGACTTATACCGGAGGTAACTGCGGTCTGCCCAATACGAATGCAACCAAAACCGGTTATTACCTGAATAAATTTGTCAATTCCGGCATTAGCCTGGTCAACAATACCAAATCTATTCACGCCTGGGGATATTTCCGTTATGCTGAAACGTTGTTGAACTATACAGAAGCCATGTTTAATGCTTACGGTGAAAATGCCGATCCTAAAGGCTATGGGATGACCGCGTTGACAGCTTTCAATCTGGTCAGAAAACGAGCCGGATTATCTCAACTGACTGCCGGCCAGCTTACTCAGGCTAAAATTGAAAATGAAAGAAGAGTCGAATTTTGTTTCGAAGACCAACGTTACTGGGATGTACGCAGATGGAAAAAAGCAGAAACTTATTTCGGCTCTCCTCTCCGTAAGATGGTCATCACAAATACCGGAACAACCGCAGCTCCTGTTTATACCTATCAGGTGAAAGATCTGGAAAGCAGAACATTCTTACCTAAGATGTATTGGTATCCGATACCACAGGGTGAAATAACCAAAACCGGCTGGACTCAAAACCAGGGATGGGAATAAGTCCCGCTTTATAACCTGAAGGTTGTTTGTTGATCTTCAGTGACTTCCGGGTTATAGGGTCGGAGCTATTCTCAGAAATAGCTTACGATCCTATACTTTGGGGGAAAACTTTATAATTCTCCTGACATCACACGAATGGATTCCTACGTTTTTTTTTCAAAGCCTCGACGATATGCTTCACATGAATAAAAAGGGATATGCAATCTGGATCAAGGCCATTAAACGATCCCTTCTGAAAAAGTAATTTCATTATATGCGATACCGATATCTATCGGTAACATGCGTAGCCGAAACAAAAATAAATAATGTCACATGAAACGTTTTCTAATTGCGTCATTTGTAACAACATTTTCCCTCTGTTGGGGGCAAAACCATACCCGCATCACACCGGGTTTCGATTTAAAAAATAAACAGGTAAAAATCATAACGACAGCCCGCAACACTGAGTTGAGGCTTTCGGCAGCAGGATCAGTTCCGTTTACCGATCTGCGTCAGCCGCTTGAGACTGAGGTTTGTGTATTTGTGGATCCTAATACAACTTTTCAAACCCTGCTCGGCATTGGGGGGGCGCTGACTGATGCTTCTGCCGAAACATTTGCCAGATTGCCTAAAGACCGGCAAGCCGAACTTCTGAAGGCCTACTACGATACGCGTTCAGGTATCGGTTATTCGCTGGGTCGTACCAACATCAACAGCTGTGACTTTTCCAGCGATACCTATTCCTATGTAGCTGATAATGATACCGGCCTGAAGAGTTTCAATATTCAGCATGACCTGAAATACAAGGTGCCATTAATCAAAGATGCTATTGCTGCAGCCGGTGGTCATCTCACTATGTTTGTCAGTCCCTGGAGCCCTCCGGCATGGATGAAAGATAACAAGGATATGCTTCGCGGCGGAAAGCTTCTCCCTCAATTCCGCCAGCCGTGGGCTAACTATTTTGTGAAATTTATCAGGACATACGAGAAGCTGGGTATTCCTGTCTGGGGCCTTACCGTACAGAATGAGCCTATGGCTAAACAAAAATGGGAATCCTGTATTTTTACGGCTGAAGAGGAACGCGATTTTGTGAAACAATACCTGGGACCTACTTTGCAAAAAGCCGGATTGAGTGCCAAAAAGATAATTGCCTGGGACCATAACCGGGATCAGGTTTTCCAACGGGCCAATACCCTGTTGAGCGATCCGCAAGCCGCCAGATACATTTGGGGAATCGGCTACCATTGGTATGAAACATGGACCGGAAGTGATATGCTTTTCGACAACCTGCGAAAAGTAAAAGAGTCATATCCGGCCGTAAATCTTTTTTTCACTGAAGGTTGCATCGAACGTTTCCGGTTTGATAACCTCAATGACTGGGGACTGGGTGAGAAATATGGATATTCTATCATCAATGATTTAAACTGTGGTACGGTGGCCTGGACCGACTGGAATATCCTGCTGGACGAAACCGGTGGTCCCAATCACGTAGGCAACTATTGTTATGCACCGGTGATAGCTGATACCCGCGACGGTTCATTGCATTACACCAATATTTATTATTATATCGGCCACATATCGAAATTTGTTCGTCCGGGAGCTAAACGTGTTGCCTGTTCGTCGAACCGTGATAAGCTGATTACAACGTCGTTCCTCAATACCGACGGATCATTGGCCGTGATCGTGATGAATCGCAGTGATGAGAAAATAGCGTATAAACTCTGGATCAAAGGAAAAGCTGCTAATGTTGAATGCTTGCCTCATTCCATCAATACATTATTGGTCAACTAGACTGCAATTCCGTTACATTGAAATATTAGCTGTATAATGAGATATTTTGTATTAATGACGATTGCCCTGATGCTTTGTCAGCAGATAGACTCTCAGGTACGCAGGGCAGAGGTGATTGGCGGAAAATGGAAATTCTGTAAAGAGGGCGTATCATCGGTTCATCCCGATGTCAGTTTGTGGGATGATGTCACGATCCCTCATACCTGGAATGTCGCCGACGGACAGAGTGGAGCAGGTGGTGATGAGTGGCAAAACAACGGTTACTATCGCGGACCGGGTTGCTATTCAAAAACATTTGTTGTGTCGGCTGCCGATCTGAAGAACAGACTGTTTTTGCGTTTTGAGGCAGTGAGCCAAACAGCCGAAGTTTATGTGAACGGACAGTTTACCGGCAGACATGCCGGGGCTTTCAATGCTTTTTGTTTTGAAATAACAAAGTTTGTCAGACCGGGTGAAAACACCTTATTGGTGAAAGCCTCCAACGAATGGACTAGAAATATAGCACCTCTGGGTGGCGATTTTACAGTCTTTGGGGGGATATACCGCCCCGTATGGCTTATGGTGCTTGATCAGGTCTGTGTTACGCCGCTCGATTATGCCTCGTCGGGGGTATATGTGAAACAGCAAAAGCTGACCCCTCAATCCGCAACGATCGATGTTACAACCAAAATATCGAATGGCATAGGCAAAACACAAAAGCTGCAACTGGTCACCTCTGTCATCGACTCGCTGAACCGGGTTGTGGCAATAAAGCAAATACCTGTTACGATTCACAAAGGTGAAAACCGAAGTGTGGCGCAATCTCTGGATATAATCCGGCCCATACTCTGGCATGGGCTTGCCCATCCCTGTTTGTATCAGGTAAAGGTGGAGCTTGTAACCGGAAAAAGGGTGCTGGATGTCGTATCACAGAAAGTCGGCCTTCGCTCTTTTGTTATCGACCCGGTGAAAGGAGCTTTCCTGAATGGCCTTCCGTATAAACTGCATGGCGTAAACCGTCATCAGGACCGGAAAGGTATGGGATGGGCGCTGACCAATAAGCAACACGATGAAGATTTCAGGCTGATCCGGGAGATCGGAGCCAATGCCGTTCGATTGGCTCATTACCCTCACAGCGACTACACCTATCGGTTGTGCGATAGTCTGGGGTTGTTGGTCTGGGCTGAAATTCCCCTGGTGAATAATATCACCGGAACTCCTGAGTTTGCCGAAAATGCCAAACTGCAACTGACCGAATTTATCCGGCAAAATTACAATCATCCGTCGATCATCTTCTGGAGTATATACAATGAGATGGGACACCGCAAGACCGATGATCCGCAGCAGTTGCTCACAGATCTCAACACCCTGGCCCATTCCGAAGATCCGGGACGATACACCGTAGCTGCGGCCAACAGGATCGAGAGACCTGAAAAGCTGATCCCCGATGTCATCGCCTTCAACTCCTATCCCGGATGGTATGGCGGTACTCCTGACGGTATGGGGAAATCCCTGACAGACTGGAACGGTTCGGTAAAATATAAAGGGATAGGAGTCAGCGAATATGGAGCAGGAGCAAGCGTACACCAGCATCAGCAGGGGGTAACCACACCACCGCAACCGAATGGTAAGTGGCATCCCGAGGAGTGGCAGGCTCTGGTTCATGAACGTAACTACAAAAAAATATCACAGGCTACATATTGCTGGGGCTCGTTTGTCTGGAATATGTTTGACTTTGCAAGTGCCGGCCGTAACGAAGGGGATACTGTGGGTATCAATGATAAAGGATTGGTGACATACGACCGCACCATACGAAAAGATGCTTTTTACTTTTATAAAGCCAATTGGTCGGATGTTCCCTTTGTCTACCTGACAAGTCGCAGGCATACGCAAAGGGATACGGCACAGACCGATGTGAAGGTTTACTCCAATTGTGCGGAAGTCTGCTTACGTGTCAATGATACTGATTATGGTGTGATTAAGCCACAGGATGGAATCTGCATCTGGAAAAATATTCCACTGCAATCCGGAGCTAATACGGTGTATGCACAGTCAATTGTAAATGGCCGGTTAATAACAGATAAATGTAATTGGTTTAATATCACAAAGAATCCTTAGAACAGGAAATGGATATAGTTTTAAGGTAAGAATGATTGAGACACGCCCTATCTGGCAATCATCTGTAAAGCGAACTCTGTAAGCATACTTCGGGTTGCATAAAGCTCTTGTAAGTCTACCAAAACTACGATTTGTAGCTAAAAGACCACTCAGAATTCATTAATATTTTCTTAATAGTTATGCTCTGAGTTTACTCTGTGTTTACTCTATCTTGACTTTATGCTAATATAGTGATAATACAGTGCTAACATAGAGATAACATAGAGATAAAATACTCTTTATAAAGAGTATATTATCTCTATGTTATTACAGTATTGAATTACTATTATCCACATTTATACCTAAAGTCAATATATACACAACCTATAGCGAAGCCTGAATGAATCATAGAATAAAAAAGAGGGAGTTATTGTAGTAATGGATATAGTTTTCAGTTTAAATTTAAATTGGCTTATTTGCTAAATACGCAATTGGTATAGTAATTTATTTTTCTAACTTTGGGCCTTTATCAGAGAATACCATAGTTTGCCGTCGTTGCATTTTTTACTACAGTTACCTATTTCTCACTCTATGAATACAGTTTCAGAAAAAGCACATATTGAAGCGTTGAGTCGGGGTGATTCTAAATCATTTGAAATCCTGTTTCTATTTTATCAACCCAAACTCATCTATTTCATTAACGGATTTATAAAGGATAATGAATTAGCCCGGGATATGGCGCAGGATGTTTTTCTTAAGGTTTGGCATAATCGGGAAGTTTTCAGTCAGGTTGATTCTTTTAAGTCCTATTTGTTCAGGATGGCCCGGAATGCGATATGTAATCATTATGACCATAGCCTTGTTGATGAAAAATTTAAAGCTGAACAGCTTTTTGCTCCTGTAACAACGGATAGTGTAGAGGATTCAATTTTTGCTGCTCAGTTACAAGAGATGATCGCTGTAACCGTTAGTTTAATGCCGCCCCAGCGAAAGCTGATATATACCATGAGCCGGATTGAAGGTCTGTCAAACACAGAAATTGCGGAAAAACTGAATCTGAATAAGCGAACGGTAGAAAATCATTTGACTGCTGCACTTGCTGATATCCGAAAAGTAATAAAAGCAACACTTTGTTTGTTGGCCTGAAATTATCCCGGTTTTCACTTGTGTGTAAAGTACATTCATGCTTTCTTTAATATTGACCAGTAACACAAAAAATGGAAGACTTGTCTATAAAAAAAATAATATATTCGTTTTTTGATAAGGATTTATCAAAGGATACACAACAGCGTTTTCGATGGTGGTTTCAAAATCCGGATAACCAGCAAGAGAAGATTGAGGCGATGCAATCGCTTTGGGATTCAAGTCCTTCAGTAATAAGTGAGCAGACTTACGATGATCTGGAGAAGATTAAGGAACGAATTCGGGATGACGAAGCAGTGAATAGGAAATTATCTCTTCGTCCGTTTATAGATATACGTAGATATGCAGCGATTGTAATCGCAATTATTATTTCATCGGCGATTACCTATTATTTTACACAATCTCATCCTCTCGAATATGCTCAATTTGCAGTTCCTTACGGTGCATGTCAGAAGATTGTGCTTGACGACGGTTCTGAGGTATGGGTAAACGCTGGCTCTACATTGATATATCCCAAAGAATTTAATTCGGATACCCGTACGGTTTTCTTAACCGGAGAGGCTAATTTCAAGGTTACTAAGAATCCGAAGAAACCATTTATTGTACAGACAAGGTGTTTGGCTGTACAGGCGCTTGGAACCAAGTTTGGAATACAGGCATATCCGAATTCGCCAGGTACAACAGCAACGCTCATAGAAGGGAGTATAAAGGTTGAAACGGGTCTGGAGTTAAACAAAAAGCCATATCCTTCCTATATTCTCAAACCGAATGACCAGTTGGAATATTCCAGTGTCAATCACCAGGCGAACGTGAGGGTGGTCGATGCGGAAAAATTATCAGCATGGGAAAATGGCTATTTATTTTTCCAGGGTGCTACATTTGAGCAAATTGCAACGACATTGGAACGAAAATATAATGTGAATATTAATTTCGACTATAATGCGTTTAAGAACCGATCTTATTATGTGAAATTTAACCCGAATGAGTCTTTGGCGCAGGTGTTGAGCATTTTAAGTCAGCTGGGTTATCAGTTTAAATATAAGATTGATCATAAAACGGTATTTGTCTATGCTAAGTAGGTTGGGTTGAGGTGTACATAAATAACAGCTTTTTGATAATAAAAACTCATTGAATCAAAAAAAAGAATCTGGAGATCCAGTATTTTGGGCATAAAGTATATTTTGCAAATGGAATTGGTGTGAAATAATATCCCAGTAGTAATATGTGTAATATTAATAAAATTGTTTGATTATGAAATTTAATTTTTTGCTTTCATTTGCTTTTCTTGCATTACTCACATGTGGGTGTTCTCAGATGAAGCAATATTCATTTGGAAAATCAGAATACCTTTATCCACCTGAGAATACAATAATTAAATACCATACAGACTGGGCTAAAAACAATTATAAGGTCAGAATTAAACAGTTTGAAAATGATCCATTGAATTATGGCGATATCGTGTTTTTAGGCAATAGTATTACACAGTTAGGAAAAGATTGGAGCGCCAGATTTGGGATTAAGAATGTACGTAACCGTGGAATTGCAGGGGACGTTACAGATGGCGTATTACTTAGGTTGAGAGAAATTACCCATTTTAAACCTAAAGCTGTATTCTTGCTTATAGGTATTAATGACATTTACAATTTTCATGATAAAAAAGAAATTCCTTCTAGCGGATATGTTGGAAATAATATTTTAGAAATAGCAGGGAATATACACAAAGCATCTCCAAAAACAAAGATCTATATTCAAACCATTCTTCCTACTTCAAAGGAGTATCTGAGGGAAATTATTGATTCGGTTAATATTGTTATCAAGCAAAATGAAAAGAGAGGCTTTTATAAGGTTATAGATCTTCACCCCTTATTTACGAATGAACAGGGGTTATTTAAAAAAGATTTAACAACAGATGGAACACACCTGACTGAAAAAGGATATCAGGTGTGGGGGGATTTTATCAAACCGTTAGTAGTAACCGGAAAAGATGTTGTCGAAAATGTTTATCCTGGAGGGAAAAATAAATCATTAATTCTTAGTTTTGATGATGGTATTGTTGATGATGTGAAATTAGTAAAGCTGTTCAATGACAAACACCTTATCGGTACTTTTAATCTGAATTCTGGATATCTGGGTACTATCCAACCTTGGAAACAACGAAGTGGAGACACTCTTTATCAGAAATATATTTCAAGGGATTCGTTATGTATAGTCTATAAAAACCACGAGATTGCGTCCCACTCGACTTCTCATAAAAACTTTACTCAACTCTCAGATGAAGATATTCTAAAAGAAGTAAATTCGGATGTGTATAATCTGGGAATAGCTACAGGCCATGAGATTAAAAGTTTTGCCTATCCTTTTGGAGCCACCAATCAACATGTTGCCAATTTACTTATGAATACTAAGGTTACTAATGCCCGGACAGTGAAAGAATCAAAATCTTTTGATTTGCCGAAAAACTATTTATTATGGAATCCGACTTGTCGTTTTACAAATGCATTGGAATGTTTAACTAAATATGATTCTATTCAGAGTGATTCCATGACTGTATTTTATGTTTGGGGGCATTCATGGGAGTTGCGGGATCAGTCCAAATGGGATAAAATGGAGTTGTTCTGCAAAAAAATCAGTGATAGAAAAGATATGTGGTATGTCGGATGTAGTGAATTTGTCGATTACCAATTATCATTAAAGAGGTTAAAGATCACTGAGCACTATATTTTTAATCCTAAGGGTAACAATAAAGTTTGGTTGAAGATTAATGGTGTTTTGAGAGTATTAAATCCAAATGAGAAAATAAAAATCACTTCCTGAGGATGGCTCTTATTAAGAGCTGTCCGTCATTGTTTCGGATTGCGATGATATAAATGTAAATACTTAAGGTATCAACAGGAGGGCCTCTCCCTGCCATACAGAGTTTAAGAGAATAACTCACTACTGCACATCTAAACTTAGCGTTCAATGTTTTTTATTATCTGTAAATGGTTGGATTAAATGGAAATCCGATTCGGTGATTCGCATACATATATGATTCGATTCCCAAAAATCTGACTAAAAACATCCTTATTTTGTTGGTTTAATAAAGACAGGATTGAATCTCTTGACGACCGTCTCAGAATGAGAATGGTTCAATAAATCACAGAAATTTTTGTGCTTGTGGATATACCGGTTAGGTAAAAGAAAAAGCTTTGGTAAAAAAATAATGCTCCAGGCTGTGTGTGAATTCCCCTTTTGCTGTCATAGTATTGAAAGCAATAATTAGAATGCTATTAATTCTAAGAAAATAAGGGAAAGGAGGTCGCATACTGAAAAGAGACTTATCAGTTTAAATCCGGATAGCACTTTATGTGAAGGTTTGCCGGAGTTATTTAATCTTACAAAATCTAACAATTAAAATTCTAACACGCATGAAAAAAGAAAAATTGTATTTAGGTATATTGATTACCTTTCTATGGTTATCTGTTCCTATCTTAGGAATTGCACAAAATCAAAAAGTTACACTTACCGAAAATGTTATTTCACTAAAATCTGCATTTGATCAAATAGAAAAGCAGACCGGGCTATCTGTTGACTTTGATGCCCGAATGATCGATCTTAATAAAATAGCCAAATTGACAAAAACTACCGGAAATGTCAAAGAAATAATGTCTTTGTTGTTAAAAGATTCAGATCTTAGTTTTAGCGTAAATGGTACTCATATTATTATTTCCGCTCCGGACCGGAATAAATCATCAAAGAGCAAAACTGTTTCCGGAGTCGTGAAAGATGCAAATGGTCAGCCTTTGATTGGTGTAAATGTTTTAATTAAAGGTAGTGGTAAAGGCGCCATAACCGATTTAGATGGGAAATATAAGATTGAAGCTGCAGAGGGGACTCACCTGCAATTTACTTATATCGGATATTTACCTCTTGATGTAAGAGTAGGAGCCTCTTCCAATATTCCGGTTACATTACGTGAAGATAATAAAGCATTGGATGAGGTTGTAGTGGTGGGATATGGTACGGTCGCTCGTTCTAATCTTACGACTTCGGTTGCTTCAGTTAAAATGGACAAAATTCCAAGTGCTGCAAATTCAAATGTAAACGAATTGCTCTTTGGACGAGCTGCTGGTTTAAAAGCAACACAGCAAAGTGCTGAGCCAGGTGGATTGGTAAGTCTTTCTATTCGTGGTGGTGGAGATCCTTTAGTTGTTGTTGATGGTGTTGTTTTACCAACGAATAGCTTAAATAGTGGTAGCTTAGGGATTGGAACAAACAATGTTAATCGTGGAGGAATAGGCAATATTAACCCTGCTGATATTGAATCCGTTGAAGTTCTTAAAGATGCGAGTGCTGCAATTTACGGCGTTGCGGCTGCAAATGGAGTAATTCTTATTACTACAAAAAAAGGTGCTCAGGGAGATGTGAAGGTTTCATACGACGGAAGTATATCTTCAGTACAAAATATGCCATATATGAAAGCAATGACTCCTTCTCAAGGTATGACTGCTTATAATGAATATTCCAATGATTATTATTTGGCAAATAAAAAGATGGCACCGTTTGGTTCTAATGCTGCAACCGGATTTACTCCATATTTTTCACAGGGGGATATTAATAGTGTGTCAGGAAGTAAGGGGACTGATTGGATCGGGTTAGTTACGCGTTCTGGGTCAGTTTCTAATCATAATATCAACATTAATGGAGCCACAAATAAGGTGAAATATTATTTCTCGGGTAATTATTTTGATCAGATGGGTACTGTTAAAGGTTCCGGTTTTAAACGTTTTATGGGAACTATAAACCTGTCTTTTAATTTGAATAAATATTTGGAATTTACCACTTTTACAACAGCCTCTCGTAACTTTTATGAAAATGGTAGTGCTGGTTATCAACCTTCCGGGGCTGGTGGTGCTAGTTATGGCGCATTGCAATCAGCAATATCTTATCCTACTTATTTGCCAGTTAAAACCAGTGATGGTAGTTATTCCTTATTTAATGCCATTGGTAATCCGGTTTCTTTACTATCTATTTCCGATCAATCAAAAAGTTCGAGCTTTTTGTCTAATTTCTCATTGAATTTAACGTTGATACCTAAAGTGTTGAATGTTAAACTGCTTTATGGTAATAATTATCAAACAGCTGGGCGTAGTCAGTTTGTCCCGTCTGATGTGTATTGGGGGCTTTTATATCAATCCCGGGGAATGATTTCTCAGGATGAATCCCAGAATCAAACATTTGAAGGAACTGTCTCGTTTGCGAAGAAATTTAATAATCTAAATTTTGATGCAGTTGCCGGTGCAGGAAAATATATCAACGATACAAATGGAAGCGGATTGTATGCAACCGATATGTTGGATGCTATGCAAACCTATAATATGGGTGCTGCCCCGACGCTTAAACAAATGAGTTCTTATAAATCTTATGAGCAAAGACGGTCATTCTTTACCAGATTGAATTTTAATTATCTGGATAAATACTTGTTATCCTTGTCTTATCGTATGGATGGTATTGATAAATTCTATACAGGTAATAAATATGCAGGATTTCCATCTGTTTCTTTAGGTTGGAAATTAAACCAAGAGGATTTCCTGAAGCAAAACGAAGGCATTTCTTTGTTAAAATTGAGAGGAAGTGTTGGTGTTACAGGAATGGCTATCGGTTCAGTGGCATATGGTCAGTATAAATCATCGTATACTCTCTATTTTGACGAGGGCGCTACCTCATATAGTGCCTACTATTTATCTTCAATGAACCAGCCTAACCTGAAGTGGCAAAAGACATTGAACGAGAATGTTGGACTTGATTTTGGATTCTTTAATAATAGGATTTCTGGAGCCGTGGATTATTTTCACAATGAGATCACTAACCTTTTAACGACTCGCACTACCGAACAGCTTGCCATGAACGCTTCTCAATATGAGAATGGTGGAAAACAAGTTAATTCAGGATATGAGATAGCTCTTAAAACAGTCAATATTGCTACCAAAACATTTGAATGGGATATGACTACAAATGTTTCTCATTATTATAATCACTGGACAAAACGTTTTCCAAATCAAAGCTTGAGCGCTTATGTCGGGGTAACAGATGGTATATCCGACGTTTATGCATACAAAACAAATGGAATTTTGCAGGTTGGAGAAACGCCTTCTGCATGGCAGCCTGCAAAAGCCCAGCTTCCCGGATGCCCTAAATTCGTTGATGCAAATGGAGATGGTGTTCTGGACTACAAGGATGTAAAAAGATATTCAACTGCACCAAAGCTAACTCTGGGATGGGGTAACAATTTTAAATATAAGAATCTTGACTTCTCAATGTTCTTTTATGCACAACTTGGAGCATGGGGCTTTAATAATAGTTATGGCTGGTCTAATGCCCGTTCTTTTGCCGGAGGTAACGGTGGTGGAGCAGTTGCTTATGTTCTGAATTCGTGGAGTACAGCAAATACAAAAGGTACCTTACCCGGTGCGGCGTATGATGAATCCACTTTAGGCCTGAATGCAGCTAGCGATGTTACTTTAGAACGTAAAGATTTTGTACGCTGTCGTGAAATATCTCTTGGATATACATTTAAACAGAACTTCGTTCAGAAATTTGCAAAAGATATTCGTCTGTATGTAAATGTACAAAATCCATTTATTATTACCAACTATTCAATCTCTGATCCAGAGGTAAGTGTAGCTTCAGTCAAAGGAGGAGCAGCTCCATACCCTATGACGAGAACCTATTCGGTTGGTTTGAATGTGCATTTTTAACTTTATTAAATCTAATCGATATGAAAAAGATATTATTGACAATATTTACCGCATTACTTCTAGCGAGTTGTACAAACGATTTTGATCCTAAATTATATGGAACTTTATCAACCAATAACTTTCCATCCACAAAAAAAGAATATGAATCATATATGCTAACGGTGTATTATCCTTTTACAGCAAATTGGGGATATTCATTTGTAAATTGGCAATATGGTTGGTATGTTCCGGAGCTTGGATCTACAGAATTATTTGATATGTGTAGTGATGAGATGGTACCTTATAATGGGTGGGGAGGCCATTGGGCGATTATTAGTTCAGGGGACTTCTCCAGTTTGAAATCACAAGCTGTTTCGGGTTGTCATTTTGAGAAGGTGCGGGACATTACTCGTGATTCAAAGATAATTTATGATTTACAAAACGCCAGCTCAACGGTTCTAAGTGAAAGCGTTAAAAATGAATATACTGCAGAAGCACGATTTGCACGTGGGGTTAATATGTATTTTTTACTTCATTTATATGGTCCCGTTCCGGTAATTATTGATGGAGCTCAAGTAAATGATGTTACAGCTCTTGGTAATATGGCCAGACCAACCCGCACGGATTATGTCGGCTGGATAGAGGCTGATCTTAAATATGCAGTTGATCATTTACCGGTAACAGCATCAAATTATGGGCGATTCACCAAAGGAGCAGCCTTGACTTATCTGATGCGTCTTTACATGAATGAAAAGAATTTTGTTAATGCTGAATCTATAGGACGGCAAATTGTTGCAATGAATAAATATTCATTGGTTAGTGATTATGCAAGTTTGTTTAATGAGGCAACCGAAAATAACTCGGAAACAATATGGTCACTGATAAGTCAGAATAATGGAAATTATGACTTTAACTTTTTGTCAATTTATTGTATGCCAAGTTCAATTTCTCTCAATAAAATAAATGGAGGTTGGGGCTCTGCTGATGGTGGTGTATTCTCAATGTCGTGGAAATTTTATGATACGTTCGAGTCAGGAGATTTACGGAAGAACTGTATGATTACCTCTTATCAGGATAGATCAAATCCGAGCAAGACATGGGATCGTACAAATTTAACAGGAGCTGTGATTAATAAATATCCGGCATTAGGAGGCTCAACGAATTCTGCACAAGGAAACGATATTGTAGCATGTCGATATGCTGACGTCTTAATGATGCTTGCTGAAGCTATCAATGAGAACAACGGACCTACTTCAGAGGCTATTGGCTATGTGAATCAGATTAGAAACAGAGCCGGGTTGGCTAATCTTAGCAGTTCTTCAACAGCTTCAAAAGAGGTTTTACGTTCTGCAATTTTCATGGAGCGTGGTCATGAATTCTTCTTTGAAGGTTTGAGGAAAATGGATATGAGAAGAATGGGATATTGGACTAATTCCTACATGACTCAATATAATAAGACAATTGGCTCTTACTATTGGCCTGTTCCGGATTATGTGACTAACAATTATTCAGTAATTACTAAGAATTATACCGAATAGGAGCTGGTTTATTGCATATAACTAAATGCTAGCGGTTTTTTCTTGATGCTATTATCATGGGCCCTAGTTGATGTCAAAATCTTCTAGGGCTCTATTTCTTGTTTTAGTCAACTGTGAATAGTTCTTATGCGTTGGTCTATGATCTTAATAATCCGTTTTGTATGCAAAAATATAATCAATATAGATATATATCTAAATACTTAATATCGCTAGGCCTGGTTTTCTTTATAGCTATCGGTGGCTTTACTCAAAAAGCAAATGCTCAATTCGTAAAAGGAGCTGATATCGGATGGCTTGACCAGATGGAAGCTACAGGATATAAATTTTATGATGATCAGGGAGTTCGGAAAGACTGCATGAAGATCCTAAAAGAAAAAGGAATAAATACGGTGCGATTCAGGGTATGGGTAAATCCCTCAAACGATAGCATCAATGGTCATTGCTCAAAAAAAGAGGTGGTAAAAATGGCTCTGAGAGCAAAAGATTTGGGATTGAGGGTAATGATAGATTTTCATTATAGCGATTCCTGGGCTGATCCTGCAAAACAGACTAAGCCTGCGGCCTGGGCATCTCATTCGTTTACAGAGCTTTTAGGCGATGTGTATCAACATACCTATGATGTACTGGATACACTGAAAAAGATTGGAATAACCCCCGAATGGGTGCAAATCGGAAATGAAATCCCGGGCGGTATGCTTTGGCCGGACGGTAGCATAAAAAACTGGCCTCAGCTTGCACAACTCCTGAATAAGGGTTATGATGCAACAAAAGCCATCGATCTGCGCATAAAAGTAATTATTCACCTGGATGAAGGGAATAATAACCACAAATTTCGGAATTTCTTCGATAATGCTACTAAAAACGGAGTACGATATGACATTATCGGGATGTCATATTATCCATATTGGATTCAGAAAAGCCACAAAACGACAATCGGTGATTTAGCTAATAATATGAACGATATGGTGAGCCGATACAACAAAGATGTTATGATTGTGGAAGTCGGCGAAGAATACAGGTTAGCCGACGAAACATATAATCTGCTAAGTGCAGTAATTAAAGCTGTAAAAGCTATACCGGGTAAGCGCGGCCTGGGTGTTGTTTATTGGGAACCGGAAGGCGAAAGGAGCTGGAGTAAGTATACTTTAAATTGCTGGGACAGTAACGGCCGTCCTTCACAAGCATTGGATGCATTTAAATAACCACATTTCTCATAGCACTAAAAAAGCAATTTATAACACTACTACTAACTACTAACTATATATTTTTGTAACTACTTAAATTTCAGATTTATGAAGCTTAAATGCTTTTGCTCTTTGGTTCTTGTCTTATTTTTTTCTTTACCGTATGTAAGTGGTCAGAAAAACTACTTTTTGTGTGCCTATATGGATGGAAAGGCTCAGGATCTACGCTATTGTGTCAGTAAAGATGGGTATAAGTTTACTCCGGTAAATAATGGTAATGTTGTATTGAAATCGACCCTGGGTGGTAAGATTCTTCGGGACCCCTTTATTCTTCGGGATAAAAAAGGCGTGTATCATTTGATTGCAACAAACGCATGGAATGGACGGGATTTTGCAATATGGAACTCTAAAGATTTAGTTAATTGGAAGAATGAACGTTTAATTACGGCTTCTCCGGTGGATGCAGATAAGACCTGGGCTCCCGAAGCCATATACAATGAGAAAGGAGATAATTATCTGTTCTACTGGACTTCATCTTTAGGGGATGATTCCTCAAAATGGGCAATTTATTATGCAACGACAAAAGATTTTAAACATTTCTCGGAAGCAGCTGTCCTGATGAAATCCGATGAAATAATATTGGATGCAAACATTGTAAAATTCAAAGATAAATACTACCTGTATTATCGATATAAAGAAGGTATCTGGCGTGTGGAGTCTGAACAATTGGTGGGTGGTGAATATAAAAACCCTCTTAAAATGATTGATGCAAATGGAGAAGGGCCATTTGTTTATCAGGTAAAGCCGGGCAAATGGAACATGGTTTGGGACTATTACAAAAATAACGGGTATTTCGGATTGGCAGAATCGGATAACCTGACAGACTGGAACTGGTTAACCTCTAAATCTTTTCCGTATAAAAATGATCAAGTATCGTTTCCCAATGGGGTAAGGCATGGATGTGTTATTCCAATATCAAAACAAGAGTTTAGCAATATAATGATGTTAAAACGATAAATAGCAATTATGAAGCGATTAATAATTGGGGGCTGTATTATTTTATGGGGGATGTCTGCTTTTGCACAATCAAAAGTAGTATCTCAAAAAGTGCGGTTACCTCTGATGGGATGGGCAAGCTGGAATCAGTTTGGCGCCAAGATTGATGAGAATCTGATTAAGAAGCAGGCGGATTTCCTTGAATCAACAGGTTTAGCCTCAGCTGGATATCAATATCTGAATATAGATGACGGATTTTTTAATGGACGTTATCCTGACGGGACATTGCGTATTGACTCAATCAAATTCCCTTCAGGAATGAAGTCTTTGGCCGATTATATCCACTCAAAAGGCCTAAAAGCCGGATTTTATTCAGAGGCTGGTGAGAATACCTGCGGTTCGATGTATAGCGGACAGCCCGGAGGAGTAGGAGGGGGGCTTTACATGCATGACCAGCAAGATATAGACCTGTTTTTCAAAACCTGGGGATTTGATTTTCTGAAAGTAGATTACTGTGGAGCTTTGAGTCAGAAACTTGATGAGAAGACGCGTTATACCGAAATTCGAAAGGCAATAGACAAAACCGGTCGTACGGATATTAATTACAATGTTTGTCGTTGGCAATTTCCCGGAACCTGGGTTACAACAAGTGCCGATTCATGGCGTATGTCGCATGATATAAATCTGGGGCCCGGTTCTAAACCTAAGTGGAGTAGTATCCTGAGTATTATCAATTTGAATAAATACCTGACGGCCTATGCCAGTCCGGGGCATTATAACGACATGGATATGCTTGAGGTGGGTAGAGGAATGACTTTGACAGAGGATATGAGCCATTTCACCATGTGGTGTATTTTGTCTTCACCATTGGTTTTAGGTAATAACCTGGAAAAAATGAGTGAAGAAACGAAAGCATTGCTTACCAATCCGGAAGTTCTTTCGGTCAATCAGGATCCGGCAGGTTTGCAGGCTTATTTGATTTACCAAACTGACAGTACACAGGTTTGGTCAAAGAACCTGAAAGAGCGTCAAAGTAAAGAATTTGCGGTTGCCCTGTTTAATCCTGGCAAAACACCTACTGCCATTTCTGTTAAATGGAAGGACCTGAATATTGTTGGAAAAGCAAGCGTAAGAGACTTATGGACGCGTAAAGATCTGGGAGTTATGGACTCGGCGTATTCGGTTACAGTTCCCGGACACGGAATCTCATTAATAAAGGTTGTTGCTGAAAAAACCAGGTTGAAAGACGTTTTTGAAGCGGAATATTCCTGGGTAAATAATTTTAATCTGACCAATTGTAGCACAGAAGTTCCCAATCAGGGAAAACCGGTGCTGGATGGTACTTGTTCAGGAGGCGCCAAAGTAGTAAATATTGGTGGTCGTCCCGATAACTACATAGAATTCAGGGATGTCTATGCAAAGTCAACCGACAATTATAAGCTATCACTCTATTATCTCTCCGATACCTCTAAAAGTGCAATCATCTCCATTAATGGGGTTGAAAAGTCACTCTCCAACTTAAACTCAGGAGGAATAGGAAGAATAGGTAAAACTATGATTTCTGTTAAATTGAATAAGGGATACAATGTAATTCGTATTTCGAATCAATTAGAAATGGCACCTGATATAGATAAGATTGAAATTAATTTGAATAAAGGTTTAAGATAGATATAGAGTGGATTTTCTAAAGTTGTCTCAATCAAAAAACCATTGTTAATTAAGTTGATACTAAATATGTTTGCACAAAAAAGAACTATTATTTTGGTTACGGTCCTTTTCGGATGTGGCTTATTGTGGGGGCAGCGGACAGAGACTCTGTTGGATAAAGGATGGAAGTTTTTAAAAGGTGATAATCAGAATGCAATACAAGCCGCATTTGACGACTCAAAGTGGGAAGGTATTGTTATCCCACATGACTGGGCTATTTATGGACCGTTCGATAGAAACTACGACTTGCAAACCGTTGCTATTACTCAGAACGGAGAAAAACAAGCGACTGTTAAAACTGGTCGTAGCGGAGGACTCCCTTATGTCGGGATAGGCTGGTATCGGACCAGCTTCGATGCCCCCGTAACCCAACAGGTTACTCTGCTTTTTGATGGGGCTATGAGTGAAGCACACGTTTATGTCAATGGGCGCGAAGCTTGTTTCTGGCCATATGGTTACAATTCATTTTACTGCAATATAACCGATTTTATCAATAAAGATGGAAAGCGGAATATATTGGCCGTGCGCTTGGAAAATCGTCCGGAATCGTCCAGATGGTATTGTGGTGCAGGACTTTACAGGAATGTACATTTGATTACGACAAATAAAGTTGCTGTTCCGGTTTGGGGTACTTGCATTACTACCCCTCATGTTGGTTCCGACTTTGCTTCAATCTGCCTGAAAACAACAATAAACCAGGCAGATGGCCAGGCAGTGCATGTCGAAACTCGCATCCTTGCACCGAATGGACAGGTGGTAGCACAAAAGAACGATGCCCGTCGGATTAATCATGGAATGCCGTTCGAGCAAAACTTTATTGTTCAGTCCCCTCAGTTGTGGACTCCGGAATCGCCATTTCTCTATAAGGCGGTTTCTAAAATATATGTGGCAAACGAACTGGTAGATACATTTACTACACGATTTGGAATACGGAGCATCGAGTTTGTTGCGGATAAAGGATTTTACCTCAATGGTAAACTTCGGAAATTTCAGGGCGTATGTAACCATCATGACCTCGGGCCATTGGGTGCTGCGGTTAATACGGCAGCTTTGCGCCGGCAGCTTACGATACTCAAGGATATGGGTTGTGATGCGATTCGTACTGCGCATAATATGCCAGCCCCCGAATTAGTTAGTCTTTGTGATGAAATGGGATTTATGATGATGCTCGAACCATTTGATGAATGGGATATTGCTAAATGTAAAAATGGGTATCATCGTTATTTTAAAGAGTGGGCAGAAAAGGATATGACTAATATGTTACTGCATTATCGCAACAACCCATCGGTGATAATGTGGAGTATTGGAAATGAAGTTCCAACTCAATGTAGTTCGGATGGTTATAAGGTTGCATCGTTTCTTCAGGATATTTGTCATCGTTTGGATCCAACCCGGCCAGTTACTTGTGGAATGGATCAGGTAAGTTGTGTCCTGAAAAATGGTTTCGCTGCTTCACTGGATATTCCAGGATTTAATTATCGTACCTATCGCTATAAAGAAGCTTATGAACAGCTACCTCAGAATCTGATTCTCGGATCAGAAACAGCTTCTACAGTAAGTTCGCGTGGTGTATATAAATTGCCTGCAGATAAGAAACCGGACGCTATGTATCCCGATCATCAATCATCATCTTATGACTTGGAATATTGTTCATGGTCTAATCTTCCAGATGAGGACTTTGTTCTTGCCGAAGATAACCAATGGACAATCGGGCAATTTGTGTGGACCGGATTTGATTATCTGGGAGAACCTTCCCCATATGATACAGATGCCTGGCCAAGTCATAGCTCATTGTTTGGAATCATAGATTTGGCCGGCCTGCCTAAGGATCGTTACTATCTTTATCGAAGTGTATGGAATCATCAGGCAAATACGCTCCATATTCTTCCATATTGGAATTGGGAGGGGCATGATGGTGAACAGATCCCTGTATTTGTATATACTAATTATCCGAGTGCAGAGCTCTTCATTAATGGTAAAAGCTATGGGCGGAAGAGTAAAACAAATGACTCACCACAACACCGTTACAGGCTTATGTGGAGAGATGTTCCGTATCAACCGGGAGAAGTGCGAGTCGTAGCCTATGATAATGAGGGTAAGATTGCAGAACAAAAAAGTATTCATACTGCTGGAAAACCTTATAGATTGGAGTTAATAGCCGATCGTAATAGACTGACTGCTGATGGTAAAGATTTAGCTTTTATCCGTGTCAGAGTAGTTGATAAAGACGGCAATCTTTGTCCTAAAGATGCTTCATTGGTTTCTTTTGCAGTCAGAGGAGCCGGCATATATAAGGCGGCAGCTAATGGTGATGCTACATGTCTTGACCCCTTTCATCTTCCTTATATGCATGCTTTCAGTGGCGAGCTGACATTCATTGTACAGACCACAGAGCATTCTGGTGAAATCTTGTTGGAGGCTCATGCAAAGGGATTAAAAACTGGTATTGCAAAGCTGCGGACCGAAAAGTAGGTGATATTTATTTTGTAAGATATTTAATTTTATATTTTCGGTTCTATGAATAGAATAAAATTGGTTTGCTCATTAGCATTATTATTTATTTTATCAGTCGATGCATTTGGTGAGAAACCAACAGTGGTCAATGATGATAATTTTAGAAACTGGGCAATAACTCCACCTATGGGTTGGAATAGCTGGGATTGCTACGGGTCTACCGTAGAAGAAAAGGAAGTAAAAGCCAATGCCGATTATATGGCTGCTAATCTGAAAAAGTATGGCTGGGAGTATATCGTGGTGGATATTCGTTGGTTTATCGAAAATGATAAAGCCGGTGGATATAACGAAAAGGATCCCCGTTATGTGATTGATGAATATGGCCGTTACATGCCTGCCCTGAATCGCTTTCCATCGGCAAAAGATGGAAAAGGGTTCAAATCCTTAGCTGATTATGTGCATAGCAAAGGCTTGAAATTCGGCATTCATATTATGCGCGGGATTCCCAAGATAGCAGTTGACCGAAAATTAAAAATAAAAGAAGCTAAAGATGTGACTGCTGATCAGATTTACAGTCCGGACGGGCAATGTCAGTGGCTACATGATAATTATACGGTAGTAGCTGGTAAGCCGGGAGCCCAGGAATACTATAACTCTCTGTTTGAACTCTATGCATCATGGGGAGTCGATTTTGTGAAAGTGGATGATCTTTCGCGGCCATACCATAAAGATGAAGTTGAAATGATCAGAAAAGCGATTGATCGTTGCGGTCGTCATATCGTATTTAGTACTTCACCAGGGGAAACTCCTCTTGAAGAAGCGGGGCATGTTCGCACCCATGCGAATATGTGGCGAATGGTGGATGATGTATGGGATACATGGTCTCATTTTGACCATTTGATGAGTGTATGTCAAAAATGGTATCCATATATAGCTGTCGGGACATGGCCCGATTGTGATATGATTCCATTAGGCCGAATAGCCATCAGAGGGGAAAGAGGTCTGGATCGAATGACTCGCCTGACAAAAGACGAGCAGTATTCCTTGATGACCCTTTTTACAATATTCAAATCTCCGCTTATGTTTGGCGGTGATTTACCCAGTAATGATACCTTTACCCTATCGTTGCTGACCAATAAAGAGGTTTTGAAAATGCACCGTTATGCTACCGATGTACATCAGATTTTTCAAGTTGATGGAAAGGTGGCCATTTGCTCTGAAGATAAACAAACCGGAGATAAATATCTTGCCCTGTTTAACATGGACTCCAATACCGCTCTTCGTGAAATTAGTGTAAATCTGAAGGATTTAGGAATAAAAGGTACCTGTTGTATCCATGACGTTTGGTCAAAAAAGAGTTTAGGAAACTTTTCGGGTCAATTTAGCGTAAATCTTCGTCCTCATGCTTCATTGCTAGTGAAAATAAAAGTAAAATAGACGATGTTTGATAATCTCTACTAAGAGAGTGTTCTTAGATTTGGTTTTTTTGATAGTTGTGAAATTGACAGCATGAATAAACTAAATAATTGAAAATGATTTAGAAAAGTGTAGACTGGATAAATAAATCCAATCTCCCGGAAAATCAATAACACATTATCATTACAGTATTTTATTATGAGAAAAACCACATTTTATTTGTTAGTCATGCTAACAGTATTAATGCTTACTAGTCATGCGCAGACTTCATCGAGAAAGGTCTATATGTTTTCCTATTTTAAGGGAAACGGAGAAGATGGTCTTCATTTGGCATACAGTAAAGATGGATTTAAATGGACAGCATTAAAACATGATAGTTCATTTTTAAAACCGACGGTCAGCAATGATAAACTAATGCGGGATCCCTGTATCATCAGAGGGGCAGATAATAAATTCCACATGGTTTGGACTGTGAGTTGGAACGATAAAGGAATTGGGTATGCCTCATCATCAGATCTGGTTCATTGGTCGGAACAGAAATATATTCCAGTTATGGAACATGAGCCAAACGCGCGTAATTGTTGGGCACCCGAAATTACCTACGACAAATCAAATAAACAATATATGATTTATTGGGCTACAACTATACCCGGTCGATTTGCTTCAACAGACACAACTGCTGAAGATAATTATAACCATCGTATATATTATGTGCTGACCAGTGATTTTAAAATATTCACGAAAGCTAAAGTATTGTATGATCAGGATTTTAATGTAATTGATGCGACAATTCAACCCGATAAGAATGGATATCTGATATTTCTAAAAGATGAAACATTAAAACCTGTCCCGCAAAAAAACTTGCACATTGCTTTCAGTAATAAACTTACCGAAGGTTATGGAAAACCAACTGAGGCAATTACAGGAAAATATTGGGCAGAAGGCCCCACTGCTATAAAAAATGAGAAAGAATGGATCGTTTATTTTGACAAATATACACAAGGAAAATATGGAGCGGTAACATCAACAGACCTGAAAACATGGAAAGATGTCTCAGACCAATTAAATTTTCCAAAAGGGGTGAGGCATGGAACTATTTTCAGTATTCCTGAAAGCGATTTCCAAAAATGGTTCAATCAATAAATATCTAAAACCAAAATTATTATTAACACATGAAATTGAAGCAGGTTATATTAAGTATTTTATGTATACAAGCGTCAATAGCCCTGGCGCAAAAAACTTATCAATCAAAGGTTCCGCTTTCTCCCGATAGCCAGTTTCATATGGGAGGGAATAGTCCCTCTGGTGGAAGTATTGATATAAATAGCAATTATATTACTATAAATGGCAAGCCCTGCATCCCCGTAATGGGAGAAATCCACTTCAGCCGGTGTCCCGAATCGGAATGGCGCACAGAACTGCAAAAGATGAAAGCAGGTGGCATAAACATTATCGCGACTTATGTTTTTTGGATTCACCACGAAGAGGAAGAAGGTGTTTTTAATTGGGCTGGCAATCGTAATCTACGAAAATTTATCACGTTGTGTAAGGAACTTGATCTCAAAGTGGTATTGCGTGCAGGGCCTTGGTGTCACGGCGAATGTCGAAATGGAGGTATTCCTGAATGGCTTGCTACTAAAAAAGATATAAAGCTAAGGAGTAATGATAGAACGTACCTGAAATATGTGGAAAAGTTGTATGGTGAAGTTTTTCAACAGGTAAAAGGGTTGTTATGGAAAGACGGTGGGCCAATTGTTGGCATGCAGCTGGAGAACGAGTATGGTGGTCGTTGGGAACACCTTGTTAAACTGAAAGAAATTGCGGTAAAAACTGGTTTCAATCTGCCTTTTTATACCCGTACAGGTTGGCCAAAGCTAGCCACTCCGGCTACCTTTGGCGAAATAATCCCGCTTTATGGCGATTATCCGGATGGTTTTTGGGATCGCGAATTAGTGGATATGCCTGGCGATTACTCAAAATGCTTCATATTTAAAAATGCAAGGAATTCAACAGTAATAGCCACGGAGCAATTACCCAAACAATCGGGCGATGTAGGTTCGTCAGAAGCGAAATATCCATATTTTACCTGTGAACTGGGTGGTGGAATGATGCCGAGTTATCACCGCCGCATTAGTATCGAACCAATGGATGTATACGCCACAGCTTTATGCAAACTTGGCTCTGGAAGCAACTTGCTGGGATATTACATGTATCATGGTGGGACTAATCCCGAAGGAAAATTCACTCCAATGAATGAAAGCCAAAATAGTCCTATGACGAACTGGAACGATCTTCCTCAAAAAACCTATGATTTTCAGGCTCCGTTGGGCGAATTTGGTCAGGTGAATAAACATTATCATTTGCTTCGTCGTCTGCATTTGTTTTTACATGATTTTGGTGCTGAGTTGGCGCAGATGGATGTTACATTTCCATCTAATAGCCCCATAGACACAAAGGATAATAATATTTTACGCTGGACTATCCGCAGTAAAGATGGGAAAGGTTATGTGTTTGTCAATAACTACCAACGATTGACTTATTTACCGGCAAAGGACAATGTGAAATTTACGATTGAAACTTCAGATGGTAATCTGACATTTCCCCAAAAAGCAATACAAGTACCGTCAGATAAATCATTCATTTTACCTTTCAATTTTTCGTTGGGAGCAGGCTTGTTAGTAAGCGCAACAGCCCAGCCAATATGTCAAACAGAGGAGAATGGTGTCACACGTTGGTATTTTACGGCTATCGAAGGAATTCCTGCTGAGTTTGTGTTAAATACAAAAGGTATGCAAAAAATCGACTATGCGTCTGTTTTGACGAAGCGAATCGGGGATAAATACATTTTTAGTGACCTTGTTCAAGGCCTTGAACCAACACTTTGTTTTACAGATATAAATGGGCATAAACAACAGATTATTCTAACCACCGAGGAGCAATCGCTTTGTATCTGGAAAGGTGAAATACACAAAAAGCCACAGGTTGTTATATCAAAAGATCCGTTGGTCTTCGAGTCTGATTCTGTGCGTTATTTGCCTTCCGGGCAATATGCCGCTATAGTAAAAGTAGTTCCGGTTAAAGAAGCAGGTAGCCCAAGAGTTATCCCTATGGGTATAAACCATGTGGCAGAACAACCTTATGACAAGGATTTTGAACAAGCTGCTGTATGGCGGATTGAATTGCCGGCAAGTAGTGCAGATTGGGCAAAGTTGCTCCTTCGGATTAATTACGTTGGTGATGTTGCCCGTTTATATATTGGCGATAAGCTGGTAGGTGATAATTTCTATAATGGCAAACCTTTTGACTTTGCATTGAAATCGTATGTAAATGAGCTAAAAGGGTCGGCATTAACATTGCGTGTACTTGAGATGCATCAAAATGCTCCAATTTATTTGCAAAAAGAGGCCAAAGATAATTTACTCAATACATCATTGGCTTTGAAATCATTGGAATGGATTGAAGTTACGTATTAGTAATATCAATTTGGTCTAGTGTTATGCGATATACATTTAATCAGAAGTCATTAGTAAATCAAAGGTGCGAAGGAAATATTAATTAACGTCAAAAATCAGCCTTTGGAGTTGCAGATCACTATACAATAGGTTTATTAGTTGGTAAAATTGATGGTTTACTTGCCAACAGGCCGGATTGAGCTCGAGAGAGTTGCAATCCGGCATTTTTTGTTTTTCAGGCCGGTGGATATAAATCGTAGAAAAGATCGTGAATTGCCGGCTGTGTTAAAATGGAGCTCCTGGGGCTGAAATTTACCCTGTGACTATTTTCAGACACTTTTTGAAAGATTTATCTACTGATATAATTTTTACATGATTTACATTTGTGCCATGTAATACAGACACAGCTTCTTTCCGGGGAAATCTTTTAAAAATGAAAAACAGAAAACCATTCATGACCAGAACGAATCGATTTATTTTTGCACTTTTGTTGCTGGGAATTTTCACCACTTCGATGTTGAATGCATCTGAATTGAAGGTGGTGAACCTTAAGTCCGAATACGCTGAAAAACCTTTAGGACTGGATGTTGAGCAACCACGCTTTAGCTGGCAAATGAGCTCTGGAAAAGCGGGAAGCTGTCAAAAGGCTTATCAGATAATAGTTACTGATGAAGCCCGGCAAAAAGTGTGGGATTCCGGTAAGACATTGAATGATGTGTCATTAAACATAAAGTATGCCGGCCTTCCGTTAAAGTCATGCACGCGTTATAACTGGAAAGTGCTGGTTTGGGATCAGCAGCAAAAAGTACAAGCAGCAGAGTCCTGGTTCGAAACCGGTTTAATGAATCCGGAACCTGATCTTTCAGCCTGGGATGGCGCTAAGTGGATCGGGGGAGGAGACGAGGATATGGTATTGTATTCTGCTTATCTGCCTGTCTTTAAGATAAACTATGCACTGCAACTGGATCAATCTTCCCGTAGTACAAAGGCCGGTTTTATACTGGGCGCCAACGATATCCGCCTGATGGATAAAAACAAAAACCTCTTCAGTCTGGAAAACAAACAGGATAGTTCGTATATCTTAATCGAACTGGATATTACTCCATTAATGTCTAACCAACCGGCAAAACTGAATATTTACCGGAGTGGTTATACCCCAACAGATTCCAAAGATCTCCCTTTTAAAACTTTTACTATTCCGGAATCGCTGATCAATGAACAAAACCGGTATGATAAACATACTATTTATCTATCCACTGTGCTGGGTGATACCCGCTTCAGTATAGATGGGGAAAGCAAGGAAAACAACATCGGAAAGCTGAATCTGAATCCATTGGGTGCCGGAGGAGATCATCTCGCTTTCCCGGTTATCGGACAAATTGGGTTTCAGGTTCCGGCCAATCAAAGCGCTGTTTTCTCAAATCTGCAAATACGAAATTACCGGACTCCATCCAATCTGTTATACTCTGCTTATGCAAATCCGCTAACGGTACAAGGTGGTCAAACTGAAAAACGTATGCTTTTTGACCCGTCGAAGAATTCTATGCCGATGTTGCGGACAACATTTACCACATCACCATCTCCTATTTCCAAAGCACGATTGTATGTAACCGCCAGGGGTATTTATGAAATGTATATCAATGGGAAACGGATTGGAAATGACTATTTTAATCCCGGATCGACCCAGTACAACAAAACCCAGCTCTACCAAACCTACGATGTGACGAAAGATATGCTTGCCGGTAAAAATGCCATTGGCGCCATACTCGGCGAAGGCTGGTGGAGTGGTGGTATTACTTACATGGGTGAGTACTGGAACTTTTTCGGAGACCGTCAATCGCTGCTGGCCAAACTGGTCATTACCTATGCCGATGGTAAAACAGAAGTGATTACCACGCAGCCCTCCAGCTGGAAATATTTCAACAATGGACCGGTTGTTTACGGAAGTTTCTTTCAGGGTGAAGTGTATGATGCCACCAAAGAGCCGTTGGTCAAAGAGTGGTCAAAGGCCACCTATGATGACTTAGCCTGGAAAAAGAGCGTGGAAGTCTCGCTGGAAGGTTGTATCAACGATGATAAAGCATCGGGCAATGTGCCCGGAGTCGGGGATTATAGCAAAATGCAGCTGATTGGGCAGATTGGTCAAACCGTGAAGCCGGTAAAAGAGCTGACAGCTATTTCTGTGGAAGAAATCCGTCCGGGAGTTTTTATCTACGATATGGGACAAAATATGGCCGGTGTGCCTCATATTTGTTTAAAGAATATGGCTCCGGACCAAAAAATATTTCTTCGTTTTGCTGAAGTGAAATACCCCGATTTGTCTGCCTATAAAGAGAATACCGGGATGATGATGCTTGAAAATATCCGTGCGGCGATGGCTCAGGACATCTATATCACCAAAGGAGGAGATGAAATCGTTAGCCCCCGGTTTACCTACCACGGTTACCGCTATATCGAAATCACGGGAATTGAAAAGCCACTACCGCTGAGTGCCGTCAAAGCTATTGTATTGAGCTCTATACACGAACTGGCATCGAAGTACACCACTTCCAATCCGAAAGTAAACAAACTCTGGGAGAATATTACCTGGTCTTCTTTCGCAAACTTCATGTCGATTCCGACCGATTGCCCTCAGCGAAACGAACGGTTGGGATGGAGCGGCGATATTTCCGTATTCTCCCGCACGGCTACTTATTTGGCTTCAGTCCCTCAGTTTCTGAGAAGGCACATGATGGCCATGAGAGACGTTCAGCGGGAAGACGGACGATTCCCGGATGTTGCTCCGTTGGGTGTCGGTTTCGGTGAAACGATGTGGGGAAGCGCCGGAATTACCGTTCCGTGGGAGTGTTACCAGCAATACGACGATCAGGATCTGTTGTCAGAGCACTACGATGCGATGAAAAACTACATCGACTATCTGATTCGTGATATTGACCCGGTGACAGGCGTTTTCAAGGAAAAGGAGAGAAATATATGGTTTAGTCTGAGCGATTGGTTGAGCCTGGAAGACAGCAGGAATGAAAAGACGCTCTTCTGGGAAGCCTACTTCATCTATGATCTGGAAATTATGAGTAAAGTCGCCCGGATACTTGATAAAAAAGAAGATGCTGATCAATTTTCAAAACTTTGTGCGGAGAGAAAAGCTTTTTTCAACAAAACATACCTCGACAGTATAACCGGAAAAACGTCATTCCGCGGCAAGGTCATTGACACACAGACTTCTTATGTGCTTCCTTTGGCCTTTGATATATTGGATGAAACGCATAAGGAGCTGGCTAAAAAGAATCTGGCAACGACCATCACCCGGACAAATCAAACCGACCAGAAAGTGGAATGTCCACCTTATTCCCTGATGACCGGATTTATTGGAACGGCCTGGGTGAACAGGGCTTTATCCGACAATGGATATTCCGACCTGGCTTATCGTCTGCTTCAGCAAACCACCTATCCATCGTGGCTCTATCCGATAGAGCAGGGGGCCACAACAATCTGGGAACGGTTAAACTCCTATACAGCAACGGATGGCTTCGGGTCCAATAACAGCATGAACTCATTTAACCACTACTCTTTTGGGGCTGTTGGAGACTGGATGTACAGCTATTCGCTGGGGATTGCAAGGGATGAGAGTTCCCCCGGATTCAAGCATTTTATCTTACAGCCCGAGCCTGATCCTTCGGACAAAATGACGTTTGCAAAAGGATATTATGATTCGATGTACGGCCGTATTGAAAGCAGTTGGAAAAAGACGGCTACAGGTTATGAGTATTGTTTTGTCGTTCCCGCCAATACAACTGCATCGCTTAAGTTAAAGGCATCATCTCTGAATGCTATTATGACAAAGGGTAAATTATTTACCTCTGTGATGACAGTTAGTAAATATTCCGGTCTCAGTGACGGCAAATATATTTTTGAACTGCAGCCCGGAAGGTATGAGATTCTGGTGAATGACATAAGATAAGTTGCAGAAAAGAAAATGATTCAACCGCAATAACAAAAACGTTCATGATAAAACACATCAATTTTTCAGTATATCCGGTTAGATATACAGTTACAGCGATATTTATAGCTGTTTTTATGGCATTGAATGCACAAACAACGGAAGGACGGAAACAACTATTCGATTCCAACTGGAAATTCAATCCGGGCGATGTTCCCGATGCGAGCGCTGTCAACTTTAACGATGCCGGTTGGCGAAAACTCGATTTACCACACGACTGGAGCATTGAAGGAAAAACCGAACAGAAAAACCCGATGAGTGGGGCCGGTGGTTACTTTCCTGCCGGAACGGGATGGTATCGTAAGACGTTCAATGTCCCGGCGGATTGGAAAGGAAAGCGAATTGCCATTTACTTCGAAGGCGTTTATATGAATTCCGAACTCTTTGTCAATGGTAAATCGCTTGGCGTGCATCCCTACGGATATACCTCCTTCAGCTATGACCTGACACCCTTCGTTAATATCGGCAAAGAAAATACCATTTCAGTCCGGGTGGACAATTCACAACAAATCAATTGCCGTTGGTACAGCGGTTCCGGCATTTACCGTCATGTGTGGATGTATGTGACCCATCCTGTCCATGTAGCCCATTGGGGAGTTGCTATTTCCACACCGGAAGTATCGGCTGAAAAAGCGACCGTTGAGGTTAAAACGAGAATCAAAAATGAAACCGATAAGCCGCAAACCATCGTACTGAATACCTCTCTATCCGGCAAAAGCAACACAATTGCCGGTAATAATCAGGTGAAAGTACTACTGCCGGCAAATAGTGAAAAGGAGATTGCCCAAACTATTTCGGTGAATAAGCCTTTGCGCTGGACTCCGGAAACTCCCCATTTGTATCAGGCAAGAATTGCCGTGATGCAGGACGGAAAAGTCATTGATGAGCAGAAAAACAGCTTTGGCATCCGCTCAATAAAATATTCGGCTGAAAAAGGCTTTCTGCTCAATGATAAACCCATCAAGATTAACGGCGGTTGTGCCCATCATGATAACGGTTGTCTGGGTGCTGCGGCTTATGACCGGGCTGAGGAGCGTAAGGTGCAGTTACTGAAAGCGGCCGGTTTCAATACGGTACGTACTTCGCATAACCCACCGTCAGAAGCGTTCCTGCATTACTGCGACCAATATGGATTGATGGTGGTGGACGAAGCCTTTGATGGCTGGCGAACCGGTAAAAATCCATACGACTATTCGAAGGTATTTGATGCCTGGGCACAACGCGATATAGAGTCGATGGTATTGCGCGACCGTAACCATCCGTCTGTCATCATGTGGAGTATCGGGAATGAAATCATCGAGCGGAAATCACCGGAAGCCATTGAAACCGCTAAAAAGCTTGCCGGTTATGTCCATCATATTGACCAGACACGACCTGTTACCTCTGCGATGACCACCTGGGATAAGAACTGGGAAATATTCGATTCGCTTATGGCTGCACATGACGTCTGCGGATATAATTACCAGATGCACAAGGCAGAATCGGACCATCAGCGTGTTCCTTCCCGTATTATTTTGCAGACGGAATCCTATCCGCGGGATGCTTTCAGTAACTGGAACATGGTGCAGACTCATGACTACATTATCGGTGATATTGTCTGGACGGCAATGGATTATCTGGGGGAATCGGGTATTGGCCGCTGGTTCTATCCGGGAGAAACCAAAGGGGAGCATTGGGAGCATGACCTTTATCCCTGGCATGGAGCCTATTGCGGGGATGTGGATTTGACCGGATGGCGGAAGCCGATCTCGCATTACCGCAACCTGTTATGGAACAATACCGAGAAACTCTATCTGGCTGTTCGGGAGCCCAATCCGGATAATGGAAAAATAAGCGAAACCCTCTGGTCGGTATGGCCAACCTGGGAAAGCTGGAGCTGGCCGGGTCGTGAAGGAAAAGAGGTCGAAGTAGAGATATACTCCAAATATCCCAAAGTTCGTCTTTACCTGAATAATCAGCTGGTCGGTGAAAAAGCAACCACCAAAGAGCAGGAGTTCAAAGCCGTAATTCCGGTAAAATATGCTTCAGGTGAATTGAAAGCAGTCGGGGTAATTGGTGATAAAGAGGTGGAAAGTAAAGTCCTCAGGACAGCCGGAGCACCTGCTGCCATCAGACTGACCGCGGATAAAAAAATAATTCAGGCAAATGGACAAGATTTGTCTTATGTGATTGTTGAGGTGGTGGACAAAAACGGAATCCTGCAACCCAATGCAGATAATCGTCTGCAATTTAAAGTGTCTGGTCCGGGGATCATTGTCGGAGTGGATAATGCCGATTTGAAAGACACGGATAGTTATGTAAACAACAGTCGCAAAGCCTGGCATGGTCGTGCCATGGTGGTAATCCGGAGTGCTAAAGCCACCGGGGCCATCAGACTCAATGTCAGTGGCGCAGGATTAACGGGCGCATCTGGCCTTTATCAATCCGTATGGTACTAAAGTGGTGATTCTGGTCAATGCAGAATCGACTGATAAAAAGTAACCCTGGTTTTTGCTGATAAATCGGTGGTACTTATTCTTATATTTGTATGATATAAGCTGAATATGCCAAACCGAAAATCACTCTGATACCATGCCTAAATATATTCCTCTCATATTTATTCTGTTGATGAGCATTTGTATTTCATTGCAGGCTCAATCCCATTTCGTATTTACTCCGATAGACAGCAAAGCCGGGCTTTCTGAAAACCGGGTTCGTAATATTCAGCAATTGCAGGATGGCCGCATGGTGATTATAACAGAGGGCGTTACCAATATTTACGACGGGGCCACATTCAAGCATCTGCACTTGTCAGGCAAGAATACGATTCCACTGACCGGATATACGGGATTTCATCACAGTTATGTGACAAATGATTTTGTCTGGATAAAAAATAACGGCAAGCTCATGGTGATGGATGTAAAGCGGGAACGATTTGTTGAGCGTCCCGATAGTCTTCTTTCCACAATGGGATTCCGGGAGCCGATAGCAGACCTGTTTCTTGATGCTGCGCAAAATTATTGGATACGGACTTCTTCTGACGATCTTTTATACCGGGATGCGCGGAAAGGAAAAACCATTCTGTTCCGGAAGCACATCTCTTTTCCGTATGGGGTAAAGGATGAGCTGTATGACGTTGCCGTCGTGCGCAAACAGGTATTCCTGTTTTTCCGTTACGGAGTGATGGTTTGTTGCGATTTGAATACCGGGCGGGAGTTGTACAAAACAGATGCTTTCCCGGGAGAGGAAAAGCAACGATATAACCGGACTCTGATGGTGGTTTCATCCGGAGATATGCTCTACCAGTTGCGGAATGGAGCGGGAGGGAGTATGCTCGGATATGATATCCGACAACGCAAATGGAGCACTATCCTTAAGACAGACTATTGGTTAAATACGCTTTCTGCCGATAACCAGGGAAACCTGTGGGTGAGTTGCCAGACCGGCCTCTGGAACATGGACAAGTCATTACAACAAAAACAGTTTATTCCCTCTTTTCACCTCATCGATGGTTCTGAAATCGATACGGAGGTCAGTGCCCAATATACCGATACGCAGGGAGGATTGTGGCTTGGAACGTACAACCGGGGCCTGCTTTATTACCATGCGGACCGATTCCGGTTTAGAAATATCGGGATATCTGCTTTGGGGCCTCAGATTAAGAAACTTGATGTAAACGGTTTCGCCGGGAATGAGCGTTCAGGTGTGCTTATTGCAACCTCGGGAGGGTTGTTCCGCTATGAAGTGGCCACAAATTCAATCAACAGGGTAAAAGCGATTCCGGCAGATGCAAACACTGTTTCCCTGATGCAGGATAGTCGGCAACGTATTTGGTTGTGTACACAAAATAGAGGCCTTTACTGTCTGCAAAAGGATAAGATTATTCATTTTGACCAGACAATAAACCAGCTTTATCAGGTTTCTGACGGGCAGATTTTTGCCGCTACAAATCAAGGGTTGGGTATTCTCAATCCGGCAACAGCTTCAATTCGGTATTTGCCTTTACCCGCAGCTTTTAACGGGCAAAATTCTATTTCCCAAATTATCAATCTGGATAAGAACAGACTGTTGGGCTCAGGAAATATGGGCTTGTTTATCTATGACCTTCAGAAGCAAACGTTCAGCCGGGTATCAAGTCCCTTTTTGCAAAACGGAAATCAGCAATATAACTCTCTCTTTCGGGACCGTAAAGGGCAGGTCTGGATAGGTACACAGGATGGATTAATCATTTGGTTGCCGCAAAAGCAGCAGTTTTACCGACTCTATACCGATGATGGGCTGGTCAATAACAGCGTCAAAGGCCTGGCAGAAGATAGGCAGGGACGGATTTGGGTGACTACTTCCGGTGGCGTCTCCTGCATTACGGCAATTGTCACGAATGACAAACCGCTCTTTTCATTTTCCAACTTCAACCATTATGACGGGGTGATAGGAAACGAGTTCACCTCTCGGGCCATATATATGACTCCGGGTGGTGTGTTACTGATGGGCGGTGTAAACGGATTCAATGCGCTTGACCTGCAAAAGCCATGGGCTTATACCCGATTGCCCAGACCGGTTTTTACGGATTTACTCTTATTTGGCGAGAAAGTAAAGCCGGGGACTTTGTACGATGGAAATACCATTCTTCCCCGTCCAATCCCCTCGATGGAGCGAATCGTACTGAAACACAACCAGAACTTCATCAGTCTGGAATTCTCTGCGTTGAACTATGTAAATCCTACGCAGACCTATTTCCGCTATCGTTTGGAAGGCATTGACGAGAAGTGGCGCGAGGTCTCATCTTCAAGTGGTACGGGAACTGCGACCTATACCAATCTTTCGCCAGGTACCTATCGTTTTCAGGTGAAGTCGGCCAACAACAGCAAGGTATGGACGGCGGGCTATTCCGAAATCAGGGTTGAGGTAAAAGCACCTTTCTGGAAAACTCCGTTGGCTTATTTTATCTACCTGATATTGATCGCTGCTTTACTCTTCATTTTGCTAAAATACTATCAGCAACAGACACATCAGCGGATGGCCCGTCGTAACGAAGAACAGTTGAATCGGATGAAGTTTAATTTCTTTACCAACATAAGCCACGAATTCCGTACACCGTTGACGCTGATTATTACGCCATTGGAGTCGTGGTTGAAGGAGGCAAAGGGGACACCTGCTGAAGCCCGGATTCGAAGCCTTTACCGTCACGCCCGCGATTTACAGAACCTGGTCAATCAATTGCTGGATTTCCGTCGGTTGGAGGTAAGCGGGGAGAAGCTTAATCTTACTTTTGGCAATATTGTCGATTTCGTTGGCCAGTTTGAAGAGCTATTTAGCCGTTTGGGGCAGGAAAAGCATATCGTATTTAGTGTGAAAAGCGAACCGGATGAGCTCTATTGCTATTTTGACCGGGAGAAACTGTACCGTATTCTCAATAATTTACTCTCCAATGCCTTTAAGTTTACTCCTGAAGAGGGGCAAATATCGGTGCTTCTAAGTCGTCAGGAAGAGGACGGTAAAGAGTATCTGGAGATTCGGGTCAGTGATACCGGGAAAGGAATTCCACAGGATGAACTGGTCCGAATCTTTGACCGTTTCTATCAGGCAAATGGAACGGAACAGGGGAGTGGAATTGGACTTCATCTGGTCAAAGAGTATGTCGGGCTACATTCCGGGCAAATCAATGTAGAGAGCCAACAGGGGAGAGGTGCCACTTTCACGTTGAGAATTCCGGCAGATTTGACGCCGGAAACAACAGACGGGCAAATCTCACCTGAAGAGGTTATCGGCCAACCGGATGCTACTGAGATGTCCATTCATTCAGATAAAAAATACAAGCTACTGGTGGTGGAAGATAATCAGGAGTTGCGCCACTTCCTGGTGAGTGAATTGTCCAAAAGTTATGAGGTATTGGAAGCTTCCGATGGCATTGCCGGTAAGTCGATAGCGAGTGAGGCATTGCCCGACCTGGTGATTAGTGATGTGATGATGCCGGGTATGGATGGTCTGGAACTGTGCCGACAACTCAAGTCAGACCTGCAAACATCGCACATTCCGGTCATTCTGCTGACAGCCCGGACTTCGGACGAACACAAACTGGAGGGCTACCGTTCGGGAGCTGACGAGTATTTGCCCAAACCCTTTAACCTCGATATCCTTCACCTGCGTATCAACAAACTTATCGAACAACAGCGGAAACGTCAGCAACAGTTTTCGCATAAGATAGAAGTTAATCCCAAAGAAATCACCATCACTTCACTCGATGAAAAGCTGGTCGAAAAAGCGCTATCCTGCATCGAACGCAATATGGACAATCCTGAATATTCGGTTCAGCAGTTTAGCGAGGAGATGGGAATGGACCGTACGGTGCTGTACAAGAAACTGCAAAGCATAACCGGACTTGCCCCTTCGGAATTTATCCGTTCTATCCGGCTGAAGCGTGCGGCGCAGTTGCTCGCCCAGGGACAGTTCTCTGTCAGTGAAGTTGCGGATATGGTCGGATTCAATACGCAACGATATTTTTCAAACTACTTCAGGGAGGCGTTTGGTATGACTCCATCGCAGTACATTCAGAATAACCGGAAAAAGTGATAGAGGGTGGAGAATAAAAGCTGACGAGTCTTTAAATATTGATGTCTGGAAATATTTCTTCGTTCTGAAAGTCATGTATAATGAGTTTTGCAGAAAAGATAGTAGTACCAGTTTGAATTGCGAAACAATTAGGTTTAATAAACTGACATAACCATACTGTCGCCGCTCTGCGGCTTTGTGCAAGAGATAATAAAATCTCATACTACCAAACTTATCGCCGTTACACGGCTTATAGAGGAGCATAGCTCCGATGAGTATGGTAGTAAATTAATGGGAGAAGGCGGATTAAGCCGTATAGCGGCGACAGTATATTATAGTAGAGCCCCCAGGGAATGCGACAATGCTATCTGATATTCATTACATTGGCGTGCAAATAATATCGGCGATGCCAAATATCACGGAGCTAATATCAATAACCGTCTTAATTCGCAATTCAAAACGGTTTGACTATAACTTATTGATTTTAGGGCCGAATTTATCTCTATAAATGCTCTGTAGTTTGATACCCGTATGTCGGTTTGTACCGTTTCATTCATTTAATTCCCCAAAACAACAAATCATACATCAATAAACAACCAGATAATCATATCCGCTACGCCGGTACTCCATACTTTTGTCTCATTATTTGTTTTAAAATCAAATCTTTAATTCTAATCTCAAATGAAAAGAAAAAGTGTGATAGTTGCGTTGCTCGGAGCGATATTGATTGTTCCGGTATCAGCGCAGAACTACCAAAAAACAGCACAGGGTATTAAAACCCGGCTTCAGTCTATGGATGTTGAGGTGCAGTTTTACAGCCCTTCTATTGTCCGGGTGTTGAAAGCGCCGGAAGGTTTTATCTTCAAGAAAGAGAGTCTCTCGGTAATTAAGAAACCGCAGGATACCCGGTTTACCACCACACAACAAGGTGATGTAGTGGCTATGAAGAGCGACAAGCTGGAAGTAGATGTTAACCTGAAAACAGGTAAAGTTAGTTACCTCGACTTGAAGGGAAATCAACTGCTGACCGAAAAAGACTACGGCACTCAATTCACCCCGACAGTCGATGTGCAGAAAAATACCTATACCGCCCGTCAGGCATTTCTGCTGGATAAAGACGAGCCGATCTATGGACTCGGACAGCTGCAAAACAATAAACTCAACCAGCGTGGACAGCGGAATGCCTTGAAGAATGAAAATACCAGAGTCTGCATCCCGTTCTTTCAGTCGATCAAAGGGTACGGCATTTTCTGGGACAACTATGCTTCTACTCTCTTTACGGATAATATTCAGGAGACCTCTTTCGAGTCGTTGGCCGATTGCTCCGATTACTACTTTATGTACGGCGGTAGCGGTGACGGTGTGGTGGCTCAGATGCGCGACCTGACCGGCCAGGTACCGATGCTTCCGTTGTGGACGTATGGCTATTGGCAATCCAAAGAGCGTTACAAGACGCAGGACGAACTGGTGGGCGTGGTGGAAAAATACCGCAACCTGAAAGTCCCTCTCGACGGTATTGTACAGGACTGGCAATACTGGGGGCGTGACAGCGTGTGGAATGCCATGAGTTTTGACAAAAAGACATTCCCCGATCCTAAAACTATGGTGGAGAAGATTCATAACCTGAAAGTCCACCTGATGATTGTCTCCTGGCCTGGATTTGGACCTTTGACTACTCAGTACAAAGAGTTTGAGCAAAAGAAGATGTTGATAGATTTCGATACCTGGCCGCCAAAATCCGGTACAAAACCCTATGATCCATATAATCCCGAAGCCCGCGATATTTACTGGAGCTACCTCAATAAGGGCGTCTTTTCTTACGACACAGATGCCTGGTGGCTTGATTCATCCGAACCCGATCACATCAATGTGAAGGAGAAGGACTTTGACCAACCGACCTACCTGGGTTCATACCGTTCGGTTGTAAATGCTTTCCCGCTCGAACATGTCAAAGGCGTTTACGAACACCAGCGTGCAACCACCTCCGATAAGCGGGTGTGCATCCTGACCCGTTCGGCTTTTGCCGGGCAACAGCGTTACGGAGCCAATACCTGGTCGGGTGATATTGTTGCCAGCTGGGAAACATTGCAGAAACAAATTTCCGGAGCTCTCAGCTTCTCGTTAAGCGGTAATCCCTACTGGAATGCCGATATTGGCGGATTCTTCCTGGGTAAGTATAATGGCTCAAAAGCATTGAAAAACAATGCTTATCGTGAACTCTACCTCCGCTGGATTCAGTTCGGAACATTCACCCCGATGATGCGTTCGCACGGTACGGATGCTCCCCGTGAAATCTTTAATTTCGGAAAACGGGGTGACCGTGATTTCGATGCGATAGAAAAATACATCAACCTGCGTTACGGTCTGTTGCCTTACCTGTACTCTACGGCGTGGGGTGTAAGCAATCGTTCCGAAAGCATTATGCGTGCCCTGTTTATGGATTTTGCCAACGATAAAAAGGTGTATGACATGACCGGGGAGTATATGTTCGGACATTCAATCCTGGTTGCTCCGGTCACCGAACCGATGTATGTGAGCAAACAAGATGGCAAAGGTGTGGAAGATTATTCTCAGGTAAAATCAAAAACGGTCTATCTGCCCAAAGGCGCTGAATGGTTTGACTTCTGGACAGGTGAAAAGCTTGCCGGCGGACAGGAGGTGAGTAAAGCGGTTCCGATTGATATCATGCCTCTTTACGTGAAAGCCGGTTCTATCTTGCCTTGGGGACCTAAAGTGCAGTTTGCTCAGGAGAAAAAGTGGGACAACCTCGAGATCCGTGTTTATCCCGGCGCTGACGGCGAATTTACCTTGTACGAAGATGAGACCGACAATTACAATTACGAGAAAGGCGCTTACTCCATCATTACCTTCAAATGGAACGATAAAAGCAAAACCCTCACTATTGGTGATCGCAAAGGAAAATTCAAAGGAATGCTGACATCCCGCAAATTCAGTATTGTGCTAATTAATAAAGCCAACGGTTTGGGAGATGCTCCGGGCAAAGCTGATAAAACCATTTCGTATAATGGAAAATCACAGATTGTGAAGTTCTGAGAATATTTGATACTTTCCCCGGCTTACCGGAGTGATATCGGGAGTGTCTATCTTTGGACGGCCTCAAAATTGTTTGGTAACAGAAAAGCCGTAGTGATTGGTAAAATCGCTACGGCTTTTTTCGTAAGGGGGAGTTTAGTTTTGCCCCCTGTATTCATTGGGAGACAGTCCAGTACTTTTCTTAAACATCCGGGTGAAATGCTGCGGATATTTAAAGCCCAGCTCGTAAGCGATTTCGCTGATGGATTTGCCCGGTTCGAATATCTTCTCTTTGGCAATATGAATAAGTTTCATTTGAATGTGTTCCAATGCCGATTTCCCGGTTTCTTTTTTGAGGAGATCACCCAAATAATTGGGAGACAGGAAAAGTTTGTCGGCACAATAGCTAACAGTTGGAAGTCCGAGTTCAAGCGGTTTTTCTGATGAAAAATATTCGTCAAGCACATTCTCAAATCTGATCAATACATCTTTATTTATCTGCCCACGGGTGATAAACTGCCGATCGTAAAACCGTTTGCAATAGTTCAGAAAAAGCTCGATATAGGAAACGATCAGCGTCTTGCTATGTATGTCTATTGCGTGCTCCAGCTCATAGCTGATTTTATCAAAGCAATCCATTATGATTGCCCTCTCTCTGGTTGATAGGTGGAGGGCCTCATGTACTTCGTAAGAGAAAAAGGTATAATCACGGATATGTTTACCTAATGAAGTCCCATGGATAAGATCCGGATGAAACAACAACGCATATCCTTGGCCTTTGCGCTTCTCTCCATTATCTTCCACCCCGTATGCTTGTCCGGGTCCGATAAATACCAGTGTGCCCTCTTCGTAATCGTATTGTGTTCCCCCATACGAAATACCTCCGCACTTGGCTCCTTTCAGAAATATTCCATACAGGCCCAATTGGCACTTAATCGAACAAAAGGGTTCGACTTTCGAGAAATCAATTAAGCTGACCAACGGATGCAACGTCTCTTGCCCTACCAGATCATTGTATTGCGAGACTGTATCTATTCTAACAATATTGTCCATATTCTGAGTTGAATTATAATTTATTCGTCAAAGATAATTCGCAAATAATAAAACTGTTACAGCCGAATGTCACTTTCAGTAATTGAGGTAGGTAATCCAGTAATAGGGGTAAGTCAGGGAGTATCTTTTCCACGACATTTGCACTGTGAAATTATCATTTATGCAAATAGCAGTTGGTAATATTAATACAACGATAATTCTAAAAACAAGTTTATGAAGAAGAATCTGGGTTCTAAAAATGCTCTCTATCCGATGCCAACCGTCATTATAGGCACTGAAATCGGGGGTAAGGCAAATTATATCACCATTGCCCATGTGGGGATATTGGATCATGGTTTGTTGGCTGTGAGTTAGGGTAAAGCACACTATTCCAATAAAGGAATAAGGGAGCATCGTACTTTGAGTATCAACTATCCGTCAGTAAGCATGGCTGTAGAGACTGATTATGTAGGAATGGTTTCAGGGGCTAAGGTAGATAAATCAACAGTTTTTGAAAGCTTTACCGGAACTCTGACCGGAGCACCCATGATTAAAAATGCCCCCCTGACTATGGAATGTAAAGTAGTGGATATTTTTGATACGCCTCACTTCGATGTGTTCCTGCTAAAAGTCGAAAATACCTATTGCGATGAAGAAGCATTAACCGATGGTAAAATTGATTATGCAAAGGTTGACCCGATTTTATTCGATATGCCGGGCTTTAATTATTGGCGATTGGGAGAAAAAATAGCAAATAGTTATTCTATAGGTAAGCAGTACAAAGATTATAAACCAAACAACATCACTCAATTGTAATACGAGTGAACTCAACTGTAATTCTGAAAATGAAAAAGATACTTGTGATAAATGGAAGTCCCAGAAAGGGAGGTAACACTGAAAGTCTTGCCGATGAGCTGATAAGAGGAACAATGGAGTCAGGACATAAAGCTAAAAAGATAAATCTCAGAGAGCTTACTATCAAGAATTGTAAAGGCTGTTTTCTTTGTCAGGTTTATAAAGGCGATCCTTGTGTGCAGAAAGATGATATGAGTGAAGTTTATTCAGCTTTAAGAGAAGCGGACGTAGTAGTATGGGCATCGCCGTTGTATTGGATGCATTTCACATCGCTAATGAAAGCCGCTATCGATAGATTGTTTGCATTGGCAGCGTATGAGGTACCTCAAAAGGAAACTGCGCTCGTGATAGCGTCCACAATGAATGACGCTGATATTTTCAGTATGATTGTGCCCTATTACGAAACCTGTTTAGTGAAAAATCTAAACTGGGAGAACCGGGGGATGCTACTGGCAGGAGGTGTCAATGATGTGGGAGACGTATTGAAAACCGATTATTTACAAAAGGCCTTTGAATTAGGCAAATCACTATAAACTAATTAATAAAACAGCAATATATAATGGAATTCATCAAACTAAACAACGGAATAGAGATGCCTGTTTTAGGCTTTGGGGTATATCAAATCACAGATGCAGCAGAATGTGAACAGGCGGTAGTCGATGCCATTCAGGCAGGATACCGTTTAATTGATACGGCTTCGGCATATTTTAATGAAGAGGCCGTGGGTAAAGCGATCAAAAGAAGCGGTGTTGCCCGTGAGGAATTGTTTGTCACGACCAAACTGTGGGTGCAGGATGCCGGATACGAGAAGGCCAAAATTGCTTTTGAGAAATCACTAAAGAAACTACAGCTGGATTATCTCGACTTGTATCTCATTCATCAACCTTACAGTGATGTACATGGAGCCTGGAGAGCCATGGAAGAGTTGTACAAAGAAGGAAAAGTCCGGGCGATAGGAGTAAGCAATTTTCAGCCTGACCGAATTATGGACTTGATTTCCTTTAATGAAATTGTCCCGGCAATCAATCAGGTAGAAACACATCCATTCAACCAACAAATAGAGAACCAGCAATTCCTAAAAGACAATAAGGTACAAATTGAAGCCTGGGGCCCATTTGCTGAAGGACGCAACAATATGTTTCAAAACGAGACACTTGCAGCTATCGGAGCAAAGTACAATAAATCAGTGGCTCAGGTAATTTTACGCTGGCTTACCCAAAGAGGAGTGGTAGCTATTCCGAAGTCGGTACGCAAAGAGCGAATCGTAGAGAACTTCAATATCTTCGATTTTGAACTAAGCGCAGATGACATGGCTGTAATCAAAAATCTGGATCATGCAAAAACGGCATTTTTCGACCATCGGGACCCTTCGCTTATTGAATGGGTGAAGAATTATAAAGTCGATTAATCCATGCAAATACAACTTATAAAATTATGAAAGCAATACAATGTAACGGTGCCGGGCAGGCACTGGAAATGAAAGAGGTAGAGATACCCCAACCGGGTGAAGGCGAAGTGCGTGTCAAACTGATGGCAGCCGCCATAAATCACCGTGACTGGTTGATACAAAAAGGACAATATATTAATCTAAGATATCCGATTATACCTGGTTCCGATGGAGCCGGACGTATAGAGGCAGTCGGCGAAAATGTGGACAGCAACATGATCGGGCAGGAGGTCGTCATTAATCCGGCACTCAATTGGGGCGATAATGACCGTGTTGCAGTCCGCGATTTTAAGATACTGGGGTTACCCGATGACGGCTGTTTTGCCGAATACGTGGTTGTTCCGGCATCAGCGGTATATCCAAAACCAGCGCATCTGACTTTTGAGGAAGCTGCTGCCTTGCCTCTTAGTGGAGTTACAGCTTATCGGGCACTGGTTACCCGCGGACAGGTAGAGAAAGGACAGAAGGTATTAATTACCGGCATCGGTGGTGCTGTAGCACAATTCATTTCTCAATTTGCACTGGCTATTGGAGCCGAAGTCTATTTCACTTCCGGGTCTGACGATAAAATTGAAAAGGCAATTGCACAGGGAGCTAAAGGCGGCGTCAATTACAAGAAAGACAACTGGGTACAAGAGTTACAGGAGATGGCAGGTAGTTTTGATTTGATTATTGACACCGCTGCGGGTAAAGGATTCGAACAACTTATTGACCTGGTTAAATCAGGTGGTAAGATTGTTGTTTTCGGTGCTACTGCCGGTCCGATAACACAACTGATACCTCAGAAAATATATTTAAAACAACTCGATATTCTTGGAACCACAATGGGAAGCCCACGGGACTTTGAAAACATGCTCAAACTGGTAAATGATAAAGAAGTTCGTCCCGTAACAGATTCTGTCTTTCCTTTGCATGAAGCCGAAAATGCTATCAGGATGATGGACAACGCCTCTCAATTCGGGAAAATAGTTCTGAAAATCAAATAGATCAATAAAGAAACATGAAATACCTAATAACAACAGCCAGCGGCAAACTAGGAACAATGGCGATAAATCACTTGTTGAAAAAAGTTGCCCCTGAAGACATCATTGCAACAGTACGCGATTTATCCAAAGCAAAACACCTCGAAAACAGTGGTGTTCAAATCAGATATGCGGATTATTCTAACCCCGAAAGTTTAGTCAAAGCTTTCACCGGGGTAGATCGGGTCTTATTTATCTCCACATTTGAAAATCCGGAAGTGTCTCGCGTTAATCAGCATAAAAATGTTGCAAATGCAGCCAAAGAAGCGGGAGTACAATTTATTGCGTATACCAGCCTGGCCAATGCAAAAGATTCTGCAACCTATTTAGCAGCTGATCACAGGGAAACTGAGCAATATCTGATTGATTCGCAGATACCTTTTTCATCACTCCGAAACAACTGGTACCTGGAAAATGAACTCGCCTTATTATCCGGCTCTGCACAGGGAAAGCCGTTTGTATATGCTGCAAAAGAGGGGCGTGTATGTTGGGCATTGGAACGTGAATATGCGGAGGCTGCTGTGAATGTTTTAATCAGTGAAAACCCAAAGACTATTTATGAATTAGGTGGAACTGCTTCCACTTATGCAGAACTGGCTACAGCTTTAAAAGAAGCCGTACAAAATGACTTTGAAGTGCTCCAAGTGGAAGAGAATATCTATAAAGATATGCTGATGAAAGCCGGAATGCCGGAGCAGTTTGCAATATCACTTGCTGCATTTCAAAACGATATCGAAAATGGGGTGTTGGATGTTCCTTCATCTGATTTGAAAGACGTACTTGGACGTAATCCTGCTACATTGACTGAGGCAATCAGGGAGATATTGCCTGAAAACTTATTGGCATGATTATTCAATGTTATAGGTCATAGATTGGTATAATCGTAATAAAAAGACAAGCTCTTTGCATCAAATTGCAAAGGCTTGTCTTAAATATATCGGATGTTGTTGAATATCAGTAGTCTGAGTAGTTGTTTATGAGTCAATATTTTATACCTTCTTCAACTCATCATCCGAAATTCATTCGGACTAACCCCCGTATGCTTTTTGAAAAGCTTACTAAAATACTGAGGATATTCAAAGCCCAGTTCGTAGGCTATCTGGCTGACGGATTTATCTTTCTCATACATCTTTTCTTTGGCGACTTCTATTAGCTTGAGCTGAATGTGTTCCATCGGTGATTTACCGGTTTCTTTTTTTATCAGGTCACCGAAATAATTGGCCGACAGGTGTAGCTTATCGGCGCAATAGCGAACCGTAGGCAAGCCCATTTCCGACAAATCGTTTTGTGTAAAATATTCGTTTAGCAGATTCTCGAATTTGATCAATACATCTTTATTCGTGATGCTGCGGGTGATAAACTGCCGGTCGTAGAAGCGTACGCAATACCCGAGTAACAGTTCGATATTGGCCACTATCAGGGTGCGGCTGTGCTTATCTATGGCATGATGCAGTTCGGTTTCTATTTTGGAGAAACAGTCCAGCACAATCTGTTTTTCCTGTTCGGAGACGTGCAGGGCTTCAAATACTTCGTAAGAGAAAAAGCTGTAGCTTTTCATATTGTGTCCGAGCGCAGTTCCACGTAATAAATCGGGGTGAAAAAGCAGTGTCATACCCTTGTACGGTGGGTGTATTTCTTCGGCGCTATCAATTGTCAGGACTTGTCCCGGAGCTGTAAACACCAATGTTCCCTCCTGATAATCGTAATTATTCCGACCGTATTTAATATGTCCGCAATACGATTCTTTGAGGCTTACCGAATAAAAGCCCATGCGAATGCGAGTGTACTCCTCTTCATTCGAAGGATTTGCTTTCGACAAGTCAATGATGCTTACGAGCGGGTGTAAAGTTTCTATTCCAAAGGCATTGTTGTATTGGAATATATGGTCCATATTGAATATCTTTTCCATATCAGGCGGTATTTACATAAAACAAATGTACATGATTTTTATTCAAAACAAATTCGGATATTATTCAGACAATGAGGATGATTCAGTACGTAGTCTGCATTGCCTGAATAACCGTGTTCGGTTTTATCCCCGCTTTGCCACTGTCAACAGGCCTTCCATCTGAAACTGTTTATAAAGGCCCTGCTGCATCTCTTCGAAATACTGATTATACTGAGCAGCGAGTGTTCCCAATCCCAATAAATCAACCGGTGTGCGGAAAGGTTTTTCACCGTGAGGCATTTCTATTAATTGTGCGATAGTGTTGGCTACCAGTTCCGGTTTTTGCTCAGGATGTCCTTTCAGGGATTCTTCCGACTGTTTTACCATGGCCAATACTTCCAGCATTTGTTTGTATGGCTCCTTGCGGCTATCGTCAGACGATGAAAGCACCTTATCTCCGAAAGAAGTCGGGAAAGCCCCCGGCTCTACTACGCAACTTTCAATACCGAAAGGCGTAAGTTCGACGCGGTAGCTTTCCGCAAGCGCCTCGAGTGCCCATTTAGATACATTGTATGGCCCGTAGAATGGTAGAATAAAACGTCCGTTCAGACTGGAAACGTACACAATCAGTCCCTGTGACTGACGTAAATAGGGAAGTACAGCCCTGTTCATGCGATGTACTCCCAATACATTTACTTCGAGCACTTTGTAGTAATCCTCAGTGGTGAAGAATTCATGGATACCCATGACGCCTACGCCTGCATTATTCACAAGTACATCAATTCCGCCTAAAGCATGATTGGCTTTCTCCACACCGTTGATGACACTGGCTTCATCGGTAACATCAATTTCCACAATGTGAGCTCCCGCTGCACGTAATTCCTCCGCAATTGCTTTGTTTTTGCTTTCCACGTTGCGCATGGAAGCCACTACTGCATGGCCTTTTTCCAGCAAGGCCTTCGCTGTCAGCGTGCCAAAACCGCTACTGGCACCGGTAATCAGAATCTTTGACATATCAGTTTCTTATTAAAATGAATACTAAGTAAGCGCTATCGAAATAGTCAGTACAAAGTTCGGTCAAACTGTTCCCGTGTAATTATACCAATTACTTTTTCATGTATTCAAATTACTGTTTTTACGGTATCTGTCATTCAGTTACAACAATTCATAATCAGTAAAAACGACACAACTATCCGTAATTTGTTTAATCTGCGACAGTCTGGTTTGTATCAATTTTGCATCATGAAAATGACAAGTGTCAAGCAGTGATATAGAGCACAGAATAATGCTTGTAGCTTGAAGTCAGAGTTTATTTAACCCCGGTTTATTTTTAAAATTCAATTCAATGAAAAAGAAACTAATCATTTTTACGCCAGTCGTGATTGTCGCAATCATCGTAGCAAGGATGTTGTTTGTCAGTTGCCAACAAAAGGAAGAATTCAGTTACCATGAAAAATTACCCAAGACAATTAAATTTTGGTCGGGAGATTTTGCAAACAATGGAAATATCCCTGTTGAGTGTACAGGTTTAGGAACGAACACTTCACCAAGCTTGTATTGGGATAATTTACCTGTAAACACAAAATCATTAGCAATAATGGTAGTCGATTACGATGCACCTGCTCCCTGGTTGAAAATAAAGACAATTGACCACTGGATCGTTTTCAATATTTCACCCGGGAAAAGGTCTTTACCCAAAGGTGTGAAAGGAATCCAATTAGCAAAAGAGCATATCAGCTTAGGGGAAAACATTACGGGTGGGGGTAATTTTGCCGGACCCAATCCACCAATAGGAACTCACCGATATTATTTCAGAATATATGCATTGTCCGTTTCCCGCATCAATATGACAAATCCAACCCAAGAAGAGTTATTCCACTATATGGATGGAAAGATTCTGGCATACGGTGAGTTGATAGGCATCTCGAAAAAGTAGCCTTTTTCACATAGAAGAAAAACGACAACTTATTGCATTGTATGACTAAGGATATCAATAGTTTGACTCTATTTTTCAGAATCAGTAAAAGCAATACAACTATCCGTAATCTGTATAAAATACGAGGGGCCGTTTTGTCCGAACTTTGCATTATCGAAACAAACTAATTCTCTATTCATCTTCAGGGGATAGGGGTAAATTAATTACAAAATGAGAACAGTAAGATTAAACAACAATGTAGAAATGCCTCTGCTGGGCTTCGGGGTATGTTTGATTGACGATCCGCAGCAATGCGAACAAAGCGTACTCGATGCCGTCCACGCTGGATATCGATTGATTGATACGGCATCAGGCTATTTAAATGAAGAGGCAGTGGGCAATGCCATCCGAAAAAGTGGTGTGCCGCGTGAAGAGCTCTTCATCACCACCAAACTCTGGATACAGGAAGCGGGTTACGAGAACACTAAAGTTGCCTTTGAGAAATCACTCAAAAAACTGCAACTGGATTATCTGGACTTATACCTGATTCACGAACCTTTCGGTGACATCTACGGCTCCTGGCGTGCCATGGAAGAGCTGTACAAAGCCGGTAAAATCAGGGCTATCGGTGTGGCGAACTTTCCTTCCGACCGACTGATGGATCTGATGTTGTTCAATGACATTACTCCTGCTGTCAATCAAATTGAAACGCATCCTTTCTGCCAGCAAATAGAAACACTGAAATTCCTTCAGGAAAACAACATTCAAATGGAAGCGTGGGGGCCTTTGGCGCAGGGTAAAAACAATATTTTCAGCAATGAGCTGCTGTCTGCCATTGGTGCTAAATATCAGAAAAGCATTGCCCAGGTGGTACTTCGCTGGCTTATGCAACGCGGCGTGGCAGCTATTCCTAAGTCGGTGACCAAAGAACGAATCATTGAAAATATCCAGATTTTCGATTTTGAACTGACTGAAGAGGAAATGAGCACCATTACCCAATTGGATACAAATAAACCCTCGTTTGACCTACGCGATCCGCAACTGGTTAAAATGATGGGAAGTTTCAAATACAACATTTAATCACGAGAAATAGAATGCAAAACAATCATTTAAAGAAAATCGTACTGACTTTATGCTGTTCAGTGGTAACAGTGTTGTCATTTTCCCAAACACAAAAAAACAAATTCAAAATGGAAAAAGTAACTTACAACAACAATGGCATTAAGATGGCTGCCAATTTGTATTTGCCTGAAAATATAGACAAAACAAAGAAATATCCTGCCATCGTATTGACTCATGCAGCAGGAGCTGTGAAAGAACAAACGACCGGAACTTATGCACAAAAACTGGCACAAAACGGTTTTGTGGCCCTGGCTTTTGACGCCTCACATCAGGGTGAAAGCGGTGGTGAACCCCGATTCCTCGAAAACCCGGCAGAACGGGTGGAAGACATCCGTGCTTCTGTCGACTATCTGACTACCTTGCCGTATGTGGACAGAGACAAAATCGGCGCATTGGGAGTATGCGCTGGTGGAGGATATTCCATAAGCGCAGCAATGACCGAACGTCGGATTAAAGCGGTAGCCGGGGTAAGTGCGACCGATGCAGGAGCTGCAATTCGTGAAGGTTGGTTGGGTGGAACTCCTGTAGCCGACCAGATAAAACTGCTCGAAATGGTTGCCGCTGAACGAACGGCTGTGGCCAACGGTTCAAAACCAGTATTGGGCAATTACGTACCCGAAAAAACAGACCCGAATGCACCTGTCACCATGAATGAAGCATATGAGTATTATCGTACTCCGCGCGGTAATCATCCACGTTCAGAAAACAAAGTTCTGTTGATGAGCCTCGATAAAGTAATGGCATTCTCGGCATTTCAAAATATTGAAACCTTACTGACGCAACCCTTGTTGTTGGTAGTCGGAAGCAAATCGGATGCTTTTTATCTCAGCGAACGTGCTGTAAAGAAAGCTGCCACCACTGACAAAGAGTTATTTGTTATTGACGGTGCCACCCACGTTGATTTCTATGACAAGCCGTTGTATGTGGACCAGGCCATAAAAAAGCTGGCTTTGTTCTTTCATAGCAAACTATAAAGAAATCAGGTTATATCGTTTGGCACAAAAGTCAAGCTTATATTATTAAAACAACTACCTGTTTTTATAATTTGCTAAAAAGAGGTAGTAGTTAATTTGCAAAAGGAAAGAAGTCAGCTTTGTATCCGGAACTCATTAGGGCTCATGCCTACCCGTTTCTTAAATAACCGGCTGAAATATTGAGGGTATTCAAATCCAAGTTCGTAGGCTATCTGGCTGATGGTTTTTTCTTTTTCAAACATCCTTTCTTTGGCGATTTCAATGATTTGTAGCTGAATGTATTCCAAAGCACTTTTACCGGTATCGCGGCGCAACATATCGCTCAGGTAATTGGCCGATAAATTCAGTTTGTTTGCACAATGTTTGACAGATGGAAGTCCTTGTTTATGAGGTAAGTCAGATTTAAAATAATCGTCAAGCACTTTTTCAAATCGCGAAAGAATGTCGCTGTTCACGTGAGAGCGCGTAATAAACTGACGCTCGTAAAAGCGTTTGCAATAGTTGAGGAATAGTTCCAGATTGGATATAATCAGGTCTTTGGTATGATTGTCCATACCTCTGCGTAGCTCATATTTAATATTCTGAAAACACTCAATAATTGTTTTGCGTTCCTGTTCCGAAATATGTAAAGCTTCATTCACATCATACGAAAAGAAAGTGTAATTTCTCATATTTCGACCTAGTTGTGTACCTCGCAGTATATCTGGATGAAACATAAGAACCCAACCCTGAGGTACAATATCATTTTCTGTATTAGATTCAGGTTCCACTTTAATTATTTGTTCGGGAGCTACGAATAATAAAGTTCCATCCTGATAATCGTAATAATTACGTCCATATCTAATACTCCCACAATTAATGTCCTTTAAAAATACAGTATAAAAATTAAAGGAATGTAGATCAGCGATTCTCACGGAAGGTGCAGATGAGATATCGACAATATTAATCAAAGGATGAAGAGTTTCAATCCCATTTTCTTTGTTGAAATCATCAATTGATTCGTATTTAATAATTCTGTTCATATCTCTTGTTCTTTATTTCATGCAAATGTAAGAGGTAATTACAATAAATGTTCATTGCAATTCAACAAAAAGTGAAATGTATACAGCTATCAGTGAAATGTATAAACGTTCATTATTGTCATCTTTCTAAACAGGGAAAAGTATTCAACAATCATTGATTTGTTTAATATGCCACTTGTACCAGCAATGTAATTTTGTGATCAATAATCTAACAGAAAATTCGAGTTGATTTATCCAAAGTTCAAACATCTAGAAATGCACTCAACAATGAAAAAAAATGTTTTAGTTATATCGGCTAGCCCTCGCAAAGGAGGGAATTCAGACGTCTTGTGTGATCGGCTTATTCAAGGAGCACAAGAGTCCGATAATTCTGTAGAAAAGATTTTTATCAGAAATAAAGAAATAAAATACTGCATTGCTTGTGAGGCTTGTCAGAGAAATAATGGTGTTTGTGCCATTCACGATGATATGGCCGAAATTTTAGACAAGATGACAAAAGCTGATGTAATTGTAATGGCTAGTCCTGTATATTATTACTCTATGAACGGTCAGTTGAAAACGCTTATTGACCGAACGGTGGCAAGAATAAAGGATCTATCTGGCAAAGAATTTTATTTCATACTTACAGCGGCAGATAATAAAATAGCTGAAATGAGAGGCACAGTAGAAGGCTTCCATGGCTTTACACGTTGTCTGGACAATGCTAAAGAAAAAGGGATAATTTATGGCGTTGGTGCTTGGGGTAAAGGAGAAATACTTGACAATCCAGCAATGAAACAAGCCTATGATATGGGTAGAGCAATTTAATATAATAGAAATGAAGAAAATAATCGTATTAGGCGCGACTGGTGGAATTGGTCGCTTATTGGTGCAATAACTGAATCAATTTAAAGAAATCGAACAAACACTTTATGTTCGTAATTCAAGTAAATTAACCCCTGATGAAGTCACAAACACAATTGTATTTGAAGGAGATATACTTGATACAGACAAACTGACGAAAGCTATGCAAGGTCAAGATATTGTTGTTGCTGCTGTATCTGGTGATATATATGGTCAATCTTTAAGTATAGTGAAGGCCTCTAATAAAGCAGGTATAGCTAAAGTTATCTGGGTAACTGGATTAGGAATTCATCACGAAGTGCCTGGTGCTGTTGGCGAAATGCTTAACTATTATGTAAACAAATATCCTGAATATGTACAAGCCGCTGATGCTATCATGAACTCAGGTATAACTTTTACCTTGGTGCGGGCTGCTCATCTAACAGATGGAAATAACATGATATATTATTTGCAGAAAGAAGGAGAGGATATTCATGGTGAAACAGTTGACCGTTGTGCAGTTGCCAGATTTATCGTAGATATTATAATTGATACGAACGGACTGGGAGAAAATGAAAGTCTGGGGATTACAAACTAACGAAATAAACAATATAAGGAACAATCATTTGAATATAAAGAGATGTAAGAAACAGAATAGTTATCATTAATCATAAAACGGGTCAATTGAAGGATGTTTATTTTCCTTCAATTGACTCGTTTAGAGTGTTTCTTCAACTCATCGCCCGGAACTCATTGGGACTCATGCCTACCCGTTTCTTAAATAACCGGCTGAAATATTGAGGGTACTCAAATCCAAGTTCGTAGGCTATCTGGCTGATGGTTTTGTCTTTTTTAAACATTTTTTCCTTAGCGACTTCTATTAGCTGCAACTGGATGTGTTCCAATGCGCTTTTACCGGTATCGCGGCGCAACATATCGCTCAGGTAATTGACCGATAAATTCAGTTTGTTTGCACAATGTTTGACAGATGGAAGCCCTTGTTTATGAGGTAAGTCAGATTTAAAATAATCGTCGAGCACTTTTTCAAATCGCGAAAGAATGTCGCTGTTCACGTGAGAGCGCGTAATAAACTGACGCTCGTAAAAGCGTTTGCAATAGTTGAGGAATAGTTCCAGATTGGATATAATGAGGTCTTTGGTATGATTGTCCATACCTCTGCGTAGCTCATAATCAATGTTTTTGAAACACTCGAGTATCATTTTACGTTCATGATCCGAAAGATGGAGAGCCTCGTTTACCTCGTAAGAGAAGAACGTGTAGTTTTTGATGTTTCGCCCCAATTGTGTACCCCGGAGTAGATCGGCATGAAACATCAATCCCCAGCCTTTAGGATTCATTCTTTCCGACTCAATTTCAGAAGGTTCTTCTTCCATTATCTGACCAGGAGCTGTAAATACAAGTGTTCCATCCTGATAGTCATAATAATTACGTCCGTACTTTAAATTTCCCATATTCACGTCTTTAAGAAAGACAGTGTAAAAATCAAAACTGAAAGCATCTGAAATGGAAACATATGGTACTGTTGAAATGTCCACGATATTAATTAATGGGTGTAACGTTTCTATTCCATACTTTTTATTGAACTGGTCAATTGAATGATATTTGATAATTTGTTCCATAGTCAGCATTCTTTATTGTACAAAAATAGAGTATAATCCTATACAATCAATATACAACTCCTTGAAACAGGGAATTATATAAAACTATCAGGGGTATGTATAAGTACCCTTTGTTTGTCTCTTCGTTATACAGGGAAATGTATACAACTATCCTGAAATCGTGTAAAATGTAAGCTGTAAATCAACTGTAATTTTGCAGCGCTTAAAAATAAGGTGTAGAAAATGACAAAAAACAAATTTAAATTCTTTTGGGTGGTAGTAGCTGTTGCTACCGTATTAATCTCCTGTAAAAAAGTAAAAACGGAAGAAGCTGTATCTTCTCAAAGTTGGAAATTAATCCAGGTAAAGCAATCGGATGCATCGGTAACCACAGAATATACAGCATCCATCAAAGGACAGAATGATGTAGAAATTCGCCCGCAGGTTTCGGGGCTTATTAAACAGGTAAATATTACCGAAGGCAAACGTGTGAAAAAAGGACAAATACTGTTTGTGCTTGATCAGGTTGCGTATCAGGCTGAGTTGAATCGTGCAACAGCCAATGTCAAACTGGCAAAAGCAGCTTTATCTACAGCCCGACTAACGTATGACAGCAAGAAAAAATTACAACAGGAAAAAGTCATATCGGACTTTGATTTGCAAACCACTCAGAATGCCATGATTAGTGCAGAGGCTTCTCTTGCTCAGGCCCGGGCAGAAGAGATGAATGCGCGTAACAATTTGTCGTTTACTGTAGTAAAAAGTCCGGTGGATGGAATTGTCGGCAATCTACCTTATAGACAGGGGGCTCTCGTAAATTCTCAAATCACACAACCCCTCACTACCGTTTCTGACAACCGGGAGATGTACGTTTACTTTTCCCTGAATGAAACGGAATTATTGGAAATGGTCAAAAGTTACGGATCTGTTGCAAAGGCCATTCAATCCATGAATAAGGTTCAGCTCTTATTAAGTGACAACAGTACTTACGGTGAAACGGGGAAAGTTGAAAGCGTGAGTGGCATTATAGATTCCAATACCGGAGCAGCTAATCTTAGGGTGAAGTTTCCCAATCCGAAAGGATTTTTGCAAAGCGGAGGTACCGGTAAGGTGATAATACCTCAGTCTTTTAATAATATCATTGTGATTCCTCAAACAGCCACAGTCCGTTCTCAGGATAAAGTATTGGTGTATAAAGTAGAAAAAGGGAAAGCAAAATCAGTGCTTATCAAAGGCATTCCTATCAACAATGGGCAGGAATATCTCGTCAATGATGGTTTGACATCAGGAGATAAGATCGTAGCCGAAGGTGCAGGTTTGGTACACGAAGGTATGGATATTAAATAATCGGAATAATGAGAAGAAATATATTTACAAAGCGGCCTATACTTGCATTTTCAATATCGGCTGTCATACTGGTCATCGGTCTTATCTCGCTGTTTACCTTGCCGGTGGAGCAATATCCCGATATTGCACCGCCTACTGTGATGGTAGCTACTGCTTATACCGGTGCTGATGCCAATGCAGTAATGAAAAGTGTGATTATGCCTCTGGAAGAGAGTATCAATGGGGTGGAGAATATGCTTTATATGACTTCCACGGCCGCCAACAACGGTTCTGCCACCATAACCATTTACTTTAAACAGGGGACTAATCCCGATATGGCAGCAGTAAATGTACAAAACCGGGTTTCGAAAGCCCAGGGACTATTACCTACAGAAGTAACACAGGTGGGTGTGTCGGTACAAAAACAACAAAGTAGTTTTCTCCAGATTGGAGGCTTAAAATGTACCAATGGGAAATATGACGAAGCTTACATTGCAAATTATCTGGATATAAATATTTTTCCGTTGATAAAGCGTATTGATGGGGTGAGTGAAGTGCAGGCTTTCAGCGATTTTTATAGCTTACGTATCTGGCTAAAGCCGGAAGTAATGGCTCAATATGGCTTGATTCCCTCCGATATAACAAGGGTCCTGGGTGAGCAAAATATCGTGGCACCGGTAGGTTCATTGGGCGAGAATTCCAAAAATGCTTTTCAGTATACTCTCAAGTACAAAGGGCGTTTGAGAGAAGTTGATGAGTTTAAAAATATGGTTATTCGTTCAGATGCGAGTGGTAATATTTTAAGACTAAAAGATGTGGCAAGAGTGGAGCTGGGAAGTCAGTCTTATAATTTCAAAGGGACTATTGATGGGGCTCCGGGTGTGAATTTTATGATTAACCCGGTAGCAGGTGTTAATACTACTGTTGTAAATGATCAATTGAAAGCGCTATTTGAAAAAGCACAGAAGGATCTACCTGACGGATTGGAATTTGTTTCATTTCTGAATTCAAATGACTTTTTATTTGCCTCTATTCATGAGGTTGTTGTGACGTTAATTATTGCAATTATACTGGTCATTCTGGTGGTTTATTTCTTTTTGCATGATATAAAAAGTACAATTATTCCGTCAATTTCAATCATTGTGTCGCTTGTGGGTACATTTGCCGTATTGAAGGCATTCGGATTCAGTATGAATATACTCACATTGTTTGCTATGGTACTTGCTATTGGAACGGTAGTGGATGATGCCATTATCGTAGTGGAAGCGGTGCAATCCAAATTTGACAATGGATACCGCTCCGCTTACCTGGCCACTCAGGATGCATTACGGGATGTGACTATGGCTGTTATCACAACGACACTGGTATTTATGGCTGTTTTTGTACCTGTCTCGTTTTCGGGTGGTACGGCCGGTATTTTTTATACTCAGTTTGGCGTAACGATGGCAACAGCAGTGGCTCTTTCCTGCGTATCTGCCCTTACTTTGACACCTGCTTTGTGCGCACTGATTATGCGTCCTGCTCGCGCCCAACATGGAGCTAAGAGTGTCAATGGCAGAGTAAGAATGGCCTATGAAACGACATTTATCACTCTTCAGAAAAAGTATAAAAGAGCCGTGACCTTTTCTATTCGCAGACCAAAACTAATTTGGGCTTCATTAGGTGTTGCCGTTCTCCTTTTTGCATATTTTCTGAATTCAACTCCAACGGGTCTTGTTCCTCAGGAGGACAAAGGATTAATCATTATAAGCGCCAGAACGTCTCCCGGAAGTAGCCTGAACGAAACGTCAAAAGTGATTGATAAAATTGAATCAGTGGTCGGGAAACAATCTGAAGTCAAATCTCTCGCACGCGTAGATGGCTATGGCATGATGTCGGGAGCAGGAAGTTCGTATGCAACTTTCTTTGCCAAACTAAAAAGCTGGGATGAACGCAAAGGCGATCAACACAGTATAGATGCCGTGCTTGGGCGAATCAATACGCAGTTTGCAAATATTAAAGATGCTGAGATATTTGCCTTTCAGGACGGGATGATTCCCGGTTATGGAAACGGAAATGCGATTGAACTCAACTTACAGGATAAAACCGGTGGAGATATGAATACTTTCTATCAGGCGAGCATGAACTTTATGACAGAATTAAATAAGCGACCTGAAATATTAATGGCTTATAGTTCATATACAATGGATTTTCCTCAATATTCGGTGGATGTGGATGCGGCTAAATGTAAAAGAGCCGGTATTTCTCCTTCCGCGGTGTTAGAGGTTCTGGGCAATTACAACGGCGGTACCTATGCATCCAATTTTAATCAGTTTGGAAAAGTATACCGTGTGATGATGCAGGCTGAACCTCAATCCCGGACCGATGAACATTCGTTGGATAATATGTATGTCCGGAATGGAAGTGTAATGGCGCCTCTCAGTCAGTTTGTAATCTTACGTAAGGTAAACGGACCGGAGATATATACCCGGTTTAATTTATTCAGTTCGATAGCCGCCAGTATCAGTGTCAAACCCGGCTATTCAAATGGAGAAGCCATGAAGGCTATTCAGGAAGTGGCAGACCAATATCTTCCCAAAGGCTACAGTTACGAATATGGTGGCATATCAAGAGAAGAAGCCAAGAGTGGTGGAAGCAGCACATTGATTATTTACGCACTGAGTCTTATTTTCATTTTCTTTATTCTTTCCTCCTTGTATGAAAGTTTTTTGGTTCCGTTTGCGGTTATTTTATCGGTGCCATTTGGATTAATGGGTAGTTTTCTATTCGCAAAATTATTTGGATTGGAAAATAACATCTACCTGCAAACAGCGGTCATTATGCTGATTGGTTTGCTTAGCAAAACAGCTATTCTGATTACAGAGTATGCAGTCGAACGTCGCAGAAAAGGAATGAGCATAGCCGAAGCTGCTTATACGGCAGCACAAGTGCGCTTCCGACCTATCATGATGACTGTTCTGGCAATGGTGTTTGGTATGATTCCGCTGGTTTTAGCCACAGGGGCTGGCGCTCGTGGTAGTAGTTCGCTCGGGCTGGGAGTGATCGGAGGTATGCTGGTGGGAACCATTGCTCTTTTGTTAATTGTGCCTGTGTTATTTATTGTTTTTCAGTTCATGCAGGAAAAGTATGTTAGGAATCCGATGCACAAACTGGCTGATATTCAGGTAGAGCATGAGCATGAAAAATACATGGAGTCGCACAGTATGTTTAATCCCAATCATGAAGAATAAGATGATAAAAAATATAATAATTACAGTAATCACCGCCGTTTCATTGTCTGCTTGTGGTGTATATTCCAACTATCAGCGTCCCAAAGATATTCAAACAAAAGGGCTGGCGCGCGAACAAGTAATTCCTGTCGATTCGACACCTTTAAAACCGATGGTGTGGCGTAATATTTTTACAGACCAGAAATTGAAGATATTGATTGAAAAAGGTTTGATTCATAATGCTGACATCCGCACAGCACATCTCAAAACAGAGGAAACAGAAGCCTCCCTAAAAGCTGCGAGACTGGCTTTTTTGCCAACTTTTGTTTTGGCTCCGCAAGGCAGTCTATCCTCTTTTAAAGGAGACAATGTGGCTGCAACTTACAGTTTACCGCTTACTGCAAGTTGGCAACTTGATATATTTGGAAGTCTGCAAAATGCCAAAAAGCGTCATCAGGCTATAGTAGAAAGTAGTAAGGCTTACGCTCAGGCTGTACAATCTAACCTCATTGCAACCATCGCAACCAGCTATTATACTTTGACAATGCTTGATGCTCAGTTGAATGTGCTGGAGAGTACGGTAGAAAGCTGGAAGCGTACTACCCACGTCATGCAGACACTAATGTCGGCCGGTCAATACAATTCGGCTGCCGTACTTCAATCTGAATCCAATTATCTGGCTGCTTTGGCGGCAGTAATAGATGTCAGACAATCAATTATTGAAACAGAGAACAATTTATCAATATTGATTGGAGATAGCATCCATTCTATTGAGCGAAATGAACAAAAATCCCTTGACTTGCCATCTGCATGGGTATTGGGCATTCCGTTGTCAATGGTAGCCCAACGTCCGGATGTAAAACAATCCGAGCAAAACCTTGCGGTAGCTTTCTATTCCGTAAATGAAGCCAGGTCGGCATTCTATCCATCCGTCATCCTGAGTGGAAGTGGGGGATGGACCAATAATGCGGGGGCTTATGTAGTCAATCCGGGTGGTTTCTTGCTCTCTGCTATTGGTGCAATCTCACAGCCGGTTTTTCAGAATGGTAAATTAAAAGCACAATTAAGAATAGCGAAAGCACAGCAGGAAGAGGCCGGAATCGCTTTTCAACAAACGTTGTACAATGCGGGGAAAGAGGTGAATAATGCGTTGACACGTTTTCAAAGTTATCAGCAGAAAGATAGTGTTTACACTCGTCAGGTAGAGGTATTGGGGCAGGCTGTAAGAGCTACGGAATTATTAATGCAGCATGGCTCTACCACCTATCTTGAGATTCTGACCGCTTTACAAAGTAAGCAAGTAGCCCAAATTAATCAGATTGTAACCATTTACAATAAAACAACTGCTCTAATATCTCTTTTTCAGGCTTTAGGCTTAAATTGATTACCTTTATATATTGCATTACATTTATAATGAAGACCATTTCAAAAATACTATTTGTATGGAAAGATCCAAGTTACAACGATTTATGTGGATTATTTTAGCTCTTGTAGCACTGTTTGCGATCACTGCCTTTGTTGTGCTGGATCAATCTCAATTTGGCCAACGTCCCCGGGGTGAACGCCAGGAGCGTATTGTAAAATCTCCGCATTATCAGGATGGCGAATTTAAGAATTTGGAAGAAACGCCTACCATGACCGATAGCGGTGGTTTTTTTCATTCACTCTACGAATTTATGTTCAAGAATACACCCGGTTTAAAACCGCAGGATTCAATTCCGACCATTAAAACCGACCTAATGAATATTCCCACAGATAGTAATGTGGTTGTCTGGCTCGGACATTCGTCCTATTACATGCAGTTGGAGGGAAAACGTATTCTTGTGGACCCGGTACTTAGAGGGAATGCATCTCCATTTTCATGGATGATCAAAGCTTTTAAAGGAACGAATATTTATCATCCTGAAGATATTCCTGATCTTGATTTCTTACTGATTACGCATGACCATTGGGATCATCTGGATTATGAAACCGTTCGAAAATTAGCTCCCAGAGTTAAACATTTCGTTTGTGGACTGGGCGTAGGAGCAGATCTGGAATACTGGGGAATTCAACCCAATAAAATTACAGAACTCGACTGGTACGAAGCCTTTCGACCAACAACAAACTTTATCATTTACGCTACTCCGGCTCGTCATTTCTCAGGCCGGGGGGTGACGAGAAATCAAACGCTTTGGGTTTCATTTGTGCTTGAAACACCTCGCCATAAATTGTTTCTTGGAGGTGATAGCGGGTATGGCGTTCATTTTAAAGAGATTGGGGCTCGTTTCGGACCATTCGATTTGACTGTCATGGAGCAGGGCCAATACAATAGAAAATGGAAATACATCCATATGATGCCCGATGAGTTGGTGCAGGCACTTAAAGATCTACGGTCTACCAACGTGCTCCCGGTGCACAATTCAAAATTTGCACTGGCAGAACATCCATGGACAGAACCATTAGACAAAGTAATTGCCATCTCACAGAAATATCATATACGCGCACTTACGCCGCGCATAGGGGAAATCCTGTACATTGAAAATAAGAATCAATCATTCGAAGCATGGTGGAAAAAATAATTATCATTGCAATATGAAAAAAACAAATGTCATTATTACAGGCGCCACAGGTATGATTGGCGAAAGTGTGCTGGACCAATGCCTGAAGCACACGCAAATAGGGAATGTGTTGATACTCAATCGTCGTCCATCGGGATTTCAACATCCTAAACTCAAAGAACTGGTCCTGGCCGACTTGTCGGATATCAGCAGCATCAAGGATGAACTGGCCGACTACGATGCCTGCTTCTCTTGCATCGGTGTATCGTCGGTCGGGATGGATGAGCCTACCTATACGCGACTCACGTATGACCTGACTATCGGTTTTGCACGCGGCTTGGCCGAAATTAATCCGTTGATGACTTTTTGCTACATCTCGGGTGCCGGAACAGACAGCACGGAAAAAGGACGCAGCATGTGGGCACGAGTAAAAGGAAAAACAGAAAACGACCTGATGAAACTGGGCTTCAAACAGGTTTACAACTTTCGCCCCGCGGCTTTAATTCCGTATCTGGAAGTCAAACCGACGCAAACCTACCAATCGGTGAAATACATGAAATGGCTGCTGGTATTGCTTCGTCCGCTGTTCCCCAACAATATTATGAAACTGGAAGATTTTTCCATTGCAATGATAAATAGTGCGCTGACCGGCTATCCGAAATCCACATTGGAGACGAAAGATATCCATGCCTTGAGTAAAGAGTAGTCTGTTAGCAAAAGCAATATTTGATAAGGATAAAAGCATCCGGAATGTGGTGTGCGGAGAAAAAAGCTTGTAATCTCAGTAAATTTGCGGCGAATAATTGATATATTTACCGCAGATTAAAAACGAAATGGCTAAATATATTTATCAATATGATCAATGGCCTCAATTCACATGGAATGATAAAGAGATTAATGTGATTTTAGGTAAAGTCCGACATTTGCAAGGGAAAATATTGGGGCAAATGGAGGCAATGGGATTTACTGTAAAGGAAGAAGCACTTCTTTCCACATTAACCCTGGATGTCCTAAAATCATCTGAGATTGAGGGTGAAAATCTAAACTATGAACAAGTGCGTTCCTCTATAGCAAGAAGATTGGGAATGGAATATGCGGGTATGGTGCGCACAGATAGAGATGTAGAGGGGGTGGTAGAAATGATGTTGGATGCAACACAGAACTACAATGCCCGACTAACAGAAGAACGGTTATTTGGATGGCATGCAGCATTATTCCCAACAGGTTGGAGTGGAATGCATCGAATTGATGCCGGATGCTATCGTAAGGGAGAGATGCAAGTGGTTTCAGGGCCTATGGGCAAAGAAAAAATTCACTATCAGGCACCTTCTCCCGATCAGGTCAAGCAGGAGATGGATTTACTTCTGAGTTGGATCTCTGACGAGTCGAAGATTGATGCCGTAATAAAAGCTGCGATTGCACACTTTTGGTTTATAATCATACATCCCTTCGATGATGGAAACGGTCGGATAGCCAGAGCTCTTTCTGATATGCTATTGGCGTATTCAGAGGAAAGCTCTCAACGATTCTATAGTCTTTCCAATCAAATACATACCGAGAAAAAGGCTTATTACGAAATTCTGCAAAAGGTACAGCATAGCAGTGGTGATATTACCGAATGGCTGGATTGGTTTTTGAATTGTTTGTATCGTGCATTGCAAACTACGGAAGAAGCGATGAAGAGAATTCTTCGGAAAGCGGCTTTTTGGGACATACACAAAGATACAGCTCTAAATAACAGGCAAAGACTTATGCTAAATAAGCTTTTGGATGGGTTTGAGGGAAAACTAAAATCTTCAAAGTGGGCTAAAATAGCAAAGTGTTCCCCGGATACAGCTTTGAGAGATATAAAAGATCTGGTAGAAAAAGGAATTCTGAAACAAGATGAATCAGGAGGACGAAGTACAAATTACGAATTAGAGGAGTGATATGGCATCAGAACGCACAGACGCACAGGTATTCAACTATTACGATATATTCTTTAGCTACTATTCCAGCAATGAATGTATTTGTACCACCATGATCAAAGAGCACATGCTGGTGTATGTCTATTCCGGTGAAATTGAGCTGACCGAGAATGCACAAAAGACAATCGTGAAACAGGGGGAGTGTGTCTTCTTGCGGCGGGATAATCGGGTGTCGATGATCAAGCAACCTCTGGGTGACGGTGGCTTTCGGGGGATCTTTATGACCTTCAAGCGAAACTTCCTGAGAGAATTCTATCAGCAATATGTGGATAAGAAGGCGCTTCCGCTGGAGGTGGAGAAGCATAAGCCTAGCGTGATTAAATTGCCGAAAACTCCGGATATCGAAAGCCTTTTCCAGTCAATGACGCCCTATTTTGATTCGGATAAAGTGCCGGCCAGAGAGCTTATGCAGCTCAAACTGCACGAAGGGGTTTATTCGCTGCTCAATATTGACGAACGTTTCTATCCGGCGCTATTTGACTTTACCGAACCGTGGAAAATCGATATCCTGGACTTTCTGGACGACAATTATATGTTTGATCTTTCAGTGGAAGAGATAGCAGGATTTACCGGACGTAGCCTGGCTACCCTCAAGCGCGATTTTAGAAAGATAAGTCCGCTTTCACCGCAAAAGTGGCTGATGGATAAACGTCTGAAGGAAGCGCACCACAAGATTCATAACGAAAACAAAAAAGTTTCCGACGTCTATCTGGAGGTCGGGTTCAAGAACCTCTCTCACTTTTCTACCGCGTATAAGAAACAATTCGGGTATGCACCGAGTAAATAATTACTGACCTTTTGAGCAAAACAGTTTGAGCCGCAGGGAAAACCATTCCCTGCGGCTCTTGTTTTATTTTTGTACCTGTAAAACTGAGAGATAATAGGGGACAGGACAATGACTGCAATCTCAGGTAAAGATTACTAACCATTTAAACTAAAGTAATATGGGAACAAACAAACGAAGCGTTATTGTCGTAATCGGAGCAGGCTCGATCGGACAGGCTATTGTACGACGTATCGGAACGGGTAAACATATATTACTGGCCGATTTGAAAGAAGATAATTGCAAAACCGCAGCGAAAACCCTGAGTGAAGCCGGTTTTGATGTGAGCACAGCTATTGTTGATGTGTCAGCCAGAGATTCTGTACATCAGTTGGTTGAAAGAGCAATTGAAATCGGTCCTGTTACGGGACTTATTCATGCAGCAGGAGTTTCTCCATCTCAGGCATCACCATCGACTATTTTACGCGTCGATTTATACGGTACAGCTTTGGTCCTTGAAGAATTTGGTAATATTATAGAGCATGGTGGCGCTGGTGTAGTTATTGCATCACAATCAGGACATCGCTTGCCGGCTCTTTCTGAAGAACAAAATAAAGCTCTGGCGACTACTCCTACCGAAGAGTTGTTGTCTCTTTCATTTCTTCAACCAGATCAAATCCAAACACCTTTGCATGCTTATCAAATTTCCAAAAGAGGTAATTCGCTCAGAGTAATGGCTGAATCGCTAAGGTGGGGAAAAAGAGGCGCACGCATAAATACGATAAGCCCCGGTATTATTATGACTCCATTAGCTAAAGATGAGTTGTCCGGACCAAGAGGTGAAAGCTATCGTAATATGATAGAAAGTAGTCCGGTGGGCAGAGCAGGAACACCCGATGAGGTTGCCAATGTAGGAGCCTTGTTATTGGGAACTGAAGGAGCATTTATTACAGGAAGTGATTTTCTGATGGATGGAGGAGTTACTTCAGCCTATTGGTTTGGAGGATTGGCACAACCATCAAAATAATTTGAAATGAATTTGTCTATACAGGGAAACGATGATGCTCTTCCCCATTATCGGGCAATAATTGAACGAAGTATCTAGATTTGATACGCAGTGTCTCATACCAGAATAAATCATACATAAGAGGATGAAATACTAGCTAAAGATTACAATGGTTGCTGTAATTCTATTAGGCAATCAAATATTAAATGCTCAAAATATGAAAGAAGAAACTCCAAAAGTCAGCAATTTTCCGATGGGAAACAAACTCCCGGAAATGTTTTCGAAATACTTTACAGGTCAGGCCTATCTGGCTCCGTTGACCCAAAATAAAGAGTTGAATTGTCCGATTCACAATGTAACATTCGAACCGGGATGCCGTAATAACTGGCATAGCCATTCGGGCGGTCAGATACTTGTGGCAGTGGGTGGTAAAGGTTATTATCAGGCCCAGGGAGAGCCTGCAAGATTGCTTTTACCCGGAGATGTGATCGAAATTCCGGCCAATGTGATTCACTGGCATGGGGCTGCACCTGATAGTTGGTTCTCACATTTGGCAATTGAAACCAATCCGCAAAACAATAAAGTGACCTGGTTGGAAAAAGTGAATGATGAAGAGTATCAGAAAGCGACCGCTACTCCTGATCAAAAAGATATCAGTTTGACAAAAGCAGCCATTAAAAACCACGAGGAGCTTTGGCCGGGCTACCAGTCTAAGGCGAAAGCGACTGACCCCGAATTGATTCAGGTATTTGATAACTGGGCTTTTGATGAAGTGATCCGTCATGATGATCTGGATGTGAAAATCCGTGTTATGGTGATTATGGCCTCCAACATTGCCTGCCAGGCTCTCAGCGAATATAAGATGTTTGTCAATGCGGCTCTCAATGTGGGCGTTACGCCTGTCGAAATCAAAGAGGTACTTTATCAGGCAGTTCCTTACGTGGGAGTGGCTAAGGTGATTGACTTCATTTATGCGACAAACGAAATTTTGTCCGAAAGAGGCATCAAACTTCCGTTGGAAGGGCAATCTACCACCACTCCGGAGAATCGTTTTGAAAAAGGTCTGTCTGTACAAAAAGAGATTTTCGGCGATATGATTGACAAACTGTATGCAAGCTCTCCTGAAAATCAGTTGCACTTTCAACACTACCTATCCGACAACTGTTTCGGTGATTACCTAACCCGCAACGGACTCGATGTAAAAACCCGCGAATTGCTTACCTACTCCATGTTGATTAGTATGGGGGGAGCCGATTCACAGGTAAAAGGGCATATCCGCGGCAATGCGAATGTGGGCAATGACAAGCAAACGCTGATCAATGTGACGACTCAGCTTCTGCCTTACATCGGTTATCCACGCACATTGAATGCGTTGGCTTGCTTAAATGAAATAATCCCCGAATAAATCTATACTCATACTCCCATGAAATCTATACATTTTCTACCCATCGGAGGTGGATATGTCGGCCGCTCTCGTAGCGATGTGGTGAAATGGTTGAAGGAAATCAAGATGATAAAGTAAAAATATGCCACAGAAGAAAAGACAGCGATGCTTTATATTTACAAAATCAGATATTGGTCTTCGCATTATTCAGTATATCAGTCTGTTGAATGAATATGTAGATGATAATGGAAGTATACCATAGAAATGCCTGAGGGAAAACTATATGATGTAAGAGGATCCTTAATCAACTTAGTTTTCTAAATTCACTGGGTGTTTGTCCAACTCGTTGTTTGAATAGTCTCACAAAGTGTTGAGGATACTTAAAGCCTAATTCATAGGCTATTTCACTTACGGTTTTATCTGTATCAAAGATTTTATTCTTGGCAACATCTATAATTTTATTCTGGATGTAATCTTGTGCTGTTTTCCCCGTTTCTTTTTTAATGACATCGCCGAAATAATTGGCCGATAAATGAAGCTCATCTGCACAATAAGCAACTGAAGGCAGACCAATATTGTATGGCTTTTCTGAAGTGAAATAACTATTCAAAAGTTCCTCAAACTTTTCCACAATACCTTTGTTGACATTCTCTCTTGTGAGGAACTGACGGTCATAATAACGTTCACAGTAATTCAGAAACAATTCAATATTTGAAGCTATGAGTTTTTTACTGTGCTTGTCAATCGATTGCTGTAACTCGAATTCCACTTTTGAGAAACAATCTAAAACAATCAGTCTCTCACGCTCGGACAAATGCAAAGCCTCATTCGTGTTATAGCTGAAAAAGTGATATTCATTTATAATCTTACCCAGGGAAGTTCCCCTAATCAAATCCGGATGAAACACTAAGGCATGACCTTTAGGTTGATAATTCGGAGTAGAAAACTCAATATCCATTACCTGACCGGGGGCAACAAAGACCAGGGTCCCTTCCTGATAATCATAATATTCCCGGCCATATTTCAGATCACCGCACTTTACATCCTTAAGAAAAATGCAATAAAAACCGTATCTGATCCTGATCTTATTGGGATTATTCCAGGATCTTGGAGGTACTTTCGAGAAATCAATTACGCTCACCAAGGGATGTAATGTTTCGTAATTATTAAAAGCATTGTATTCGCTAATCGTGTCAAAGTTGTATAGCTGTTCCATAGTTGTATCTTTTTCAGTGTCAAATATATACATTTCAGTACTATTATAACAACTCTGAATGGTGTATCGGTAAGATTGGTATAAAAAGCAGTAATCTATATACCAACACCTTCATTATCAATTCCGAAATTTGCATCTGTAAATACGACGCTTCAGTAAGAGAGGCAATAATTAGTAACAAAATCAAACTTATAGACTATGTACAACGTAAAATTAAACAACGGAGTAGAAATGCCAATTCTGGGGTTTGGTGTTTTTCAAATGAATGATCCCAAAGAGTGTGAACAAAGTGTTATTGATGCCATCCAGGCAGGATATCGCCTGATTGACACTGCTGCATCCTATATGAATGAAGAAGCAGTCGGTAGAGCTATTAAAAATAGCGGTGTGCCACGTGAAGAACTTTTCATTACAACCAAGCTTTGGGTGCAGGACACCGGATACGAAAACACTAAAAAATCGTTCCAAAGATCATTGGATAAACTGCAATTGGATTATCTGGACTTATTCCTCATACATCAACCGTATGGCGATGTACACGGATCGTGGAGGGCTATGGAAGAATTGTATAAAGCCGGTAAAGTAAGAGCCATCGGTGTGAGTAATTTTCAACCTGACAGAGTGATGGATCTTATTGTGTTCAATGAAATATCACCGGCAATTAATCAGGTAGAAACACATCCGTTCAACCAGCAAATCGAAAATCAAAAGTTTCTTACTGAGAATGGCGTACAGATAGAATCGTGGGGACCATTTGCCGAAGGTAAAAACAATCTGTTCCAAAACGAGTTATTGGGTTCTATTGCTTCGAAGTACAATAAATCAATTGCACAGGTTGTTCTTCGCTGGCTTATACAGCGTGGAGTAATAGTTATTCCTAAATCTGTTCGGAAGGAAAGGATCACGGAAAACATCAATATCTTCGACTTTGAACTTAGCACCGAAGACATGGACGCAATTGTATCACTGGATGCTAAAACCAGTCTCTTTTTTGATCACCGTGACCCGGAAATCATCAAATGGATGGGAAGTCGGAAGCTGGATCTGTAATAGTTATAGGCAAGCCATTTGGGTTTGCGAAATTACTTAAACCTCAAGTGAGATAAGCTCCGTGAAATCACAACGGTGTCGTATCATTTTTTGGATCTAAATTCAGTATATGTTCACTCTATGTTTAGTCTAAGTTCAGTATAAGATAACATAGACATAACATAGTGGTAACATAGAGATAACATAGTGATAAGATACTCTTTATAAAGACTGTTTTATCTCTATGTTATGACTGTATAACTAATGTGTCTCTATACTTTAGACCTAAACACAACCTAAAGGAAACCTATATATAACCCTATCTGACCACTGGTATTTCGGCATTTCCATTTGGCGAGCCAGTGCTATAAATATCATCCGTAGGATAAATATTAACTTGATATCGGAAAGCGACTATATTCGGATTATTGCAATCCTTAGTGATTTGACGATAATACAAATTAATAGAAGAATCGAACTAAATCAATGTGTAATTCCATCAGATTTCAGAAAGCAATGAACAGAAATTCTATATTTTATCTTCTGGCTTTATTGTTTATTGCACCTGTATATGCACAGAAAGCAAATAAACAAAAGCCATTAGTTATTGAAGAACAGGGAACATTTTCGGCAGGGGGAACCGTCATAAAAAGTGACGGTACATTTGACCCGCTAAAACCATGGTACGAGCAACAGGGTGGACAAACCCGCCACGGAGATCATGCTGATGTGTTTTACCAATTCCCGGTAAATGCAAAACATCATTCAATGGTGTTTTTGCATGGTTACGGACAGTCGCGCCGTAGTTGGCAAACTACGGCCGATGGTAGGGAAGGCTTTGCAGATATGTTTTTACGAAAAGGGTATGGCGTTTATCTCGTTGACCAACCCGGGCGAGGCGAAGCCGGACAAACTTCAAAACCCGGACAAATTACCGCAGCACCCGACGATCAAACCTGGTACACCCAATTTCGGATTGGCTTATACCCCAACGTGAATGAGGGCGTTCAGTTTCCGAAAGATAGTTTATCATTGGATAAGTTTTACCGAATGATGACACCAAACACAGGCAATGTAGATGAAGCAACCGTTGTAAATGCATTGTCTGCTGTGTTCGACAAATCGGGCGATGGCATTTTGCTCACACATTCTGCAAGTGGTGTGCCCGGTTGGAAAATTGCCATGAAAAATAAACATGTAAAAGCTGTAGTTTCATACGAGCCGGGCGGATTTGTATTTCCGGAGGGTGAAGTCCCTGAAGGCAACCGAGGCGGTGCAGGGATACCACTCAATGAATTTATGAAACTGACCAAAATTCCGATTGTAGTTTATTTCGGCGATTTTATACCTGAACAGGAAAGTAAATATCCATCGCTGGATTTTTGGCGAAATGTATTGAAAACTGCCCGCCAATGGGCTAAGGTTGTAAATGCTCACGGTGGCGATGTTACCATTGTTCATTTGCCCGAAATAGGCATAAAAGGCAATACGCATTTCCCAATGTCGGATTTGAATAGTGTAGAAGTTGCCAATGTGCTTTCAACTTGGTTGAAAGAAAAAAAATGGATTAATATTTTAATCCCTAATATATTACATTATGGAAACAATTATCCGCAAACTCTTAATCATATTATTCGTGAATGTAAGTATTATTTCAAATGCTCAAACCAATCCGTTTGGTCTGGTTTATCAGGGAGCAATCACAAAAAATGAAATCAATCAGGTAAATATACATCCGGTAACTTACAAACTGAATGGTCTTGAAATTGCTGCCAATGTATATACACCCGCTAATTACGATCCTTCAAAAAGGTATCCGGCTGTAGTAGTTGCTCATCCGAACGGCGGTGTCAAAGAACAGGTTGCTGGTTTGTATGCACAACGGTTAGCCGAATCAGGCTATATCACCATTGCTGCTGACGCTGCCTATCAGGGAGCCAGTGGCGGAAAACCCCGTAATGTAGATAAACCTGCAAACCGTGTAGAAGATATTCATGGAATGGCCGATTTTATCACCCAATATCCCGGAGTAGATTTGAATCGATTGGGTTTATTAGGAATTTGTGGTGGAGGTGGCTATTCATTGAAAGCTGCTCAATCCGACAAACGATTTAAGGCCGTGGCAACACTGAGCATGTTTAATTCAGGTTTAGTCAGACGCAACGGTTTTATGAATTCCCAACTTGCAACAATCCAGGAACGATTACAGAAAGCTTCTGAAGCAAGAACCTTGGAAGCAGCCGGAGGAGAAGTTTTATACGCTTTCCCAAAAGATGCATCCCCTTTGACGGATGAACAAATTGCAAAAATTCCGTTTGAGATGTATAGGGAAGGAACAATTTATTACTCAAGAACACACAAACACCCTAATTCTTCCGGAAATTACACTTTAAGCAGTTTAATCGATTTAATGACCTGGGATGCAAATACAAATATGGATTTAATCAATCAACCTCTGTTGATGATGGCCGGAAGCAAGGCAGATAGTAAGTACATGACAGATGAGGCTTTTAGTAATGCTACCAATGCAAAAAACAAGGAGCTATTTCTGATTCCTGGAGCCACCCATATTCAAACCTATTATGTTCCTGAATACGTATCTCAAGCAGTAAATAAACTCAACGAATTCTTTGGCAAATATCTATAACAAACATGTTTTCTTTAAGTCTCCCCAAAAATGGAAGGCTTAAAGAGGGCTTTTAAAACATACCATGATGAAAACATTATTTTCAGCATTTATTTTACTTTTCATGAGTACTCAATTCATTTCCAGTCAGCAAAATGGAGCTGTCAGTCCGGTTAAAACCTATACAAAAGCCGAACAGGAAATCATTACCCTTTCTAAAGATAAGTGGCAATGGATGGCCGACAAAGATGTCGATGTCCTGAGCAATCTGTTTCATACAAAAGCCGTGTTTGTACACATGGGCGGAGCCTGGGGAACTGTTCAGGAACTTAATGTGATTAAAAGTGGAAATATTTGGTACAAGAAGGCAGATATTCATGAAGTATCGGTGAATATCATTGGTAAAACTGCTATTCTCCTCAATAGAATTGATCTACTGGCCGTTGTTGGAGGTAATGAAGTGACCAATCCATTTGAAGTGACCGAAGTATATATAAAGGTGAAAGGACAGTGGAAATTAGGGTCAATCTCTTTTACAAGATTGATGACAGCTCCGACTAACAACAATCACTAAAAACATGAGGGAAATATGAAAAAACTATTATTTGGATTCTTTTTCCTCATGGCATTTTCAATAAGTGCTCAGAATGTAACAACTGAAGTAAAAACTAAATCAGGTATCTTACGTGGGGTCAAAGATGGTGATGTTATTGTATTCAAAGGTATTCCTTATGCAATGCCACCAGTTGGCAAATTTCGCTGGCGCCCGCCACAACCCGTAACTCCATGGAAGGGCGTTCGTGATGCAAGCAAGTTTGGTGCAAATTGCGCACAAGGTGGATGGGGGTGCTGCTCCTGACAAAATTCTGGATGGTTCATCGGAAGATTGTCTTTACCTAAATTTATGGGTGCCCGGTAGGGTTAAAGCGGAAGCTAAATTACCAGTAATGGTGTGGATTCATGGTGGTGGATTTACCGGAGGGTCAGGCTCAAACTCTCAGAATTTTGGATATCATTTTGCCCAACAGGGGGTTATCTTAGTCAGCTTCAACTACCGTGTGGGACGACTAGGCTTCTTTGCATTTCCGGCGCTAAGTAAGGAGCACCCGGAAGAGCCAAAAGGAAATTACGGCTACATGGATCAAATTGCGGCCCTGAGATGGATAAAGCAGAACATTGCCGCTTTCGGAGGCGATCCGAATAATGTTACCATTTTTGGTCAATCTGCCGGAGGTGTTGCCGTTCACTCACTTCTGACCATTCCGTCAGCGAAAGGACTTTTCCAAAAAGCAATCAGTGAATCAGGTGGTGGCCGTGATGGTGTACTTACTGGCAGACCCATGAATAAAGAAAACGTTGATTCTCTTTACCCTGTTTCAGCACAAACAATCGGCGTAAACTTCGCTCGTAAACATGGCATTGAGAGCACAGATGCAACCGCATTGGCTAAATTGCGTGCCCTAAACGTTGAGGAGATTGTTGACGGAGGTCAGGAAACTGATGGATTAAATGGTCCTCGAATTTATTCAGGCCCTATTCTCGATGGCATGTTGGTGATAGAAACTGCTGAAAGTGCCTACAAAGCTGGCCATCAAACTAATGTCCCGCTTATGATTGGAAGCTGTAGTGCTGAAATCGGTGGTAATTTTGTAAGTACAAGCAAGTCAAAGGAAGATCTATTTTCGCTGTTCGGAAAACTGGAGGGAGAGGCTAAATCTGCTTATGATCCTGATGGCAACAAGGAATTTGCGGAAATAATAACAAAATTCAACACCGATTGGGTATGGGCAGAGCCGGCCAGAATGACTGCTAATGCTTTTGTTACAAATGGAGAGCCCGTCTACTTTTATCAATTTGGTTACGTACCCGAATCAATGAAACAATGGATGCCTTATGGTGCCGGACATGGGTCTGAAGTATCTTATGTTTTCAATACGTTAAATGCCCGTTGGGGTAACGTCAAAACAGCACCTGAAGAAGAACAACTTGCGCAGTTAATGAATACCTATTGGGCCAACTTCGCCAAAACTGGCAATCCCAATGGCAAAGGCTTACCGTTTTGGCCTATATACAATATTAATAAGCATGAGATACTCGATGTAGAGCCAGATGGTAAATTTGTGGGCAAACCAGATCCCAGAAAAGCAAGACTGGATGTGATTGAAAAGACTTCCAAGTCCAGATATCGTCTACAACCCCATGGTATTTAGCCTGAAAACATCTAAATGAACAGTAGATTCATTTTAAAGCCATAGAATAGAAAAGAACGAGACATATTAATAAAAAGAATGAAAAATGACAGTCAGAAAATTGATGGGAATAATCATTGCATTTGGTTTTCTAATACTTCATCTTAACGCTCAGAATAAAATGAGTACAGATCACACATTAAGTACAAAACAGAAATATTTTGTTGTTATATCTGCATTAGCAGCAAAGGGTAACCTACAAGAGTTAAACCATACAATTAATGAAAGTTTAGATGCTGGTCTTACTATAAATGAAATAAAAGAGGTATTGGTACAGCTTTATGCTTATAGTGGCTTCCCGAGAAGTCTTAGAGGGTTGCAAACCCTTATGTCGGTATTGGACGAACGCAAAGCCAAAGGCATAAAGGATAATTGGGGGCGCAAAGCTTCACCCATAACAGATACCCGCGACAAGTACGAACGTGGCAAAGACATTCTTGCTAAACTTTCAGGCACTACTCCACCGAAAGGAAGACCTCAAACGGGTTATGCCGCATTTAGTCCCGAGATAGAGACTTTTCTCAAAGAGCACCTCTTTGCTGATATATTTGAGCGCGATGTACTGACTTATGCTCAACGTGAACTGGTAACGGTTTCTATATTGACAAGTATCGGCGGTGTAGAACCAATGTTGAATGCACACATGAATTTATGCCTGAATGTGGGAATTTCACCCGAACAACTGAAGCAACTAATAACTGTTGTTGAAGTAAATGTAGATAAAAGCGATGCCGATTCTGCTAAAGTTGTTTTCAATGAATTGATGCAAAGCAAAGGCTTAACTATAGAAAAAATGCAAATTGGCTCAGTTGACAATAAGGCAACTAACCACATTTTCCCGAAAGGAACAATGATAAAAAACGATTATTTCAGTGGGATAGCCTGGCTTCAAATGTTGGTAAACTCGAATGAAAACCACGACATATCTATTGCCAATGTAGCATTTGAACCGGGGGGACGAAACAATTGGCATTCGCATCCGGGTGGTCAGATTTTGATTTGTATAAAAGGAAAAGGCTATTATCAGGAAAAAGGAAAGCCTATCCAATTGCTTCAAGTAGGTGATGTGGTTGAGATTTTGCCCAATGTTGTACATTGGCACGGCGCTACTCCCGATGGTGAGTTTGAACATATTGCCATAAATCCACAGGTGCATAAAGGCTCTGTTGTATGGCTACAACCGGTCACAGATGAAGAATACAATAGTTACAGAAAATGAAAATATGAGCTTCTGAGAAACATTGTTTGAGTCTCATCGAAATGTCGTTTTGTGGGGACTACCAATCAAAACAAAGACAATAATCTGGTTGTCAGGTTTTTGAAAAGTGTCAGTCGAAACATTAATGCAACCGGCATTTATTTTCTTTTCGGCATAGCATTAAAATTACGAATCTGGGAGCAGTTAGAATCGTTCTGGGTAAGAATCGTTTTCTCATTTATTTGCTGTTTACCATGTTATATGCGCTTTTCCTGGGAGTGCTGGTGAATATTTTCAATTAGTAGCGATTGAGCTTTTCAATAAAACAGTTTGAGCCGCAGGGAAAACCGTCCCTTGCGGATCTTGTTTTATTTTTGCACCAGTAAAATAGATGGCAAAGTGGACGCTTATGCCCCACACCGGGCAGTGGCAGCAAACTTCTGCCTTACATCGGTTATCCGCGTACACTGAATGCGTTGGCTTTCTTAAATGAAGTTTTACCTGAAAATAAATGATTATGAGAATGAAATGGATTCTGTCCGGCCTATTATTGGCTATCTTTTCTGTGGGTTGTCTAAATGCTCAAACTACAGTGGTTAAGAAAAAGATTTTGGTGGCTTACTTTTCTCATAGTGGGAATACCCGCTTTGTAGCCAATCAAATCAAGAATGCAACCGACGGTGATATTTTTGAAATACAACCGGTAAAACCATACCCGCAGGATTACCAAACTGTAGTAGATCAGGCCAAAAGAGAAATCAACTCGAATTACAAACCCGCACTGAAAACCAAAATCAGCAATATCGGGCAATACGATGTCATTTTCATTGGTTCGCCCAACTGGTGGAGTACCATCGCCCCTCCGGTAGCGACATTCCTAACCAGCTATAACCTGGAAGGTAAAACCATTGTGCCGTTTATGACTCATGAAGGTAGCCGCATGGGGCACAGTGTTTCGGATATTAAAAAGCTTTGCCCGAAATCGACGGTACTGGAAGGACTTCCCATCAGAGGTGGAGATGTAGGCCGCTCTCATAGCGATGTGGTGAAATGGTTGCAAAAGCTGGAGCTTGTAAAGTGATTTAATCTGAACGAAAAAACGAATACAATGAAGAAGATTCTTATCGCCTATTATTCGCGCAAAGGGCAGAACTATAAAGGAGGCAACATCGTTAATCTGCCCATTGGTAACACGGAGGTGATTGCCCAAAAGATACAACAAATCACCGGTGGCGATTTGTTTGAAATTCAAACCGTAAAAACCTATCCGGCAGATTACACGACGACAACCCGTGTGGCTCAGGATGAACTGAGTAAGGATGCCCGGCCTGAGTTGTTGGAATATCTGGAAACTCCCGATGACTACGATGTGATCTATCTGGGCTATCCCAACTGGTGGGGCACTTTCCCGATGGCTGTATGTACGTTTCTGGAATCCTTTGATTCTTCCGGCAAAACCATTATTCCTTTTTGTACGCATGAGGGAAGCGGGATAGGACACAGCGAAAAGGATATTAAGCGACTTTGCCCGGATGCTGCGGTAGAAAAAGGAATTGCCATTCGTGGAGGCAGTGTAAATGGTGCGGATGGGGTACTGCAATCATGGATCAAAGATTGAATCCTTGCCGGGTAATACGGACTTTGTAAAGTCATAAAATAGAAACTAAAAACGAAAGGAGAAAAGATGAAACGTTACATTCCTGTTCAGATTGCCCTGATTGTGTTGGTACTCGGGGCCTTCTATGGATTTAGTGCCAGTGTACAGAGTGGTACTGAAAATACATCTGTTAAAAGCGTTGCTGTTGAACGATCCAAATCGAGTAAGCAGTCTGTGGTTTATATGACCAAAGAGATTACGCCCGCTGCTTTGATGGATATTTACAAAGTATTAGGTCGAAAAGTAACCGGTAAGGTCGCAGTGAAAATCAGTACCGGAGAGCCGGGCGGTCACAACTATCTATCTCCGGATTTGATCAAAGAGCTGGTGCAGTCGGTTCACGGTACCATTGTGGAATGTAACACCGCTTATCCGGGAAAAAGAGCAAGTACCGCTATGCATAAGCAGGCGGCAAAAGATCACGGATTTACAGCCATTGCTCCGGTAGATATTATGGATGAGGATGGCTCGGTTGCACTTCCATTTCCAAGAGGAAAACATATCAAACAAGACTATGTGGGTTCACATTTTAAAAACTACAATTCCTTTATCATACTGTCTCACTTCAAAGGACATGCGATGGGCGGTTTCGGTGGAGCTTTCAAGAATATGTCTATCGGTATAGCTTCATCAGAAGGAAAGATGTGGATACACACAGCCGGTACAACTAAAAGTACAAGTGATTTTGCGCTCTGCTTCAAGACCAACCAGGATGCATTCCTCGAATCTATGGCCGAAGCTGCCGGTGCGGTGATGAAGCAGATGGGGAATCGTGTCGTTTACATCAGTGTGATGAACCGTCTTTCAGTCGATTGCGATTGTGACTCACATCCGAAAGACCCAACCATGAAAGATATCGGCATTCTGGCTTCGCTTGATCCTGTAGCTCTGGACCAGGCATGTGTGGATTTGGTCTATAAAGCCCCGGATGGCAAAGACCTGATCGAACGTATGGAGTCACGTCACGGAATTCATACCATCGAGCATGCGGCTGAAATGGGTCTGGGTAGCCGTAATTACAAGATCGTAAGCCTCGACAAATAAACCATGATTCAGAGAGAATTGATATACCTCTGGTATTATTTTACCATCGTGATTGACCAGATTGCCCCGTACTGGGTCTTTGGTATTGTGATCGGTTCGGTAATATCCGTCTTTGGAAAATCAAAGATTCACAGTTTGTTTGCTTCCACGCAAGGTAAGGATATTGGTTTGCTGGGGATTGTTCCGGCAAGTCTGTTGGGGATTCTGTCTCCGTTGTGCATGTATGGGACTATTCCCATTGCCGCATCCTTTTCCCGGAAAGGAATGCGGCAAGACTGGCTGGCTGCATTTATGATGAGCTCCATATTGCTCAATCCTCAACTCATCATTTACAGTGCTGCACTTGGACAGAATGTGCTGTTTATCCGTATCGCATCGGGCTTCTTGTGCGGTGTGCTGGCTGGTGTATTGGTGAGGTATTTTTACAAAGATCGTTCCTTCTTCAACTTCTCCGGTTTTGAAGAGTCTGTCAGCCGGGATACTGATCCCAATCTGTTGCTGCGGTTGATCAAAAATATCTGGCGGAATTTCAAAGCAACCGGACTCTATTTTATGTTGGGGATTGTACTGACGGTCTTGTTTCAACGCTACGTGCCAACAGGACTGTTTGCCGATCTTTTCGGACATCAGCGTGGATTCGGTGTGCTGATGGCAGCTACTCTCGGTGTTCCGCTCTACATGTGTGGCGGGGGAACTATTCCTTTGCTGATGGATTGGCTCGCGAGTGGATTGAGTGTAGGGGCTGCAGCTGCATTTATGATTACCGGTCCCGCAACGAAGTTTACCAATCTGGGTGCTGTGAAAATCGTTCTGGGTAAGAATCGTTTTCTCATTTACCTGCTGTTTACCATGTTGTATTCGCTTCTACTGGGTGTGTTGGTGAATATTTTCAGTTAGTAAATATTGAGCTTTTCAGCAAAATAGTTTGAGCCGTAGGGAAAACCATTCCTTGCGGCTCTTGTTTTAAATTTGTACCTGTGAATGATGGGCGTGTCCCAATAGTCTTAGCGACTTTGCGTTTAGTTTAACTTATTTGACTTTTGGGACATCCCCTATTACACTTCTTTAATCGTACAACTAATTCAATATCAGCATGAACCAGGAAGTCTCCAAATCCCTCAGATTCCACTACCACGATATCTTTTTTTCTTATTATTCAGAAGATGAGATCAGTTGTTCCAAGATGATCCGCGAGCATATGTTGGTGTACCTCTATTCGGGCGAACTTATCCTTGAGAAAGAGGGTAAACAAGTAAAGATCGGGAAAGGGGAGTGCGTTTTCATTCGCAGGGACAATACGGTGAATATGACGAAGCAACCCAAAGGCGAGGAGCGCTTCAAGGCTATCTTTATGAACTTTAAGCGCAACTTCCTGCGGGAGTTTTATCAGACCATTGACCGCAAGGATTTGCCCCTTGAGGCTGAAAAACACAAGCCCAGCGTAATCAAATTGCCGAATACGCCCGACATCGAGAGTCTGTTTCAGTCGATGACGCCCTATTTCGATTCGGACAAAGAACCGGCTAAGGAGTTGATGCACCTGAAACTGCAGGAGGGCGTTTATTCCCTGTTGAATATTGATCAGCGTTTCTATCCGGCATTGTTTGATTTTACCGAACCATGGAAGATCGATATTCTTGATTTTATGGATGAGAATTACATGTACGACCTTTCGGTGGAAGATATTGCCGGGTTTACCGGAAGGAGCCTGGCGACCTTCAAACGGGACTTTAAGAAGATCAGTCCGGTTTCTCCGCAGAAGTGGTTAATTGATAAACGCCTGCGGGTGGCTTATGACAAACTTCGTCATGAAAACAAAAAGATATCCGATGTCTATCTGGAGGTTGGGTTTAAGAATCTGTCACACTTCTCTTCAGCCTTCAAGCGCCAGTTTGGGTATGCCCCGAGTAGTAATGGTGAGCTTTTGGGCAAAATTGTTTGAGCCGTGAGGAAAAACACTACAGATGCTTCTTACCGTAATTTTGCATCAGATTAAAACAGTAAAAAGAGATTTCAAATGGCAAAGAAAGTTTTGATTCTTTCGGGTAGTCCGCGCAGGGGAGGAAACTCCGATACGTTGTGTGACAGCTTTATCGAAGGAGCACAATCGGCAGGACATGAGACCGAAAAGATATTTATCCGGGACAGCAATATCAACTATTGTACCGGTTGCGGAGTCTGTATCGACCGCACGAAAGGGTGTTCGCAGAAAGACGATATGACCGGCATTCTGGCTAAAATGGTTGCAGCCGATGTAATTGTAATGGCTACTCCGGTTTATTTCTACACGATGAATGGGCAGATGAAGACGTTGATTGACCGCTGTTGTGCACGCTATACTGAGATCAGCGACAAGGAGTTTTATTTCATCATGACGGCAGCAGATGAGGATAGTACAGCAATGGACCGAACCATCGAAGAGTTCCGCGGATTTACCTATTGCCTGACCGATGCACACGAGAAAGGTGTAATCAAAGGCCTGGGACTCTGGCAAAAAAATGATGTCAGGGGAACGAGAACTTTGCAGGAAGCATTTAAGACAGGGGCTTCCGTGTAAACATATCCACACCGGGCAGCGGCTCTAAGCCGCTTGACGGATTACCAAAATCGAAGAACAATTTAAATAACAATAGAATTATGTTTGACTTTAGTTATTACAATCCTACCCGAATTGAATTCGGCAAAGGCAAAGAAAAGAATATTGGTAAATACATTTCAGAGTATGGTGTATCAAAAGTCTTAATCGTTTACGGTTCTGACCGGATTAAGAAAAATGGCCTGTTCGATAAAGTGGCTAAATCACTGGCTGATAACGGAATCACTTTTGAGGAACTCGGTGGAGTGCAAAGTAATCCGCTGCTAAGCAAAGTTTACGAGGGAATTGAGATTGCCAAATCGAAGGAGCTGGAAGCCGTGTTGGCAATCGGAGGCGGTTCGGTACTCGATTCTTCAAAATCTATTGCAGCCGGAGCAAAATACGAAGGTGATGTGTGGGATTTCTTTACCTACAAAGCGGTGCCGGGGCAGGCATTGAAGATTTTCGACATCATGACGCTTGCCGCTACCGGTAGCGAAATGAACAACTATGCCGTGGTGACAAAAGACGAGACCAAACAGAAACTTAGTCTTGCGGGCCCCAATACCTTTCCTACAGTTTCGGTGATCAATCCTGAATTGCAGGCTTCGGTTACCCGCGACTATCTGGTGTATTCGGCTGCCGATATTTTTGCACACAGTCTGGATCTATATTTGTCGGCAACCTATCTGCCTCAATTTATAGCCGGTCACGTCGAAAATATTCTGAAGACCGTGATGCGCACCACTGAAATCCTGCTTGCTGATGTAACCAATTACGAGGCACGGGCTGAATTTGCCTGGGCAGCTACTCAGGCGTTGAACTTTACCACATTCTGCGGGGTGCAAAATAACCGTTTCGATACTCACTTTATCGAACACACCCTTTCGGCTGAATACAATATCGCGCACGGTGCCGGTTTGTCTATCATTATGCCAGCCTGGATGAAGTGGCAAAAGAACAATCAGCCTGAACGTTTCGAACAGTTCGCAAAAGTTATGTTCAATGTAGAAGGTGCTGATGCCGGCATTGAAGCATTGACGCAGTGGTATTCAAAAATCGGAACTCCGGTAACGCTGAAAGAAGGAAATATTCCTGAAGAAGACATTCCCGTACTGGTAGAGAAACTATCGGCAGTGGCAGCTATGTGGGGAGCTACAGCCCTTTATACTCCCGATATGATTCGCACTGTATTGGAAAATGCCAAATAATTGATCGGACTAAATTAGGATAACATGTGAGGGCGTGACTCGAAGTCACGCTCTTACTAAGTAAAATCACTTACAATGAATACAAACGAAATTTTTCCGAAAGGACAAAAAGCCCCGGCTTACTTCACCGGCGATGCCTGGGTCGAAATGCTGATAACCGATGTGGCAACATACGATCTGGTAAGCTACAATGTAACCTTTGCACCCGGCAGCCGCAACTACTGGCATCAACATTCCCACGGACAACTACTGCTTTGTACCTCAGGCGAGGGCTATTATCAGGAGAAAGGTAAACCTGCACAACTATTGAAAGCCGGTGATGTGGTGGAAATAAAATCCAACATCGTTCACTGGCACGGAGCTACAGCACACAGTGAATTTGTTCACGTGGGCATTACACCAAAAGCAAGCATTAACCAGGTTACCTGGCTCGAGCCGGTGAGCGATGAAGAGTATACATCCAATATTTGACCGACTTCACGCAGGAGAAGCAGTGCCGTTCAGCGATGCAGCTTACCTCCTCGGTAAAAGACAACTACTACTTAACGATTTCTGTTAAGTGGCAGTTGTCTTTTAATGCTTTAACCTGTATTTATTTGGCGTAAATCCGGTTTCGTTTTTGAACAGTCTGCTGAAGTGTTGGGGATATTTGAAGCCGAGTTCAAAAGCGATATCTCCAATCGGTTTCTGGGTTTCAAAGATCCGTTGTTTAGCCAGTTCGATAATTTTTAGCTGTATATGTTCCTGTGCACTTTTCCCTGTCTCTTTTCGGATTAAATCACCGAAGTAGTTTGTGGATAGATTTAATTGCTCCGAACAATATTTTACGGAAGGAAAACCGAGCGTCTGTGGTAATTCCGACTCAAAATAGTTGTCAAGTAAAGTCTCAAATCGCGTCAGAATATCCTTATTGGGAATACTTCGGGTGATAAACTGCCTGTCATAAAACCGGACGCAATAGTTGAGTAGCAATTCGATATTTGTAGCTATTAATAGCCGACTGTGTTTGTCGATAGCGTGCTGTAGTTCTATCTCAATTTTGTACATACAGTCGATCACGATCTGTTTTTCTTGTTCTGATAAATGCAGTGCTTCGTACACTTCATAAGAAAAGAAGGAGTACTCCTTCATGCACTGTGCCAGATGAGTTCCTCTGAGTAAGTCAGGATGAAACAATAATGCCCAGCCCATGGGTTGCATAAGTTCACCATTGTTGTCGTAATCGAGTACCTGACCCGGTGCGGCAAACATCAATGTACCTTCCCGATAGTCATAAATATTCCTTCCGTACCGGATATCTCCGCACTTAGTGTCCTTCAGAAATATGGCATAAAAGTTTATACTTTGTCTTCTATGAATAAATGGTTTGAGGGTAGACAGATCGATCACACTAACCAACGGGTGTCGTGTCTCTATTCCTGCCATATCATTGTAATCGGATATTGAATCCAGTCTGATTAATTCATCCATAACGGGTTTTGAGTTAGATATTTGTACAAATGTATATCATTTCTGTCACGGAACTACCGGAGCCAAACATAATCAGTAATAATGGTAGAAAGCTCAGTGATAGGTATAAATTGGTCCCGGTTTTTTGCCCGAATTTTGCATTATCAAATCGTTCTCAAAGTATTAAACAAAAAAGTTATCGATGATGGCACAAGTATCTATTATTTATTTCAGCGGTGCAGGTCATACCGCAAAACTGGCAGAAGCAATCGAAAAAGGAGCAGCCTCTGTGAACAACATTAGTACAACTCTTATTTCTATCAACGGAGAGGATATCGTGAATGGCCGTTATGTAAACGAAGAGGTAATTGCTACCCTTGACAATAGCGATGCAATTATATTTGGTGCGCCCACTTATATGAGCGGTCCTGCTGCACAGTTCAAGGCTTTTGCCGATGCAACAGTAGGAAGTTGGTTCAATCAGAAGTGGAAAGATAAGCTGGCAGCTGGGTTTACCATTTCGGGTGCACCCAGCGGAGATAAGTTGGCTACACTTCAATTCTTTCAATCATTTGCCATGTCCCACAGTATGCTTTGGGTAAGTCTGGGAGAGCTTCCGGGACAACCCAACGGCGTAAACCGCCTTGGATCGTGGATTGGTGCGATGGCTCAGGCAAGTCAGGAACCTATTGAAGAGGCTCCCAACGCAGAAGACAAACTGACCGGAGAAAACCTTGGTGCGCGTGTAGCAACACTTGCATTGAAGATGAAATAAAAAATCGTTATGCAGAAATCGTCCATAAAATTACTCATACTTCTTTTGTCACTGGCCTTTGTTTCATGCCAAACCAACAATAGAGTTACCGTCTCAAAAGAGATGATCGTAAGGCTTAGTGAAATAGAGATCGTTCCAGAATATTTAAATGAGTATCTGGCGATTTTAAAGGAAGAGTCAGCAGCCTCTGTAAAAGTGGAACCGGGCGTAATTTCCATTTTTCCAATGTTTCAAAAGAACAATTCTACCGAAATCAGAATACTGGAAATATATGCCAGCAAAGAGGCTTACGAGATGCATATAAAATCGCCCCATTTCAAACATTACAAAACTGCCACCGCTAAAATGGTAAAAGAATTGAAGCTGGTTGATATGGGAACTTTGAATGTCGGCGATATGCCATCCATTTTCAAAAAAATGAATTAAGCAGACTGAATAATTTTCTCAAAACAGAAAACAGAAAATGAAATATACAAAATTAGGGACATCAGATTTGACAGTGTCGCGCATCTGTTTGGGTTGCATGGGATTTGGCGATGCTCAAACAGGACAGCATTCGTGGACACTGGACGAACCACATTCCGATGAAATTATCAGGAGAAGTATCGACCTGGGGATTAACTTCTTCGACACGGCTATCGGGTATCAAAGTGGAACCAGCGAGCAATTTTTAGGCAGAAGTCTGAAAAAGCAGATCAGTCGGGATAAGGTTGTTGTCGCTACAAAATTTTTACCACGTGCACCTGAAGATGCCATTCAAAACATAAATGGTAAGCAACATATAGAACGAATGATTAACAGGAGTCTTCATAACCTGGGAATGGATTACGTTGACCTCTTTATCTACCATATGTGGGATTACCATACTCCCCTTGAAGAAATAATGGAAGGTTTAAACGAAGTCGTCAAGGCTGGAAAAGCCCGCTATATCGGTATCAGCAACTGTTTTGCCTGGCAGCTGGCCAAAGCCAATGCATATGCAGAGAACAACGGACTGGCAAAATTTATCAGCATGCAGGGTCATTACAACCTGATATACCGGGAAGAGGAACGTGAAATGATTCCCTATTGTCAGGAGGGAAATATTGCATTAACACCTTATAGTGCATTGGCGAGCGGAAGACTGGCAAAAAGCGCCGGTGAGTCTTCCAAACGTCTGACAGAGGACCAATATGCGAAATTGAAGTATGACCATACAAAAATGCAGGACGAAGTTATTATTGCCCGAGTGGCCGCAGTTGCCCAACAAAGAGGAATCAGTATGTCGGATGTATCCTTAGCGTGGTTATTGTCAAAAGTTGCATCTCCTATAGTGGGGGCAACCAAGCTTCATCATATTGAAAATGCAGTACGTTCCGTAGATATAGCCCTTACAGAAGATGAAGTAAACTATCTGGAAGAAGCCTATATGCCTCACAATTTATCGGGTGTATTGGCTCAAAACCGAAAAAACATGACGGTTAAACCGGTTTGGAATATCGGAGAACAAAAACTGTAATTGGATGTGTACGTTTATATAGCGACTGTATATCAACCATCTATCCATTCATACAAATACATATTATTCATAAACTTATCATCAACACAACTACTTTAATTTCACAAACAAATGAACAACTTACCCAGAATAGCTTTAGGAACATGGTCATGGGGAACCGGTTTTGCCGGAGGCGACCAGGTATTTGGAAATAATCTGAATGCCATCGATTTGAAACCCGTATTTGATGCCGCGATGCAAGGTGGACTGAATCTTTGGGATACAGCTGCAGTGTATGGCATGGGTTCTTCCGAATCGTTGCTTGCGGAGTTTGTAAAACAATATCGACGCGAAGAAATTGTCTTATCCACAAAATTCACGCCGCAAATAGCGGGTAACGGAGCCAATCCGGTGGAAGATATGCTGAATGCAAGTTTACTACGCTTCAATACTGATTATATTGATATCTACTGGATTCATAACCCAATGGATGTGGAAAAATGGACACTCGGTTTAGTACCGTTGCTTAAAAGCGGAAAAGTAAAGCGAGTGGGTGTTTCCAATCACAATCTGGCTCAAATAAAACGGGCAAACAGTATTTTGGCAGAAGCCGGATTTAGCATCTCGGCTGTACAAAACCACTATAGCCTGCTTTACCGTTCGTCTGAAGAAGCAGGTATTCTGGATTACTGCAAAGAGAATAAAATTACTTTTTTTGCCTATATGGTATTGGAACAAGGAGCTCTGTCAGGAAAATATAATGCAGCCAATCCGCTTCCGGAAGGTAGCGGGCGCGGACAAACATACAATAAAGTGCTACCGCAACTGGAAGAACTCACCAACGCCATGAAAGAAATAGGCAGTAGTCGGGGGGCTTCGGTAGCACAGGTAGCCATTGCGTGGGCTATTGCTAAAAACACCTTACCTATTATTGGTGTGACAAAAGTTGCTCACGTGGAGGATGCAATACAAGCAGCACAAATTACACTGACGCCCGAAGAAATGGAACGTCTTGAAACACTTGCATCTGCTACCGGGGTAGATACCCGCGGCGGCTGGGAGAATCCGATGAACTAATTATTAATGACTATAAAACAGAATATATGAACAGAGTTTTTGCTGATATATGCATGGATCTGAATAATCCTATTCCAAATATGGAGCAACATCTAAAAGAAGAACACGAAGTCGCCGGTAAGTGGAAAACAGACGGAAAACTGGAACATCTTTTTGCTAAGGAAAATGCCAAAGGAGCCATTCTGGTTTTTAAAGAGGTGGACATTGAAACGGTAAAACAGATGATTCCAACGCTTCCACTTTACCCGTTTTTTAGTGCTGTAGACTATGTCGCCTACAGTAAAGTGTACTAAATCAGGATTGTCTATCTTTGTGTAAATAGTTGATAGCCTTTATAGAGACTCTTACCAGCTTTTTGTCTGGCAAGAGTCTCTGGTTAAAAAGAAATCCTACGGTGCCCGTCATCCTGATCGGATCTCAGAAGTTATTTATCCGGGATGTCCTCATTAATCAGGGCAGGATCGTATACCGGAAGTTTTTGTATCTAACGATACCGTCACCCATAGCGCAAAGTCCGAGTCTCAGGCTCATAAATCCGCTCAATACATTGTGGTGCATACCCGACACTTCCAAAGAGTTTTCTATCTTCACCCACTGTTTACCATCCTTGCTATAGTACATATCTACGGTATTGTTTTTGTTGATCAGACGCAGAAATACGTGTCTGTTGATCCCGTTTTTTACCGTAGGAAATTGCCAGCCTCTCAGGTTTGCCAGAATATTGCAGGAATCAGCCAGAATACCGGAATAAGCCTGTTTGTTGTAAAATAAGACTAATCCTCCTGTTGCATTTCCTTCGATAGATAGTTCCACATCGGCCATGTAAGAATGTGTAGGCGGTATGCAGAGCATAGGCGAACAATCAGCAACCGAATGTCCTTGTGCCCGGAGTTCCAGCGACTGGTTCTCCAGTTTGAATCGTCCCGGATTGTATTCACCGAAGAATTTCCATTGTGATTTTAATTCTTTTCCGGAAAAGTCATCATTGAGAGAATAGCTTTCTGCCTGATTCTTTCCTGTTTTTATTTGCACCGGTTGATCAACCTTTATGTTCTGAGGAATTTTATACCATCCGTCTTTGGTCCATTCTACGGGTAAGAGCATAGTTTGTCGTCCCATGTTATAATGTTCGTTTTCATAGCCATGAAACAGAATCCACGATTTGTTTTCGGCATCGTCGAATAACGTACCGTGACCGATTGAACACCACTGCTGACTATTATTCTGAGCTCTTAGAATAGGGTTGTATGGGGAATTTTCCCACGGCCCAAGCGGAGAACGGGAGCGGGCGGAGATTATCATATGTCCGGTGGCAGGACCGGCAGTACCACCTTCTGCAACTGTAAGGTAATAGTAGTTGCCGTGTTTGGTCAGTTTAGGCCCTTCCATGCAAAAGCACTCGATGGACCAATCATTCGGAATCGTCCAGCCGTCATATACCTTGCGGGCCTCTCCGGTAGTGCGCAGTCCGTCCTCTGACAGCGGAACATAAGTTCCGTTGCTAAAATAGAGATACCGGTTTCCCTTTTCATCTGTAATATGCCCCGGATCAATGTAGCCGATTTTCAGATCAACAGGATCGCTCCAGGGGCCTTCAATGGAAGGAGCTGACACTACATAATTAGTATTATTGGCCGGAAAATAGATGTAATACCTGTTTTTGTATTTGACAAGGTCAGGTGCCCATACTGATCCGACATACTTATGCAAAGCTGCAGCCACCGGCTTCCAGTTAATAAGGTCGGTAGAGTGCCATATCTGTAACCCCGGATAATATTCGAATGAGGAGTGAACGATGTAATAATCCTTTCCATCGCGTAAAATACTCGGATCGGGATAATCGCCGGCAAAGACAGGATTGAGGTAATTTCCTTCAGCCGGATGACCGAATTGTTGCTGGGCCTGCATTTGATACATCAGCAGCAAGAAGAGTAGGAGAGAGGTGATTTTTTTCATGTGAGCTTAAGTTGTTTGTTTTCTCTGGTATTATTTACTGACAAAATTACTCAAATGAATTTTCGGTGAAGGGTATCAAATCGTTCTGATTGGGGTATGAAATCGTAACTTCAGTATTGGTTGAAAAAAGAAGAGAGTCAGCATGTGTCTGACTCTCTTACTATGAATATCTGATTAAGTATTGAGAAATGGGTAATCGGTATATCCTTTTTCCCCTCCACCAAACATGGCTGCTCTGTCAGGAGTATTGAAGGCCGCATCAAGCTCGAAACGTTTGGGTAAATCCGGATTTGCGAGAAACAAAGTTCCGTAAGAGATAATATCTGCATTGCCTTTTTGAAGTTCGGCTTCACCGGTTTCCTTATTGTAGTTTCCATTCGCAATAAGAGTATGTCTGACCAGTTTGCCGAATACTTCCATTTCATCTTCGGGATATCCCGGTAATAAAGGGAACATCGGGCTTTTCTTCATTAGGTGAAGATAAGCGAAGTTCAGCTTGTTGAGTTCTCCGATCAAATATGAGTAAGTCGCAACCGGATCATTTTGGACTATTGCTCCGTAGGGTTGGGTAGGAGATATGCGTATTCCTACTTTGTCTCCACCGATAGCATCAATCAACGCGTGCATGATCTCCAGAATAAAACGACATTTATTTTCAATACTACCTCCATATTCATCATTTCTCTGATTGGCGTTGTCAGATAAAAACTGATTAGGCAGATAACCGTTCGCCGCATGAAGTTCAACGCCATCAAAACCGGCTTCAATAGCATTGATCGCAGCCTGCCGGTAATCCAGAGTCGTTTGTCTGATCTCTTCAATGGTCAAGGAACGTGGTGTTTCGTAAGCCTGCATCCCATTCATTGTGAAATGCTGCATTCCTTCTATCGCAATGGCAGAAGGTGCGACCGGCAAAACGCCTTTTCGGTCAGAAGAGTGCCCTATGCGTCCGGTATGCCAGAGTTGCGCATAAATCACACCACCGTTATCATGTACAGATTGTGTCACTTTTTTCCATGCCTCAATTTGCTCCCGGGTATACAGACCCGGTGTTAATGGGCTTCCTAATGCATCATCAGAAATATTTATTCCTTCTGATATAATCAGGCCAGCCCCTGCTCTTTGCGTGTAGTACAGTACGGTAAGATCACTTACTATACCGTTTAGATCGGCTCTGCTTCTGGTCATTGGAGCCATCGCCATTCTGTTTTTCAGAGAGAGGCTTTCGGATTTAAACTCTTCAAATAGTTTCATGATTATAATTCTTTAGATTGTTTTGAATATACTGTCTGCCTTTTTGGAGATAAATCTATCAGCTATTACTCTCTTCCTGTTAATTCCTGAAAACGGATAAAAACGGCAATCCAGATAATAATCTCCAGTATAACCGGCGGCAAAACCGATTGATTTTGTACAAAGAGTGCAGCAACAGCACCACCCATATAGGCAACCATCATCATCGCACCTATAATGGCTGTTCTAGGAATCAGAAACAATGCCACAATTAAAAATTCAAGGTAAGCCAGAAGGGTGAGGTTGTTGGCTCCTCCCACTAATTGTGCCATTAGGAGAGTGGCGTCACCACCTGTCAGTTTAAAGATACCGCTTCCCAGAAAAATAAAGGTCACAAGGCCTGAGAGTCCCCATGTCAGGATTTGTTTTTTACTCCATCTTTTCCCTTTCTTTGTTTCCAACTCTTCTGTAGCATCAGCTAAAACTATTTTTTTCGTTTCCATAATCTTTTGGTTTTGATTTTATTGAATAAATTCAGATTGATATGTGCAAAGTTATAGCATTGGTCGCTACATTTGTAACCTGTTACAAAAAGGATACCGGTTACAAAAACGATACTATTTAAAATATAACTCATGCAAAACGAGATACATCAGGAAGGAGTAACATGCTCACAGGCAGCGCAAGCGATACAGGATACATTATATGTAGTGGGTGGTAAATGGAAACTCGTACTTATTTCTATCCTGCGCAATGGTAAAATGAAATTCAAAGAGCTTTCAAGGGAAGCAGGTATAACACCACGGATTCTCTCAAAGGAGCTTAAGGATCTTGAAATGAATGGACTGGTTAGCCGGACCGTGTGTAATACCCGGCCGGTAACAGTAGAATACGAGTTGACACCTTATGCCGAAACTTTGACGGATGTAGTGATGGCTATGTATAATTGGGGGGTGGCGCATCGTAAAAAGGTGATGGGACAAGATCTGTAGATTAGGCGGGGATATTCGATCATATTTTCAGATTATCTTGTCCATTAGGCAGAATTACTAACCGAATCCAGTGTTATTTCGGGCTCTGTTTCTATGTATGATGCATATTGAGCTTTCAGACAAATATGTTTGAGCCGTAGGGGAAAACATTCATGTAGGCTTATGACTACTTTTGTATAGTAATTTAATAACACAACATCATGCAAACAAGAAAATTAGGAATAAACGGCCCGGAAGTCTCAGCCTTAGGGCTTGGCTGCATGGGCATGAGCTTCGGCTATGGTGAGCCGGCCGATAAAAAGGAGATGATCACACTCATTCGCAAAGCAGTGGAGAGTGGAGTAACGTTCTTTGATACCGCCGAGGTGTACGGCCCTTTCACTAACGAAGAGCTGGTAGGAGAGGCACTTGAACCCTTCAAAAACGAGGTGGTAATAGCCACCAAGTTTGGATTTAATCTGGGTGGTATTACCGGAGGGCTCAACAGCCGTCCCGAGCATATTCGTGAAGTGGTGGAAGCTTCTTTGAAACGCTTGAGAGTCGAAACCATAGATTTGCTCTATCAGCATCGGGTGGATCCGAATGTGCCCATTGAAGATGTGGCCGGAGCAGTCAAAGAGCTGATAGAGGAAGGTAAGGTAAAACACTTCGGACTTTCCGAAGCGGGAGTAAACACCATTCGTCGTGCCCATGCTGTACAACCTGTTACCGCTTTACAAAGCGAATATTCCCTCTTCTGGAGAGAGCCTGAGGCGGAAATCATGCCGACTCTTGAAGAACTGGGAATTGGTTTTGTGCCATTCAGTCCGCTGGGAAAAGGTTTTCTGACCGGTAAAATCAGTGCGGATACTACCTTCGAAAGTACCGATTTCAGAAATACAGTTCCGCGCTTCTCTCCTGAAAACCTTCAGGCCAATATGGGGTTGGTTGATTTGGTGAAGGCCATAGCAGCTCAGAAAGAAGTTACTCCGGCTCAAATCGCTTTAGCCTGGATCCTGGCTCAGAAGCCTTGGATTGTGCCCATCCCGGGAACAACTAAATTGGATCGCTTCAACGAAAATATCGGAGCGGTTGAGGTTGAACTGACTTCTGATGATTTGAAACAAATAGAAGAAGCCGCTTCTAAAATCACTATTCAGGGTGACCGTTATCAGCCGGCCAATGCGAAGTGGATTGACCGCTGATTTCGGTAATACAATATCTCAAAAGGGGATTGAATGATATTATCTGTATCTGAATACCCTTTTGAGATTCAATGTATATCTCGTATTAAATCCATGGACTTTGCCGAATCAATTTCCAAAGCTGGCTTTTTGAATTTTGTTTTGGCACAAGAATCAATGGAGTATCTTCATCTTCTGAACTTATCGTAATATATAGTTCAGTTCCTTTCAGGCGAATCAGATAGGTATCATTTGCTTGCGGGATAAACTCCCAATACTGATAATCCCGTCCTCCCATTGGTTTTTGCCACAAACCAACGCCTGATTTAGGTGTGCTGATGGGTTCGAACGTTTTTTCAGTATACAGGTTCTTGAGTAAATAGGTATTTTCTTCCAGTTTTATCATCTCCCAGGTAATACATTCCCAGTTGTGATGACCGTATAGAATAGTTCGCGCATTATTGTGATAGTTCGCATTCTGAACCCGAATATCTTTGCCCGTTTGCACATTTTGAATAGCAAAGGTGTTGGTATAACTCAGTTTCTTTCGAATATCCTTGATATACCTGTATACAAAAGGCGTGACTCCTAGTATTAGGAGAATGATTGGTGTAATAATAAGAAATCTTTTCATGAGTTTGTTTTTAGTAAATTATCGCACACAACTCGCAATAACATGGATGTTTGGTTTAAATGTTTGTTTTATTGCAGGTTATAGGTATTTTCGTCTTTAATTATATATTGGATTCTGTTTTATCAGACGCCAAAGTTGCATTTCTGAATTTTGTTTGTGCAATAGTATAATTGGAGAATTGTCATGTTGGGAAGTAGCTGTAAGGTATAGTTCCGTATCTTTCAGTCGGATCAAATATTTGTCGTCGTTTTGTTTGATAAACTCCCAATACTGAAGCTTACTTCCGCCCAATGATTTTTGCCACAAAGCCACTCCCTCTTTCGGAACTGAAGCTGGTTCAAACGTTTTTTGTGTCGCCAGATTCTTGAGCAAATAGGTATTTTCTTCTAATTGGATGAACTGCCAGGTCAGACATTCCCAGTGATTGTGGCTGTATAGAATTACTTTGGTTTTGTCTTTTACTCCTACATTGAATACCCGAATGTCTTTATTTACCCCTACATTCTGAATGGCGTAAGTGTTAGTATGTTGACGCTTCATTAAAAACGAAAAGTAAATCCAAGGGCCGAAGAAAACAGCCGGAACAAACAGGACGATTAGTAGAATCGACAATATCAGGATTGTTATCTTCATCGATATTTCTTTGTCATTTTCATACAATACTCCCAAACCAGTTTTTCGTTTTCGGGAGTATAGTATTTATCTGCCGGTTTTTCGGGTTTAGCTTTATTGCTGTAGAATTTGCCGGTTACGTTTTGTACTTCGGGCGAAGTAGCAAGATAAATGCTGGCTCTTGCGCCATCTTCCACTTTATCCATAAACAGCAAAGCAATTTTAAATATCAAGTTCATAACAAATCCTTTGTCTGAATCTTGGCCGAAATTAGTGGCAACAGCCCCGGGATGCGATGCATTTACGGTAATGTTACTAATCCCTTTTTCTTTCAGAAATTTTGCCATGTGTTGAGTTATCCAAATCAGGTATAATTTAGACAAGCCATAGGCTCTATCCGTTGCGTAGCTTTTTTCTAACTGAAAATCGTTAAGATCAGGTACTCCTCCGCGGCGGTGCATAGCCGATGAAAGGTTTACAATACGTGCAGACGGGCTTTTTTTCAATACATCCAATAAAGAATGCATTAATAGAAACGGCACAAATAGGTTAAGCTCTATCGTTTTTTCAAAGCCTTCCTTTGTCGTTTCCCGATCTTTATTCAAGATTGCACCTGCATTATTTATCAATACATCCAAGTGGTCGTATCTTGTTTTAAATTCATCTGCCATTCTTTTTGTATCGGCAAGCGAAAACAAGTCGGCTATTATCGTATCAACCTTATTGTTGCCTGTTGCCGATTTTATTTCTTGTGCAACAGATTGTAGTTTTGATTGATTCCGACCATGAATGATTACATGATGTCCCTGTTTTGCCAAAGTCATTGCCGTTTCTTTTCCAATGCCTTGTGTAGCTCCGGTGATAAGAATAATTTTTGATTCCATATTTCTAAGTTATTAATGATTACTATTTTATCTTAGTTTATCCCTTCCCACCAATGCCTAAAAACTCGTGTGCTATCGTTCAAATTAACCGCTTCGCCAATGAGCGGGGTGACTATTGGTATATTTGCTTTTGCCCCAAGCCTGGTAATTCGTACAAGAGGATCATCCCAGGCATGGCGTGACAAAACGAATTTTGATGAGTGAATAGGGAAAATGCGCTTAGCATTTAAGTCTTTAGCTGCTTTTATTACATATTCTGGAGCCATATGTATTGAGTTTAGGCTATCGATATATTGTCCGTTTTCTAAAAAAGCGACATCGAATGCTCCGAATTTTCTACCGATTTCTGCAAAATGGGCATCATAGCCACCATCACCACTGAGAAAAATCCTCATTGAAGGCGATTCAATAATAAAGGATACCCATAAAGTTTTATCGATATTAATAATGCCTCTACCCGAGCCATGTGCGGCCGTAACTATATGGATCTTGAAGTTATCCGCAATGTTATAGGTTTCGTTCCAATCCTTCTCAATAATTTTATTGGGGCTATAACCCCACGATTCGAAATAAGTACCCACACCAAGGCCACAAACCACGTTTTTAACTTTTGATTTGAGTGCTTTTACCGTATTGTAATCCAGATGGTCGAAATGGTCGTGTGTAATCAATAGGTAATCAATTTCGGGCATGTCCTCAGCGGTGTATCTGTTCGTTCCTTTGAATGCGTTCACACCAAAAGGTAATGGCGTTGCTCTTTTACTGAAAATAGGGTCAACTAAAAAACGTTTGCCGTCAATTTGCATGTATAATGATGAATGTCCAAACCAAACCACCATATTGCTATCCAAGGGTAAGTTAAACAGGTTTGTTTTTACAGATGGAATACTATCTGTTGGAAACTTACGTGAGGTACGTTTGAAAAAAGTTCTATAAATCTCACCAATCATGGTGTACCCTTCCGGGATAACCGGGGTAAAATGTATGTTTCGAAACTTGCCGTCTTTGTAATTTGGCGATTTCTCGATGAGCTCCAAACGCTCACCTTTAGGAGCCTTTCCAAAAGGTGCACTTTGTGAAATAGCGAAAGTAGATATGCTCATAATCAATACAATACTTAATATGAATTTTATCATTTTGTATGCCACAATATGATGTGTTTATTTTGTTGTTCCAAAAGTATGTATTAGTTTTGCATCATCAAAGTGTAGACTATACTCTATACTTTGTATATTTACAAATCATTAACAAGAAGAGTTATGTACATCAATGAATTGTCAAAAAAAACAGGTGTTACAACGCATACAATTCGATATTATGAGAATCTTGGACTGTTGAGCGGAGTTGTAGATGAAAGTGTAAAAACAAACAAGTATAAACTATATGATGAACATCATATTGAACGGATTGAGATCATCAAGGAAGCACAGGAAGCGGGATTAACCCTTTCGGAAATAAAAGTGATGTTGGAGAAATGGTATAGTGGCACATTTAATCAGGATGACCAATTAGCCTTTTTTGATGCTAAAATCCTTGAGATAGATAATAAGATTGAACAGTTGAAACAAATGAAGAATCGTCTACTGGAAGTCAAACAGTCGATTTTGAAAGGTGAGTGTGAGTGAAAGAATGGCTTGGTTGGGTGATAGACTATAGCTGCCTCAAAAGAATAACTCCGGCGCAAATAGCTTTAGCCTGGATCCTGGCTCAGAAGCCTTGGATTGTGCCCATTCCTGGAACGACTAAGTTGGATCGCTTCAACGAAAATATTGGAGCGGTTGAGGTCGAACTGACTTCTGATGATTTGAAACAAATAGAAGAAGCTGCTTCTAAAATCACTATTCAGGGTGACCGTTATCAGCCGGCCAATGCGAAGTGGATTGACCGCTGAAATTCTCTTTCAGATTTAGCTGATAATAGCTATAAAAGAACTCCTGCTTACCCTTGTTAATCATGATGGGGGAAGCAGGAGTTCTTTGTAAAAGTTGATGGTATTGTTTTCTATTGCGCATTTTTAGGAATGTATTCTCTCCGGAAGTTTAGAAAAAATCACTCTTTCAAAAACGGAACCATACTAGTCCACACCGCTGCGAAATTCTCGAGAAATACAGTATGTCCGGCGTTGGGAATAATGCTTAACTGGCTATGAGGTATCATATTGTAAGCATTTATTACTGTTGGTAGCGGGGCGTTGCGGTCAAGTTCTCCGGCCATCACCAGTACCGGGCATTTGATCGTAGAGAATAATTCTTTGCTGGCAACCATTGTGTTATAGAAATTGGCCATATCTTTCCAGAAATCTTCTATCCTTTCGGGTTGAGGCATAAGTGCCAGTTGCTGTTTTCCAATAGGCTGCATCCACCTTAAATACCTCTTTGGTAAAAGGAACCACCTTGCGTAATCCGGGTATCTGTTCACCGGCTCCAATAGCAATCAATTTCTTTACATTTTCGGAATACATGCTGGCAACTTTATAACCAGTATAAGCACCATCGCTGAATCCAAGAATGGTGACACTATCTTTGGTTACAGCTTTAATTACGGATATTATATCATTTGCTTTTTTATCAAAGGTAATCGGGGAAGTTCCAATTTCTGACTTTCCATGCCCGCGGGTTGAGATGGCAATTACCTGATAGCTGGTTTTCAGGCTATCAATAAATTCTCCCATCTCCATGGTTGAGCCAAATAATCCGCCATGAAGAATCACCAGTGGTTTTCCGCTTCCATAGATTTCATAGTAAATTCTGGCATCACCCGCTTGTACATAATGCCCGGTTTGGGGATTTGCTCCGTATGGGATTTTATTGACCACATTGGCCGGTTGAAAAATTCTTCTCAGATTTTGCTGGCCATAAGCACTGAGTGTAGTAAGAAGAATAAACAGAAATATCTTCGAACGCATAATTGATCAGGAATTAAATCAAAGGCTACCTCATACAGATAGCCTTTGAATGTATAGTATTACTTTTTGTACAACGCGTTTGCAATACCGGCCAGATTATCTTCACCCGCCAGTCCAGGATAAGCACTTTTGACCTCAGCAATAAAGTTGTCTTTGCTGGATGCCGTCGCAAGTACTTCGTTAACCTTTGTCAGGTAAGCTATTTCGAATTCAACGGTAGCAATATCCGTTGTTGCCATACCGTGACCACCAATAACAATGGTGCAGCCCGATGCTTTTACTTTTTTCAATTCAGCAAGCACGGCATTTACAGCCTCGCGACTGTTGATTTGCAACGAACTTGGATGTGATTTGGCAGGAGTGAAGTGGGTATAATATACTTTTTTGCCGATCATGATGCTTGATGCAGGGAAGTCAGATCCGGTTCCCTCTGCAAATTGAAATTCTACCCCCCGCCCAGTTCTTCTTTGTGTTGCGCGATATTACTTCTGTTTTGTCGTATTTGGAGACATCCATTTTTCCCTTGAAAACATCTCCAAAATGAGACATCATACCACCATATACCGAACCGTGAGAAAATTCAGGCATACCTTCGACCATAACATATTTGGATTTGTCAAAGCCGGTGTAGCCTGCCACGTGATAATCAGAAATCACTTTTACGACCGGTTTACCCAGTTTATGGATATAGGCATTGAGTTCCTTGATGTTGTCGTAGAATGCAGCCGGTTCCACTACCACAATCCCTTTGGGAGTTTCAATAAGGTAATTGATATCGCCCAGCGGATCGCCGGTTACGTAGGAGTGGAGTTTGAAAGTTCCAAGGTTTTGGGTTTCAAATTTACCCTGTGCGAATGCAAGGGTGCTAAGGCCAATAATGACTGTTGCTAATAAGGTACGTTTCATTTTCTATTGATGATTTTTTAATGATTGAGAGTTATGATTACTTTCCCGTTAGCTTGATTGTGTTCCATCAGTTGATGAGCTTTGGCAATCTCTTCCAATGGAAATAAAGCTGCAATACGGGGCCTTAGTCGATGTCTTTTTATCTGGGCAAACAGGGCGTCTATTGCTGTCTGTGTAGGTGTATTGCTGACAAATCCAGTCAGATAAACTCCTGATGGTATATCCTTGATGGGATAGAAGTTTTCAATTGTGCCTTTTTTTTCCAGCATACCGGTCATGCATACAATGCCATGTTTCTTTACCAGACTGAGAGATTCAAATAAAGTAGCAGGGCCAATTAGCTCCAGTACTTTGGCGATACCTTCCGGATAAATAGTCAGTAATTGTTGCTTCAGCGAACCATTGTCTATCAGCACATGGTCAGCACCAGCATCTTGCAGAAGAGTCCTTTTTTCTTCTTTTCTTGTCGAAGCCAGCACGGTGGCTCCGGTTGCTTTAGCCAGTTGAATAGCAGCCAGTCCGGCAGCACTTGTTCCCCCGCGCACCAGCAAAGTGTCATCCGGTTTAAGTTGCAGAGAATCGAACAGGGATCCCCAGGCGGTATAGTATGTCTCCGGTATAGCTGCCAGTTCGTGCCAATTCATATCTGTATCTACCGAAAAGACATTTTTAGCAGGAAGCAGGGTATATTCGGCATAACTACCATCAAACGAACGCCCCATACCACCCATCAGAGCCACCACCTTTTGTCCTTTTCTAAAGTGGGTATCCGAACCATCAGCGATTTCACCCACGCATTCAATCCCTAATATGCGGGGTAATTGAATGTATGGGGCATTGGCCTCGTATTCCCGCATCATCAGTTCGGAGCGATTGAGTCCAAAGGCCTTTATTTTAATTAACACCCAACCCGGTTTTACCGATGGAATAGGCACGTCACTTACGCGGAGTACATCCGGCGTTCCTGTGTGTGTCAGAACTACTGCTTTCATAATTCGATATTTTTGATAATTGACAAAATATTGCAGACAAAAGGCTCATAACTAATATTTCAATTTTCGTCTCCCAACACTTTCCAGCATTGAGGGTCTGCACCGTAAAAGTTGTTGGTATAACCGTAAGTCACAGCCGGACATCCCCGACAGAACGATTTGAGTTCGCATTTCGAGCATTTTTCAAACTTATCGTACTCGCGGTATGCATCCATTTTATCGCCTGTGAATATGTCGTAAAGCTTTTCTGAAAATACGTTTCCTATATTGCTTTCAAACCGGCGACAGGCGTACACATCCCCTTTGGGTAAAATTGTCAGGTGGCAATTGGTGCAGTTGCAACCTTCATAAATCATATCAGGTTCAGTATCTTCCGGAATGGTAAACAATCCTTTTTCGTATAGGTAAAGCGTCCACAGATGATCTTTGAGGTTAAAGCTGGTTCCACTGTCTTTATACGTTTCAAACTTTTGCCAGCAAACCTCCAGTAAATCACGGTACTGCATCGGGGTAAGATATGCGCTCTTCTCCGTACTGGTAGGACAGTAACGGGCAAAGGCGAAAATATCGGCTTTATGTTCTACCACCAGGTCAATAATTCCGGGGATCTCGTCAATGTTTGTACCCGAAACGGTGGTCATGATGGCGCAACGGATACCGGCATTCCGCAAACAAGCTATTTTTTCGAGTGTGGTATCAAATGAGCCCGCTTTGCGAATCGCATCGTGAGTGTCGCGTAGCCCGTCAATGGAGAGCTGGTATCTTTCACATCCGCACTCTTTCAGGCGACGACACACGTCATCGTTGAGGTGAAACGGATTGCCGAGTATGCTAAACGCAATCCGGTGGGCTTTGAACATTTCCATCAAGTCCCAGAAACGACTGTGCAGGATCGGATCGCCTCCGGTTATGTAGAAGTAGGGGGAGTCTGCCGGCCTCTTCGCACATTTGCAGACAGTTGGCAAATACAGATTCAATCTCCGTCCAGGACATTTCCTTCAGTTTGATATGAAGGTTTTCTGAGAAAATGTAGCAATGCTGACAGCGTTGATCACAACTGTCTGTGATATGCCATTGAAAAGCGAAATATTCCATAAGGTTTGGTCTTTTAGAGATAAGCGTAAGTCCCGGTCATGACAACCTATATGACCGGGACTCTGGCATCAATTACTTGTCGTCGCCTCCGCAGGAAGAACCACAAGCTGACGGTTTCGGTTGAGAATCGTCACCGGCACCGCAAGCCGATGGTTGCGGTTGAGCCGGTTCATCCGAACCTCCGCAAGAGGATCCGCAACCAGATGCAGCAAATGCTGTCTGACCTGTTTTCAGAAAACTCTGTGCGCTACGGCGGGCCACATATTTACCTGTGTTGGCCCATGCATTTAATGAATTCAATTTGCTCATACTATTTGTTTTAGAAATGAATACGATGCAAATGTAGAGGAGTGGAAATTCTTTTGCAATGCGGTGTGTTACGCACCTTATAGGTTAGAATTATTCATTTTCAGTGACTTATCGGGTGAGGTTTTTTTTGAAAAGAGTGATTTTTTTTGTGGAAGTAACAATCTAAGCGGTTTGTTACTCTCTTTCGGAGATTATTTGTAGTTTTGAGGCAGTTAAACCGTTTACAACAATGAAAGAATTAGATCTGAGATACCCTACCTGCCCGATCCGGAATGTGTTGTGCCGCCTTAGCGACAAGTGGTCACTTCTGATCCTTTGTACTCTTCATGCAAATGAAAAGATGCGCTACAAAGAGCTTCTTGCTGCGATTCCTGATATTTCACAGAAGATGTTGTCAGGAACGTTGAAGCATCTGGAAGAGGACCATCTCCTGATTCGCGAGGCATATGCCGAAATTCCACCACGGGTAGAGTATTCTCTCACAGATATGGCTAAAAGGCTGATGCCCGCGGTACAGAATATGATCGAGTGGGCGCATACTCATTTTGATGAGGTAACGAAGTAACTTTGCTGTTAATGTGAAAAGGCAGTCGCTAAATTGAACGATCCAGTAGTAACATTTCCAAAGTTTCAAACTTTGGAAGTGTTTACAAAACCTGCTTTCCCCTTTTTGATATTTTGCTACTTTCAAATTCTGAAAATCAGCTATTTCCCAGAGGCTGATCCTCCTCAGATACACCTCTGATGGTCCTGGGAATGAGAGAAATGGATAAACAGGCAAGATTGATTACATATTTGAAGAATATTGCCTGAATGGATGACAGGATGATAATCCGGAATAGCAGGCAGTAAGATAGAATCACTGATATATATTGGCATAAAAAACAGAAAACAGAACTCATCATTTATTTTTTTATACTTTTGTATCCCTCAATCTAATGATTGAATATGTCAAACAAATTATAGTACCATCTGCATACTTCTATTGCACAAATCTCTGATTGCCTGTTTAGTTTTCTTTCCCCGTTCTGGAAAATATATAAATCACCACTTTCGCTTACTTTAATTTTTGATCATGGAGTATATCGATAAAAGTCAGGAATTGATTATCCGCATTTCAGAAGATGATGAAGCTGCTTTTAACACTTTGTTTCAACTGTATCATAAACGGATATATTCTTTTGCATTTAAACTACTTAATTCGACCGTTGAGGCCGAAGAAGTTGTCCAGAACGTTTTTCTTGCTTTATGGAATCAACGGAAAAACCTGAACATATCAGTATCTATAACATCCTATCTTTTCGGAATTGCCCGTCATCAGGCCTATGATTTTATCCGCCAGAAGATAAATCACGAATCGTATGCAGAATATTTTCTGGAACAAAACGATGATTATGCTTTTGTTACAGAAGATGTGGTTGTGTATAATGAATTGGAAAATAAGATCCGGCATTATATTGGAATGCTACCGGATAGAAGACGGGAAATCTTTTTGCTCAGCAGAATGGAGAAAATGAGCTATAAAGATATTGCAGAGAAACTCAGTATCAGTGAAAATACGGTAGATACACAGATCCGGCATGCCCTGAATTTCTTACGTCGCCAGCTGGTCGACTACTTTATTTTACTTCTTTCTCTCTTTGCATTAAAATAATCTGATTGTTGTAATGTGTTGTTTATTAGTGCGCTATGTTGTGTTGTTAATGAGGGATCAGCATTGGGTAAATTTTTTTTCAAAAAATATCAGTTTTGCTTCACGGAAACTATTTTATAATCACACTATCATAATAGAACGGTAATCATGAAAGATCGGAATCAAATAGAAGATTTACTTAGAAAATTTGCAGCGGGTAACCTGTCACCCCGTGAAACCAAAGATTTTCTGGAGATCATCAACGCAGGAGATGATAATGAAGAATTAAAACAAATCATGACCTCTGTGTGGGATGATGTTGCTGATTCGGATATGGATGTGCCTTCAGTGAAAATCCTGGAACAGCTTAAAGAAAAGATACAAAGCAAAGAGCCGGAACGATTTTCGATTAAGGCGGAAAGAAAGAAAATCCAGTGGCTCGTCTTTTTGAAATATGCCGCGGTAGTCATCCTGACATTTGGAATCACCTGGTTTATCAAAGACAAATCAATACGTGAGCCAAAACCGATTGCCTGGTCCCAGACAGCCCGGGCGGCTTTTAGTGAAATATCGGTCGCTTATGGCTCAAAATCGAAAGTTGTCCTTCCGGATGGTTCTGTCGTCAGTCTGAATTCAGGAAGTAAATTACGCTATCCGGTTCATTTTGATTCAAAGCACAGGGACGTATTTATTGAGGGCGAGGCCTTTTTTGAAGTTACCAAAGATCCGCAAAATCCTTTCTATGTGAAAACAAAAGGTATTACGGTGAGGGTGCTGGGTACAACATTTAATGTAAAGGCATATCCTGACGAGAAAAGAGTTGAAACTACGCTGGTAACAGGGGTGGTAGAGTTATATTCTAACCGGCAGGAGATAAAAGAGAAGAACAGATTGCTGGTTCTGAAGCCAAATCAGCAGGCTGCTTTTGAAATGAATAAAGAGTCCGGGGATTCAATAGTTTCAATGGCCTGTAATAAAATTGCAGATGTCAGTACAATTATTGCCTGGAAAGACAATAAGTTGATATTCAGGGATGAGAGATTTGACGATATTGCGCAGAAGCTTGAACGGTGGTATAATGTCGAGATTGAAATAACGGATCAAAGGCTGAAATCAACCACATTGTCAGGAGTATTTGTCAAAGAAACCATCGAACAATCACTTACAGCTTTGAGACTTGCAACTCCTTTTGAATACAAAATGGAGATGAATCGTATTATTATTTCAAAATAGATGATTTAACATATGCCAGATATCGACATTGTTATAGTTAGCCTTAATACAAACTAAATTTTTTTGCCTATGATGTAGATACAGGAAAGCATCTTTAAGCCGGCTACAATGCCACGTTAAAGCAGAATAATTGATTCAAACTTAACCTTTAATGTCATGAAAAAACAACAACTTAATTTTAGGAGAAGCCGAAAGACTTTTCTGAAAGGAATTCTTCTGTTCTCATTTCTATCCCTCATTACATTTTCTGCGAATGCTCAGAATGAGCGATTCTCATTTAATAATGAAAAAATATTATTGCGTGAACTGCTTGCTAAAATTGAATCTCAGAGCAGTTACAAATTTTTATACAGATCGGATGCTGTAAATAATACCTATGTCAATATCAAAGTCAATAAAGCCTCTTTGCAGGATGTTTTAAAGCAATCTGTTGAAAAATCCGGCCTTTCTTATCAGATTTTAGAAGATAAACTAATCGTAATTGCATCCGGTCAGGCTGTAAATAACACAAAACAACAGCAAAAGATAACCGGAGTAATTAAGGACGCAATTACCGGTGAGACCTTAATCGGCGTAAACGTTACACTGAAAGGCACCACCAAGGGCACCATTACGGATATGAATGGTAAATTTACGCTTGATGTACCGGCTTCTGGGGTATTAGTCGTTTCATTCATCGGTTATGAGACTCAGACTGTGACTTTATCAGGCCATTCAGTGGTTAATATTAAACTTCGCCAGGATATTAAAGCGCTTGATGAAGTAGTGGTGATCGGATACGGTACTCAGAAGAAAGGTGACGTGACCAGTTCGGTTGCCTCTGTAAAATCTGAGAATTTCATCAAAGGTAGCGTAAAAGACGTTGGACAACTTATTCAGGGTAAAGTGGCAGGTTTGACACTGATTTCTTCAAGTGGAGACCCGGTAAGCAACACCCAGGTTAAACTGAGAGGTAATACTACGCTTTTCGGAACCAGTACGAATCCCTTGGTCCTTGTAGATGGTATTCCCGGTGATTTTAATACCGTGGCTCCTGAAGATATTGAAGCTATCGATGTATTGAAAGATGGTTCGGCTGCTGCCATTTACGGAACCCGTGGTACCAATGGTGTGATTATCATAACCACCAAGCGTGCTAAAGCAACTGAATTCTCTTCGGTAGAGTATTCCGGATATCTCAACACTCAGTCAATTTACAAACAACTGGATATGCTTTCCGCAGCCGATTATCGTCAGCAGATCGCTGCCGGTACAAGAAGTGTCGGTGATGACCTGGGGGCAACAACAGACTGGATGAAAGAGATTACCCGAACGCCGGTAAGCCAGGTTCATAATGTGACACTGAGAGGGGGGAATGCCAAAACAAATTATCTGGCATCATTGAATTACAATGCTGCCCAGGGTATCTTCCTGAAATCGGACAAACAATCCTATTCAGCGCGGGCAGATATTAACCAGTCTATGTTTAACGATGTGGTTAAAGTTAATCTTGGACTTTTGTCAAGAAATACAGGATATACCACAACCGGTGATGGATATAGTTTCAATGGGTATACATATCGTCAGGCGCTCATCTATAACCCGACTTCTCCGGTGAAAAGTGAAAACGGAAGTTGGGAAGAGCAGCCTGGCGCCTTTAACTACGACAATCCTCTGGCCCGTATCAAAGAATCGGATGGGAAAAATACAGATCAGTTCAGCCGTTTTAATGCAACAATCTCTGTAAATCCGCTAAGTGGATTAACCTTGAAATCTCTATTCAGTTTATCCAAATATAACCAGACCAGAGGTTATTATGAAACCTCCAGTCATATCTCAACCGTGCGCTCCGGTGCAAACGGATATGCCTCTGAAGGAGCTGTAGAGTCTGTTGACAGGCTTGTTGAGCTGACAGCGGAATATGCTAAGACAATCAAAGATCATCGTTTCTCGGTTTTAGGAGGATATAGCTATCAGGACAACAACTACCGTGACTTCTGGGAAAGAAATAACGATTTCCCGACCGACATGTTTGGTTACAACAATATCGGTCTTGGTAAAGGATTTAAAAATGCGTCAACGTATGCGGGGATTGGTAGTTCAAAAAGTTTAACCAATCTGATTGGATTCTTTAGCCGTGCCACTTACAATTATAAAGACAAATACCTGCTTATGGCAAGTTTGCGCCATGAAGCTGCCAGCCAGTTGTATGGAACTAAAAAGCCCTGGGGTAACTTCCCCGCCGTTTCTCTGGGATGGAGACTTTCCAAAGAAAAATTCATGAAGGATATCACTTTTATCGATGACCTTAAACTTCGCGCAGGATATGGGGTTACCGGTACTCAGCCAAGTGGCTTATATCTGGGCGTTGCATCGATAGGTTATACCGGATATTTTTATTCAAACAGTAACTGGATCCAGACATTAGCACCTACCCGTAATCCCAATCCATACCTGAGATGGGAAGAGAAGAAAGAAGCCAATATTGGTGTGGATTACGCGATGGCGAATAGCCGTATCAGCGGTGCGATTGATCTGTATAACCGTACGATTGACGGATTGCTCTATGATTACGGGGTTCCGATGCCGCCAAACCTCGTTAATACAACCCGTGCTAATGTTGGTAAAATGAGAAATCAGGGTATCGAAGTCCTGATGAACTTTGTTCCTGTTCGCAAGAAAAACATAGAATGGAACACCAGTGTAAATTTCTCTACCAACAGTAATAAGCTCATTAGCCTGTCAAATGATCTATATCAGACAACCAATGATTACTTCAATACAGGAGGTACAGGGGAGCCTATACAGACTTATACCCATCGGGTGACCGTTGGAAAGCAGATCGGTGATTTCTATGGTTTTAAAGTCATAGATGTGGATGCTGATGGTAAATGGATTTATGAAGACAAAGACGGAAAAGCGGTACCTTATGCTCAGTTTGATCATAGTGATGCAAACAAGAAAGTACTCGGAAATGGTCTTCCTAAATGGTATGCCGGATGGAATAACAGCATCCGCTATAAAAAGTTTGATCTTGCTGTGACCATGCGTGGTGCGTTTGGCTACCAGATTCTGAATTTTGACCGCATGTATCTGGAAAATACCAAAACTGTTCAATACAACCGTTTGCGTTCTGCCTATGATAAAGTATTCGGAAAAGCGGTGTTAAGTAATGCTATGGATCTGGAATACAATTCATATTATATCGAAAATGGCGACCACTGGAAAATTGATAACGTGACTTTGGGATATACCATTAATCCGAATAAATTTATCAAAACAGCCAGAGTGTATGTTTCATCATTAAATACTCTGGTACTTACCAAATACAAAGGAATTGACCCTGAGGTAAGTTCCGGGGGCTTAACTCCGGGTAATGACTATCGTGATAAGTATCCGACGACCAGAACATTTACCCTGGGAGTAAATCTCAATTTCTAACCTTAAATTCGCTATCGATATGAAAAGTCTAAGATATTATAAATCATTCGGTGCAGCTCTTTTGTCACTGGTGCTAGGCCTGACTGCATGTACCAAACTTGAAGATCAAAGTTATAATGAAATTCTCGCCAGCCAGTTTAGTCCGACAGATAATGATATTGCTGCCATAATCGGTTCTGCTTATGGAAACTGGAGGAGTATTTTATTGGAATGGAATGGATATTGGCGTGCTCAGGAAGTAGGAGCCGATGAAATAGTAATCCCGGCTCGTCCCAATGGTTGGGTCGATGGAGGAATTTACCGCCGGTTACACGAGCATAAATGGACCACCGATGATGATGAAGTATACCAAACCTGGGACAGATGCTATAATGGCATTGCGAACTGTAACCGGGTAATCTATCAGTTTGAATCGGGATTTCTGGATGGTGGAGATTTGCAGGGGCAGATACTCAGTGAGCTGAAAGTGCTTCGTGCCAGCTACTATTACGTTTTGTGTGATCTGTATGGCAATGTACCCATTGTTACAAAATTTGATGTGCCGGAAGGTTTTCTACCGGAACAAAGTTCCAGGACAGAAGTTTATAATTTCATTGTTAAGGAAATTACCGACAATCTGAAGAACCTTTCAGCCGATCACAGTTCCAAAACGTATGGCCGTTTCAACCAATGGGCAGCTCGTACATTGCTTGCCAAAATGTATCTGAATGCTGGGGTATATACCGGTACTCCGCAATGGGATAAATGTAAAGCGCAATGCGATACCATTATGAATTCGGGTGCGGGTTACGAACTGGAAGCCAATCAAAAGAATGTATTTGTCACCGCAAATGAAAATTCGAAGGAAATCATTTTTGGTCTGGCCATTGATGAGAAATACACAACCGCCTGGAATGCCTTCGATATACATATGCAGTGCTTGCAACCTGCCATGCAGGCCAAATATAAACTGAAACAAACTCCGTGGGGAGGTATGTGTGCTATTCCTCAGTTTATCAGTACCTTTGATCCGGTAGATGCACGTCTGACCAAAAATTTCATCATGGGACAACAGTTCTCGGCTAATGGAGATACATTGAAATGTACCATGGGGAGCTATAAAGGAAAACCATTAAACTTTATCAATGAGTTGCCCGGAGTTGATCTTTCCGAAGAAATTCACGGTTATCGGTTTGAGAAATTTGAGATTGCAATGGGTTCATCCAACATTCTCAACAATGATTTCCCGCTTTTCCGTTATGCCGATATTTACATGATGAAAGCAGAATGTCTGTTGCGTACCGGACATGCAGACGATGCTGCTGCACTGGTTACTCAGGTACGTAAAAGAGCTTTCCCAAATAATCCGGAAAAAGTTGTTGTGACAGGTAGTGATTTACAAAAAGGAAGTTCTTATGATTACGGTCTGAGAAATCACCTTACATCAACTATGGAAGGCGGTAATGATGTACAGTTCGGAAGATTCCTGGATGAGCTTGGATGGGAATTTAACCAGGAAGGACGTCGTCGTCAGGATATGATCCGCTTTGGAGTTTATACGACAAAATCATGGCTTTCGCATTCGCCCAATGGTGACTATCGGAAAATATTCCCGATACCGCGTGGCCGAATGGAAACCAATACAAAACTTACTCAGAATAATGGTTATTAATAACTTGGTTTTAATCTGAATTCTTTTATATCCTTCCTTTCTATTCTGCAAATGATAAAGAAAGGAAGGATATTTAATGTCTATCCGAAATATAGCTTTTCATTTACTCATACTTAACTATGCGAAAAATACTTATTTCAGCCCTGCTAATAGCTGCGTTTACCATGCAGGCGCAACCTAAAAAGAGCGCAGGATACCCGATTACACCTGTGCCGTTTACGGCAGTAAAAGTAGGCAACGGATTCTGGGGACAACGCCTTAAAGCCAGCCGCGAGGTAACTATTCCACTGGCATTCCGCAAATGTGAGGAAACCGGTCGTTATGATAATTTTGTGAAAGCGGCTCATCCAAGTGAAAATTATAAAGTTGGCGGATTCTCCTTCGACGATACCGATGTTTATAAGACCATCGAAGGGGCTAGCTACTCGATGCAGACTTTTCCGGATAAAAAGCTGGATAAATACATCGATAGTGTGTTGACCATCGTTGCTAAAGCCCAGGAGTCCGACGGTTACCTCTATACCTCGCGTACCATGAACCCGAAACATCCGCACGAATGGTCGGGTAGTAAGCGCTGGGAAAAGGAGGAGGATTTGAGTCATGAACTCTATAACCTGGGACACATGATCGAAGGTGCCATTGCCCACTACCAGGCTACCGGTAAAAGAAACTTCCTGGATATCGCCATCAAATATGCCGATTGTACAGTACGTGAGGTGGGTGATAAACCCGGACAGGCAAAAGTCGTTCCCGGGCACCAGATTGCCGAAATGGCACTGGCCAAACTGTACGTGGTAACAGGTGATAAGAAGTACCTGGATCTGGCTAAATTTTTCCTCGATAATAAAGGTAAGACCAAAACCAAAACCGAGTATAACCAATCACATAAACCGGTAATCGAACAGGATGAAGCTGTTGGCCATGCTGTACGTGCTGCCTATATGTACACCGGTATGGCTGATGTAGCTGCCCTGACAGGAGATACAAACTATATTCATGCCATTGACAAAATATGGGGTAATATTGTCAACAAGAAACTCTACATCACCGGAGGTATCGGAGCAACCAGTCATGGTGAGGCTTTCGGCAAAAACTACGAACTGCCCAACATGTCGGCTTATTGCGAAACCTGTGCCGCTATCGGAAACGTTTACCTCAATTACCGTCTCTTCCTGTTGCACGGAGAAGCGAAGTATTTCGATGTATTGGAGCGAACTCTTTACAATGGTCTGATCTCCGGTGTTTCCCTGGATGGCGGTGGATTCTTCTACCCAAATCCTCTGGAATCCATGGGGCAGCACCAACGCCAGCCGTGGTTTGGATGCGCCTGTTGTCCGTCAAACATCTGCCGCTTTATACCATCAGTGCCGGGTTATATTTATGCTGTAAATAGCGATGACGTTTATGTGAATCTCTTCATGTCCAATCATTCAGATATAAAGGTGAACGGTAAAAACGTTTCATTGAACCAAACAACCAACTACCCATGGGATGGCAATGTCAAGATAGAAGTAACCCCGAAAGGAAAACAAAACCTGAACCTGAAAATCCGTATTCCCGGCTGGGTAACCGGTTCTGTGGTTCCGGGTACCCTTTACAGCTATTCTGATAAAAAGACGCTGGGGTATACCATCAAGGTAAATGGAAAGAGTGTTGATTCCAAAGTTGAGAAAGGATACTTCACCATCAATAGAGCCTGGAAAAAAGGTGACGTGGTGGATTTGCATTTCGATATGGAGCCCCGCACGGTAAAAGCTCATCCGCTGGTAGAAGCCGATCGTGGTAAAATCGCTGTTGAGCGTGGACCACTTGTATATTGCGCCGAATGGCCGGACAATGACTTTAGCGTGCTGAGCATTGTTTTGAACCACAAACCCACATTTACCGTGGAGCATAAATCTGACCTGCTGTACGGCATCAATGAAATCAATACCGGTGCACAAACATTCAGTTACGACGATCAAGGCCGCATTGTAGTCAAAGATGTAAAACTGACGCTGATTCCGTACTATGCCTGGGCGCATCGTGGAAGTGGGGAAATGACGGTATGGTTACCCAATGAGCTGAGAGCCTGTCGTCCGGTAACGGCTCCGACAGTTGCATCCGAAAGTAAAATAGATGGTTCTGATATGACCAAATCGATTACTGCAATTCATGATGGTTTGGTTCCTAAAGATGAAAATGACCGTTCAGTTCCATATTACCACTGGTATCCCAAACAGGATACTACCGAATGGATTTCATACGAATTTCCGGTGGAAAAAACGATTAGCAATTCGACTGTTTACTGGTTCGACGATGCTCCCTGGGGAAGTTGTCGTGTACCTCAATCCTGGCAAATCCTCTATAAAGACAAAAACGGAGCCTGGAAGCCGGTAGAAAATCCATCACGTTACGGAACCGAAAAAGGTATTGGAAACATAGTGACCTTTAAGCCAGTTACAACAAAAACACTCAGACTGGAAGTTAAATTACCCGAGAAGAATTCATCAGGAATTTTTGAGTGGGAAGTGGAATAAATTCAGGTCCCCCGGATGAGTGATCTGTTTGGTTAAAAGCAAGGCCGTAGTGATTGATGTGGACCCTATAAAGTAGTATGCCACATGAATGCTCCGGCCTTGTTTCGATATTGTTCCCATCTTGCTCCGTTCTTGTCTTTATGTTGAAAAAGGTATTTCTCATGTTAATTCCATAGATGACTCATAGATATCCCATATCATAATATAATATGGGTTATCTATGGGATATCTATGGGATATCTATGGAAAAACCTATAATAAACAGCGAAGCAACATAGGAACAAGAGCGGAGCAAGATGGGTGCAGTTCACATAAAGTCTGGAACTGCTTTTCGTATAATGTATAGTGGTGAATCAGAATAATCGGAGAGGAATTGTTATTTTGGGTGGTCGTTCGGAGAATCAGGCATTTTTTACATTAAGGTTAGGACAGGAGGCCTTGATTTTTAACGACGAAGCCAGAGGCTGTCGCTGAACGACTGAGTGTGGTTCCTTGAAGTTTGTTGAGGTTATTGGTAGCTAAAGAGAACTGGGAGTGTTGTTGATCTGAGTGAAATGTTTATATTTGTTGTTAATGTATGTCGAAAGTGGTGATTCTTTAATTGGGTTTTGGTTGTTACGGGCATGAAAATCCAGAGAAATCCGATTTCGCTGATAGGACTGAGAGTTATCCGTATAGCAGCGCAGTCGACATTGCCGGTGGGAGGGTTATTAATCGGCTACGGAGAATGAAAGAAAAGCGATAATAAAGAAGTTATTCCAATCAAGAGTACGAATAAAACAAAAGACCGGCCAACTTACGGTAAGATCCCCCCGAATCTTGGAGGTAAGTGGAAGGTAAATCAAAACAAATAATCCTCACATGAAAATATTAACCCACAAACGATTCATCTCAATAATTTTAATGGTGTTATTTATTGTGACATCTAAAGCGCAATCTGATTTCAGACCGGGGTATATTATTACTTTGCAAGGCGATACAGTTCATGGACTAATTAACCTCAGAGGAGAAGAAGCAAATGCCAAAAGCTGTGTTTTCAAATCAAAATATGATCAGAAAAAGACAATCTATACGCCGCAACAACTCAGATCTTTCCGTTTTACAGATGGTAAATACTATACATCCGGAGTGTATCTGAATCAGAAAGTTCAGATTCCCCAGTTTCTGGAATACATATACCAGGGATCTGTAAGTATTCTCTATTACCCGGATGACGTAAAAGATCACTATTTTGCAATGAAAGATACAACGGTTGTTGAACTTGACCATCGGGCCAGGTTTACCGGTAATGCGGAAGAAGACAGTCGGTTATTTGCCAAAGTAGAAAAGTTTAAAGGTCAGCTGAAGGCTTTAACTCAGGATCAGCCTTTGTTAGTTCAAAAGATCGATAAGATAACCTGTAACTCTAAAGACCTGATATCCATTGCTTCTGTATATCAAGGTCTCAGCAATCCGTCTCAGAAAGGAGCCGATATAGTGAGGAAAAGCGGTAAAAGATATAATGTTGGTTATGGCATTTTCTTATCGTCAGGCATCTCAAACCTGACCTCTCCCCCATACAATATGTACATCAATGACTATAACGAGATAAAATCTCTCGATTTTAAGACGGCAATGACAAACGAAGTCGGTGCAAATGTAAATTTCTATCCGGATTACTCCGGAAGAAACAGATTTTGCATTCAATTATCCCCGGCGCTGAATTTTGTCGAATATAAATCGAATGTGGAACACCCTCTCGAACCGCTTTTATATATCTATAATTTAGATATTAAATTCACCACACTGAAGATCCCGGTACTGCTGAAGTATTCATTTGGCAGCAGTAGCAGAAGGATTATTCCTTTTATAAAAGGAGGTCCGGGATGTATGATCTACCTGAGCTCAAAGGGATATTATGAATATTATTCAACACCTCTGTGGAATCAGACAAAACCACAAACAACATACATCAAGCCGTTGAATGACATTTCCGGTGATGTAAAATTCTACGTTACGGCAGGTACGGGGGTATATTTCAAATGTGGAAAAAGATTATTAACTGTTGGAGCAAATTATTTACATGGGGAAGGTCAGTTGAAAGGATTTCGTTCCGATATACAACTACAAATCGGATACACATTATAGGTAGGCATTAATCTCCTAAGACATCAGTTTGACAGGATTGAAACCTCTTATGCGCGAGTTTGAAAAGTAACTTCTGGCGCGGGTTTAGCAAAAGCGTAACCCGAGCCTAAAACAGAGACAGCATTTATCTGTTTGGATTTCCGGCACAAGATGCACTTCGCTAACCTCGCGCTGGTGGGGGAGATAGTATTTCAGGGATGTTTATTGTTTGAGTTCGCTCTGGAAAAGACGTTTTTCAGAGCGGACTCAATAAAATAGCTTTAGAAAGTCAATTCCCCACTGACGATTTTCTCAATCATTCCTTCATAGGGTGCCTCAGAAACAACCTTCTCGTTATTCTGTCCTTCGTTTCTTTTGAAAAAGATTTGTCCAAACTCGGGAACCACATATTTGGGATAGGTTTCATATTTCAAGCGGGATTCTTCCATTAGACCGATATGGTCGTTTTGATAACACACGGTGATTTCAGGATGTTCGTGTACCCATTTAGGGAAAAAGATAATGCCGTGCAATTTATTTTCGTTGGGGATGAAATCCAGACTTACATCGGTTCCTGTAGGTTCGGTCCATGCAATCTTAAAAACTCCGTCCACCAGCTTCACGATGTGTACTTTCTGGTTGCGCACCCAACGGCCTCCCACCATGCCACTATGAATCCGATAATCAATCGTATCTTCATTTTTTACATACATTTCGTAGTTCCAGCCATTTGCGTAGGTGTAAAGAAAGTGGCCGCCTAAAAACTCATTTAAATCTCTGATCGTTTCCATTTCAATTTTATATATTTACGATGCGAAGATAGACAAGTAAAAATAGGTGCTACTTGTAGATATAGACACATTCTTAACAAAAAAGGACAAGTATGGACAATGCCAATGTAATGGAAAAAGACAGCATCTATACATATACTACCCAAATTGAGTATTTATCGTTGGAGACACATATTCACCCTTGCCATAATCAATTGATATACATGGTAAAGGGAACGTTGTATGTCCACACAGGAGAATATGAATACTTTCTGCCCGAGGGATTTATCGGAATAATACCCAGAAACAGAGCTCACAGTTTGCGGAGCGGTAATGAACAAGTCAAAATGTTCTTAATCTATTATCCCGACCCGATGACGAATGAAGAATTAATTGTATTCAACTCCAATGATTTCATTATTGAAAATATAAGGTACATCAGTAAACAAGCTCATGTACTGGATAAAAAGAAGCACGAAGTATTATTCGGATTTACCGGTTCTTTCCTGCGGGTATTGGAACAAGGAAGTTACGACAATTCATTTCCTGTGAAAGGATTGATTACTCCCCGGAATGAGAGACTCGCTCATGTGGTACAATTTTTAAAGTCGAATTTCAAAGAGAATATCAGTCTGAAGACAGTGGCTTCGGAATTTGGTTTTACGGAAAGAAATCTTACACGATTGTTTAAGAAGGAAAATATCAGTTTCAATAACTGTCTCAACTATATCCGGATTGTGAATGCATTGGAACTTTTCGCGGAACATTCCAGCCATATTGAGCAGGTGGCATATGATGTAGGCTACAATTCGGCCGGCAATTTCAGCAGGACTTTTAAAAAGTTCACCGGTTACACGCCGAGCGAATACCTCAAAAGGAATAGTAATAACAGTATCAATCAATAGTTGTCCGTTTTATCTATTGATAGATCTGTCTGAAAAGGTATTGTGAGGATATCCCCTGATACGGCTTTTATAAACAAAAAAACGAATAATGTATTTTTAGAAGAGGGTTGGTTGGTGCAATTCTTGTTTAATTGATTGAATAACAAAAGGAACGGAAATAACAGTAGGCTGGCTTAGTGTATTGTGTGTGGTAATTATTTGATAGTCTGTTGTTTGTGTTATAAAAATAATGCGGGGGACACTGTTTTATCAGATGTTTTTTTGCTATTTTTATTCCCGAAATGATTATAAAACCCGCCGGAAAAGTATATCGGTAAAAAACATTTGTACAGAATATACCAGATTTCGGACATCTTAGATCAATAGAAACACAATTATTGTTCCACAAATAGCTTGTTTTGCACCTTCAAATAACCATGATATATTTCATTATGAGTAGAAAGTTTTTTATTTCAGCATTATTTTTCGGTTATGCTGTATGTTCCTTTTCGCAGCTACCTTATCAGAATCCCAATCTGACACCGGAAGAGCGGGCTAAAGATCTCACCGGACGATTAACCCTAAAAGAGAAAGTGTCTCTGATGATTGATGCATCAAAGCCGGTCGAACGCCTGGGTATTAAGGGGTATAACTGGTGGAACGAAGCCCTGCACGGTGTGGCCCGTGCCGGAGTTGCTACCGTTTTTCCCGAACCGATCGGAATGGCTGCTACCTTTGAGCCGCAGACGGTTTTTCAGGTATTCAATGCTATCTCCGATGAAGCCCGTGCAAAAAACAGCCAGTATTCAGCTCATGGCAGTTACGAGCGTTACCAGGGACTGACGATGTGGACGCCCAACGTTAATATCTATCGTGATCCCAGATGGGGCAGGGGAATCGAAACCTATGGTGAAGATCCTTATCTTTCTTCACAAATGGGAGTTGCTGTGGTAAAGGGGCTACAGGGGCCGGAAGATACCAAATACAATAAACTGCATGCCTGTGCCAAACACTTTGCCGTGCACTCGGGGCCGGAATGGAACCGCCACTCCTTCAACGCTGAGAATATCAGCAAACGGGATTTGTACGAAACCTACCTGCCAGCCTTTAAATCGCTTGTGCAGGATGCTAATGTTAAGGAGGTAATGTGTGCCTACAACCGGTTCGAGGGAGAGCCTTGTTGCGGCAATAAGAAACTGCTCAATTATATCCTCCGCAAGGAGTGGGGCTACCAGGGTATTGTGGTGGCCGATTGTGGCGCTATAGCCGATTTCTATAAACCCAATGCGCATCAGACACATGCAGATGCTGCAAGTGCTTCAGCCGAAGCGGTCTTATCCGGTACCGATCTGGATTGCGGTTCCAGCTACAACTCGTTGATCGATGGTGTGGAAAAAGGGCTGATTACCGAAAAGGATATCGACGTTTCGATTGTCAGACTACTGAAAGCCCGTTTCGAACTGGGTGAAATGGATGATCCGTCTCTTGTTTCGTGGACAAAGATTCCATATTCCGTAGTGGCTTCACCGGCTCATGATTCGCTATCGTACCTCACTGCGCTCAAATCGATGACTTTGCTTCAGAATAAAAAGAATATTCTTCCACTGAAAAAAGATGCTATTACCGTTGCGGTGATGGGGCCGAATGCCAATGACTCGGTGATGCAGTGGGGTAATTACAATGGGACTCCTTCTCACACGACCACTATTCTTCAGGGAATAAAATCAGAGCTGGGCAAAAACAGCAAGCTGATTTACGAGAAAGGGTGTGATCTGGTAGTGAATACCTTGTTTAAAAGTGCGTTTAATGACTGTTCGACTGCAAGCGGTAAGGGATTTAGTGCCCGTTACTGGAATAACCCGGAAATGAAGGGTAATCCTGTTGCTGAAACCCGCATCAGCACGCCGTTTAAATTCTGTACCTCCGGGGCTACGGTTTTTGCACCCGGTGTTAATCTGACCGATTTCAGCGCTTCCTATACCAGCACTTTCTCCCCCAAACTTTCGGGTGATGTTTGTCTGGATTTTTACTCTTGCGGTGCCGTGAAGGTTCTTGTCAATCAGAATGAGGTAAAAAGCTTTACCAGCAAACACGGAAGCCGGGGGACGACTTTCACGATTCCGGTGGAGAAAGGAAAGGAATACGATATTCAGATTGAATTCAGGTATTTCATGGGTGATGCGCAGCTGAACTTCGACCTGGGTTTCAAACAGGCGATCGATATCCCCCGGACAGTAGAGAAGGTCAAAAATGCAGATGTTGTAATATTTGCAGGTGGAATCTCACCGTCGCTGGAAGGCGAAGAGATGGGTGTTAACCTGCCGGGCTTCAAAGGCGGAGACCGTACCGATATCGAATTGCCTGCTGTCCAACGTGAACTGATCACCGCCTTGCGCAAAGCCGGTAAAAAGATCATCTTTATAAATTGCTCCGGTTCGCCGATTGGACTTACCAATGAAGTTAACAATTGCGATGCCATCCTTCAGGCCTGGTATCCGGGTGAAGCCGGTGGTAAGGCGGTGGCTGATGTTTTGTTTGGCAACTACAACCCAGCCGGAAAACTTCCGGTAACTTTCTACAAGAGCATAGCTCAGTTACCCGATTTTCAGGACTACAACATGAAAGGCCGGACTTACCGTTTCATGTCGCAGGAACCGCTTTTCCCGTTTGGTTATGGTCTCAGCTATACAAGCTTCAAGGTTGGGAAACCGGTACTCACTGCTAAAGCAGAAAGCGGAAAAAATAGCTTCAGTCTGGTCGTTCCTGTTCAAAATACCGGGAAAGTAGCCGGTGAAGAGGTCGTACAGGTTTACCTGAAAAAGGTGGGCGATACAGAAGGACCGGTCAAAACATTGCGTGCGTTCAAACGTGTAGCCATTCCGATAGGTAAAACGGTAAATGTTGAATTTGAATTGAACGATAAGAATCTGGAATGGTGGGATACTGCTACCAATTCAATGCATATCACACCGGGATCGTATCAGTTAATGGTTGGTAGCAGTTCGGATACCCGTGATTTGTCTGTTGTCTCTTTTGATATTAAATAGTTTTCCGGTACATATAGGTGTACTTTTCTGTAATAAAAAAAGCCGTAGGATGAAAATTCCTGCGGCTTTTTTGTCGGTATAAGTATCGATTATTCCCCTTTCGTTGCAACTTCTTTATCCAGTTTTAGCATAATTAATGCGGCAGCACGAGCGTCACTCAATGCATCGTGGTGATTGAGAGGGATGCCGAAGTAACCCGCTACTGTATTCAGTTTGTGATTGGGTAAATGAGGCAGATGCTTTTTGGCCAGTCTGACCGTACAGGTAGACTGAGGCAAACGGGATGCAATGTCGGCATACTCCAGGCAGCGACGAAGGACATTCATATCGAAGCTGGCATTGTGAGCCACAATGGTATCTGCATTTTCGATATGGGGAGCAATTTTGTGCCAGATATCTTCGAAGCGGGGAGAGTGTTGTACCTGATGCGCGGTGATACCATGTACGGCTATGTTGTAACGTGAAAACCAGTCGGTGTATGGCTTGATCAGGTAAGATACTTCGTGAGTAATACGATTGTTTTCTACCACGATTAACCCGATGGAGCAGGCACTGGCAGGATTCCCATTGGCAGTTTCGAAATCTATGGCGGTGAAGTTCATACTTAGTTATGGATGAGGTTGAGACTGTAAAAAACAAAAGTAACGAAAAAAAACAAACCCCTGCCATCACGACAAGGGTTTGCTCAATTTGAATTTCACAAAAAACTTATATATGAAAAACCTCCGGAATTAAACCGGATAAACAATAAACGAAGTCTTTCTTAATTAAAAGCGTGCACTCACGACATCCCAGTCAACTTTATCCCATAAAGCGGACAGATGGTCCGGACGACGGTTTTGGTAGTCGAGGTAATAGGCATGTTCCCATACATCGAAAGTCAGAATGGGCTGCAATCCTTTAGTCATCGGATTACCGGCATTACTTTCTTTTACGATTTCCAGTTTGCCTTCTTTGTTTTTCACCAGCCAGGCCCAGCCTGAACCGAAGAGGGAAACACCAGCCGCTACAAAATCTTTCTTGAAATTCTCGAATGATCCGAATGCGGCATTGATCGCATCTGCCAAAGCGCCTTTAGGTTCGCCCCCGCCATTGGGCGAGAAGGAGTTAAAATAAAAAGTGTGATTCCATATTTGAGCCGCATTGTTGAAAATCGGACCGTCTGATTCCTTTACGATGGTTTCAAGATCGTCGTTTTCAAATTTGGTTCCGGGAACCAGGTTGTTGAGATTATTTACATATGCCTGATGGTGCTTTCCGTAATGAAACTCAATAGTTTTCTGACTGATTACGGGTTCGAGCGCATCGGCTGCATAGGGTAATTTAGGCAATTCAAATTTCATAACTTTTTTGTTTTGAGCGTTTATACATAAAAACAACAAGGTAGCTACAAACAAGGTAGTCGATCTCATAGTCGTTTCGTTTTTATACTCAATCTAACAAAAATGAAAATGTAGTGTTCATTCGCTGACGGAAAAAATCGCTATTTTTGCAAAAAAAAGAACTCATAGTGATTGATTTTATCCAGGAATTAAACGAAAGCCAGAAGAGAGCCGTGCTCTACAACGATAGCGCTTCACTGGTGATTGCCGGTGCTGGTTCGGGCAAAACACGGGTACTTACCTATAAGATTGCCTGGCTAATGCAGAACGGCTTTCCCTCTTATTCTATTCTCGCTCTTACTTTTACCAATAAAGCGGCGCGTGAAATGAAAGAACGTATTGCCCGCATCGTGGGTGAACGTGAAGCTTCAAGACTATGGATGGGAACATTTCACTCTATTTTTTCAAGAATTCTCCGTCGTGAAGCGGAAGCCCTGGGCTTTACTTCAAACTTTACCATATATGATTCTGCTGATTCGAAGAGCCTGATACGTGATATCATAAAGGAACTGAGTCTGGACGAAAAGGTCTACAAACCGGCTACTGTGCAGGGGCGCATTTCTAATGCCAAAAACTGCCTGATTACACCCGGGATGTATGCTGCCAACCGCGAATTGGTGGACGATGATTTTAAAATGAAAATGCCCCAGATCCGCGACATTTACCGCATCTATGCCATTCGCTGTAAAAAGTCGGATGCGATGGATTTCGATGATCTGTTACTGAATACCAATATTCTGTTTCGTGATTTTCCCGATGTGCTGGAAAAATACCGCATGCAGTTTCGCTATATTTTGGTCGATGAGTATCAGGATACCAACTTTGCACAACACCTGATTGTGAAACAGCTTTCGGGCGGTCACGGGCTGGTGTGTGCCGTAGGGGATGATGCCCAGAGTATTTACTCGTTCCGCGGGGCAAATATTGATAATATTCTGAACTTTAAACAGAATTTTCCGGGGTGTCAGATTTTTAAACTGGAACAGAATTACCGTTCCACCCAGACCATTGTGGATGCAGCCAACAGTCTGATTAAAAAGAATCGCGCCCAGATCCGGAAAAACGTTTTCTCGGAAAATGAGGAGGGGGATAAGATACAGGTTCTGAGTGCCTATTCCGACTTTGAAGAAGGATATATGGTGGCGGGTAAAATTGCGGAACTTCGTATGCGCAAACATGATTCTTATAGCCAGTTTGCCATTCTTTACCGTACCAATGCACAGTCCCGTATTCTTGAAGAGGCGTTGCGCAAACGAAATATTCCTTATCGGATCTATGGCGGACTCTCTTTTTACCAGCGACAGGAGATTAAAGATGTGATCGCTTATTTCCGGATGATCGTCAATCCGAATGACGAAGAGGCTTTGAAGCGAATCATTAACCGGCCTGCAAGGGGGATTGGGGAGACTACACTAACCAAATTAAAGGAGTGTGCTGTCCGAAACGAAGTAAGCATCTGGACGGTTCTGCTCGATCCGTTACAGTTTGCTTTGGCTGTGAATGCCGGAACGGCACGCAAACTTCAGGGTTTTCGGGAACTGATTCAGGGCTTTATCGATAATCTGGCCAATGTGTCGGCTTATGAAATTGCCGAAGCGGTGGTGAAGAAATCGGGATTGCTTACCGAAATGTATGCCGATCGTACACCCGAAAGCCTGAGTAAACAGGAAAATGTGCAGGAGTTGTTGAACGGGATCAATGAATTTTGCCTGAATAAACAGGAGGAAGGCATTGAACAGGCAGGCCTGATTGATTTTCTGGCCGAAGTGTCCCTGGCAACCGATCAGGATACCGATAAAAATGCAGAACAGGAACGCGTAACGATGATGACCATTCATGCCGCCAAGGGATTGGAATTTAATAATGTCTTTGTAGTGGGTATGGAAGAAGAGTTATTCCCCAGCGGATTTTCAAAAGATAATGAAAAGAATCTGGAGGAAGAACGGCGTCTGTTCTATGTAGCAATCACCCGTGCAGGTGAAAATTGTATTCTCTCCTATGCCAAGTCCCGTTTTCGCCACGGGCAATCGGAAATGTGCTCACCCAGTCGTTTCCTGCGTGATATAGATGCTCAATTTTTGGATATACCATCGGAGAACCGACTGGCAGATTCCGTTCGCGAACGTGCTGCGGGATTCAACCGGAATACGTTCTCTGGACGGGATACCCGGGAGAGAACCACACCATTTACGGCAACAACCTCAAAAAAATATCAGCCCGGACCGAATTTGTCTCGTGAGGAAGAATTGCCAAAAACTCCGTTTTCGTCACAAGCACCGGTCAATGTGCGTGTAGGACAAACCATTCAGCATGAGCGTTTTGGTATTGGAAAGATAGTGCAGCTTGAAGGTGAAGGTGACAATTGTAAAATCAAAGTGGAATTTGAGAATGCAGGAGAACGGATGCTTTTGCTGAAATACGCGAAGTTTGTCATAATCTGAGGAATTGAAACGAACAATAAAACCAGGTACTCTGTTGATTCTGATTTGAATTGATTTTCACAAATAAGAAAATCCGTATTGCTTATATCAGTGTCATCCGTGTGCCATATCTTAATAACCTAAAACGTAATACGTATAACTAAAAATGATTGATATCAATACAATTCCCTCGCCTTGTTATGTACTGGAAGAGGATCTGCTACGCCGCAATCTGGCATTGATTAAACGGGTGAAAGAGGAGTCAGGTGCTGACATCATACTGGCATTTAAGGCATTTGCAAACTGGAAAGCATTCCCGATAATCCGCGAATATATTCCTTATTCGACAGCCAGTTCGGTGTTTGAAGCACAATTGGCCTACGAAGAGATGAGGAGTAAAGCGCATACCTTTTCACCGGCATATACGGATGAGAATTTTCCCCTGTTCCTGAAATACAGTTCGCATATTACATTTAATTCGTTAACTCAGTTTGAGCGTTTCTATCCTCAGGTCCAAGGAAAGGTTTCTTGCGGATTACGTGTCAATCCCGAATATTCATCGGTAGAAACCGATTTGTATAATCCCTGTGCTCCCGGTTCACGTTTGGGGGTGATTGCCGATCAGTTGGGTGATGAGCTGCCCGAGGGTATCGAAGGATTGCACTTTCATACGCTTTGCGAATCAAACTCTTTCGATCTGGAAAAAACATTACTCAGAGTAGAGGAGAAGTTCGGACACCTTTTGCCCAAAGTCAAATGGCTGAATATGGGTGGTGGTCACCTGATGACCCGCCAGGGGTACAATGTGGAGCACCTGATTCTGCTTCTGCGCTCGTTTAAGGGCAAATATCCCAATCTCGAATTGATTCTGGAACCGGGAAGCGCATTCTTGTGGCAAACCGGGTTTTTGCTTTCTTCTGTAGTTGATATCGTCGAAAATAAAGGCATTAAAACTGCAATTCTGGATGTTTCGTTTGCCTGTCATATGCCCGACTGTCTCGAAATGCCTTACAAGCCGGCCATCCGTAATGCAACTGATGAGGTTGAAGGTAAACCGACCTACCGAATGGGAGGGAATTCTTGTCTGAGCGGTGATTTCATTGGTAACTGGTCGTTTGACGAAGAGCTGAAAATCGGTGATCGCATTATTTTTGAAGATATGATTCACTATACAACGGTGAAAACTACCATGTTTAACGGCATATCTCATCCTTCGTTGGCATTGCTGACCAGCAAGGGGGAACTGAAGATGTACAGGGAGTACACCTATAAGGATTATAAGAGCAGGATGGCGTAAAAAAGTATTCTCTTTAGCTTTGCTAAATACCCGGATTAGGGTTGTAACTGTTAATAAATCTGGAGGTAACGGATTTTGAAATGGTTGACTACCCATAATCCGGATTTTATATTATAAATTTGCGCGCTTTATTTTTCTGATTAAAGAAAGTAGAGAAATGACATAGTGAGTATGTCATTTTTTTGTTTATAAACGATTTTAAATAGAGAAATCCAGAAAAAAGATGTCAGTCGCTGTGAAGTTCTGACTGCCTGTTCTGTCTGATTTACCAAAGTAAAGTATGAAACATTCCTCTTCTGCCGGTACAGCCTCCAAGGTTTCACTGGCAAGTCTTTTGATCACCTTAGGCATTGTTTACGGTGATTTGGGTACATCTCCCCTCTACACGATCCGTGCTATTCTGAACGGGGCTTCTGTAATCAACGAGTCATTTGTTTTAGGTGCTATTTCCTGTGTGTTCTGGACCCTTACCCTGCAAACCACAGTAAAATATATCATCATTACGCTACGTGCCGATAATAAAGGTGAAGGCGGTATTTTGTCTCTTTTTGCATTGTTGAAGAAACGAAAAAGCTGGGTATATATGGTCGCGATTATTGGCGGTTGCGCCCTGCTTGCCGATGGAATCATTACTCCCGCGATCACTGTAACTACAGCCATTGAGGGGCTCAGGCTATTCAGTCCCGATATACCGGTTATAACGGTTGTTTTGATAATTATCACCGTATTGTTTGCGATTCAGCAATTTGGAACCTCTTTTTTAGGGAAGTCATTCGGTCCGATGATGCTTTTCTGGTTTTCGATGCTCGGGGTGCTGGGAATCTCTCAGATTATCTACTTCCCCGAAGTGTTGATGGCTATCAATCCCTGGTATGCGATTAAACTTTTGGCTGAATATCCGAATGGATTTGTATTGCTGGGGGCGGTTTTTCTATGTACCACCGGTGCAGAAGCGTTATATTCCGATCTGGGACATTGCGGAATTTCCAATATCCGCATTTCGTGGATTTTTGTGAAGACCACCCTGCTACTCAACTACTTCGGACAAGGGGCCTGGATTATTACACATCCGCATCTGATAACCGAAAATGTCAATCCGTTTTATGCGATTATGCCGCAATGGTTTCTGATTCCCGGGGTATTTGTGGCAACAGCTGCCGCGATTATTGCCAGTCAGGCATTGATCAGCGGGTCGTATACCATTATCAGTGAGGCAATTTCGCTTAATTTCTTTCCTAAAGTACGCATTCATTATCCCACAACCGTGAAGGGACAGATGTATATTCCTTTGATTAATACGGTACTGTATCTGGGGTGCTGTTTTGTGGTGCTTTATTTCAGAGAATCTTCCGGTATGGAGGCGGCTTACGGCTTGTCAATTACCATTGCGATGCTGATGACCACTTTCTTGCTGATGTTTTATCTGCGAGGTAGAGTTTCCATCTTTTTACAGGTTCTGATCGGAGTGGTTTTCTTTACGATTGAGCTTTCGTTTTTGGCTGCCAATATGACTAAATTTACACATGGCGGTTGGATTTCTATCCTGATTGCTGGCCTTTTTGTCCTGTTGATGTATGTCTGGCATAAGGGGCGCCGTATTAAAAACAGCTTTATAACCTTTGTCAAGATTAAGGATTATCTACCCGTTATTGAAGCAATTTCGAAAGATAAATCGGTGCCTAAATATGCAACCAACCTGGTTTATATCACTCATGCCAACTATATTCCGGAGATAGAGAACAAAATTCTCTATTCCATTTTGCGCAAGCAGCCTAAAAGGGCGGATGTTTACTGGTTACTCCATGTCGATATTGTGGACGATCCGCATACCACGGAATATGAAGTACACCAGATGATTCCGGGTGTGCTGATCCGGATTGATTTGCGACTGGGTTTCAAAGTACCTCCAAAAGTCAACCTCTATTTCCATAAGATCGTAAGGGAGTTGATGGAAGACAAACAGGTCGATCTGATCAGTCATTATCCCTCGCTACGCGATTATAATGTACTGAGCGATTTCCGCTATATTGTAATCGATCGCGTACCCAATAAGGATTATGATTTCGAGAATTTCCAGAAATTCATCATGAATATCTACTTCGTAATTCGCAAAATTGGTATAACCGATGTGAAAACACTGGGATTGGATGCGACCAATGTGAGTGTGGAAGAGGTGCCGTTGCTTACCAACTCTGAAATTATACATAATGATGATGTTGAAGTCGCATCTTCATCCGAAACCCAGAAAATCAAGCCCAACGAATTGAAATTTACCCGGGTGGCTCACGATACCGGCGTTTGTTGATGTTAATAAAGTTCACTGCTATAAACTATTTGGTTTGGCAGTTGTTTTATTAATAAGAATAAATCTAGATAGAAGGCTATGAATGAAATGATGACCTATAAACAGAAGATTGCAACAGCAGGCTTGAAAGTAACCAATCAACGTATTGCTATTCTTTCTATTCTGGAGCATATTCCGCATCCGAGTGCAGATGACGTGTTAAAAGTATTCAGACGTGATCATCGTGATATATCTATCGGTACTGTATATAACACATTGGATGCATTTGTAGAAAAAGGACTTATCCGCAGACTTGAAACAGAAGGTGGAGTCGTAAGATATGAGATATTTCCCGATAGCCATTTCCACCTTTATTCAAGAGAAAATGAACGGGTGGAAGATTATCATAACCAGGAGCTGAGGGAGATGATAGAAAAATATATTGAAGAAAAAGGCATTGAGAATTTTACAGTAGATGAAATCCGGTTACAATTAATCGGAACATTCACAGATAATAAGGAATCAATTTGATAGAGCTGAAAGGAATTAGCTGGACTAAGACGTAACCCTGTAGCCCGGGGAGTTTACTCCTGAGATATGTCACAAAAGCAAGGGCTCCCCGTTCTGCCGGGCGAGGGTTTATTTACTTCGTTATTTAGGTATTGCTTTGGTGAAAGCAGTAATTTTTTAAAGTTATTTATACTGTTGGGGTTAGCCTCCTATCGGCTCATTTCCATAGATATCGGCTATTCGGTCGGAGGTTTTGAAAGATAAACTGTACCGGTGCGGATTGAAGGTATCCTGAAAATGAATAATTACTGGTTTAAACGGCTGTTTTGTGAAAAACGGACTAAAAACCGGTTCTTATGCTGCATTTCTACTGTGTTTTGCCCGGTAGAAGTATAAAATGCAGCTCCCTTTTGTTTCATAATAATTGTCATTGTGTGGTTAATGGGCAACCGTCCGTATGGACGGTTGCTTTTTTTATGATTGAAACTGTTATTTCACGGTCTTAGAGCCTGTTTAAATTTTACCGAAACATTTTCATATAAGGAGAAGAAACTCCTTTCTTTGCTCCTTTTTTAGCCTCTTTCGGGTAGATTTTTTGCTTTTCCCCCTTGATTTAGCCCGCTAAATCTGCGGGCTAAAAGCAAAAAATCTACCTCGAAATAGCCTTAAAAAAGTCGAGCAATAAAATTTAAACAGGCTCTGATGATTTTGTTTTTCGGAAAAATAGTATTTTTGCTAAAATCACTAAAATGAACGGAAACACACAAAAAATAAAGCAATATGTTAAACGAAAAAGATCTTGATCAACTGAAGCGAAGAGGAATTTCAGAAGCACAGATTGAAGAGCAGTTGAACTGTTTCGTAAAAGGCTTTCCCTATCTTGAATTGCAGGCCGCCGCATCCCTTGAAAAGGGAATTTTACCCATCGATGATGCCTCAGCCAAAGAATTAGCCGCTTCCTGGGAAAAGTATCTCGAAGGTGATAAATCAATCCTGAAGTTTGTTCCTGCATCGGGAGCTGCCAGCCGGATGTTTAAAAATCTATTTGAATTTGTTGACGCGGATTATGATCAGCCGACTACTGGTTTTGAGAAAGACTTCTTTGCTCATATTGAATACTTTGCTTTCTATTCGGATCTGAATGCTGTATGTGTAAAATCTCTGGGTAAAGATATAAAATCACTGATAGCTGATGGAAACTTCAAGGCTGTAGTAAAACTGTTATTAAACAGCGAAGGACTTAACTATGGCAACTTACCCAAAGGAATGCTGAAATTTCACAATTATAGTGATGGCGCACGTACCCCGATGGAAGAACATTTAGTGGAAGGCGCACTTTACGCAGCTAATAAAGCCGGAAAAGTAAATGTGCATTTCACAGTTTCTCCCGAACACAGAGCGTTGTTTGAATCGCTGTTGGCTACCAAAAAAGGCGATTATGAGCGTAAATACAATGTTGTATATGATGTGACATTTTCTGAGCAAAAAGCTTCAACGGATACAATTGCTGCTGATTCGGAAAATCAACCTTTCCGGGATAAAGGAGAATTACTTTTCCGTCCGGGTGGTCACGGAGCATTGATTGAGAATCTTAATGATATTGATGCTGATGTGATTTTTGTGAAAAACATAGATAACGTGGTGCCTGACAGCTTCAAAGCAAGCACCGTGCTTTATAAGAAAGTGTTGGCCGGGGTTTTGGTTTCGTTACAAACAAAAGTTCACGAATACCTGAATCTGCTTGATAGCGGAAAATACAGTCAGGATGAATTGATCGATATCGTTTACTTCCTTCAAGAGCAGTTTTGTACTAAAAAATCCATCAATGAAAGAGTTGGAGGATTCAGAATTAGCACTTTACCTGAAACATAAACTGAATCGCCCGATTCGCGTTTGCGGAATGGTGCGTAATATCGGTGAGCCCCGGTGGTGGTCCGTTTATTGCTAAAAATAACGATGGGACCTGGTCGTTGCAAATTCTGGAAAGTTCGCAAATTGATATGAACGATCCGGTGAAAGTAGAGATGTTTAAGGAGTCGACTCACTTCAATCCGGTGGATCTGGTTTGCGCTGTAAAGGATTACAAAGGCAATAAATTTGATCTGACTAAATATGTGGATAAAAACACCGGTTTCATTTCGCTGAAATCCAAAGGTGGTAAGGAGCTTAAAGCGCTCGAATTGCCCGGATTGTGGAATGGCGCAATGTCTGACTGGAATACAGTTTTTGTAGAAGTGCCTATCGAAACATTCAATCCGGTGAAAACCGTGAATGATTTGTTGCGTAAGGAACATCAGCAATCGGCTGTTACAGGTCATTGATCAGAAGTAGATTCTATAAAATATACAGGGCGGTTTCAGTCGTTAGGACTGGAACCGCTTTTTTTTATTTTTTATACCTGGAGTCGTTTCCGGTAAAATCGGATATGTACATCCGGCGAATATGTAGTGACATTTCCTGATGCGAGTAAATACTTTGTCAAAATTTCAGAGAATAAACCGAATTGTTTTGTTTATAAATTGTTATAATAATGAAGAGAGACCGGAATAATGCCAACAGTTCAGGAAAATACAAGATGTCCTTTGACATACGGAAAAATTATTTCCGTAAGGGGAAGTGTTGTGGATGTCCGGTTTGAACATAATTTACCGGCCATTTATACCTTACTTCGCTCGGGCAGGCATAACGAAATAGCCATTGAAGTATTGGCGCAGTTGGATGCGTTCCGGGTACGGGGTATTGCCCTGAATCCTACACAGGGATTGGCACGTGGGATGGTGGTGCAAACCGAGGGTAAGCAATTGTCAGTGCCTGTAGGTGATAAAATAATGGGGCGAATGTTTGATGTTTTCGGAAATACGATCGATCAGAAACAACCTTTACCGGAAACCGAATGGCGTAGCATTCATCAGTCGCCGCCCCCATTGGCCAGGCGTTCCACGAAATCCGAGATTTTCCTGACCGGCATTAAAGCCATTGATGTACTGATTCCTTTGGAACGCGGAGGAAAGGCCGGCCTGTTTGGTGGGGCCGGAGTTGGCAAAACGGTTCTGCTCACGGAAATGATTCACAATATGGTGGGGCATAACAAAGGGGTGAGTATGTTTTGCGGCATCGGGGAGCGTTGTCGGGAAGGGCATGAGCTTTATCACGACATGAAAGAGGCAGGGGTGTTGGAGAATACGGTGATGATGTTCGGTCAGATGAATGAACCGCCCGGTGCCCGTTTTCGGGTGGGGCATGCCGCCTTAACGATGGCCGAATATTTCCGGGACGATGAGCACCGGGATGTATTATTGCTCATTGATAATATTTTCCGGTTTATTCAGGCGGGTATGGAGGTGTCCGGACTGATGGGGCAAATGCCTTCACGGATGGGATATCAGCCAACGCTGGGGACGGAATTGTCGAAGCTGGAAGAGCGGATCGCCAACACCGATGCTGGTGCCATTACCTCTATTCAGGCCATTTATGTACCTGCTGATGATTTGACTGATCCGGCAGCCGTGCATGCCTTTTCCCACTTGTCGGCATCTATTGTGCTTTCCCGAAAGAAAGCAAGTGAGGGGTTATATCCTGCTATTGACCTGTTGCAATCCGGTTCTAAAATGGCTACTCCCGGTATTATAGGTGAACGCCATTATAACCTGGCGCAGGAAATAAGACAAACGCTTGCACAATATGAAGACCTCAGGGATATTATTGCAATGCTGGGTTTGGAACAGTTGTCTGTGAATGACCGTAATCTGGTGAACCGTGCCAGAAGGTTGGAACGATTTCTTTCACAACCCTTTTTTACGACCGAACACTTCAGTAATATCAAAGGAAAAGAGGTGAGCCTGAAAGATGCTCTTGATGGGTGCGAACGTATTCTGTCTGATGAATTTAAGGATTATCCGGAGAGTGCATTCTACATGATTGGTGCAATAGACGAGATAAAGAAAATATGATTCTAAGCTGAATGAAAAATGGACTCCAACTTAATGAACCTGAAAGTGTTGCTTCCGTTCCGGATTTTTGCTACTGTTAATAATGTTACTCAGATTGTTTTAGAGACCGCGGAAGGTTCGTATGGTATTCTGCCGCAAAGACTCGATTGTGTCGCGGCATTGATTCCCGGAATCTTTACCTACGAAACGGATGATGGGGTAATACACTATATCGCTGTAGATGATGGGATATTAATTAAAGCCGGATTGGAAGTTTTTGTCTCGGTACGTAATGCCATTGGAGGAGTTGATCTGGGGATGCTTCGGGAATCGGTAGAAAAAGAGTTCGTAAGAATGGATGAAAGTGAAATAGAGATTCGAACCCTGGTGGCAAAAATGGAAAGAGATTTAGTTTCAGGTATAAAGAAACTTCGAAAAGAATAATAAAATGAACCCGGATAACAGAAAAGAGACGGAAACGTTTAGTAAAAAAGTTGGCGAAAAGGAACAACGCAAACTCAAAGCCCAACATGGCCGTAAACAAAGTGTTTGGTTTGGACTGGGCATGTTGGGATTAGTGGGTTGGTCGGTTGTTATTCCGACACTGCTGGGAACGGCATTGGGTATCTGGCTGGACAAAAACTATCCGCAATCATTTTCCTGGACATTAACAGGACTTGTTTCCGGTCTGTTTCTCGGTTGCGTGATTGCCTGGAACTGGGTGGCTAAAGAGCGTAAAGAAATAAATCAGGATAAAGAGGAAAAAGATGAATGAAATAGCATGGATAACTTTGGCTTTGATTACAGGGATAGTCTTAGGCACTTTTTTCTTTGGCGGACTTTGGATAACTGTAAAAAAAGCGATTGTCTCAAAAGCTCCGGTTTTGTGGTTTATGGGAAGTCTGATCTTGCGTGTTGGCGTAACCCTGATTGGATTTTATGGGATTGCATCCGGTAGTTGGCAACGGCTTTTAGCTTGTGGAGCAGGTTTTACAATTGCCCGGCTCATCGTATTGCATGTGACCAGGTCTTTGGATGAGAAACAAAATCAACAAAAAAATGAGGTAAGTCATGAAGCTTAGTCCCGATGAGACGGTTTTCTGGGAATATGGTTTTATCAACATAAATTTAACCCTTGTGACCACCTGGATCATAATGCTGGTTCTGGCAGGAACTTCGTGGTTGATAACGCGGCGACTTAAAACCGATATTCATATTTCCCGGTGGCAATGTGTGCTTGAAATGCTGGTTATAAGCATCAACAACCAGATTAAGGAAATCGGGCTGAATAATCCCGGGAAGTATATCAGTTTCGTCGGCTCATTATTTTTATTTATAGCTACGGCCAATACCTGCATTATCTTCCCATTTTATGAACCGCCGACAGGCTCTTTGTCAACAACTACGGCATTGGCTATATCAGTTTTCATTGCAGTGCCTTTTTTCGGGATCGTGGAAAATGGCATATGGGGTTACCTGAAATCATATTTTAAACCGTCTGTTATCATGATGCCGTTCCACCTGATCAGTGAATTTACCCGTACGCTTGCTTTAGCTGTCCGGCTATTCGGTAACATCATGAGTGGCGAGATGATTGTGGGTATTTTGTTAAGTATAACACCTCTGATATTTCCGATAGCCATGAAAGCACTTGGTTTACTGGTCGGAATAGTTCAGGCATATATCTTCAGCGTCCTGGCTACCGTTTTTATTGCTGCAGCCGTACAGGAAACAGAGAGTGCTGATCTTCAGAATCAATAACTACTAAATAAAAGGAGGCAAAAATGGATAATGTAACCTTGGTCGCAGTAGTATCAATTATTACTGCCGGAATTACAACCGGAATCGGATGTATGATGCCTGCCGTTAGTGAAGGCAAATCGATAATATCTGCCTTAAGTTCAATTGCACAGCAACCGGATGCTGCTCCCACCATAACGCGGACTCTGTTTGTGGGCCTTGCAATGATTGAGTCCATAGCGATATACTGTTTCGTTGTTTCGATGATTCTGATTTTTGCGAATCCATTCTGGAATTTCATTATTGCAAAATAGATCAAGTGCTTGTTCAATCGATATTCCTGAGAATCAGAATAAGGGCGTGTTCCAAAAGTCTTAATTGAACGCGAAAGCGCAAAAATGCGAAGGAAGATATAATTGAAACTAAACACTTTGCGTTTAGTTTCAATTATTTGACTTTTGGGACAGCTTCGACCTTCAGGTAAGTATAAAATATCAAATCATGCAGATTAACTGGTTTATAGTCATTGCCCAGATTATCAACTTCTTCATTTTAGTCTGGTTGCTGAAACGCTTTCTCTACAAGCCTATACTCAGGGCTATTGATGAGCGCGAAAAGAAAATTGTGTCTCAACTTGAAGAAGCCGAATCCAAAAAGAATGAAGCAATCAGGGAGCAAGCTGATTTTCAGAAAAAAAACGAAGAGTTTGACTGTCAAAGGCAGATGCTGATGGATCAGGTCGTTGCTGAAATAAATAAGGAACGTCAAAGACTACTAGAAGAGACCAGGAGTGAAGCCGATTTATTACGTGACAACCTGAAAAAATCATGGTTTGAATCCCGGGAAATTATGAAACGTGAGATTCGGCAAAAAATGCAGGAAGAGATTTTTGCCATTGTAAGGATGACTCTTTCAGATCTCGCATCACGTAGTCTGGAAGAACAGTCGGTAAACGTTTTTATCAGACGCTTGTCTGAGTTAAGTGAAGAGGAAAAAGGGCAATTTATCCATGCTTTTCAATCCGGTTTGTCCCCGGTCCTTATACAATGCGCCTTCCCATTGCCGGAACAGCAGCAAGAGGAGCTGGTAAGAGTAGTAAGTGATATTCTTGGAGGCCAACCTCAGTATCAGTTCCGGACTGCACCCGGAATAGTGAGTGGCATAGAACTTACCCTGAATGGCTATAAACTGGCGTGGAGTATTGCAGAATACCTCCGTTCTTTTGAAAACAGTATTTCGGAAACCCTGAAAATAAAATCCGAAACGGCATCCGATAATTAATATGCTGAACAATGACCTGCAATCTATTTTCACTGACCTGTTCGACCAAATGAGTCTGGGGCGTGAGAAACATACTTTCATCTTTGCCCCCCGCGAAATAGGGCATGTGAAAAGTGTGTCAGCCGGTATTGCCCGGATATCAGGACTTCCCGGTGTCGGATTTGAGGAACTGTTGAGTTTTCCAGGTGGTTTATATGGTATTGCCTACAATATTGATGAAGATGAAGTTGGGGTTATTCTATTGGGCGAAGATGATCTGTTGCAGGTAGGAGATGAGGTAGAGCGAACAGGGCGGGTCATGGATATTCCCGTAGGTGAGGCGTTAATTGGTCGGGTGATTAATCCATTGGGAGAACCCATGGATGGCATCGGCTCAATTGCGTATACAGAACGTCTGCCTATCGAGCGACCGGCACATGCAATTGTGGAACGTGCCGCAGTTGCAACTCCATTGCAAACGGGGATCAAGGCGGTCGATGCGCTGATTCCTGTCGGTTGCGGACAGCGGGAATTGATATTAGGTGACCGGCAGACCGGCAAAACCGCCGTTGCAGTAGATACCATTCTCAATCAGCATGATAAAAACGTGTTATGCATCTATTGTGCCATCGGGCAACGTGCTTCATCTGTTGCTAAAGTTATCGCGAATCTGAGAGAAAACGGGGCAATGAAATATACCGTTGTAGTCGTGACGGAGGGGAACAATCCTCCCGGACTCAAATTCATTGCACCTTATGCAGCCACCAGCATCGGCGAATATTTTATGGAAAGGGGACGCGATGTATTAGTCGTTTTCGATGATCTGACCGAGCATGCCCGTTCTTACCGGGAACTTTCGCTTTTACTGAGGCGCCCCCCGGGTCGGGAAGCGTTTCCCGGTGATATTTTTTATATCCACTCAAGACTATTGGAACGCGCGACGCATCTGTGTGATGAGCTTAACGGAGGTTCGCTTACGGCATTGCCCATTGTGGAGACAGAGGCGCAGAATATTTCAGCTTACATCCCTACTAACCTGATCTCCATTACTGATGGACAGATCTATCTTTCTCCGAGATTATTTGAACTGGGTATTTTACCGGCTGTTGATGTGGGGATGTCTGTTTCCCGGGTGGGAGGCAAAGCGCAGTTACCCTCATACCGTTCCGTTACCGGAAGCTTAAAACTGGCCTATTCCCAGTTTGAGGAACTTGAAACTTATGCCCGTTTTGGAACCCGCTTGGATGAAAATACCCGGAAGATCATTGAACATGGAAAACGCATTCGAGCGTGGCTTAAACAACCGGAACTCCATCCCATCTCTGTTCCAGAGCAGATTGTTGTGCTTCTTGCCCTGACTGAAGGGCTTTTTGATAACATAACCATTGACGGGATGCCGGATGCAGAAGCTGCTTTGCTGAACAGTTGTACGGAGCTTCCTCCCGAAATCCGGAAACGGATATTTGATGCCGGATTTGATAGTTCTGATCGGGAAGCAATTCTGGAAATAGCACGTAAAATACTTTCACCTTTTCAGGCTTAGTCTGAATCAGATCAGAATGTAATGGACACACTGGAAAGCTTACGCAGAAAACTGGGCGGAGCCGGGAATATAAAGTCGGTTGTCCGGACTATGAAAGCGATGGCCGCTTCCAATATTGGACAATACGAGATGGCTGTCAGTTCACTGGGCGATTATTACCGCACGGTGGTATTGGGGATTGTTGCCTATTTTTTTGATGAAAAGATTATCAAACTAAAGGAGAAGAAAGAATCACAGGTAAGTGGAGAGAAACAGATCTGTGCTATTGTATTTGGCTCGGATCAGGGGCTTGTGGGGCAGTTTAATGATTTGCTTACCGATTTTGTGTTCCAGTTCCTGAGTATCTTGCCGGGGGACAAAGAGGTATGGGCCGTGGGCGAGCGGGTGCAATTGCTATTATCAGATACCGGCTTTACCACAACGAAACTGTTTTCTGTTCCCAATTCCGTAAATACCATAACTCCGCTTGTCGGTCGGATCTTGATAAACAGCGAAGAGTTTCTGGAAAAGGGAGACCGGAATGAAGTGTATATTTTCCATAATCAGCCGAAACAGGGTGGCGGATATATGTCTGTGGTTCAAAGGTTGTTACCTTTGGATGAACAATGGCGGGATACATTTTCCGAACAGGTTTGGCCTACCAGAAATCTCCCTCAGGTGATGGGCGGAACTAAACCAACCTTACAGGCTTTGATCCGGGAATATCTTTTTGTCACTTTGTTCAGGGCATGTGCTGAATCCTTAGCCAGTGAAAATGCAAGCCGACTGGCTGCTATGCAACGTGCCGAAAAAAATATTGATGAATTACTGGATGAACTCCGGCATAAGTTTCATAGTTTGCGCCAGAGTCTGATTGATGAAGAGTTGTTTGATGTTGTGTCAGGATTTGAAGCTTTGAAAGAAGATGCCCCCGGAAAGATTCCTGAAATCTTTTTTTCAGACGAAGAGAAAATGAAACGGAGAATGTCCCGAAAGTCAGAAAAAAGAAACTGAACGCAAAGGAAGGTGCGCAAAGTGTATATTTATAGGAGTATATTCCTTTGCGTTTTAAGGGCCTTAGCGTTCAGTTCAGATTTTTACAACTTATTTTTCCAATGGTTTTACATTGCCTGTGCCGATAATTGTAGATTTTACTTCAGGTTTGCCGCGATAGTAAATGTTACCGACTCCGAAGATGGAAGCTTTCAGCATCTTTTGTACGTTACAACCGATGTTTCCGTTCCCTTTGAGGCTTGCACTTGCGTTAGACGCAACCAGTTCGTCAGCACGGATTTCACCACCTCCCACTACACTATATTTGGCTTCTACGGCTTTACCTTTTATCAGTACGTCACCTGAGCCGGTAAGCAGACTTACTTTCAGATCGTTGCAGTCAAGGTTGGTCAGTTTGATTTGTCCGCTTCCGGATACAGCCAGTTTCAGCTCCTGTGACTTAATTTCATCTTTGCTTTCCACAATTACCGAACCGGTGATGTCGATCACATTAATAGCCGGTGCATAGACGTAAATCATCAATAGACCGTTTTCAACATTAGCCATGTTGATGTACTTAATAGACAAAGTTTCTTTCTTAGCATCGGAAACCACATCGAGCAGGTGAACTACGTTTTCTTCACCGTAAATCCTTACGATTCCGGCTGAATCCGGATTGGTTGAATAAATAACATTGGCCTTAACATGTGAGACAGACAGTTTTTTAAAGTTATCCACTTTTTTAGTGATGGTCACGTATTTGTTATTTCCCACCACTTTTTTACCGATTTGAGCCTGAATGCCCAGAGTAAACATCGCAAACAGTGCAATTAACAGATTGATTCTTCTCATTGTATAGTCTTTTAGTTAGTGTTTTAGCCGTTGAATCTTATTTTTGACTTAAAAATATTGAAGCGGTTTAATACCTGATTTCAACGACGAATATTTTTAATTATTATTTTCAGCATTAAATTGTGATCTGCTTATTGATCTCCATGCTTAAGGATGATATCATCAAAGATATGGAAAAGGTCTTCCACATGTTCTGCGCGTAGCATAGCAATGCGGGTTTCCTTAAAGTTGGGAATTCCCTTGAAAAGAGGTGTCGCCGCCAGGTGACGACGGATATGAAGGATACCGCGTCGTTCGTCCAGCCGTTCCACGCTTTGAATAACCTGTTGCCGCAGGATTTCCATTTTTTCGGCAAAAGAAATAGGGGGGAGGTGCTCTCCGGTTTCCAGATAGTGTTTTACCTCTTTGAAGATCCAGGGTCGGCCTATAGCGCCGCGACCGATCATGATAGCATCTACTTCGTGAAGGTCAAACATCTCTTTGGCCATTTCCGGGGTGACAATATCGCCATTTCCGATAATGGGTATGTGCATGCGGGGATTGTTTTTAACTTCACCAATCAGAGTCCAGTCGGCATCACCGGCGTACATCTGACTGCGCGTACGACCGTGAATAGCTAATGCCGCTATTCCGCAATCCTGTAATTGCTCTGCCAGATCCACAATGATTTTAGAATCGTTGTCCCAACCCAGACGGGTTTTTACCGTTACGGGGATTTTTACCGCATTGACTACAGCGCGGGTAATTTCCAGCATTTGGGGAATATTACGCAGCATGCCTGCCCCTGCACCTTTTCCGGCAACGCGCTTCACGGGACAACCGAAGTTGATGTCAAGGATATCGGGTTGGGCTTGTTCGCAGATTTTGGCAGCCTCCACCATAGCTTCCGTATCTTTACCATAGATTTGAATGACTACCGGACGTTCTTCGTCGCAAATGGTGAGTTTTTGTTGGGTTTTATTGATGCTACGAATCAATGCGTCGCTCGAGACAAACTCCGTGTAAACCATATCGGCTCCGAACTTTTTGCACATCAGACGGAAAGAGGGGTCTGTGACATCTTCCATCGGTGCAAGAAATATGGGGCGTTCCCCTAAGTCGATATTTCCTATTTTCATGTATAATTCTTTTATATGATGGGGCAAAGATACCCCAAGAGTGGAAATTATCCAATTCCGGCTTCGCAAATAAAGTGAAAACTCAATTCAAGTTACAAGTTACACGGAGGGCCACAGAGAAGATCTGAACTGACCAGGGAAATTTTTAATAGAATATCCGGATATTTACCGAAGCTAACTATTTAGCAGATAATTATCCGGATACTCGTGTTTTTTATATAATGTTGAGTAGATCAGAATCTTATATTTTTATGAGAACTCAGTGCTTTTCCGAGTCTTATCTGTTTAATTAACAGATCCCCATCTCTTTACGCAATAAAAATTACAGGGCTGCCAATTGATCCGCCAGCTTTTGAACATGTTCTTTTGCCCGTTCCAAAACCGCTTCCTCACCATGTTGCATGGCCACCATAGCGTAAGCTACGTTCAGATCTACAAACTCCATTTGAGTCAGATTAAAAGTTTGAAGGAGGGGGATAAGCAGCTCCCTGACACTCATCTGATTGTATCCTGTTGATGAGTATGCTTCTTCTGATCCGCCGGTAGTGACAGACAAAATTACTTTTTTACCTTTCAGTTTGTTCCCGTTTTCACCATACGCAAAACCATAGGTAAATACATCATCGAACCATTTTTTCAACATTGGCGGAACACTGTACCAATATAAGGGGAACTGGAAAACTACTACATCCGCTTCCTGCAATAGTTTCTGCTCTGCAACGGAATCTATTGCGTAGTCCGGATAAACAGAATCGAGGTGACGAACTGTACCATCGGGCAATTCTTTCAACTGATCAAGTATGTATGCATTAGCAGTTGATTGTTCGATGTTAGGGTGTGCTGAGATTATCAATGTCTTTTTCATAACTTGTTATATTAGGCTTGTTTTTATTGACTCAGAAAGTGTTAATTCATAATGCAAATATGGTGGATTCATACGTTTGGTATGTTACACTTTTAAGAAAAGGAGTAGTACTTTTGAGAAGAATGCCGGATTACCTATTTTGTAAAGTATGAAGTCTGTTTTATTAACTCTTTGTCTCTTTTATTTTAGAGTTTGTCACTCTTTTTAGTAAGTTTGTCGATTTTTGTTTGACTTTGATTGTATGTTTATAGAAATTTGCATTGGATATAGTTTGCTAAAGCTTTCTGATGCGTTGTATTGTTGTGTAGTGTTTAAATTAGTTAACTTAAAAACCCTAATCTTCTTTATGCTGTTAAACTAATTAAACCAACGATTTTTTTTGCCTCCTGGAAACTTTGAATATGGTAAAAGTTTCCATAGTTTGTATAGAAAATGAATGAAGTGACTTCCAAACAAAATGAGATCGTGCGAAGAGTGCGCGATCTTTTTTTTCGTTACGGTATTTAACAGTGTAACGAGGGTAAATGTGATGCGGAAGTCTGGCAAGTATGTATGAATGGAGTTAACCTGACTTCCCGAAATATAATGACTAAAAAAATCTTACGAATTGACGAATAATAATCTGTAAATTAATATACGACACTCTATGAATGAATTGAAAAGAAGGGTCTTGCTTTGGCTGTTGGCAATTATTCCGGTTTGCCCATGGCTCTCGGCACAGGAAAAGATTTTATCTCTGGAACAGGCTAAACAGCTCGCTGTTGAATATAATAAATCGATGCTGAATGCCAGACTGGATGTGGATATTGCCCGTAAAAAGGTGATAGAAACAACAGCTATAGGATTGCCGCAGGTAACAGCCAAGGCTGATTATCAGCATATCTTTAAAGTCCCCGAATTTAGTTTTCCGATGAGTGGATTTACACAATCCCCGCTTACGTTTTCCGGAGAAACTCCGTCCGGATTTTATCAGGAAGCTAATACTCAGGTGGGAGGTCTTAACCAATATACCTACGTAGGCCCCGGATATCCGATTTCCCCAAAAGACAATACCGTCTTTACCCTTCAGGTTTCACAGTTAATATTCAGCGGAGAGTATCTGGTTGGCTTACAGGCGTCGAAGGTGTACAAAACCATTTCCGAACAGGCACTGACTAAGAATACCCTTGAAATCGGAGCTTCTGTTGAGAGTACTTATTATATGGCTCTGACTCTTGCCGGGAATCTGAATATTGTGAAACAAAACTTCGGACTGATGCAACAGATGTTGGGGCAGATGGAAGAGATGCACAAAAAAGGCTTTCTAGAAGATACAGAGGTTGATCAGTTAAGGGTAAATCAGCATATGGTGAATAATCTGGCGATATCACTGGAGGGACAATTGAAGACCGTGCATAACCAACTGAAATATCTGATGGGTATGGATATGGCTCAGAGTCTTATTTTAACAGATAAACTGGAGGATGTTATTTTATCGGTCAATCCATTCGCTGCCAATGAGTTTAATCCGGGTCAAAACATTGATTATAAAATGATGGAAAATCAGGTTGCTGCGCAAAAGCTGATGCTGAAACGGGAGCAGACCACCTTTTTACCCACTGTAGCCGCTTTTTACCAGCATCAGGAAAAGCAGAAACAGCCGGCGTTGGATTTTCAGCCTAAAGATGTATTGGGCGTTTCATTTTCGTTGCCCATCTTTACCAGCGGTAGCCGTCTGATGAAAGTGAAACAGGCTAAAATGGAGCTTCAGAAAGCCAATAACAACCGGGATCAGCTCAAAGACGGATTGTCGCTGAAATTTCAATCCCAGAAGTTGAATTACGAAACGGCCTATAATACTTTTCTGAATCAACAAAAGAGTAAAGAACTGAGCCAGAAAATCTATGACAAGACTACACTGAAATTTAAAGAGGGAGTTTCTTCGAGTCTGGATCTGACTCAGGTCCAAAGTCAATACCTGTCATCGGTAAGCAATTATTACAATGCAGTTCTAAATTTGCTGAATGCCCGGGTGGAATTGCAGAAACTGATGCAGTAATCATTCAGGGGTGAGGCGATAAGACAAGGATATAAATCAGGAAAATAACAATCGAAAAACAATAGATCTAATGATAACCATTTACAAGAAAATAGTTTTGGCCCTGCTAATGGTAACAATGCTGGCTGCTTGTCAATCAGACAAGAACAAGAAACTGATAAAACTGAAGAAGGAACAGCAGGCTCTGACCGAAGAAATTGCTCAGCTTGAGAAAGAGATTGCTGCAGATGGCAAGGATACAACTAAATTAGACGATGGCGTTCTGGTGAAAACAGAAGCTGTTTTACCTTGTTATTTTTCGCACTCCATTGAGATACAGGGGTCTCTTGATGGTGAAGAAAACGTAAAAGTATATCCTGAAGGCCAGGGCGTGGTTACACAGGTATTGGTGAAGATGGGTAGCAAAGTGAGTAAAGGACAGGTTATTGCCCGCCTGGATGACAAAGCTCTACGTAAAAGCATGAAACAAACCGAAACACAATACAAACTGGCTTATGACTTGTATGAGCGTCAGAAAAATCTGTGGGAACAAAAGATAGGTTCTGAGGTACAATACCTGCAAGCCAAAACACAAAAGGAAGCGCTGGAAAGCGGACTGGCTGCGTTCCGTGAGCAACTGGGCTACCAGACCATCAAATCACCCATTAGCGGGACAATTGAAGATCTGCCGTTGAAAGTAGGAATGGCTGCTTCGCCTGCAATGCCGGTAGCAACCGTGATTAATTTTTCTTCCAATAAAATTGTAGCTGATGTTGCTGAAGCTTACAACAAAAGTATCGGTGCCGGAGATTCGGTTGCCATTTGGTTTCCTGACCTGAAAACCGAAATAAGAAGTATTATCTCTACCGCCAGCAAATACATCAATCCGGTTAACCGCTCCTTCAAGGTTGAAGTTCGTCTGCCATCTAAGTTAGCTAACCTGAAGGCTAACATGATTGCCGTATTGCGGATTATTGATTACAAAAACAAAGCGGCATTGGTGGTGCCTGTCAATCTGGTGCAGTCAGATCCAAAAGGTTCATACCTTTATATGATGAACGATGGCGGCAAAATCAAAACAGCACACAAACGCTACATAACTACGGGTATGAACTACAATGGAATGGTGGAGGTTGTATCCGGGCTAAATGCAGGAGACCGCATTGTAACCGTTGGTCAGCTGGGACTGAGCGAAGGCGCTAAAGTAAAAGAATAAGACCCGGTTATTGATTGTGTGAGAAATTGAGAGTCTGATAATGAATTTTCAATATTCGTCCGTCTCTTGAACGTATAACGTATTACGTAAAACGTATAACAAAAAAACATGGACAAGAAATTAAAAAACTTCAAACCGACCAGTTGGTCCATTGACAATAAGACCAGTATTTACGTGCTGGTGCTTATTTTGATGATCTTTGGTGCGGTAAGCTATAATCGCATTGCCCGGGAGCAATTTCCGGAGATTGTAATTCCACAGATTATTGTCAATACTGTATATGCAGGAACTTCTCCTCAGGATATGGAAAACCTGGTGACCCGTCCGTTGGAAAAGAACCTGAAGTCAATCAATGGCGTCAAAAAGATAGAAAGTAAATCTTTGCAGGATGTCAGCTCAATCATTGTTGAATTTCAGACCAATATCGACCTGACAGATGCCAAGCAGAAGGTAAAAGACGCGGTAGATAAGACAAAAAAAGACCTGCCGACCGATTTGACTCAGGAGCCTCAGGTCATTGAGATAGACCTTTCCCAAATACCCATCCAGACCATTAACCTGTCAGGCGATTATACCCTTGACCAGTTAAAGAAATACGCCGATGAGGCCAAAGACCGCATTGAAGAGCTTCCGGAGATTACCCGTGTGGACATCGTAGGGGGATTGGAGAAAGAGATTCAGGTTAATCTGGATATGTATAAAATGCAATCCTTTAACCTGACCTTTAACGATGTATCCAGCGCCATCAAATATGAAAACATGACGATCTCCGGCGGTTCTATTGCCCAACAGGGAATGAGTCGCAGTATTCGTGTGGTAGGCGAGTTTAAGGATGTTGAGACGCTGAAAAATCTGGTGATAAAAGCATCGGGAGGCGGTTTGGTATATCTCAAAGACGTAGCGGATGTAAAAGAGGGCTTCAAAGACCAGGATAGCTATGCGTATATGAATGGCAAAAACGTGCTGGCCCTCAATGTGATCAAAAAGAGCGGACAAAACCTGCTGGGTGCTTCCGATAAGATAAAAGTCATACTCGCGAAGCTGCAAAAAGATAAATTCCCCAAAGACATCAGCGTTGTCGTATCAGGAGACCAGAGTAAATACACCCGAACCACAGTAGCAGACCTCGAGAATACCATCATTATCGGGTTTCTGCTGGTAATTATCGTACTGATGTTCTTTATGGGTGTAACGAATGCCTTCTTTGTCGGGCTTTCCGTTCCTCTTTCGATGGCATTGGCGATGATCATTATTCCGGGCATTGATTTTACCCTGAATATGATGGTTATGTTTGCCTTCATCTTTGCACTCGGTATTGTGGTGGACGATGCGATTGTGGTGATTGAGAATACCCATCGTATCTACATGCAAGGTAACCTTACCGTTGTGCAGGCGGCTAAGCTGGCAGCCGGAGAGGTCTTTATCCCGATTCTTTCAGGTACCCTCACGACATTGGCTCCTTTCTTCCCGTTGGCTTTCTGGCCGGGAGTGATTGGTAAATTCATGGTGTTTATTCCGGTGACTATAATTATCACGCTGTTTGCATCTTTGTTTGTTGCATATATTATCAACCCGGTATTTGCGGTAAGCTTTATGAAACGCGACGAGGAGCACCACGGTATGCAACGGAGCCGTATGTGGTTGATTTCGGGCGTGGTTCTGGTGATTGCGCTATTGATGCATCTGGGACATCTGCGCTTGCCGGCCAATCTTTTGCTGGTGTTTGTATTTAGCTTTGTGATGCATAATTTGTTTGGATATAATGTTTTGCTGCATTTTCAGCATTATCTCATTCCGAAACTACTGAATGCATACGAAAAGTTACTTCGTTACCTGTTGCAAAAGCGTCGTCCGGGCATTTTGATGTGGAGTTTGGTGATACTGCTTTTCCTGACATTTTTCCTGATGGGTGTATTTCCTCCGAAAGTCGTGTTATTCCCCGATAACCAGCCAAATTCGGTAAATACCTACATTCGCATGCCGGTTGGAACCGATGTAAAGGTGACTGACAGTCTGGCTCGTCTCGTAGAGACCCGCGTGATGAAGGTTCTGGGTAACAACAATCCGATTGTGGAATCGGTACTGACCAATGTAGCGCTGAATGCATCGGATAATCAGTTTGATGCAGGAACCAAGGTTTCGCACAAAGCGAAAGTGACGGTGAACTTCGTTGAATTTGCCGAACGGCATGGACAGAACACCAACGACTATATGGAGAAAATCAGGGAAGCGGTCAAAGGGATTCCGGGTGCGGAAATCAATGTGGATAAAGAGCAGGGCGGACCTCCTACCGGAAAGCCGATTAATATCGAGGTGAGTGGAGATGACCTGAATGACCTGATTAAAACCAGCGACCATCTGATTCAATACCTCGATTCGCTGAAAATTCCGGGAGCTGATAAGTTCAAGACCGAGTTTGAGAGTACCAAGCCGGAAATCATTGTCAATCTGGACCGTATGCGTGCCAATATGGAAGGTGTCTCCACCGGACAGGTGGGCGGAGAGCTCCGTACAGCAGTATATGGCGGTGAGGCGTCTAAATACCGCGAAGGTGAGGACCAGTATCCGATTAACGTGCGTTATGCCGAAGATCAACGTAAAAATATTGACCGTCTGATTAATACGCACATTACTTATCGGGATATGAATACCGGCCAGTTGCGCAGCATACCGCTTTCTGCACTGGCAACCATTAATTATCAGAATTCAGTAGGTGGTGTGACCCGACTGAACGTTAAGCGGGTGATTACCATCAATGCCAATGTGATTACCGGATACACGGCCAATGAAGTGCTCGAAACGGTACAACGTAATCTGACTCACTTCTCCAAACCGGAAGGCATTGATATCAGGATTACCGGTGAACAGGAAGATCAGATGGAATCTATGTCATTTCTGGGACTTGCCATGGGATTGGCACTTTGTCTGATTATCTTTATCCTGATCACGCAGTTCAACTCTATTTCGAAACCGATCATTATCATATCGGAAGTAATCTTTAGTTTGATCGGGGTATTCATTGGGTTTATGATATCGGGCAATCCGATGTCTATCATCATGACCGGTATGGGTATTGTGGCATTAGCCGGTATTGTGGTGCGAAACGGGATCCTGCTGGTAGAGTTTACGGATGTATTGCTGGCTGAAGGATTGAAACCACGCGAAGCAATGATTCAGGGTGGTAAGACACGTATAACTCCGGTTTTATTAACGGCTATAGCAACTATCCTTGGTCTGATACCATTAGCTATCGGATTCAATATCAACTTTGGCTCGTTGCTTCGGACCGGTAATCCGCATATATTCTTAGGTGGTGATAATGTAGCCTTCTTTGGGCCTTTATCCTGGACCATTATTTACGGGTTGAGTTTCGCAACGTTCCTCACCCTGATTATGATTCCTGTGATGTATCACATTACATACGTACAGAAAATTCTCTTCAAACGGTTCATTTTTAAAATCAAACACGGCAACTATTTACTCCGCCGTTTATTATAACCGCTTTTTTTCTGAATAAAAGTTTTTCCGCCTGATTGTATACAGATACAGTCAGGCGGTTTTGATATTTTGATACTTCCATATTTCGAAAACCGGCTTTTTTACAGCACCTGATCCTCGGGGCATTCCAGAAATTCTTCAGAGAAACTCTGCAGAAAGGGCGGGATGCGAATAAATGTGATTTTGGTTACATGTTGAGCTGGATTGTTCGTTTTCTATGATAAAATGATATCTCTTATTACAACTTCCTCTACCCGAAGATGGGAGAAGAAAAAGAGCAAAACAAATTAACCATTTATACCCCCATTTGCTATAGTTTCTTATGCAACCGGCTATATATTGCATCATTTCAATAAATACATTACATTTGGTGCGAATTTCTTTAAATCGTTTTCACTTTGAAACAGATACGAAACACAATTGTCGCTTTATTAGACTGGTTGCATCAGCCTTTTAGCCGGATAATACCCCTGGAGACCTTCCGTTATGCAGCTTCCGGCGGAGCAAATTCTGTATTTGATATTGTGCTTTACTTCCTATTTTACCATTATCTGTTAGGTGAGAAGATTTTGCATCTGGGTTTTGTGGCGATCAGTCCGCACATTGCCGCGTTTTTGCTGGTGTTTCCCATCACCTTTTCTACAGGCTTTTTATTGGGCAAATACATCACTTTTACCCAGTCTGAGTTAAGGGGACGCATTCAGCTTTTCCGGTATGGTGTTACTGTGGCCGGTTCAATTGTTCAAAACTACGTTTTCCTGAAACTGTTTGTCGATTATTGCCACTTCTTTCCCACCATTTCCAAGATGTTGACTACCGTGATTGTAGTGATGTACAGTTATTTTACGCATAAGTATTATTCTTTCCGTTCTGTATCGCGTAATGAAATGGCTTAATTGTATCCTCTTTGATTAAAAAAACACAAGAGCGAAGTCCATATTCCCGAATGACGTATCTTTGTCAACTACTTACCTGTCAGATAGCATGGAACGAGTCAGAAAACCGGAATGGCTAAAGGTCAGGCTGGGCGATAACGAACAGTTTACCCATACCAAACAATTACTGGAAGCTCAGGGGCTGCACACCATTTGTACCAGCGGGCGCTGTCCCAATCTGGGCGAATGCTGGGGCATGGGAACTGCTACCCTGATGATTGCCGGTGACATCTGCACCCGGTCATGCAGGTTTTGCAATACTTTAACCGGAAAACCGTTGCCGCTTGATCCGACAGAGCCTGTACTTGTAGCTCAGACAGTTCGGCAGATGCAACTCCGGTATGCCGTGATTACTTCAGTCGACCGGGACGATCTATCCGATCTGGGAGCCATGCATTGGTCTGAAACAATACATGAAGTCCGGACTCTGAATCCAATGGCCAGGATTGAGGTGTTAATACCCGATTTTCAGGGGAAAATAGATTTACTGGACCTTGTATTAAAAGCCTGTCCCGATGTGGTGGGACATAATCTGGAGACAGTGCGCCGGTTAACGCCGGAAGTGCGGAGTGCTGCGAAATACGAGGTGTCATTGTCTGTCCTGAAATACATTTCCACGAAAGGTTTTTCTGCCAAAACCGGACTGATGCTGGGATTGGGGGAAACGGAAGAGGAGCTGCTGCAAACGCTGGACGATATTTTGGCAACCGGTTGTCGCCGTCTTACCATGGGGCAATACCTGCAGCCAACGCTCAAACATTTGCCGGTATCTGCTTATATTCATCCGGATAAATTTGCGGAATATAAACAAATTGCTTTGGATAAAGGCTTTACGCATGTTGAGAGCGGCCCGTTGGTCCGGTCGTCATATCATGCTCATAAAGGCATCTGATAACAAACTGATAAAGCGATTAATCTGCTTTCAGTTTATTCATATAAAATCAACATTTAAAATCAAACAAATGGATCAATCAAAAGCAGGAACGGACTTTAAATCCGCAACTGAAAACGGAACCAAAAAACTGTTTATCGAAACCTACGGCTGCCAGATGAATGTGGCCGATAGCGAAGTCGTGGCTTCCATCATGGAAATGGATGGCTATGTAGTAACCGAATCTCTCGACGATGCCGATGCGGTATTTGTCAACACCTGCTCTATTCGTGATAATGCCGAACAAAAGGTAGTACAGCGTTTGCATTATTTCAACTCATTGCGTAAAAAGAGAAGGAATCTCGTAGTGGGTGTGTTGGGCTGTATGGCCGAGCGGGTGAAAGAGGAACTGATCAACGAACACCATGTCAACCTGGTAGTTGGCCCCGATGCTTACCTTGACCTGCCCAATCTGGTAGGTGCAGTGGAAAAAGGGGAAAAGGTGATTAACGTGAAGCTTTCGACTGACGAAACTTACCGCGAAGTCATCCCGTCACGCATCGGTGGAAACCGTATTTCGGGCTTCATCTCGATCATGCGTGGTTGTAACAACTTTTGTTCGTACTGTATCGTACCTTACACCAGAGGACGTGAGCGTAGCCGTGACCCGGAGAGCATTCTTAACGAGTTGAAAGACCTTCAGACGAAAAACTTCAAAGAGGTAACTTTGCTTGGGCAGAATGTAAACTCGTACCGGTATGAAAAAGACGGAAGTGTGGTGGACTTTACAGCTTTGCTTAAGCTGGTTGCTGAAGCAGCGCCGGATATACGGATCCGTTTTTCAACTTCGCATCCGAAGGATATGAACGACGATACCTTGCAGGCGATTGCTGATTATCCCAACCTGTGTAAACACATCCATTTGCCGGTACAGTCAGGTAGCAGCCGTATACTGAAGCTTATGAACCGCCGTTACGACCGAGAATGGTATCTGGAGCGCATTGCTGCCATGAAACGCATTATTCCCGGTGTTGGTATTACCACAGACGTTTTCAGTGGATTTCATTCCGAGACGGAAGAAAACCATCAGGAGACACTATCTTTAATGCGTGAAGTGGGTTTCGACACTGCTTTTATGTTTAAATATTCAGAACGCCCCGGTACTTATGCTGCCAAACATCTGGAGGATAATATTCCGGAAGAGGTTAAGGTTAGACGTTTACAGGAAATTATTGAATTACAGAATCAACTTTCGCACGAAAGCAACCAACGCGATATCGGCAAAACTTTTGATGTGTTGGTAGAGGGTTTCTCCAAGCGCTCCCGGGAACAGTTGTTTGGCCGCACGCAACAAAATAAGGTGGTGGTATTCAATAAGAGTAATCACCGCATCGGCGAAACGGTAAAGGTGAAAGTGCTGGAAGCCAGTTCAGCTACACTGATCGGAGAAGCTGTTGAATAACAGGTTAGTTTTAACATGGATTCTTGATCAACATTGGGAAATATAATTATTTTTGTGCATTGCATTAAAATTATAAAAGCACGGTAATATTAACAATTTTGATATTAAGACCATGGAAAACAAAATCTTTGCAGGAGAAAGGATCAGAAACGTACGCGAGACGAAAGGTATTTCGCTGGAGGTTTTATCCGAAAGATCAGGGGTGGATGCGGATCTGTTAAAGAAGATCGAGGAAAGCAGGGGTTTGCCTTCCATTGCTCCTTTGGTGAAGGTAGCCCGAGCATTGGGTGTCCGTTTGGGAACATTCCTCGACGATCATAGTGAACTGGGGCCTGTGGTAACCACACATGATCAGGTTGAACTGGGATTCAGTCTGGGGGTGGCTTCTGCCAAGCGGAGAGATATGCAGTATTTCTCGCTTTCGCAATCAAAAGCCGGTCGCCATATGGAGTCATTTGAAATCAATTTTGAGCCAAGCTCTGAATCTGATTTTGTATTGTCATCGCACGAAGGTGAAGAGTTTATCTATGTATTGGATGGAGCTGTGGAGATCAATTACGGGGAAGAAACGTATTTGCTCAAAACAGGCGATAGCATTTATTACGATTCGATTGTGTCGCATCACGTGCATTGTGGTTGTAATTCACCTGCCAAAATTCTGGCCGTTATTTATACACCGGTTTAATCAATCGGTTCATGCAGGGGTACAAAGCTGTTTTCAGTTTTGTACCCCTGCTTTTTTGTTTTGTGTAGTAGTGTATAAAGGAGTGTGTCGTTTAGAATCTGGCACCCGGAAATGCTGGCGTTGTAGCATTCAGTTTAACGATCAGCAATATTGCACTAAGCAAGAGGAACAGGAGTGTGATGAATAATCGTATTCTGAGTTTCTGCATAATAAAATCTTTTTGATTAAAAACGGTTCTGTATTATATAGAAGACTGGCTGTACCGGATTACCATCCGGATTCCTTCAGCCAGCTATCCAGGATTGGCATCCAGAGTTGCGTGGAAACGGGATTATGAGTCAGGGCAATAGCGTGACCACCGTGTGGAAATATGTGCAGCGAGGCGTTTATCCCTTTTTCTCGCAGTGTGGTATAAAAATAGACACTGTTAAGCGAAGGTACTGCTTTGTCGTCATTGGCATGAAAGAGCAGGGTAGGTGGAGTTTTCTCCGTAACCTGCAGATGCGTGGAAAAACGATTGATCATTTCGATAGAAGCATCTTTCCCCAACAGATTTTCCCGGGAACCTTTATGGGTATATGGATCGGCCAGTGTAATCACCGGTGAAAGCAATACCATGAAATCGGGTGAAAAAGAATATTTGTAAATCGTGTCTTTAACTTCGGTATAGTCTTCCGTATATACACCCAGCGATGATGCCAGATGACCTCCGGCAGAAGTGCCGAATACGCCCACTTTCTTAAGATCAATATTGTATCGGGGAGCCATGGCGCGGATCATCTTCATAGCACGTTGTGCATCCTGTAACGGCCCGATTTCCCGCTGTTTCAGGTCTGGACTGGTTGGCAGACGGTACTTCAGTACAAAAGCAGTTCCCCCCAGGGTATTAATGTATTTGGCAATTTGCGAACCGCTGACCACATGTGCCAGTCTGGCATAACCACCGCCGGGAATGATCAGTACTGCGAAATTACGGTTCTCTTCTTTTGAAGGTGTATAGATTTCAATATTTGGATTACCGACAATATACTGGCGTTCGTTGGCAATGCTGTCTTTGATTTTCATGCCTTTGCTATTGGGCATCTGGTTTTTAGCCCAAAGAGGAATCACTTGTTGTGCCTGAATGATCCCGGCGAATAAGATTGCAGATAGAAAAATGATTACAGGTTTCATTATCGTATATTTTTGTGGTATATGGATTAATACAAATTTATTTGACTTTCTTTGCTGCGATTGGTTCGGAAAGAGGGTTCCAATTGTCAATGCCGGCAATCACTTTTTCCATTGTATAGTCAGAAGCTTCCTGATTAGTCAGCGCACGCAGCCCTGCCCATTTAGCGCGTTTGCTCATATCGGCGCCGGGTCCGTTGTTTTTGTATTCGTACAAATGCAGGTCGGTACTCTTGTCGGCATACTCCATTCGCCAGGTTGTCGGCCAGCCTAGCGGATCAATCTCCTTGCTCATTTTACATTTGATCCATGCAACTTTGGGAAAGAAATGCCAGGGACGTCCCAGTGCAATGGACTTCCCGTCATCTCCCTGACGGGGACTTCCGGATAGGTAGGTCAGTTTACATTTGTTGAAGACATATCCGTATTTCTGATCCTTCAGTGTCGAGGGGGCTGTAATCCAGCCTCCACCGTAACTGCGGATTTCACACGATTGGAAGAAAGCGATGCCGGCTCCGTAGATATAATCGGTACGACCCAGTACAAGGCAATTCAGGAAGTAACTGCGTTTGCCTGCTTTCCTGAGATATATGGTGTCCTGATAACCTAAGAAATTGCAGTTGATAAAGATATTCCTGTCTGAATCAATAACAACGGCTAATGCCTGTCCTACGGGACCTGCCGTATTTTGAAAGGTAATATTCTTAGCCTGAAAGCCATCTCCGAGCAAGGCTATTGTTGCGGATGTCTGCATGATTAACTTACTCCATTTGGCCGCATCTTCGGCCGGACATTTATTATTAAGGCCTCCTTCCTTGCAATCAAAAATATGATAGCTGATGATGGTCTCATCGCGGTTCTCTCCGATCAGGGTGATATTCTTCTTATCGTCAGGAACAACGAGCTTTTCTGTATTGTAAAGACCTTTTTTGATGAAAATAACGGTTCTCTTTTCGTTGTTGAACGGGACGGCGTTGATTGCGTCCTGTATTTTTGTGTAGTTTCCGCTACCGTCTAAGGCGACAATGATATCGGCATTCAGAGGATTGTTTTTTGCAAAAATAGTGATCCCGAAAAGAAAGGCTGTCAGCGTAATTAGAACTTTGTATTTCATGTGTCATTATTTATTTTATGTTTTGGCTACACATGGAACTCGCATATACTGTCATTCTTATTAGTGAACGTCAGTGCATGTTCGTTTCATTCTGTATATTGATTGTATTTCAGTTTCGCAAAAGTATATTTGATTCTGTCTGGTCAGGTCTATTATTTGATATTTATTGTGTAAATATTGATAACCTTTTCTCCGGTTGCCTGAAGAAGATAAAGGTGGCAAAAAAGAAAATCCCCCGGTAACCGAACCGGGGGATTATAAAAATGGATAGGTAAACAGGATTACCCTTTTATTTCATTGAAACCTTTAGTACGCTGCTCTCGTTGGCAGAGATGATGCGTAGGATCAAATTGCTTTCGTCTGCCGGGAATGAAGTTGACTGGACATTCAACTGTTGGCTTGAAATTATTTTTCCATTGATGGAATAGATTTCCACTTTGCAGGGAGCCGGCAGATTCGAGAGATACAACATCCCATTCTCACAGAATGCAATTACCTTTTTCTCTGAAGCGTTCAGTGTATTTGTGGTTTGTGAACCGGCAGCAGTCGCGTTACTTAATGCTCCTGACTCAGCGGCAGCTATTACAGCATACTGAGAGGTTGAAGAATAAGCATTATCGGTAAATGTAGTTCCTGTAGTCAACCCGATCACATTGTTGTCACGCAAGATGATGTGGCAAATAGCGTAGTTGGTCTGGTTCCAGCTTAATGTACCATTGCTCATGATTACATTTGACGGGGCATCGGTAACCTCGGTTTTGGAAGTCGGATCCCAACTGTCGGAACCTTTCAGTACGTTGCTCAGGGTATACTGTGTAGCCTGATTATCGGTCAGTACAGTTTGCAGGCCGTTGGTGGTTGATCCTCCCGAAGTGGTGAATGAGCTTCTGCGGTTGCTCAGGTCAACTGTTTGTCCTGATGCGGTCATGCTGTTGTATTCAGCAAATAAAGCCGGAATTACCCCCATATTGGTCCATCCTTCCGATGCGGGCAGGATATTCATTTTTGTATTGATGAAGATCGAGCGGGGTGCATTTTGCCATGGGCGTCCCAATAAATAGATGTTGCTTTGGGTAGCTGCATCTCCATCGATGGTACAGCTGTTGAATACATATCCCCAGGTTGAGGCAGTTGTAGTACTTGGGGCTGTGATTACGTCACCTCCTGAACGGGCCTCGCAGTAAAGCAAACAATCATTAAAGAAAACATCGCCTCCTCCGAAGATAAAGTCAACCGATCCGCGGATATCGCAATTCTGATAAAGCTGACGTCCGTTTCCGGTCAGGTGTGTATCCTGGAATCCGGTAAGTTTTACATTCCTGAATGTACAACGGTCTCCGTAACATTTCAGGGCAACGGCTTGTCCCGCATTTAATCCAGAGGTGTTTTTTACGGTAATGTTTTCGCAATAGAAATCAGATGACAGCACTTCAAGTGTCTGGCAGTTGGCCGTTGTGTATGTTACGCCTCCGCTTACCAGACCGCTGTAATGAGCTCCTGTGATAATAACGCCATCACGGCTTTGGCCGATCAGGTGAACATTGCCCTTGTTGCTGGCTAAAGTAGGATATTCGTTGTAGGTCCCGTTTTTCACGAAAATCAGATACGGAGTTCCGTTGCTTGCCGGTACAGCGTCGAAAGCCGACTGGATTGTGGTTCCGTTGCCGCTTCCGTCCGGGGCTACTACAAAGTCAAACGTTTTGGAAATAGGTTGCGGACGGTTCATCGTGCGGAAGTGAATTGTAATTCCTGAAAATGCATTTCCGGACATATCGGTCAATGCTCCCGCCGGAACGGTGAAGGTGTAATCCGTATTGTACTGAAGTTTTGAATATGCAAATGATACGGTTTTTGAACCGAAGGTTGCAGCCAATGCAGTTGCTCCCAAGGTACAGTCGCCGCTTCCTGCTTTCATTCTTTCATCAAAAGTCAGGACAATCGATCCGTTGGCAGAAGCATTTGACGCTCCCTCTGTCGGTACGGAAGATATAAGGGTCGGAGGGGTTACGTCGTTTACAGCAACTTTGTCAGCAAAAATAAATATATTGGTAATGGCTGTTCCATCGTTGTCCGTAGAGTTGCCGATCAGGGAGCTGTTGGTATCCGCAATCCAGCGTACATATACCTTTGCCTGACCTTCATATCCGACAGGGAGTGTACCGTTCAGGTTGCTCCAGGCTGAGGTGGAAAGATCTGCCTGAGCCAGATCGGTAAATGTGGTTCCGTCAAGTGAAATCTGCATTTTTTCAGTCAGATAGTGTTGGTATCCACCGGCCACTTGTGATTTAACCTGGATGTTTTTAGAACCAACGGTAGAGAATGTAGCCTGGAAATAGCGTCTGTTGGTTGCAAAAGAAGCTCCTGCAGTCCACAGATAAGCACAAGGTGTACTTGGTGAGAATGAACCTGTATTGGCAAGCCACGAGGTCGTGGTGCCATCCTGATTGTAGATATTTAAAGACCCCACATTGGATGGATCGGCATAGTAATCTCCGCCACGGCCTGTAGTCGGTGATGATACCTTGAAATCCCAGCCTGCAATGAAGGGGACTTCATCGAAAGTTGCAGTGATTGATTTGTCTCCATCTACCTGAATGGTACGCGAAAGATTGGTTGTGTAATCTTCCCAGTTCAGGAAATTGGTAACCGTATTAGGTATAGCGGTTGCCGTAACTACCGTTCCGGTTTCATATTTTCCATTCACAGCTGCCGGGCTAAGGGTAACCTTTCCCCATTGGCTGCCTGTTGTGGTAACATTGAAATTATAGGTCTGAATGGTTTGAAAAACAGCCTGAATGTTTTTATTGTCATCCATAACCACATCATACGGATTGCTGGTGGAAAGGGTAGCACCGCTATTAACGTCGATCCATTTATCGAATCGATAACCGAAATTGCGGCTGGCAGTCAGTCTTACGGTCGAGTTGATATCGTACGTTGCACTGGTAGGTGATTTTGTGATTGATCCTGCATTAGGGTCATTCAGGCTTGTAGTCAGACTAACCTGTTGTGCTGCCGAAGTATATTGTCCATATATTTTCAACTCAAACAGATAGGCATTCTGGGCATAAGCGAGATTGGTGAACTTAAGGGCAACATTCGTATTATTACCCGGAATGACAATAGTGGTACTGTCTCCATTGGTAGGATTGGCATAAGCCGAATAAATGGAGACCCAGTCGGCATCGCCATCAGCCTTCTTCCAGATCTGATAACCCCGGCTGCTACCGGTTGCTCCGATTACAGTGTAAATCTTTGTAATTGATTTTAATGGTGAAAGCTGGAAATAGCAAGGATCGGTTGCTGTTGCCATTTTGTTGGCAATAAGTGCTCCGGTCGAGGCAATGTTGTAATTAAAACGGGTGGCGTCATATTTGACGGGATCTACCTGAATCTGCATGAGCTTAAAAGTCAGAGATTCATTGGTAAAATCGGTCGTTTTAGTCACAGAGCTTTCCGTTCCGGAAGCGGCTGCAGCTGTCCATCCCTGAAAATTGTCGCTGTAGAGTAATCGTTCCTCAGCGACCGTTTTTCCAATTATCGCCAGCATGACGAACATAAGAAGTAATAGTTTACGCATCATAATTTATTTAGATTAAAGGTGAATAAATCGATGCAAATATAGACTTGTGACAAGGGGCGAAGTGTTGAATATTTGATATATAAGGTGCATTTTTTGTATGAAATCCATATATTTTTCCGGGAAAGATGAGTGATGTGTAATTGGTTGATATACAGTGTTTAGGCGTGGCTTTAAATGGCGTTTAAACAGGCTGTTGATTATGGTATACAGATTCAGTTACCAGATAAAAAAAACCGCCCCGGAATTTGCGGGACGGTTTATGAAGTGATGGTGAAAAACGGTTATTCAGTTATTCTCCAACGGGGATCACCGGCATTTTTTGCTCCGGCAAATGAACTTACTTTTATCATGAAATTACCATTTGCAGGGTCCGTAAACAGGTCGGTACTTGCTCCTGAGAAATCTGTTAAGCTGGGAACTGCGTTACCTCCGGTTACCCAGTCTGTTGTTTTATAAGAATTCGTTACAGAAGCGACCTTGTTTGACCGGATTCCTTTTGCGGTTGCGTCAAAGCTTTTGCCAAATATACAGTTGCTGACAGTAAACTCTCCGGTTGGTCCAAAACCGGTTGTACAATCAATCAGATATTTTCCTGCTCCAACAACATTGTTAAATGTACAGTTCGAGATGACAATAGACGTCAGATTAGAAGCACTGTGTTGTATGAAGTTGTTCAGAATCCGGTAGAATGTACTGTTGCTGATGGATATATTATTTATTAATCCGTTTGCAATAGTATTGCCGATAAACGGATAACTTCCCGATCCTTGTTCGTAGACAATACAACCGTCAATTCTTAAATTATTAATCGTTTTCTGGTCTCCGGCATCTTTCAGGCGAACTAAGTTACGGTTGAAATGGTGGAAACTACAATTTTTGAATTCCAGGTTATTCACCGTAGTTATGGTACCCTGATTAAAGAGGTAATCGCGTTGTCCCGAGGCAAGAGTACCATCTGTTGATTTGTACTGTCCTGTTAGATTAACGTTTTCAAAACGGATTGTTCCATGAGTTGCACTCAGGTTAATTGCATTGAAAGACAATGCTGGAGGATTTGATCCCGGCATACCATAGAATAGTACGGATAATCCGTCACGCAAAGTGATTGCGGTATTATTCTGATAATAGGTTCCTTGTTTGAAAATCAATGTGACCGAGTTTGAAGTTGCTTCTGCAAGTTTCAAATGGATTGAGTCGCCTGGCTGAACTTCGATAACCTGACCGATTGCCTGCATTTCATTGGTTCTGAAAGTCAGCGATCCGCGTTTATTGGCATCGGTATTATAAATATCTGCTACATAGGTAACCCCCATGGTAAGTCCGGTAATTTTGATCTTGCCCTCAGCCTTCTCAGCATCGGTAGGCGTTATCTTAACAGGCTGCAACGTTTCCGAACCCTGAGGTGTCAGTATGATATGGGTTACTTTGCTGTTGGGAATCCAACTCAGTGAAACACTTGTAAATGCAATATCATCGGCAGTCAGAGCATTAAATATTTGTTCTGCTTTGGTTTTGAATGAGATACTTACCCATTTTGAGTCAGGAGTCCCTGTTGCACTTACACTTTTTAACCCGGACAGAATGCCGGGTATTTCCGTAAAGATTCAGAAGCTTGATCCCATTGTATTTTGATGCGACTACAACGCTGTCAATGATCGGGTCAAACAGTAAACTGTCGCGACTGATCTGTACGACGTAATGATCAACACCGGGCATAGCATCCCATTTTACAACAGTTGTTGTTGCTGTAATGGAGTCCGTTGCAATACCTCCGGGGCGGAACATCCGGGAATAACTTTCGTCCACAGGAAAGTCAAAATCCTGGCAGGATGAAAATCCAACCGCAAGCATACATGCAAAAAATGCTCCGGTAATGAATTTATATATTTTATTAGCTCTCATATTGTTCTTGATATTAGAAATTATATGAATTAGAAAGTTTGTTCTGAGATTCATTGATCACTGTACTTGAAATCGGATAGAGGTGACGGTTGGTTACGCCTGACTGGTTCAAACCGCTACTGAATAAATCAATCCGGTTTAACAGGTCTGTTTTAGTCGCATCGCTTACTCCTGACAACCATCCGATCTTAGTGTAACCGGCAATTTCGTCTGTACCCCAGTCATTATAGAAATTCATGTTTTCTTTATCCAGAATCTCATTGTCCGATTTGTATTTGTAGAACAAATATTTAGGCAGAGCGCTATAAGATTTGTCCATAATTTGTGCCGGCTGTCCGTTAAGCATATTCTTTAATGCATCGCGTTGTTCCTGAATTTTGGAAGTCAGCATATTCCAACGTATCAGGTCATATTTACGAATAGCTTCCCCTCCGAATTCCCATGCACGTTCATTCACGATAGCATTGAAGAATGAAGATTCATCGTTCAGATTGTCTACATAGTTGATTACCTTTTCTTGTTGCTGTGTGGCATCAAACGCTCTTGCGCGAACTGCTTTCAGTGCATTTTTAGCTTCAGTAGTCGGACCGTTATGCAATGCATTTTCTGTCTCGGCATACATTAAAAGGATATCAGAGTAGCGCATCAGACACCAGTTTACGCCATATCCGAATTTATTGGCTGCAGCCTGGTTAAGAGCAAGCCATGCTGAACCCATCCAACGTTGATCCCATTTGCCAATATTGTATGTCATCGGATTGGATTGAAGAACTTCTTTCGTTTCTCCGGTACTATTGCTATAAACATAATAAGCTACCGAAACATCTTTTCGTAAATCGGATTTGTCAAATGAGTAAAGGTAATAAGCGCTTGTGTTTACTACATTGGCGTTATTTCCATATCCATATTTCTTATTAGCATAGAATCTGATGCCGATAGAGTATCCGATTTCTCCATTTTGAGCTAATCCGAAGGCAACTTCAAACATGTCTTCCCGATAAGTCCCATCCTGAGTCAAAGCACACTGGTTTTTAAAGATATTAACGTAGCTTGGATTCAGCTTATGTTTGCCCGACTCAATCACCTCGGCACATGCTTTATTGGCAATCTCATAATATTTTTGCCAGTTACTGCCTCGTTCTGTGGGGAATCCGGCTTTATTACGAATCGAATAACCGCCACGGGTTAACGCTACGCGGGCGAGTAAACCTTTAACAAATCCTTTAGTGACACGTTCTACGGTTGTAGAGGTTCCTACACCAATCCAGGGTACATATTCCTGTGCTTCCTGTAAGTCGCCGATAATATGATCATAAATGGTATCCCTGTCTGTTGAAGGTAGATAAACGTTTGAAAGATCATATTGTGTGGGTTCTGTTTTAAAGGGTACGTCTCCCCAGTTTCTGACCAGCTCGAAATAGGCTAACGAGCGTAGGGTAAGAGCCTCTCCAAGCAGTGCTTTCATTTTGGTTTTTGCCTCTCCGTCTCCGCCTGTCATGACCGGGCTGCTTTGGATACCGGCAATGCAAATGTTGGCACGCTCTACCATGCGGTAGAGGTAAGTCCAGGTATTATTAAAAATAACGTTGTCCGGCTTCCCATAATAGTTGGAAACACCGCGGTTTGAGTTGGCATTGTAATCTGACGCTGATGCACCCGCAAATTCTATATCCGAGTTGGTTGCAAAGGTCAATGGCAATCTGGATGAATAGGTATGGTCCTGCAACATCAGGTCATAAATCCCGGTTACAGCATAGTCTGAATAAGTAACCGTTGTAAAGACTACATCATTGGTAAATTGTGATGGTGATGAAGTCTCCAGAAAGTCTGAGCATGAGGTTGATATGATCCCCACAGACAATAAGAGAATATAGATTAGTTTTTTCATATTCAAAAGGAATTAAAAGGTTAAATTGAAACCACCTACCATTGAAATACTTTTGGGGTAAGCAGAATAATCAACACCGGGAGTCAAAGGTGTGCTTCTACGGGTATCAACCTCCGGGTCAAATCCACTGTATTTGGTAAATGTGTACAGGTTATAACCGGTTGCATATATTCTCAGAGAGTTTATCCCCATTTTCCGGGTAAGCTTTTTCGGTAAAGTATAACCAACGGTAACATTGTTGATTCTAAGGAAAGAACCATCTTCAATTGCCCACGAATGTAACGGAGTCGCAGTCATAATCGGATGCCAGATCGTTGCGTTTTGATTAAGCTCTTTCAACAGCTCCGGATTGGCATATGTACCGTAATAAATATTATTCCCGGTTGCCGGGTCAATAGTTGTAAATCGATTCTCCAGATTCATTTCTGTAGTAAGGTTCTGATATTTCCGGGTTAGCAGGAAAGTGGTATTATCCAGTTTGTTGGCGTTATACACTTTATTGCCATACGACCAGTTGAAGAATGTTGATAAATCAAAGTTTTTATATTTAGCTACGATATTAAACCCTCCGGTATGGATTGGATTGGCATTACCTATAACAGTCTTGTCATTTTCATCAATTTTACCGTCTGGTACTCCGTCGGGACCGCTAATGTCTTTGAACTTAAGTGCACCCGGGCCAAAGTAGTTACCGGCAGATGTTAAAGCGCTATTATCAGCAACTCCGGTATTAAGCACCCATTTTTTTGTTGTGGTGTTAAATGTGAAATCGTCGAATGAATACATGCCGTCAGTTACGTAGCCGTACATCTGACCGACTGGCTCACCCTGGCGGATAATATAATCATCGGTCGGTGCAGCAGATCCGTTCCATCCTGAACTGTAGGTTTTGTAGTTCGAATCTCCGTTATGGAACTCATCCACGCGGTTTTTATTAAATCCGATATTGAAGCTGGTTGATAAAGAGAAGTCTTTCTTTTCTATCAGTGTAGCATCGATATTAAACTCGATACCTTTGTTTGAGGTTTTTCCGATGTTCTGGTATTGAAAGCTATATCCTGAACTGCTTGCTAAAGGCGCCTGAATAAGCAAGTCCTTGGTTGAGTTCCAGTACAATTCTAATGAACCTGAGATTCTGCCGTTCAGGAAGCCATAATCCAAACCTAAGTTACGGGTAAAGGTTGTCTCCCATTTAAGATTCGGGTTGTAAAGAGTTGAACTTGCAACCAGGTAGCTGTCTTCTGTCTCTCCGGTGTAATAGGCTTTATCGCCGGTAGTAGAGAATGTCTGTTTCCATAATCCGTCGCTGATACGGTTATTTCCCGCTGTACCGAAGCTTAAACGTAATTTCAGGTTGCTAAGCCAGTCTGACTGTGATTTCAGGAATTCCTCTTCAGTCATACGCCAGGCAACTGCTGCTGAAGGGAAGTATCCCCAACGATTGCCGGCAGCGAACTTACTCGATCCGTCTGCGCGGAATGTAGCACTAATCAGATATTTGTCTTTGATGCTGTAATTGGCACGGCCAAAGTAAGATAACATATTGTTTTGCTGCCCGATTTTAGTTTCGGTAGCCTGTACCTGTTTACCCAGGTTCATCATGGCCAGTACGTCATTGGCAGTCATGTCAAGCGGGAAGAATCTGGATTCGGTAGTTACGGTTTTGGTAAAAGCCGAGGAAGATTCCTGACCAATCAGCAAATTCAGGTTATGTCCCTGAATGATATTCTTTTTGTCATACGAAAGTGTATTGGCATTTCTCCAGGTATAAGATGATGCGTTATATATTCTTCCGATAGGCTGGCCACCATAATTTTTGGCATCGGAGGTTGCAGAGCCCCAAACATAATCTATACGGTTAAAGCCGAAATCGTACCCCCATTCGCTACGGAAACGGAGTCCTTTCATGATATCCCAGTTAAGAGCCCCGCTATAGTTGTTTACAAAGCGTGTATCTTGTTTGTATTCATCATTTGTTGATTCGATTGGGTTAAACAACAAACTGGCCGACTCGGGATTGTTTGTACTTTCATCATCATCCAGAGAGGCGCTGAATTCACGTAATCCTTTTGTCGGAGCATATTTAACTGAGTTCCGGAGACGGGTGGTCGATCCTGAGCCGGAAGAAACGCCTGCTCCGTCAATAATAGTATATGCCAGACGGGTATTGAAATCCACGTTTACTTTTTTGCTGATCTCAGTGTTAAGTTTGAAGTTGAGGTTATTTCGCTCATATCCCGAACCGATCATTACACTCTGCTCATCAGTACGGGTAAGACTTAAGTTATAACGGGAGCTTTTGCTACCTCCGTTAATACTTAGGTTGTAGTTTTGCTGCATAGCTGTACGGCCAAACATCTCTTTTTGCCAGTTTGTACCGGGTACTGATTTGTAAATATCGAGGTCATCATATACGCCGTAATATTTGTTGAATGTCGTGTTTGCTCCCGGATCCAGTTCGTATTGATACATTACGTATTCGTAGGGAGTCATTACATCAAGCAGTTTGTTTACTTTTCTGAATCCGACATAGGAGTTCAGGCTTACGGTAATCTTACCTTCCTTACCGCTTTTTGTGGTAATCTGGATTACCCCATTAGCACCGCGGGCTCCATAAATAGCAGTGGAAGAGGCATCTTTCAATACGTCGATAGACTGGATATCGGAAGGTGCAATGTCGCTGATGCTGCTTACAGGGAATCCGTCGACAATATACAACGGTGAGTTATCCTGAGAAATTGAACCTCCACCACGTACACGAATCTTTACTTCGGCATCGGGTGAACCTTCTGTTGTAGTGACCTGTACACCTGCCATACGACCGGTAATTGCTTCGGCTGCCGATGCTACAGGTACATTCTTCAAAACCTCGCTGCTTACCGATCCTACCGATCCGGTGAGGTCTTTTTTTCTCATTGTACCGTAACCAACTGCTACGACTTCCTGTAATTGATGGGTGTTCGATTCTAGTTTGATTTGCAAACCGGAAGTTGGTTTGCCTTTGAGTGGCAACTCTGTGTCTTTCAATCCCACATAGGAAATTTTCAAAACTGTAGAGTTGGGGTTCTGAACTTTCAAACTGAATTTACCATTCAAGTCTGTAATGGTTCCATTCGTAGTTCCTTTAATAACGACTGATGCTCCGGGTAAGGTCTCTCCCGTATCATCTTTCACTACACCGGTGACGGTGGTCTGAGCATTCGCATAACAAACACTAAGGATTGTCAGCAGTAATGAGCAGAGAATTTTTCTCATAAGAAAATTAGATTAGTTGTTTGTAAAATCTTTCGGTTGTTTTATTAAAACGTACTCAAGAGAGTGTACAAAGAAATCTCTATTCTTATCGGCGTGTGTGGATAAATCGGTATAATAGCTGCATTTTTTGAAAAGTGCAGGGTGCAAAAAAAATCCACCTCTTTCAAGAGATGGATTTGAAGGGTTTATTAAATGTGTGACAGATTAGTAGAACTCGTACAGACATTCCGTAGGTATGTCTGTCGAGGGATGGTAATGCAGGCTTCCGTTTACACAGGCCAGACTTTTTGCCATTGAACGGACTGAACTGATGTTATGCGAAACCATGAGAATCGCTACGTTTTTTTCAATGTCGTGTAATATATCGTATAGCTTACCTTCCGAATCTTTGTCAAGATATGAGTTCGGCTCATCAAGAATCAGCAACTGAGGTTTTGCCACCAATGCTCTGCCCAGAAAGGTGCGTTGTAATTGTCCGCCGGATAGTTGATTAATGGGCCTTTTTTTTTAGATTCTCCAGATCCAGTTGGTGAAGGATGTCTCCGACAGCTTCTTTCTGAGATTTATTGAATCGGTTAAATAATCCCCGCTCACCGGCAAGGCCTGAGAAAATTACATCATATACGCTGATTGGAAATGATTTGTCAATGTTATTGCTTTGAGGTACGTAACCAATGCGCAGGTCTGATACTGACTTTCCTCCTTCAAAGAATTGAATCGTGCCCGATTGTATAGGTATAAGTCCGAGAAGGGCTTTCAGTAATGTTGTTTTTCCTCCGCCATTGGGCCCTATAATCCCAATAAAGTCATCTTTGCTGATGGTGAGGTTGATATTGCGCAATACAACTTTATCATCGTAGCCGACAGTCAGATTTTTTATTTCAACGATTCTATTCATTGGACAGAGCTGAAGCTATATCAATAAGTCCTTTACTCCAGTTATAGGTAAGGGGATCTATTACTACGATTTTACATCCTGATTCCTGAGCCAGTATCTGTGCGTTTTTGCTGTCAAACTCTTTTTGAATGAATACCACGTGTATATGGTTCTTTTGGGCGACGTCAATCAGTTGTTTCAGATGTTGAGGTGTGGGTTCTTTGCCATTAAACTCCACACTGAACTGATCCAGTTCATAATCCCGGGCAAAATAGGTGAGTGCAGGATGGTAGATCAGGAAAGAGCGGTTTTTTGCCCCCCTGAGCTTGCGGGTTAATATACTATCGGTCTGATTTATCTCTTTAATAAGTTTATTGTAGTTTTTGAGATAATATACCCGGTTGGAAGGATCAGTCGCGACAATTGCGTTATAAATATTACGTGCCATAATGCGCGCTGTCCTGGGTGAACTCCAGATGTGCGGATCCGCTCCCAGGTGTGAATGAATTTCATTATGGGAATGCGCTTCTTTACATTCTTTTTCCGTGTCAATCAAATTTAAGCCGGCTGAAGTTTTGTATATTTTCAGAGCGGGCTGATTTTGAGCCAGTTTGTCGAGCCATGCCAGTTCGAAACCGAGACTTCCCACAGCCAGATAAATATTACTTTTACTAAGCTGAACCAATTGATTGGGTGATGGGTCATAAGACTCGGGATTTGATCCGGCAGGAACCATACACATTACGTCCATCTTTTTCCCGACAATCTGATCTGCAAAATATTTTACAGGCAGAATGGTTACAGTGATTACCGGTTTTTCCTGGCTTTTCGACATGCAGGAAGGCAATAACATTCCAATCAGTCCGATTAATACTAAGTGAAAATATTTGCGAGTCATTTTTATTGAAGGGTTGTGAATGATGTTTAACATGTAAACGTATACGGTTAATATATGTTTACTTTTAGGCAAAGATAAGTGATATAAATGAAATATTCTTTTATATCAGAGCTAAAATGCAGATTGCGTCATAAAAGTTTTTTAATCCGTAGGAAGCGCGTATCCAAAATCAGGATTTTCTGAAGCATAACCAACCGCATACATGCATCCCGAAATAATGTTTACCTTTGTAACGTTATGAAGCCGGAAATTATTTTAGAGGAGACAAAAGACGGATCGCATACTTTATATGTGCCCGCTATGGATGAGCATTACCATTCGGTAAATGGAGCCCGTCAGGAATCAATGCATGTGTTTATTGAAGCCGGATTGCGTCAGGTGCAAATCAGTTCCATCAATGTTCTGGAGGTTGGTTTCGGTACCGGGCTCAATGCCTTTCTGACTCTGCTGGAAGCGGAACAGTCAAACCGTACCGTTCATTATACGTCGTTGGAGTTATACCCGCTCAGTGAAGAAGTGGTTGCCCATCTCAACTATGGGCAGTTGATCGCTCCGGAAAAAGCAGAATTGTTTACAAAGCTGCATCAGGCGGAATGGGGTAAGGAGGTGCAAATTACATCAAACTTTTATTTGCATAAAATAAACTGCGATTTGTGTCAAAGCAAGTTCGAAGAGAATTATGATTTGATCTATTTTGATGCATTTGCTCCGGATAAACAACCGGAAATGTGGCAGCCTGAATTGTTTCAACGGTTGTTTGACCATACCCGTACGGGAGGTATCCTGACTACATATTGTGCAAAAGGTGTAGTGCGCAGAGCTATGCAGGCTGCCGGATATAAAGTGGAAAGATTACCCGGCCCTCCCGGAAAACGCGAAATGCTCAGAGCTGTAAAATGAATCAGTAAAAGATACTCTTAATGCAAAGGCGCAAAAACACAAGAATAAAATTCTTTGCGTTTTTGCGCCTTTATAGTCAATGTATACTTGCCCTGAGTTTGTCTCTCTTATTGATTTAAAATAGTTTTGCTATTCCGTACACCATTTCCATCCAGACAATATAGCGGATAAATTTTCCGGCAAACATAGAGATGGAAACTATCCAGATATTAGCCCGAAGGAACCCTAATGCTACAGCTATAATATCACCGATACCGGGAAGAAAAACAAAAAAAGCCATGGCTGCACCTTTGCCATTCAGCCAGTTCTGCAACTTGTCAATTTTAGCTTGCTTGATCTTCAGATACTTCTCGATCCATTCTACTTTTCCGATATAGCCCAGATAATAACAGCTTAGTCCACCCAGAAAATTTCCCAGTGTCGCAGCAATGGTACATCCCCACAGATTCATACCAGCCAGAACCAGTGCGCTAAAAACAACCTCAGAACTGAACGGTAAAACTGTAGCAGCCAGAAATGCTGCTAAGAAGAGGCCGAAATAGCCCCATTCGGCAAAATTCAGGATAAACTCCATAGGAAAATCAAGGCGTAAGTAATAAGCAATGCCTGAAATAAGAAGCTGGAAAAGCGTCCCTTAACCGATGCAAACAGATATGAAATCAGAAATGCCGAAATCAGATAATTCAGGTAGATGACAGAGCCACTCCGCTGAAAATCGACTACGATTAAGGCGTAGGTACAAATCAGAATAAAAAACAGGAAGTTCAGATAGGACTGACTTCGTATTTTATCGTTGAAACTGCTGAAAATAGAATGGCCGATGGCGAAAATGGTTGCCAAAACGGTTATTCCGAGGTGTATCCATGTAAATAAAGGCACCTCAGTGAAGTTAATCAACCTGAAATCAATGATCGTCTGAAGATAATTGAGCAGCGGGGTGTAGTTATTGTGATAAGCAAAATAGAAGAATGCAAACCAATAAGGAGTGACAATGCCAATCAGAGAGGCCAGAAAGCTGCGGAAGCTTAAGGTTTTCATCATGTACATTCCAATCCAGAATGCCGGTAGCAGATACACTGTTTTGAGCCATAGTATGCTGGCTACAGACAAGAGAAGTGAAATATCAAACGCTTGCTTTTCGGCCCGCGGTTGTTGATACGAACCAAAAAGTGATGCAATGGCCATTACCAGTAATAGTGCGCCAAGGCTTTCACCCCAGTTCCCCATAAGGTAACTGTTTGTGACCAGAAGTAACCCTGTTATAAAGAAGGGTAACGAGGTGCGATTGCGTATAATGCTGAATCGCGTGTCGGCGTGGTTGAGCAAAAATGCAAACAGAATAAGAAAACCACCATCAATGCCAATACGAACATAATTGTTTGCAATCAGTGGTGCTAAGATATTCGTAAATAGTCCGAAGTCAGCTTTTACGGGAATAGAATGAGGATAAAGCAATCCCCGGGTAGCGATAAGCGCTACTACGGCCAATAAAGTCAGCAGAACTGTAAAACGTCCTGTGGCAATATGATCAATTATTGTTTTGTTTCTCATTGATGCACTCCTTGAGTGAAAGAGAGGCAGATTGACAATGTCAACCTGCCTGTGTTATTAATTATAAATCGAATCCGATGTCTGACCGGAAATATTTTTTATCAAAATCAATCAGCTTGGCATTGGCAAATGAGTTTGCCAGCGCTTCATTTTTATCTTTGCCGTATGAACTGACTGCGATAACCCGGCCACCGTTGGTTACGATCTTTCCGTCTTTTTCAGTTGTTCCGGCATGGAATACGATACTGTCTTTTACTTTATCCAGACCGCTGATTACTTTGCCTTTTTCATAATCTCCGGGGTATCCTCCCGAAACGAGCATTACGGTTACCGCGCTGCGGGGGTCGGTGATCAGCGTTTTCTCGTCCAGATTACCCTGGGCAACACCTTCGAGTAAATCCACGAAGTCCGATTGGATACGTAGCATAACGGCTTCAGTTTCCGGGTCACCCATACGCACGTTATATTCGATCACTACAGGTTCATTTTTTACTTTGATCAATCCCAGGAATATAAAGCCTTTGTAGTCGATTTGCTCTTGTTGAAGACCGGCGATTGTAGGTTTCACGATACGTTCTTCGACTTTCTGCATAAATACGTCATCGGCAAAAGAGACAGGAGAAACTGCCCCCATACCTCCGGTATTCAATCCTGTGTCACCTTCGCCAATACGTTTGTAATCTTTGGCTTCAGGCAGTATTTTGTATGATTTTCCGTCAGTCAGTACAAATACCGAACATTCAATACCGTCGAGGAATTCTTCGATTACGACCGTTTTGCTGGCATCGCCGAACATACCGTTCAACATTTCAGCCAGTTCTCTCTTCGCTTCATCCAGATCAGAGATAATCAACACTCCTTTACCGGCTGCCAAACCATCTGCTTTCAACACGTACGGAGCCTCCAGTGTTTCCAGAAAAGCATAGGCCTCGTTTAACGTTTCAGCCGTAAAGCTTTGGTATGCAGCTGTAGGAATGTTGTGACGCATCATGAATGCTTTTGCAAAATCCTTGCTGCCTTCAAGTTGTGCTCCTACTTTTGACGGACCTATAAGTGCGATGTTTTGCAACTCCGCATCGTTTTTAAAGAACTCGGCAACTCCTTTTACCAACGGATCTTCGGGGCCAACAACTACCATGGTTACCTGATTGGCCAATACAAACTCCTTGATTTTCGGGAAATCGGTTGCTGAGATAGCAACGTTGGTTCCTACAGTGGCTGTCCCGGCATTTCCCGGAGCAATAAAGAGTTTTTCTACTTTGGTACTTTGTTTGATTTTCCAGGCCAGTGCATGTTCACGGCCTCCCGAACCTAATAAAAGAATATTCATCGTTTCTTTAAAATAAGCGATTTATGAAATTTGATTTTATACTGCTATCAGTTTATCTCCACATGGATTATTGCGGAAATGGATTCAGTGTGAACCGCAATAATTCAGAAAAGGGGATATTTATTATCTTCTTTCAGACTGATTACGTTTGTAATCTTTGTATTTACCTCCGAAAATGTCGTAGCGGCGATATTCGCATTCAAGTGCACCGTTCATCAGGCTGAATCTGCGTGTCGGTTTCAATCCGATTTTGTCGAAGCACTCCTCACGATAGCTCAGAATCCAGGCGGCATAGCCCTGGAAAGCATGTTTCAGACGTTCACCGATCATTTCGTATAAGCCCAGCAGGTCGCGTGTCGAGATACGTTCGCCGTAAGGCGGATTGGTAACCAGAATTCCGTTTTCTGGCGGATTTGTGATTTGTTGGAACGGTTGCGCTTTTACCTCAATATATTTTCCGAGGCCTGCACGTTTGATGTTGGCTTCGGCGATAGCTATAGCATTGGGGGAAATATCCGAGCCATAGACTTTGAAATTGAACTCTTTCTCGTGTGAGTCATCGTTATACAGACGGTCGAAAAGTTCTTCGTCGAAATCGGGCCATTTCTCGAAAGCAAATTCTTTGCGGTGAATGCCGGGAGGGATGTTTAGCGCAATCATAGCGGCTTCAATCAGGATAGTTCCGGATCCGCACATGGGATCTACCAGCGGAGACTCTCCCCTCCAGCCGGTTTTCAGGATCATACCGGCAGCCAGAACTTCGCTCAGCGGAGCCTCTGTCTGTTCGAGGCGGTAGCCACGTTTGTGCAGTGATTCGCCGGAACTGTCGAGTGAAATGGTGCAACGGTTTTCCGCTACATGCACATTCAGTGCAATATCGGGATTCATCAGTCGTACCGACGGACGTTTGGCGAATTTATCGTTGAAATAGTCTGCAATTCCGTCTTTCACGCGATAGGTGAGGAATTTTGAGTGTTTGAACGTTTCCGAATAAACAACTGCATCAATCGAGAACGTTTGTTTGAGATCGATATGGTTTTCCCAGTCAAAATCTTTGATTTTTACATACACTTCGTCTGTACTTTCAGCTTTGAAAGTATAGATCGGTTTTAAAATCCGCAGAGCTGTGCGGCAGTGCAGATTGGCTTTATAAAGCAGTTCCTTGTCGCCGGTGAACGTTACGGCGCGGCGGCCGATTTCCACATCATTGGCACCTAATGCGATCAATTCTTCTGCCAAAACATCTTCCAGTCCGTGGAATGTCTTGGCTACCATTTCAAAATTTTGTTTCATCTTTTATTTTATGCTTCTTTTTTCTGGATCACAGGGATCTTTTTGAAGTCAATTCGTACGTTTATTTTTTTGCTTTCGATTGTATAATGCGGGCTCCTTTGGCCACATCTTCCGTTACCCAGATATTGCCTCCGATGGTAGCGCCGTCTCCGATAGTGATGCGTCCCAGGATAGTCGCGTTAGAGTATATCACAACGTTGTCTTCGATAATCGGGTGACGTGGAATGCCTTTGATTGGATTGCCATTCTCATCAAGCGGGAAACTTTTAGCCCCCAATGTAACGCCCTGATACAGTTTTACGTTTTTACCGATAATAGCTGTTGCACCAATCACTACACCTGTACCGTGGTCGATGGTGAAAAATTCACCGATAGTGGCGCCGGGATGAATGTCAATTCCGGTTTCTGAGTGCGCCATCTCGGTAATCATTCGCGGGATCAGAGGCACTTCGAGCAACAGCAGTTCGTGAGCAATCCGGTAGTTTGCAATCGCACGAATAGCGGGGTAACAGAATATAACCTCACCGAAGCTCTGGGCGGCAGGGTCTCCGTAGTAAGCGGCTTCCACATCGGTGCCCAGTACGCGACGCAGTTCGGGCAATCTTTCCACAAATGCAGCTGCCATATCCATTGCCTTCAGGCGGTATTTGTTGAATAATACTGCGTCTTTAGCTGCACATTCATAGCATAACCCGGACAGAATCTGTTCCATTAGCAGTTCATACAGGCGCTCTACCTGCACTCCAATGTGATAATTGAGTGTGCGGCTGTTGATGGAGGAGTTGCCGAAAAATCCCGGGAAAAGAATAGCACGGGACAGATTTATGATCTCAGTCAACACTTCACCGGAGGGAAGCGGTTCACCCTCCCGGTGTTGGTGGCACAACTTCTTATAAGATTGAGGTTCCGACAGTTTCTTAACTGTGGAGGTGATTATATCTGAGTGGTTTGACGATGTCATAGTCTAATAGAGTGTAGTCAAGCTGCAAAGATAGTGAAAATTGCTCAAACACACTGATTTTGAGATTAAGAAAGCTTGATTAGGATTGATTAACGGGAGGGGCTGTAGATACACTCCGTAATGCTGAGCAGATACTCTGTATTTACATTCTAAAACCTTTTAATCTGATTTTAAGTTACTCTATTGAACAATATTAAACATTTGCGTGTAATATTGATAGTTTTAAGAGCTTACTCTTATCTGCCGTCTCCGGATATAGACCCACAAAACAATATTATTATGAAAACAATTTTATGTGCATTTGCCGTTTTTCTGGTTTTTTCTACCCAGCTAAAGGCGCAATCAGATTCTATTACAGTCAATAACCAGAATGATTTACTCAGTGAGATTTCATCGCCGAAAACGGATTCCGTACAACTCCTGCCGGATAAAATGATATTCACCCAGAGGCTCCTTTGGGGTGAAAACGGGTTGATGAGAAAATCCGGCAAATTTGCTTTAAACAATGAAAACCGTATGAAAGAGTTGAAAATAAGACGTACCATGCTGGTCGCTCACCAGATTCTGGGTATCACTACATTAGGCGGTATGGTTGCGCAGGGGTTTGTCGGCTCGAAACTATATAACGGAAATCAAAGTGTAAAAGATGTTCATGAAACTTTAGCCGGAGGTATCAACTTGTGCTATTTCGGTACGGCGGCATTAGCACTTTTTGCCCCACCCAAGCTTATCAACGAGCGAAAAGGTTACAGCAGCATCAAAGTGCACAGAGCGTTGGCAATTGTTCACCTTACCGGCATGATCGCAACTAACATTCTGGCCGGACAACTTGAAGCGCATCCTGATCTGAAACCTTACCATCGCGCAGCAGCCTTTACTGCGTTTGGAGCTCTTGCGGCTTCAATGATAGTCATTAAGTTCTAATTTCATCTTATGCAACTTGCCTGGATAATGGTAATCCCTGACGATATCAATCTAAGCGGGTTTCATGTGTAGCTTAAACAAAAACAAATATTGATGTATGAAACCAATCCTTCTATCCCTGATAATAGCTGTTTGTGTCACATCTCTTAGTGCACAAAATAAAATTAAGGTTTTCAACGATAAAAAGCAGTCTTCCATCAGCTATTCGATGAAACACCCGCTTCACTCCTGGACCGGAGTAAGCAACGATGTCTCGGCGGTTCTGTTGACCAATGATACCCGAACCGAGTTTTATCAGGTGGCGGTTGCTGTGAAAATAGCCTCCTTCGATAGTAAAAATGCAAACCGGGATTCTCATGCGCTCGAAGTCACAGAGGCATTGAAATATCCAACCATTACGTTTTCCGGTACTTCCATTAATGTAAACGGAGATAAAGCGACTGTTGCCGGCAATTTAACCTTTCATGGTATTTCGCAACCCATCACTGTAGAGGTTGCCCAACAGAATGTCAACGGTAAAATGGTTGTAACGGGAAAGTTCAGTGTTACTATGACGCAGTTTAAGATTGATCCACCGTCACTGGTCGGTTTGGCCACAAAAGATAACATTGATCTGGAGTTTAAAATAGTTTTCTGATTCCGGTGAATAATGTTCCGATGGAAATCAGCTTTATCGATAAGATAGGTTTCTGAGTTCCGCAAATATGGCATCGGCAACCGCAGAGGCATTTCGGTTATAGTGGTGGTTTCCTGGTATCGTTAGCATCTTAACGCCGGTATTGGCAAATTTCCGGCGTACATCTGCGTTTTCTTTATCGCCAAACAGGCATACCGGATGCAATTGTTCTACTTTTTTTATTTGTGAAACCACATCATACGTATCTTTTTTACTTCCCAGGCTCAGCATGTCGGTAATGTGTATTTCAAAATCAGCTGTTTCATCCGGAGACAGGCTAAACAGGCATTGCATGTTGTTCTTTTCCGGTTGGGAAAATCGTTCGGCTATAAATGGAACCAGACTTGCACCGAAGGAATATCCCATCAATGTAAATTTTCTTCGGTTCCATTGCTGCGCATAATGCCGGATCACTTTTGTCAGATCAGCAGCTACAACATCCGGTGATCTGAACTTCCAGAAATATTTTTGAGCATCAAGACCTATAACCGGAATTCCTTTCTTTGCCAGGTTTTCAGCTATAGCCTGGTCAAAACTGGTCCATCCGCCATCTCCGGAAATGAATAGAGCTATCGGTAGTGTATCCCTGAGAGCTGTCGGGATTAATGTGATTGGCATGTTTATGGACAGAGGTTGTAGATGTTCCGATTTTAACAGACTGTTTTGCTCCGCTTTTTGTTCTGCATAGGATGGCGCTTTCAGAATGCGTTTGTAGGCATCCATAAATTGAGGCAACCAATTCTTCGTGACAGAGAATCCATGCCCAACTTTAGGTAATGATACCAGGTCTCCCATTTTTACTTGCTTCATAAAGCGCTCTACATCTTTAAACAGACATATTTGATCGTCCAGTCCCAATAATACAATAAAAGGGGCGGTCAGATTATCCGTTGCTTCCAGATAAAATGATTTACCGGCCTTCAGAACATATTGCCTCAATCCGGAACCTTCACAAAGGGGTTTGTCTATTTCAATGTCAGGGCAAAATCCCAGTGAAATAGCTCCTTTGAATGTATTGGCCGGAGCTTGTGACAGTACCCCGTAAACCAGTGTTGCCCCCGAAGAATAGCCGACCAGAATAGGTTTATAGTATTGCGAAAAATTATATCGCTTTTGAATCATCAGACTGAGTAATTCAAAATCGCCGGCAGGATAGTAACATTGTATATGTTCTTTCCGGAGATTCCTGATATATTGTTGTATATTGATTCCTACCACAAAGGCTCCTTCTGTCAGGATATCTTCAGTCATATCAATCACGCCTTTGTTCCATCCGCCATCACCTGAAACAAAGAGAACCAGACCGGTAGGAATTCCTTTGGGTCGATATACTTTCACATCTCCGAATGCACCGTAAATCAACGATTCAGGTTGGGTTACGCCATATATCCCGTTGTAAACAACTGATATCAGAAGAAATAATACAAAACACAGTCGTTTCATAATCTTTTCGGTTTAAGATTTTATCACTTTGGTCAAAATAGCAGGTACCTGCAACAAATCAAAATCGTGATTGTAAATCAGGTATTTGTTGTACCAGACGGGTGAGAATTTTTCTTTAAAATCTCTCAGTCCCTTGTAATGGGAAAAGGTTCGTACTTTTTCATATGCAAATTTCATCGATTCTTCGGTAATATTCTGGGGACTCTCCAATCCTGACATGGGTGCAAATCCCAGATTCACATAACGGATTTGTTGGCTTCTGACATAATTGAAAAGCTCAATCAGCAGAAAGTCCATTATCCCGTTTGGGGCATCATTTGTCTTACGGATCAGGTCATATGTAGCCTCGTCTTTTGCATAATCGGGAATAATATTCATGAAAGCCACAATCTTTTCCTCGGAATTCTCCACAGTAATAATAGTTTGCTTTTTCAGTTCCTCCCAGATAAACATTCCCTGCGAGAAGATGATCTCTTTTCGCCCGGTTTCCTGAAGCCATTCATCCGATACAGCCCGCAGTTTTTGCAATAAACCGTCTTTAACCGGCGGTGTATGTATGGTGGATTTATAACCACGTTCGATTACCTTATTGACGGCATTCCGTAAAGGTTTTCGGCTACCCCCCTCCAGAGTGAAGGTTGTTAAGTCAACCACACCCTCTTGTCCCAGAAAAAGATTCTTCTTGCCAGCTTTCAAATAAACGGTCAGGCTCTCCTCCGGTATCCGGTAATACATACATTTGAGACCGTTTTCGTAACAATAGATGTCAAACAGTCGAATACATTGTAACATTTGGTTTTCATCCTCTGCCACCGGATCTTCCAGTACTACGGCAAAACTTCCGGCAATCCGGTAGGCTATGAATGCATTCAGGTTTTCAGGGATAAAGAATTGTTTGTCGGGATAAAGTTTGAAATAATCCATGGCGGACCGGCCAAAGTCTTTCACCATTGACATTGCTTTTTCTTTATCTTCCGGATGGGAATATCTCTTGATGATGTACGGACTTATTATAGCATAAAAGAAGAACGAGATCGAAAGCAGTCCGCTGATATTGATGGATAATAAGAAATGACGGGCAAATTCATCCCGTGGAATCAAATCGTGGCTTCCCAGCAGGAAGAAATTCTGCACTGTATAACGGATGCTTTGCCAACGGTCAAAATCAATATCAAAATGTTTTTTATCCAATAAATAAAACCCGATAATTCCATAGATCAATACGGCAGCCATACTCGCTAAAGCTGTCGTAATGCCAACAAACCTCAAACGGGGATTACTCCTGACATAATACTCTTTATGTGAATACCCAAGCATCAATATGACCAACAAGGCAATCAGAGCTTCTTCATAATCGATCGCTTTGGTTATGTGTCCAACGCAGGAACCAATACTCAGCAATAAGGCTATCCACCAGGCTGTACGTAATCCTTTCAGTAAAAACGCTGCGGTCAGTAACATAAATACACCGGATATAGCAACAAAGTAGTTGGATGCCGCAATAGCTTCCACAGGCAGGAAGTCTTCCAAAAGTGAAAGCCGTTTATCAATTGCGGGGGTGAAAACGGAAATAATATTGATCACTCCCAATGATAAGATTAACAATGCCGGAATTACCCGCATTAATAATTTGTTGATTTTAAGAAGAAAACTGAGTCCGCCTAATGTCAGGGTAAGCCAGAACTCAAAGAAACGATAGAGAAACGTAATTGCAATAGCATCGACGTGGGCATATCCGAACCGGATCAGAATATAGGTCATCGACAACTCTACAGCTCCTAATCCGCGCATAAAAGGGGAGATTACCAAAAACAGCACAGCTGTCAGGTATCCCAGCATTGCTGTCAGTACAGTGGGTGCAAAACCCAGGGCGAGCATGGCAACATAAAGGTGCAGCACACCACTCAGGTCTATCGCTACCGAAACCAGAATAGCATAAGCCAGACGCTTACGATCGATCACATGAGAGATCAGGTCTTCGAGGAATACTTCTGTAGAAGGAATTTTATGCACCAGGAGCTGATACATTTTTCCTTTACCAACGATGGAACGATAAAGTAGGTAAATCAGGTAGATCAGTGCTATGACAGCTCCCAGGGCATACCACTCGCCCGATCCGATTATGCCATCGGCCATAGCATAGATAAATACGGGAATCGCAACCAGAACGACCGACATGATTCCCACAAAAGCATATATCGAAGACGCAAAATGAATCTTGCTTTTGGAAAGCCCTGTTTTTTCTATATCTCCGGTGAAAAAAGCCAGGGAAGATACACCTCCGGCCGGAATGAAAACGCTGATAAAATTACGCTTCAGAAAAAGTAAAACACCAGCTCCGACCGGTATCCGGCTTCTGACAGCCGCAAATGAATTGAGATACATATAGCCCTGCAACAAAATATGTGCTAATGTAACGCATATACCAAATAATACATATCTCCAGTTTGCGGATAACAAAGACTTCTTGACCTCTCCGATTTCAGCCTCTTCGTGCTTGATAAACCAGATGCCTAATGCCATAAAAAGAAAGGTCAGAAGAAACTGAGCAATTAACTTCCCGTTTTCACGGATAAAAGGCAGACTACGCACCGATAACTTTAGATGACGACGATGCAGGGGGATTTCTATCTTCATGAGAAATTGATTTGCTAATTTATATAACAATATACTATAGATTAATTGTTCTGAGCAACAGTTGATTTGTTAAGTAAAGGGATAATATGAGTTTAAGGAATACGATAATATTTCGTTCCCACTACTTGGTTTATACGGAATACGGATATTTAATTCAAAAAATAATCAGGGCGTATGAACCATTTTAACCTATAGTGTGTTTCTAACATAGCGTTCAAATTTTATTTCATGTAAAACATTAAAATCACGGAACTATGAAAAAGTTAATGGTATCATTATTTGCGTGTGCATTTCTTTTTGCTTCTTTAGGTGTAATGGCTCAAACATCAACCAAACCGGCTGAAAAAGAAAAAACCGAAGCACCTGCTAAAAAGTTACATAAGAGATCTCATAAAGCTCCTATGAAAAAAGAATGTGAAAAGAAAGAAGGTGAAGTAAAAGAGGCAGGAAAGAAAGAAATGGAGAAAAAAGCTCCGGAAAAGAAGATAATAGAAAAGAAAGTAATGGAAAAGACTGAAAAAAAAGGTACAGAAAAGAAATAAATACAGGTGCGTATATGTCTGAAAAAGTCCCGGAACAATATAAAGTTCCGGGATTTTTTTTAAATCAGAACCTCACCTGAAAATGTATGCAAATCCAAATTCAAAATAAAAATTACCTTTGGGTTTAATTATGTCAACCCCAAAACTAAGATCCCATTGAAAATTCTTGTTCATTTGCCAGGTAATTCCGGTATCAGATACATAATTATTCGGCTTGTCCTTACTTGAATAGTAATAAAGCTCTCCAAATATTTCCAAGTATTTGTTTAGTTCGTGATTATAGCCCAATAACGCATTTAGAACCGATTGACTCTTGATATCTATCCAATTGAGACCTACATTGTAATAAATGTTATCATCATTTTTCAGATCATGATTCAGGCATAATTCCATGCCGAGCCCTGTAGTTCCTTGTGTTGTAGCCAAAGGGGGTGGATATACTTCAACTATGTAGGCAGTTTGAGGAAAAAGATATCTTTGATCAGTAATTAGTATTTTTAATCCCAGGGCGAATGGGCTTACACCATATATTTTTTGTTTGGGATCGTATTGAGCTCCAAAGTCAAGACGGGCTTCTAAATGTTTATTGATTCCATAACGTAAAATATTGGTCGGAAGTTGGAACATACCATAATGATTATAATCTGACAGGTCAATACCTGCTTCAATCTGCCAACTTCCCGGCGGGATGATATCAGGTGCATCGGACAAGCCCGGGCGATCGGCGCTAAAATCTTCATCCTGTCCAAAACAATATGTCACAAAGATGAAAAATAATAAAAGCAGGATTATTCTTTTCATGATCATAGTGTTGCAAGGGGGAGTTTTACTTTGCGACAGATGCTTGCTTTCTTTGAAAATAAATCAATGGATTGTAGACATGATCGGCATAAAGAAAATCATATAGTCGTTCTTGCGATGTGTAAATATTTACTTAATGACTGTTTCTCTTATCTATTTCTTTCAGGATATCATTCATCATTTCGATCTGAACTTTTTGTAATTCCAGCAATTCTAGTTGCTGATCCATGATCAGATGGTCGATTTTTTCATGTAGAGTCCGGAGTTCTATTTCAGATTTTAGATTGATCATATAATCCTTTTTAGCCCGTTCCCTGTCCTTTTCTTCCTGTCGGTTTTGGCTCATCATAATGATAGGGGCTTGCAATGCAGCCAGACATGACAGCAGAAGATTCAAAAGAATAAAGGGATATGGGTCAAAAGCTTTATAGATAAAACCAATAACATTAAGGGAGATCCACAAAAAGATAAAGCTGCAAAATGAAATGATAAAAGTCCAGCTTCCGCCAAACGAAGCTACTTTGTCCGCGATTTTTTGTCCGGTGGTCAGTACCTGATCTTCTTCACTTTCTATTTTATCAGTGAGGGTAGAGCTGTTTTTTATAGAAGATAGTACCATTTTTTCAAGCTCGGTTAACTCTCCGATCTCTTTTGTCAGGTATTCCGTTACTGCTTTTTCCCGGTATAGATTTAATTCACTTAATGATAAATAGCTGTCATGCGAAAAAAGAGGATAATCTTTTTGAATCAAATACAGAATCGAATGTCGGATTGTCTTTGCTGACACTCTTTCTGAAATAGGATACACTTTGTTGGATACATCACTGTGAAAGGTTTTCATAGAATTTCGATTTAAAACTATAAGTGAGAGTGTGTTTTATAAATACACTCTCACTTATAAACAATCGAATCTCTGTTTTTTGTTCTTTTAGATCAACGATTTATTGAAAAATGCCAATGAAACGAGCATGCTCTTATGTTCACTAAAGAGTATGATAATAGATCAGAGTTCCATATGTAACCAAACAATAAATCATTATTGATACGTAAAAAAAAGTGATATGTGCAAGATAAACAGGCGTTTATGAAAAAATGAATATTCGAAAAAAAGATAGCTCCGGAAAAAAAACCTGATAAGAAGTAGGATTATCAGAATAAAAAGAAGGTTCCTAAACCAATCTGGATTAGGAACCTTCTTTATTGAACTATTTCAAAGAGAATGCATTCTTATTTGCCCAATAAAGGCAAAATCAATAATGTTATAGATAATCCGATGAGTACTGTCACAGCACCCCAACCGATAATATTTTGTAACGACTTATTCACATATTCACCCATAATCTTTTTATTGTTTACCAACAACATCATACAGATGAGTACCACCGGCAGTAATATTCCGTTAATCACCTGCGACCAGAGAGAAATCTGAATCAACGGTGCATTTGGCCAAAGGATAATGAGAACCGCTAAAATCAGGATACCGGTATAAAGGATATAGAATTCACGGGCTTCATCCCATTTCTTATCGATGCCGGCTTCAAATCCGAAAGCTTCGCAAACATAGAATGCTGTTGCTAATGGTAAAATAGTTGCCGAAAATATTGCAGCGACAAACAATCCGAAGGCAAAAACCTGTGATGCAAGCGCTCCGGCTAACGGCTTCAGCGCCATTGCCGCATCTTTGGCCTCATTGATCTGGATTCCTTTTTCGTGCAGAGTAGAAGCACAGGCTACAATGATAAAAAAGGCAACAACAACCGTCGCTATACATCCAACTATAATATCAATCAATGAATACTTGAAATTCTTGATAACTAATCCCTTTTCTATTACCGACGATTGCATATAAAACTGCATCCACGGGGCAATAGTCGTACCGATAATGCCGATTATCATCGCCAGGCTTTTGGTATTCAGCTCCATTTCCGGATGCACAATTGACATTCCGATCTCGTTCCAGTGCGGCTTTCCCATAATAGCTGAAACAACGTATGTAAGCAGCGATACGCTGAAAATCAGAAAAATTCGTTCTGCTATTTTGTAGTTTCCTTTTACTACCAATAACCAGACTAATACGCCTGCTATTGGCACCGAGATATATTTGCTGACCCCAAATACTTCCAAACTCCCTGCCACTCCTGCAAATTCCGTAGTTGTATTACCGATATCTGCGATCAAAAGTCCGATGAATATCAGGAATGTAATTTTCACTCCGGCATTTTCACGAATCAAATCGGCCAATCCCTTTCCGGTAACGATACCCATGCGGGCATTCATCTCCTGGATGATAACCAGTACGATAAAGGAAGGGATTAATGTCCAGATCAGGTTATATCCATACACTGCACCGCTCACGGCATAGGTCGTAATACCACCGGCATCATTATCTACGCTTCCGGTGATGATTCCCGGACCAAGAATGGCCAGGAACAATCCAATTCGGGCTAATAGCTTATTATTTTTGAACATCTCTCAATTCTCCTATTTATTCGTTTTACGTTTACCAATCAAGTCTTCTACCACATCATCAATTACGACCATACCTTGCAGGATATTATTCTTATCCACTACCGGGATAGCCAGTAAGTTGTATTTAGAAATAAACTCTGCAATTTCATTGATCTCCTGATCGTCGTGCAGGTGTACCGGCGAAGGTTTCATAATCTGGCTGATCGTAGCGTTTGGCTCAGAAATCACCAGATCGCGCAGTGAGAAGGTAGCGATCAGTGTCTCTTTTCCATTGACAACGAATAGGTTATAGAGCTCTTCAGCCTCTGGTTTTTTCAACCGGAGTTCAGTTAAAACTTCCTCGACGGTATTGTCTTTGCTAAAGGCGAGATATTCAGTGGACATGATACTACCCACAGTATCTTCGGGATATTCAAGCAAATCGCGTACTTCTTCGGATGTGCCTTTCTCCATCTCCTGAAGAATTTGCTCTGCTTTTTCCTTTTCGAGTTCATCCAGGATGTCGGCCACTTCATCAGCGGGCATCTTTTCAAGCACGTCTGCAGCTTTCTCGATAGAGAGGTTTTCGATCAGGTGAATCTGAGCTTCAACCTCCAGTTCTTCCATGACATCGGCTGCCTTCTCTTCATCCAGTGCCTCGAATACCGAGATACGGGATTGTTTTCCCATGTCCTCAATAATATCGGCCAGATCTGACGGGTGCAGAGTCTCTAACTTTTTGTGGCTTTTAGAAAGTTTGATGTTGAAATTGGAGAAATCAACCGCTTCGATGTCGTCCCATACGATAAACTTGGCCGGAATGGTAACACGGAACAATAGCAGAAACTTTTTTAACGGTTTGGCAAGATCGATACGGCGCAATAATCCTTCCATACCGATATCCACAGCCAGGGCGAATGTGCCTGAAGGAACAGATACCAATCGAATATCATTTACCCGCACGAGTTTGCGGCCATTCAGGTCGACGATCTGTTTATCCAGGATACCCTCTCCGAGGAACATACCCTCGTTCAGTTTTTCCGGATCATAAGGAATCAGTTTATCACAGGTGACGGATATTTTTCCGTTAATCTTATTGACAACAAATCCGGTAAAAGAATAAATCGAAGTGATTTTACCTTTTTTAAGTTTAATGGCAGCAACTATTGGTCGCTCTACACCTTCAGCGATGTAATTGGGAAGAATAAATAAGTCTTTGACGATACCAACCAACTGGTTGTTCGCATCATAAACGCGTGAGCCGGTAATCCGACTCAGGTAAAAGGTTGTGAAAGATGTCATGAAGTCACCTCCTTGCTTTTTGATATAGCAGGAGGTTGCAAGTGAAGCAGGGCCCGCTATATCAGGTTAGTAATATTTATTATATGTGCCGGGTCTCCGTCCATTTAGAAGTTGTTTTTTATTTACGCCGCGAAAGTAGTCTTTTATTTTGAATTAAAAAAAGAATTCGAGTGATAAAAAGACAATTAAATGCAATTGTCATAAAAATGTAACAGAGTCTCTTCCTTTTGTATAAAAGGATGGGCATTCCGGTAATTGTGGAAAGATTGGGGAAGTATAAATATAAAAGATCCCGACGGAGAGAGCGGATAGCTTCTTACGTCGGGATCTGGACATTGATATAGTCAAGGCGTTTTGAATTGCAAAAAAAGGAGGCTTCAATAAATACTATCTTCAAGGAATATTGATTCATTGAAATAACCAAACTGCCGCCGCTCTGCGGCTTGATGCAGGAGAAAATAAAATGTCTTTTTACTACCAAACTCATCGCCGTTACACGGCTTATAAAGGAGCATAGCTCCGATGAGTTTGGTAGTAAATAATGAGAGAACGCAAATAAAGCCGCATAGCGGCGACAGAATATTTTGAAACCGGATAATCCAGGAATTGTGATACTGGCTGGCATAATTGCATTGTACTGTTTTTCGCAATTCAAAACGGCTTCACTATATGCTCATTAAATAAAAATTAAGTTTCTGTTATAATGCCGTTTCACCGGTATTTCAATGGTAATGTGAGTATGTGCTTCGGGATTCTGTTTGTATAAGTGTTTTTGAAATCTACCAATTTGTGTTCCAATGAATAGTGCAATTGTAAGTCCGGGTCAAATAATTATCGCATTTTGATAAATTCTATACTTAAGACGGAATATTATGGACTTACTTTGCATTATGTTATTTGTATCACAATGTTGAGTACCTATGCTATTCGGTAAATATCGTTTCAGTACAGTAGTATATTTATCGATTGAGCAATTATAATGCAATGAAAACACGAATCACAAAACTTTTACTTCTTCTGTTTGCCGTTTGCTATTTGCAGGGGGTATTGGAGATTAACGTCGGCCCCATCCAGAATAGTTGGAACGATGAGTACGACAGTTATGTGATTTCGGATAATATGGTAGTCAAGGATTTGCATAAAGCCGTCGTTCACCTTGATTTTGCACTTCTCCCCGAAAGTATATTCAGTTTTACGTCAGAAAAGAAAGAGATAATCTGTATAACTGATATTGCTACCCCTCTAGAAACTTCTTTTCCAAAACTATTTATCAGGAATTGTGTCTGGTTAATATGAAACGAGCAAGATAATGTATTTCAACGTGTAGGTGTGATTTGCGAGTTTTATACGTAGCCAAAACAGAAAATAATGATGTATGAAATAGCCACGTCAGTGCATAAAAGGTCATACTTTATCGTAACCTGTCCTTACTATTTTGTTTATCAACCATTTTTGTGAATAAACAAGATCTCTCATTCAACAACTAAATTTCCATTTTAACTGAGATTCACTATGGAACAAGCATGCCCTGTCGTTCGTCAAAGAATATGACAATATATGCGAGTTCCATGTGAAGCCAAATCAAAAATAAAAAAGTCACATGAAAAGAAGATTTCTTTCTCAGAGCCTTATTCTACTGGCACTGAGTGTGCAAACTGCATTTGCACAATATCCCTCTATTCCTGACAGCGTTCAAAAAAGAGTGGACGCCATGATGAAAGAAAGTCAGCGTCGTTCTGATGAAGCCTGGCAGAAAGCATTACCGATTATCAACGAAGAGGCTATGCACGGCAAACCTTATGTCGATTGGGCAGCTCGTCCTACAGACCTGCCACAGGCTAAAATCCCTGCATTCCCCGGTGCAATGGGTGGCGGGGAATTCTCATTCGGAGGACGTGGCGGTAAGGTAATTACCGTGACCAGCCTTGCCGACAGTGGCCCGGGTACATTCCGTGAAGCCTGCGAAACCGGTGGCGCCCGTATCATCGTATTCAATGTCGCGGGGATTATTCAACTGAAGACTCCGGTCGTTATCCGCGCTCCGTATATCACGATTGCAGGCCAAACCGCCCCGGGGGATGGTGTCTGTATTGCAGGCGAATCTGTCTGGGCGAATACCCATGATGTGGTGATTCGTCACATGCGCTTCCGCCGCGGACAGACTGACGTAGGTCGCCGTGACGACTGCTTTGGAGGCAATCCGCTGGGAAACATCATGATTGATCACTGCTCTTGCTCCTGGGGACTTGACGAAAATATTTCTTTCTACCGTCACATGTTTGACCCGAAGAATGGCCGTCCTGAAGATAAGCTTCCTACGGTAAACGTAACCATTCAGAATACAATTTCAGCCCAGGGCCTGGATACCTATAATCATGCCTTCGGAAGTACGCTCGGTGGTGAAAATTGCTCTTTCATGCGAAACTTATGGGCAAATAACTCAGGAAGAAACCCTTCTATCGGATGGAATGGTATATTCAATTTTGCAAATAATGTTATCTACAACTGGGTACACCGTTCTTTAGACGGTGGTGATTATACTGCATTATACAATATAATCAACAACTATTACAAGCCGGGACCTGCTACACCAAAGAATACCTCTGTAGATCATCGTGTCATCGAGCCTCAATCGTCGGGACGTAGTAAACTTGAAAAAGCCACTTTTGGAAGACTTTATGTAACCGGAAATGTAGTGGAAGGCAACGAACAGGTTACGAAGGATAATTGGAATGGCGGAGTTCAAATAAGAACACTGAAAGGGGTAGATATCAGTCAGGAAGATGCGGAAAAGAACTTTTTCCCTTATATGCGTGTCAACGAAGCGTTTCCTATGCCAGCCTTTCCGATCATGTCTGCTAAGGAGGCCTATGAATATGTTCTGGATAATGCCGGAGCTAATTTCCCTAAAAGAGACATTGTTGACCAGCATATTATTAATCAGGTACGTACCGGAGAAGTTTATTACGATAAAAAGGCTGATTCTAAAACATATTACCAATTCAAGTACCGCAGACTTAGCCCTGATTCTTATAAACAAGGTATTATCACCGATATAAGCCAGGTGGGAGGATATCCGGAATACAAGGGAAAACCTTATATTGATAGTGATAAGGATGGTATGCCAGATGCCTGGGAAAAGAAATATGGCCTGAATCCGAATGATCCTTCAGATGCTAATAAAGACAGCAACGGTGATGGATATACAAACATCGAAAAATACATCAACGGTATCGACCCGAACCAAAAAGTTGACTGGAAAGATCCTAAAAATAACCACGATACATTAGCAGGTCGTAAAAGTCTTTATTAAAAAAGCCAATTACCATTCATTCATATCACGACCGGAGTATATCCGGTCATGATATGAATTCTGATTTACCTCAATGAAGAAAAGATTCATACAACTGGTTATCCTCCTGTTTACTTTCTGCTATTTGCAGGGGGTATTGGAGATTAACATCGGCCCCTTTCAGAATAGTTGGGGAGATGAATACGACAGTTATGTGATTTCTGATAATTCTGCAATACAGCATTTGCATAAGGTGGTGCAACACATTGATTTTGCATTACCAGACGTATTTCCGTTGGTTGAATTTCATCGACCGGTAATCTGGTTGTCGGATTCTTGCACTATTTCCTCTTTTGATTCCTTCTCATCCGGACTATTCATCCGAAATTGCGTTTGGTTGATTTGAATCCGGAGCATTGTCTCTTTCCCGGTGAATATTTGATATTTATATTCTTTACTTAAAAGCAATATTCCGGGAGCCATTATTCAATTCAATCGAAGTCCATTTCAAATCTTATCAAAATGAGAAGAATCACTTTTCTTATCTTTTTGACTGTCGCACTTATGTCGTACGGTCAGAATAATCTTACTGCCATTATCAAAGATGCAGCTACTCATGAACCTCTTACCGGTGCAACCGGTGCAATTCAGAATAGTACCCTTGGTGCTTCTGCTGACCTGAACGGTAAACTTACCATCCGGAATATTCCAAACGGACAACGGATTATCCGTTTCAATCTGGTCGGTTACATCGCGCAACTCGATACCATTGCCTTTCCCCGTTCGACGAAAGATACCGCCTATATCTATCTGAAACCCGAAAGCAAAGACCTCGATGTAGTGGTTGTTACCGCCACCCGAAGCAGCCGGCACATCGACGATATCCCTACCCGGGTAGAAACTATAGCCACCGGTGAGCTTGCTGAAAAGAACACCATGCAGCCGGCCAACATCAAAATGATCCTGACCGAAAGTACCGGAATCCAGACACAGCAGACATCGGCTACCTCTGCCAATGCCAGTATCCGCATCCAGGGTCTGGATGGGAAATACACCCAGTTGTTGAAAGACGGCTTTCCGCTCTATTCGGGTTACTCTGGCGGATTGAGCCTGGTGCAGGTGCCTCCGCTCGACCTCAGGAGGGTAGAAGTGATCAAAGGGGCTGCTTCAACTTTATACGGTGGTGGGGCAATCGCCGGACTCATCAACTTTGTTACCAAGGAGCCGACGGATAAGAAGGAACTGACCTTTCTGGCTAATGCCAACATGACGAATGCGACAGATTTTAGCGGATTTTATGCACAGAAGTTTGATAAAGTGGGTGTCACTGTTACTGCATCGCAAAATAACCAGGCAGCTTACGATGTCAACAAAGACGGGCTTTCCGATATTCCGAAACAATCCCGTTTCAATATCAATCCGAGGTTGTTCTACTATATTGATCCCACGTCCACGATCTCGCTAGGGCTGAACGCCGGCTATGAATACCGTCTGGGCGGTGATATGCAGGTGGTCAATCACCAGGCTGACGCATCGCATACTTATTTTGAGCGGAACATTACCAATCGGTATTCTACCCAACTGAAATACGATAAGAAGTTTGCAAATAATAATCAACTGACCGTCAAAAATAGTGTCGGCTACTTCGACCGCAGCATTGCTCGTCGGGATAACTATTTTGCCGGAAAACAAATTTCTACCTTCTCGGAGGCAGATTACCTGATACCTGGCGATAAATCGGAGTGGGTATTTGGCGGAAATCTCTGGACTGACAAATTCAACCAATCCAATGCTGCCATATATCCGTTGGACGAGAATCTGGTTACAGTCGGAGCATTTGCCCAAAACAGCCTGAAGGTAAGTAATAAATTCATCCTTGAGACAGGCCTGCGGACAGATATAACCAATCAGAATGACAAGTTTGTGTTGCCACGCATATCGGCTTTGTATAAAATTACCAATAAGCTGTCAAGCCGTTTAGGTGGCGGACTGGGCTATAAAAGTCCGACTATCTTTTCCGAAGAATCGGAAGAACGCGGATTTCGGAATATCCAGCCTCTTAATTGGCAAAAGGTAAGACCGGAAAGATCTATCGGTGCAAACTGGGATATTAACTACCATACAGTCCTGGGAGAAGAGCTTAGATTCGCCCTGAATCAGATGTTTTTCTACACCCGGGTAAATAGTCCGCTAATTCTGAGTGCAACTCCTCTGGCAAATGGTAATTATGAATTCCATAATGCATCTGGATACCTCGATAGTAAAGGATTTGAGACTAATGCTAAGTTTGATCTGGATGATCTCTCACTCTACCTGGGGTATACTTATATTGATGCCCGGCGAAACTATGACCAGACCCAAATGGTTAATCCCTTGACCGCCAAACATCGTCTTTACTCAACCCTGATGTATGAAGTGGAAGACAAATTGCGTGTTGGGTACGAACTTTTCTATACCGGCCGGCAATACCTGAGTGAAGGGGCATCCCGCCCTGACTACTGGATAATGGGTATTTCGGCAGAATGGATGTTTAAACACTTCAGCCTGTTTGTCAATGCCGAAAACTTTACCGATACCCGTCAGTCCCGGTTTGAATCAATGTACACAGGAACAATCCAAAATCCGCAATTCCGCGAATTGTGGGCTCCGACCGACGGTTTTGTCTTCAACGGTGGATTTAAGATTAAGATTTGGTAGTGTTATTTAATTGAAATCTGTTGTTCAGGATATTTCACTGTAGCCATTACCCGGGTACAACCTAAAGTCAATCTATACTCAACCTAAAGCGAACCTTAAATGAATCATTGAATAAAAAATACCATATTATTCACATTGAAGTATTAAGCTGAATATAGAAGGTGGACAGGGAAGGTCAGACTTGAGTGGAGTGACCGGAAAAACAAAAATAAAAGAGGCTGTATCAATTATCTGATAACAGCCTCTTCCTGCAATTAATCATTATCAAAACTCAAAAATCGTCTCTTCTCAATACCCCTCTGTAGCGGCAGATCTCACCGCCCGGGGTTATTCCTTCCAGGACCACGTTGTAGTTGTTGGCTTTGTCTGCTGTAAAGAAGCTTACTTTTACGACACCGGTTGAATCTGTTTTCAGTCCCGGGTTCCAGTATATGGTTGTGCGCAGATCCTCTTTCTTGCTGTTTCTGATACTATCAACATCGTATTTCGGAACATAAAATTCCATCGGTTTCTGATACCCCAACGGAGATACCAGAGCTATGCTCGGTGATGTTTGTGTTTTTCGTTCATAGCCTTTTTTCAGAATGACCGAGATCACCCCACTGCCGCCATCCATACCAAACATACTGGCGGAAGCTCCTTTAAAGACCGATATACTTTCGATATCCTGAGCGGTAAGATATGTTATCTGATCATTGTCAAACTGCTTGATTCCATCCAGGTAAAAGGTCGGTTCATGATTGCTTCCCCGGATAGAGATACTTTGACCGTTTACCTGAACACCGGGAACACTTATCAATAAATCAAAAATGGACATACCCGGCGATTCTTCCAGTCTGGTACCGGATAATGTATAGTCGGCCATACTTGTGGGGACCATAGGGTATTCATCCTGAGTACTTTTTCGTTTACCTTCGACTGTAACTTCAGCCAGGTTGTAAACCCGCATGCCTCCATCCAGATAATATTTACTCTTATTTACGTTCAGATATTCGGCCAATTGAGCCTTTATCTGCATTTGTTTGTCCGGGATAAACATTCTGGCTACCGGAAAAGATTCTTTATCCGGTATAATTTCAATACCGGGCAACCCTTTCTTCCGGTTCGCCTTTAAGATAAACCGGGTGCTATCCGGAAACTCAATTCCCTGCATCAGATAATTTCCCAAACTGTCGGATTTGGTGAAATTCATACCCCGTATGCTGGGGGCAAACACGAAGATGTCAGCATTTTTAGAGGGCTTTCCCAGTATATTTACGACCTTTCCACTCAGGGTCTGACCGGCTTCAATAAAATATTCCGGTGCTTTGTATTTGCCTTTCAATATATCAGCCGTATTGAAACGCCGCCATCCCTGAGTCATCATCAACAGGTCGAGTGCTTCCGTAATTTGGGGTGATTTACCGGAAAAATAATAGGCCGGATCTTCTACATAACCTTTGATATCCGATGTCAGAAGCAACGAACTCAGAATATTATCGGACAATGAATCGTGAGCAACCGTTTTGCTGTCGGTGATGCTGATCGCATAGTTCCCCGGTGTCGGATTGCCCAGCTTATCCAATACCGTGAAATCGAGGTTGACTCTGTCGCGTTTGCTATAAGCCGGTTTGTCACTTTTCATTGTCACTTGCGGAAGAGGATTGTTTTTACTGAAAACCAGTCTTTCGCAATAATGATTTTTCAGGGAATCAATGACAGAAAATGAAATGATGCCGTTTGGCAATTCAGCACTATTAAACATACCGGTTACGGAGAGACTATCCAGTTGCCTCATTACAAGGATCTTTCCGCGACAATGCATCAGCAGATAAAGCGAATGCAGCGGTAAGCCGGTCTGGTTCATAATCTGATAGATAATTCTGTCATGATTATGACCGATCCGGATCGTTACACCCTGTGAAACAGCCCGTGGCAGGTCAAACCGTTTCTCCTGACCATTTGCAGCTTTTATTTTTGCATAGTAGGTCAGCCCCGGTTCGGCAGAGAGCAAAAATTTCCCCATCCCTTTGTAAGCAGATGTAAAATCAACCTGTTCCTCATTGCGGCTGTTGTAGATGGTGCTGGTTACATCAATCGATAATCCGTCGGATCCAATCGCTTTGAAAGCAATTGATTGCGGTAGGTTTTCAATCATATTACCACCCTCGGGGAAAAACTGAACGTCAAAATCCTGTGTAAAAGAGGGGCAATAAAAGGTCTGTTTATACTTGAGCGAAGGATCATTAACGGAGACTTCTATATTTTTCTTAGCGGATGAATTATCAAGCGGAATAGAAACAAATATTTTTCCTTCCCCATTCGAAACAGACTGAATGCTCTTCTTTATAGTTGGTGAAAGTACCAGTTTGGCTGTGACAGCTTTTCCGGCAATGGGATACTTGTTTTTATTTCTGAATGTCACGGTGGCTGTTACTTTCCCATTTTGCGGTGCACTGTATGAGATGGTACAGTTTACGTCATCGTCAATGCTGTTCCCGATATAAATATTCTTCTTGAAAAAGAAATCCTCCCCCGAACCGCGCATAGCGTTCGTATAAGCACGAATTGCGTAATACCCTTCCGGTATGTTTGCCGGCAATTTGAAGTAACCGGCAAAATCCAGTACTTTCCGCACTTTTACCCGTTGGATGGCTGTATCGGCTTTACTGACCAGTTCCACATAGATGTAATTGCTCAACGATACGGGTTTGTGTTCCATACCTTCGACCAGAAATCCTTTAAACCAAATCTGTTCTCCGGCGCAATAATAAGGCTTATCGGTTTGTACATAGATCTTTTCGGGATAGACCGTTCTGGTGAATTTCATAAAATCGGTCACAACGGAACGGACAACCGGTGGAATTGTTTTCTGGGCATTGGTGAAACTGAACAGAAACAATGCTCCAAACAAAAGAAGCAATCGCGCATTTCTCATAAATCAAATTGCTATTGTGTTGGTTGATTAATCGGGAACTTTTTATCTTGAATAAGAACTGTGAAATTTCAGGTTGCAAAAGAATATATTAAGTTACGTTATTCACCATATATGAGCTTAAAATTGCCTTTAAGTTTAATGAATGGCATCATTTTTATCAGATTTTCCACATTAATGGCTACAACCGGTTGAATATTATCCTTTACATAAAATGCAATATTCCACCTCCATGAAAACTATAGACGAATAAGCAGGGCTATTCACTGTATTGGTCTGATTGTAAAAAATAGCTAAGTGTGAGTGGGTTTGTTGCTGTGGCACAATTGAGGTCGGATTATTTTCTTCAAAAACGAAATAAACATTTTCTCCTGAACAAATGTTTATTCTTTTGACGTGTTTACAATATTTTTATTTGAGACTATCTTTTGTCTTTCATTTTGAAACTAACCAATGAAAACCAAACTGTATGATGTCTGTTAGTCACTTCCACCCTATGTTGGTGCATTTCCCTATTGCGTTGGTCATTTTGGGATTTGTTGCCCAATTTTCATCTTTGTTTTTCAAAAAAGAAGTCTGTTTATCAACGACAGCTTTTTACCTCTTAATCACCGGTACACTTGCTGCTATAGTTGCCTGGTTGACCGGTGTACTCTTTACCGCGGAGATGTCGGGTCTGGCCGGTGAAGTCAAAGAAACACATGAACATGCTGCTCTGACGACTCTGATTTTATTAGTTATTACATCTGCATTGAGTATCACTACCAAAGTAAAAGGAAATGAGACCCCGACTATGAAATGGGCGATTATTGCTTTTTATGGTATGGCAACTATTGCTGTATGCATTACGGGATTCTTTGGAGGTACATTGGTTTACAATTATATGATGCCGCTTTAATTTTATTATTATCAGTTTGCAAACTTAAAAAAACTAGAACGATGAAAAACATTTTTGTAATTGCATTAGTGAGCCTGATCGCTTTTACAGGCTGTATGTCCAAACCGGTTAAAACGATAGAGAACCTCAAAGCAGGAATCAAAGGAGAAACTACTGCCAGTGCCAGGTATGCCGCTTTTGCCCAAAAGGCAAGAGAAGAGGGGCATGAAGCTATTTCAAAACTTTTTGAAGCAGCATCTAAAGCTGAATCTATTCATGCTGCTAACCATACAAAAGCATTGGATGCATTAGGTGCAAAAATGGAAGAATTTAAACCGGAGTTTGAAGTAAAAACAACTGCCGAAAATCTCAAAGCTGCCATTGACGGGGAAAGTTATGAAACTAAAACGATGTATCCTCAATTCCTGATTGATGCAAAAGCTGAAAAAGCAACAACTGCCGAAAAGTCATTCACCTGGGCTTTTGATACAGAAAAAAAACATTTACAGTTCTACCAAAAAGCACTGGATGCATTAAATGCAAAAACAGAAAATCAGTTGGCAATGGGATATGCTGTTTGTCCGGTTTGTGGTAATACTTATGATAAGGCTGCAGCCGATGAAAAATGTGCATTCTGTGGTACAAGTAAAAAGAAGTTTCTCAATTTCTGAAATAAAAAAAGGAGCGACGCTCCTTTTTTTATATATTTACAATAAGATTGTAATCGAATATTGTAAAAATATTTCTATCAATTAGCTTTTATCATTACTTTTGGATGTATGAATTCATTCAAAGAAACAGGAATCCGATATTTGCTTTCCCTTACAGTAATTTTCTGTATGGGAATGACCATATACAGCATTAGTCATGATTCTTTAAAACACTTTGAAGAATCATCACAACAATCTCTGGCAGAAAAAACAATCGTTGTCGATCACAATCACACTTGTGAAGATATTATAAGTGAGATTATCTGTTTATCTCGTTCATCAATAGAAAGGTCAGAATATTATTGTTTCTCTCTTTTAAAAGAAACTTGTCAATACTTTCTTGCAATCTGGCAACCTCCTCAATCAATTTAATCCCTGTTCTGTGTTTGAAATGTCAAATGACAGACTTTCCTGTTTTATTATCACTTACCGGATGGATCTCAAGAATAAAGATCTGGAATCATCTGTGTAGATTGTTGTTAATTATTAAAAAATACAATCATGGATTTTGGAGATTTTCATCATGATAAAAAACATCATGAATATTCACATCATCATAAGTATGACTATGGACGTCGCAGCGTTAATGACGAATCTGTAAATGAACTTCAATTCTGGAAGAATCAAATCAATAATATTCAAAGTAAACCAAAATTGAAGATACTGATAATAGTCTTGATTATAACTCTGTTGCTTTTAACAATAGGTTTGGTTGTTATATGCTGGCCGCTGTTATTAAAATTTATATCTTATATAGGGCAACATGGAATTGACGGTGTTATTACCCGCATTGTCAATGTTTTAAATATGTTTGGTTTTGGAAGTAAATAATGAGGGCTACTATGAATATAGACAAATTAAAAGTCAGAGTACAACGTAATATTGTCTCAATATCGGTAATTCTGTTGATTGCAAAATTTATTGCATTCTTTGTCACAAATTCTGTGGGGATTTTGACGGATGCTATGGAAAGTATTGTCAATGTTGTTGCCGGTTTTGTTAGCTTATATAGCCTTTATTATGCGTCAAAACCTAAAGATGAACGCCATCCTTTTGGACGTGGAAAAGTTGAACTAATATCAGCATCTCTTGAAGGGCTTCTTATCTTTCTCGCAGGTGCAATAATTATTGTTGAGGGAATAAGAAGATTACTTTCTCCTGTCGAAATCCAGAAGCTGGATATTGGTATAATATTAGTAGCAATTGCCGGTCTGATCAACTTTCTACTGGGCTGGTATAGTATTAATGTCGGGAAAAAACATAATTCTATAGCTTTAGTCGCCGGTGGTAAGCATCTTCAGTCTGATACCTATTCGTCAATTGGCTTAGTTATAGGGCTGATATTGCTATATATAACAAAAATCAACTGGATTGACAGTTTTCTAGCCGTTTTCTATGGGGGAATTATCGTTTTCACCGGAATAGGGGTTTTAAGAAAGACTATTAATAATCTTATGGATAAAGCCGATTCGGAAATCCTGTCCGTGATTGCAGATATGATCAGCAGAAACCGTAAACAGAACTGGGTAGATGTTCATAATCTGAAGGTTGTGAAATACGGAAGCGTTTATCATGTTGACTGTGATCTTACATTGCCCTGGTATTACAATATTCAGGAAGGACATAAAGCGTGCGAAGATTTAGAGATAATGTTTAATCAGGAGTTTACACATCAGGTGCATTTTACAATACACTCAGATCCTTGTAAACCGTATCAATGCTCAAATTGTGAGTTGCCAGACTGTAAATACAGACGAAATCAATTTGAACAGGCGATTGAGTTATCAGTGGAGCAGATAACAAAATCCGATGAAGCAAATCTGAAAAAAGCATTTCTTTAAATCCACTTTTTTTTACTATCCGGATAATCAAACTGATTAGAAAATGAGCTCACCAATAATATTTTGGTGGGCTCATATCATTTATGCTTTATCCGGGGAACTTCAGGTATTGTGTCAGGAATTTCTTCCCCCTTGTACCGATGTTGCTCTGTTCTTGTTCCGGTAATGATAAAGGCTTTTCTCTTATTCTTTTCATAGATATCCCATAGATATCCCAGATTATTTTTTACTGGGACAATACTGGGATATCACTGGAATATCACTGGGATATCTCTGGGACATCCATGGAGCAACTCTATGGCAATAGCGGTGCAACAACGGAGCAATACCGGCCAAACTATTATTTCCAACATGATTAATTGCATCGGCATATCGACAATATTAATCCAGTTATTGGCTTTTTACTTAACTTTTTTACAACTAAATTGTGAATATTTCGAGGGTATGTTTTTCAACATGAATTGTTAAATGACTACTTTTGCTTTCGAAATGAAGACTCTGAAAAAAATAGGAATACAATTGTTGCTAATCATTACAGTTCTCTGCTGTATTGAAGTAGTTGCGTATTCTATTATCCATGAATCGGAGCAACTAACCGAATTGGCGGCAGAGCATTCCGGACATGGAAATACTCTTTTGAATGACCATCATGCCGACCTGCATCTTGATGATATTATTCATGACGTGAATATTATCAGATGTTCTGCTTCTTATAAAGTAGATCATCTCCATTTCCATAAACTTTCTGTTCCCTGCCAGCATTTCTTATCCATCTGGCAACCCCCTCAATTCGTATAAATTTCTGTTCCCCGTACTATTTTGAGCCTGTAAAGCGATAGCCGCTTTGCTGATTGTTTGCGTATGTACTTTGCGTAAGCTCAAACCTATCTGTGAATCTGTTTGGTTTAATATCAGCAGATTATACTATTTACATCTTATTTACCCATTCCTATTTAAAAAATTCACCCATATGAGTTTTGATGAATTTCATAATGACCACAAAAAACGTCATGGTCATTATCCCTATGAGAAATACGAGTCGGATCAATTCCCCCGCTTCGATTGGTCGGGGAATAAGCATAGTAACCCTTCGATCGACATGTTTAACAAAATACGATCAAATCCAAAATTGAGAATACTTTGTATTGGTGTCATTGGCGTTGTTTTGTTGCTAATTGTTGGCATGATAGCTCTGTTCTTTCCGCTGATTACTAAGCTGATGAATTACATCAGCGAATACGGTATTGAAGGAGTGGTCAAAATGATTGCGGATTTGCAGGAAAAGCTTTGGCACGGTAATAAATAGCACGATTTGGCTTTCTTTCCGGACATGCAGATTACAAAATCAGATGAAGCGAATAGAGCAAGAATATAAGAATATATTAGAAAATAATCAGGTAAAAGAAGTATGAAAAAGCTATTGTTTACAAGTGCCATGCTGGCCTTGTTGATTGGTTGTAAAAACAAGAACACCTCAGATAAAGAGGCTGTCCCGCAAATTCCGGTGATAGAGGTTAAGTACAAGAATACGGTGTTTAATAATGATATTGTGGCCGATATACAGGCGGTCCGAAATGTGGAAATCCGGACACGGGTCAAGGGCTTTCTGGAAAAAATATTGGTAGACGAAGGAGCCGAAGTAAGAAAAGGACAGCCATTATTCAAACTCAGTTCACCGGAATACACCGCAGAGTTTACCAAATCCCAATCGGTACTACAGCGTGCGATTGCTGAAAATAAGGCGGCCAAACTGGAGGTAGAGCGGATAAAGATGTTGGTCGATAAAAATATCATCGCAAAATCGGAACTTATTCTGGCCGAATCGAAAGTTCAGGTAGCAGCAGCTACCGTCGCAGAGGCCAAAGCATCGCTTAACAATGCCAAAGCCTTTATGTCCTATTGTACCATTACGGCACCTTTCGATGGCGTGATCAACCGCATTCCGCTGAAGATGGGAAGTCTGGTCAATGAGGGTGATTTACTTACATCTATTTCGGATATTTCAAGTATATATGCCTATTTCAACCTGTCGGAAACCGATTACCTACGGTATCTGAAAGCAAAACGTCAGGGAGATTCAATTCCGGATGAGGACAATGTGCGACTCGAACTGGTGGACGGCTCCTTGTACAAATACAAGGGAAAAGTGGAGACGGTAGCCAGTGAAATCGAAGGTTCGACCGGAGCTATCGCTTTTCGTGCCCGTTTTGCTAATCCCGAAAAACTGTTGAAACATGGTGCTTCCGGAAAAATCAAACTGAGTACCGATGTGGAAAATGTACTGATGATTCCGCAAAAAGCCGTAATCGAAATTCAGGATAAGAATTATGTATTCCTTGTCGGTAAAGACAACCGGGTAAAAATGCATGGGATCATACCGGGTAATCGCAACGGTCTGGACTATATTGTACAATCCGGCCTGAATCCGGGTGACCGGATTGTACTGGAAGGTGTGCAGATACTCCGCGATGGAGATGAAATTAAACCAACGGAAAAGAAGTTCTAAAATACGACAACTATGGTAGAAAGATTTATTAAACGGCCGGTGTTATCAATTGTAATATCCATAATAATATCTCTGTTAGGGATATTGGCTTTATTCCAATTACCGGTCACTCAGTTCCCCGACATTGCACCGCCTGCAGTTGTCGTAACAGCAACTTACACCGGGGCAAGCGCTGATGTTTGTTCTAAAGCAGTGGCTACGCCATTGGAACGGGCAATAAACGGAGTGCCTGGTATGACTTATATGTCTTCAGTTTCAAGTAACGACGGGACCACGGTTATCCAGATATTTTTTAAAGTTGGAACAGATCCTGATATTGCATCTGTCAATGTTCAGAACCGAGTTGCAACGGTACTGGATGAATTACCGGAAGAGGTAACAAAAGCCGGAGTTATTACGGAAAAAGAGGTAAACTCGATGCTCCTTTATCTCAATATTTACAGTAAAGACTCAACGCAGAATGAGGAGTTTATCTACAATTTTGCGGATATCAACGTTCTGAGTGAGTTGAAACGGATTGATGGAGTCGGATTTGCCGATATTATGGGAGCAAGGGAATACTCCATGCGTGTGTGGCTAAAGCCGGATCGTATGGTAGCATATAATATATCGACTGATGAGGTTGTCGAGGCCATGCAAAAACAGAACCTCGAAGCAGCACCCGGAAAAACAGGGGAAGGTTCCGGTAAAATTTACCAACCCATCCAATACGTTCTTCGATATTCGGGAAAGTTCAGTAAACCGGCAGACTACGAAAATATAGCAATAAGATCCGATAAAAATGGCCGTATTCTGAAATTAAAAGATATTGCCAAAATCGAATTTGGAGTGTTTGATTATGGAATGATCTCTAATACAGATGGTCGACCTTCGGCTTCGATCATGTTAAAACAACGTCCCGGATCAAATGCTCAAGATGTAATAAAGGCGATAAAGAAACGGATGTCCGAACTCAAAGAAACCTCATTCCCGCCCAATATCGAATACAACTATGCATTTGATGTAACCCGATTCTTAGATGCATCGGTAAATGCGGTAATACGGACATTAATAGAGGCATTCATTCTTGTTTTTATAGTTGTTTTCCTTTTCCTACAGGACTTTAGGTCCACATTAATACCGGCATTGACTGTACCGGTCGCACTTATTGGAGCTTTAGCGTTTATGTTGATTTTTGGATTCTCCATAAATCTGCTAACCTTATTTGCCCTGGTATTGGCTATTGGTATTGTTGTTGATGATGCAATCGTAGTTGTGGAAGCAGTCCACGTAAAAATGTCGGAAAAAGGGATGAATGCACGGACGGCTACTATTGAAGCAATGAAAGAAATCAGTCATGCTATTATCGCTATTACATTAGTTATGACGGCCGTATTTATTCCGGTATCTTTCCTTTCCGGACCTGTGGGAGTTTTTTACCGACAATTTGCCATCACATTGGCTGTTGCTATTGTTATATCCGGAATTGTTGCGCTGACACTATCCCCGGCACTATGTGCTCTTTTACTGAAACACACAAGTTCAAACCGGAATAAAAAGAACTGGTTATCCCGTTTCTTTCAAAGGTTTAATATCCAGTACAACTATACAGAAAGATGGTATAGCCGATTAATCGGTCAGATAGCCGGTCGTCGTTTTATAATCTTCGGAACCCTTATCCTCTTCTTTTTGGGTACGTGGGGTATTAATTCCATTTTGCCAACCGGATTTATTCCTACCGAAGATCAGGGGATGATTTATGCCAATGTGGTCACTCCTCCGGGTTCCACGATTGAACGAACAGAAAAAGTCATGGATGCTATTCAGGTTGCAGCCAAACAACTTCCTGAAGTAGAATCTGTAAGTTTGTTATCCGGCTATAGTATTATCAGTGAAGCACCGGGAACTTCATATGGTATGGCTATGATTAATTTAAGACCCTGGAATGAACGTAAATCGACAGTCGATGATGTTATCTTAAAATTAAAAGAGAAATCCAGTCTGATAACGGATGCTAATATCGAATACTTTTCCCCACCTACTGTCCCCGGGTTTGGAAATTCAAGCGGTTTCGAATTACGCTTAGTTGATAAAACCGGAATTGGAAACTTACAGACAACTGCGACAAACACCAATATGTTTATCGACTCGCTGAGAAAGTCACCGGTTATTGGAAGTGCATTTACCAACTTCAATGCTTCTTTTCCTCAATATATAATACTAATCGATTACGAAAAGGCTGCACAGAAGGGAGTATCGGTAGATGCCGCGATGAGTAACCTGCAAACGCTGATTGGTAGTTATTACACGACCAACTTTATCCGTTTCGGCCAGATGTACCGGGTAATGCTGCAAGCCCTGCCGGAGTATCGGGCAACACCTGATGATATCCTGAAGCTTTATGTGAAAAATAATAACGGAGAAATGGTTCCCTATTCGGCATTTGCATCGCTGGAGCGGGTCTATGGACCGGAACAGCTGACCCGTTACAATATGTACACCTCTGCATTAATTTCCGGAGATGCAGCTCCCGGTTATAGCAGTAGTGAGGCGATTGGCGAAATAGAGAAGATTGCCCAAAAAGTGCTGCCCAAGGGATACACCATCAGCTGGTCGGGTATGACACGCGAACAAATCCTCGCCGGAAACCAGGCTATATTCGTATTTATCATCTGTCTGATATTCGTTTATCTGCTGCTTGCGGCGCAGTACGAAAGCTTCTTGCTTCCGTTGGTGGTTATTCTTTCCCTGCCGATGGGTATTTTTGGTTCCTATCTTTCCCTGCAACTGGCCGGACTGGAAAACAATATTTATGCTCAGGTAGCAATGATCATGTTGATCGGATTGTTGGGTAAAAACGCCATCCTGATTGTAGAGTTTGCGTTGCAACGGCAAAAAGAGGGTTATACCATTCTTCAGGCGGCGCAATCAGGCGCAACGGCACGTTTACGTCCGATCCTGATGACTTCATTCGCATTCATAGCCGGATTGATTCCCCTCTGCTTTTCCAGCGGAGCGGGTGCTTTGGGTAACCGTTCCATCGGTATGGCATCGGCAGGAGGAATGTTGATTGGTACTATTTTCGGGCTGGTGGTCATTCCAGGATTGTATGTCATTTTCGCAGGATTGCAGGCAAAACTTGTCCGCAAGAAGGATGAGGATGAAGAACCGGAACATTAATAATCAGAGATTAACATGAAGATAAAAGCAATAAATCTATTCATAATGACTTTGGCGCTTTGCACGATTATCTCGTGCAAAGCACCTCAAGCGGTTAAAGTCGCACCTTCAGCCCTGCCACAAGCTTTTCGCGGGATAACGGCAGATTCTCTTACTTCGGGAGATTTGGGATGGAAGGAATTTTTTCAGGATGAAAACCTTTGCCGGCTAATTGATACGGCTCTGGTGAGAAATAGTGACCTGCAATCGGCGCTCCAGCAGATTGAGATAGCACGTACATACTATCAGACAAGCCGAATGGCGCTTTTGCCCAACCTGCAACTTCAGGCAGGCTCAGCTACTCTAAAAGAGAGTGCCAACGTATCGAATCCGGCAATGGCTAATCCGTCAAAAGCTTACACCGATTTCCAACTGAGCCTGCGCTCTTCGTGGGAAGTTGATATTTGGGGTAAACTGAACAGCTCGCGGAAAGCATCGAAGGCCCGTTTATTTGCTTCGCAGGCCGGCGCACAGTTTGTCCAAACGCAATTGGTTGCCGAAGTAGCCAGGGCCTATTACGAACTGATGGCGTATGACGAACAGGCTGCCCTGATGGAGAAGAACCTCCGCCTTCAGGCAACGGCGCTGGAAATTGTGAAGGTGCAGAAGCAGGCGGGTAAAGCCACCGACCTTGCCGTGCAACAATTTGAAGCACAATTACTCAATTCCCGTGCTCAAAAATGCTATCTGGCTCGCATGATTTCCGGTACGGAAAACTACCTGAACCTTTTAATCGGACGTTTACCGCAACCGATCATTCGTTCCCGTCAAATCACCAAACAAACGTTCTTGCCGGAGCTGAAAACAGGAGTTCCGGTACAGCTTCTGGAGCGGCGACCGGATATTGCAGAGGCTTCTTTTACTTTACAATCTGCAGGTTTTGAAGTTCAGGCAGCCCGAAAGGCATTTTATCCGTCACTGACCATTGATCCGATGATCGGTTTTGCCTCTGCAAAAACTAACCTGCTGTTTAATCACTCATCTCTGATTTGGGGCATAACAAATGGACTTGTGGCGCCAATCTTTCAACAAAATCAAATCCGTGGAAATTATAAAATCAGGATGGCGGAGCAGAAGCAGGCGTTGATCGCTTATGAAAAAGTACTCCGGCAGGGAATTACCGAAGTACAGGATGCCGTCAGCAAACTAAAATACCTGAACGAGGAACAAGGTCACATGACCAAAGAACTGGCTGTTTTGGATAATGCTGTAAATACCTCGCATAATCTCTATGCATATGGCTATGCGACCTATCTGGAGGTGATTAATGCGCAAAAGACGGTACGCGATGCTGAAATGGAACTGGTTAATATTCACAAGGAACGCCTTTTTACCCTGATTGATTTGTATCGGGCATTGGGTGGAGGCCGCTAAAAGGTTCTTTATGAAACGAGCATGTACTGGCGTTCGCCAAAGGGTATGAATATGACAAGGTATGCGAGTTTCATGTGTAGCGACTGAATATGATCAACAACAAAAGATATTTCGGGTGAATCTGTTATTGTGTTCAATGATCAGATAATAAAAAAGGGAGCTTTGCTCCCTTTTTTATTTCATTAGAATCTAAAGAACTTTTCCTTGGGGGATACAGAATGCACATTAATTTATAAGCTTATTACTTCTTGATTTTAGTTGTCTCCTCGTAAAACCTCTGAAGAGTTAATCCCAGACTCCTCTATATTGATCGTTTAATTTGCTTATAAACCTCAAACCAAATGATGCTGGAAAAGCCTAATGCAAAGCAGACAAAAACTTCTATTAAACTTATTTTTCCGAATAGGAAGAGTCTTGTAAGAGAGGGGATGTTTAATATTACCATCAGAAACAGAATGGCGCCGCCTACTACCCATTTGACGGATTTGTTGGGTGTCACCAGAATCTGGAAAATGTTAGAACTCCATGACCTGTTGGAAAGAATCACAGCAATATTTGCAGCAATAAGAGAAATAAAAGTAAATGCTCTGACCTGAATCTCTGAGTGGCCAAGTTTCAATCCTATTATGCAAACCAGAAGAGCTATTAATAGAATACCGAGTCCCTGCGTACAACTCAACAATATCTTCTTCAATTCGAAGAATGGTTCATCAATTTGTTTCGGAGGCCTCTGCATCAAATTCTTTTCATCCTTTTCATTTTCAAAAATGATGGAACAGGCCGGATTAATGATTAATTCGAGGAAAACGATATGCACGGGCCAAAGTATTAGCGGAAGGTCGCTAAATAGTACCGGAATCAGGGATAAACCGGCAACGGGCACATGGATGGCAAAGATATAGGCAAGCGCCTTTTGAAGGTTGTCGAATATTCTGCGTCCCATTTTTACTGCCCCAACTATGGAGGCAAAATTATCATCCATCAAAACCAAAGACGCTGTTTCACGGGCGACATCGGTACCCTTTTCACCCATGGCGATTCCGATATTTGCTGATTTAAGGGCAGGTGCATCATTAACACCATCACCGGTCATAGCTACAATCTCCCGGTTTCTTTTAAGGGCATTGACTATTTTCAGCTTTTGCTCGGGAACAACACGGGCAAAAATATTGACCTCTCTGATTTGCTCACACAATTCTTCCTCAGATAATTTTTCTAGTTCTTTGCCGGTGATGTAGCGTTCTGGATTTTGCAGGCCAATTACTTTTCCGATATTAATTGCTGTAACAGGATAATCACCGGTGATTATGATCACGCGAATACCTGCACGATAACACTCTTTTACGGCTTCCGGTACATTTTCCCGAATGGGATCAGACAATCCGATCAGTCCGACAAATCTATAATCAAAATCATGCTGGATAGGAGGAAGGGATCCCGGATAAATGGTTGCATAGGCAACTCCCAATACACGCAATCCGGCAAAGGCCATTTCCGAAACAGCCTGTTCATATTTGCTCTGAGTTTCAGAACTAAGATGGCACAGATCGAAGATTGCTTCGGGAGCTCCTTTGGCTGCAATTACTTTCTGATTGCTCCCGGTATTCGTAAATACCCTGGACATTGCCAACATCTCTTTTGACAACGGATATTCCTTTTCCATGACCCAATCATAATGGATATGTTCCGTATTTTGCAGGAACAGATCCCCTATATTGATGATGGCTTTTTCCATCGGATCGAACGGGTTGGTTTGGCTTGCCAGAATGCCATATTCAATTATATTGTGGAATTGTTCCGGAAAAGCTCCTCCGGACAGAATGGAATGAACTTCTGCCCCGTTAAATAGCCGCATAACGGTCATCTTATTTTGAGTAAGCGTACCGGTCTTGTCGGTACATAAGACCGTGGTAGAACCCAGAGTTTCGATAGCAGCTGGCTTTCGTGTCAATACATTTTTTTTCGACATTCTCCAGGCTCCCAAAGCCAGAAATACAGCCAGAACAACAGGGAATTCTTGTGGTAAAATAGCCATTGCAAGCGTAATTCCGGCAAGAAATCCATTCAGGATATTTCCTCTGGTCAAGGTGTAAATTACTACGACAAGCACGCAAAGGATTATACCGACAACAGTGAGTCGATTTACCAGTTTGCCCATTTCTTTCTTTAGTTGAGTGGGCTCTTCGTTGACGCTCCCCAATGCTTTGCCGATCTTTCCGATTTCGGTTTTCACTCCAGTTGCAATGACCCGGGCAATGCCATTTCCCTGTACAATCATCGAACCCGAATATACACTCGGAAGATCATCCCCACCTGGTGCAAAAGGATTCTCTCCTTCCTGCCATTCCCTTTTTCTTACCGGTACAGACTCACCTGTCAACAATGATTCATCGGCAAGTAAACTGATCGAATACAAAATCAAAGCATCAGCAGGAACGCGGTCACCTTCCTGCAGGAAAATAATATCCCCGGTTACAACCTCTCTTCCGGGAATTCTTTTGGTTTCACCATCGCGGATCACAAGCGCTCTGGGACTTGCCATACTTTTCAATGCATCCAGTGCTTTTTCTGTTTTTTTCTCCTGGTAAAATTCAATACCCATGACAAAAAACACAAAACTCATAAGCATTAGTCCTTCCTGTATATCACCCAATATCAGATACAACGTACCACAAGCTACCAAAAGTAAAAACATCGGTTCCCGGATTACGTCTAACGCAATATGAAATATATTTTGGGATTTTGAGGAGGAAAGTTCATTATAACCTTCGGATAAGAGCTTATCCTTCGCCTGATTTTCTGTCAGTCCGGAATAAATGCTGATTTTGCTGAATGTATCCATGATAGATTAAGGTTTAAAGCTTAAATGAACTATATACATCTGTAATAATTTTATAGGCGATGAAATTTGTACTTAAAGCCGGGGTAGCTTTACACGTAACATAGGAGTGCCGAACCGTCAAAAACAATATTCTGATAGTTTCGGTATGTGTTTTGGGAATAGCGTATTTTAATAACAGTTGTATGCGTAGGCTTTGTTCAACATTTATTTGTTTTTCTAAATAAAGTATCACTTTATCCATATTTTTTTCTTATACAGATTCGTTTTCTGTTCAGGTTGTAGTTTTTTACTAATTTTGCAGCGATGAAAGTTGTGTTGCGACATATTACGCTGATTGTTATGGCTATTGTGCTTGTGGCGGTAGCAATTCAATCTGTGTCGGCAGACCCGGATGATCTGGATGATTATATTATCACCCATCATAATAATACCGGACACCCTGCCGGAGAACTTCAGCACGTACATACGCTTCATTTCGATAATCAGGCCTATATTCATCTAAACAGACAGATTTGTTTTGGCAACTCATTTTCTACGATGAGATACGCTTGCCTGCAAGATCTTTCCGAATTTTCCTATACCGCATTTATCTGGCAACCACCTCAAACCATCTGAGTTTCAGTTTGTATTGTTTGTGTTCATATACAAAGTTGTGTATGAGTAGTTTCGCTATTTTCTAATTAAAATTCAAGAATGGAACAAGAAAAGAAAAAGGTTGCTTTACTATCTGTTTTTGCAGCTATATTTTTGACCGGAATTAAGTTTGTTATCGGAATTCTTTCCGGAAGTTTGGGTATTTTATCGGAAGCGTTGCATTCGGCGCTTGATCTGGTGGCAGCCATTATTACATATTTTTCAGTAAGTATTTCGGATAAACCCTCTGACCGGAATCACCATTTCGGGCATGGTAAAGTGGAAAACCTTTCAGCACTGATTGAAACGGTTTTATTGCTGGTTACCTGTGTATGGGTGATTTATGAAGCTATACACCGCCTGATTACCGGCACTACGGAGATTGAGGTCAGTGTATGGGCTTATGTGGTAGTGATTACCTCTATTGTGATTGATTTTTCGCGTTCACGTGCTTTGAAAAAAGTAGCCGAAAAACACAATAGCCAGGCACTGGAAGCGGATGCTTTGCACTTCTCAACTGATATCTGGAGTTCTACGGTTGTTTTGATCGGTTTGGTATGTGCCCAGTTCGGATTCTTTATAGCCGATGCTATTGCCGCCTTAATGGTAGCCGGCATCATTATCTATGTTTCTTTTCAATTGGGTAAAAAAGCGATCGATGTATTACTGGATAAAGCTCCGCATGAATCTATATCCAAGGTAGAAGATATTCTTAAAAACAGACCGGAGGTGAAATACTTCCACAATCTGAAAATGAGAACTGCCGGAGCCGGATACATTCATCAAGTTTAATATTCACCTCGATCCCGGTCTTGATTTTCAACGGGTACATGAAATCTGCGATGCTCTGGAAGTCGAAATCGGTAAAGAGATCGAACGAAGTGAGGTTTTTATCCATGCAGAACCTCATAGAGAAAAAAGAACCAGTTAGCAGTTAGCCCTCTTCATCGCTATGTTGGCTATTGTCAAAAAACAACCCGGATTCAGTCTTGTCACTGAACCCGGGTTATTTTTTAGTCATAACAGATCTGAACCATTCGGTCAACAACCGGAAACTCGCTGAAGAAGTTTTTATGCAATCTGCAATTATATAGAAGTCAGTTTAATATCCGGTTTAATATATCATTAAATGTAGCCAGCTGGTTTCCCCGGTCTTTGTCAGTTACATTCGGTCGAAGGGCAAGCCGGGTAAAAACGTGCAGGTCTGAATTTACCATTTCCAGATCGATTCTGTTGCCGGTAGATGTAGTAATTCCGTGTAATATCAGTACGGCGCTAACCGGGTCGGCAGTCGGATCTTTAATTGATTTGTACATCTTTAGGGTACAGGCCGGTGGCAAATTAAATCCGTCTTCCAGATCTTTTCGCACAGTGGTCAGTAGCTTCATCAATTCCCGAAGTGTCTCCTGCGGACGGAAGTGGTACCAGTATCTGTCTTCTGCCGTAGTATTGTCCGCTTCAATATAACCCAGCATGGGGCCAACGATGCCGATTAATGACAGTGTTTTGTTGGAAGGGATCACGATACTTCTTTCTGGTCCGGGAAATCAATGGGCTCGATAACATGGCTCAACGAAAAGCCGTCCAGGTTGATCATCACGGGGAGCAGCACTCTCCGGTCTTCAGCTATCTTGAAGGCCATAATGCTGGTGTCCACCACCTCCTGGCCGTTTTCACAGAAAAGCATGATCCACCCCGTGTCTCGCGCGGCCATGACATCGGAGTGGTCACCCCAGATCGAGAGAGGCGCCGACAGGGCCCGGTTGACCGCTGCCATGACGATGGGGAGCCTCATGCCGGACGCGATGAAAAGGATTTCATGCATAAGCTCCATGCCCTGCGCGCTCGTGGAGGTGAAAGTGCGGGCGCCCGCGGCCGATGAGCCGCAGCAGGCAGACATGGCGGAATGTTCCGACTCGACATTTATATAAACGGCGTCAAGCTCTCCATCGGCGACAAGGTCGGCCAGATGCTCGACAATGTGTGTCTGAGGCGTGATCGGATATGCCGCAACGACTTCAACCCTTGCCAGTTTTGCCGCAATCGACGCAGCGATTGAAACCTCGATACCTTTTATGGCTTTCATCTTTCATCCTCCACCATCGTTATCGCCGCAGGTTTACATTCCCTTGCGCAGATGCCGCAACCCTTGCAGTAATCGAGGTTGGCCCTGTATATGTCGTCCTCCGACCGGTATATTGCCGCATCCGGACAGAATAGCCAACAGACGCCGCATTTTATACATTTCGAATCGTTCCACACCGGCTTCTGGGACCGCCAGTCTCCGGTCTTGTATTCGGATGCATTGCCAACCTCTTCTATGACACAGCCCACATTAAGCTCATGCCATTTGTATTTGTCCATCGGTTTCGCCATTCAACGTCTCCCTGAATAATTTTTGGTAGAGTAAAGTATATCTCTTTATCTGTCCGTATACCAGAAATTCCTTATCATGTGAAATAATGAACTTACTGTCAAATACATACTTTAATCCATTTGTATTGTTTGATAGTATATACAAATTAGACCTTAAAAATAAATAGCAATTTTCATTTTCTTATGTGAAATATTCTACAAGACCGGTTTACTTTTCCAAACATTCCAATCCGGCAAAATTATTCTTCATCATTATCCCGTTAATCTTATTGCCTTTATCCCGCATCACCCGCGGGCTGACCGAAAAAAATATTGACAACTCCCATAACTGTAATACAATTAGACTAACATCAACGATTGGAGGTGATTGAATGCCGATATATATAATGCTTAGCAAACTGACTCACGAGGGCAGAAAGACGATCAAAAAGCATCCGGAGCGGATAGAAGAAGTGGACGTCGAGATGGAGAAGATGGGCGCGAAGGTCCTGGCCCAGTATGCACTGCTCGGCCCGTATGATTTTCTGAACATTCTGGAAGCTCCGAACAATGAGGCGATCGCAAAAGTTTCCATCGAGTTCGGTTCGAGGGGCACTGTTGAGATCATGACTCTCCCCGCAATCACGGTGGAAGAGTTTATCGGAAAAATGTCATAATGGAAGGGGCTTTACGCCCCTTCTTCTTTTCCCCCCTCTTCTCCTCATATGACCAAGATCAGTGTGGCAGTGGCCATGGTCCCCTTCATAATTCATTTGACATGGCGACCCCGTCCGTTTTAGATTACACCGATGGCAGGAGTAACCTATAAAGACGCAGGCGTCGACATCAGGAAGGCCGATACCCTTCTCGGCGACATACGGGGTCGGATACAGCGTACGTTCAATCCATTCGTCATGAACTCCATCGGCGGCTTTGCGGCCCTCACCGAGGTTCCTTCGGGGTACAGGAGTCCGGTTCTTGTCAGCTCGACAGACGGGGTGGGAACAAAACTGAAAGTCGCCTTTGATGCCGCAAAGCATGATACGGTGGGAATTGATCTTGTGGCCATGAGCGTGAACGACATCCTCACCATGGGGGCAAAGCCTTACTTCTTTCTCGACTATTTTGCATCGGGACGGATAGAAGACGCCGTGTACAAGGATGTCATCGCCGGTATCTGCGCCGGTTGTGAGATGGCCGGGTGCGCTCTGATAGGAGGAGAAACGGCCGAAATGCCTTCCTTCTATAAGGATGGCGAGTATGATCTTGCCGGGTTCGCCATGGGTTTTGTGGAGAAAGACGGGATCATCAACGGTTCGCGTATACAGGAAGGCGACGTGGTGATAGGCCTTGCGTCCAGCGGCCTCCACAGTAACGGCTATTCACTGGCGAGAAAGGTTTTCTTCGAAATGGCGAAACTGACCGTTTTTGATCACATTGACGGGATAGAGGGCCGGCTTGGTGACGAACTGTTGAAGCCCACAAGAATCTACGTGAAACCGGTGCTCGAAGTCATGGAAAACTTCACGGTCAATGGAATGGCCCATATCACAGGAGGAGGTATCCCGGGAAACATCGAGCGGATAATCCCGGACGGACTTGCGGCCCACATCGGACTCTCCCGGGACAGGATTCTTCCTGTTTTCACCAGTCTCATGAAACTCGGCGGCGTCGATTTCGAGGAGATGTATTCCACTTTCAACATGGGGATCGGCTTTGTCCTGATAACGCGCCAGGAAAACGAGAGGGGCATTCTGGATTCCCTGGCCAAGACAGGCGAGACGCCCTTCACCATGGGCCGGATTCAGAAGTCACAGGATAATCGGAAAGTCGTCATTACTTATTAATTTATCTTTAGCGAATCGTCAGTCAGGATTCCGTCCGAAGATCGTCCCTTAAGGGACATTCCCTGCATAACGGTGTTTTTCTGCAACACGTCTGCGCCAGCGCAACGATGAGCGCGTGGTATTCATTGAACAAATAGGTATCAGACGGCAGGTTTTCCTGAAACCAGGCCTGGATACGGTGATAATCGTTTTCATTCTCGAGAAGTCCGTGGTTCTTCAGAAACCTTTTGGTGTAGGCGTCGACAACAAATACCGGCCGACCAAGAGCGTAAAGGAGGATGCTGTCCACCGTCTCCGGTCCCATTCCGTTGACTCCGAGAAGCAGCTTTCTCAATTTCTCCGTATCAATTAGCTTTAATTTCTCAATACTTCCGTCGAAGTCATCGCATAATACTTTAATAAGATTCTTTAATCTCTTCGATTTTATGTTGAAAAATCCCGCCGATCTTATGACCCCGGCCAGGGCGTCGTTCTCAGCCACATTGAGTGCCCCCAGGTCCATGATGCCTTTCGCTTTCATATTCCCGATGGCCTTTTCCACGTTTTTCCATGACGTGTTCTGAGTGAGCACTGCCCCCACTATGACTTCGAGAGGCGTCTCGCCGGGCCACCAATGTCTTTTTCCGAAAGTATGGAGCAGGATATCAAAGATCTTCAGAAGCCGTTCCGGTGTGTTCATCTTCCTTGATATAAAAAATCTGGTGAGCGAGGGCTATAGTGGCGCCGTCTTCCTCGAAAACCCTGGTGTCTACTCTCCCTATCCTCTTTCCGCAGTGTGTGAGAACCGCCTCGGCGCCGATGGTTCTCTCTCCTTTTGCGCCCTTGACATACTGTATGGAAGATTCCACCAGCACGGCTTGCCCGCTCTGTGTGTTGGAGCACGCGCCCGCTATGTGATCCGCGAAGGCGAAAGCAATGCCCCCGTGCAGGCCGCCGAATATATTGAGGTGTTCCCTTTTCACAGACAACCGTCCGCGGGCGACTCCGTCTCTTACTTCGGTCACCTCAATCCCCAGGAGGGCCGCCACACCGCATTCATTAAACATCTTCTTTACGAGGTCTTCCCGCATTGCTCCTCCACGCAGTCGGTCTCACGAGTCTCCGGGAAACCGGTCCGGGTCCCGGCAACCCTCACCGGTACATAACGTACCAGAAAACGACCACCAGGATGATTCTGTATATCCCGAAGGGGATAAAGGTATGGTTCTTGATGAAGCTGAGCAGATATTTCACCCCGCCCAGGGCGGCGAAGAAAGATACCACGAATCCGATAGCCAGAAAATGGATCTGACCCACGTCGAACTGCCCTGCATTCTTGACCAGGTCGAGGCCGGTGGCGGCAAGCATGGTGGGAACAGCCAGGAGGAACGAGAATTCCACGATCGTCTTCCTCTTGAGACCGAGCACGAGCCCCCCGACGATGGTGGAAGCGGACCTTGATACACCGGGAATCATGGCAACGGATTGAAAAAGTCCGATCAGAATGGAGGTGCCATAGGGGATTTTCGACAGGTCTTCGACCGCATCATCATCTTCCTTGTGCAGCAGTTCGAAGACGATCAGAAAGATACCCCCGAACAGCAGCGCCCAGAGGACAACCGTGCTGCTGGACAGGAGATACTTTTTGATAAGCTTATAGACGGTAAGACCGAGCACTCCCGTGGGAATGAAAGCCAGGATCACCCTCTTCATGACTTCGCGGTCAACGAGCAGGGACCGCCAGTAAAGGGCTACCACGGACAGGATTGCTCCGAACTGTATCACTATTTCGAAGGACTTGAGGAAGGAAGTCTGGGTCAGGCCCATGGCATGGGCCGTGAGCATAAGGTGGCCCGTGGACGATATGGGCAGGAATTCAGTGATCCCCTCAATTATTCCGAAAATAATCGCATGCAGGCTGTCCATGGCCAATATTTGCGCACCTTTTCACTCATGAGTCAATGATTTTTGCGTTTGCGGAATGGCGCCTCGGATGATACTCTCAAGGCCGGATTCGAACAGATTGTCCGGTTTCCCGCCTGATTATACTTACTTCATGGTGCCGAGCAGCTTGGCAAGCAGTTCGGATCTTTCGTACGCTTTGAGCGGTTCGGCGGAAGTGCCGTCACCGGCGTCCCGTGGAAAGGCATGGTTTTCGTCCAGACATCTCCGGACATTGGCCGCATCGATGAACCTCGAAACCCGGTTAAAGGTGTGTATGCCGTTGTTCCGGCCTTCGTGGTGGACAAGAATGTAGAGCCGCTCCCTCGCCCTGGTTATCGCTACATAAAGAAGGCGCTGTTCTTCCTCCAGGTCTTCTTCGTCGTGGGTGCAGTAGCTTGAAGGCAACACTCCGTCCACAGCCCCTATGAGGAACACGTGACGCCATTCCAGGCCCTTTGCGGAATGAATCGTGGAGAGAATGAGAGGTCTCTCCCAGATGGTATCGTGAAAATCCCTTACCCCTCGCTCCGGCGGTTCTATGGCAAGGTCGGCAAGAAAAACCTCAAGGGATTCGTATCTTTCCGAAATCTGCCCGAGCGCGTCCAGGTCATTCTTCCGGAGCCGCCAGTCAAGGTCGAATTTTTCCCTGAGGATGGGATCATAGTAGTCGAAAACAGCGGCGCACTTGCCCCCGGCTGTCCCGGCCCCTTGCCCTTTTACCAGAAGCTCCTTAAGGCGGGCCATTCCCTCGGAATATGCACGGGCCTTGACCTGGTTCTCGATCACATCCGTTACGATTGAATCGAGTGTGGGACAGCAAGAAATCTCTCCCAGCAGCTTCTCCGCGGTCTTCGGTCCGATCCCGGGAATCAGCATAAGTACCCTGCTCCAGGCCAATTCATCCTTGGGATTGACGAAGAGCTTAAGGTGTGCGACCACATCCTTCGCGTGGGCCGTCTCGTAGAATTTAAGGCCGCCGTATACCGCGAAAGGAATATTCCTTTTACTCAATTCCGCCTGAATCGGAATAGTGATATAGGCGGAGCGGAACAATATGCACTGGTGGGAAAGCTCCATTCCCTGGTCATAAAACTCTTTGATGCGGTCGGCGATCCAGGAGGCCTCCTCATAAGCATCCCTAAAGTAAATGAGGTAAGGTTTTTCGCCGTAGTCCGCCCTCGCCGCCCTGAGACATTTCTCGTACTTGCTCCGCATGTTGTCGAGCACCGCGTTGCCTGCGTCGAGGATTGCCTGGGTGCTTCTGTAATTCTCTTCCAGCTTGATGACCTTACATCCGGGAAAGGTCTCGGGAAATTTCATGATGTTCTCATGAGAGCTTCCCCGGAAGGAATAGATGGACTGGGCGTCATCTCCCACCACGAGAATATTCTTGTGTTTCTCCGCCAGATTATAGGTAATTTCTCCCTGCATGGCATTGGTGTCCTGATACTCATCTACCATGACGTACCGGTATCTTCCTGAGAGTTCATCCCGGATCCTCCCGTTCTCGAGCATGATCTTCAGGTACAGCAGGAGGTCATCGTAATCGAGGCATTGGGACTCTATCTTATACTCCGTGTACTTCTCCCGAAGTTCCCTGATCTCCCCGGCATACTGGAGAAACGTCGGGTAGTGCTTGACGAGTATATCTTCTATGGGGACCGCTTTATTGAGAGACATGCTGAGAATGCTCCTCAGCATGTCCTTTCGCGGACGTCTCTTTTCCTTCGCGTAAAATCCGAGCTTGACGGCTGAGCGGTGTATTGCCTCTTCGGCATCCGACTCGTCGTAAATCGTAAAACTGTTCGGCAATCCGAAAAACTCGCTGTATCTACGGAGCATTTTATTGGCAAAAGAGTGAAAGGTACCCCCTTCCACCCCGTTACACCTCGGGTCGTGGCTTGCCGCCCGGGATATCATCTCCCTGGCGCTCCGCCTTGTGAATGTAAGAAGCAGAATGCACCCGGGTTCGACCCCCGAGTTGATGAGATGGCGGACCCGATACTCAATAACCCTCGTCTTTCCGCTTCCCGCGCCCGCGATAACCAGCACCGGGCCTTGAGCGGCTGTTACCGCCTCGCGCTGACGCTCATTCAGCTGTTTTTCTATGTCCTCGATCATATTCCTGGCCGGACTCCGGCCATAGTATAGAATATTCGGGGTGATTTGTTAAGTGGCTCACGGACTCAGTTTCTTACGGCTTCCGGCACTACTTCCCCGTCCTGCAACTCACGGAAATACCTTCCCCGCTGCCGGGGATTATCGAGGTATGGAATCCCGGATCTTTCTTCACGTAGCTCATGAATCCCGCCGCCCCGCCGCCGCCGTCCCTCAGAACATTGTGGGCGGTATAGCACGCGTTCGCTGTGAGCTTCGGTTTAAGATCGAGAAAATATTGCAGGTACCACTCCTTGTCGGCGTCGCAGAATACGAAGTCAAACGGACCGGCAAGGGAGGGTACTATTTTGTGGGCGTCCCCCAGCCGAGAATCGATGTACCGGGAAAGGCCGGCAGCCTTGAAGTTCTTAAGCGCCGTCTCGCGGCGCTCCCTGTCGATTTCGATGGTTGTCACCCTGCCTCCGGTTTTAGCCGCCGCCCATGCGAGCCAGATCGTCGAATGGCCCGTTGATGTACCGATCTCCAGTATATTCCTGAAATTTGCTTTTATGATGAGGTCATGGAGAATCTTTCCATCCTCATGCGGAACGTTCAGGTCCGTCCATGTGCCGCGAGCGTCGTTCAGATACCGGCTCACCCGCTCATCGAGATCGGACGCAGCAGGCGCCTGCTCAGCATGTGCGGCAGCGAAGATGCAAAGAACAACAAAAATACCTACCGTCGCGAATAGTGCGTATTTCTCACAAAACCTTTGCATTTTTACCCTCCTCATGATACACAAATTACCATAAAGTTAACTTTCAAGGGAAGTGCAGTGAAAATCTGCCGCTGTCCCGCAACTGTGATGGGTGAGAAAACCGCGCACGGGAAAGTCCGGCCACTGTCCATGCGAATGGATGGGAAGGCGCGTCGGTTGCCCTCAGTCAGGAAACCTTGGGTTAATTTCAACGACAAGGCCCTTACGAGGCATAAGGAGGTCTTTCATGAAGCGGGTAGTACTTCTCATACTGGCATTGGCATCCCTCTCCGTTCTTTCTTTTCCCACCGGCGCTTTCCCCGAAGAGGTTCCCTATCGGCTCGATGACATCGTGGTCACGGCCACGAGGACCCCGGCGCCCCTCAGGCAGGCGCCCGCAAACGTCACCGTCATCACAAGTGACATAATTGAAGACGAAGGGGCCAAAACCGTCGCGGATGCCCTGAAGACGGAGGTCGGGGTCTTCGCCACCAACATGCTCAATAATCCGAAGACTACGACAATTGATATCAGGGGCTATGGTGAGACCGCCCCTCAGAACGTCCTGGTTCTTGTGGATGGAAGAAGGGTAAACAGCATAGATATGTCCGGGCCCGACTATTCCCAAGTTCCTATAGAAATGATCGAACGGATTGAGGTCTACCGGGGGCCCGGGAGCGTACTTTACGGCGACAATGCCATCGGAGGCGTGGTAAACATTATTCTTAAGAAGGGCGAAGGAAAACCGCAGGTAACCGCCCGGGTGAATACCGGCAGCTACAACCTTGTCTCCCCCTACATGAGTTTTTCGGGTAGAGAAAACCGGTTCTCCTATTTTCTCATCGGGTCGAGCTACGATACGGACGGGTACCGGCACAACAATGATTATCACGGCCGCGACCTGGGGGGCAATCTTTCATACGCTATGTCCGACAACATCACCTTTACGGCTAAAATGGGACACCACACGGACAGGTACGGCTTGCCCGGGGCCCTTACATACCCGCAATTGCAGAGCGGCCTCTGGGACAGAAAAGATTCGGCTACTCCTTTCGACAAGGCAAGCACTGAAGACGGTTTCATGGATCTGGGTACCGAGGTGAAGCTGTTCAAAGATGTATCCTTTCTGGTGAACGGCTCGTACAGGGACCGGAGTTTCACAAGCCGCTGGGCCTTTTATAACTGGGAGACAAGGCGGAACGAGAGGACCTATGCGCTCACGCCAAAGATCGTGGCAAATAACGAATTTGCCTTCCTGAAGAGTTCTTTCATCGCAGGTTTCGATTATTACAGGTCCCAGGCCTCGGCAAACGACTCATACGTCTCGGGAGAATTTCCAAGCAGCACCAACATCGAAAAAAAGGATTACGGCTTTTACGTGAACGATGAACTTACCATTTTGAATAAACTGATTCTCGGTCTCGGATACCGGCGGGACAAGGCTCAGTATGATTTCGGTTATTCAGGGGCGACGGTGGCGCCGGTCTACCCGAATACCAGCGAAAATGTAGAGGCCTTTCGGGCTTCCGCCAATTACCTTTTTCAGAACGGCAATCTATTCTTCACCTATGCCAAAGGGTTCCGTCTGCCCACCACGGACGAGCTTTTCAGTCCTCTCAGCCCGATAAAGATCAATAATGTACAACCCCAGACCGCCTATGAGTTTGATTTGGGAATCAGGTGGAACCCGTTCAAGCGCGTCGGGGGCAGCCTGACCCTATTCCAAATAAAGACGGACAACGAGATTTACTTTGATCCCCTTACTTTCATGAACGGCAATTATGATAAAACCAAAAGACACGGGATCGAAACAACGGTAAATCTCATTTTGACCGACAGCTTAAGGATCAATATGAACTACACGTATATTAAAGCGATTTTTGATGGAGCCAAATTTAGCGGCAATGATATACCCTTTGTCCCGAGGAATAAATTTTCAACAAAAATTTCTTACTCATGGAAGGACTTCACTTTCAACCTTATCGGTCTTTACACGGGTAACCGTTATATGAACAGCGATCCGCAAAACCTTTATCCGAAACTGCCGGGCGTCACCACCTTTGATTTTAATATCGATTACAGAGTAAAGGGTGTCGCGCTCTATTTCGGTGCCAAAAATATTACAGGACAGCGGTATTACGAATTCGGCACCGTATCGTCGGGGACCAGGTACTTCTACCCTGCCCCTGAAAGGCAGTTTCTGTTCGGCATACAATATACTCTTGGAGGATAGTCATGGGCACGATCACCTTCATTCTCGGCGGCGTGAGAAGCGGCAAGAGCAGCTATGCGCTGAGTGAGGCGAACCTTCTTGGGGGGAAAAAGGCATTCATTGCCACAGCCGAGGGACTGGATGAAGATATGAGGAAGCGTATATCACGACACCAGGAAGAGCGCGGCCCGTCATGGGAGACCTTTGAAGAGCCTGTGAACATAACAGGAGTTCTCGCGACCATCAGTACCGAATACCCGGTGATTCTAATCGATTGTCTTACCTTGTGGGTCTCCAACCTCCTTCACCTGGAGATGAATGCGGAAAAAGAATTCGAGGGACTTGTGTCGCGGCTCCTTCAGTGCCGCGACTCGCACGTATACGTGGTCTCCAACGAGGTGGGAATGGGCATTGTCCCTGAGTATCCCCTGGGCAGGGTTTACAGGGATCAACTCGGTCTCCTTAATAAGATGATCGCCCGCATAGCCACGACCGCCACCCTCATGGTCGCGGGCATTCCTCTTAAGATTAAGGGCGAAAGGTGACGGTCGTGGAAAAGACCATCCGGGAAGAGGCAGACCGCCTCAGGGAAAAACTTGCTCGCATAGTAGCGGAAAGCAACGTGGACAGCATCCTCTTTTCAGGGGGGCTCGACACTGCCGTTCTGGCATCGTTGGTGCCGGGACCGGCCGGGGACATCGTGGCGGTCACCGTCACACTCGACGGCAACGGAGAGGATTTATACTATGCAAAAGTGACCGCACGGGCATTGGGACTCGATCATCGACACCTGCCCGTGACAACGGAGGAGGCCATAAGCGCGCTGCCGGAAGTGATAAGGGCCACGGGGAGCTTCGATCCCGCCCTCCCCAACGACCTCGCGGTCTATTTCGGGATGAAGTATCTTGCGGAGCAGGGATGCAAGGTTGTCCTGACAGGCGACGGCACGGATGAGATGTTTGCGGGTTACCAGTTCATGCAGGAGATGATCCCGGCTGACGCGGCAAAATTCATGGGGCGGATCGCTCCCCGGATGGCGTTCAGCTCAAACATCCTCGCCCGACTCTTCAACCTGGACATCGTTCAGCCTTTTACTGATCCGGACATTATCGATTTTGCGCTCAGCACGCCTATGGATTTCAAAATCAGGGAAGAGTCCGGGACAGTGTGCGGGAAGTGGCTGGTAAGGAAGGCGTTTGAAGGGCTGCTCCCGCGGGAAGTCGTGTGGCAGGGCAAGCGCCCCCTGGAGTACGGGTCCGGAATGACCCGCTTGAGAGAGACCGTTGCAGCCATGGTGCCGGACGGAGAATACCTCGGCCGTACCTTGCCCGTCGCATTTATGAGCAAAGAGCATTATTACTATTACAAAGTCTACAGGGAAGCGGTAGGAGAGATTCCGGGCCCCGGCCCCGGAGAAGAACCGTGTCCATCCTGCGGCGCAGGAATGGCCGCTCACGGGTTTCACTGTCGTACGTGCGGATACGTCGCTGACTGGAGGAAGATATGAAGGCATTCGTTTCATGGAGCGGAGGGAAGGACTGTGCCCTGGCCTGCTACAGGGCCATGCGAGAGAAGGGCCTGGAAATTACCCATCTCGTGAACATGCTTGGTGACGATGGAGAGTTGTCCCGGTCTCACCATTTACCCGCGAGGCTGGTCACCGTCCAGGGCCGGAGCATGGGTGTGCCGACCCTTCAGAAGGCTACAACTTGGGAGGAATATGAGACCGACTTCAAGAATATCCTTCGCAACCTCAGAAAGGATGGGGTGGAAGCGGGCATATTCGGCGACATCGACCTGGAGCCTCACCGCGAATGGGTGGAGCGAGTCTGCCGGGAAACGGACATAATCCCCTTTCTTCCGCTGTGGCTTTCAGAGAGAGAAGAACTGATGGACGAATTTATCACCGCGGGCTTCAAAGCGGTCATAGTCGCGACGGACGAGGCATCCCCACTCACCGTGGACTGGCTCGGCAGGAAGATCGATCAGTCATTCAAAACGGACCTGACACAGGTTTCCGGGGTGGACCTCTCAGGGGAAAAGGGCGAGTACCACACCTTCGTTTTTGACGGGCCGATCTTTGCAACGCCCGTGGCGTTTTCCGAGGGGCAAAGAATGTTCAGGGACAATCACTGGTTCCTGACAATTCAACCGGAGGAGAAGTAGACGCCATGACGGGTCTCTTGACGATCAGGATGGGGCGGGCGATCTTCCTGCTAGGTATGGCCGTGCTTTTCGCGCTCCCGGCCTTGTGCATCCTGACGGCCGTTCCCGTCCGCGGTGGGGACGGTTATCCAACGAGAATCATCTCCTCAGGTCCGGCCATCACTGAAAAGCTGTACCTTCTTGGAGCGGGGGACAGGATCGCGGGTGTCACGACGCACTGCCGGAGGCCTCCTCAAGCCCTGAGTAAACCAAAAATAGGCAGCGTCACACACATCAGCACGGAAAAGCTGATAAGCCTGAAGCCCGATCTGGTGCTCGCTACATCGCTCACCGATCCCAGGGTGGTTCGGAAAGCCAGAGATCTGGGTATAAAAGTCATCGTCTTCAATTCACCCAGGTCGTTTGCCGAAATGAACGAGCAATTCGTTGTCCTCGGAAAGACGGTGGGTAAGGAAAAGGAAGCGAAAGAGATTGTGAGGGCTTCTGAAAAGAGAGTAAATGCGATCAGAGAGAGAACATCCGGGCTTATGACGAGAAAAGTGTTCCTTCAAATAGGCTCCTCTCCCCTATTTACGGCCACAAAGGATTCTTTTCTCAATGATTTTATGGTATTCGCCGGTGCAATCAATGTTGCTGCGGATTCCGGGGTAGGGTTTTACAATCGCGAGCAGGTCTTAAAAGACGACCCGGATGCTATCCTCATCGTTGCCATGGAGGGCCCTCAAGCCCATCGGGAGAAATCGGCGTGGCTGAAACTCGGCACTCTGCGCGCCGTCCGGAACAACGCTGTATATGTTATGGACTCCGATAAAATGTGCAGTCCCACGCCGGTAACATTCGTTGAAGCCCTCGAAGAGGTGGTGAGGCTCGTGCACGGCGATCAAAAGAAGGTGGGGAAATGATGTCCGGCAGACTCGCAAAATGGGCCGCAATTGTGTTTTTTCTCCTCGCCGCCCTCGTTGCGGCGGCTATTCTCTCCCTTTCCATCGGTACAACCGGCATTTCACCGGCCCGGATTCTATCGCTTCTTGTTACCGGCAGGGAAACAACCCTCCATACCATCCTGTTTGACATTCGTTTGCCGAGGGTTATCCTCGGATTCGCGGTAGGGGGCTCCCTGAGCCTTGCCGGGGTGATCCTCCAGGGCATGTTCCGTAACAGCCTGGTGGAGCCCTATACGCTGGGCATATCCGGCGGGGCAGCGGCCGGTGTATGTATCACCGTTATCCTGGGGCTGGGGGGTATACTCGGGGGCTACGCGCTTCCGGCTTCGGGTTTTCTCGGAGGTTTTCTGGTGATTCTCTTTCTTCACCTGGTGAGTATACGGAGAGGAGTTCTCAAGGTCCATGGGTTTCTCCTCACGGGAATGATGGTGAACTTTATCTCCTCTTCTTTCGTTATCCTCATCATGTCGGTTTCCCACACCGAGGACCTCCAGGGCATACTATTCTGGATCATCGGCTCCCTCAATGAGACGGACTGGGTGCTGGTAAAAACCGGACTTTTCGTTGCCCTGGCAGGCCTTGCGGTCTCTTACCTCTTCTGCTTCGACCTCAATGCCATGGCCCTGGGAGAAGAGGAAGCATTGCACCTCGGAATCCGCATAGAGAGGACAAAACGCATGCTCCTTATCATAACCTCAGTGCTCACAGGCATAAGCGTGGCCCTCTCCGGGGCCATAGGGTTTGTAGGGCTTGTGGTTCCCCACTTTGTGCGGATGTGTGTGGGAGTGGACCACAGAATCCTCATGATCTCGTCCTTCCTCACGGGAGGAATATTTCTGATACTGTGCGACACGGTCGCAAGGACCATAGCATTGCCCATGGAGCTTCCGGTGGGAGTTGTCACCGGAATAGTGGGCGGCATTCTCTTTATTTACGCTCTGTCGAAGCAAGAGCTGCCCCTTGGGGGAAAGTAATGTTGGAAATGCGGAATCTCAGTGCCGGTTATGGCGGCCATCCGGTAGTTAAAGACGTAAATGTGACTATCCCGGACGGCGATTTCGTGGGGGTGATCGGACCCAACGGTTCAGGGAAGACCACGTTGCTGAGGGTTGTTTCAAAGGTAGTGACTCCCTCGGATGGGGCTGTTCTCCTTGATGGCGAGGATATACGGCATATGAATTACAAGGCTGTGGCCCGTAAGGTGGCGGTAGTCACCAACCTGCGCGAAACCGGTCTCAGGATGTCCGTCGAGGAATTCGTACTGTTGGGGAGAATACCCCACAGGGACGGTATGAGGATCATGGAAACCGCGGCCGACGTCAAGGCCGCTCATGATGCCATGGTTGAGACCGATACGCTAAGACTGAGGTCACGCCTTGTGGATAATCTCAGCAGCGGAGAGAGGCAGCTTGTGTTCATTGCGAGAGCCCTTGCCCAAAACCCGAGGCTCCTGCTCCTCGATGAGCCCACGAGCCACCTGGACATAACCCACCAGGTCCGGGTGCTGGACTTGATAAAAAGGCTCAACAGGGAACAGAACCTGACGGTCCTCACCGTGCTTCATGACCTTAACCTTGCGGGCCAGTACTGCGACAGGCTGCTGCTTTTAAAAGAGGGGGCCATCTTCAGCGACGGCGCACCGGCGGAAGTCCTGACCTACCGCATTATCGAGGAGGTTTACGGCACCGTAGTGGTAGTCCTCGACAATCCCGTGACGCGGAAACCTTACGTGTTCCTTGTGTCCGGAGAGGAAAGGAATAAGAAATAGCGGTATACGCGATTTCAGGAGGAAAAGACAGAATGGAATTCCCAAGAAAACCGGACATAAAAGCAGTGGAAGCGCGCTACCTCGATCTGGCGAAGGCACGCCTCGATAACCTCACCAAACCCCCGGGAAGTTTGGGCAGGCTGGAGGAGTTTGCACAAAGACTCGTCGGGATACAGGCCACCGAAAATCCGGCAATAGACAAGAAAATCATATTCGTATTTGCAGGCGATCACGGAGTTACGGATGAAGGGGTGTCGGCTTTCCCCAAAGAGGTGACGAGCCAGATGGTGTACAACTTCCTTGCCGGCGGGGCTGCTATCAACGTTCTTGCCCGGCACGCCGGCGCAGAGGTGGTGGTAGTGGATATAGGTGTGGACTTCGATTTCGAAGGAGCGGAGGGTCTCATTGACAAAAAGGTGGTCCGGGGGACCAAAAACTTCGTAAAGGGACCCGCCATGACGCGCGATGAAGCAATGAAGTGCATTGAAGTCGGCATGGGGCTTGCCCGGGACTATGCCGCCAAAGGTTATAACCTGTTTGGCACCGGCGAGATGGGGATCGGCAATACTACCCCGTCCAGCGCCATTGCTGCGGTTCTTACAGGCAAGACCGTGACGGAGGTAACCGGCAGGGGAACCGGGATATCCGATAGCGGCTTCAATAATAAAGTACGGATCATAGAGGAGGGCATAAGAATCAACAGGCCAAATCCCCTCGATCCCATTGATGTCCTGTCGAAGGTCGGTGGAGCCGAAATTGCGGGCATCGCAGGGCTTGTTCTCGGCGCAGCCGAGTGCCGTGTACCGGTTGTAATCGACGGACTCATCTCCACAGCGGGAGCGCTGATTGCGTACGCCATTAATCCCGCGGTAAAAGATTATATTTTTGCAGGACACAAATCAGTGGAGGCCGGACATACGTCAATGCTGGAGAAGATGGGGCTGAAACCCATTGTAGACCTGGACCTCCGTTTGGGGGAAGGCACGGGCGGGGCCCTCGCAATGCTCCTTATCGAAGGGGGGCTCAAAATCTATAAAGAAATGGCCACCTTCGATGAGGCGGGCGTGTCGGACGGAAAGGAAATCGGGTGAAAGGATTCCTCGTCGCTCTGCAGTTCCTCACGCGGATCCCTGTCCGGATCAAGGGTGATCTCTCCGAGAGGGAGATAGGCCGTTCGGCGGCCTTCTTTCCCCTCGTGGGCGTCATTCAGGGCGCGGCCGTAGTTTTGGCGGCCTTTCCGTTCAGCCTCATATTCTCGCCGGATATCGCAGGGGGGCTCGTTGTGGTCGTGCTCCTTGCCACGAATTGGGGGTTCCACATGGACGGCCTGGCTGACACGGCCGATGCCGTCTCCGTAAAGGCAAGCGGCGATCCGGCGCGGGATAGAGACAAGAGGCTTGCCGTAATGAAAGACAGCAGTGTCGGCGCAATCGGTGTGGTGGTGATAGTATGTATCCTTCTCCTGAAATTCCTTTTTATAAGCGCGTTGCTGCAGAAGGGGATTACGTGGGAGATTCTGGGCGTGCTGTTCCTTGTTCCCGTCTTTTCGAAGTGGGCTATGCTGCCGGTGATCTATCACGGCAAATCAGCGAGAGACACCGGTCTCGGCAACATATTTATCACTTACATGAATTCGACTGTTTTCTCCCTTTCAATCCTGTTGCTCGCTGCTGTTTTCTTTGCGGTCAATTCCATCATCCCGGAGGTGACATGGCGCAGCACGGCCGCCCTCTTCCTCCTCTTCTTCATCCCGACATACCTGTTGGGCCTCTTCTGGACAGCCTTCTGCCGGAAAAAGTTCTGTGGACAGACAGGCGACACGATAGGCGCGGTAAGTGAAATAACCGAAGCGCTCCTTCTGGCAATAGGCTTCTTATGGCTTTAGACAGAAACGAGGATGAAAGACAATGAACGAACCTACCAGGCTTTTCCTTGTTCGCCATGGCGACACGGCGGACGAAGAGACCAAGAAGATTTACAAGGGTACGCTGGATATCCCCTTATCCGATAAAGGCCGATCCCGCATTGAAAAGGCAGGCGCCTTCCTCTCCCGCTTTGCCCTCGGTCATGTTTACACGTCGACCCTGTCACGCTGCATCGAGAGCGGGTCAATCATCGCAAAGCCCCATCAACTCTCCATAAAGACCTTGGAAGGCCTCAATGAAATTCACTTCGGGCTATGGCAAGGCCTGAGTTTCGATGAGATCGCCCGGATGTATCCTGAGGATTTTCCCCAATGGCTCTCCGACCCGGAAATTCATTCCCCACCGGGAGGAGAAACCCTCCGGGACGCGAAGAAAAGAATAAATACCGCCATCAATGGGATTATAGCCGGCCACCGCGGGGAAAACGTGGCTGTGGTAGCCCATGGCGGAGTTCTCAGGATACTGCTTTGTTCAGTGCTTGATCTCAAACTTTCCCTCCTCTTCAGGCTGGGGCAGGATTATGGCGGGATCAGTATCATCGAGGTGTATGATGACGGCAATGCGACGGTGAAGCTCCTCAATTTCACGTTCTACTCTTAAGACGACCCCTCAGGACGATTCCCTGGCGAGGAAGCGGGCCACGAATATGTTGGGCTCGGCGAAGTCATACCGTTGGAGTTCCGTCAATTCCACCCACCTCACCTCTTCGTGGTCCTTGAGTTCGAAATCTCCCGAGACGTAGACTGCTTCATAGACGTACGATTTTATGGATAACTCGCAGTTTATGACATGGCCGCTCGAAGTGAGGTAACCCTCCACTTTCACGTCAATACCCAACTCCTCTTTGAGAGTACGTTCGAGTGCGCCCTGCAGGGTCTCGTCATCTCCCGGTCTTGCTCCGGGAAATTCCCAGACATACCCCATGAACGCCCTCTTTCTTCTTGCAATGAGAACCTTGCCTTCTTTTCTCACCACCGCAATGGCCATTGGGACAAACTCGTCTTTAAACACGGTCCGGCCTCCCCGAAAACTGAGGATAGTTGTCTGATACGCACACTGTTGCCTGCTTTGGCCCCACCCACGTCCTATTTTTCGGCTTTCTCGAGATCGCCGGAAGTGTCCCTCGTCAGATCGGCGGTAAGAAAGTCCAGTGTGACCGGCAGCCCCACCTCAAGCTCCGGCACGTGCTGGATACCTATGTGCGCTTTTTTCAATTCGCATCCGAGCAGATGTCCACCCTGCTTTCGGTCCGCGGTAAGGAAGTGAAGGTGATAGCCCGGCGCATTGAGGTGATCCATATATGGAGGCGTATAGAAGCCGGCAAGGCATCCCTCCACGTTGGAGAATTCAAAAACGGCCTGATTTTTCGTAGCCTCCGTGAGAGGCAGGTAATTCTCGCACTTCGGCGCCGCCCTCGTTTTGACATAGGAGAACAGGCCGTCAATCCTTATTGCATACAACATATTGACGGAGGGGATCAAACGGTCCAGAAGGCCGCTGAAATCGGGGGAACCGCACGATCCTTCAATGTCATCAAAGGTGTCGGGGCTGAAAAACGTCACACATGCGAAAGGCGATTTCTCGTCGTCGCCTACCTCATAGACTCCGCCGTCGGATCTGATCTGGTAGACTTTGCCGTCGAGAAGGACCATTTCTCCGTCAAGATAGTTGAACGTGCCCAACCCGAAATCCCCGCGCTCCTTTATCTGTGATATGGTGGTGTTCTCGACGTAAAAACCCTCAACCAGGGCGTTAATGGGAGCGGACAGGTAAACTGCGTTACCGGGCCGGCGCCCGAAAAGGAACCTCCGAAGGGCTTGTCCCACGATCTCGTCCGGGCTGCATCCCGTCCTTTTCAGGACGGTCCCGAGCCTCGCGGCTGCCTCCCGGGACAGACCAATCTCAAGCTTCAAGGATGCATCGCTCATAGACCTTTTTCACTCCGGACAACCGAGCGGGGGCAGGAACAGACCGTCTGCACAAAAAAAGCGGGTCGCCCGGATAACAGATTCTCTTCTGTCGCAGCGGACAACCCGCAACTATATTCTATTGAAGGTCCTTTACCCACGAAGGATTCTTGAACCATTTCTCGGTGAGGGCGTCAAGTTCTCCGCCTGCCTTCAAGGTCCCGATCAGGTTCTCGAGGAAATTCATGAGAAGAGGATCGTTTGCCGGGATGGCGATGCCGATGGGCTCAAACGTCATGGCGCCCGTGGAGATTATCCCCTTGTCGCCATACCTGAAGCTCGCCACTGCCGCCGTGGCGTTATCCGTCAATACTGCCTTCGCCTTTCCCGCAAGCAACAGATTTGCGGCTTCATCCATGTTCTTTGTGACGGTCAGCTTCGCTGCAGTCAGGTACTTCTTGGCGATCATTTCACTCGTAGTGCCCGCGGGAACCGCGATAACGAAATCAGTCTTATTGATATCCTTGATGGCAGAGGCTTTTATGGCCGTCTCCCGGGTTGTCAAGAGGGCCTGGCCTGAAACGAAATAAGGTCCCACAAAGGCGAACTTAAGGTTGCGCTTCGGCGTGATGGTCATAGCGGAAATGACCATATCAATCTTTCCCTCCTCAAGGCTTGACAACAGATTTGAAAAAGGAATCTGGACCACTTTTACCTTCACATCCATGGTATCCGCGATCATTCCCGCAAGCTCCACATCGAACCCCATGAGTTTTCCGGTTTTGGATTTGGCGCTGAACGGCGGATAGTCACCGGACGTTCCGACAACAAGCTCGCCTCTTTTCATTATCTTATCCAGAGCGGGTCCCGCGATTGCGGAGGTGGCAAATGCCAAAGCGATTACAACAGCCAGGATCGTACAGATTCTCTTCATTAAGCTCTCCTTTGATTATTAGATCGACTCAATCCGTCTCGGATACATTATAAAGATACATCCGCCCTTGTCAAGGAAAACCAGACCTCGTTCTTTGAGGTAAGCGGACCGCGCTATGACCGGAGCACTTCACCAATATCGTCAATAAGACGTTGCGTTCCCACATAAAGGGCCGTTCGTTGGTGGTGCGACGCGGGCTGGATGTCGAGAATGGGCATCCCCGTTTCATTTATCGCGGCGCCTCCCGCCTCCTTGCACATAAATGCCACAACGGAGGCCTCGTACAGGAGGCGGAGTTTCCCCTCGGGTCTGTTCTTGGCAGGGTTCGGGTGGTTCACGATGGCCGGATACATGAACATTCCGCCATTGGAGAGCATGCGGTGAAAATCGCCTGCCAGGGCCCCGAGATACCTGAACGAGTATTTCCTTTCATTTTTTGATATCCAATCCTGCACCTTCTGTGAATAGGTGGCCCGATTCGAGGAATTGAATGAGAGTTCCCAGGTCTTCTCGTCTTCGGGAAGCATCATGCGGAGAGGCTTCACGTAATTCATTGTTTCGTCCATATGAAACCTCCAGGTCCCGGCGTCCCGGAAAGCGATGGTAAACATGCCGGTGGGGATGACGAACATGCCCGCCGCGATATACTCCCTTCCCGCTCTCAGGTGATGATCTTCAATTCCCTCGAGATTTCTCTTTGAGATGGCGAACAAAAAACCCACGGGAAGTCCGTGCGCAACATTGGATGAACCGTCCAGCGGATCAAAGTAGATAAAATACCTGCCGCCGTTTTCGTTGAGAACTACTATTTCTTCAGACTCCTCGCTCACCGCATGGATAACCCTTTCCGTGGTTCTGAGATAATGGATGACGATCTCGTGAGCAATCTCGTCCATCCGCATCACTTTCTCGCCCTGGACGTTGACCGTCCCGGCAAGGCCGAGATGTCCTTTGAGGGCTCCCGTAAGGTAATAATGTTCTATGTACTTTGCGGCACTGATGATGGCGTCCATCAAGACCAGAAAATGATATGTCCGGTTATGCCGTTCCTGGTGATGGAGCAGGAAATTCATGAAAGTCTGTTCAATTTGCACTTTTACACCTCTTCGATCGAAAGAAAATTTCTGCTGCGCTCCATAACTTTATACGGTGTGAGCTTCTTACGCAAGAGGTTTTTGTTCCGGCCTGAAGTACCGGTACTGTTGCGCTGCGCGTTTCTGTATCCGGGTTTATCCGCCAAGTCTTTGCAGGACAACGGTTTGTTCTCTTCTACACCATCAGATACTTCTTCTTCACCTCTTCATTCGACTCAAGTTCGGCCACCGTCCCCTCGAAGCGGATCATCCCCTCGTCGATGACATAGGCCCTATCGATCATCTTGAGGGCGGACCTCACGTTCTGCTCGGAGAGGAGGATGCTGATCCCCGTGCCCTTGAGCTTGATGATCTGTTCCTCCAGGTCCCGTACGATGAGGGGGGCAAGCCCCTCGGTGGGCTCGTCGAGAAGAAGAAGGTCGGGACTGCTCATCAGGGCCCGGCCGATGGTGAGCATCTGCTGCTCCCCGCCGGAGAGGTGGCCCGCCCTCCGTGATTTGATTTCGGCAAGGAGAGGGAATACGGAGTAGACCCTCTCTTTCGTCCAGTCGCCCGTTCTCCTGAAGGCGATTTCCAGGTTGTCGTCCACCGAAAGGTCGGCAAAGACGCGTCTATCGTCAGGCACATAACCCATGCCGGAGCGGACGTGAAGGAAGGGTTTTTGCCCGGTCACATCCTCTTTTTTGAAGATGATCTTTCCTTCCCTTGGAGGGGTAAGGCCCATGATGCTCCTCATGGTGGTGCTCTTCCCTGCCCCGTTCCTCCCCAAGAGGCCCACTGCTTCACCCTGGGAGACAGTCAAGGAGACGTCGAAGAGAATATGGGATAACCCATAATAGGTATGGATGTTCGCTACATTAAGCATACGTCGCTCCCTCCGAGATAGGCATCCTGGACCGCCTGATTGCATCGCACTTCTTCGCAGGTGCCCTCGATGATGGTGGCGCCCCGGACCATGACCATGATTCTGTTTGAGATGGAAAAGACCAGCTCCATGTCGTGCTCGCAGAAAAGGATGGTAAGACCCATCTTCTCGGAGAGCTGTTTGATGAGGTCGATGCAGCGGAGCGTCTCTTCTAAGGACATGCCCGCAGTCGGCTCATCGAGGATAAGGAACCGGGGGTTTCCTCCGAGAGCGATGGCGATCTCCAAAACCTTACGGTCCCCGTGGGAAAGGGCGCCCGAGATGCTTTCTTTTTTCTCGGTAAGACCCACGCTTTCGAGGATACGCTCCGTCTCCTCACGAAGCAGTTTGTGGGAGGGGGTAAAGAGGTTCCACGTCTTCTTCTCCCGTGTAAGGACGGAGACCTGAACATTCTCGAAGACGGTCCTCCTCTGGAAGACGTTCACCACCTGAAAAGAGCGGGACATGCCCTTTTTGCAGACGACGTAAGGCGGAAGCCCCGTGATGTTCTCATCAAGGAAGGTAACCTTGCCGGAGTCGGGTTTTAATATCCCGGTGATGAGGTTGAAGAGGGTCGTCTTCCCTGCCCCGTTGGGGCCGATGACGGCCACGATCTCTCCTTTGTTTACTTCAAGGTTCGCCCCGTTTACCGCCTTGAACCCGCCGAATGTTTTTACGAGAGATTCTACCTTAAGCACGGCGCACCCCCTGTTTCATCCTCTTTAAGAAGTAACCCAGGACTCCGTCGGGGAGGAAGAATATGACAATCATGAGGATAATGCCCAGGAAGAGGGCCCAGTAGACCGTATAGGTGCTGATGAAGGTGCGGAGCGCCACGATGAGGGCGGCACCCAAAAGGGGGCCCATGAAGGTGAACCAGCCGCCCAAGAGGCACATGATCATCACTTCCATGGAGAGCGTCCAGAAGAGCATGTCAGGGAAGACCGTGGTATCGACCACCACAAAGAGGACTCCCGCCACTCCTGCGAAGAAGCCGGCGATGACGAGGGCGGCCAACTGGTGGCGCTTCACGTTGACGCCGATCATCTCGGATCTGATGGGGTTGTCGCGGATGCCCTGGAGCACGCTCCCGAAGGGTGATTTCAATATCCTGTAGATGACGAAGAACGAGAGGGCGGTGACGACGAGGGCGAAGTAGTACGCGCCGGTGGAATCGGAGATGAGATCAGGGACGGGAATGCCGTGGATGCCGTCGTCCCCCCCGGTAAAGGAGTACCACCTATAGATGACCGCCCAGACGAGGGAGCCTAAGGAGATCTGGAGCATCCCGAAGTAGAGCTTCGAGAGCCTGATGCAGATGAGGCCCATGATAAGGCTTAAGAAGGCGGCGACAAGGGGCCCGACGATCAGGCCAAGCCAGGGAGGAAATCCCGTCTTGGTGAGCATGAGGGCGGTTCCGTACGCGCCTACCCCGTAGAAGACAGCGTGGTGGAACTGGTAGATCCCTCCGAATCCCAATATGAAGTTCAGGCTCGTGGCGAGAAGTCCGTAGAGGAGGATAAGGGAGCTGATATAGACATAGAAACGGGGGAGAAGGGGAAGAGCAATGAGGAGGAGTGCGAACGCCCCATATATGAATACGCGACTTTTTACCATGGATCGACTCCTTACCACGTTGATTTGAGAAGTCCCGTCGGCCTGAAGAGGAGGACGACGATCACGGCAAGGTAGGGGAATACGATGCCGAACTGGGGCCATATGAGGATCCCCAAGGACTGGGTCAGGCCGAAGATGAGGGCGCCAAGAAGGGCCCCCCAGATGTTACCCAGTCCGCCCATGATGACGATGAGGAACGCCTCCATGATAAGGGAGTGATCCATCCCCAGGGTCACACTCACCGTGGGGGCGACCAGCGCCCCTCCGAGGCCGGCCAGGAGGCAGCCGATCACGAAGACCGTGGCGAAGACCCAGCTCACATTGACACCTACCGCGCCCACCATCTCGCGGTCCACGGCGGCCGCCTGGGAGATCTTGCCCACCTTCGTCTTGTTGACCAGAAGCCATAAGGCAATGGCGACCACAGGGCCCATGACGAGGAGGAAGACATTATAGCGGGGGAATGGAAGCCCCCCGAAGAGAGGGACAAAGCCCTGGAATATATGAGGGACCGGGACGGACTTGTATTCCGCTCCCCAGACGAGCTTCACGAGATCACCGAAGACGAGGGAAATGGCGAAGGTAAAGAGGATAAGCATAAGATGCTCTCTCTCGTAGAGGTACTGAAAGAGACCACGCTCCGTGGCGAGGCTTAGGAGGCCCACCCCCAAGGGAGCGCCGATTAATGCAAGCCAGAAACCTAAATCTCCACCCACCAGCGAAGTGATGGTGAAGGCCATGAAGGCGCCGATCATGTACAGGGAGCCGTGGAACACGTTGGGAATCCTGAGCACCCCCAGAATGAGACTCAAGCCGGAGGAGACGATGAAAAGTATGACGGTACGGCTTAAGCCTACGAAGATCTGGCACAATACGCCGGGAGGACAGACCGCATATATGAAATCCACTATTCCCTCTCCTGTCGTTATTTGTGAAGCTTGTCCGGGGGCCTGGCGGGCCCGCAAAACTTATTCCTCCGCACGGGGACCGCGCCCGAATCCCGGGTTACGGTTCCCGTGCGGTGTACTGCTCATTATTTCTTGCGGTGCTTCAACACTTCCTCGCACGTGGGTATATAATCCTTCGGAGGGATAATCTGGTTGTTCCCCGATACGAGGAATGAGTACTTCGAATCCTTCTTCGTGATACCGAAGTACGTGGGAAGCTCGAGTTGGTGGTCACAGGCCCTTAAAGTCAAGGGTCCGACAGGGCTTTCCAGGGTCATCCCCTCCACCGCCTTGATGAGACCTTCCTTGTCGATCTTGCCGGCCTTCTTGAAGCCTTCCACGATGAACTGGGCGGTCATGTAACCGACCAGGGCGGGAGCCTTCGGGTACCTCTTGTAAGCCTTCATGAACTCGTCCACAAAAGCCTTGTTCGCCGGAGTGTCGGGGAAATAGAAGAGGTAATTGGAAGTTCCGTACACGCCTTCAGGAGCATCCTTGCCCTGAGGAAGGAGGGCGCCATGCTCGTTTGCCGTATGCTGATAGAAAGGTATCTTCTGGATGAGACCGGTTGCTTTCGCAGCCTTCTGGAAATTGACCATACCCGAGCCGCCGGTGGCGACTATGATGAAGTCCGGTTTCGCGGCAAGCATCTGGGTGATGTAAGGGGTGAAGTCCGCCTCTCCTACCTTCCACCATGACTCTCCTACCTTCTGAACCTTCGGATTGTGTTTTTTGAGGTTGTTCCATACCGCGTCCGCGATGGCGTGGCCGTACTCATAGTCGTCGCCGGCGATCCAGTATTTTATGTAAGGCTTTTTGGCGAGCGCTATGGCTGCCGCCCTGCCCGCCATCTCGGTATTCTCATTCATATTGAACACGTAACGATGGCCCTTCTCACCGATAATTTTCTCGCTTTTCGAATAGGTTACAAAGAAGGGTACTTTCTCTTTTCTTGCAAGGTCTGATACCGCAAGAGCGGTGCCGCTGTTGATGGTGCCCATGAGTATGTCGACCTTCTCTTTGAGGATAAGTTCCTTGGCCATGGCGAGACCGATATCGGGTTTGAACTTCTCGTCCCGGACAATATACTCGATCTTCTTACCCAACACGCCCCCTTTGGCATTGATCTTGTCAACCGCCAGCTTGAAGCCGTCGAGAACATCCTGCGTAAAGGCCGTTGCGGGGCCGGTATACGTATCAACGATACCCACCTTAACGGTGTCGGCGGCGCAGACTGCTCCCGAAAAGGCCGTAAGCCCCGCGAGGAAGCCGACTGCTACCAGAAACCAGGTAAGACTCTTCATGAAAGTTCCTCCTTCTTGTTAGTTACTAAAACACCTGAGACTGCTCTCTTGGGGCAGAACATAGCTTTATATTAGAGTAGCATCGGCACCGGAGAGATACCAATCAGACAAGTTTGAATTTTTTGGGAAAAACCTTGATAAAAAGAGAAAGGGGCCGCCGGTGAGTACTTTCCCGCCCTACTCGATGGAGGTGAGTCCGTGCTGAATGGCGAATTTGACAAGTCCCGGCAGATCATTTATCCCCAGTTTTTGCATCAGGTGGCTCCGGTATGTCTCGATTGTCTTGGGGGAAAGATAGAGAAGCTCTGCGATCCGCACATTTGATTTGCCCTCCACCAGTAATTGAAGGATCTCCCTCTCCCGGGCGCTTAACCGCGAGAGCGGGTCATCGGCAATGCCTCCCTCGTGGGTTTTAATATACTCACCCACCACAGCCTCGGAAATCTCGCTGCAAAGAAATATTCTGCCGCCTTGCACCGTCCGAATCGCCTTTATCACATCGTCACCAGCCGATTCTTTCAGGATATAACCGCGCGCGCCCGCCTTGAAAGCCCTGAATATGTGCTGAGTCGTGGAATACATGGACAGAATGATAACCTTCACGGTGGGGCAGTTCTGACATATCTGTTCAGTCGCCTCCACGCCGTTCAATTCCGGCATCGCAATATCCATGAGCACCACGTCCGGAGGCTCTTTCATTACCAGGCGCACTGCCTCGCGTCCATCTCCGGCCTCCCCTATAACCCTGATATCGGGCTGCGTTTCAAGGAGAAGACGAAAGCCTTCTCTCACCATTCTGTGATCATCAGCAAGGAAAACTGCAATACTCACACCGGCACCCCCACAATAACATGCGTTCCCATCCCGGGCCGGGACTCCACCCGACAAGTCCCTCCAACAGCCAGAGCCCGTTCGGACATGGTGATCAGCCCCCATCCATGGTCTTTCTTTGTTACATCCCACGCCGCCGTGTCATAGCCTGCTCCGTCATCTTCCACAGACAGGTGGAGCTGTCCGCTCTCGTGAGAGACCCTTACAACCACCTGCGTTGCTTTGGCATGTTTCACCACGTTCGTCAATGCCTCCTGGACTATCCTGAACATGGCATTTTCCACCTGCGCAGGCAAATGACCACTCTCCTCGTCCCCCCTCACCTCAATATCAAGGCCCGTTCTCCCGGCCAGCTGTTTTGCATATTGCTCTATGGCGGCCAGGAGTCCGTAATCGTCCATGACGGGAGACCGGATGTTGTTCATCAGGTTCCTGGTCCGCTCCGCTGTCTGCTTCACGAGCGCCAGCGAGTCCGCCAGGCGCGAGTGCACGAGGAAGGCGGATTCCTTCGGGATCATGGAGCGCAGGAGATTGAGGTTCACTCCAAGGATTGTCAGATTCTGCCCTATCTGGTCATGCAATTCCCTTGAAACCGCTTTTCGTTCTGTCTCTCCCGCTTCAGCCAGGCGCCAGGTAAGGGCTCTGAGCTGTTCCCGCGATTTTTTCAGCTCCACTTCGGCTTGTTTTCGCCTGTAAATGGAGACAAGCAGTATTAAGATGATCAGGAGAAGCAAGACAAAGGTGACGATAAGGAGGTCGATCCATTTCTTGTACTTGAAATAGATCGTCTGCGGGAGATTGACGATAACGCTTTCCTTCGGCACATCCGTCTGCGAGATACCGAAATGCCTCATTTGTTCATAGTCGAACATATAGTGCTTAGGGCTTTCGATCACGACCGGAATTTTCCCCGCATCCTCACCTTCCAGGATTCTCAACGCCATCCTGCCCGCCATCTGCCCCTGGTCATATCCGGTGACAATCAATCCTCCCACGACGCCGTAGCCAAGATTAAATTCCATTGTTGTATAGACGGGGGCCCTGGAGTTCTGGGTGAAGAGAAAAACACTCTCGTTATATTCGAATAATCTTCCCGATTTATCCCTGCTGAATGCGGTATAGAGGACTGCGGCGTCCGGAGGCAGCGCACGGAGACATTGCAGGATTTCCTCTATTCTCACATCCTCGAGAAGCTGGAACTGAATTGATTTCTCAAAAGCCCGGGCGGTTTTCACGAATGCCTCATGCACTCTCTGTCCTGTTGTCGTCCATTCATTAATGAACACTATCTTCCTGGTGTTGGGATGAAGCTTGAGGATAAGGTCTATACAGGCCTTCATATCATTTTCCTCGTTCACGCCCGTAAAAGACCTGATCCCTTTCAAGTCCTCCTGTCGGAAGTAATTTACACCGCAGAAGATGACGGGCACCCCGGGGAACAATTCATCCCGATACCTTCTCATGAAATCAAAGGCATTGTTGTCTGTGGTGATGATCGCATCAAACCTGAAATTCTTGTACTTAAGTTTGTATACCTCATAGAGGCGCTGGGAATACAGGTCCCCGAAAACCTTCTTCGTGTCCATATATTCAATATGCAGATTGCCCGCCCCTATAACATTCCTGAGTATGCCTTCAATGCCCGCGCTTTCGTCGTCGGTCCACTTGTAACCCCTGTAATAAGAGTGAAGGACAAGCACACGTTTCTTCGGGGCTTCGTTATACGCGATGGAGGCCCGGGAATCGGCGCCCAGCAGGGCGGCCGCTACGAGGACCATGAATAAAACAGCTCTCCAGGCTCTTTCACATGGAACGGAGGCGCTGTGCGGGTAACATGCGGGTCTTTTTGCCATTTCGCCTCAATACTTTACTATAAAATGGCACAACAGTAAAAGGCGGACAGGCCCGGCACCGAATGCGTGAATCTTTTCCGCGCGAACAGAAAAACTCTTTCCTGTTCGCGGGAAGTAGACAGGCCTGTGGATAATGTTCTATATTCACCTTAAAGGGAGGTTCAAGGGCAAGGAAAGAAAAAGTGAAGATTTCTGTTGTCTGTAACCCCTTGACTGTGTTATATAAAACGCACAACGCCGGCGTAGCTCAGTGGCAGAGCAGCTCACTCGTAATGAGCAGGTCGCGGGTTCAACTCCCATCGCCGGCTTTTGTTATACCTATTTACCTCTGTGAGTTCTCGAGTGAGTCGAAATCCGGGCATCTCTGCGGGCTCTGAGTGACCGGTAGAATTATCCTGACTTCCTTCCAGATAAAGAATGACGATGGAGCAGTCGGTTCCCGGGCCCGCCTTACTCCGTTTCCGAACATTTCTCGCCTACCCTTTCGTAGGTGTCGTTTTGCTCCCAAACGTGTACCAAGTCATCAAAGATAGTGAAAATATTATGTTTTCTGCATAACGGATAAGTCTTCAGGAACTTGTCCACATCCTTGCCATATTCTTCAAGTTTTTCTTTCGGACCGAATCTGACCCTTATTGTGTCCATGACGCCTTTCTTCGACTTCGGCCAGGACCGGTCATCCGCCCTCGATACAAGAGACCTGAAAGCTTCCTTCTGTTTCGATCTCCCTGATGCCTTCCCCAACTCATAGAGCATTATCCGCCTTGAAGCACCCATCCCTCTGACATATCCTGCGAGATAGCCGTAGTCGAAACCGTTGAGGAATCCGGCAAGCAATGAGATACGCAAATTTGCAAGAGACTCTGTCTTACCCCATTCTTCCCACGTGTAACCGTCAAGCATATAGGTATCAAGTTCCGTTTGAGCGAAAGCGAGAACAGGCAACAGTATTAGCGTTATGACGGCGATGGTCTTCATGATTTACCTCCCAAAGTCCATTTATATCCAGCCATCCGGGAACGAAGCCGGACTTCCCGATGACTCACCGTAGCGGTCAGGATTCCAGGCTCTCCCCCGGACTGATTCATGACGCGCTCCCGGTTGCATCCGAATGTCTGCGAACAAACCTCCCGGTTTCGATACCTGCGTACGACCCTCTCTTTGGTGATTTCTCCCCATTTCCAATCAGGCAAGATGGATGCCACCACTGTTCCTGATCTTAAGTGATCAAAGAAAAAAGGAATTGCGGGAAGAGGTGCCGGTTTGAGACCCTCAGTATGAAGGATTTAGCCTACACTTTGACGCAAACCTGAAGGATAAATCCTTCACCCATGTATAGACAAGTGAAGGTGAATCGGTAATTTGTTTCCATTTCAGGACATAGCCGCCCCGGACAGCCTAATCGGCCTTGACCGCCGCAACCGAGGCCGCCTTGAACAACAGTTTTTAAGTGCTTATATTCGGACGGAAATTTTCATATGGAAGAATTCTTGCAGAGTTCGGGGGCCTTCAGGGGGAACACTGTGATTGATTCAGCCGCCGGAACAAGACCGGCCGTGGATTCCACAGAGGGCGATCATCCGTGCTGGGTGATCCTTCAAGAGACAAAGAGGCGTTTAAAGATTGCTCCGGCGTACCGTGAAGAGACCGGGATGCCCTTCGTCACGGTCAGTTACGCCCAGAGCATCGACGGCAGCATAGCCTCTGCAAAGAGGGAACCGCTCCCTCTCAGTTCCTCCGAATCCCTTATCCTGACTCATGCGCTTCGGGCGGCCAATGATAGCGTCCTGGTGGGCATCGGCTGTGTCATAGCAGACAATCCCCGCCTTACAGTCAGGCTGACAGCAGGGAAGAATCCTCAGCCGATAATCGTTGACGGCAGTCTCCGATGCCCGCTGTCGATCAATCTCTTACACAACGAGGGCCTCGCGCCATGGATCGCCGCCACCGATCAGGCCGACAGAGGCAGGCAGCGTTTATTGGAACAGGCGGGCGCAAAGGTAATCCGGGCGCGCCAAATCAGGTCAAGGTACGTCGACCTGCGCGCGCTTCTTCATATTCTTTCCGATCTCGGTATCAGCAGCGTCATGGTTGAAGGGGGTTCCAAAATCATCACCAGCTTTCTTTCGGAACACCTCGCGAACCAGATCGTTATCACCATGGCCCCCCTTTTTGTAGGCGGTCTTAAGGCTATCAACACCTCCCGGCGTTCTCTTCCGGCATGTCTGCCCCGCCTGGCTCATATCTGTTATGAGAAGGTGGGGGGGCGATCTCATCCTGCGGGGCGACCCCATCTGGACCGGGACATGAAAAGGCTTGCGCTCTATTTTGAAGCGCCATACCGTGTGGGTCTCCGCGAGGAAGACGTGGCCGCGCCCGGACCCGGACAACTTCTCGTAAAGGCTCTGGCCTCGTCAATAAGCGCCGGCTCTGAACTTCTGGTCTATCGCGGCAAACTCCCCCGGGACACGAAGATAGATGAAACCATAGCCGCTCTTCAGGGGACCTTTACCTTTCCGTGCAAATACGGGTATGCCGTCGTCGGAGAAGTAATTGCGGCCGATCCGTTGATCGAGGACTCCTGGATAGGCAGAAAAGTCTTTGTCTTCAATCCGCCTGAGAGTCACTTTCTCGCGCCGGCCCAGGGAGTAATGCCACTGCCTCCGGACATGGACATCGAGGATGCCGTCTTCTTTCCGAATATGGAAACCGCGGTAAC
>CAXXPA010000007.1:0-85604 GCA_963662365.2 Bacteroidales bacterium
CCGTAATGATCGGTCGTTAATGTCAAGCACTCGTTTCCATAGAATCTCTTTTAAGCCTTTGCAGGTTCCCTGGTTTTGGTAAAGGTAGTTATCGAGTAAGGCCGAGATCATATTGTTCGCTGAGGTGATTGCGTGAAAATCACCGGTGAAATGAAGATTGATATTCTCCATTGGCAGAACCTGTGCATATCCTCCACCGGCAGCTCCGCCTTTTTGACCAAAACAAGGGCCGAGAGAAGGTTCGCGTAATGCAACAATAGCCCGTTTACCAATCTGATTAAGACCTAAAGCAAGTCCTATAGAAACAGTGGTTTTTCCAATACCCGCTTTAGTCGGGGTAATAGCTGTTACCAGAATCAGGTTATTTTGTTTTACTTTCTCTTCATCGATCAGACGATAAGAGAGTTTGGAGATGTATTTCCCATAATACATGAGCTCTTCGGAACAAATACCCAGATCGATGGCGATGTCTTTGATTTTCTTCAAAGGGGTTTCGCGGGCGATTTCAATATCAGTTTTCATTATGCGAGAGTGTAGAGTATAATGTGTGTTGAGTTTAGTTCTGATGAATTGCTTCTCATCCTGCAGAATTGCACAAAAATGAAAAAGCAGTGCAAAGATACAATCTTATCCCTGAAAAATAGTACTTACCTCTGATGAAAGACAACAAAAAGAACCTCAAACTTCCGGATTAACATAAATAGAAGTCTGAGAATATGAGAATTGACATCCCGGGATGCTAATTATACTTACCGCAATGCTGTTCCCAAAGCTGATACCGTCAGAATTGCTATTAGAGCTGATGGTTTCGCCTGATACACCTAAATTGGGGCAACGGCATTCTTACACCTAATAGGGGTTAATTCAAAGCCCCTTCCTCTGGATGGCGATTTTTACTCGATTTTCAGAGGGATTTAAGTTATTACAAGTATGGATTGGACAATGAATTAGTAGCTCTTTTTTTGTTGATATAAAATCGTTCCGGATTATCAAGCACATGTAATTGAAACATGTGCTTGATCCAATTAGCTCTTTTTAAGATTCTATTGTTCTCTAAAAAAGAATGATGTTCAATTTTTCGACATTTATTCTCTTCATTAAATTCACGAATTGCCAGCAATTCTCCGCAAAAAATATTATGCTGCTCAAGTTCAATATCGTCTAAATAAATTTCAACAATACTCAGGTATTTTTCAGTGGCACCATTTAAAACAGTTAATACATCTTTTGTAGAATGATAATAATCAACATCGATAGAAATGAATCCAATCGGCTGGTTATTGGGTAATTTATTTATAAAATCAGGAATTGTATCGCTTATATTCCCAATTTTTAGAATCGTATTTGATGATAATTTTGCTGTTAGCTTTTTGTAGTCCATAGGGAAATCACCTTCTTGGTAAATATCGGGATGATCTCTGAAGTCTTTTGCCGGAGGCATTCCCGAACCACTGTCAAATCCGTATATTTTAAAAGCGACCCCTGTGATCTGTTGTATTCTGGCAGCAATTTTGTCCATATTTAGCAAACCAGCACCACTAGCGACGCCAAATTCAATTATTGATACCTGATCGAATCCACATTGCTTGGCCCTATCTGCTGCCTTTAATAAACCATAAGCATGATGAGGTCTAATAATAAGGTCAAATGCAATTTTAGATCTATATGATCCGAAGATTAGTGCAAAAACTGATAATAGATTGAGATGCAAAGGCTCGGTAAGCCTTTCATAGAAGATTCTTTTCCAGATTCTACGACTATGTAGTTTCTTTAAAATAAATGGATTCATTTTCGGTCTTAATTTATTTATTATTTTCTGTGTTTCCAGGCGTAATACAGTAAAGTCTTTAGGTGTATCAGACTTATCATTGAAATTATCTTTTTATTCGTGATTCGGTTGTAATGATGAGTCATGGAGGCATAAGGCAGATACATGACTTTCCAACCCTTTAGTTTGGCTCTGAGACATAAGTCGGCATCTTCCGGACCATAAAATATATTTTCATCCAACAATCCGATTTCATCTAATACCTTCTTTCGAAACATTTGACAAGCTCCGATGACATAGCCTACCTCAAAAGCATTATCTCCGGCCATTTGTAGGTGATAAAACTGGCTTTCATTGCATTTGTTAATTATATTTTCCAGAGATCTAAAGTACCTACCCTTTTTGAGAATAGCTAAAAAGGCATTGTTAAATTTGGATTTTAGTGTCGGTAGTTTCCTGCAACTGTCTTGTACCTGATGATCTAAGGAGACAAGCTTACAAGCGCAAATACCTGTTCCCGGATCTCTGTCCAGATGGTTAATGAGCGCTTCCAATGCATCTTTTCGCACAATTGTATCGATATCCAATATCCATATATATTCTCCTTGCGCATACTTCAAAGCGCGGTTTCGGGCCTTGGCAACTCCCTGATTTTTGGAATTACGCATGAGTTGGATTTGCTCTCCGTATCCTTTCAGAAGTTCATATGTTTTATCGGTTGAGTGATTATCGACTACGATAAGTTCAAGTTTGATTTCTTGCGCACTTTTGAGAATTGAGTCTATGCAGGGGCAAACATCTTTTTCTGAATTCCATGTAATAAGAATTATTGATAATCTCATTATCCAAACAATTTAATCTTTAAAGCTTTCAATGCTGAACTGAAGTCGCGAAGTGAATGAAACTGTTTCAAATGCATCCAGATAAATGACGGGCGGAGAAAAAATCTGAGGTTGTTTCGACGTAAAAGTTTTGTCATTTGTCGCGTATTCAAGTTCGGATAGTTGAGTATAGAGTCTCTTTGTACATCAGTAGGTGTATATTCTCCTCCAACAATCCAGCTGTTTTTTTTGGCTAAATCGTAGAACTCGGTTCCCGGAAACGGAGCTACAATATTGAACATTACCTGGCTTACTTTTAACTCTTTTGCTTTGCGAAGGGTTTCTTTAATTGTATCCTCGGTTTCAAGAGGGCTGGTTCCGATAAGTATATTTAGTTTAACCGGCACATTGTATTTTTGCAATAACTGAATTCCTTGATAGATTTGCTGAGAGGTGATCCCTTTTTTTATATAAGATAAGATCTCATCATTGAATGATTCAACGCCTAAATCGACAAAACTACAGTTGGCTTCACCTAGTATTCTGGCAGTTTCTTCCGTAATGGCATCTACTCTGGCCTGACAACCCCATCTGAAGTTGTGTTTTTTTTACCGCTTCGCATATCGGTCTTAATCTTTTGGCAGAGACAATAAAATTGTCATCGATGAAGGCTATTGATTTGTATCCGGATTGAGCCAGAAGATCTAACTCCGCTATTATATTGCCGACTGATCGAAAAGATACAGGGGGCTTTTTTCGATTCTCTTTTTTATATTCAATTTCACGGGCAAAAGTAAGTGAACTCGGTACACAATAGATACATTGGAATGGGCAATTACGTGATGTAAGTACGGTAGTGTAAGGATGAGCCTTTAACTTTGGGTTTGAGAAATGATATTTTTCAATAAAATGTCGTGCGGGAAAAGGCAGTATATCCAAGTCTGTTATTAATGGTCTTGAAGGATTATTGCATAATGAACCATCCTTTAAATAAGAGATCCCCTTGCAATGTCGCCATTCATTCCGACTATTGATTAATCCGATTACTTCTTTCACTGTTTGTTCGGGCTCGCCTCTCACTGCAATAACGTTATTATCACAGACTAGTTTTTGTGGAAAGTAGGTTGCGCCGGGTCCCAGGAATAGTACTTGGGCATTTTCTCTGTGTTTGCGAATGATTTGTAACGCCAATACGTCGGTTTGAATGGATAAGTTGACTGTCCAAATAAGATAACAGTCACTTTGATCAGACAAAAGAAACTCTTCTAGTTTTCGCTGATCGTATTTATCGAGTGCAAAGTCTCTATACGCAACATCATATCCTTCCGCTTCAAGCAGTCCTGCAACAATCAGCTCATAAATATTAGGCATTGGATAAACCACCCGGGTACATCCGGCAGTGCGTTCGGCTGGTTTTTCGTTATCTAAAGGAGGCGGGACAATAAAAGTGATTTTCATGAATGAGCTTTTCTGGTTATTCAGAATAGAAAACGGATGAATAACATATTTATTCTGCTATCCATCCGTTTTTGAATATTGTTTAACCAATAGACGAAATTACAATGCCTTTTCTTTAATCAGATACTCTGCGATTTGAACTGCGTTCAACGCGGCGCCTTTTTTAATCTGGTCGCTTACTGCCCAGAAGCTTAATCCGTTTTCATTGGTCAGATCTTTGCGGATACGCCCTACATAAACGGGATCTTCACCGGCAAGGAACAACGGCATCGGATAAACCTTGTTTGCAGGATCGTCCATCAATACAACACCATCAGCTTTAGAGAAAGCTTCACGAGCCTCTTCCACCGAAACCGGATGTTCGGTTTCGATCCAGATAGATTCGGAGTGAGCACGCATCACCGGAACACGAACGCAGGTTGCACTTACTTTGATATCTGAGTGCATGATTTTGCGGGTCTCATTGTACATTTTCATCTCTTCCTTGGTGTAACCATTTTCTGTGAAAACATCCACCTGAGGAATAATATTGTATGCTAACTGGTATGCGAATTTATCTACGGTAGGTTCTTCTCCCCGAACGATTTCGCTATATTGCTCCACTAATTCGTCCATTGCAGCAGCACCCGCTCCCGAAGCAGCCTGGTAGGTTGATACATGGACGGTTTTAATATGGGAAAGACCTTCGATTGCTTTCAGGGCTACTACCATCTGGATAGTTGTACAGTTAGGGTTCGCAATAATACCCCGGGGACGAATCTTACCGTCTTCTCCGTTCACTTCAGGTACAACCAAAGGGACATCCGTATCCATACGGAAAGCACTTGAATTGTCAATCATTACAGCTCCGTATTTGGTTATTGTTTCGGCAAACTCTTTAGAAGTACCAGCGCCGGCAGATGTAAAGGCTATGTCAATGCCTTTAAAGTCATCGTTGTGCTGAAGGAGTTTTACTTCGATTTCCTTGCCGCGAAAAGTGTACTTGGTACCTGCGCTACGAGCCGAACCAAATAATAATAACTCATCCATAGGGAAATTTCTCTCTTCAAGTACGCGAAGGAACTCTTGTCCTACCGCACCGCTTGCGCCTACAATTGCTACTTTCATTTTTTACCTAGAGTATTAAAATTGTTATTGTTTTGCCTGTATTTGACAAAAAAACCTTTAATTTTGTCGCTATCGGATGAGCTAATCCTCCGATTCTCCGCAAATTGACTACAAAAATACAATATTTCAAAGAAAATTCCCCAGATGCTATGAGAAAAGTTGTTATATTCCTGTTCCTGTGTTTACCTTTTGTCACATTTGCCCAATTAAGTGAGGATTTCTCGGATGGGAATTTTACTCAAAATCCATTATGGGAGGGATCTTCTTCTCTGTTTGTAGTTAATGGAGATAATCAGCTTCAATTAAACGCTGCGACTTCAGGAACTGCCTACCTTTCTACTCTTGTAGGTTTTGAAAAGGGGCGTATATGGGAATTTTGGATTAAACTTGGATTTAATACATCTTCTCAGAATTATGAAAGGGTATGGCTTACTTTGGATAATGCAAATCCCGAGAATGCAACTTCGGGTTATTTTGTTAATATAGGTGGTACATCTGACAAGATCAGTCTGAATAAAAAAAACGGTACATCTGTTTCTGAACTGATCCCCGGCGTTGATAAGGAGTTGGATAAAAACTCTGTATCCATGCAAGTTAAGGTAGAGTATTCAGCTGAGGGTAAATGGGAACTATTTGTGCGGCAGGATACTGAGTCTGATTACATTCTAAAGGGTGAATATCCTGACGAAAACGCTATTGGTGGCAAATATTTTGCCTTACAATGTATTTATACCTCTTCCAACGGTAAGAAAATCTGGTTTGATAATCTGTCAATCATTCAATCTTCACCCCATGATGTTGTTGCTCCAACTATTAAAGAATTGACTGTCTTAAATGAAAAGCAGCTGTCGATCCTTTTTTCTGAGCCTGTTGAATCTAAACCGGCTGTTCTTACGACTGTAGGTTTGAATAATCCGATACAGTCATTTTCTTCTGATGGAAAAACGTTGCTCCTTAACTATACAGATGAATTTCAATCAGGTAAACAATATTCACTCGGTATATCAGGAATTAAAGATCTTTCAGGGAATGAGATGTTTGCAATTTCGATGCCGTTTATCTGCTGGTCATTATTGAAAAATGCGAAAACAGGAGATGTGGTAATCAGTGAGATTATGGCTAATCCATCCGGAATTGTCGGATTGCCGAATGTTGAGTATGTTGAATTTCACAATAATACCGGCAAAAAAGTGGATTTGTTGAATTGGAAGTTCTATTATGGCGATAAATCATATGTTTTACCTGAATATGCTTTGTTACCAGATTCAAATGTAATCATTTGTGCATCATCCAATGTTTCACAATTTTCATCCGGAATAAATCGATTAGGACTCGAATCATTTCCTACTCTTGCTAATTCCGGGAAATTGCTTTTTCTGGAATCGCCGGAAGGTGTTGTTAACTCTTTTGCTGACTATACCGATAGATGGTATCAGGATGAGTTTCGCGCAAATGGCGGTTTTTCGTTAGAATGCATTGATGTGACAAATATAAGCGGTAATTCAACGAACTGGTGTGCCTGTCATAATATTGCTGGTGGTACTCCGGGGGGCAGAAATAGCATTGCGGGTGTTAATCCTGACCAGGAATCACCATTGTTATTGCATTCATCTTTGAAAAATCCGGCTTGCATTACTTTAACCTTCTCAAAAGCGATGGATAAAGTATCTTCTATGAGTATTTCTAACTATTCCATATTGTCCGGAAGCAACACTATCGTAAAAGCAGCAGTTTCTACGCCTATCCCAAATACAGTTTGGTTGTATCTTGCCGATACTCTCAAAAGGGGAGAGTATCTTTCATTAGAATTGTCGTCAAAAATTCAATGCGTATCTGGTAATTTATTGGCGGGTAATCTTATTGTGCGCACTGCAGTACCTGACTCTTTAGAAGCTAATGATATAGTAATTAACGAAATTCTTTTTAATCCACATGCAAATGGTGTTGATTTTGTAGAACTATACAACCGTTCCGGTAAAATCATTGATCTGGCCCAATTACAGCTGACATTCCGTAAAACGGATGGCACTTTGCAGTCAGGTGTACGTCTGTCTACCGAACTGACGCCCTTTTTTCCCGGTGAATATATCGTGTTAACGACAGATAGAAGTGCTGTCTGTTCGTTCTATGACTGTAAGGGCTCTTCTTCGTTTATCGAATTACCATCAATGCCTTCTATGCCAGATGACGCAGGTAATATTCAGTTGGTTAACACTTCCGGTGTTGTAATAGATGGTTTGACCTATTCGGTCAAAATGCATCATCCATTTATTAAGAATCCCGAAGGTATTACATTGGAAAGAATCCGTGATGATTATCCATCCTCAGATCCGGTTAACTGGCAATCAGCCTCTTCCGACGCCGGATATGGTACACCAGGGTACAAAAATTCGCAACAATATAGTGCTGTTGCTGAAAAAAGAGGCTTTTGGCTGGAAAGCGAGACTGTGACTCCTGATAATAATGGGAAAGAAGATCTCTTGCATATCAATTATCGCTTAGATGAATCTGGTTTTACGGCCAATCTTCGCATTTACGATCGTTCAGGTCGTCTGATAAATCAAATAGCCACAAATTCGATCCTGGGTACAGAAGGTTTATTATCATGGGATGCAACAAATACCACACATCAATTAGTAAAACCAGACATTTATATCTTGTATATAGAATATTATAAATCAGATCACTCCCCGGTTTCTCAAAAGATCCCGGTAGTGGTTGGAAACTGAGATTGTTAATTGATGGTTAGTCTGGCTTATACAGTAATATAATGATCGAAAAAATATTACTTTTGCTATGACAATTTAAATTTTCTCATAATTATAACGTTATAAATGAATAAGATCGTTTTTGCAACAAATAATAAACACAAACTAGAAGAAGTTAACTCAATACTCAATGGTAAGGTAGAAATCTTAAGCCTTAATGATATTAATTGTTTTGAAGATATTCCCGAAACCGCAGATACGTTAGAGGGTAATGCATTATTGAAAGCGCGTTTCGTAAAAGAAAAATACGGATTTGACTGTTTTGCTGATGATACCGGTCTTGAGATTGAGGCTCTGAATAACGCTCCCGGTGTATATTCAGCCCGTTATGCCGGAGAGCAGAAAAGTGCTCAGGATAATATGCGGAAAGTCCTGACAGAGTTGCAGTCTGAAACTAACCGCAAAGCGTGTTTCAGAACTGTTGTTGCATTGATTCTGAATGATCAGGAGTATTTGTTCGAAGGAAAGGTGCAGGGTGACATTAAAACAACAGAGTCCGGAAACGGAGGTTTTGGTTACGATCCCATATTTCAACCGAAAGGTTATGCATGTACTTTTGCAGAGCTTAATGCTGATGAAAAAAATAAAATCAGCCATCGTGGATTGGCTGTTCAGAAATTAATTGAATTTCTTTCAAAGTAGAAGTTAAATAATAAAACTGTCTAAAATGAAAAAAGTCATTTTCATAGTATTTGTACTTTTTTTCTCATTGAGCATGTCGGGACAAATTCCGGTAGGAAGTTGGCGTACTCATTTGGCATATTCTTCTATTAGTCAGGTTGCAGAAACATCGGAAAAAGTATATGGGGTTTCTGATGGGGCCTTATTTTCTTATGATAAGACAGACCAGAGTGTTGATACTTATAGTAAACTGACTGGTTTAAGCGATACCAAAATTTCTCTGATATCATACAGTGTGCAATATAAATTATTGGTTATTGTTTATGATAATTCAAATATTGATATTTTAACTGATGCCGGAAGTATAATTAATATACCGGATATAAAAAATAAGAATGCTACACTGGATAAAACAATTTATTCTGTAAATTTTGCTGGTTCAAATGCTTATCTGGCTACGGGATATGGCGTTTCAACAGTTAATTTGCTGAAGTACGAAATGTCAGATTCTTACATAAATAAGAAAACATACTCTTCTGCTGTTTGGGATGGTGTTCTATATACTGCTACTGTGGATGGTATTTATCAGGGTAGTTTATCTTCGAATCTGAATGATTTTAATAATTGGTCACTAACAACTGATTTTCGGGCTTCTTCTTTGTTGGTTTTTCAGAATCAGCTGATTGCGTTAAATGTAAACAGCGGATTATTTACTATAACGAATAAGTCATATCAGCCAATATATTCTACAAACACCTTAAAAAGCATTACTCTTGCCGGGAATTTATTATTGGCATATGGTTCAAATGAGATTACTGTGTTTGATAATTTGGTATCAAAAAACACTTATTTGAATATTACCGGAATAAACGGTTTGTCTTCGTTAGATGCTAATAATTATCTATGGATTGCCTCAGGTACTTTCTTGGATAGGATTGATAAGTCTGGAGGAATATATAATGCCGCAAATTTGGGGATAAAGCCAAATGGCCCGGTTGCAAATAGTCCATATAATATGAAATTCAGTAACGGACGTTTATTGGTCGTCGGTGGGGGAGCCTGGTCTGATCGATTTAATACTGCTGGATTGCTGATGAGTTTTGAAAATGAACATTGGAGTTATACCAGAGTGGATACTATTAAAGTCGAAGGTGGAGCTCGGGATTTTGTAGATGTTATTGAAGATCCGAATGAAAAAGACCATCTTTTTGTGGCATCCTGGGGAGAAGGATTATATGAGTTTCGTGCTGGGAAATTAATTAAACTACATAATTATACCAATAGTGGGTTGGAAAGTATTATTAGCGGGAATCCTCATTATATTAGAGTCAGTGCGCTTAGCTACGATAAATATGGAAATCTGATTATGTCGAATAATGAAATTAGTAATGTTATAAAGGTTTATACAAAAGATAAAAGCTGGCTAAATTTGAATTACCCCAGTATTGCTAATTGCACTGCTATACACAGCATGATTCAAGATAAAAGGGGGTACTTCTGGGCCTTAAACGCCAGGGCTGGTTCAAAGAATGTTTCTGGAATTATTGTATTTGACCCCAAGAACACCTTGTCAAATATGAATGACGATCAAATGAAATTCTATACTCAGGTTAACTATTATGATAATGCCGAACTAAAATCAATCGCACCGGCTTATTATTATTGTATATCAGAAGATAAAAATGGAGCTGTTTGGGTAGGTACCAGTGAAGGTCCAATTGTTTTTAACTCACCCTCCCAGGTTTTTAATGATGATTTTACGGGCTCACGTATTAAGGTACCCAGGAATGATGGAACTGACCTGGCAGATTATTTGTTAGATGGTGTTAGAATCAGAGTCATAGCTGTAGATGGCAGCAATCGTAAATGGTTGGGTACAGAGAATAATGGAGTATATTTGGTAAGTGATAACGGTCAGGAAACAATTCATCACTTCACGACAGAGAATAGTCCCCTTCTTTCAGATAAAATATTATCTATAGCAATTCATCCTAATACAGGTGAAGTTTTTATTGGTACCGATAAAGGTTTGGTTTCTTATCGAAGTGATGCAATAAATGGAAAGAAAAGTTATTCTGATGTCTATGCATTTCCAAATCCTGTACGCCCCGAGTATGAAGGATTGATTACGATTACCGGCTTGAAATATAATTCAACTGTACGTATTACTGATATTAATGGGAATTCTATGTTTGAGGGTGTGTCAGAAGGTGGTCAGATTACCTGGAATGGTCGGAACCGTTCCGGAGAGCGTGTGGCCACCGGAGTGTATCTGGTTTATGCAGCTACAAGTGATGGCCTTGATGGTATTGTTACTAAAATTCTGGTTGTTAAATGAGTGCAAATTGAAAAGATGCTTCGTTAATATTTCTCTCTTTTCCAATTTAACCTGCTGAATAAAAGGAGTAAGAGTATCAAACTGTCTATTATTCCGTACATTTGTACCTGATTTAATTCCCATTTTATGACATTTTTCCATCTCTCGACCTTTGTTCATCATCAAGCGGATAAGTATGGTGACAAAACAGCTTTTCGCTATAAAGATGATATTACCGGAGCCTGGATTCCGACATCCTGGAAAAGTTTTTCTGATAAGGTCGATAAAGCGGCTAAAGCGTTTGCCAGTCTAAATGTATCGGAAAAAAGTAATGTAGCGCTGTTTTCTCAAAATAAGCCGGAGATTTTTATTTCGGAATTTGCTCTATATAAGAATAGAGCCGTTTCTGTACCATTGTATGCGACAAGCTCTGTTGATCAGATTGAGTACATCATAAATGAAGCAGAAGTGGCCATTGTAATGGTCGGAGAACAGGAGCAGTATGATAAGGCATTTTCTTTACTGGGAAAGAATGTCTTTTTAAAGCAGTTGATTATTTTCGATCCAAATGTTAAGCCGGATTCTTCTGATTCTACCTCTTTATTCTTTCATGAGTTTCTACATCTTGGTGAATTGGCCAATAATGAGGATCTTGTAGCCGCAAGGGTGTCGAATGCCCGGGCAGATGATTTAGCCACATTGATCTATACCTCCGGAACGACCGGTGAACCTAAAGGAGTAATGTTGCATCACTCCAATTATGCGGAGGTGTTGAGGATTCATGATATTCGTTTGCAAGAAACTTCAGATACGGATGTATCTGTTTGCTTCCTTCCCTTAACTCATATTTTCGAAAAAGCATGGTCTTATTTTTGTCTCTATAAAGGGGTAAGGATTGATATCAATCTTCGTCCTTCTGAGATTCAGCGTACGTTGAAAGAGGTACGTCCGACTTTGATGTGCAGTGTTCCCCGTTTCTGGGAAAAGGTTTATTCCGGGATACAGGAGAAACTGGAACAATCCGGAACATTTACTCGTTTGTTGATGAAAAAGGCAGTTTGTTTTGGACGCATACGTAATCTTGATTATGTCCGTTACGAGAAAAAAGCCCCGTTTTGGATTGAGCTCCCTTATCAGCTGTTTGATCGTCTTGTATTCCAAAAGCTAAAAAAAACAATTGGTATTGAAAACGGCAACTACTTCCCTGTTGCGGGAGCTGCATTATCTGATAATATCAACGAATTCTTTCATGCTTGCGGGATTGATATCCTATATGGTTATGGATTGACGGAAACATCGGCCTCTGTATCCTGCTATTTTAAAAAAGGCTACAAGATTGGTTCTGTAGGCGTTGAAATGCCCGGAGTAGAGGTGAAGATCGGAGAGAATCATGAAATTCTGGTAAAAGGTAAGACTGTCATGAGTGGTTATTACAAAAAACCGGAAGAGACAGCCAACGTGTTTACCTCTGATGGGTGGTTTAAGACCGGCGATGCCGGCTCACATACAGAGAATGGAATACTTACCATGACCGAACGTCTGAAGGATTTGATCAAAACCTCAAATGGTAAATATGTAGCTCCGCAAGCTATTGAGTTGAAGATTGGCGAAGATAAATATATCGAGCAGATTGCTGTAATTGGTGATCAACGGAAATATATAACGGCACTTGTTATACCAGCCTATGAAGCACTCAAGGAGTATGCACATTCCAGACAAATTCATTTTCATAATATTGAAGATTTGCTGAAAAACGGCACAATTCAACAATTTATTCAAGAGCGTATTAATGATCTTCAACAGAACTTTGCCAAATTTGAGCAGATTAAGCGGTTTACGTTATTACCTTGTCCGTTTACATTGGAGGGGGGCGAATTGACCAATACGCTGAAGCTTCGTCGCGCATACATTCAACAGCGTTATAGTACGGAAATTGACAGAATGTATGAGAATTAAACTATAGAGAATAAATATTACAAATCAATAATAATACAAACAATGATTACTGCAGACCAATTACGTGAAGTATTGGAGCGCGAGACCGCGCTGAGGGGGTACCTTTGACATCGATTCGAAGATAATCCAGATTGAAGAAGAAGAATTAAGAACACATGCACCCAATTTCTGGGAAGATGCCAAAACGGCCGAAGCCCAGATGAGAAAAATCCGCGAGTTGAAAGCGTGGGTTGAAGGCTATAAAGAGGTAAAAACCGCAGCTGACGAATTGCAACTGGCGTATGACTTTCTCAAAGAAGAGATTGTGACCGAAGAGGAGGTGGATCAGGCTTATATACATGCCATCAAACTGATCGAAGACCTGGAGCTGAAAAACATGCTGCGTAATGAAGAAGACCATCTCGGAGCCGTATTGAAAATCGTAGCCGGTGCCGGTGGTACAGAAAGCCAGGACTGGGCTTCAATGCTTTACCGCATGTACCAGCGCTGGTGCGATAGCAAAGGTTACAAAACTGAAGTTACCAACTGGCAGGATGGTGATGAAGCAGGAATCAAAACCGTTACGTTACAGGTTGACGGAGCAATGGCTTATGGTTACCTGAAGAGTGAAAACGGCGTTCACCGTCTGGTACGCGTTTCTCCATTTAATGCACAGGGTAAACGTATGACATCATTTACATCGGTTTACGTCGTTCCTTTGGTAGACGATACGATAGAGATTGAAATCAATCCGGGTATGTTGTCATGGGATACCTTCCGTTCGTCGGGAGCTGGTGGTCAGAACGTAAATAAGGTGGAAACCGGAGTACGTCTGCACTATAAGTTTATCAACCCGGTAACCGAGCAGACTGATGAGATTGTGATTGAGAATACGGAAAGCCGTTCGCAATTTGGCAATAAAGACAATGCCATACGCTTGCTGAAATCGCAACTCTACGAACTTGAGCTCGAAAAACGCCGTGCTGCAAGCGCTAAGGTAGAAGCGGGCAAAAAGAAAATTGAATGGGGATCCCAGATCCGTAGTTATGTTTTCGACGACCGTCGCGTAAAAGACCATCGTACCGATTATCAGACATCTAACGTACAGTCTGTAATGGATGGAAATATCGATGAATTTATCAAAGCTTATTTGATGGAATTTGCCGGTGAAGAGGTTTGATCTTAATTAATAATATAAAGACGGGAGTGTGGAAATCATACTTCCGTTTTTTATTTCTTATAATCATTGAAGAATGAATTATTTGCCCTTAATCACAACTGTTGCATTGCTCAATTTCCTGGGAGCCGTTAGCCCTGGTCCCGATTTCATTATTGTGGTGCGCAATACCCTGAATCACTCTGCTAAAGCTGGAATCTTCACCGGGATAGGTATTGGGTTGAGTTTACTTGTGCATATAACGTATTGTTCTGTTGGTATTGGATTACTTATTTCAAAGTCGGTGGTATTGTTTAATGTTATCAAATATCTTGGTGCAGCTTATCTGGCCTATCTGGGGGTAATGTCGTTGCGTTTTAAGACATCAGAGGTCAGGGTTGAAGGAAGTGGTGAATCGATAAGTTTTACTTCATTTCAGGCCTTAAAAACAGGCTTTCTGACCAATTTGCTCAATCCTAAGGCAACTCTCTTCATTCTGGGCCTTTTTTCCTTTGTAATATCTCCGCAGGTTCCGGTTTGGGTGATTATGATTATCGCAGTGATAATCGTGCTTACAGCGATCAGTTGGTTTACGCTGGTTTCTGTCTTCTTTACCCACCGGGAAGTCAAAAAGCTCTATTTTCGGTATGAAAAATGGGCCAATCTTCTTTTAGGCTTCTTGCTGATTCTTTTGGCCCTGAAAGTAGCATTTATCCGATAAAATACCGATAATCGAATTTGCGGTAAATCATGGATATCAGTCGTTTGAGTAAAGAGTCAGGAGGTTATATCCTTGTTTTAAATTGCTTCAGTTCTTTTCTGAGTTCCAATGCTTTTCCCTCTGTAATTCCATTCAGTTTTTGCCAGAATTTAGGGCTGTGGTTCATTTCCAGTGTGTGAGTCAATTCGTGCAATAAAACGTAATCGATCAGGTGGGTGGGAAGGAGCATCAGGTAGAACGTCAGATTAATGTTTCTCTGTGTACTGCAACTGCCCCAACGGCTTTTGCTGGAATTTATTTTGACCTCACTAAATGATAAATGAAAACGATCAGCTAATAATCTTAATCGTTGAGGCAGATAAAACTTTGCATCCGCTTTTAAAAAACGTTCTATACCTTTCACCAGAAGTGCTCTCACCTCGACGTGTGTAAAATCCGTTCCCATTGGGCAGGCAATGTGCAGAATCTCTTCTTTTCTGCTGAAATAGAAGTCCCTCCGGTCAGTGCGGAAGATACGAACAGAAAAACGATTGGTTTTCAGAGAAAAAGATTCGTCAATTATTGATTTGGGGACAGTCCGGACAATTTTTTCCTTTAATATGGGGCGGTTTTTTTCCAGGATCTCTTCAAATTGCTTTTGTGTACAACCTGCAGGTAATGTGATCTTCAATCCATCGGGGGTAAATCTGAAGATTACATTTTTAGCCCTTACATTCACTTGCAGAATAATTTTCCCAAAATCTTTATCCGTATATGATGCTTTCATTGTTTAATAGTTACTGGAGCAACACAAAGATAACTTAAAACAGAAAAAGGAAGTAGAATATATGGACATTGAAGTTAAATCACCGGGATTATTTATTGGAACTTCCGGTTGGAGTTACAAGCATTGGCAAGGTGTCTTTTATCCGGATGATATAAAACCGGATAAATATCTGGAATATTATCTTACACAGTTTGATTGCGTCGAATTAAATTCGAGTTTCTATCATCTTCCACTCAAAACCACAGTTAACGGATGGTTGAGACGTACTCCGGATACCTTTCGGTTTAGTACGAAACTGAGTCGTTTCATTACTCACAGGAAATATTTAGTGAATATTGAAGAAGCGCTGAAGAGTTACTTTGACGTGATGGAAGGAATGAAACCGCGTTTAGGCCCTGTATTGGTTCAATTACCTCCCGGATTGTATTATGATAAAGTCCGGATATGCAGATTTCTGGATTTATTAAACGTGAGATATGGAGAGTACCGGTTTGCAATTGAGGTAAGACATGATTCCTGGATCAGGGATGAATTTTTTGATCTGTTGAGTCAGTACGGGATTGCTTTTGTAATTGCAGATTCTGGTGGCCAGTTTCCTTTTTCGGAAGCAGTAACAGCTGATTATGTGTACATACGGTTTCACGGTCGGGAGCTTCTATATGCTTCGAATTATAGTGAAGTGGAACTAAAATTTTATGCAGATAAGATCATTGAGTGGATTAAGCAGGGAAAGGAGGTCTGGGCGTTTTTTAATAACGATTACGGCGGTTATGCTCCAAAAAATGCATATGAGTTGAGAGAAATGGTTTACTCACTTAAATGATTAGCCGATGGGATTTATTCCTGTATCTACTATATTTCTCATTGGATGACAAATAATAATGTTAATATTGATATGGTTTGTTAATAGAATAATGACGAGGAAATAAAAATAAATAAAGCCATCTTTATCCACACAAAATATCAGAAGTTTTTTCATATAAAAAACGGAGATACATAACTGCATCTCCGTTCTGAAATAAAGCAATATCGCTTTTTAATTACTTGTATTCGTCCCAGCTCTTAATCTGGATATCATCCATGCTCATGTTGCAGAATGCGTGAATAAAGGCAGAAGCAAGGCGTGGGTTGGTGATCAACGGAATGTTGAGGTCAATAGCCGCACGGCGCACTTTGTATCCTCTGCTCAATTCGCGTGAAGTCAGGTTTTTCGGGATATTAACCACGAAATCGATCTGCTTGCTCTGAAGCATATCCATTACCTGAGGTTCTCCTTCTTCTCCAGGCCAGTGAGCTAATTTAGCAGGAACTCCATTATCGTTGAGGTATTTGTACGTACCGTTGGTAGCGTAGATTTCGAATCCTTTTTCGTGAAGGAGTTGAGCGCTTGGCAGCAACGATGCTTTTTGCTGAGCGTCACCTGTGGAAAGCAGGATCGTTTTCTCCGGGATGCGGTATCCAACCGAAAGCATTGATTTCAGTACTGCTTCGTAAGTGTCATCGCCGATACATCCAACCTCACCGGTAGAAGCCATATCTACACCCAATACAGGGTCAGCTTTTTGCAGACGGGTGAATGAGAACTGCGATGCTTTGATACCCACGTAGTCGAGATCAAATGCACTGTGGTTCGGAGTTTCGTATGGAATACCCATCATCACTTTCGCAGCCAGTTCGATAAAGTTGAATTTCAATACTTTCGATACAAACGGGAAGCTGCGTGAAGCGCGAAGGTTACATTCGATTACCTTGATATCGTTGTCTTTGGCCAGGAACTGCATGTTGAACGGACCTGAAATATTCAGCTCTTTTGCAATCTGGCGGGCAATTCTCTTGATTCTGCGTACAGTTTCTACATACAGTTTTTGCGGAGGGAACTGGATGGTTGCGTCACCTGAGTGGACCCCTGCATATTCGATGTGTTCAGAGATAGCATAAAGCACCATTTCGCCTTTGTCGGCTACTGCGTCTATTTCGATCTCTTTTGCATTCTCGATGAATTCACTTACTACTACAGGGTGTTTCTTCGATACATTCGCAGCTAATTGCAGGAACTGTTTCAGTTCGCTGTCGTTTGAGCAAACGTTCATTGCTGCACCTGAAAGTACGTAAGACGGACGCACCAATACGGGATAACCCACTTCATCTACGAATGCATCAATGTCATCCATGCTGCTCAGCTCTTTCCAACGTGGTTGATCGATACCGAGGCGGTCACACATGCTTGAGAATTTGTGACGGTCTTCTGCGTTGTCGATGCTTTGTGCGGAAGTTCCCAGGATAGGGACATTGTTGGCATCCAGGCGCATTGCCAGGTTGTTAGGAATCTGACCTCCTGTAGAGAGGATAACACCGTGGGGGTTTTCCAACTCGATGATATCCATCACACGTTCGTATGAAAGCTCATCAAAGTAAAGGCGGTCACACATATCGTAGTCAGTCGAAACAGTCTCCGGGTTGTAGTTGATCATAACCGAGCGCCAACCTTCCTTGCGGATAGTCAACAGGGCATTAACCGAACACCAGTCAAATTCTACCGAACTACCGATACGGTAGGCTCCTGATCCCAATACGATTACCGAACGGTGATCGCCCAGGTATTGCATATCGTTAGCAGTACCGTTGTAAGTCAGGTACAGATAGTTGGTCTGAGCCGGATATTCAGCGGCCAGTGTGTCGATTTGTTTTACTACCGGGGTGATGCCCAGGTTTTTACGGTAATCACGTACAGCGTTAAGAGAAACATCTTCATCACCTTTACCAATTACTAAACGGCCAACCTGGAAGTCAGAGAAACCTTGTTGTTTAGCGTGACGGAGCAGATTCGCAGGAAGAGATTCTATTTTGTCGAATGTCTCCAGCTCATTAGCTGTAGTGAATATGTTGTATAGTTTTTGGAGGAACCAGCGGTCGATACGAGTCAATTCGTGGATCTGATCGATGGTATAGCCTTTATAGAACGCCTCAGAGATCGCAAAGATGCGTTTATCTGTCGGCTCTTTCAGCTCTTTGTCAATATTCTCAACTTTCAGCTCTTTGTTAGCTACAAAACCGTGCATACCCTGACCGATCATACGAAGGCCTTTCTGAATAGCCTCTTCGAAAGTACGGCCGATAGCCATTACTTCACCTACGGATTTCATGCTACTGCCGATCTCACGGTCAACACCCTGGAATTTAGCAAGGTCCCAACGGGGCAGTTTACAAACGATGTAGTCGAGTGCAGGCTCGAACAGAGCTGTTGTCGATTTGGTAACCGAGTTTTTCAGGTCAAATAATCCGTATCCGAGAGCCAGTTTTGCCGCTACGAATGCGAGGGGATAACCTGTTGCTTTTGAGGCCAGTGCAGAAGAACGGCTCAGACGGGCATTAACCTCGATTACACGGTAATCTTCCGAATAAGGGTCAAATGCGTACTGTACGTTACATTCTCCCACGATGCCAATATGGCGGATGATGCGGATTGCCAGTTCGCGAAGTTTGTGGTATTCTGCGTTGGTCAGCGTTTGAGAAGGAGCAACTACGATAGACTCACCGGTGTGGATACCGAGCGGGTCGAAGTTTTCCATGTTACAAACGGTAATACAGTTGTCGTATTTGTCACGAACAACTTCATATTCAACCTCTTTCCAGCCTTTGAGTGATTTCTCAACCAAAACCTGGGGAGAGAAGGCAAATGCTTTTTCGCAAAGAACGTTCAGTTCTTCTTCGTTGTCGCAGAATCCGCTACCCAGACCACCCAGTGCGTAAGCTGCACGCACGATGATGGGGTAACCAAGTTTTTTCGCTGCGCGACGTGCGTCTTCAATGTTTTCAACCGCTTCACTTTTGATGGTCTTAACATCGATTTCGTCAAGTTTTTTTACGAATAACTCACGGTCTTCAGTATCCATAATCGCCTGAACGGGAGTACCGAGAACTTTGAGGTTGTATTTTTCGAGAATACCGCTGGTGAATAATTTCACACCGCAGTTAAGCGCTGTCTGACCTCCGAATGCGAGCAGAAGTCCGTCAGGATTCTCTTTTTTGATTACTTTTTCTACGAAGAAAGGGGTTACGGGCAGATAATAAATCTTATCAGCTACGCCTTCCGAAGTTTGTACGGTTGCGATGTTCGGGTTGATCAATACAGTGTAGATGCCTTCTTCGCGCAACGCCTTAAGCGCCTGCGAACCAGAGTAGTCAAACTCACCGGCTTCACCGATTTTCAATGCTCCCGAACCGAGAATAAGAACTTTTTTAATCTCTTTCATTGAGTTATATAGAAGTGATATTTATTCGTTGATTTGTTTAATTCAAACCGACAGTTGATCGTCAACAGTCGTAGTTACAGTCCCAGTTGGGGAGGTCTTATTTAAGCAAGTTCACGAAATCGTCGAACAAGAATTCGGTATCAGTCGGTCCACTCGCTGCCTCGGGGTGGAACTGACAGGAAAAGTACGGTTTGCTTTTGTGCTTGATACCTTCGTTGGTTCCATCGTTCATATTGGTGAACAAAGGTTCCCAGTCGCTGCCCAAGGTTGAATTGTCAACGGCAAAACCGTGGTTCTGGCTGGTTACAAAGCAGCGTTTTGTGCCTTCCATACGCACAGGCTGGTTGTGGCTGCGGTGACCATATTTCAGTTTGTATGTTTTAGCTCCGCCGGCTTTCGAAAGTAGCTGGTTGCCCATGCATATACCGAAGATAGGTTTGCCGGTTTCCATGAATTTACGGATGTTTTCAACTGTAGTAGAGCAGAAGTCAGGGTTGCCCGGTCCGTTTGAGATAAACAATCCGTCGAATTCAAGCGTGTTGAAGTCATAATCCCAGGGTACACGAATCACAGTTACGTCACGTTTGAGGAGGCAGCGGATAATGTTGTGTTTTACACCGCAGTCTACCAGACAAACTTTTTTCTCACCGTTACCGTAAGTAATAACTTCTTTGCAGCTGGTGATTGCAACCTGGTTTTCAGTGTTAGGGTTGTGAAACTCAATTTCGTTTTCGTCTTCAAAAACGATTTTTCCAAGCATAGCTCCTTTTTCGCGGAGAATTTTAGTAAGCTCGCGGGTGTCGATACCGTAGATACCCGGTATTTTGCTTTCGATCAACCATTCGCTCAAACTTTTTTCTGCATTCCAGTGGCTGTGTTCAAAGGAATAGTCAGATACAATAAATCCGCTTACATGAATCTTTTCTGATTCGTAGAAAGCGGACAAGCCATCAACAATTTTATCAGCGGGGACACCGTAATTGCCGACTAGCGGGAATGTCGAAACTAAAATTTGCCCCGAATAAGAGGGGTCGGTCAAACTTTCGGGATAACCCACCATCGCCGTGTTGAAAACAACCTCTCCGGCAACCGGTTTTTCGTATCCAAACGATTTCCCGTGGAAGACAACTCCATTCTCTAAGACTAATGAAACAGGCTTTTCTTTACGCATTTATGTACAAACTTACTCTGTTATTTAAAAATCAGGCAAAGATAAGGATAATCGTTCAATTATCAGAAATATACACGTAGAAATTTGTGGATATTAACAACTTGCCTCTTTTTAAGAAAAATGAAACTGAAGGATCGGGCGTAGTTTATAGTCGGATTTGTTGTGTCCCGGATGGGTGTAAATGGAAACGGCCGGTATGATGTAATGTTTAATAAAAATGCTCCGGTATTGTTCCGGTGTTGCATCGCTCTTGTTCCGCTCTTGTTCCGCTCTTTATTATGGGTTTTTCCATAGATATCCCATAGATATCCCATAGATAACCCATATTATATTATGATATGGGATATCTATGGGACATATTAGGAATAACCAAGGTAGATCCCTTTGTCAACATCGGAACAAGAGCGGAACATCACCGTAACAAGGGAAATGATATCTATTGAGCGTTTTCATTTGAAACGGGCTTAAACCTACCAAATGATCTGGTTGTTATAATGTATAGAAAATAAGATTAAGTAAAAGTGCAAAGTAAGCCTTGAGTTGACAAAATCATGATCTGCAATTATTCTTTTTATTTACTTATCCATATTTCGTTTTGCTGAATATCGATGGATGAATTGATGGGTGAGGACGGTTGCTCTACAAATCAATCGGCCCGGTTTCTTTAAGGGTGTATACAATATTCTATATAGTTAGTAATACTGTATGATTGTACAGGGGTTCAGATACAATTTTCGGGGACTCTGTAAAAAGCATCTGATTGAGGTGGAAATGTTCTGTGTATATATGAAGATGTTTATTATCTGGCTGTTTCAGGCTAAATTAACCTTGTAAACGTTAAATTAACTGCCTTGTGTGAAAAATACAGGCCTTGTATGATAATCTATGCATTTGTACAATAAGACATCAGCTATGGTGGGGGGCTATTGTATTTTCGCACTACCTAAATTACATGCGTGGGCTTCAATCCAAAAATTATATAAACCACCTTTAATTATTAATTGCATGAGAAACTTGATTAAAATCTCTGTTCTCTTGTCGTCAGTATTGGTACTTTTTGTACGATGCATGAATGATAAGGAAGATTATTTTGCTCGTCCCAGTTGGTTAGAACCCCCTATTTATGAAGTATTGCAGAAGCAGGGGCGCTTTACCAATTATCTGAAATGTGTAGACCGCACTCTCTATGCCCCCTCCCTGAAGGCAAGTGGTCTCTACACCGTTTTTGCTCCCAATGATGAGGCATTTTCGAAATACCTGACCAATAAAGGGTATGCTTCGGTAGCTGATATGCCCGATTCGCTGGTTAATAAGATCGTAGGCTATTCGATGGTTAGCGATAAATATCCCTTTGCCCGTCTGACGGATGTGTTGAGTGCCGGATGGGATACTCTGACCAGTATCCGGAAAAAAACCGTGTACTATGAGTCTATTTACCCGATGAATTATCAGGGGAATGATATCTGGATTTATGACAGACCCGGAAATCTGAAGTATGTAAATGCAACGACAGTTGATCAGAATTGTAAATATATACCTTTTTATCTGGATAAGGTATTTAATCGTAGTCATACAGCTTCTGATTATGAACTGTTTTATCCCGGCAGAACTTACACAGGGAGTAATGTTCAGAATGCTTCAATTATTACCAAAGACATGTATGCCGAGAATGGTGTGGCTCATGAGGTCGATCAGGTCATAGAGCCTCTGCCTAACCTTGAAAAGATGCTGGATGATCCTGATTATTCTGATTTTAAAGCGATAATCAATCAAAAGGGGTCAACGGGTGCACCCTATTTTATATCATATACCTATGATGCAGCAATGACCACCTATTTCCAGAAAGCATTTCCTGAAAAGAAAATTAATGCCGTTTACGAGAAATACTATACCGGCCTGCCTTTTTCACTTTGCGGCGAACGATACGGAGTTTCTGCAAAAGAGTTTGAACAAGGTGGTTTTACTGTCTTTGCACCGAATAATGATGCTGTGAAGAAGTTTTATGACGAGAAGTTGAAACAATACTATCCCAATGGTTGGGCCACTGTACCTGTGGACATTCTCGGCTATTTCATTAATGCCCATATGGCAGATGATATGATCTGGCCCGGAAGTTATAAGACCAGTATGAACTATTTGCGGGAGTATCTGAATGGAGCTACCGGAACCGATTTTAATTCTTCAGACTTTTCAAAAATAGCACCCGCAAGTAACGGTTTATTCTATGGGTCAAAAGACTATGTTAAAAGCAGCTATTTTGAGACCGTTTATACCGAGATCCTGCTGAACCCAGCGTATAGTTTCTTTAATAAAGCGTTGAATCTATATTTCAGTTCTACCTTGAAAGAAGATTTGCTGCAAAGTAAGCTGAATGGCCTGATTCAGGATAAGAAATATATAGTGCTGTTACCCTCAGATGCACAGCTGGCTGCTGACGGGTTTAACTGGGTATGGCTATCCAGTGCATACGGATTTTCGAACACTAACTCCGTGAGTTCATTGGGTAGCTTTGATGCCCCTACCCGTATGCAACGATTGATTAAATCTCATGTATTCAAACGCCTGAGTAGTTATGATATGGCTAATTTTCAGACAGATGCCAATTTTACCGGGGCTTATGACGGATATTCATACGCTGTGAATGACTACGGCGATATGATCCGATATAAAGGGAATAAGATTCAAATGATTGGTAATGCCGATGAGAATGATTTTGTTACGGCTACTCCGTATAAAACCTATTCAAACGGACAGGTCTTTACCATCGACAAGATGCTCCAGTATTCTCCACGTAATCTTGCCCCGGTGGTTGCAGACAGGTATAAGCAGAAACTTCTTTATACTTATATCTCAAGCATGGCAACTACAAATCCGTCTGTTAGTCAATTTGCAAAGTTCGTGAGTTACTACCTGCAAAACAATGTCTTTTCTCTTAGTGCGGATCTGACATCAACCATATTTATGCCTAATAATACAGCTATGGCTGCAGCTGTCGCAAATCAAGTCCTGCCCGCTTATCCGACTACCAATTTTAACCCAAACTGTTTTGATGGAGATGCGACAAAGCGTAACCAAATGATCCGATTTATATATTATCATATCCTTAAAGGTAAGCAATATGTAGATGATGGCCTCCCCTGCATTTTGCCGAATGATAAAGTTGTAAAAGAGGAGATAGGCTCTACCGTTTTACGAGATGTTGCAGACAATACCTATCTGGCTGTACGCAAATCGGCAGATGGCAAGTTGCTTGTTTCAACTCAGGTAGAAGCTTCCGGCGCAAAACTTTCCAGTATAACCTCAACAGCTACCGTTGTCAGGGGAATTACACACAGTAACTTCTTTGGCGCAAATTCCGTGTTACATGAAATTGATGGCTATATGTCTTATGGAAAAGTTCAGTAATGACTAATTGAATTAAACACATACATATGAAAAAAAATAACAACAAATATTTGCTGACCTTTCTGTTGCTGCTAATGGTGTTTTCGGGGATGGCTCAATCCAGGATCATTGTTCGCGGGAAGGTTACTTCAAGAGGTGACAGACAACCCCTGATCGGTGTGTCAGTCGCAGAATACGATAAGAACAACCGTATCCTCAATGGTACCCAGACTGATATGGATGGTAATTACACATTGAAGGTCAGTGGCGGTATCGGAACCCGCATTACCTATACTTATATCGGTTTTAAACCGGTCAGTAAGACCCTGGGCAATGTGGCTGTGATCGATATTGCCCTGGATGATGCATCCCACACGATCAAAGAGGTAAGCATTACAGCCAAAAAGCAGGTTAATACCGGATTTGCATCTATTGCAGAACGAGACCTGACTTTTGCGGTCAGTAAGATTGATGCCAAGGAGTTGGAAGATCTTCAGGTAGCTTCGATTGACGAGGCGCTGCAGGGCCGTATGGCCGGTGTGGATATTGTGGCTAACGGTGGTGAGCCGGGAGCCGGTATGTCTATCCGTATCCGGGGTACCACTTCTCTTAATTCAGGTTCAGATCCGTTGATCGTAGTGGATGGAATTCCTTATGATACCTCTATTGGTTCGGATTTTGATTTTGCAACTGCTGATGCAGACAATTATGCACAATTATTGAATATCTCTCCGGCGGATATCCAGGATATCACCGTATTGAAAGATGCCGCTTCCTGTGCTATGTACGGTAACCGTGGTGCAAACGGGGTATTGTTGATCAAAACCAAAAGAGGTGCACATAGCAAACCCAGTGTATCCTATACCTTTAAAGGTTCAATGAACACACCCAGTGACCCGATCAAAACATTGACCGGGGATCAGTACACGTCATTAATTCTGGAATCGGCTATGAATGCGGGAACACCTCTGAATAAGATTTCTTATCCGCAATTCTCATACGATCCCAACAATCCTTACTATTACTATAATTACGGTCAGAATACCGACTGGTATGGTGCATTAACGAAAAACGGTTATACCCAGGATCATTCGCTTTCCTTGTCGGGAGGTGGAGATAAAGATATATACCGTGTTTCTCTGGGATATTATGACCAAACCGGAACAGTTATCGGACAAGATTTTTCCCGTTTAACTGCAGGATTGAATCTGGACTACAATGTGTCGGATAAATTGAGATTTGCCGTGAATCTTGCTTATACCCACGGTGACCAGAATAAGAATTATACTACCGATTTGTTGGGAACAGCCTTTACAAAAATGCCCAACCAGTCGATTTATGAGTATAACAACAATGGCGAGCTAACTCCCAATTATTTTTCACCGGTAACTACTCCTCAGGGATATTGGAGATACGATACCAATAAAGGAATATACAACCCGGTAGCTATGGCAAATTCAGGCTATTGGAAAGTGAAAAGTGAACGGGTAATGCCGAAATTCAATATTAACTATTGGGCTATCCCAAGAGTGCTTAAATATCAGGCCGATTTGGCTTTTGATATAAATCTTTCGAAGGAGAATAAATTTTTACCGCAGATTGCAACAGGCCGTCTCTGGCCGGAGGCTAGTGTAAACCGTAGTACCGACCTTACTTCCGATGCATTTACCGTGCAAACATTTAATAAACTGATTTTTACTCCGGAGTTAGGCAAGGATCATAGCCTGATGGCAATGGGATCATTAAGTACTTATGACGGAAGATATTCTTCTTTTCAGGAAGTCAGCGCTCTTAGCGCCTCTACCTTTTTGCAGGATCCTTCAATAGCTGCAAATGGAATCGGTACCGGTCTTGGCGTATTTTCGGGTAGCTCGCAGTCACGTTCCGTTTCATTGTTAGGGATGGTGCAGTACGGTTTTCTTGACCGGTATATCATCAATGGAACTGTTCGCCGTGATGGGGACTCCAAATACAGTGCCAAAAACAGATACGGTTATTTCCCCAGTTTATCACTCCGCTGGAGGGTTTCGAATGAACCGTTTATGAAATCGATGAAATTTGTGAATGATTTTAGTTTCCGTGCTTCGACAGGGGTAAGTGGTAACCCGGTTAAGAAAAACTACCTTTTCTATAATACCTACGGTACTTATGCGTGGACCTATCTGGATGAAGCGGGGGTTTATTCTACCGGAATGCAATTGTCTAACCTCCGTTGGGAAAAGGTGACTGATATCAACCTTGGAGCAAACCTGATTATGTTTAATAATCGCCTGAACCTTGATTTTAACTGGTATAAGAAACGTACCAATGATCTTTATAACCCCGAGATTAATATCTCGAGCACTTCGGGATTCGGTGAGGTCGGTATGAACGTGGGAACCATGGATAATAACGGATGGGAGTTGAGTGTAAATACGCAGCCGGTAAAAACCAAAGACTGGCAGGTTGATTTCAACTTTTCGTTTGCCCGTTCACAGAATGAAATTATATCGTTGTCAGAGAACATGCCTACGCAATCAAAACCAACAGCAGCAAATGGCAGTTATCTGACACGGATTCAAATCGGTAATCCGATCGGATCATTTTACGGATATCGTTACAAAGGCGTTTATCTGAATAATAACCAGACCATCGCAAAAGACGTGAACGGAAATCCGATTTATACCTATGATTCAAATGGAAACAAAGAATCCGTAAGAATGAAATTCTGGTATCCGTCAGTGGGATATGATTTCCAGGCGGGTGATGCAAAATATGAAGATATTAACCACGATGGTAATATCAATGCACAGGATATCGTGTACCTGGGCGACTCGAATCCATTGTTGACCGGAGGATTTGGACCTACCATTCGCTGGAAGAAAAAGTTGAGTCTGGCAGCATATTTTTACTTCCGTTATGGATGTGAAGTTATTAATGATACCAGAATGAAAATGGAAAATATGTACGGGTTTGATAACCAGAGTACAGCAGTACTTAAAAGATGGACCCACTCCTATGACGATGAGACTACCGCTCCGTCAGATTTGTTGCCCCGGGCATTGATGGCCAAAGGATACAACTGGCTGGGATCAGACCGCTATGTGGAAGATGGCTCATTCCTTCGCTTCAAGTCGCTTACTTTAAGCTATAACTTCGAAAAGGCGTTCGCGAAAAAATTAGGCCTGAATGATCTGAGAATGTGGGCAACGGTACAGAATATCTATGTATGGACCAATTACACGGGAATGGATCCGGAGGTTACTTTGAAAGGTGGCTTAGGTACCGACACTTCACGATCAGGAAGACCCCGTGAATATTCAATGGGTTTGACAGTCTCTTTTTAACGATCAAATACTATGAAAATTATGATTAAAAAATATATTGGATTACTATTAGCAGGAGTGTCAGCCGTTTTGCTCTCCTCCTGTACTGACTGGTTGACGCTGGCTCCTGAAGATGGCGTTACCCGGGAAGAGTTTTGGAAGACAAAAGAACAGCTTAATTCGGCTGTTGTGGGTTGTTATTGCTCTTTACAGAATGGCCCTGTACAGAAGATGTTCTTATGGGGAGAGTTAAGAGCCGATATGGTAGATAATGGATTGTTGGTTAATAACTCATACAGTCAGATAATTGATGGCGAGATTTCATCATCCAATACAGTGGTTGACTGGTCCGATTTTTATACAACTATCAACAACTGTAATACCGTGTTGAAGTTTGCCCCCGGAGTGCGTGATATTGATGGTACTCTATCGGAAAAGCAAATGAAAGAATATGAGGCCGAAGCGTTGACTATTCGTGCAATGATGTATTTCTATCTCGTGCGTTCCTTCCGTGATGTTCCTTTAGTATTGAATGCAACGGTTTCGGATGATCAGGATTATTCTGTTCCTAAAACTCCGGGAGCTGCTATTCTGGATACACTGGTACGTGATCTTAAGATTGCAGCAGTTAATGCACCGATCACTTACGACTCTAATGATAAGAACAAAAACCGTGTCACGGCCTGGACTGCAAAAACACTTCTTGCCGATATCTATTTGTGGCAGGAAAGATATGCGGAATGTAACGCTCTTTGTAATGAAGTCATTGCATCCGGCAAGTTTAGTCTGATACCTGTGCAGAAAGATCTGTATTATATCAAAGACGGTGGCGTTGTAACGGATTCACTATCGATTGCCAGTGAAGCGGATGCCGAAAATATGTTTGTCAAGTCGTATGTCGATGGGCGGAGTATAGAGTCTATTTTTGAAATACCTTTTACGACTCAGAAGTTAAACCCATTTTATGACATGGTGAGTCAGGTAAAAAACAACCTCAAACCTAAGGTTGACATCCTGGATGGAATTATTTTCCCGTCTAATAAGTATAATTTTAGTGATGCAGCGGATATCCGTGCTCAGGGATGTTCGTATCGTCAGGGATTGATCTGGAAATATATTGGGTTGGATCGTTCAGGTACCGTACGTGCAGCCAATAACTATACGACTCCCTGGATTACCTATAAATATTCGGATATATTGTTGATGAAAGCTGAAGCGCTCAATCAGATTGGGTTGAATGCATCAACCGATACCGAAAAAGAGTCTTACTACAGACAGGCCTTAGCATGCATTGAACAAGTCAGAAACGCCCGTAACGCTGTTGTTGAAGCGGATTATAACTTTAGTACCACTATCGATGGAAAGACGCTGGAAAAATTCATATTGACGGAACGCGCCCGCGAGTTTGCTTTCGAAGGAAAACGCTGGTACGATGTGCTCCGGTTTGCTAAACGGGGAGACTATGCGGGAAGCAATATTCAGTATCTGATTAATCTCGCGATTAATAGCGCTTCGCCTGAGAAGCAAGCCAGTTTGATTGCGAAATACAAAGATCCAAAACACAACAGTCATTATTGGCCGATCCTGAATCAAGAGATCGAGATCAATAAAGAGTTGAAACAAAATGAGTTCTACGTACAATAATTATCAGCCATGAAAATAATAAATATAAGTAAATCAGTCAGAATAGCTTCTGCTTTTTTGATGTTTGTCCTCACTTTGGCTATGTTTAGTTCATGTAAGGATAATATGGAAGGTAAAACCTTTCTGACTTCCGATGAACGGATGATCGATGAATATATTGAGCAGCAGAAAGATGCCGATATGACCGAGTTCCTGAAAATTGCTGATAAAGCAGGCTTTAGAGGAATGCTTCATGCCTATGGTACCAACACCTGCTTTATTCCGACAAACAATGCCATTAAATCATATTTTGGTAAAACATCGTGGGAGTCTTTGCCTGTAGATAGTCTGGAGCGGTTTATGAAATATCATATTGTGCGCGATTCGCTTAAGTCGGATGAATTTGTGGACGGGCGATTGAGTAAGGCAAATATGTTGGGTAAATTCCTGACTACCAAAACCGTTCAGTCCGGTGATCTTGTGTCTATCCAGGTAAATCGTCAGGCTAATATTATTACAAAGGATATTCACGTAGCAAACGGGATTATCCACAAGATTGATCAGGTATTGCAGATTAATAAAAGGACCGTTGGTGAAGTCATTAAGACTTTACCGGATAACTATTCGATCTTTAAGGATATTATGTCCGAATCAGGAATGACTGATACTTTGATAAATAATAAAGAAAACTGGTACACTGTATTCCTGCAAAGTAATGAATCTTTTGCCACCGCCGGTATAACAAACCGGGGTGAACTGATTGCCAAAATGGCTATTGCCCAGCCTGATTACGCTTCAGATCCTGCTAAATTAATTCAGATGTATGCACAATATCATTGTGTAAAGCGATTGGCTTACATTGCAGATCTTTCCCTAAGCAGTGCCGAGCTGACATTTGCCCCGAATCAGGTAATTACCTTCAAGACCAATAAGGATTCACTGATTCTAAATGAATATCAATCCCTGACAAAATTTGAAAAAGGTGTTGAGGTTGATAAAAAGTCTGATTGGACTGATTATAGCTGCTACAATGGAGTCCTGATTGATTTGGTGGGTTATATCCAACCGGTTAAACGTAGCGCAGAAGCAGTTTACTGGGATATGGCAGAGCAGCCTGAAATTAAGAGCGCCAAAGAGTTCCGCAGACCGAATTCTACGTTAACATTTAAACCAGGTGAGCTTTCAGAATTTAACTTCGGTGGAATCAATAATCCGACAGTTAGCTATTGGTGTGGTTCAGGGGCTTATTCCTCTGGTGGTCAATATGTATATAACGACAACCTGAATTTTTCGTTGCGTCCCAACATCGTGCAGTGGTGTGAAATTAAAACCCCGGTTTTAACCGAAGGGACTTACTATGTGTGGTTGTCCTGGCGTCGGGCTGGTTCGAACCAGAAATTCAAAACTACTTTCAAACAGGATGGTAAACCGGATCAGGTAATGCCTGATATTTGTAATCTGTCGGATTACTTCCCTACCAATACATCACCGGAAGTAAACCTGAATGTAGGTTGGAAGCGCTATACAGCTAAAGATGCTAACAATGTTATGTGTTGCTTTAGATTAGGAGCCATCAAGGTTGAATATACCGGTCGTCACATCTTGCGTTTTGATGCATTAGGCGGAAGTACTTCAATCGCGTTCGATATGCTCCATTTTATCCCTGCGGATCAAAATCAGCTTTGGCCGCGTTTTGATATGACAGGAAAAGCAATATATCCGGGAACAGCTTGTAACGAGATTTATCCAACTACGCTGTCGTGCTCAGGTGATTTGAATAACTAATCAAAAAAACAATTAATTATGAATTGCATAAATATAAAAAGCCTGATCATATTGCCTTTGCTGGCTTTGAGCATTCTGATGACCGGATGTTTCGAGAATGCATGGGATGATCATGCCAAACAAGATCAATTGCTTAAAAGTAACCTGATGGAGGCCATCGGCTCACAGGCAGAGCTTACCACGCTCTACTCCGTGCTTCAAAAGACAGGGTATGATAAAGTGCTGGAAACTCCCAACAGTTTTACCGTTTTCGCACCAGCCAATTCAGCATGGGCTGGTGTCGACACCAGTAATACCGATGCCATGCGCAAGTTGATCGGAACCCTGGTGGTGTACAAATCGTACTATACTTCGGATGACGATTTATATACCTCGATAAAATCCATCAACGGGAAGAATATCTTCTATGATAAGAATACACAGACCTTTAATGGTGCTAAGATTACCTCAGCGGATCTTCGCACAGCCAACGGCGTGATTCATCTGACCGATAAAATCGTTGAAAGAAGAAACAACATCTGTGAATATCTGAACAGTAAGCCTGATTATCTGCAATCTCAGTTTATTAACAAGCTAAACTCCCGGGTGATGGATATGGATAAGAGCGTTGCAACCGGTGTAGACGGCGTAAGCGGGAAAATCAAATACGATACGGTCTGGAAAGATCAGAATAGTTTCTTTGAAAAGTATGGACTGAATAATGAAGATTCAATTTATACTTATGTGGTAGTTGAAAACAATGGATTTAATCTGCTATATAATAAGTATAAGAAATACTTTACAATGGCTACAGAAGCGCAGACTGATTCAACCACACGTTTCAATGTTTGCCAGGATTTTGTTTTCAAAGGTATTGTTGATCTTACAGGTAAAGATACGTTGGTCAATGTTGATGGGGTAAAAGTCCCTGTGACAGGAGAGCTTGTTGAAACATATAATTCGTCTAATGGCCGTGTATATGTACTCAAAGAAAGCAATATCCGATTAAAGGATAAAATTAAGCCGGTGATTATTGAAGGCGAGAACTATAGCGATGCTTCAGATGCCTATTTTGTTCTTGCCCGTTATAAACGATGGGCACGCGGTGAGCGTGATGTCGCTTTGTCTTGCGGGGAAACGCAGAGTGATACCCTTTACCGAAGAACAACAGGAGTGAGAGACAGTATCGCATCGAGGACCTATCTTATTAACTCAGGTCTTGTCTCAAATATTCAGAACTTCCATATCGGCTATAAGGCAAACGTAAACTCGGCTAACTATGATGTGTACTATGTCGCGTATGATGATATGGCCGACCATGCAGATCCGACTTATAGAAATTTCGGGGTGTTGAAGCTTGTGCAAAAATTGTATATCTCGATGCCGGGAGCAAAACCGCTGGGTTATGGTATAGTGAGTGGAACATCGTCCAATAACCGTGGAGTAGCCAATAATTACCTCGGGGACAATACCTGTTTCGTAGGTGTAGGTAAAGCCGGAGTATACGAACGGACAAAATTAAAGAAGTGGAGTACGGTTAATCTAACCCAGATAGTTAGTGCGCCGTTAACCACACCGGATGCTGACGTTATGTCAGTGCCTCAGGCCGGAACATTAAATATGTGGCTGTGTAATACCGCTCGTACTATCAATGCAAGTCGTCAGGGGTTGTTATTCCTCGATTACATTATGTTGGTTCCAAGAATTACTGAAGAATAGTAACCTTAATTCTGAAAATATATGAAACAATTTAAATATCTTATATTAGCAATTGCCTTGATTGTCGGAATAAGCCAGTCGGTTTATGCTCAAAAAGGAGTTATTGCGACTGAGATTACCGGTACAGTGTATGAATCAGCTACAGGAAAGCCATTGTCCGGAGCTCAGGTTTCAATTCCGGGAATAACCTCTGCCATTACCGGAGATAATGGAAAGTACACGTTAAAGAAAAGCGTTAGAGGAGCATTTCTGGTTATATCAGCACCTGGATTTGCGACAAAAAGAGTTCCTGTGCAAGGGAAGTCTGTCGTAAATGCATCATTACTGGACGATTCCTATAAAGGCCGGTACGAAGATGTAGCGACGCCTTTCGATATGGTAAATGCCAGCCAGTCAGCTTTAGCTATCTCTACCCATGAAAACAGAGAAGACTATAAACTGGGAGCTGCTACGCTGGAGTCTGTTTTGCAAAACAGTGTGAATGGTTTGAATACGGTTTCCCGTACCGGAGCTCCGGGTGCAGGTGCCAATATGTATCTGAACGGTTTTACCTCATTAAACGCGAATACCCAGCCTTTGATCGTTGTCGATGGTGTTCCTTTTGAAAATCAAAGCATGGGATCACTGATTTCAGGTAATACAAATACCGCATTATCTGATATTGACGTGAAGGATATTGATAATATCACCGTGATGAAAGACGGATCTTCTATATACGGATCCAAAGCTTCTAACGGTGTGATTTTAATAAACACGCTCCGTGCAAAAGGCGTGGCTACCCGGATTAATTTCTTTGCCTATGCAGGAGTAAATCTGGAGCCTACTACCAACTACAAGATGATGGGTGCCTGGGATTACAAAAACTACCTGACAGATATGGTAGCAAGTAACGGGATGTCGTCCAATCAGATACAGGCACTGTCTTATATCAATACGGAGAAGCCGGTAGTGGAAAACTGGGGCGTATCCGGTAATAAAGACTATTACAGATACAATCAGTCAACTGACTGGCAGAAGGAAGTTCTGAAAAGCTCTATCAACCAAAACTATCATTTAAATATTACCGGGGGGGACGACATTGCATTGTATGCCATATCTGTAGGTTATCTTGGCCATGGCGGATCTGTAGATAATACCGATTTTTCACGCTATTCAACCCGTGTTAACGCAAGAATCAAGATGACTGACTGGTTTAAGCTAAATGCAAACATGAGTTTTGTATATAGTGACAGAAGTCTGTCATACGAAGGATTAAACCGTAATTTTAATCCGGTTTATGCCGGCCTGGTTAAAGCTCCGTTTACCTCTCCGTATGTATATAACGTTCTTAACGAGAGAACTCCGAACCTGGAATCTTATGATATCTTTAATGTCTCGAATCCGGTTGCACTGATTAATAATTCGGAAATATCGAATATCCGGTCCCGCTTTCTCGGTAACCTGCAGGGAGTAGTCACCTTCTCTAAAAAGCTGGATGCCAGTTTTCTGGTCGGCGTTACTTCCGACAATATGAGAGAGCGTATCTTCCTGCCTCAGGCAGGTATATATCATGATGCATTAGCCAGTTCTGAAGTGACCAATGAGGCTCAGCGATTAAGAAACCTCTTTTTACAGGTTAATACAGACGCTCGTTTGACCTACAAGAATACATTTAATAGCATTCATGATCTGACTGTTCGTCTGGGATCCCGGTATCAATCCAGCGACTCTGAGCTGGACTGGGGAAAAGCCTATAATTCGGCTAGTGATGAGATGAAAACACTGAGTGACGGTAAGAACGTATTATCTCAGATGGGAGGTTCTTTAGGGAACTGGAAGTCAATCTCAAATTATCTGAATGCAGAGTATGGTTATCTTAACCGTTACTTTGTTTCTCTGAATGCCGCATTAGACGGATCTTCACGCTTTGGCAAGAAGGCCGACGGAATTTCTTTGTTCAACTGTAAATTCGGATTATTTCCTTCCGTTAACGGAGCCTGGTTAGTTTCATCCGAAGGATTTATGAAGAATCAGAAAGTGGTTGATGTGTTGAAACTGCGGGCAGGTTATTCGGTAACAGGTAACGATAATATCGGAAACTATTCAGCAAGTTACTATTATATACCTCAGGGAATGTTGGGCGCGTATGGTCTTGTTCGTGGTAATATTCCTAATGAAGGCCTGAAATGGGAGACCAATAAAAAAGTTACCGTTGGGGTTGATGCATCATTCTTAAAAGAACGCCTGAATCTGAGTCTTGATCTTTTCAGTGGCAAAACCGAAGATTTGATTGGCGTCAGAAATGTGAATACTGCATCAGGTGTTGGTGTTGCTGTTTTAAATGATGGTTCTTTGAGAAACAAAGGCATCGACATTAATATCAACGGCCGGATTCTGGACTCATCCAATTTAAAATGGGATATGGGGCTTAATCTTTCCAAATACGAAAACGAATTGCTCTCATTGTCAGATAACCAGCAAATCACGGAAATATCAGGAGGAAACGTACTGAGCCGGGTAGGTAGTCCGATCGGATTGTTCTACGGATATAAAACGGACGGTGTGTTTAGCTCAAAAGCAGAAGCAACAGCGGCAGGTTTAAAGCTTCAGAACACAGATGGTTCAGTTCTGCCTTTCACAGCCGGAGATGTCAGATTTGCAGATCTTCATAAAGATGGGGTGATTGATGAAAAAGATATGACCATTATCGGTAATCCTAATCCTGATTTTGTGGGTTCTTATTCCAATCGTGTCCAATGGAAACGTTTTACATTGAATTCCGTATTCACATTCTCTGTGGGTAACGACGTGTATAACGCGGTCAGAGCTAATCTGGAATCTATGACCGGAACAGATAATCAGACTATCGCAGCTAACAACCGCTGGAGAACAGAAGGTCAGGTAACCAATGCTCCTAAAGCAGTCTGGGGTGATCCAATGGGTAACTCCCGTTTCTCAGACCGTTGGATTGAGGATGGTTCTTACCTTCGTCTGAAAAGCCTGACTCTGGCATACGATCTTCCTGTAAAAGCAGGATTCGTAAACAGTGCCCAGGTTTATGTTACCGGAAACAATCTGGTGACATTCACAAAATACCTGGGTTATGATCCGGAGTTTAGTACAGGTCAGAGTCCATTGTACTACGGAGTCGACAATGGTGTGACAGCACAACCCCGCACTATTTTGTTCGGAATCAAAATCGGCTTGTAATCGCTAAAGATTGATAAGTAAACAATATAAAATTCAGAAATATGAAATTTCTCAAAATAACAGCAAGCTTTGCTTTATTAGCTCTCTTAAACCTCAGCTTTTATTCATGTCAGGATATGTTGAAAGCTGATGCAGAAGAGGTGGTTGAAGAAGCAGAAAACTATCAAAACAAATACGATGCTGATAATGCCCTTTGGGGACTATATGGAAAAGTTTCGAATCTGGCTGAGAACGTAGTTGTTCTTAATGAACTACGTGCTGATCTGATGGATGTAACCCCAAATGCAACATCAGACCAGGTAGCGATCAATGATCATACGGAAACTGCAAACAATAAATATTGTGATCCGTCTCTCTTCTACGATGTCATTTTAAATGCCAATGATATAATCTATCATTTCGATAAAATGCTGGCAGAAAATAAAATCTCGAAGGAAGACTATGATGCGCGTTATTCTGATGCAGTGGCAGTACGTTGCTGGACATATTTGCAATTAGGAATCCAGTTTGGAAAAGTGCCCTATGTGACTACTCCTCTTCAGAGCGTAGATTCATTGGAGATAAGCGCAGTTAATTCGATGCTTTCTCTTGATGAACTGATACCGAAACTGATTACCGAAATGGAAAACGCTCCTTCATCAGAGGTTAATACTCTTTCGTCTTTTTATAATCAAACCATCACGGATAATAGTAAGACGTTTTTTCTGGGACTCCAGTTTCTGGATAAACACATTCTGAGAGGAGACCTTTATCTGTGGAATAATCAGTTTACAGAAGCAGCTACTCAGTACAAAGCTTATATGGATGCGGCAGATGTCACTTCCGGTAAAAACGTTACTAAGAACAAAGTAAGTGGATGGGTATGGGCCGGATCTAACGAACCCCGTTTTCAGATTTGTTACCAGCGTTACAAAGATCAGGATGTTTCGTCATACCGTAATATGTGGAAAGAGATCTTTTCCCGCCCTTCAACTGATGGGGGCAGTTCAAACTCTTTTGGGTTACAGGATGAAATGATCTGGATGATCAGTTTCAGCGGTTCTGTAAAATCGGAAAGTCCGTTTGTTAAACTGTTTGCCAATACAGGCCAGGGAAAATATCAGATAAAGCCCTCGGAATTTGCGATCGACAGCTTGTGGGAGGCTCAAATGCAAGAAAATGGATTTTTATTTGACGGTCGGGGTCGTGAGTCTTCTTTTGATTATGTGAATGGCCAGCCTGTCGTATTGAAATATTTGTATGATTATTATACGACAAAGACAACAGATGCCAATAAAACGCTTCATCTGAACTACAACACGATTACTAATCCATACTCAAAAGCCGGAAAATGGTTCCTTTATCGTGCAGCGCTTTTACATTTACGTTATGCCGAGGCAGCGAACCGTGCCGGTTATCCCCTACTGGCCTATGCATTGTTGAATAATGGTATTAATTCATGTTATAACTGGCCCTTATCGAATGGGAATTCTCGTGTAGATAAAGAGGGTGTTATGTACACCAGTTATCCGCCGGCCAATGATAATGTGGCAGCAGTACCTTATCCGGCGCCATTCTATCTGGATGCGCGCTCGAATGATGCTCCATACACCTATCTGCGTTCACCATGGAGATCCAATGTCGGTATCCGGGGAAGAGCATCTCTGGTTCCTATCGCTAAGCCAGCCTGGGTAGTTACCAAAGAAGACTCGATTCAATGGATTGAAAAATCGTTGATAAAAGAGGCTGCCCTGGAATGTGGTTTTGAGGGACAACGCTGGGGAGACCTGCTTCGTTATGCCCGTCGCAATGGAAATGCAGCGTCGATTATTAATCAAGCTATTGCTCCTAAGTTTGTTGCTGCCGGAAAAGCAGCCCCGACTATAACTGATAATAACCTTTATCTTCCGATGAAGAAATAAAGGAGTTTATTAGCCCCTGGTCTTTGATCAAATTATAGATCATCTCTGGTCAGCGGTGTTAGTTGATAGTGATAATAATAATGGCATAGCCCATAAGACCGACTCTGAGTAGGTCTTATGGGCTTATATTTTTTATGACATATATGTTTACTTTTTCTCCCTGAAAGTTACTTGATGGACAGGAAAGAAGTTTAAATATTTCAGGTAAACGAATAACATAAGGAAAAACGAGTATCGCTCGCAAGTAAGATTCTTTCGGAATAAAAAACTATCACATTATGAATTGCACAATAGCCAAAATAGAAGATATCAATGGAGTACTTGAACTTCAAAAGAAATATCACATTGCCACCATTGATGAAGAGGACAAAAAAGATGGGTTTATTACCACTCTTTTTACAAGAGAACAACTTACCAGATTAATTAATGAAGAGAACGGGCTTTTTATCGCCAAAGAAAATGACCAGGTAATCGCCTTTGTTATGGCGGCTTCCTGGCAATACTGGTCGGCGTGGCCAATGTTTGCATATATGATAGAAGGGTTGTCTGACCTAGAATATCTTGGACAAAAGCTTACAGTAGGTAACTCCTATCAGTATGGTCCTATATGTATTGACAAACCATATCGGGGAAGAGGTTTGCTTGTTGAGATATTTGACTTTGCCCGCGCAGAGATGGCAAAGAGATATCCTATTCTCATTACCTTTATCAATAAAGTCAATGTTCGGTCGTTTGAAGCACATACCAGAAAAATAGGCTTGGAAATAATCCAGGAGTTTGGATATAACAATAACCACTACTACGAACTGGGATACGATACCTCTAAACCGGTAAAATAAAAGAAAGGCCCCTAAATGTGGATTTCACATTTGGGGGCTTCTTATTTCTGGTGTCAGATATACATGTATATCTACTCTTTGTTGGGCATATAGTCTTCCGGGAACCTGGACGGTGGGCATCCGTATTGAGTTTTAAAGCATTTACTAAAATAGAATTGATCGCAGATCCCCACCATATCGGTTATTTCAGCGATACTGTACTTTTTAGTTATTAATAGTTCTGCGGCCTTTCTCATTTTTCTTTTTCTGATCAGTTCATTAGGTGGATATCCTGTAAGGTATTTAACCTTCTTATAGAAGAGAGTCCTTCCCATCTTGGCATGCTGAGCAAAAGCATCTACTGAAAAATCCGGATTCTCCATATTGCGATCTATCAAATCTTCAATGAACTGAAGGAACTCTTTATCCTGATCCGGAATATCAAATGTTTCCATCTCATTAGACGAAGCAGGAGCATTCCCGGCATAATGCTTACGCAGTTTCTCTCTCTTTTCCAGTAGTTTATTAATCTGCAACATCAGATGATTCATACTGAAAGGTTTGGTAATGTAGGCATCTGCTCCTGCCTCAATACCTTCACTATTGTATTCATCCGATATGTAGGCGGTTAGCAGAATAACCGGAATATGACAGGTTTCAAAATTTTCTTTGAGTTTACGGGTTAGTTCAAAACCATTCATGCCAGGCATCATAACGTCACAGATAATCAGATCGGGATCATCTTCCGTGCTTCGTTTTATTCCAGAGGTTCCATCTTCAGCGGTAATAACGTCGAAGTATGGTGAAAGTTTATCATAAAGCAGATTCCTGATGTCATCGTTATCATCAATAACCAATACTTTATATTTAGTTTCTACATTAGGAGTATTTGGTACGATATTTTGCAGCGAATCATCGTCAATTGCGATAAACTCAGACAAATTGAAGACCTCTGTCTTGTTTGTTCCGGAAACTGTAATTTGAGGTGTTACGAAGTCTTCTTTTTCATATACATTCTCGTTTAAGGGTAATTCGATTGTAAACACTGAACCTCCGCCATCATTATCTGCATAGTAAGCTTTACCTTTATGTAGACGGGAGAATTCATTGACCAGTGAAAGTCCGATTCCTGTGCCGGTTGCAGAGAAATTAATCTGCATGAAGCGGCTAAAAAGCAGATGTTGCTTTTCTTTCGGGATGCCAATTCCATTATCTGTAACCGAAATACGGAGCACTTGAGTGTCAGGATTAATGTCTGCTGACAATGTTATTTTTCCACCGCGTGGAGTGAACTTAAATGCATTTGACAACAGGTTAAATACAATCTTATCGACCTTGTTCTTGTCCAGGAAGATCGGTATCGTGTTTTCAGAAGTCAGGTATTCGTATTCGATATTCATTTTGGAGGCAATATCGCTGAAGCTGACAAATATCTCTTTCAGGAATGAGACAGCATCGGTTTTTTGAAGATCCAGTTTTTGTTTGTTGTTTTGCAACTTGCGGAATTCCAGCAACTGATCGATAAGCCGCATCAGGTGAGTGGTGTTTTTGTCCAAACCATCCACGAGATGCTGCATGGGTCCCGCCATTTTTTCTCTCAGCTCTATCAGGGTATCGACACTGCTTCTGATCAGGGTAAGCGGGGTTCGGAACTCATGGCTGATATTGGTAAAAAAGTGTAACTTATATTCCGTCAATTGTCTTTCAAGTTTCACCGCATTGTTCAGACGATGAATCTTGATCACCAGTTTGTAGCTAAAGTATCCGATTACAATAGCCAGCAGAAAGTACAGGATAAAAGCCCAGGTTGATAACCAGAATGGTGGCTTAATCTCTATTTCCAGCGAGGTAACCTGATTATCCCAGACTCCCTCATTATTGGCTGTTTTTACCTTGAAAATATATTTGCCGGGAGGGACGTTGCGGTAAGTTGCCACGTTGTAGGCGCCGGCAATATTCCAGCGTTTTTCATAGTTTTCCAATATGTACATATATTGGTTTGCACCCGCTTTCCTGAAGTTGAGATTCGCAAATTCGATATGGAAAACCTTGTCAACAGCTTTCAGGATCGCTTTTCTGGCAAAGGTAACCGATTGATCCAGTGTTGATCCCGATTCATTCACTTTGGCAGATTCGTCATAAATATAAAATCCCGTGAGAGTGACCTTACTATGTTTGGTTAAGTTTTCCTGTAGGTTTCCCGGGTAAAAGGCGTAGAAACCAGCCAGGCTGCCCCACAGCATTCTACCATCGCGGCAGGTCAGACAAGCCGTTTCAGAAAAAGTATTAGCAGAAAAATCATCTGAGAAAGTGAAATTCTGGAATACTCCGGTTTGCGGATTCAATTTGTGGATGCCACTTTCGGTGCTAACCCATATACTACCGCTTTTGTCTTCCCGGATAGCCATAATATTATCGTTAGCCATCCATTTATTAGTACTATATACTTTGAAAATGCCATTCCCATCGGGAGATTCCCCCAGGAATTTATTTAAACCGCCACCAACAGTGCCCAGCCAGATACCTCCCTTTGAGTCTTGAAATATATAGCGGACCTGAGGGTTACTCAGGCTGTTTTTATCTTTAAGATTAAAAGTATAGTGTTTATAGGCTTTGGGGTTTCGTAGTAATACATCCGGATTAAAACGCAGGACACCATCATTAGTCGCTACCCATATATACCCTTGCCGATCCAGTATCAGGTAGCGTGTATACCTGACCAGTGGAATTTTAGAAAAGAATGTGCGAAATCCTTCTTTACCTTGCGGCGATAATTTCACGCAGATTCCGGTACCGAGTGTAGCAGCCCAAAGACGTCCTTTCCGGTCTTTCAAAAGAGAATATACAAGATCGTTGCTCAGGCTTTCAGGGGAACGTGAATTCCTGTAATTTACCGGATTAGACGGGTTTCCCTGTTTGAACTCAATAATTCCCTGCCCTTTGGTTCCAAGCCAAATGGAACCGCTATTGTCCTGAAACATACTATAGACATTGACTCCACTTTCGATAACGGTCTTCTTCTGAGTTAATGCAGGATCATATTGATAGAGGCTTCCGGCTTTAGTAGATACCCATATATTCCGGTCACGATCCTCCATAAATGCCCTGACCATATTTCCGTTTTCGACCCTGTTATCGGGATCCGGATGGATGATCTGAACATTGTGTTTGGCAAAGGTCAGTTTGTTGACCCCCTTTTGGTCGGTTCCAATCCATATATTTTCGTTCTTGTCCCTGGCTATGGATAGCAGATAATTGGAAGATATGCTGTTGCTATTCTTTATATCGTAAAGATAGTGCCCGAGGCTACCGGTTACTTTGTTATAACAAAATAAGCCATTGCCGTAGGTGGTAATCCAGACATTTCCATGTTTGTCCCCTAAATAGTGATATCGCTCATAATCAATCTGTCGGAGGATAGATTCCGGAATGAGATTTAATTTGATTCCTTTCAGAGTTCTGGAATCAATCATCCACACATTTCCCGAGTAATTAGAAATCCATAATCCATTGTTTTGGTCTGATTTAAAGATCGGATTATTCAGGATTTTTTCCCCGAAAATGAGTTGGTCGGAAATGAGTTGATGGGATCGGGTATTGAAAAGAAAAACCCCGTCATTTTTTGTCGATATTAATATACAATCATTCCCAAGGGCAGAAGTAGCCGATATGGTACTCCGAAACAAAAGAGTTGCTATGGTTTTAAACTGTTTCCTTTGAAGATCGAATGATTCAATTATTCCATTCCGGGTGATGAAGTAAACACAATTGTTTATTTCATAAGCCTTTAAATATTGCAGAGGCTGTTTCCGATTGTTTCTTATACTGGATAAACGATCATTCTTCAGCATTGTCAACCCTTTATCCGTCAAGATCCAGGTGTTGTCGCGGCTATCCTGGAAGATATCTGAAATATTGTTGGAGGGGATTGGATCCTTCGGGACAGAAGAAGTGTATTTCCGGGAGATAATATTTCCTTTGGAAAAAGAAAAACGGATACAGCCCGATTCATTACTGAATAGCCAGACATTGTTTTGTCTGTCTTCATACGACGAGGAGTAGTGGGCGGATGTAAGACCGTTATTGTTGAGTAGAGGAATGAAACGCTCCCTGTAGGGATCGTAACACTGGAATATATTATTACTGGTTTTTACCCAGATGTATCCTCTTTTATCCTCATAGAGGCTGATTATCATTCCACTTGAAAGTGAGTTAATATTTCCGGCTTCGGGCTTCAGCCTTTTGAATTTATAGCCGTCAAACCGGTCTATGCCATTCAATGTACCAAACCAGATAAAACCGGTTTTGTCCTGTAATATATCCCGGATAACATTGTGAGAGAGACCATCATTAGACGTAATATGTTCAATGGTCATTTGATTTTCAGCCGATGAAATCAAATGAAAGAGATTTAATGCTATAAAAGTAATCCAGTGGAATTTTACTGAACGCATATTGTAGATCTGTTTTTAAGGTTTCCTGATTGAGATGATTCTGCAAATTTAATCTATTATTTTGCAAATAAGTATGATAAGGGGACGTGGGAAATTAAATTTAAGATGTTATTACTATGAATGGTAAACGAACTTTGTATTAAAATAATGATTTTGGGTCTGGAGAGTTCAAAATCACATAAAGCTGTACGATAGTATATTTCAGTCGGTCTTGTAAAAACTATATTTGCAGAGGTTTTTAATGGTTTTGATATTAGGACTAGCTGAATAAATAGGTATTAGGTTTTTAGGTTGTTTCCGGCTAGTTCTGTTTTAAGCTATGCGTCGGGCTATCCGATGCATAGACTTAAGATTTTAGAATATGAAATGCCCCCAAAAAGTTAGACACAACTTTTGGAGGCGTTTTTTTTTTTGTGTGTCCTGCTCAGAGCTGACAAAGGGAATAGCTTCATTTAGTAAAATAGCCGTCAAAAAGTAAGTTGTAAATAGAATATGATTTTTAAAGTGTGTTTTGTCAGGTTTATATTGATATAGTATTGTGAAGATGAAGATTTGAACAATGTTCTATAATAAAACCTGATTACATATAAGAATGTATATATGGCGCAATATCTTTGCCAACAGAGATTTACGTTGCGTTGACCGAACATTCTATATTCTATGAAAGACCTGATTTATTGTCTGGATTTACCTACTATGGTTAAGCTGCCAGATCCGGAATACACAGCCCGTTCTAATATTCCGTGATTATTTTGTTATTGACAAGTGTTCTCAAACAGTCTTTTCTTTGAGGATGTGCCTTTATTTTGATATGGTACATTGCAAGTCTAATTTAAACCTTTAATTATAGAAGATACATGAAAATGAATATAAACACGTTATTGATAGCCTTTGTCATTGCTATCTCAATGCCTTTCTCATCATCGCAGGCACAACGTAAAATGGAGAATCTCGGAAGAGGGGTAGTCGCCATTCGGACTACTGCCACCAGTTCATTTATTAGTTGGCGGTTATTGGGGAATGAACCTAGAAATATCGGGTTTAACCTTTACCGTTCTACGGCAGGAGGAGCGCCGGTTAAATTAAATAGTACCATACTTTACGGCGGTACAAACTATACCGACAATACGGCCGACCTTACTCAGGCAAATTCTTATTTTGTAAAGCCTGTATTAAACGGAACAGAGCAAGCTGCCAGTGGCGCTTATACCCTTAAAGCAAATACAACAGCCGAACCTTGCATTCGCATTCCACTGCAACCCGACGCCAACCATTTTATATGTCATGCCTGGGTAGGCGATTTGGATGGCGATGGCGAATACGAATTTGTTATTGCCAAACAAAATTCCGACACACTTTCCACAACTTACGACCGTGTTGAAGCATATAAACGCGATGGAACTTTTTTGTGGAGGGTTGACCAGGGTTATAACAGTAATGGAGAAGGTCCAACCGCAATTGGCGATGGTCCCTGGGATGGAGTTACCGTATACGACATGGATGGTGACGGAAAAGCCGAAGTGTTGTTGGCTACAGGCGACGGGGGTTACATTTGGCGATGGCAAAAAGCTGACAAACAGCGACCCCAATGCACAATTTATTTCTGTATTAAACGGTATGACCGGAGCAGAAGAAGGTCGTGTTGCCTGGCCCGACGATTACAAATTTGCCGGCAGTACAGGCTTTAATTTCGGAATTGGATATTTAGACGGTATCCACCCTTCGTTGGTTGTAAAGGGAAAAAACAGAGATAGCAACGGTCGTTTTTATCTTATTAATGCCGCATTCGATTTCGATGGTACCACATTTACTCAAAAGTGGAAATGGCTCAGGGAAGAAGTTTCAAACGACCTATCTTATAACTTAGCCGACGGGCATCAGATACGCGTTGTTGACGTTAACGGCGATGGGAAAGATGAAATTTGCGATATAGGTTATTGTTTGAAAGGCGACGGCTCTATATTATACTCCTTAGAACACATTGGGCATGGCGACCGCTTTTGTGTCGGAAAGTTCGACCCTAATCGCCCCGGTTTGCAAGGTTATGGCATTCAGCAATATAATGGATATGGTATATTAGAATACTATTACGATGCCGGTAACGGCAAAATGCTCTGGCAGCATACAACAATTAATGCGGGCGACGAAGGCAGAGGCGTTGTAGGCGATCTTGACCCTAATAGCGACGGCTATGAGAGCTGGTCGTTTACCGGTGTATATAACGCGCCAACTAATAAACAAGTTAGTACCTCTTATCCATGGCCTAACTTCCGTATTTGGTGGGATGGCGATTTATTAAGCGAAGATTTTAATGAAAATATAGGGAAATGGAACGTTGGACGGCTTCTGACGACATGGAAACTCGGTGTTACTTTTGCAGCTCGTTCCGCCGCTCAATTTTATGGAGATATTTTGGGCGACTGGAGAGAAGAGATTGTTATGGCCGGGGCAAGTGGTTCAAACGAGTTGCTTATTATAACTACACCTATTCCCAGCGACAACCGTATATACACTCTTCCGCACAATCCCGAATATCGTAATTGTATGACAGTAAAGGGTTATCAGCAGTCGCACTATGTCGATTATTATTTGGGAGCTAATATGTCGACACCACCAACTCCACCTATGCAAACCGCAAAATGTGTTTGGAAGGGCAATGTTGCAAATAATGTTTGGGATGGGACTACCTCCAATTGGACGGTAAACAATGTTTCGGGTCAATTCACCCAGGGTGACGATGTAATGTTCGATATTTCGGGAGCTCCCGATACATTGGTTCAACTTTCGGGTACGCTTACACCTTCTTCTATAAAAGTAATTTCGCCGATAAACTATTATTGGGGCGGAAGTGGAACAATTTCGGGTACAATCGGTCTTTTGAAATCGGGTACAGGAGCATTGTCTATAAACACAGATTGTCAATACTCCGATACTACAAGGGTAGAAGAGGGGGCATTGTATGTAAATGCAAATTTGACACAAAGCCCTGTTTGGGTAAACTTTGGTGCAACTATCGGTGGTAATGGAACAATAGGGAAAACTGCGACACTAAACCGGGGGGCTATTGTTTCTCCGGGAGTAAAAAATAGTGTTGGTACACTTACATTCTCAAATGGTTTAACGTTTCCTCAAAAAGTTAATTGTGTGTTTGATATTACCGACGACTCAACCGGGCTTACCAAGCCGTCGGACAAAATTGTTGTAAACGGTAATGTAACCATTTCTGATACCATGACCATCAGTATCAATAAAATTAACGGAAAGGTAAAGCCCGGGCTGTATCCATTAATAGCCCATACCGGGTCGTTAACCGGAAGTCTGGCCAAAATTGGCATAACCGGTCTGTTTGGACAAAAGTGTTTTTTGAAAGATTCGCTCAATACAGTTTATTTAAAAATTGCAGCAGCACGTTCGGCCTCGAACATCGTATGGAATGGAGCTTCTAATGTTTGGGACTTGCAAACGACTCCGGCTTGGAATATGAACGGCGAACCCGTAACATTTGTAGCCAACGATACGGTAACTTTTGATGCGACCGGGGCAAATAGCACCAGCATTAATGTAACCGGCACATTAACCGTTGGAAAAATGACCGTAGATGCTTCGGCGTGTAATTATTCTTTCACCGGAACCGGAGATATTGGTGGAACAACCGGGCTTACAAAAACAGGGGCAGGTTCATTAAGCCTTCTTACAACGAATAGTTATACCGGGGCAACCAATATCTTGGGTGGTAAACTTATAATAGGGAGTCTTGCCACTGCTGGTTTGCCAAGTTCAATTGGAGCGGATACGGCCAAAGCACCTTCGCACTTCGTGTTATCGGATGCTTATCTGCAATACAACGGTTCAACCACGATTTCTACCAACAAAGGATTAACACTTGGCGGGACCAACGATACAATTGATGTTTCGGTATCCGGCAAAATTATGGATATACAAGGTGTAGTGGCAGGTACAGCAAACCTTATCAAAACAGGAGCAGGTACTTTAAATTTCCAGAAGAGCGTAAATACATTTACGGGTAATGTTGTTATAAAAAATGGTATATTTTCGCTAGGCGACGAGGTTGCCAATCTTAATGGTGTGAATGGTTCTATTACTTTGGATGGGGGGACTCTAACTATGTATAGCAATAATAGCTCATACACTCATCTTGATAATAATCTTATTGTACCAACCGGGTCGACCGGAAGGATTAACGCGGATTCTCGCTGTTTCTTTGATGGGACTCTTACGGGAGGTGGGACACTGAATTATTATGTTGATTACGTAAGAACTGAAATCCCCGGAGACTGGTCTGGATTTACAGGAACTATAAATGTTCTGACAGATGGTGCTGCAGATTTTAGATTTAATAATAGCAAAGGACTCCCCAACGCAAAACTTAACATGCAAAATGCCGGATATGCTTATAAAATAAATGGAGGCATTTTTGAGGTTGGCGAAATATCGGGTATTGCTACGGCTTACTTATCAAACGGTAATTGGGTTGTAGGGGGACTTAACACTGATGCAACATTTAATGGGATTATCAGTGGCACTTCGGTAACCAAAAAAGGCACCGGTAGCTGGACGCTCACCAATGCAAATACATACACAGGAGGTACTACTATTAACGGAGGAGCGCTTATTGTTAGCAATGCAACAGGTAGTGGTACTGGTACAGGTGCTGTTACAGTCAATAATGGAGGCAAACTAGCCGGAACCGGTATTATCGGAGGGGCTGTTACTGTGAATTCCGGTGCATATGTAGCTCCCGGTACTTCAATTGCTGGAACTCTTAATTTTAATTCAAACCTGACATTATCGACTGGCTCAAAAACATCTATTCTTGTTTCCGGTACAACAAACAGTAAACTATCTGTAACAGGAACCCTGACTCTGGGAGGAACATTGGAGCTTAACAATTCAGGCTCTTATAAGGAAGGTGATAGCTTTACACTATTTACAGCAACTTTTGTCAGCGGACAATTTGCCGCAATATCACCGGCAACACCGGGGGAGGGGCTACAATGGAATACGACCCGTATTTCTGAAGGTATCATCTCTGTAGACATAACCATGGGGGTAGATGCGGTAAGCGAGTCAGCCATATCCGTGTATCCGAATCCGGTAAAAGGGTCTTGCTATGTGACTATCGGGGCATTGAATGGCGAAGTGAAAACCGAACTTTGTAATGAAGTGGGAAAAGTAGTTTCATCAAAACTATCAGATGCACTATCAGGCCGTCAGGAGATTGATATGAGCAATCTGAATCCGGGTATTTATTTTGTTAAAGTATCATCCGGAGGTAAGAGTTTCCTACGTAAAGTGATTAAGCTTTAAGGATTTATATTGCTTATGATCGAAAGGGAAATGAAATAAATAAGCCTATTTTGAATAGCAAGTAATAATGGACTGGGTTCTGAATCTAACAGAGCTCAGTCCATTTCGCTTAATATGGAGGACATGTTCACATAAGAAGTAGAGCATATATGGATTGTGCTCTATGGATTAACCTGTAATCATAAGTATCTTCTGGTGGGCTGAGTCTAGGGAAAATAAAGGCGGTCTTTATCCTGATTGCCAATGTTAAACTCACGATGTTAACGTTGTGGATTCTATACCATATGAAAAGGTAGCTTTTTATATGGTATATCGTGGATACTGTCTTAATTAAAGGGTGCTAGCATATAAAAGATGAGGCTCTGAACGATGTTCTATAATAAAACCTGATTACATATAAAAACGTGTGTTTGGCTCAATACCTTTGCCAGTAGTGATTTACGTTGCGTTGACCGAATATTTCATATTCTATGAAAGACCTGATTTGTTGTCCGGATTTGTCTCCAATGGTTAAGCTGTCAGATCCTGAATACACAGCCCGTTCTAATATTCCGCTATTGAATTGTTATTGACAAGTGTTCTCAAACAGTCTTTTCTTTGAGGATGTGCCTTTATTTGGATATGGTACATTGCAAGTCTAATCTTAAACCTTTAATTATAGAAGATACATGAATTTGAATTTAAACACGTTATTGATAGCCTTTATAATTGCTATCACAGTGCCTTTCTCATCATTGCAGGCACAGCGTAAAATGGAGAATCTCGGAAGGGGAGTAGTCGCTATCCGCTCTACCTCCACCAGTGCATTTATTAGTTGGCGCTTGCTGGGCAATGAACCCAGAGGTATCGGGTTTAACCTTTACCGTTCTACGGCAGGAGGAACGGCTGTTAAGCTGAATAACAACGTACTTTACGGCGGTACAAATTACACCGACAACACGGTTGACCTTACTCAGGTGAATTCTTATTTTGTAAAGCCTGTATTAAACGGAACAGAGCAAACTGCCAGTATTGCTTATACTCTTAAAGCGAATGCTATTGCCGAACCTTGCATTCGCATTCCACTAAAGCCCGACCCCGATCATTTTATATGTCATACATGGGTTGGAGATTTGGATGGCGACGGTGAATACGAATTTGTTATCGGGAAACAAGGTACCGATACTATTGCCACATCCTACGATCTTGTTGAAGCATATAAACGCGATGGGACTTTTTTGTGGCGGGTAGACCTGGGTTATAACAGTAATAACTTTGGTAATACACAGTTTGAAGGCCGACCAACCTCACTTGGTGATGGTAACTGGGATGGGGTTACCGTATACGATATGGATGGGGACGGTAAAGCCGAGGTGTTGGTAGAAACAGCCGACGGGGTTACATTTGGCGATGGAAAGGTATTAACTAACAGCGACCACGATGTCCAGTTTATTTCGGTTTTAAACGGCTTTACCGGTGCGGAGAAAGCCCGTGTTTCCTGGCCCGACGATTATAAATCGGATGGCTGGATGGGATTTAATTACGGCATCGGATATTTAGATGGTATCCATCCCTCGTTAGTTGTAAAAGGCAAAAACAGGCAGGATAACGGCAACTTTAATTATATATGCGCAGCATTCGACTACGATGGAACTTCCTTTACCCAAAAGTGGAAATGGCTCAGAGGGGATCATACTTATTACGAGCAGAATCTGGCCGACGGGCATCAGATTCGGGTTGTTGATGTTGACGGCGATGGGAAAGATGAAATATGTGATATCGGGTTCTGTCTGAAAGGTGACGGAACTTTATTATATTCGTTGGATGGGATCACTCATGGCGACCGCTTTTGTATTGGAAAGTTTGACCCCAACAGGCCAGGACTGCAAGGGTATGGCATACAACAATATAACCCTTCCGGCATATTGGAATATTATTATGATGCCGGAACAGGTAAAATTCTTTGGCAGCATACAACAATTAATGCAGGCGATGAAGGCAGGGGTGTAACAGGGGATCTTGATCCTAATAGCGAGGGCTACGAGAGCTGGTCGTTTACCGGTGTATATAACACGCCAACCAATAAGTTAATCAGTACCTCTTATCCATATCCAAACTTTCGTATTTGGTGGGATGGCGATTTATTAAGCGAAGGCTTTAATGAGAATGTCGATAAATGGAATGTAGGGCGCCTTCTGACGACCTGGAAACTTGGCGTTACCTTTGCAGCTCGTTCCGCCGCTCAATTTTATGGAGATATTTTGGGCGACTGGAGAGAAGAAATTGTTATGGCCGGGGCAAGTGGTTCAAACGAGTTGCTTATTATAACTACACCTATCCCCAGCGACAACCGTATATACACTCTTCCGCATAATCCCGAATATCGTAATTGTATGACAGTAAAGGGGTATCAGCAGTCGCATTATGTCGATTATTATTTGGGAGCTAATATGTCAACCCCGCCAACTCCTCCCATGCAAACAGCCAAATGCGTTTGGAAGGGTAATTCTGCTAACAATGTTTGGGATGTAACCACAAGTAACTGGGTGGTAAACAATACTTCGGGGCAGTTCACCCAGGGTGATGATGTAATGTTCGATATTTCAGGGGCTCCCGATACGTTAGTTCAACTTTCCGGAGCGTTATCTCCATCTGCGATCAAAGTAGTCACACCACTTAATGTTAATTATTCTTTTGGGGGAAGTGGGTCGATTACCGGATCTACCGGACTGTTAAAGTCAGGTAGAGGGGTCATTTCTATTAATACAAATTGTAATTACACTGATACAACAAGAGTTGAGGAAGGGGGGGTGTATGTAAATTCAACCCTTTCGCAAAGTCCGGTATGGGTGAATTACGGAGCTGCAATTGGAGGAAATGGTACATATAGTCAACCGGTAACTCTCTCCAGAGGAGCCATTGTTTCTCCGGGTGCAGTGAATGGAGTCGGAACCCTTACCTTCTCCAAAGACCTCAAATTTCCTGCAAGGGGAACCTGTATGTTTGATATTACCGATGACTCAACCGGTATCACCAAGCCGTCTGATAAGATTGTCATTAATGGTAATGTAACAGTCTCAGATACTATGACAATAAAGGTCAATAAGATAAATGGTAAAGTTAAGCCAGGAGTTTATCCTTTGATTGCTCATACAGGTTCATTTACCGGTAACCTGGCCAAAATAGGTATTGAAGGGTTATTCGGTCAGAAATATGCACTTAAGGACTCTTTGAATACCATTTATTTGAGAATTGAATCTGCCCGTTCGGCATCAAGCCTAGAATGGAATGGTTCCTCAAGTTCATGGGATTTACAAACCACCCCGGCATGGAATATGAATGGAGTCCCCGTCACTTTTGTAGCTAACGACTCTGTTACATTTAATGGAAATGGAGCTAATAAACCGAATGTAACCGTAAGTGGAACGTTAAATGTCGGCAAGATCACAGTCGATGCGTCATCATGTAATTATTCATTCTCAGGCACAGGAAATATCGGAGGAGCAGCGAGTCTGACAAAAACAGGTGCTGGTGCATTAAGCCTTCTTACGACCAACAGTTATACCGGCCCTACAAGTATAACAGGTGGTAAGTTTATTATTGGAAGTTTGGCTAATGCGGGTGTTGCAAGTTCAATTGGAGCTGATACGGCTAAAGCGCCTTCGCATTTTGTTTTATCGGATGCTTATCTGCAATATAACGGTGCAACCACAATTTCTACCAACAAAGGATTAACTCTTGGCGGAACTAACGATACAATTGATGTTTCGGTATCCGGTAAAATAATAGATATACAGGGTGTGGTAGCCGGTACCGCAAACCTTATCAAAACCGGAGCAGGAACTTTAAATTTCCAGAAGAGCGTGAATACATTTACTGGCAATGCTGTTGTAAAAGGCGGCATCCTTTCGCTTGGCGACGATGTAGCTAACGTTAACGGCATTAAAGGTTCTATAGTTCTAGACGGAGGTACATTTACAATGTATAGCAATATCAGTACAAGTACGTCATCAAATGTTCTTGCTAATAACTTTATTATCCCAACAGGTTCAACAGGACGCATCGAAACTGACGCCCGTTGTTTTCTTACCGGAACATTAACCGGAGGAGGCACACTGAATTATTATGTTGATTACGTAAGAACCGAAATAGCCGGAGACTGGTCTGGCTTTGCCGGAACCATTAATATGTTGACAGATGGCGCTGCAGATTTTAGATTTAATAATAGTAAAGGACTCCCCAACGCAAGACTTAACATGCAGAATGCCGGAAATGCTTATATGCTAAGTGGCGGTACTCTGGAGGTTGGTGAAATATCGGGGATTTCTACGGCTTACTTAACATCCGGTAGATGGGTTGTAGGGGGACTTAATACCGATGCAACATTTAATGGGATTATCAGTGGCACTTCGGTAACCAAAAAAGGTACCGGTAGCTGGATGCTCACCAATGCAAATACATACACAGGGGGGACTACTATTAACGGAGGAGCGCTTATTGTTAGCAATGCAACAGGTAGTGGTACTGGTACAGGTGCTGTTACAGTCTATAATGGAGGCAAACTAGCCGGTACCGGTATTATCGGAGGGGCTGTTACAGTGAATTCCGGTGCAAATGTGGCTCCCGGTACTTCAACTGTTGGAACTCTTAATTTTAATTCAACCCTGACATTATCGACTGGCTCAAAAACATCTATTCTTGTTTCCGGTACAACAAACAGTAAACTATCCGTAACAGGAACCCTGACTCTGGGAGGAACATTGGAGCTTAACAATTCAGGCTCTTATAAGGAAGGTGATAGCTTTACACTATTTACAGCAACTTCTGTCAGCGGACAATTTGCCGCAATATCACCGGCAACACCGGGGGAGGGGCTGCAATGGAATACGACCCGTATTTCTGAAGGTATCATTTCTGTTGACAGAACCATGGGGGTAGATGCGGTAAGCGAGTCAGCCATATCTGTGTATCCGAATCCGGTAAAAGGGTCTTGCTATGTGACTATCGGGGCATTGAATGGCGAAGTGAAAACCGAACTTTATAATGAAGTGGGAAAAGTTGTTTCATCAAAACTATCAGATGCACTATCAGGTCGTCAGGAGATTGATATGAGCAATCTGAATCCGGGTATTTATTTTGTTAAAGTATCATCCGGAGGTAAGAGCTTCCTGCGTAAGGTGATTAAGCTTTAAGGACTTCTATTGCTTATGATCGAAAGGGAAATGACGTAGATTTGCCTATTTCGTAAAGCTTGTATTAAATAATTTGTAATAATGGACTGGGTTCTGAATCTAACAGAGCTCAGTCCATTTCGTTTAATATGGAGGACATGTTATGTATGTATGGTTGTGATAGGAGCTGTCAATGATATAGATGAACTGTAATTCTTTATATATTGTTGGTTGTGTATATGATTTAGCTCAAAAAATCTGATTGTACATAAATTTGAATAGATACATAAAATGAAATTATCGGTAATAGGTAATTTTGCTTCAGCGATCACTGATAGAGCCTGTTAATGATCTTGATCCCCAACCTATAACACAGAGATATGTATTAGTCTTTATTGGTTGTAATAACGATGAAGTCGCATAAAGTTAATGCGATATGAACTTTATGCAGGAGTAAGATGGTGAGATTTCTACCGGGTGGATTTTTACTAATGCAAGGTTATGTGTCTTTATCCGCAATCATGTGTGATAGTTCTTTGATACATTCTTTAATGGTTGTTTAAGTGGTTGGTATTTAGCTGTGTAAATGTTTTTGATGTCTCAGGGCAGAAGAGATGTACAAATCCATATTATAAAAATAGATTATCTATAGAATTCCGAAGCTTTGGATGTAATTTTGGTATAAAGATAATTATCATCATTCTGGTGTTAAGCAGGTTTACATAAAACGAGCATGTAGTCAGGTAAGCACCAATGAGTATGACAATCCCGGAGAGTTCCTTGTGTATCCAAATCATAAATAATAAATGACGCATGAAAAAAACAAACATCACTTTCTTGTACTTATTTGTACTAAATCTCTTTGTTTTTAGTCTTTCAGCTCAGAGCAAGACTGCCACAGGTAAGAATAAAAAGAATGCTTACCTATTTGTTTATTTTACCGGTAATAGTCCGATAAAAGAGTGTATTCGTTATGCCGTAAGTCGGGACGGATATAAATATTTTGCCCTCAATAATGATAAGCCGATATTGGACTCAAAAATTATAAGCTCCTCGGGAGGGGTTCGTGATCCTCATATTCTTCGTTGCGAAGATGGTAAAACCTTTTATATGGTTGCGACCGACATGACTGCATCGAAAGGCTGGGACTCAAACCGGGCCATGGTCTTGTTAAAATCGACCGACCTGATAAACTGGACTTCAACCGTAGTAAATATCCCCCAACGGTTTAAAGGCTTTGACGATATAAAGACTGTTTGGGCTCCCCAGACTATTTACGATAAGGAGGTTGGCAAGTATATGATATACTGGTCGATGAGAACTGAAAAGGATCCAATTGAGAGGCTCTACTATGCTTATGCAAATTCATCCTTTACAGATCTGGAAACAGATCCAAAACCACTATTCAGACCGTTGTCAGGGGCTTTAACGATGGATGCTGATATTATTTTGAAAGATAATCTCTATCATCTATTTTATAAAACAGCAGACAAAAAGAGAGACGGTATTAAGGTCGCCACGTCAAGTTCATTAACGTCAGGTAAATGGACAGAAAACGACCGGTTTCTGCAACCAACCACAAAATCGGTTGAGGGGTCATGTGTATTCAAGTTAAACAATTCGAATGATTACATAATGATGTACGACTTATTCCGTGATCACAGTTTCCAATTTACCCGTAGTTCTGACCTGGAGAACTTTAAGGTTGTAGATGAAGAAGTCTCTCTTAATTTCCATGCCCGTCACGGAACAGTAATGTCTATTACCGATGCCGAGCTCGAAAATATTTTAAAAAAATGGGGTAAGCCTTCTGGTTTATAATGCAGTATGGCATAGCAATTGCTTTAAGTGTATAAAACACATTAATCGGCATTGTTAATTTTAATTGATGCTGATTGATTCTACGCCTGCCATTATATTAACTTGTATTTTTAGGCATATTCTTTATTCTAACATAATAGGATTATTTAAATATGAAATGTAAATTATTGCTTTTTTTTCTAGTCTGTTCACTGAGTATAGTCGCTCAGTACCGTTCCGAAGTTTGGTCGCCCGACAATGGTAATAATACATACACAAATCCCGTGATAAACGCTGATTATAGTGACCCTGATGTGGTAGCTGTAGGCGACGATTATTATCTTACGTCCAGTTCATTCAACTGTATGCCCGGACTGCCCATCTTGCATAGTAAGGATCTTGTCAATTGGGAGATAATTGGTCATGCCTTGCGTAGCCAATTCCCTGATTCTGCGCGCACCCAACATGGTAAGGGCGTATATGCTCCAAGCATAAGGTTTCATTCAGGTGAATTCTATATCTATTGGGGCGATCCAGATCGTGGTATTTTCATGGTTAAGACCAAAGACCCGGCAGGTGAATGGGAGAAACCTGTATTGGTGATCGAAGGAAAAGGCTTCATCGACACTACTCCGCTGTGGGATGACGATGGCCGTTGCTACCTCGTCAACGCATGGGCCAATAGCAGTATAGGCTTCAATGGTGTGCTTACTGTGCGTGAATTATCTGCTGACGGCACGCGAGCCATAGGTGAACCGTGTATTGTATTCGATGGCGATGCAACAGGTAATGTTACTACTGAAGGGCCTAAGTTCTATAAGCGCGATGGTTGGTATTGGATTCTCTGTCCTGCTGGTGGCGTGGCTGGTGGTTGGCAGTTGGCTATGCGCAGTAAGTCACCTTACGGTCCGTATGAATGGAAACGTGTGTTAGAACGCGGAAAAACCAAGATGAACGGACCACACCAAGGTGGATGGGTACATACTAAATACAATGAAGATTGGTTTATACATTTTCAAGATAAAGGCCCTTATGGTCGTGTGTGCCATCTGCAACCCGTTGATTGGAGCAGTGGATGGCCTATCATGGGGAATGCCGGCGAACCTTACTGGAAGTTTCGTAAGCCAAAGTCGGATAGCAAAACTATGGTTAATCCTGAGGAAACTGACGAGTTTGATTCATTTAAACTAGGTCTGCAGTGGCAATGGCAAAATGACTATAAAGAGACTTACGGGCAAACTACAAGTTTGGGTTTCTTTCGTTTGTTTACGTATGCGTTACCAGATCTTGGAGATGTCAGTAACTTGTGGTATGTACCGAACATGCTGCTACAGAAGACACCGGCCAACGAATTTACTGTTACCACAAAGTTGAGTTTTTGTTCTCGTAATTCTGATCAGTTTATTGGCCTTGTTTGTATGTCCGATGAATACTCATCAGTGGGACTGCAACGTACCGAAAATAATTATGTACTGCAGGTGCGTCATAATACGCAGGCCAGGAGTGCCAGTTCTACTGATGAAGTATTGAATGTGGCCACTTTAGAACCTACAAAGATGGGAACACCGCGTAAGGGACGTCCGGCGGAGATGCACATAAATGATGTGTTTCTGCGCATGAGTGTAAAAGATAGTAAGGTGAGTTATGCCTATAGCACCGATGGCAAGTCGTGGAAAAAAGCTGGCGGAGAGTATGCTATGGGCAAGGGACGCTGGATAGGTTCAAAAATTGGCTTCTTCGCTGTTGATCCAAACAAGACCGGACGCAAAGGATTTATCGATATTGATTGGTTCAGAGTTTCCCGATAATTGCTTGTCCTTGTTTTAACATGAATTTATATAGTATTTGTAATTACATATGGAAGTAAGATTGCAATATATTTATTGTCTATCAAAGAAATTCGATTTTTTAATGCTGGTTAATATATCCGATACTTCATAAAAGGCTTCATTTTACCTTAAAGGTGGTGAAAAATATTCAAAGAAGAGGGAATGTGATAACAATATCTGTATTGAAACCCAAGGATGAGATTCAAACTTTTAAAAAAACAATTATCATGTGATGAAACGAGCCATGAGCAAGTCTTTACTCACACAGAGGGATGACTATTGGCGAGTTCCATGTGGCCATTGAAATTCAAATTTTAGACATATGAAAAAAACATTATCAATAGCAGGGCTTTGTGTGTTGCTAATCGCAAACACATTTGCCATGCAGTATCAGAAGACAGAAAGCGGAATTAAAACGACCTCAAATGGCATCAATATCGAGGTTAAGTTTTATTCCCCAACTATTGTCCGTGTATTAAAGTCTCCTTTAGGAAATGCTGAAGCCAAAAAAAGTTTATCGGTAATTAAAACACCGGAAAAGACCGATCTGAAAACGGTCGAAAATGCAAATGAAGTTACGGTCAGCAGTGCTGCTGTAAAGGTTGTATATAACGGCCTGACCGGAAAAATAACCTTTCTGGATTCTAAAGGAAATCTCCTTTTTACAGAAAAAGAGAATGGAGTTCAATTTACTCCACGCCTGGATGCCTCCAAACAGTCTTATACGGTGCAACAAGCTTTTGTACTAGATAAAAATGAAGCAATTTATGGATTGGGACAGCAGCAAAATGGCAAGCTCAACCAACGAAACCAGCAGGTACTTCTAAAACAAGATAATATGAAAGTTGCCATACCGTACTTCTTATCCGTGAAAGGATATGGTGTATTCTGGGATAATTATTCTCCAACAACTTTTTCTGATACAGATCAGGCGACATCATTCGAGTCAATGGGAGATTGTGCCGATTATTATTTTATGTATGGAAAAACAGGTACCGGAGTCGTTGCTCAAATGCGCGATTTAACGGGTCAGGCACCTATGTTTCCATTGTGGACTTATGGTTTCTGGCAATCGAGAGAACGTTATAAAAGTCAGTTTGAGCTGGTTGAAGTAGTAAAGAAATATCGCTCGTTGAAAGTGCCGTTAGACGGCATTATACAGGATTGGCGCTACTGGGGCGTTAAAGATTCGATGTGGAATGGAATGGTATTCGATCCAAAAACCTTTCCTGCACCGCAAGCAATGATTGACAGTGTACATCAGATGAATACGCATATCATGATTGTAGCATGGCCCGGGTTTGGCCCTCAAACAAAACAGTTTGCAGATTTTAAAGATAAGAATATGCAAATCAACTTCAGTACATGGCCTCCGAGAGGCGGTGCCAAACCTTATGATGTTTACAATCCTTCAGCTCGTGATCTTTATTGGGATTATCTCAACAAAGGTGTATTCTCTTTAGGTAATGATTCCTGGTGGTTGGATTCTGCAGAACCTGATCATGTCAATCCCAAAGATGTTGATTTTGATCAACCGACCTATTTAGGTTCGTACCGGTCGGTGACTAATGCCTTTCCACTTATGCACACAAAAGGGGTGTACGAACATCAACGGGCTACTACATCCGACAAGCGTGTTTACATACTTACCCGATCGGCATTTGCCGGACAACAGCGCCATGGAGCAAATACCTGGTCAGGCGACGTACGTTCAACATGGGAAACACTTCAGAAACAGATACCTGCAGCACTTAACTTCTCACTTAGTGGTATTCCTTATTGGAATGCAGATATTGGCGGTTTTTTTGCTAAAAACTTTGGAAGTAATGGTACAAAAAATCCTGAATTCCAGGAATTGTATGTTCGTTGGCTGCAATTTGCCACATTTACCCCGATGATGCGTTCGCACGGCTCTATTCTTCCAAGAGAAATCTACCAATTTGGGAAAGCAGGCGATTGGGCATACGATGCTATTGCAAAAAATATCAACTTCCGTTATAAGCTATTACCTTATCTTTATTCAACAGCATGGAAAGTGACTTCTGAATCAGCATCGATAATTAACGCCCTGCCTTTGATGTTTAATGATGAGAAGGTGCGGGACATCAATGATGAATTTATGTTTGGTAACTCAATTTTGGTAGCACCTGTCATAAACCCGATGTACACCGGCAAAAAAGATGCAAAAGTATATGCCGACTTTAGTGCAATAAAAAGCCGTAAAGTTTATTTGCCGGGTGGCAACGATTGGTTCGATTTCTGGACCGGATTGAAAATGAAAGGTGGGCAGGAGATTACCCGGGAAACACCTATCGACATTACACCACTTTATATAAAAGCAGGTACAATCCTTCCTTTAGGACCAACCGTTCAGTTTGCAAACGAGAAAAAGTGGGATAATCTCGAAGTTCGTGTTTATCCGGGAGCCAATGGAGAGTTTATGCTTTACGAAGATGAAAACGACAACTATAATTACGAAAAAGGGATTTATTCTACTATAACCCTGAAGTGGAATGAACAATCGCGCACCCTTACTATTGGTGAACGAAAAGGATCATTCCCGGGGATGATTCAGAACAGAACCTTTAAGGTATATCTGGTTTCAAAAAATAACGGAGCGGGTTTGACAACAAAACCGGCAGTATTTAAAACTGTAAAATATTCAGGTAAAAGCGAAGTGGTTAAGTTCTGATTTCCCGGTTACATTATTCAAAATCATATAGATCGCACTTAGAGCCTGTTTAAATTTTACCGAAACATTTTTATATAAGGAGGCTAAACACCTTTCTTTGCTCCTTTTTTAGCCTCTTTCGGGCATATTTTTCACTTTTCCCCCTTGATTTAGCCCGCTAAATCTGCGGGATAAAAGCAAAAAATCTACCTCGAAATAGCCCTAAAAAAGTCGAGCAATAAAATTTAAACAGGCTCTTAGCAAATTAATTCAATCTATTATCACATTGAAAATGAGAAGAATATTGTCAAATACCATTTGTCTGGCTGTCCTGCTATCCTTGTGCAGCTGGAAAAATGGAGAGAAAAGTGAGATAACTGTTGATTTACAAAAGAAAGGCCCGTCCATTGCTCCGACTATGTACGGCGCCTTCTTTGAGGAAATTAATCATGCCGGAGATGGCGGGCTTTATCCTGAATTGGTTCAAAACCGAAGCTTTGAGGACAATGAAATCCCCGAAGGGTTTGAATTGAAGGGAGACCTTCTGATGCCTCCTCCTGTAATATACCACCTTACCGGAAAGGTAAAACAGATAGCTGACTGGAAGTTGAAATATAGTATCAAGCCAATTCACGGATGGACTTTACAGTGCAAAGATTCGTTGGTAGCCGGTATGAAGCTGACGAAAGATCGTCCACGCTTTCAGACGGCACCTACCAACCTGGAAATCGCAATCAATAATGCATCACAAAAGGTTGCCCTGGTAAACAACGGCTTCTGGGGAATGGGTGTTGAGGCCGGAGGTAAATATAAACTCCGTATTATTGTCCGTGTTTCAGCCGATTACAAAGGAACGATACAGGCCCGTCTGGTTTCCGGAAAAGGGAAAGTGTTGGCTTCGAGCCCTGTAAAGGTATCGAATGCAAATGAATGGAATGATATCCGTGAAACGCTTGTTTCCAATGAGAAGGATCCCAAAGCCCATCTGGAATTGGTATTTGATGCACCCGGAAAGGTATGGCTGGACTATGTCTCGTTATTTCCGCAGGCGACATTCAACAATCGTGAAAATGGCATGCGTAAAGATCTGGCTCAACTGGTTGCCGATTTCAAGCCTTCTTTCATGCGTTGGCCTGGCGGAAGTATTGTCGGAGGGATTACATTAAGTACCCGATTCAACTGGAAAGAAACATTAGGAGATCCTGCTACCCGTCCCGGACAGTACTTTACCTGGGGTTATCGTTGCTCTTATGGCATGGGGTATTATGAAATGATGCAATTCTGTGAAGACATTGGTACGGATGTTATGTTTGTTTGCAGTGCAGGGATAGGATGTCAGCACCGAAGAGGGGATGTTTGTCCGGAAAGTGAAATACAATCATACATAGACGATTGTTCCGATGCCATAGAGTATGCATTGGGTGACCCTGCAAAATCAAAATGGGGAGCTCGTCGTGCAGCAGATGGTCACCCGACTCCATTTCCGCTAAAATATGTAGAAATCGGGAATGAACATTGGGGGCCGGAATATGAACGTCGTTATTCAATCTTTTACAATGCACTGAAAAAGCGTTATCCGCAACTTCGTTATATTTATAACGGTTCAACAGTAGATAAAGATTCAGTTATAAAGTTCAAGACTGATATAGTCGATCCGCACTTTTACGGTAGTCCTACTACGTTCTACAAATACAACACCTTGTTTGATAACTACCCCAGAGGTAAATTTGATGTATATGTAGGAGAATACGGATGTAACTCTACAGTGGGTTCCGGTAATATGTCAGCAGCGCTTGCCGAAGCTGCATTTATAAACGGAATGGAAAGAAATGGCGACGTAGTGACCATGACCTCTTACGCTCCTTTATTTGAAAATGAAAATGATCGTACATGGTCGGTAAACTTAATACGATTTAATTCAGAAAAAGCTATCGGCCGCAGTTCGTATTATGTACAGAAATTGGCATCATTAAATCGTCCCACTTTTAATGTATGGAATAGCCTCGATCATGCAAGAACCAAAACCCCGGCGTTGCAGTATCTTTCATCAGGTTATGATAAAGCAACAGGAGAATTAGTACTGAAGTTTGTGAACAATTCAGATGTTCCGTATCCGGCAACCATCCAGCTTAAAGGGGTGAATAATGTACAGAAGAGAGGAAAGGCTATAACGCTATCGGCAACAAATCCAAAAGATGAGAACTCCTTTGATGAGCCTAAAAAGATCTATCCGGCCGAGTCTGGATTTGATGGATTTGGAAAAAGTTTTGAATACGAATTCCGACCATACTCATATACGATATTGCGGATCAAGACTAAAATGAAGTAGTCTTAATCTTTTTGTATAGATGCTTAGTTTAGAGCCTGTTTAAATTTCAATGCGGAGTGTTTCTATTTGATAAATAATTAAATATCAGATTGTTAATGTGCGCTTGTGTTGAGTAATATTTAAACAGGCTTTTTTATTGAATACAATTCATACCAATTCAATACTATATAATAATGAAAAACCCAATCTTTTCGATTTGCAAAACGATATTTAGTTTTTTGATTCTATTCAATTGCCTATTCAGTTTTGCTGCACAAAGCGAAACAGCTATTCGTATTAGCAAAACTCCTGTTTCGGGGAGCTTTCCACTGGTTGCTTCGGGTAATCCGGCAACTGTAATTGTTGATTCTGCCGAGGCAGATGTCGTAAAAGTTGCTGCCGGCTTATTCAGCAATGATGTAAAATTGGTCACTGATAAAAAGCCTGCTATTACCAATAAATTAATTGATGGTACTTTACCGGTAATTATAGGTACGGTTGATAAAAATAAAACTTTAAATGAGTTGGTCAGAGCCGGAAAACTAAATATCGACCCTATCCGGAATCAATGGGAACGATTTATTATTCAAACCATTCAAAACCCATTCCCCGGAGTAAAACAGGCTCTGGTTATTGTCGGTAGCGATCGACGTGGAACAGCCTATGGCGTGTTTACTTTGTCTAAAGCCATTGGTGTTTCACCCTGGTATTGGTGGGCAGATGTTACGGTTCAGAAATCTACTTCGCTCTATGTAAAAGAAACGAATTACGTATCAAAAGCCCCTTCTGTAAAATTTCGGGGTATATTTCTCAATGATGAGGACTGGGGGCTCTTACCCTGGTCAACTAAAAACTTTGAGCCTGAAGCTCAAACTAAGTTCCCTATCGAAAACCATTTCAAAGGGCAGGTTGGACCAAGAACGTACGAAAAGATTTATGAACTCATGTTGCGTCTTAAGGCTAACACTATTTGGCCGGCTATGCACGAAGTTACTATGCCTTTCTATTTTGTAAAAGGTAATCGGGAAATGGCTGAAAAGTATGGAATCATTGTAAGTACCTCCCATTGCGAACCAATGATGCGTAATTCTGCAACCGAATGGGATTTGGAGGGTAAAGGTGATTACAATTATCTGACAAATAAGACAAGTGTAACAGATTATTGGAGCGAGAGGCTGAAAGAGTTGGGTAATTCAGAGAATATCTTCACAATAGGTATGCGTGGAAAACACGATGGGAGGATGATTGGGGTAAAAAGCACTCAGGAATATAAGAATGAGCTCACAAAAGTAATTGCTGACCAAACTGATCTTCTGAAAAAATATATAAACTCCGATGCCAGCAAAGTTCCGCAGCAATTTGTCCCTTACAAGGAAGTGTTGGATGTATATCGTGCCGGACTGGAAGTCCCGGATTATGTAACATTGGTTTGGCCGGATGATAATTTCGGGTACATTCGTCATTTTCCAACCGAAAAGGAGCAGGCTCGCAGTGGTGGGAACGGAATATATTATCATGCTTCCTACTGGGGAGTTCCGCACGACAACTTGTGGCTTGGTTTGGTGCAACCTTCGTTGATGTACCAGCAAATGAAACTGGCTTATGAAAAAAATGCACGTACAACCTGGATTCTGAATGTTGGTGATATTAAACCGTCGGAATACCTTACTGAGTTTTTCCTGGATTTGGCGTGGGATATTGATCTGGGAGAAAAGTCAAAAGATAAAGAGTTTGAAAAAACAGCCGTGCAACAGCACATGTCAGAGTGGTTAAACCGTGAATTTGGTAAAACAGTCGGAACGCAATTACTTGAACCAATGAATGAGTTTTACCTGCTATCACATATACGCAGACCTGAATTTATGGGAACAGCCGCATTAACCAGCAACAATGTAAATTCCAAATTAACGTTTTCGGAATCAGAAATGAGAAACAGACTGGATTGTTTTAATAAAATTTCGAACAAAGTAAAAATTGCAAAGAAGTTTATTCCAGAGAATCTCAAAGATGCTTACTTTCAATTGATAGAATATCCCGTTCTGGCTTCAAGCGAAATAAATAAGAAATGGCTGCTGGCACAATTCGCACGTAAATCAAAGGATAAGGTAGGTGTGAATAGCAGTGAAAGTTTATGGATGCAATCGGATCATGCTTATGATAGTATAGTCTCGCTGACCAAGACATATAACTCGTTGAATGGAGGGAAATGGAACGGTATGATGGATTTCCAACCCCGAAAATTACCGGTTTTTCAACGGGTAAAACAGGGAGTCGATACCTTGTTGTTACAACCGGAAGGAACGAGAACAATACTTAACGGAAGAGACTTTTCATCTGTATCAGGCAAGTATAATATTACGGAAGGATTAGGATGCAGTGGAAAAGCAATCTATCTCAGAAAAAATTGCAGTGTAGAGTATTCGTTGAAAGATCTTGTAAATACAATCAAAAAACAATCTTCAGAAACCGAAAAATCTGTACAAATTGAGATCCGTTTAGTTCCAACACATGCCGTAGAAGGTAAATCGCTTCGTTTTTCAGTTGCTTTGAACAAAAAGACACTTCAAACTTTCGACTACGAGACAGCTGAATTTAGCTCCGAATGGAAAGCAAACATTCTTCGGTCTCAGGCTATTAAAACAATCAAATTAAAAGCAACAGACCTCTCTGATGATAAACTAAAAATTACAGCCCTTGATGAAGGGGTTGTTATTGATCAGATTATTTTATCTATCAACTAATTACGCCCTTGTGGTGATTTCTTTATTTAAAAATATCACTATTTAAAGATGAACAGAAAACTATTATCAGTACTACTTTTCGTTGAGATTATATTCTCCATGACATTTGTAAAGGCAGCACCTCAAGACTCTGCTTATATATTTTCCTATTCAATGTCCCAAAAAAAATGGACGTAATGGCTTGAATATTGCCTGGAGCGATGATCAGAAAACATGGAATCCCATTGGTCCCAATTCCATTTTTATGAAATGCGATTATGGCGACTGGAGAACTCAAAAACGAATTGTCAGCCCTTATCTTTTCAAAGATGAGAATAATATCTGGCAATGTATCTGGAGCTTGAATTCAGATGAAGCCGCTTTTGCACATGCAGCTTCAACTGATTTGCTCTACTGGGGGCGTCAAACCTATCCAACCTTGCCTATAAACATCAATTTTCAGATGCCTGAGGTAACATTTGATAAATCGACAAAGTTATATCGAATCACCTGGCTAAGTATACATGGCAATGACACTGTGGTCTATGGAAACACAACCAAAGACTTTAAAACCTATTCAACTCCTATCCGCCTATCCGTAAAGTGCCGGTTAAACAACAGAAAACTGATTACGATATTGGGGCAACAGGAAACAGGTATTGTTCTTAAGGTATCCCGTGAACAATTAGATAAACTGATACAGAAGCAGAAACAATCGGAAATCAATGGCAAAATAGCGAATGAAAATTATCGTCATGATAAGTTTCATACGGAAGGTTTGAAGTCGATCGATGCAAGTTTAAAAGCCAATGTAGCTGATACCAAAAAGATCAGCGACAAGCTGGTCGGTATTTTCTTTGAAGATCTTAATTATGCTGCTGACGGAGGTCTGTATGCAGAGCTAATTCAAAACAGGGATTTTGAATACAAATTAAGTGATAAAATGGGACGGGACAAAACATGGAAAAGTGATAAAGCCTGGTCATTTAAAGGAACAAACGGTACTTTTTCGATTGATTCGGTTGAACCTCTACACCCCAATAATCCGCACTATGCCCGGTTAGACATTCATGGCAATGGGAATATCCTTACAAATGAGGGATTTAATGGCATTGCTGTAAAAGAGGGTGAGAAATATGATTTTTCACTGTTTGCAAAATGCTACGATAAGTCATTCGGGAAACTGAGTATCCGTTTAGTTGCGAAAAATGGAGAAATTGTTGGGAATGCAGATTTGAATACACAATCAACCAACTGGAGCAAATTGGCAACTGTGATTATTGCCAAAAAAACAGTTTCGGATGCGCATTTGGAAATTGAACCTTTAACCAAGGGTCAAATTGCCTTAGATATGATTTCGCTATTTCCTCAAAACACATTTAAAGGTCACAAAAATGGGTTACGGAGAGATTTGGCACAAGCTATTGCTGATATTAAGCCCCGTTTTATGCGCTTCCCAGGCGGATGTGTAGCTCATGGTGATGGACTTGATAATATTTATCGTTGGAAAAATACGATTGGACCACTGGAATCAAGAAAACCAGAAAGAAACATTTGGAACTATCACCAATCCATGGGGTTGGGGTATTTTGAATACCTGCAATTCTGCGAAGATATCGGGGCTGAACCTGTACCGATTATAGCAGCTGGTGTGCCATGCCAAAACTCAGTGGTTGGTGGACAAGGACAGCAGGGAGGTATCCCTATGTGCCAAATGGATAACTTTATTCAGGATATTCTTGACCTGGTAGAGTATTGTAACGGTGATATTACTACTACCTGGGGAAAGAAAAGAGCAGAAGCCGGGCATCCAAAGCCTTTCAACCTGAAATACATCGGTATTGGAAATGAAGATTTGGTTTCCGATATTTTTGAAGAGCGTTTCACCATGATTTTCAATGTGTTGAAACAAAAACATCCCGAAATAACTGTCATTGGTACTGCGGGTCCCAATGTGGAAGGTGCCGATTATACCGAAGGTTGGGCAATAGCTAAAAAGTTAGGGGTGCCCATCGTTGATGAACACAACTATGCAAAGCCGGGCTGGTTTATCAATCATCAGGATTTCTATGATAACTACGATAGAAACTCATCGAAGGTGTATCTGGGAGAATATGCTTCTAAAAGTAATCAGTTATACAATGCATTGGTGGAGGCTCTTTTCCTAACTGCATTGGAACGGAATGGGGATATTGTTTCCATGGCATCCTATGCACCATTATTGGCAAAACGTGATTTTATCAAATGGGATCCTGATATGGTTTATTTTAACAATACAGAGATTTCACTTACAACCAATTACTATGTGCAAAAATTATTTGGAAACAACCTGGGTGACTTGTACATAAAAAATGAATTGCAGATTTCAACCGGAGATGATTATCTGAAGAAAAGAATTGTGGCTTCGGTGGTGAAGGATAAGAATACTGGTGATCTAATTGTCAAGTTGGTAAATGTCTTGCCGGTTGATGTTAAGACTCAGATTCAACTGGAAAACTATTCAGGATTTAACGGCTTAGCCAAACAAACCACTTATTCAGGTCAACCTCATATACTGGAAGCGTTACCTGTGACTGATAATGTGAATGTCAGCAATCAGTTCAGCACTACTTTACCTCCATACTCATTGAGAATTATTCGTTTAAGCTCCAAATAAATCAATTTTACCTATGGTTAGAAAAAGCATATTCGCACTACTATTTGTACTTCTTTGTTCTTCGTCAATATCATCGCAATCAAAATCACAAAATGCAGAGATGGATTTGAAGAGTCATTTGAACAACGGGGGAATAACCAATCAAATTCAGGAAGCAGACAACAATCCTGTACTTAAAGGATTATATGCCGACCCGGAAATACTCTATTCAAACAAAACTCACAAGTATTATATTTATCCCACAACCGATGGAATTAAAGGTTGGGGCTCAGATTCGTTCAAAGCATTTTCATCCGATAATCTCAAAGACTGGAAAGACGAAGGTACAATCCTAAAACTTGGCGTAGCTGTTACCTGGGCAGATAATAAAGCATGGGCACCCTGTATTATAGAAAAGAAAGTAAAAGGTAAGTACTTCTACTATTTCTATTTCACTGCAAGTGGAAAAATAGGAGTCGCAGTCTCTGAAAATCCTACCGGTCCGTTTAAAGACTCCGGAAAATCCTTGTTTGATAAAAGACCCGAGGGAGTGACCCGTGGAGTTGTTATTGATCCGGACGTATTCATGGATCCAAAAACCGGTAAAAGCTATATTTACTGGGGTAATGGATTTATGGCGGGTGCTGAATTAAACAAAGACATGGTGTCGATCAATCCGAAAACACAAACATTACTGTCACCCGGTAAAACATTCAGGGAAGGAACGTATGTCATCTATCGGAATGGTATCTATTATTTTATGTGGTCGGAAGGTGATACCCGCAATGAAGATTACAGGGTCAGATACGCCACGGCAAAATCGCCACTTGGACCACTTACCGTACCAAAAGACAATATTGTACTTGCAAAAAATCCGGAGCTTGGTATTTATGCCACCGGACATCATTCAGTCATCCAGGTACCGGGAAAAGACGAGTGGTACATTGTCTATCACCGTTTTTCATATCCCGACGGAATCAAATTAGGTCGGGAAGCCGGATATAACCGTGAAGTCTGTATTGATAAAATGGAGTTTAATCCGGATGGCTCAATTAAACAGGTAACACCGACACATAAAGGTGTAATTATAAAAACGAAATAATTATCATTTCAACTCGTATTAAAACGATATAGATTAGACGTAAAAGTATGGAACGAGTCCCGTTTAAGCGGGACTCGTTCCATGTGATAACTAAAAACAATTATTTCCACATGAAATCTAAATTCATATTGTTATGCTTTACTCTACTTATGGCTATTGGAGTAGAAGCTGCAGCTCTTAAAACATTTCCACTCTCAGACGTAAGAATACTTGAAGGACCGTTTTTAAATGCCCAACAGGTTGATTTAAAGTATATGCTGGCATTAGACCCCGACAGGCTGCTTGCCCCTTTCCTGAAAAATGCCGGAATTAAACCCCTCAAGGACAATTATGGCAATTGGGAAAACCGGGGGCTTGACGGGCACGTTGGTGGGCATTATTTATCGGCTTTGTCGATGATGTATGCCGCTACGGGCAATGCAGAATGCCTGCACCGTGCAAATTACATGGTTAATTGGCTCGACAGCTGCCAGCGTAAAAACGGTAACGGATATGTAGACGGGATTCCTAATGGACTTGCATTTTGGTCAGAAATCGGTTCTGGCAATCCGTCGGCAGTCAACTCACGTTGGGTGCCCTTGTACAATATCCACAAACTTTATGCGGGTTTGCGGGATGCCTATTGGTACACCAACAACCCCAAGGCACTTAGCATTCTGGTTAAACTGACGGATTGGTTTTATAACTTAACCCAAAACCTTACTGACGAGCAAATGCAAACCATGCTAAAAGCAGAACATGGTGGATTGAACGAAGTATTTGCTCAGGTTGCCCAAATTACCGGCAATAAAAAATACTTAGACCTTGCCCAGCGGGTTTCTCACCGGTTTATCCTCGATCCGCTCATTCAACATAAAAACGAACTGGCTGGAAAACACGCAAACACACAAATTCCCAAAATTATTGGTTTCAAGGCTATTGCCGATGCAATAGCTAATACTGAATGGAATTCTGCTGCTGTCTTTTTCTGGAACACGGTGGTTGATAAATGGACTGTTTCAATCGGAGGCAATAGTGTTGGCGAGCATTTTCATTCTGCCAATGATTTTTCATCGATGATTGAAACTAACATGGGTCCTGAAACGTGTAACACTTACAACATGCTCAAACTAACCGAAATGCTGTATACAACTGACCCTGACACAAAATACATGGATTACTATGAAAAAGCCTTGTTTAATCACATACTTTCATCTCAGAATCCGAATAAAGGCGGTTTTGTCTATTTTACCCAAATGCGCCCACGCCATTACCGGGTTTATTCGCAACCACAAAACGATTTTTGGTGCTGTGTTGGCTCTGGTATGGAAAACCATGCCAAATATGGTGAAATGATTTATGCACATGATGAAAACAGCCTGTACGTTAATCTGTTTATTGCCTCCGAGCTAAACTGGAAGGAAAAAGGGGTACAAGTGGTTCAGGAAACCCGTTTTCCCTATAAAAACTTCACCACACTCAGATTAAACAAGGTATCATCAACCCCGATAAGTATTAAATTAAGAAAGCCAGCGTGGGTTAGTACTAATCAGATAAAGGTGGCTGTGAATGGGAAAAATATAACCGATTTTAAAATCGAGAACAACTACATTGCGTTAAACAATCGTTGGAAATCGGGTGATGAAATCAGAATAGAACTTCCCATGCACGTTGGTGTAGAATATTTACCGGACAGTTCGTCATGGGCATCGATAAAATACGGTCCTATTGTATTAGCAGCAATAACTGATACAACCAATCTGGTTGGCTTATTTGCCGATGGTAGCAGAATGGGACATGTTGCCAACGGTCCACTTTACCCTATAAACGAAGCTCCTTATATCTTATCAGACATTAAAGACTTTTCAAACAAAGTAAAACCAGTCGATTTGGATAAACTTACCTTCAAAATGCCTGATCTGGTGAACCCTAAATCACGTAAAGACATTTTGCTGAGACCTTTTTCTGAAATACATGAAGCCCGTTATGAAATTTACTGGCCTGTATATTCTACGAAAGAGTATAAGACTAAAATGCAGGTTTTAGCTGAACAGGAAAAGCAAAAACTGGAACTCGAAAAACGGACCATCGACCAAATTGCTGCCGGTGAACAGCAACCCGAAACAGATCATAATCTGAGTGGAGAAAAAATGAATACCGGCATCACGAACGATAGGCATTGGCGTGAAGCCACTGATTGGTTTGGCTACGATCTTTTTGACAAAAATAAAGAAGCCTCTGCACTTCAAATTACTTATTATGGCCTGGATCGCAAACGTACCTTCGATATTTATCTTAACGACACAAAGCTTGAAACGGTAGTATTGAAAGGCGATAAAGGTTATAACTTTTTCACTGTGAATTATCCCATTCCGCAGGCAGTAAAAGAAGTAAACTCCGGGGTGTTAAAACTAAAATTTGTTGCAGCTCCAAAATCAAAGGCCGGTGCTGTTTATCATATCCGACTTCTCAAATAATACAATAAAATAGAGTATCAAGGACAAAATGAAAAAAACAATTATTTATTATTTACTGCTCTTTGCTTTTAGTTGGTCTTTATCAATTCAAGCAAACACTCCACAAATCGAAAAACAGACATTTCACCAATGGGCTTCTACGCCTCCAATGGGCTGGAATAGTTGGGACTGCTTCGGAACAACTGTTACCGAAGAAGAAACAAAAGCAAATGCCGATTATATGGCAAAGTATTTAAAACCATACGGATGGCAATACATCGTTGTCGACATTCGTTGGTATGTAGAGAACAATAAAGAACATGGTGCTTATAATCAGAAAGATCCCATATTTGTCATGGATGAGTATGGGCGACTATTGCCAACACCTTTGCGATTCCCAACGGCTGCAAATAGTGCCGGTTTTAAACCTTTGGCTGACTATATACACAGCAAAGGATTAAAGTTTGGTATTCATATCATGCGGGGTATTCCGAAAGAAGCTGTAGCAAAGAACACACCTATAAAAGGCACTACTGTAAAAGCGTCAGAAATTTATGACGATAAAGTACTTTGCAAATGGTTGAGAGATATGTATTCTGTAGACTCAACAAAAAAAGGAGCTCAGGAGTATTACAATTCATTATTTGAATTATATGCATCGTGGGGAGTAGATTTTGTAAAAGTAGATGACCTTTCACGTCCTTACCATGGCGACGAAATCGATATGATTCGCAAAGCCATTGATCGCAGTGGGCGCAAAATTCTATTAAGTACTTCGCCAGGTGAAACACCTATTGTAAATGCAAACCATGTAGCTAATAATGCCAATATGTGGCGTATTATTGACGACTTCTGGGATAAATGGCCTCAACTAAAATTGCATTTTGATCTTTGTAACCGCTGGGCACCTTATAGCGCAATAGGTCATTACCCCGATTGTGATATGCTGCCCATGGGTAAGATTGGCATTCGCGCCGAACGGGGAAAGCCACGAATGAGTGCTTTTACACACGATGAGCTTTACACGATGATGACACTCTGGTCAATTTTCAAATCTCCTTTGATGTTTGGTGGCAATTTACCCGATACTGATCCGTTCAGCTTGTCGTTACTTACCAATAAGAATGTCCTTGAAGTAAATCAGCATAGTACTAACAACCGACAGGTGTGTAATAAAAACTGGTTGGTTGCATGGACAGCAGATGATCCTAAAACCGGCGATAAATATGTGGCTTTATTTAATGCTCAGGATCCGGAAAGAATTGATGAGTCGAAGGCCCTTTGGAAAAGTGAATCAATAACGATGGATACACCTGATTATGCCACCGATATTGATGTAAATATTGCTGGCTTAAGCAAACTCTACCTGGTTACTTCCGACAATGAAAGTGGTTCACTCAAGTACAAAGGAGCCTGGATTGACCCCATGTTGATTGGCGACAAAGATACACTCAGATTGCAAAACCTGAAATGGAATTCAAGCCTGCCTGAAGCAGCAGTAGACAGTAATAAACTAAAGATTGTTTCCGGTTCAATTATCGAATACACGATTCCTAAAGGCTACAACCGCTTTGTAGCGAAAGGGAAACTGAATGATGTTAAACCAGAAACATGGTGGTCGAATATGAAATATCTTGTTTACTCGGAACAACCACAAGCACCAATTCCTGCTGATTCTTCAGTAGTATCTGTACAATTTCTGGATCTGGGATTGAAAGGCACCGGAAAATATTATGTAAAGGATTTATGGACAGGGAAGAATCTTGGACAGTTTTCGGGCAAATTTTCTAAGAAGTTACCCCGACATGGAGCCGGTTTGTATCGTATATCAAGTAAAAAACAATAAAGGTTTATTTAAAAGCAAAACACTATAATTTAAAAGCACAATAATCTTAGCTGATATCAGGCTGCTCCTGATATCAGCTAACAAAAAGATCAATATGAAACTTCTAACCGTTTTATTTCTAAGCTTAACGATAAGCTTTTCCGTTTATTCCCAACCTAAAATTTATGTTGATGTAAATCAGAAAGGAGTCAGAATAAGCCCAACACACTATGGGATTTTTTTTGAAGATATTAATCATGCAGCTGATGGTGGTTTATATGCAGAACTTATCAGGAACAGATCTTTTGAAGATGCACAAACCCCTGAGTGCTGGAGTCTCATTACTACACAAAAGACTTCTGCTGAAATGTCGATAGAAACAAAGGGTCTTCTAAATACCTCCCAAGCCAAATGTCTAAAGCTTCAAATAAATAAAAACACACCCGATCAGGAAGCCGGTGTATCAAATACTGGCTATTGGGGAATTAATGTAGTAAAGGGTAGAAAATATAAGTTATCCTTCTTTGCCAAGTCACTAAATTTTAATGGAGCCGTTTTTGCGTCTCTAAGGAGTAAGGGCGGAAAAGTATATGCAAAAGCTAAAATTAATAGCATTGATACTAACTGGAAGAAATATACATGCACCTTTATTGCCAATGCAAATGATTCCGCTGCATGTTTTGCTATAACTACTCCTTCTACAGGTACATTATGGCTTGATGTCGTATCGCTTTTCCCTCCAACTTTCAATAATAGAGAAAATGGATTACGTCCGGAACTTGCTCAATTACTTTCCGATATGAACCCTACTTTTATGCGTTTTCCGGGAGGGTGCTTTGTAGAAGGCGATACACTGAAAAATCGTTTTGAATGGAAAAAAACCATTGGGAAAATAGAAGAAAGACCCGGACATAAGAATCTCTGGGGATATCGTACGACCGACGGGATGGGATATCATGAATTCTTACAACTTTGCGAAGATTTACATGCAGAGCCATTGTATGTGGTAAATGTGGGTATTGCTCACAAAGATCATAATGACTATACTAACAACAATGATTATTTGACAGATGCATTGGATGCCTTGGAGTATGCCAACGGTGATATTAAAACAAAATATGGAGCCTTAAGAGCTGCAAATGGACATCCAAAACCGTTTAATATTAAATATCTTGAAATTGGAAATGAGAATTTCAAAGGTGATAACTACGCCCAAAGATATGAACAGTTCTATAAAGAAATAAAGAAAAGATATCCTGAAATGATCTGCATTGCCAATGTTGTAGCATGGGGGTCAGATAATCCGGTTTGGCCTCATTCGGCTCAGGCTGATTTATTAGACGAGCACTATTATCGCAGCCCTCAATGGTTTATCAATCAATACCAGAAGTATGATACATACGACAGAAATGGCATGAAAATATATGTGGGTGAATATGCCGTAACCAAAAATTGTGGGCTTGGTAATTTAGATGCGGCTATAGGCGAAGCCGTATATATGCAAGGGATGGAAAAGAATTCCGATATTGTAAGAATGAACTCCTATGCTCCCATATTTGTGAATGTACATGATAGAAAATGGTCGCCCGATTTAATAAATTTCAATGCATCAAAAGTATACTGCACTCCCTCTTATTATGTTCAGAAATTGTTTGCGAATAATCTCGGGACTGTTAACGTTTCTGTAAAAGACACTTCTTGTACCAAAACTAATATTTTAAATGGAGCCATTGGTATTGGAACAAATCTTGCAACCGCTGAATTCTCTGATTTTTCAATAACTGGTAAAAATGGAAAATCATTATTGATTGACACTCTTCATAACAATAATGCGTGGTTCGCTAAGGTTGGTGATTGGCACACTATTAATGGTGTATGTTCTCAATCAACTTTAGGCAAAAACTGTTTATCAACAATAAGTATGATAACAGATTCGGTTTATGCGTACAGATTAAAGGTTCGTAAAACCAGTGGTAAGGATGGGGTTCAAATTATTTTTGGCTACAAGGATAATCGAAACTATTATCGTTGGAATATTGGTCCTAATGGAAATACCATTGACAGATATTATAATGGCTTGAAATCAACATTAATATTGACGTCAAATAAGAATGACATTAACAAGTGGTGTGATATTAGGATTGATGTAAATACAAATCAGATATTGTTTTATATGGATAATCAACTAACTCATACCTTAGACATTAGTACTCCACTTTTATATACTTCTGCAACTTTAGATGAAAAAACCAATCAACTGTACATAAAGGTTGTAAACCCAACCGACAATGACATTTCAACTGATTTCTGCCTGAAGAATTATAATATGAAAGGAGCGAAAGTAAGTGCCCAACTTACAACACTTTGTTCTGATAAACTGACGGACGAAAACTCATTACAAACTCCCCAAAAGGTTTCTCCAACGATAACGATAATACCAAATATCGATAAGGAATTTAGTTGTAAAATGAAGAGGAATTCAGTAAATGTATTTAAGATAGCTGCTTCATCCGTAAAATAAAAGACGATGGATAGATAATCAATAGGCTGTCTTATAACTTGTATTTACAGTTTGAAGGTTCGTTTGCAAAAAAGGCCCGACATGGTGTGACCCTTTAATGTATTTCGACTCAAAAGAAATAACTGAAAGACCACTATTAGCATCAAAGCCGGATTGAGAGCTCCTGAAGTTCCAGTCCGGCTTTCTTATTAAACCAGGTCTTAAAGATTCAATAATGCACGAGAATGTAACATAATTTAAATGATAGTGGAATAAGCCGTTAATCAAAAAGAGCAGGCAGGAGACATTGATCGGTAAGCTTTATGTGATAATAGTCGGTGGTTGTGGTAGCAGGCTATGGTTGGTAATAGTCTCAAGAATATAGGAGGAGTTATAGATTGTAAACTCTTTTTAATCCGGTACTGAAGGAAAGAACATATATCTGTACAATTACTTATTTAATCCGGAAAGGAATTAGATAGTTTTGCAGTCTATTCTATTCCTATTTTAGTGTCGTGTAGACAAGTGGATTGTGGATGGAAAATAGTCGTCAGGAACTTTAAACATTAATATAATATCTATGATGAAAAGAACAGTGAAAAGAAAAAATAGGATATTCCTATTTATGTGTATTTGTCTGTTCGCAGAGATGTGTTTTTATGCATCAGCAGCGGATGGGAGCTCTTTACGGAAGACCTATAATTTTAATTCCGGTTGGAAGTTAAAGATTGGTGATATCACCGGTGCAGATGCACCTGTTTATGATGACAGTAACTGGAAATCCATTACACTTCCACATGCCTTTAACGAAGATGATGCGTACCGGGTTAGTCATAATCAGCTAACAGATACCGTTGGATGGTATCGTAAACATTTCAGACTTTCCAAAAGTGATAACGGGAAAAAAGTATTTGTTGAGTTTGAAGGTGTGCGTCAGGCAGCTGAGGTTTATGTCAATGGAGTTAAGGTGGGGTTGAATGAGAATGGAGTAATGGCATTCGGATTTGATATTACGCCCAATATCAATTATTCCGGAGATAATGTTATTGCTGTTAAGGTTGATAACCGATGGGGATACAAGGAACAATTAACCGGAAGTCCGTTTCAATGGCATCACAAAGCGTTTAATGCAAACTACGGAGGGATTCCCAAAAATGTATTTCTGCATGTGACCGGTTCTGTATATCAGACATTACCACTTTATTCCAGTTTAAGGACTACGGGAGTATATGTGTATGCGTTGAATCACAATATAAAGAAAAGAACGGCTGAACTTCATGCAGAGTCAGAGGTGAAAAATGAATCGAATCAACCGCAATATGTGGGTTATGAGGTTGTGGTGAAGGATATGGATGGAAAAGAAATCGCACACTTCAACGGCGAAAAGACTGTGGTACAATCTGGCCAGGTTCAATTTGTAAAAGCATCGGCTCCGTTGGAAAACCTTCATTTCTGGAGTTGGGGATATGGATATCTGTATGACGTATATACTTCGTTAACCATAGACGGGAAAGTAGTGGATGTGGTGAAAACCCGTACCGGTTTCAGGAAAACAGAGTTTAAGAATGGCGCTATTTATTTGAATGACCGTGTTATTCAGGCTAAAGGATATGCACAACGCAGTAGCAACGAATGGCCTGCAATTGGCATGTCGGTTCCACCATGGTTAAGCGACTATAGTAATAACCTTATGCTTGAAACCAATGCCAATATGGTGCGCTGGATGCACGTAACTCCATGGAAACAGGATGTGGAATCGTGTGACCGTTTAGGTTTAATGCAGATGTTTCCGGCAGGCGACCAGGAAGCAGATATGGAAGGACGTCGTTGGGAACAACGGGTGGAGCTAATGCGTGATGTAATTATTTACAACCGCAACAATCCAAGTGTAATTTTGTACGAATCAGGAAATGAAAATATAAGCGAACCGCACATGGCGGATATGAAAGCGATGCGTGATCGGTTTGATCCTAATGGAGGGCGTGCAATAGGCTCACGGGAAATGCTGGATAGTAAAATTGCAGAATATGGTGGTGAGATGCTATATATAAATAAAAGTGCTGGTAAGCCTATGATTGCGACCGAGTATTGTCGTGATGAAGCTTTGCGTAAGTATTGGGATGAGCTGACCCCTCCATTTCATAAAAACGGAGCCGGCCCACTTTACCGTGGGGCTGACGCCAGTGATTACAACCGTAATCAGGATTCTTTCGCAAAGGAACTGATTATACGTTGGGCCGATTATTTTACACAACGCTCCGGTACCGGCAAAAGGGTAAGTGACGGCGGTATGAAGATTGTATTTTCTGACACGAATACGATGGGGCGCGGGGAAGAGCTGTATCGTCGTAGTGGAAATGTGGATGCAATGCGTATCCCGAAAGATGCTTTTTATGCACACCAGGTAATGTGGGATGGCTGGGTTGATATTGAAAAATACCGCACATACATCATTGGTCATTGGAATTATGCACCGGGTACAGTAAAAGATGTAATGGTCACTTCTCCTTCTGATAAAGTGGAGTTGTTCCTGAATGGAAAATCGCTTGGTTATGGAGAGAAAAGCTATGAATTCCTGCATACGTTCAAAAACGTGAAATACGAAGCCGGAGAACTCAAAGCCGTAAGTATGACAGCTAATGGAAAAGTAGAAAGCCAGGATGTAAAGGTAACCGTAGGGGAGCCGGTAGCCCTGAAACTGTCGATGATTGACCGTCCAACTACCGTAAAAGCCGATGGTGCTGATATGGTACTGGTTCAGGTAGAAGTTGTGGATGCTAAAGGTCAGCGCTGTCCAACTGTACATCCATTGGTGAAATTTGATATGACCGGTCCGGCCGAATGGCGCGGAGGTATTGGTCAGGGACCGGATAATTATATCCTGAGCAAAACCTTACCGGCTGAATGTGGTATAAACCGAGCCCTGATTCGCACGACTACCGAGGCTGGTAAAGTATCTATCTCTGTTTTGGCGGAAGGATTGAAGGGAGACAAAATCTCATTTGTTACAGTTCCTTTTAAGACAGAAAACGGACTCAGTGACATATTGCCTGCGGATAGCCTGAAGTCAAACCTTACAAGAGGAGAGACGCCATCTACTCCATCATATAAAGAAAGCCGACGGTCAATTGATATTGTATCGGCTACGGCAGGTGCAAATCAGGATAGGGCCAGTCTTAGTTATGATGATAACGAGATGACTGAATGGACAAATACCGGAAAGATTTCTGACGGTTGGATAACCTACCAATTAGCCCGTACAGCAGAAATATCGGAGGTGTCTTTGAAGTTTACAGGATGGCGAAGCAGAAGTTATCCGATAGAAATCTCTATTGATGGTAAAGTGGTCTGGTCCGGTAATACAAAACAGAGTCTGGGGTATGTTACCATTCCGGTTAAACCAACAAAAGGAAAAAATGTAACGATCAGATTAACTGGTGCTGAAACAGTAAAGGATGCGTTCAATAATATGATTGAAGTAAACGGACAAAAAGAGCTTGACGGATTTAAGGATCCGAAAAACCTCAACACGAAAGGTCAACTTCGAATCATTGAAGCAGAGTTTTTTGAAAAAGTAAAATAACCTGAGCGTTTTTATTATGTCTCAGAGAGAATAGGGTGTTCCGGAAATTGAAGGGACACCCTTTCTTTTTTCGGGGGCGTAAAATCTATAGGATTGCTAAATATTGCCTTTTATTAAGTTGAGTAAGGGTGTAATTTGATAAATTATTGAATTTCGGACAAGAATGTACAATCACATATAAATCTGTACATAAAGATATAACATTGATTTCTAGCGGATTTATATTTGTGGTGATGTAATCATGAATAAATAGTTATTTGTGATTGGAATCGATTTGTTAAACTTTAATCAATTTATTTTATGAGAAAGACTACACTTCTAGCTGTCCTGATTACATTATTTGGGACGGCAAGGGTTTTTGCAGGAACCCCTCTTCCTGTTCGTTCCAATGCCTGGTTTAACCAGCAAAGTTTTGATGATTACAATCCAGGAAATGCAGCCGCATTACCTTATGACCTGACTAATGTTGAAGGCACCGTCTATCCTGTAACCGGTACAGCCTATCCGGGATTTACAGGGAGCAATTATGTCTTTATAGCTAATTTAGGAACTACACCAACTACGGTAAGTGATGTAACCAATAATGTTTTAGCACTCACGTCTAATAAAACAATGTCATTTTCTCCTAATGGATTACCAGGTACATTTACAAAGTACTTTACTTCAGATGGAACGACAAATGGAACATTAAAATATTCGAATAAGTATTTTTATGTTAAAACTGCATTTTGGGGAGGTATGAGAGGTTCTGCATATCAATTGAGAAATTCAAATAATGATGTTATTTTTGAATTTGGTGGAGCACAAAACACCGGAGTTTATTATACACTTGGTAATGGCACATTAAGTAGCGCTACTATACCAACAACCTCTAATACTGGTCTGGCAGCTCGTGCACAATGGTCAGATATGGAGCTTCTGTTAGACTTGACATCTGGTAATGGCAAAATAGTCTATTGTAAGTTCGATAATTCCAATAACACGACCAAAACATATTCAATAACACCTAATGCTGCACTTACAAATAGCGGAATTATAAAGTCTCTGAATATAATCACCGGATATAATTATGCTGGTGCGGGATTTGATAATACAACTATAGGAGAACTGGCGCCGGATAGCATTACATCCTTAGTTGTGCCGTCATCTCATCAAACTACCGAAGGGATGGCTTCTTCTAATTTAAGTGTTACATCTTTGATCAATGCCTTTGGAAATATACTACCCATTGAAGCTAAAAACGATTTAGATATAACCTGGAGTATTTCAGATTGGGGTGGTCTTTCAACAGAGGATCAAGGTAAAGTATCAATTATAAGAAATGCGTCAGAATATTCATCTGCAACGTTAACTACAAATGGATCTGTCTCAAAAGATGCTACAATTACAGTAACTGCTTCCTGTGCTAAAAAAAACGTTGACCGAAATCATTCCTTTAAGAGCCGGTTCTTCAATCCCAACTGGTATAGATAAAGCGACTCTGTCGAATATCAAGGTGTATGGAAATAATGAAGATCAGATTGTCATATCCGGCAATAAAAATTTTGCCAATAATGATTCGTTTGAATTGTATAATTGTGTGGGTGAAAAGATCGCGGTCGGCAAGTTGACAGACTCCTCCTCAGTACTAGCAGGAAGCTTAACACCGGGAGTATATTTTGTGGTTTTGAGGGTAAATAATGAGAAGAAAACCGAGAAGGTTGTAGTGAAATAATAAGCTAATTACAAGCCAATCCTTATAACAGGTATGCCTCTGTCCGGAATTATACCGTTGATGCCGTGAAATATAAAGATTAGCTTTTTTGTGTGATATGTGATAGATGTAGCGCCTGTATTTATCAGGTTTTTTAAATGAGGGTGTTCTTTGTGCATCCTCATTTTTTATCAGTCCATGAGCAATATTAAAGAGGTGAGATGTAGCCTTGATATCTAGTGGTTTTATATTCTCAGCAATGTAACCTGAATAAATAGCTATATGTGTTTGTATTCGATTGTTAAACTTAAATCCAAATTATTTATGAGGAAATCTACGCTTTTTATCGTCTTAATGACATTGTTTGAGGTGGGTTGTGCATTAGCAGGTAACCCACTCCCTGTTCGATCCAATGCCTGGTTTAACCAGCAGAATTTTGATAATTACAATTCTGGGAATGCAGCCGCATTACCTTATGACCTGACTAATGTTGCAGGCACCGTCTATCCTGTAACCGGTACAGCCTATCCGGGATTTACAGGGAGCAATTATGTCTTTATTGCTAATGTTGGAACTACACCAACTACGGTAAGTGATGTAACCAATAATGTTTTAGCACTCACGTCTAATAAAACAATGTCATTTTCTCCTAATGGATTACCAGGTACATTTACAAAGTACTTTACTTCAGATGGAACGACAAATGGAACATTAAAATATTCGAATAAGTATTTTTATGTTAAAACTGCATTTTGGGGAGGTATGAGAGGTACTGCATATCAATTGAGAAATTCAAATAATGATGTTATTTTTGAATTTGGTGGAGCACAAAACACCGGAGTTTATTATACACTTGGTAATGGCACATTAAGTAGCGCTACTATACCAACAATCTCTAATACTGGTCTGGCAGCTCGAGCACAATGGTCAGATATGGAGCTTCTGTTAGACTTGACATCTGGTAATGGCAAAATAGTCTATTGTAAGTTCGAAAATTCCAATAACACGACCAAAACATATTCAATAACACCTAATACTGCACTTACAAATAGCGGAATTTTAAAGTCTCTGAATATAATCACCGGATATAATTATGCTGGTGCGGGGTTTGATAATACTACCATTGGTGAATTAGCACCTGATAGTATAAGTACCCTTTCAGTTCCGGTATCACATCAAACATCATCCGGAACAGTTACCTCCTCATTAAGTGTATCTCCAATAGTTAATGCATTTGGAAATACTATTACTGTAGATGCTTTAAATGACTTAAATATAACATGGTCTATTACCGACTGGGGAGGTCTATCAAATGATGATCAAAGCAAAATAACTCTGACAAGAGATGCGTCAGAATATTCAATAGCAACCTTGTCGACAAACGGGTCTATTTCAACTGATGCGACAATCACCGTTACAGTATCATGTGCTAAAAAAACATTGACAGCAACAATCCCTTTAAAAGGTAATAGTATTGATGGTGTAAAATCCAATTTAAATACAGAATTATCCAATGCCACAACTTTGTATAATGGCACTATCAATACCAATCCTTACATCTCGGGACTACGTAGTGCTTTAAATGATGTAATTTCAACAGGGCAAACACTGTATAACTCAGGCTCAGTTGTTGCGAACGACTACATTATAGCGACTTCGAATCTGGCCACAGCTGAAAGCAACCTGAATACAGGCATTGCTAATTACAATACATATGTAAACTATATCAACAATACAGTTAAAGTAGGACGAGATTCTGTTGCATCAAACAGATATTATAGTAGCACAGCATTCTTTCCAGCTATCGTAAGCATATTAAATAATGCAATTGCAACAGCAGAAACCGCTAAAGGAACTATATCATCAACTACAGATATTTCAAATGCCCAAACAGCGCTTTCTACTGCTTATGCTACATTTAATTCTGATCGCCCGGCTTATTATACACTTGCCATTCAGATAGCGGCGGTTTCGTCCCGAGTCACAGCCGTGAACCCAAGAACAGGAACTAAATTTCTGGACTTTGCGTCTGTATCGTTGTCAACATTAACTGGAGCTAAAAATACAGCGCAAACCACATTAACGACAGGAACAGTGGCATCGGATTTAACAACTGCAGCAACAACATTGTCAACTGCGTTAACTACTTTCAATGCATCAACCCGTAATACATCTCCCGGCACCTCATACTATCGCATATATAGCTACGGTGTTTCAGGAGGAGATATACTAACAGATGCTTCGTTAAAAAGAATTATATATGCTGCTGATGCCAGCACGTTGAAATACAAAATAAGTTCAGCCGGATTTGATGCAAATTCCATTTGGGAAATTACAGAAACCTCATCAGGCTCGGGTGCTTATACTATCAAAAACGTTGCGACCGGAGCTTATATTAATGGAACTACATTGAGTTCTTCTTCGGTTAATTATACATTGCCTGATGCTACAAGTCAGAATGGGCTTGTTCAGTTTAGCGGAGATAACTTTTGCTTTTATAATATCAAAAATGGTACAACTGTTTTAAGACTCTCTACCTGGGATGATGTAAGTAAATCCGGAGTTTTGATAACAGAGTCATCCTCAGTAGTTCGTGCTCGTAATTGCTTCCAGTTCGAACCAATAACAACCTTGCCGACGTCATTAAATGGTACAACATCAGCGGCATCAAACTGGTCCACAGGATCTGCCCCGGTATCTGGTGATATTGCAGTTGCAGGAGCATTGACTGTAGATCAGGATCTGACATCATTATCAAATATCGATGTTGTAAACGGAGGGCAGATCACGGTTAATCCGGGTAAGAAGTTAACTATTGGCTCGGGGGTATTTGCCAATAGTGGCACATTTACACTTTCTTCAGATGCGGAAAACGGTACAGCGACATTTGTAAACACTGATGCTGCGGCGAAAACAATCATAGCTAATGTTTTGCAGTATCTATCCTCAGGTCGTAACTGGTATGTATCTAGCCCTGTAAGTGGAGCTGCAACAACAGCTTTGAGCTCTGCAACTGCTGTATTTAAATACGATGAGCCAAGTGCTCAGTTTGTACAAGTAACCGGATCTATGGAGCCTGGTAAAGGTTATGTAGCACAGACTGTAACATCAAATGGTACAGTTTCGTTTAACGGGATACTGAACGATGGTCCCCAGTCAATCAGCCTGACCCGGACAACCGGCGTGGTAAAAAGCGGTTTTAATCTGGTTGGTAATCCATACCCTTCATACCTGAGCTGGGATGCTGCATACAATGATGCTACTAACCAGTCTGCAGCAAATATAGGTTCTACCATTTGGTATCGCACGAAAAATGCTTCAGGGAAATATGTTTTTGCAACTTACAATGCTGTGAGTAATCTTGGATCAACAATCGAAGCAGGAAACGTAGCTACAGGGAATATTCCTCCAATGCAGGCATTTTGGGTACGTGTAAATGAAACTTCGTCAACCGGACTATTGACTTTTAAGAATTCCATGCGTACACACAAGGGGACCCAGATGCAATCAGATGGAAGAACATATAATGATGCGACACTTAGATCTGCGACAATACTAGCTCCCTCACAGGTCTTGCGTCTTGAAGTTTCAAATGGGACAAACAATGACGAAGCGATTATTCTATTCAATGGTAATGCAACTAACGGTGTAGATGATTATGATTCCTATAAAATGAGTAATGATAACGAAGCAATTCCGGCGATTTACACCAAAGTAGGGGCTGATAATATGGTAATCAATGGCATGAACAATGTAGAATCAACAAATGAGATTCCGTTAGGATTTACTACCGGTCAGGCCAATAGCTTTACCATCAAAGCTACTCAGGTAAGTAATTTCGATGGTGTGAATATTTATCTTCATGATAATATGTTGAATACTGAACTGGATTTAACCAATGGTGGGGCATATACTTTTACATCGGATGCAACAACTACAGATACCCGATTCTCCGTTCTCTTCAAGTCTGCATCAGTGATTACCGGTCTGAATAATGCGACTTTGACTAATATTCATGTTTACGGAAATAAAGATGGTCAGATTGTAGTCAGCGGTAGTGGAAACTTCGGTAATAGCGATTCTTTCGAGTTGTATAATTGTATAGGAAAAAAGATTGAAACCGGTAAGTTGACTAACTCTACTTCAGTATTGGCAGAAAGTCTTATCCCAGGAGTATATTTAGTGGTACTGAAAGTTAATAATGAAAAGAAAACCCAAAAAGTAGAAGTAAGCAATGAGTAATCTAGTGATTAACCCCTCGTTCAAAAAAGAATATCAAAGTCCAGAGATAATTCAGGTGATACTGGATAATGAAATTTCGTTGGTGCTACAATCTTTAGAAGAAGCTCCTCCTGAAATGGATAATGAAGATTTGTAATAAAGAGCCAGTTGATATGAAATGTCTGATTTAACACTTGATTAATCAGACTCCTGAAAAGTGAGGATATACCGCGAGGTGTCCTCACTTTTTTGTGTTCGCTCAGCATGGTCAATTACTCAAGGGTGTAAGTCCCTAACACGCCTTTATGGTGGGAAGCATTAGCATCAGATAAGTGTCATTTAACATGATTGTAGCTATATAACAATACTCCCCGCCGTAAATGAAGTACACCTGTCCTAAAGTTGGTTTGTTCTTTTTCATTAGATTTCACCCCTTTTTTTACAATTTCACCCCTTTTCTTGTGTTAAACACCCCAATTCATCCCAGATTAAACTATTTTTCTCTTATTTTTGGATTACTTTGAATCGAATTTCGTGAGAGCAGAGGATTCCTGTTTTTACATGGGTATTAATACTCATGCCATGAGCCTCTCTTGCTTATAGGCATTAATCAAACTGGCATATTTTAAACGATAATTATGGACGAGCAAATTAAACAAATTGCACTGCGCCTGAAAGACCTTCGTGAGGTATTGGAGGTGACTGCCGCAGAAGTTGCTGCTGTATGCGGCATCAATGAATCCGATTATATGGAACTGGAGTCTGGTGAAACAGATATCCCTGTG
>CAXXPA010000008.1:0-73967 GCA_963662365.2 Bacteroidales bacterium
AACACGTGTTGTTGTGATCAGAGCAATTCCACCCCCATTCTTATTAAGTAAAACTTCTTCACCGGATGTCGTTGTAAAATCATCAAAGCGACTAAAGTCGCAGGTTGCTGTTATCCAAAGGGGTAATCTCTTTAGGTATAGTTCTTTGATTTCAGGTTTTGTGATAATTTGTTCTGTAGCCCAGCCATTTACGCCACCGTGTCCGGTGTAGTTGATAGCCATGACACCGGAATTTAACATGTCAAATAATTGTTTTTTTGCCGTTGGGTAGGATTCTCCGGTTGATGTTATTTCTTTTTTATAAGAATCCAGATATATTTTGTTGACAACAAATGATTTGTTATTTGCTTCCAGATATTGGGTTAATTTATAAGAATTATCCATGTGCTCATTAAAATCACCGTCATCAGCCACAAAGCAAAGATTATTCTTCCATGGGCCTTGTTGTTTGTTGGCAACATAGTTGATCACTTTATTAACAACATTTTCGGCTTCATCAGAAGTGCGAACCGGAAAACGGCCAATTCCTAAATCCAGTTTATCCGAAGAGATATTTGCCCCCTCGTTGTCGTCCAGAAATCCAAAGTAGTCGTCGCATACATAAGAAGATGTTTCAACCAGCGACTCCGTCGATTGATAAGTCAGTAATAAATTATTTGTGTATGATTCTGTTTTCCATTCATAGCCTAATAATCTGTTGTCATAAGTACCATCACCGAAAAGCAGGAGATATTTAGGTTTGTCATTGTCGCTATTAGCTCTGTCGTAAAACATTTTCATAAACCATCTGTAGGCAGAGGCGTCGGGGGTGCCGGATGAAAATTCATTGTAGATTTGTTCCGGTTGTACGATTGTAATTCGCAGATTATCTTGGGTTTTATGTAGTTCTGCTATTTTATTGGCTTGCGTATAAAAGTTGTTTGGGCAAATAATTACCATGTCGGTTTGCGGTAAAGCGTGCAGGTTCTGATTTGTAACCGTACCCACAAGTTCAGGTTTAGGGAAAGTTGCATTTACATCAAAGGCAACAAATTCCCTGATAGTATCAGCTGGTGACGCAACAGCAAAGCTGAGTTGTGAGCCAGTGAGCGTTGATCCAATTTGTTTACACTTTCCATTAGTTATATCCCAGACCTTTACATTTGCATTGGAATTATTTATCGTAAATAAGGCCTTTTTTCCTTTTGCTGAAATGGATCGAAAAGCTGTATATGCATCGTAAAGCTTCAATTCACGTTCCATATTCAATCGGATATAATTGAGCCTGCAATTGATATCACCGCTTTTCCCATATTCTATTTTTACATTGTAGGTGCTATTGCTGGAAGAGCTATTGGTATATGTTCCGGTTGAATATAGATCTTTTGCCCTTACATAACTTTCACCGCTGCTGGTATAAGGCATGTTGGCATATGTAATTAGTTTTTCGTTGACACTTACCTGAAATGGCGTAACTATGTTTGCTTTCGAAATAAAGTCAACATTTAATGTTATTGGTGATGTTGTCGAAACTCCGGGTATAGTAAACGGGAATGTCTGAGTTGTAGTAGCACTAAAATCTTCACCATAAAACTCTCGACCGGTAGATCCGATATTTTTAAGATCTACTTCGTGAAGAGCATAATCATTAAATGTATTTACCGTAATCTCCGGATTTGATATTGATTCCTCAGTTTTTATGCCGGAAGGAGCCCCCTTACTATCTGTCAGAAAGTAGAAGGCGTAACCCGAGTAGGGATTTATAGTATGTGTAAATGTATTGCCGGTGTTTTTCCATGAAATAACACCCTGTGCCCAAAATAGAATATATTCATTCCCCTGGTATACCGGTACTTCCGGAATGTCTCCATTTGACTGAGTATCGGGTTTTGGGGTGTTGAATTGTTCTTTCATCATTGCTCCGCCAAATCCGTAAACTCTTACTTTAGATGGATCGGTAAATCCCATAGCTTTAATATCCGAATAAGTCAGTTTGTAGATACCGGAATTAGCGACTTTGATTTTTACCCATTTTCCGTTAGCCAAAAGAGAGTTTTCAGCATAAGTGTATATTCCTGCAATAGCCTGAGGTATGGTGCTAAGCAGAAGTAAACATGTCGTGGCAATGAAGAGTCTGATTCGCATAGGGATATTTATTTGACATGAAAATCTAACAGTTTTGTTTCACCCAGAAAGCCTTGCAGATGATCGTTGATTTTCACAGGACCGACTCCTGACGGTGTGCCGGTGAAGATTAAATCACCGATCTTAAGGGTGAAAAAACGACTGATATAGGCAATTATTTCATTTACCGGAAAAATCATTTCAGATGTATTAGTACTCTGAACGGTCATTTGGTTAATATCGAGGTGAAAGTTCAGGTTGTTTACATTGTCTCCGGGGATCTGAATGAAATTCCCTATGACAGCGGATGAGTCGAATGCTTTACTGATTTCCCAGGGGCTACCGGTTTCACGTTGTTTTTGCTGAAGATCGCGGGCCGTAAAATCAATGCCTACAGTCACTTCATTGTAGTAACGGTGAGCAAAACGGGGCGCAATATTCTTTCCGAGTTTGTTTATCTTGACTACTAATTCTGCTTCATATTCTATCCGGTCCGAAAAATCCGGGATAAAGAATGGTTTCCCGTCTTTAAGCAGAGCAGAATCCGGTTTCATGAAAATAATTGGTTCCTTAGGTAATAACGAACGGTTCATCTCTTTATTGTGATCGGGGTAATTCCATCCGATTGCTATTATTTTCATAAAACGTTTTGATTCAATCTGTTAAACATTACGGCCAGGTGAGCGAAAAGAGATGTGTCCTGAAGTACTATATCATCAGGTACTTTTACCCGAAAGGGGGGTGAAATTCCAGATTGCCTGAATTCCCGATTCAATCATTCTGTCAGCTACCTCCTGGGCCTTTTCGGCCGGTACAGTAAGTATACCGATTTGAACATTCATTTCTTCCCGTAATGCAGTGCATTTTTCCGGGGGGTATATGCTGATTCCGTTGATTTGTGTTCCAATCAAATCGGGGCGAATATCAAAGCCGGCCACTAATTCCAATCCGTATTTTTCCAATCCGGAGTCGTGCATTAAGGCAGTTCCCAGACTACCTACGCCAAATATGAAAGCTTTATGGTGAGAGGTGAAACCCAAAAATGATTCAAGAACTTCCACTAAATTGGCTACATCATAACCTACTCGTGTTTTGCCTGATATATCCACAAAAGAAAGGTCTTTTGCAACTTGAGATGCGTCAATGCCTATGGCGTTGGCAATTTGGGTAGATGAAACAGATAAAGTAGTTTTATTTTGCATTATTTTCAGATATGCCAGGTACCAGGGCAGGCGTCTGAGAGTGGGTTCCGGGATTTTTTGCATTTGTCTCTGATTTTCCTCTGATAATTACTGTTATATGGTTGATTAACCTGCAAATATACTATTTTTTAAATAAGTGGATTTGAGCATTGGTGTAAATTAAGTAAAAAAGAGAATGGCCTACTCTTAAATTCCGTTGTTGTGATGTGGACTAATTATTTTAATTTTAGGTTTTTTAACTGATGTGAGTGCATTCCTGCTTTAGAGATATTTCAGAGATATCCCAGTCCTATATAAAACTGTATTACCACTGTGATTTCCTATTTCTACTTTTGGACTTTAGGAATCGTTATTCATTTTGAAGTCATGTTCAATTGGAAACGGGAAGACAATTTGCATATGGTTCATCTAAAGTTTACTTTAGGTTGAGTATAGGTTGACTTTATGTCTTAATTTTGGTAATAGAAATTCAACACAGTAATAACACACAGATAAAATAGTCTTTATAAAGAGTATTTTATCACTATTTTATCTCTATGTAATCACTGTATTATCACTATGTTATCCTAAAGTCAACATAAAGCAAATTTAGAGTAGACTTAGAGCAAAACTCATCGAGATGCAGGAGGCTCCTTCTGCGCCTGGTAGTGGGCAAAACTATATCCTGAGCAGAGTACTCCTCAATGCCACCGTTACTGAAACTGGACCTGTACCTTATCTTTGGATTTTTATATCTGTACGTGTTATCACCAGAGTTCTGAGTCGTGCCTCTTTTTCTTCATCATTCCAGTGCCAGACTGATACAGTGTGTACAAAAACATGATTGGTATATTTTTCAAGAAACTGATATAGGTTCAGGTATTTATTTTCTGCCAGATATCCTTTTTGGGCTAATTTTTTTTATCTGATAGTACTTGACTCATAGTCTGATTCTATCAGTGATTTGTTGTTTTGATTATGTCTTTAAATTAGTCATAATTGATAGTTTGTCAGGTTATTACGTTGTATTTTATAGTCTGGGGGTAGAACTATCCAAAACCTATATAAATCCAGGTTAATAGTGTTTTTACGAAGAATAAATCATTATGCTTCACTGATTCACTTTCCCGTAATCCTTACTATATTTGTCAGACTAAAAGAATATTTAAAAAGTGACATTATGAAAAGCAATGATTGGAAAGATAGATTGAATGTTGTATATTCTACAAATCCCGATTTTAAATATGAATCCGGGGAACCTGAAGAGGTGGAAGCTTTGCCCAAAGAAAAGCAATTATTACGCGTTAGTTTGGATAAACGAAATCGCGGGGGGAAAGTTGTTACTCTGGTTACCGGATTCATAGGGCCGGAAGATGAATTGAAAGAGTTGGGGAAGATGCTTAAGACTAAATGTGGGGTAGGTGGTTCTGCAAAAGATGGTGAAATTATTGTGCAGGGTGATTTTCGCCAGAAAATACTTGAAGTGCTTAAAAAAGAGGGGTATACGAAAGCGAGAATTATTTAATTTACCCCGTAATCAATTTGCCGGTTTGCCAATAATGAATTTCATGGTTGGGCAGATTGGCTTTTTTGTATCATAATGCCCAATAAATATGCTTACTGTATATAGAGCTTCTGCAGGATCCGGAAAAACCTATCAACTGACCGGAGAGTATTTAAAACTGCTGTTTACCGGTAATAACTCCTTTCGCAGGATATTGGCTGTAACCTTTACCAATAAGGCTACAGATGAGATGAAGAAACGTATTGTTCAGGAACTTGATGTCTTGGCCCGTCGTGAAAAGTCCGGTTATTTATCTATGTTAATGCACGAGTTTGAACTTACGGAAGAAGCTGTTTATCAGAAAGCGCACCGCATTTTGTTAGGAATTCTACATGACTATTCATCCTTTAATATAAGCACAATAGACCGGTTCTTTCAACAGACCATGCGTGCATTTGCGCGGGAGATCGGGCTACAGGGAGGGTACAACGTAGAGCTGGATACAGGTCGTATTTTGACTGAAGCTGTTGATAAGATGATATTCTCTTTGGAAGATCCGGCAAACAAAGAAATTCTAAGTTGGTTGCTTCGATTCTCGGAAGAGAAGATTGAAAGTGGAAAATCCTGGAATTTCAAAAAAGAGATTATTGATCTGGGGGGGGAGTTATTCAAAGAAAAGTACAAGCAACTGAGCGGGTCTATTCGTGATAAATTGCGTGATAAAAGTGAATTACGCAATTATATTCAGCAATTGAGCCGTTTGGTTGCAATTTATGAGGCAAAAGCTGTTGAATTAGGTAAAGAAGGGATAGCCCAAATGGAGAAAAATGGTTTCACTGCTGAAGATTTTTCGGGAGGAAGCCGCTCTCCTTTAAAGTTATTTCATCTTTTAGCTAAAGGTGAGATCAAACAACCTACTGCTACATTTCAGAAACTGGCTGATGATATAGATCAGTGGAAAGCCGGTGGGAAATCGAAACAATATTCAGATGCTATAAAATCTGCGTACAATAATGGATTAAATGATTGCGTGAAGCGTGTGTTGGTTCATTTTGATGATTATGCCCGGTATAATTCAGCATTGATTATTCGTAAGAATATTTATACATTGGGAATCCTGAATGATATAGATAATAAAATCAAGGAATTAGCGGCAGAGAATAACCTGATGTTGCTTACCGATACAACACAATTGCTCAACAGGATCATTGATGGAACGGATGCCCCCTTCATTTATGAAAAGATTGGCGTAAAGATAGAACATTACATGATTGATGAATTTCAGGATACATCAGGCATGCAATGGCAAAATTTTTCTCCGCTGATACATGAGAGTCTGGCACAATGTGATACTGATTCGCAAAAGTTGTCAAATCTTATTGTGGGAGATGTAAAGCAAAGTATTTATCGATGGAGAAGTTCCGATTGGAAGTTACTGGATGAGCAGTTAGGACGGGAATTTAACGGACAGTTGAATGATGAAGTGCTTGGCATTAATTGGCGGAGTTGTCCTGCAATTGTGAATTTCAATAATGCTTTTTTTACAATTGCAGCACGAGTATTGCAGTTGAAATTTAATGATGATATACCGGAGGATCTCAGTAATGATCCGCGGATAGTCCATTATCAGACTAAAATATGTGAAGCCTATAAAGATGTGTATCAGTATATTCCTGAATCGAAGAAACATCAGAACGGGCATGTTCAGTTTCAATTTATCGATACGGTCGAATTTAAAGACTGGAAAGATGAAGCTCTGGAACGGTTGCCTGATGTGATTATGCGTTGGCAGGATAAGGGGTATGCGCTACGTGATATGGCGATTTTGGTAAGAACCAAAGATGAAGGATGTCGTGTGGCTGATCGCTTGCTGCGTTACAAGCAAGAAATACAGGGCGGAGAGTATCGCTTTGATGTGATTTCTGATGAAGCTCTTTATGTCAGAAATGCTCCGGTTGTAAAATTAATAATCGCTTTGCTTAAACATTTACGAAAACCGGATGACACCACGCTAAAAAGATTGGCCTTAATGGAATATTCAATCTGGATGCATCCGGAAAATGCGGCAGGTGATTTTTTCAAACATAGTGAAGTTGAATCTGATTTTCCCGGGGAAATATCGGATGAAATATTTCAAATAGCGAAGTTCCCTTTGTATGAAATGTGTGAAAGGTTGGTATCATTGTTTACGAGATCTGATAAAGATTCAGATAATGTCTTTTTGCAGGCTTTTCAGGATATGGCTCTTGATTTCAGTACACGTAAATCAGCGGACCTTATAGCATTTCTCGAATGGTGGGATGAAAGTGGTGTGAATAAGACTATTTCTACACCTGAGTCGCAGGATGCAATTCGTATTATGACTATTCATAAATCAAAGGGTCTGGGTTTTAAAGCAGTGCTAATTCCGTTCTGTGATTGGAATATTGATCAGAAATCCGGTAGTATTCTTTGGTGTGAGCCTCAATCTGTTCCGTTTAACGAAATACCCTTATTACCGATACCCTATAGCTCTGCGTTAGCCAATTCAATTTTTGCGTTTGAATATTTTGAGGAAAAGCTACATTCTTACATTGATAACCTGAATGTTGCATATGTTGCGTTTACACGGGCAAAAGAAGAGTTGATTGCGTATGCTCCCAAAGGGGAAAAAGAATCATTGGCAGGAATCGGAGGTCTATTGCATTTTAGCATTAATCATGCTGCAGAATATGTTTCGGACCCGGATGCTGAAAAAGAGTTTATTTCACTTCGGAATAATTATGTAGAAGAGCAATTAGCCTATGATGATGGCATTGATTGGATACCTGTTGTTCAAAATGAGATCAATCCGGGAGAGGTGAAAATGACCTGTTACAAATCAGTGAATCCCGATGGACGATTACAATTACGATTGCGTAATCGTGATTTTTTTGTTGGTTCGGAAGAGCGGCGTTATGGAAATCTGATGCATGATATTCTTAGTCATATCCGGACTGTGGAGGATGTAGATCAGGCAGTGCAACTATTGATCTATTCAGGGGAAATCACATTGGAAAAAGGAGTGGGGATTAGCAATCACCTCAATAGTTTGTTGCAGAAGCCGGAAATTGCGTCCTGGTTTTCACCAGATGTAAGAATAATGAATGAAGTTCAGATTTTGCAACCGGATGGAGTTTTCTTTCGTCCTGACCGTGTTGTGTTCTCAGGAGATAAGGTTGTAGTGATAGATTTTAAATTCGGGCAACACAAACAAAAAAAATACCAACGTCAAGTGGAGCAATATATGTCTCTCATTCGCCAAATGGGATATGAGCAGATTGAAGGGTATTTATGGTATGTCGAGTTGGATGAAATGGAAGCGGTATAGCGATTCATATTAATGATCTGGGAGTTCCACTGAGAATATAGTCTTGCTCAAAAGTACTCCGGGTATTCCCGGTGGAGCTCCATGTTAGATTTTGTTGAGTTAGCAGCCTCTATCTTTTTTCAAAATCGCTGTTGCGAAGCCAACTGAGTGCTCCTGATGGGCAGGAGTTTACTTGCGTAATGATTTCTTCTGTTGATGCACCATGAGGATTGATCCATGGACTTTTAGTATTGTCGAATACAGAGGGTAATCCTTTCACGCAGGTCGCAGAATGAATACACAAATTAGGTTGCCATACAATAGTAATTTCACCGTTTGAAAAGAACTTCTTCATAGTTGAGTCTATTTAATGGTTTAAATAATATAGGGCTTTCTATAGTACAACAAAAAACACCGGAAAAAGTAAGAGTTAGTCTTTCTTTTTTCGGTGTTTTTTTATCGAAAATCCATAAATTAGTCAAAAATGGATTTTGATGATTCGTTTCCTGTAAAATGGGTTGATCAAAGTGTGCTAAGATCAACCCATTATTTCAGGAATAAATTATTTCAATTTTGAGTCGCCATATACTGCGCGAGCGCCCAATTCTTCTTCGATACGAAGCAATTGGTTGTATTTAGCCATACGGTCAGAACGGCTCAAAGAACCGGTTTTGATTTGACCAGAGTTGGTAGCTACAGCGATGTCAGCGATAGTGGCATCTTCAGTTTCACCTGAACGGTGAGAAGTTACTGAAGTGTAACCGGCGCGGTGAGCCATTTCGATAGCGTCCAAAGTTTCAGTCAAAGTACCGATTTGGTTAACTTTGATCAGGATTGAGTTGGCAGCGCCCAATTGGATACCTTTTTTCAGGTACTCTACGTTAGTTACGAACAAGTCGTCACCAACCAACTGACATTTGTCACCCAATTTTTTAGTCAATGCAACCCAACCGTCCCAGTCGTTTTCGCACATACCGTCTTCGATAGAGTCGATAGGGAAGTTTTCTACCAATGAAGCAAGGAATTCAACCTGCTCAGCAGAAGTACGTTTTGCACCTTCAGCACCTTCGAATTTAGCGTAGTTGTAGATACCGTCTTTGTAGAACTCAGAAGACGCACAGTCAAGAGCGATAGATACATCACCACCATCTACTTTACGACCTGGTTTGTAACCAGCGTTTTTGATAGCCAGGATGATGCTGTTCAATGCATCTTCAGTACCGTCCAAAGCAGGAGCGAAACCACCTTCGTCACCTACAGCAGTGCTCAGGTTGCGGTCGTGAAGTACTTTTTTCAATGAGTGGAATACTTCAGCACCCATACGAAGACCTTCACGGAAAGATTTAGCACCTACAGGGCGAATCATAAATTCCTGGAATGCGATAGGAGCGTCAGAGTGAGAACCACCGTTGATGATGTTCATCATAGGAACCGGAAGAACTACAGTGTTAGTTCCACCGATGTAGCGGTACAAAGGAATATCGAGGTAGTTAGCAGCAGCTTTAGCAACAGCCAAAGAAACACCTAACAATGCGTTAGCACCTAAGTTTGATTTAGTTTTAGTACCGTCAAGGTCGAGCAATTTAGCGTCGATGTCAGTTTGCTGCAAAGCGCTCATGCCTTGCAATGCAGGTGCGATTACGTTGTTGATGTTTTCAACAGCTTTCAATACACCTTTACCTAAGTAACGTTTCTTGTCACCGTCTCGAAGTTCAAGAGCTTCGTTTTCACCGGTAGAAGCACCAGAAGGTACGCCTGCACGGCCAACAATGCCAGATTCCAATACTACATCAACTTCTACGGTTGGGTTACCGCGAGAGTCCAAAATTTCACGTCCAACGATTTTTGCGATTTTCATAATTGTATAATTGATTAATGAAATAAAAATTCTGTGTTACAAATTAGAGCGAAAAGTTAGCCAGTTTCAGATTTGACCTAACTAAATTTTAAAGCAATATAGGTATCGAAAGGTCTGTTTACCAATAACCTTCGATTTTCACAATTCAAAGATAGGCATTATTCTTTTTTTCATCTATAAATAATATGGATGAAAGTCTCGGTTTAATGGAATTTAACCCGTAAAACCGTTTCTTATAGCTTCGGATTTAACAGTTTGGTCGTATGCTTATTCTCTTACTATTGTGCAGTAGCCTGTCAATACGGCATTGGGCTCTACCGATAAGGTGGCCATTTCAACATCTCCGAAGATCTGAGCTGTTTCGGCCAGAATTAATACTCCTTTTACCTTGGCATTGCCTCTCAGGGTGCCCATTATTTCTGCATTCTCACATGAAATATCTCCAGTGATTGTACCTATAGGACCGATGATGATTTTACCGTTACATTCTACATTACCGATAATTTCACCATCTATGCGAAAGTCGGATTCCGCTTTAATGTCACCTTTTACATAAGTATTCTGTGCGATGGTGTTGTGAGAAGCACCAGTTGAAAAATTCTCTTTTGGCATAACTATATTGTAGCTTTTATGAGGTTAAGATTCCTGTTTTGCGTACTTTTGCAGGTAAAAATACAAATATTTTGTTGATATATAGCTCGGGAATAATAAGTTTGGTATTCTGAATTTTCGTAGAGTGATTTAAGTGATAAGCACTTATTGTCTTTTGCCAAAATAAAATATCGTTTAATGTTGGTTTTATACTCATCCAAAATAAAAAATATAAAAACAGATGAAAACATCCATTCAAATAGAAAATATACGTTATTACGCTTATCATGGGGTGATGGAGCAGGAGCAGGTGGTAGGCAATCATTTTGAAGTGTCAGTTTTATTGGAAGCTGATATTGTTGAGGCTACTGAAACTGATGAATTGTCAGCTACTATTTCATATGCAGATGTGTGCCATTTGATACAGCTTGAGATGTCTATCCCTTCAAAGTTGCTAGAGCATGTTGCTGGCCGTATTTATAGAACGCTAAGGATGACATTTCCTCAAATTATAAGATTAGAGGTGAAAGTGTATAAATTGAATCCTCCGGGATGTGGAGAGACTGAACGGGCAGGTGTTATTATCAGCGCCTAAACGTCAGTGGATTAGTCCTCTTTAGATACAATACAAGTTATTTTAAGAGTTATTCTACGTTAATTTTCTGCAAATGTCGTAGCTTTGCAGCCAAATCTCAGAATCACAAAGCTTAAATGGCACAACAGACAAAATACATCCTGTTTTCGTTATTCCTCATTCTGTTATTATCCACTCAGGCGCAAAAAAAGGTAACCCCTTTGATGAAAATGCCGGAACAGGCGTTAAAACAAAAGGTTAAAGCAGATTCTATAGTTACACCCGGACCTGATTCAGCAAAAGTCGTCAATCTTAAAGATTCACTTAAAACCAAAAAATCGAAGAATGCTCTTGATGCAACTGTAAGTTATCAGTCAAAAGATTCAATTGTTTTTCTTGGGAATAATTTTGCTAAAATGTATGGCGACGGTGCTGTTAATTATAAAGATATTGAACTGAAAGCCGATTATATCCAGATGAGTCTGGACAGCAATATCGTTTATGCTAACGGTCGGAAAGATACAGCCGGGAAGATGGTTGGGGAGCCGGTTTTCAAAGAGAAAAGCGGGGAGTATAACTCCAGGACAATGCGCTATAATTTTAAGACGAAGAAAGGGTATATTACAGATGTGGTAACGCAGCAGGGCGAAGGTTATGTAGTAGGAGGTAAAACAAAAAAGACCGATACTGACGATCTTTATATGACTGATTGTAAGTATACAACATGCGAAGAGCATGATCATCCGCACTTCTATTTCCAATTGACCAAGGCAAAGGTTCGTCCTAAAAAAAGTGTTGTTACCGGTCCTGCTTATCTGGTATTGGAAGATGTGCCGTTACCGTTGGCGATTCCATTTGGATTTTTCCCCTTTACCGAGAAGTACTCATCCGGGATCCTGATGCCGACATATGGAGATGAGTTAAATCGTGGATTCTACCTGCGTGACGGTGGTTACTATTTTGCTATAAACGATTATGTAGATATGGCCGTTCGGGGTGAAATTTACACTAAGGGTTCATGGGGCTTAAGTGCTACTTCTACCTATAATAAAAAATACAAGTACTCGGGTAGTTTTAATGCAGCTTATCGTATGACTGTCACCGGAGAGAAAGGTCAGAGTGATTATGCGAAGTCTAAAGATTTTAGCCTTACCTGGTCACATACACAGGATGCAAAGGCAAATCCGAACCTGACATTCTCGGCCAGTGTAAATTTTGCTACCTCAAAATATGCGCGGAACGATATCTCCAGCTATTACAATGCTCAGGCATTTACCCAGAATAACAAGAGCTCAAGCGTAAATATGACCTGGCGTTCTCCCCGGTTTCCATTGACTTTTTCTTCATCGATGAATATTAACCAGCGTTCGAGTGATTCTGCTATTGCAGTTTCATTGCCGAATCTGACGATTTCGACCAATAACCGCATTTATCCATTTAAGCGTAAAGAGGCTGTTGGTAAGGAGCGTTGGTATGAAAAAATCGGGTTGACCTACTCTGGCCAATTGGCAAACAGTATCGATACTAAAGAAAATTTGCTGTTTAAATCAAATCTGATCAAGGACTGGAAAAACGGTATGCAGCACTCGATCCCTGTTTCAGCCACGTTTAATTTATTAAAGTACATCAATGTGACTCCCTCATTCAGCTATCGCGAAAGTTGGTTCACTAATAAGATATCAAGATCGTGGGATGATATAAATCAGCGAGAGTTGACTGATACGATTTGGGGATTTAACCGGATGTATAATTATAGTACCAGTGTTAGTGCTTCAACTAAGTTGTATGGGTTCTTTAAGCCGCTTCCTTTTTTGTTCGGACATAAAGTTCAGGTGATCAGACACGTATTTACACCCAGCTTGTCATTTAGTTACACTCCCAATTTTCAGGATGATAAATTTGGGTTCTGGAAGAGTTATTATAAAGCGTCAACCAAAGAGTATGCTCATTATTCACCCTATGAGAATGGACTTTATTATTCGGCTCCGGGTACGCGTTCCGGATCAGTTTCCTTTAATATGACCAATAATCTGGAAATGAAGGTGAAATCTAACCGCGACTCAAGTGGGGTGAAGAAGATTAGCCTGATCGATAACTTCACTACAGGGATAAGTTATAATCTAGCGGCTGATTCGATGAACTGGAGTGATGTTAATGCCAGTATCCGGGTGAAATTAACGAAAGGTTTTTCATTAAACTTAAGCGGTGCATTTGATACATATACCTACAAGCTTGATAAGAACGGAAAACCTGTAAAGGTAAATGTAACCCGATGGGAGAAATATCATTCGTTTGGTTTGGGGCGTTTAATGAGTACAGGTACTTCATTCTCATATACTCTTAACAACGAAACATTTAAAAAGCTGTTAGGGAAAAAGGATGAGAAAAAAGATAAAAAAACAGAATCATCCACACCTGCAGATCAAACTCTTTCCGATAAACTGGCAGATAATCCGGAACAGCCTAAGAAAGAGGAGAAAAAATCAGCCTCATTTGACTCTGATGGTTATATGATTTGGAATGTGCCCTGGAGTCTCTCCTTTAACTATTCAATGCGTTATGGCTATTCGAATTTCAATAAAGAGAAACTGGAGTATAATCATTCTATAACTCATAATCTGGGCTTCTCAGGGAATTTGACATTAACCCCGGGCTGGACATTCAATATGTCCAGTAGTTATAATTTTGACACTAAAAAGATTGCTTATACCAACATAAATGTATCACGGGATTTGCATTGCTGGCAGATGACTGCCGGAATTGTTCCGTTTGGTCCTTATCGTAGCTATAATTTTAGTATTAGTGTGAAGTCTTCACTTCTTAAAGATGTGAAATATGATAAACGTGGTAGTTCATATGATGCGGTACCGTGGTATTGATTACTATGTAAAGGAAAAGGTAAGCGGGATTCTTGGATATAATCAGGATTCCCGCTTTTCTTTTTCTTTACTTTTAGGATTATAGATACGAAAGAGAGATAACCTGTTTTGGAAATAATGTTTTTCTTTGGTGAGTTGTTATCAATGCACGTTTTATAATTCAACCTTTTTAATGGTTTGGGACTTTCCATCATACTCGTGTATCGTGTACTTATTGTCAATAAATCGTACTGTTGTTTGTATTCAGATGATTTAGTTTATTGTGCGGTAGTAGGCGATTGAAGTATAGTAATATTGGTCATTTGATCTTTAGGATCGGGATATGGAAATAAAAAAGCCGGATTTGATATCCGGCTTTTCTGTTTTTAAAGAATGCTACATTAAATGCGATTCTTTATTGGTGTTTTTTATTTTGATGCAATATCTATCCTTATTTGGATAGAGGATTTAGTTATAACTTTTTATCTATATCTTGAAAAGATAGTTGTGTTTATTTAGTTTTGACGGGCTACTTCTCCATGGTGGATGATATCCAATCCCACATTTTGTTCTATGGTAGATACCCGTACCGGAATGAACTTGTTGATTGCTTTGAATAATAACAGAGTGAAGAAGAATCCAACACCAACAGCCAACAGAATGGCTACCGCTTCTTTAAAGAATAGCATTGCTCCACCGCCAAAAAACAAACCGTTAGAGATAGCAGGATTAATAGCTGAATTGGCAAACAGACCCAGGCACAAGGTTCCGATTACACCACCCATACCATGTACACCCCATACATCGAGGGCATCGTCCCAGCCTTTATGTTCTTTGAATTTAACTGCAAGGAAACAACCAATAGAGCCAATGATACCGATCAGAGCAGCTGAGTAAATGTTTACATATCCGGCTGCTGGTGTGACAGTTGCCAATCCGGCAACAGCTCCGGTCATTAAACCGATAAAGGTTGGTTTCTTTTTACCGGTATTCCATTCAATAAGTAACCAGGTTACAGCTGCGAAAGACGCGGCTGTATCAGTGTTAAGAAAGGCTGATATAGTAACAGAATTAACTGCTAATTCGCTTCCTGCATTAAAACCGTACCATCCGAACCATAGTAGAGCTGTTCCAATTGCAACCAACGGAATATTGTTGGGGTCGCTCTTTTCAGGGCGACGACCTACGAAATAAACCGAAGCCAATGCAGCAAAACCTGCTGTTGCATGAACGGTGATACCTCCGGCAAAGTCAAATACACCCCACTGAGCCAGCAAACCACCTCCCCATACCATATGTACAAAAGGATAGTAAACGAAAATCTGCCAGAAAATCAGGAAGAAAATATATGATTTAAATGAAACGCGATTAATAAATGCTCCGGTAATCAGAGCCGGAGTGATAATAGCGAACATCATCTGGTAGGCAATGAAGATGTATTCAGGGAAACGTTTAGTCGGAGAGTAAAGTGTTTCCGGAGTTATTCCATGATAGAATGCCTTATTAAAGTTTCCAATGATGCCAAAAAAGTCAGTGCCGTCTGCAATGTTACCACTGAAACATACTGAGTAACCAAATGCAAACCAGAGTACTGTGCTGATGCCCATGGAGACAAAGCTTTGCATCATTACACTCAAAATATTTTTCTTACAGCCCAATCCGCCGTAAAAGAATGCTAATCCCGGTGTCATCAGCATTACCAAGCTGGTGGCCAGGATCATAAAGGTGGTTAATCCAATGTCGAACATATTGTTATTAGTTTTGTTGATGCAAAGATATGCTGAAAATCTGATATTGCATACAAAAGTGTAGTTAAAATCGAATAAAAGGTTACAAAAATGTAGTTTGTTGCATGAGTGGATGATAAAAAGATTATTGTTTGTTTGATTTTGTGTGTGCAGTAAGTAAGTGCTTGTTGCTATTTTTATTGACAAATGTCTACTTTTATGGTTGAAAACAGATATTTATGCTTATGGTTGTGAGGTGTTGTCGGGTTATTATACGAATTGGAATGACAAAATGCTATTTGGGTAATTATTTGTTATCAACAAAAGTGAATATAACGCGGGATGACGTAAAAAGGTTATTTTGCTTACAAAATGGTAGTTCTTTATTATTATCGGAATAGATTCATAGTTGTTTTGGGTTTAATAAGTGTTGAAGGGCTATTCTCAATGTCTGATAGCGAAACGAGAATCCCAGTTGGAAGAGTTTTCCGGGATAGATTTGTTGACCTTTAGTCAGTATAGTAGCTCTTTCACCCATAAATAAATGAAGAATCCATATAGGAATAGGTAAAAAGGCTCGTTTATTCATCACTCGAGCCAGGGTATAGGTGAAATCTCTGTTATTTGTATTGTCGGGTGCTGTAATGTTAATAACTCCTTTAGCTTCATTAGTTTCAATGATAAAAATGAGAGCGCTTATCAGGTCATCAATATGAATCCACGAAAAACCTTGTTGGCCAGAACCGATTTTACCGCCTAAATTCCATCTGAAAGGGCGAATCATTTCGGAAAGAGCACCTCCGTTTGTTGCTAAAACGACACCAAAGCGTGTAATAGCTAATCTTACTTCGGGAGAAACACGTTGTGCTTCAGCTTCCCAATCACGACAAACTGTAGCAAGAAATCCTTGTCCGTAGCCGGTTTCTTTTTCATCGCAGGTGGCTTCTTCGGGGTAAGCACCGATAGCAGAAGCTGAAATAAGTAGTTGCGGTTTGTTTTCGAGATTGTTGATCGCAGTTACCAGTGCCCGAGTGGTCAGAACACGACTATCGTAGATCTGTTGTTTATATTTTTTGCTCCATCGGTGATTGATGGTGGCACCGGCAAGATTTACTACGACATTACAGTCCGATAATGCAAGTGAAAGCCGGTCATGGTTTTCAGAAGTGTAAAGTGTGCGGTTTAGGTTGATAACCTCATGTCCCTGACGATTTAATTCTTGGTTTAGGTGTTTTCCAATAAATCCGGAACCTCCGCTGATTGCTATTTTCATATTAAAGAGGGGTTTTAATATTATAACAAGTAATCTTTGTCAATGTTGAGTAATTCAGAAAAAGTGTTGTATTACCTCATAAAATGTAGAACGCGAAGAAAAGATTTACGGGCCTTTCTTCGCGTTCTAAATTGTATTATATAGATGTATACTATAGTTGTTTTCTCCAGTAATGCATAGGAGGGTCGGTCTCTTCAAAGCCCATGCTTTGATAAAGTTGTTGTGCCACTTTATTATCTTTTCGCACTTCAAGGGTAATACGGCTACATCGCAATTCCTGTGCACGATATATGAGCGCTTCCATCAACTTGCGCCCGATGCCATTTCCCCGAAGCTCTTTTTTCACGATAATGTCATGAATGTTGACCATTGGTCGTGCCGTAAATGTAGAGAAGTTTTCAAACGCAACGATCATACCGGCACATTTGTTATCGATAGCTGCAAGAAGAACAATCTTTTTCGGATGATTATTCAAACCATCTACAAAACGGAGTTGCTGGATGGGTGAAAGCGGAGTACCTCCTCCCATTTCGTCCAATATATATGCATTAATCAACTCCACCGACGATCTCAAATGGTCGGGATTGCTGAAATCACAATCCAGAATTTCAATTTCTTCAATTTTCTTCGTCATCTGCCAGATGTTTATAATTTTTCGGATTTATTTCATATTTATGAACCCGTAAGCCCAGAATACGTTCTGTCACTCCTAACTGAGTTGCAGCTTTAGCTATATTGCCACGCGTTGCAATAAGAGTGTCGAGTATCAACTGTTTTTCAACTTTTTCAATCACGGAATTCAGTGTGCCTTTAGCAACAGTATCGGAAGAGGCTCCGGTCTGAAGCGTCGGTGGCAGGTTATAGGAGCGAATGACATCATCGGTACTCATGATCATAGAGCGTTCGATCACGTTTTCCAATTCACGGATATTACCCGGCCATGAATACATCATTAGCATATCCAGCGCTTCACCGGTAATGCGTTTTACATTTGTACCGTTTATCGTATTCAATTTATCGATGAAGTGATCAACCAAAATGGGGATATCGGCACGACGTTCGCGCAATGCAGGCACATAAATCGGAAAGACATTGATCCGGTAGTAGAAGTCTTCACGGAATTCACTTTTCTTAATCATCTCCTCCAGATTCCGGTTGGTAGCTGTAATAATACGTACGTTGATATTGATGGTTTTCGAACCACCTACCCGTTCAAACTGGCGCTGTTGCAAAACACGAAGCAGTTTCACTTGCAATGATAATGGTACTTCTCCGATCTCATCCAGAAAAATGGTTCCACCGTCAGCCATTTCAAAGCGACCAACGTGCTGAGAGTTTGCACCGGTGAACGAGCCTTTTTCGTGTCCGAACAGCTCACTTTCGATCAGATTCTCCGGCAATGCCGCACAGTTGACTTTTACAAATGGTCCATTGGCCCGTGAACTGGCTTTGTGAATGGCTTCGGCAATCAACTCTTTTCCCACACCACTTTCACCGCGTATCATTACGGTAGTATTGGTTGGAGCAACTTTATTGATCATTTCAAAAAGATCATTCATCAGCGATGAATTTCCTACAATATTATCGGGTCGATGAGAAACTAAACCTCCTTTCAAACGTCGGTTTTCCTCACGCAGTAGCTCTAGCTCCTCCATCTGGTTCTGTCGTGCCTCAACACTGCGGCCAACGAGAAGACCTACAATACTTATAAACTTGGCTTCTGCGGTGAAATCAACCCGGCTTTTGTGGTGCATGTGGATACTTAATGTTCCGGTCACCTCTTCTTCGGCAACAATAGGAACACAGATAAAAGCGGTACTATGACCCTCTTTCCGTCCAATTCCGGTTTTATTCAGGAAATTCTGGTCTTTGAAAATATCGGGGATGATGATTGCCTTTTTGGCTCGGACCACCTCGCCGATAATCCCTTCACCGATCTGATAAACACCTCTGCCTTTTTCTTCTTCGGTCATACCATAAGCTGCCCCGATTTTAATATGGGAAAAGTGGCGGTTTACGATCGTAATCATACTGTGGTCTGCACCAAGAAAATTGCACAGACTGGCCAAGACCAACTCCAGGTCACTGTTGATGTCCTGACTCCGGCTTATAATATTACTTATATTAAACAGGAATGTAAGATCCGACTCCGCGTAACATTCCCTTTTCATGCGATCACAATACATACCTAATACCTAATTATGAGTTGTCATTTTGTCATTATACAATACAAAGATATGATAAAATGTCAATATAATAGCAATATAGGTGATATAAATACTACAAATAAGTAGTATTTATAATGATCATGCTAGTAAAACGCCTGAATTCCTGACGATTTCACTGTAAAAGGCTTCTATCTCTGACGGGAATACCTCCCGCTTCAAACGAAGGGCTGTTTGGTGTATTTTTGTCAGAATAATGGCTGTTTCAGTAGCATTTAGCTTAATTTGACGCTGTTCGAAAAACTGTATAATGGCGGCCTTGCCGGAATGTTTTCCCATGATATTCAAAGCGCTTTCGCGTCCCACCATTTTGCCATCGAAAGCCTGAAATGCAGACGGATCAATAATGGTGCTACGGGCATGAATCCCCGATTCGTGACTGTAAACACGTTTTCCGGTAATTGCTTTTCCTTCGGGAACGGGTCGATTGGAGATACGGGCAACATATTCGCAAAGCTCGTTGATGACGGATGTAGAATACTTAGTGCATTGAAATGCTGCGACCAATGTCATCACAACTTCTTCGAGCGAAGAGTTTCCGGCGCGCTCACCCAATCCATTTACCGTGACGCTCAGGTTTTCTGCTCCGGCCTGCCAGGCACTGACGGCATTGGCGGTGGCCATTCCCAGATCGTTATGACCATGAAAGTCTATAACTAAACCGGGAACTCCCGTTTTTATTTCACGGATAAGCTCCATAGTGGAAAGCGGTGTAAACAGACCAACGGTATCGGCAATGCGCACGCGGCAGACATTTTCGGAAGCCGCAATTTTAAAGTACTCCATCAATCGAGAACGCTCAGTACGGCTAGCGTCTTGCGCTCCTACGCTGACGAATTCGAAATGCTGACGGGCATATTGAATCAGGGTGGGAAGTTCGTCCTTCACCCATGCCCAATCTTTGTTGATAGTTTTAAGCTGGATATCGGATAATGGAAATGCGATGTGAATACCTTGCGCACCAGTACTGGCAGAAGCTTCAATGTCCTGACGAAGTGCACGGCTCCAGACGGAGATTCGACAGTTTAGGTTTAGTTTAACAATGGCGCGGATAGTTCTGATTTCATCAACACCCATGGCGGGAATGCCCGATTCCATTTCATCTACACCTAGAGAATCGAGCAGATGGGCGAGATGAAGTTTTTCCTTATGTGTAAAAACAACTCCCGGAGCTTGTTCTCCGTCGCGTAGCGTTGAGTCGATGATGCGGGGCGGTGTTATTGTTGTTGAATGTGTCATATACGTAGTACGTTTTAGGTGATACGTTGTACGTTTTGTGTAGAGCCAAGATAAAGACTGTTAGATAACAGACTATTTGACAAGAGACATAAAATCAAAGAGAAGAGACAAGATTAATGAACATCTCATTTGTCATATATCTTGTGTCTTTGTTCTTGAATTCTTTTGTCTGAAAAAGAAAAAACAGATAGAGACATCCCGTAAACGAAAGATCAAATGGCATATTGAACAACTCTCATACATTTTCTCTGGATAGCAACTCTAAATTTCAGATTATTTACTCAATGTCTTTCGTTGGGGATGCCTCACCTGTCACAGAATCAAACCACATATTTTTAGTAGACCAGGATATTGTAACCAAGTAAACGAAGAGGTTTACCCGGTCCTACTATCCCGCTATTTTATTTCGCGATCAGATACTCTTCTACAGCTTCGTCGTTTTCTAATGCATCAAGGATTTCTTCAAGACGATCTTCGGTTACTCCACCGTACCAAAGGTTGTTGGGTTGTACAACAACAACCGGACCCTGGCTGCAAACGCTCAGGCAGGCAGTAGTCGTTACTAATGCGTCGATGCCGCGGTCTGCGCAACCTTCGCTAATCATTTGTACAAATGAAGTTGCTCCTTGTTTGTTACAGTATCCCTGAGCATCTCCTGCAACCCGGTAAGAGTTGCAAACCATAATCATGTAATCGGGCTTTTTCATAATTTCTTGTTTTTATATTGAAGAGACACACGGCCGTGCGTCTTACAGATTATTAAATTAATTAATCAGGACCTTCCCCCCGGGGAAAAGGAGGAAGGCTGATCATCTGAAAAAAGAACTCGGAGAGTGGCGTTCCTGTGAACGCCTATATATATTTATAGTGATGTTGTTTATAAATCACCCGCAGCCCATACTGTTGCCGCGGCAAGATTCGCCACATTTGGCAAAGTCAGTTTTGCAAAGCGTTTTCAGAGGTGTGTTGAGATAGACGGCATCGAGGCCACTGTCGATGAGTCCGCTCATCTGGATTACGCGAACGCCATTGTTTTGCATGATGGTAGAAGGACGCTCGCCTACTCCGGCTACCAGTACCGCCTGACAATCGGCTAAAACTTCGTTGGCAATTCTTTTCCATCGTTCGTCACCGCCGCCTTGCGGAGGAGTGGCGCGCTTCTCGATGAATTTGTATCCGTTTTTGGTCTGCTCGAAGATGTGAAGATCTTTCGCTTCTCCCAGGTGAAGGTTCACCAGCAAGCCTTCGTGAGTAGCTACACCCACACGGGTACGCTCTTCGCTTTGGTTGACGACCAACGCTGAGAATTGTTTGATCATATCCATTGATTCGGGAAGATCTTTACCCAACAATCCGGCGGCATCGGCACGGCAACGCGCGCAGTGTCCCATCGGTTTGATGTATTTGGAGATTTTGGCTTTGATCTCTTTCATCAGTTCTTTCGACGGCTCTTCGAGTTCTTCGAAGGCTGTGTTGGCTGTCGGATACATGGGGATACAGTTCATCGTGTCGGCTCCCATTTCAGCGACTTTTTTCGCTAATTCTTCGATGTCCTGGTCGTTGACTCCGGGAATGACTACGGTATTGATTTTTACCATGATGCCTTTTTCCTTGAGTTTCCCGATGCTGTAAAGTTGCTTTTCGAGCAAAAGTGCTGCGCCTTCGCGGCCGCGATACACTTTACGGTTGTAGCGCACCCAGGAGTAAATCTGAGCCAGCGTGTCTATATTGAGAGAGTTAATAGTAATGGTAACGTGCGAAACGTTCAGTTCGGCAATGCGGTCAATGTGCGGAGCCAGATCCAGGCCGTTCGAAGAAAGGCAATAGATCATATCGGGATGCTCTTTTTCGATCAATTCGATGGTGCCAAGAGTCTCTTCGGGGTTGGCGAAGGGATCACCGGGTCCTGCAATACCGACTACACTCAGGTTGGGTAGTTTCTCCATCAACGCATTGGTGTACAATCCGGCCTGAGCGGGTGAAAGTACTGAGCTGGTTACGCCGGGACGACTTTCGTTGCAGCAATCGTAAAGGCGGTTGCAATAGTTACATTGAATATTGCATTTGGGAGCTACCGGAAGGTGAACGCGAGCCTGTGTGTGTTTGGCTCCTTCGTTGAAGCATGGATGTAACGATAAGTCTTTCATTTTTTTACCCTTTCTCTTTTGGTTATCTCCCTTGTTTCTTCTGTGCTCTGTAGGCAGAGCCGGAGGGAATCCGATAACGATTTATACCTTAAACCTATTATTTATACCTGTTTAAATTTCTCCTTTGTTTGGGAGAGTCCGATTCGGAATCACATGTATTTGTATCCTACCGGCGATTTGCGCTGTTTCTCTTCGAGCAATGCGTTTGCTACTTGTTCGAAAAAGATGGTGGTTCCTTCGTAACCGAGCATCCGGGCATGCTGTGCGCCTATGCGGTCGTGAATCGGGAATCCGCAGCGAATGATGGGAATGTCCATCTTGCGGGCAATATAGTAGCCTTTGCTGTTGCCGATCATCAGGTCGGGTTTGAGCTCTTGCATCAACTCGTCCATCCTCTCGAAGCTCATTCCCTGACCGATGATTATTTCGTCCTCGTACATCGGACCCAGCACTTTTTGGAGGGTTTCGCGGAGTTTACCGCTTTCGCCTCCCGTTGCACAAAGGACAGGTTTGATTCCGATCTCGGAAAGGAAGGCTGCCCAGGCAACTACCAAATCTTCTTCGCCATAGACCACCGCTCTTTTGCCCGAAACGTATTTGTGACCGTCAATGTAAAGGTCTACTAAGCGACCGCGTTGTCTGGAGTATTTTTCAGGTACCGGTCTTCCTGAAACAGATGAAAGAATGTTAAAAAACTTATCGGTTTCGTTGATGCCTACTGGAAGTCCGGTTTCTATGCAAGGCACATCGAATTTATTTTTCAGGAAATTTCCGGCTGATTGTACAAGGTAGTTGTCCTTGATCTTGCCATTCATTCCCCCTGCATTTTTAATAAAGCCCAATTCGACAGAGACGGCTGCTGATCCACTAGCCTTGAGTGCCGAAATGGGGGTACCTCCGTCGGGGATCCTTGTGTAGGTGTCCCAGGAAGTATTATCGAGGGTATCGGAATAGTCCGGGAAAACCATGGCTTGAATCCCGAAATCTTCCAGTATTTCCTTGAGGTGGCGGATATCTTCGGGTGAAATAAGGCTGCTGAACAGGTTGATGTGTTCGCCGGTCTTTTCACCGCTTTCGGCCAGTGTTTTCACCGCTGCCAGAATGGCGTTGAAGAATCCTTCGGCATGGGTGCCATTGTAACTCGGAGTGGAGGCGAATATCATTTCCGGCACTTCGGGTGAATCTTCGTTGATGATTTTGTATTCGCTGATCAGCTTAGGCACATCTTCACCGATGGTCTCGCTCAGGCAGGTGCTGGCGATAGCAATCACCTTGGGGTGATATTGGCTGATGATGTTGTCGATGCCGGTGTTGAAGTTTCGGTTTCCCCCCGAAAATAGTTGTCTCTTCGCTGAAGTTGGACGATGCAATATCGACAGGTTCGCGAAAGTGGCTGATCAGGTAGCGGCGGATGTAAGTGGCACATCCCTGCGAACCGTGCAGCATGGGCAGTACACCTTCTATCCCCTTGAAGGCTATACAGGCTCCGAGCGGTGTGCATTGCTTGCAGGCATTGCACGATGACGCGTAGGAGTCGCCCGTTGGTTGGTCTTTTCTAATCTTTTCCATGAGTTCTTTTTTAATTCAGATAAATAGGAATTTCCCCTTCCTTTCAGTTTTTCAGTTCTAAGTATTAGGTTTTAGGTTTTAGGAGAGTAACCATCTTATAACCTATGACTTAGTACTTAATACTTATAACTTATATAAACTACCCCCTCTTGACAAACTGCCAGACGGGGCTGGTCACTGTTTCATATACCTCTTTAGCGAAGTTGAGCATTCCTTCATAACCTGCCAGTGCCAATTTGCGCTCGTGGTTGTGATCGCAGAATCCAATCCCCAGTTTGTAGGCAATCGGTCGCTCTTTTACACCTCCGATGAAGAGGTCGGCGCCGGTAAGTTTGACAAACTCTGAAAGTTCAACCGGGTTGGAGTCATCAAGCAGAATGCAACCATCGTCGCAAATTGCCTGGAGCAGCTTATAATCTTCGGTGTTTCCGGTTTGTGTACCGGCGATTACCGTTTTCATGCCAATAAGTCGAAGAGCTTTCACCAAAGAGATGGCCTTGAATGCACCACCCACGTAGATGGCGGCTTTTTTGCCTTGCAGGGCTTGCTTGTAGGGTTGAAGAGCCGGTAGCAGTTCGGTTAGTTTGTCCTTGACCAGCTCCTGTGCTTTGGCCATCATCTCATCACTTTTGAAGAATTTGGCCACTTCGTAAAGCGCGTCCGACATATCTTCGATTCCGAAATAAGAAACCTTCATGAAGGGAATGTCGTGTTCCGCTTTCATGGATTTAGCCAAATGCATCATTGAGCCTGAACATTGAACGACGTTGAGTGCTGCGCGGTGCGCATTGCGGATGTCGTTGACCCCGACCGTCTCCGGTGATGGAGGCTACAATCTGGATTCCCATCTGCTTGTAATATTCTGTAAGGATCCAGAGTTCGCCGGCCAGGTTAAAATCGCCGAGGGATGTTGATACTGTAAGGAGAAATCTCCTTGTCGTCTGCAGTTCCCACCAGAAGTATTCATGGCGTCGCAGGCTATCTTGTATCCGTCTTTTTTGGAGCCCTGAAATCCTTCGGACTGAACAGGGATGACGGGAATTCCTTTTCCTTTTGCACCCTTTTGCATACCGATTGTACGTCGTCTCCGATTACGCCTACAATACAGGTTGAATATACAAAAGCGGCTTTAGGTTGGTGTTTGTCTATCAGCTCGATCAGAGCATTATAGAGTTGTATTTCTCCTCCGAAGATTACATGTTTCTCGCGTAAGTCGGTCGAGAAACTGCTTCTGTGAAGTTCTGGTCCAGATGACATTGAACCCCGGATATCCCACGTGTACGATGCGCAACCGATGGGTCCGTGTACTAAGTGAAGGGCGTCGGCTATCGGGTAAAGTACCACCCGCGAACCACAGAACACGCAAGCTCTTTGTGAGACAGAGCCTGCCAAACTGGGTTTTCCCCCCACCAGTTCGTGCGAATCTTTACCTTTGGTAACGATTTGCTTTTCTCTATCTTGTAAAAAGTCGCCCATAATTATTTTTATGTGTAGTTAGAAGGAGTTATAGGGAGTCAAAGGGAGTTAAAGGGAGTTATATGTAGAAAATGCAATGCCTGCGATATACCGATGCAACTCCAAAACTTATTACCTAAAACTTAAAACCTATAACTTATTCTCTGTTATTAGCTACAAGTCTCGGGCTTCAGCCAAAGCTGACTGACAACCCTTAACTCGTAACTTGTATGGATTACAGTACCAATTCGAATTTTTTCTTCCGGACAAGTACGGTCTTGGTGATCCAGGATGGCTTCCAACATTTTTACTACCAAGTTGGATGCTCCAATATAGCGGTGTTAGGGAAGAAGTTGAATCCGGGACGGTCTGTTACAGGGAATCCTAAGCGAACGAAAGGAACGTTTTCATCACGTGCGATATATTTTCCATAAGTGTTACCAATCAGAAGATCAACACCTTCTTGTTTGATCCATTGGTGCATTTGGAACATATCGGCACGCTCACCGCTTTTGAATTTTGCTTCCGGAATATCTTTCAGGATTTCCTCCATTGAATCATCGAAATGTTTGCCCGGAGTACCGGTCACGATGTAAACAGGTTTCATATCCAACGAAACCAGGAACTCAGTCAATGGAATCAATGTGTCTGGGTCACCCCATAAAGCCACACGTTTTCCATAGAAATATTTTGAGTTGTCGGCGATCAGGTCGATCAGTTTACCGCGTTCTTCAGTGATTGAATCGGGAACCGGTACGTTAGCCGCACGGCTCAAAGCAGTGATGAAACGGTCTGTAGCTTTCAATCCGATGGGTATCTCTACCGTTTCGAATTTCACTTTACATTTGTTTTCCAGTTTGATACAAGCATCTTCGGCAGTGTATTTACCCAAAGCAATTGAGTATTTGCTGTCGCCGGTTGCAGTCAGTTCCGCTGTAGTCACTCCACCTTTGGGATACATATCGTAAGTTCCGGTAAGGGGAGCATCCAATACGCCGGTCATGTCCGGGGAACATGATCGTACGGGCTTCCAATACTGATGCCAGACGTTTGATTTCTTTCATATCAGCCGGCTCCATCCATCCCGCAACCAGGTTGATTACGTTTTTCTTTTTAGGAGTAGCGGTAGAGAAGAATTTCACGAAAGCAGCCACCTGATTAGGAGTAACCGGTCACGTGAGTTCCCACGTAACTTGGAGTGTTACAATAGATCACTTTTTTGCCGGCAGGCACTTTTCCATCTTCATTGGCTTTAGAGATGATCTGTGTCATGTCGTCACCGATAGTCCTCAGAAAGACCAAGTCGTGTGAACTGCGATTACCTCAGGATCATAAACGCTGAAGATTGTTTCGATAGCCGATACAAGGTTGGGCAGAACCTCCGAATACTGAAGAACCTTCAGAAAATGATGAGGTAGAAGCCATTACAGGCTCTTTGAAGTGACGGGTCAATGCACTTCTATGGTATGAGCAACATCCCTGAGAACCGTGGCTGTGAGGCAAACATCCATGCACTCCGAGAGCTGCATACATGGGCGCCAACCGGCTGACATGTTTTTAGCCGGGTTGATAGTCAGCGCTTTTCTATCTATTTCTTTTGCGGGTCGTATGTCGTAGTAACATGATTTTGAAGTTTTACGTTTTACATTTTGTTTCCAAGGTTGCTTTATCATCGGATCTCTCATCCTTCCCTCTCACCGGGGAGAGGGGGAGGGGAGAGATGAATTTATGTCAGAGAAAATACCTTAGATTGAAATGTATCACTGGTTAGTTAAACATATATTCAGCTTCTACAATCGCTTCACTTTCCCAGGGAGCTTTCAGCTCTTTCCAGATACTGGTGCAGGCAATCATTTCGATATCACTGTAGAAGTTGATGGCTCCTTGGAATCCTGCATAAGGTCCGCCGTAATCGTAGCTAGTGAAGCTGTTTCAAAGGAATACCCATTTTTTGTACGCAGTATTTTTCTTTGATACCGGCGCAGAAAATATCGGGTTTGTATAGTTCGATCAATTTTTCCATTTCGTAATGGCTGAGGTCGTCGATTACCAATGTTCCTTTTTGCATTTGCTTCATCATACCTTCGTATTCGGTGAAGTCCATTCCGTTTGCATCGAGCGCAGCCAATTCTTCTTCCGTTTTTACGTGGATTGTAGCGGGTTGCATCTTTTTCAACGGTGATTTCTTCGATGTTACGGCTGTCAGCGTCGATTTTGATGGTCGGGATTACCCGGCGACCTTCGTAGTCATCGCGGTGTCCGAACTCATAACCTGCAGAAAGAACAGTCATGCCCAGCTCTTCGAACAGATCCTGGTAATGGTGAGCACGGGATCCACCCACAAACAGCATCGCTGTTTTGCCTTTGGTTTTGGCTAATGCTTTTTTCCTGAGCTGCTTTTACGGCTACCATTTCATCGGCGATTACCTCTTCCACTTTGTCTTTTCATTTCCTGATCACCGAAGTATTCAGCTATTTTGCGAAGCATTTTTGCAGTAGAGTCAGCGCCGATCGGTTTGTACTTTGATCCAGGGTATACCGAATGCTGTTTCCATCATTTCAGCCACGTAGTTGATCGAACGGTGGCACATGACCATGTTCAGGTCGGCTGTGTGAGCGTTTTCGAATGATTGTATAGGTGAGTTACCGCTGAATGTTGAGACTAACTCGATTCCGCATTTTTCCATAAACTCTCTCCAATTCGAAAGCGTCACCCCCGATGTTGTATTCACCTAACAGGTTCACACGATATTTCAGGCTTCCTCTTACAGTGTCGTCACGACCAATCAGGTTCTTGAACAAACCGTTGTTGGCAATGTGGTGACCTGCTGACTGTGATTACCCCGCGGTAACCTTCACAAGAGAATCCGAAGATGTTGATTTTGTCTTCGCCAATCTCTTCTTTCATGTGGCGGGCTACGCGGTGAACGTCGTCACCGATCAGACCTACCGGACAAGTTGAGAAGATAGCAATAGCTTTCGGATGGAACAGTTCGTAAGCCTCACGGATAGCTTGTTTCAGTTTTTCCTCACCACCGAATACGATGTTCGAATCCTGCATATCGGTCGAGAAACAGTATGTGATGAAGTTTTCAGATGTTTCTGTTTCCGGTTTGGTTTGGTTACGACGGGGTCAACCAGGAGTAGAAACCGCAACCGATTGGTCCCGTGAGTAATATTGATGATGTCGCGGGTCTCGGACCTAATACTACCCCCTTTACATCCTGCGTAAGTACATCCGCGCTGTGTGATTGAGCCTGGTACGGTACGCACGTTGGATTGAATTTCGGGAATTGCATCCGGATCATTCACTACGATTGATTTTTCCCGCTTCCTTGCGACCTTTTTCGGGTATTTGCTCAATACCTTTTCTTTGAAGGTTTTCAGTTCTTCGACGTTGAACCCTTTATCTTTAATTTCTTTTTCCACAACAAAGTCTCCTATTTTTAAACTAATGGCTCGGTTAAAGCGCTTACGGTCTGATTTATTTTATTTGCTTAAAGAAGCGGGATTCGTAATCATATAATCACGATGCATCTGAAAGCGACTTTCAACCGATGACTTACATTAATGATTAATCTAATGTGCTGTCTCCGGTTTCTCCGGTACGTACACGAACAGAATCAACAGCATTCAGAACAAAAATCTTTCCGTCGCCGCTCTGGCCGCTTTGGTTGGCTTTTATGATAGTCTCTACGGCGAGATCTTTTTTATCATCAGTAACCACCAGCGTAATCATTCTTTTTGATTTCAGGCGGGGGATGGTAGAGATCAGTTCACGATGTTCAGGGGCAGCGGTTTCGATAATTTTCTCTAAATTGCCGTGCCCTTTACCGCGACCTAAAACCGACATTGCTGTGAAAGAAGGCAACCCTGCATCAGAGAGCAATTGTTTGGTTTCGGTCATTTTGGCAATTCGTATGATAGCAAGAATCAGTTTCATAATTTCTGAGGATTTAAAAAGTTAAAATTCGGTGGTTCTAAGTCCGGCCTCCTCTTTAACTTTGGATTAATTAATCTCTCTTAGCGCTAGAGATAGTGTAAGATTCTTCTACCGGTGTAACGAATATTTTACCGTCACCGAATTGGCCTTTATCGCCTGAGCGAGCTGAGCTGAGGATAGTCTCGATAACGAAATCTTTGTCGCTTTCTTTGATTACAATCATCAACATCTCTTTAGGAAGTTCGTCGTAAGTAACATCTCCTACTTTCAAACCGCGCTGCTTACCGCGACCAAATACTGCTAATTTTGTAACTGCCGGAAATCCTGCGTTGAATAATGCTTTCATAACTACGGGTGATTTCTCCGGACGAACGATGGCTCTTAATAAATACATGGATTTGTCTCCTTATTCTTTTAATTTATAATGGATATAGACCTCATACAAGCTGTTTTTATCCCGGTGGTTTACTCTATTACCGTGATGAATCCTATAACACGGCAGTCAAACGAGACCGGAGCAACCTTGCTTTTTTTGAGTTTTCTCAGTCAATCGCTCCGGGGCTTTATTGCCCGGATGGATTGACATGAGAAATATTTTAGTTCATAATACCGAAGCCTACTAATAGGTCTTCCAGCTCCTGCATATCAAGTGGTTGTGGAATAACGTGCATTTTGTTATCGTTGATTTTTTGAGCCAATGCGCGGTATTCGTTTGCTTGTTGGTGTTCGGGTGCATAGTCAATTACAGTCATACGGTTGATTCTGCGTGTTGAACCATGTTATCGCGGGGAACGAAGTGAATCATTTGAGTACCCAATTTCTTAGCGAACTCTTCGATCATGTTGGCTTCGTTGTCCACTTTACGTGAGTTACAGATCAAACCACCGAGGCGAACATCACCTACTTTACCGAATTTTGAGATAGATTTACAGATGTTGTTTGCTGCATACATCGCCATCATCTCACCTGAACATACGATGTAAACTTCCTGGGCTTTACCGTCGCGGATCGGCATTGCGAAACCACCACATACAACGTCACCCAATACATCATAGAATACGTAGTCCAAATGTTTGTCATCATCATAAGCACCCAACTGCTCAAGCAAGTTGATTGAAGTAATGATACCACGACCAGCGCAACCTACACCGGGTTCGGGACCGCCTGATTCAACACAGCTGGTATTTTTGAATCCTTCTTTCATTACATCATCCAATTCTACATCTTCACCTTCGTCGCGAAGAGTATCCAGTACGGTTTTCTGAGCCAGACCATGAAGAAGCAGACGAGTAGAGTCAGCTTTAGGGTCACAACCCACAACCATTACTTTTTTTCCCATTTCAGCCAAACCGGCTACGGTGTTTTGAGTAGTTGTACTTTTACCAATACCACCTTTTCCATAAATTGCGATCTTTCTCATAACCTTAAAATTTAGATTTTCTACCTTAAAAAAGAATTGATTTCATTTATAGAAATGCAAAGCGCGTGCCAAAAGGGGCACGCGCTTTGATTTTTTTGAAAGAAAATTGTAAATGGCTGAGTGTCAGGTGAAATTATTTTTCTGGAAAATCAGTATGTTTTGTTTATTGCCTAAAACGTAGCCTATATGTAAGCTGAAATGTATTAAAACTACCAATATGTAGGATTTGAAATGTGTTTTGTTTTCATATTGTCAATTGTTATGATTCCGCTTGCCAATCTTTTTATCTCTTCCTTATCGTGGCTTACCATCAGAGTGGTAGTCTTTAATAAATGGTGCGCTTTGGTGATTTCATCCTGTAGAGCATGGCGCATTTCATAGTCTAATGCTGAAAGTGGCTCATCGAGGAGCAATATCTCCGGCTTGCGGGCCAATGCCCGGGCCAGTGCAACCCGCTGTTTCTGTCCACCGGAGAGCTTTTCAGGCTTTTGGCGGCGAAGCTTGTCCAAATCGAAGGCTTCAATCAGGGCATTGGCCATTGTATAATCTTTTTTACCCAGGGCAAAATGGATATTTCCCTCTACTGTCATATTGGGAAACAGTGCATAGTCCTGAAACATGAAACCTATATTACGCTTCTGTGGCGGCAGATTTACCTTTTTGTAGGAATCAAACACCGTAGTTTCACCAATCCGTATGATTCCTTTGTCGGGCTTAAACAGTCCGGCCAGCATTCGCAGTAGGGTTGTTTTTCCCGAACCGGAACGTCCAAAGATACATATCAGCTCATTGGATGGAATTTCTATGCAGACTTCCAACTTTCGTTGGCCTTCGGAAGTAGCATCTTACGTTCTATATCTATATATATCATGTCTATTTGCAATTTAATCATTTACAATTTACCATTTTCCGGGGTGGGGCCTCTATCGGAACCTTTTATTCACACTATATATAATGGTGAGCAACACAAACGACAGGATAAACAATATAAAAGCATATTTATTTGCTACATCGTAGTTGAGTGCCTGCACTTCATCATAAATAGCGATGGAAGCAACCCGTGTTTCGCCCGGCATGTTGCCACCGACCATCAGTACAATACCGAATTCCCCCGATGCAGTGGGCAAAAGTCATAGCCACCGCTGTTACGATTGAGGGCTTAATGTTGGGCAACAACACCCGGAAGAAGGTTGTCAGTTTCGATTTTCCCAAGGTATAGGAGGCTTCCCTAAGGCTGTCGGGCAAAGCCATTAATCCATTTTGCAGCGGTTGAATCATAAATGGTAACCCAAATACAACGCTAGCCACTAATATCCCCTCAAATGTAAATGCCAACCGAAAATCAAAATGACTCTCCAGAAAAACACCGAGTGCATTCTGCGGACTAAAGGCTACCAACAGATAATACCCCATCACGGTAGGTGGAAGTACCATGGGCATACAGATCAGAGCTTCAATCACCGACTTCAGCGGAAACCGGTTGAAAGCCAGCCAATAGGCGATCGGTAGGCCAATGATAAACAGGGTTATTGTAGTAGCACCGGCCAGTTTGGCGGTCAGCAGCAGTGTTTCGATAAATTCGGGAGACATCATGTTTCTGGTTTTGTTGAGAACTCTTTTTTTATTTACCATTTGAATCATTTACCATTTACTATTTGAAAGTGGCATTCCAAATAGTAAATGGTAAATAGCTAAATGGTAAATTATTTGGCTTTGCTATATCCGTACTCTTCCCAAAACGGGTCGCACTTCGGACTAAGTACGTATTTCATAAATTTAGCAGCTTCACCGTTACGCTCCCAGCCTTTGATCAGTACGCAAGCCTGTTCGATAGGAGGACAGGGCACTACATAATATTTGCCCTTACCTTTCATATCCGGGGCTTTAGCCAGAGACAATGCGATTGAAGCCGATTTCAGCATTTCCGGTGAAAGCGAATTGTGCAGCCTGGGAGATATTTTCACCCCAAACGATCTTGCCGGCTACTTTATCATAGAGTCCATGCTTTTTCAAAACATCGACAGCAGCTTCTCCATAAGGAGCTCCAACCGGATTGGCGATTGCAATTTTCTTTACTTCCGGAGAAAGCACGGCACTGATCCCTTTAGATAAATCAACTTCACTGCTCCAGCATCACCAGTTTACCTACGGCATAAGTCTGGATTGGGCCGACGGTAGCGCTTTTCTCTTTCAGTTTTTGCGGGAAATCTTTATCAGCGGCCATAAAAAAAATCATAAGCTGCACCATTCAGGATTAGCTGTGTAAGTGTTCCCGAAGCTCCGAAAGTGATTTCCACTTTGGTGCGGGGATGTTCTTTCTCATATTGTTTTTTTATCTCTTCCAATACATAGCGAAGGTTTGCAGCGGCTGCTATACGTACTTTCTGGGAAGAAGCGGTCAATTGGATTGCTAATGCCGCTATCAATAATAATGTAATTCGTTTCATAAGTCAATTATTAAGTGTAGATGATCATTCGGGATTATTTTACATTCAGAAAGCCGGTTTGAACGTAACCATGACGTAAGCCCACTGTTGGTGTTTTGTCGTCAAATGTTTTGTATGTGCTTGTCGATTTGGCAAGTTTTACTGCATCTGTCAGAAAATAAGTACTATATCCACCTTGCAGGGCAATTTCAGGAGATACAGTATAGTTGATGGTCACATCCAGCTCAGAACCAAGATCTTTGTTCCCTTTTTTAGGCTTATTGGCGTAATCAAATTTATGGAATGCTACTTCTCCGTTTAGTTTTTCTGTAGCTTTAATTCCAGGTTGAAATAGAGATCTGATAATCCTTGTGCTTTGGGCGTTTTCCAGTATTCCATAAAACCGTTGAAGCTGTGGTTGGCACCATACAGTTTGTTAAATGTATTGGTTTGGTTCGATGCTATAGTTGTGCCTGATCCTGAATAATAATCTTCTCCGACTGTCAGATTGAACATTGAATTAATTTTACCCTGAATTTTACCGGCCAACATATAAGCATCTATACCTTGATTGATACCCTTGGTTGTTGTCTGATGCCCAAATTGGTAGTATCCTGTCAGATATGCATTTACAGGAAAGTTTTAAATTGTTATACCAAAGATTACCTCCTACAGTATTCCGGTAGTTATTGTCCGGTGAAGGAATTGTGGTTGTTGTAGTGCCACTTGTAGTTACAGTTTTCTTCTGAAGCCCTTCGTTAACCCAGAGCGCTGAAAACCCAAGATCTCTGAACGATTTAGTCAACCATAAGTAGGTGAGATTTTTATAGTAAGCTTTACTGTTGTAGGCGATTTCTGATTTTTGAGTATTCTCATCTTTTACATTATTCCAGGCAGAGCCGATATGAGCAGAAAAATCAGTTGATGTATACTTAACGACTAATGCATCATGTGCATTACCGGTATTGCTCCAGTTACTTGCCGAGAATATTCTTTTGTCGTCATATTCCAGAGGTTGACGACCTACAGCTGCTGAAATACCGGGAGCAAACAGATATTCACCCCATGCTTCGTAAATGCCGGTTGTACCGGAAGCTGTAGTTCCGGGGTCTGTCTGACCGGCTGTACGGCTATCCTGTATGGTGATTTTAGCTTTCAGGACATTGGTGGTGTAACTCATATTAATTCTTGTTCGGATATTAGTTACTGTTGCTGCTGAGTCACTGCTCCCAATCGGAGCCTGAAATCCGTCTCTGTATTCGGTGCGGGTACGGATTTCTCCTCCGATTTTTACGGCCTGGGCGAATATCGTTCCGCTCACCATACATAATAATATCAGGATATAACCTATTGTGGAAAACCTTTTGTTCATAGTCGTAATTGTTTAGTTGGGTAATTTGTCTATTTGTGAATCATTTCCTCCGGAGAAATAAGTTTTTTAATTAGAGTATAGAGTAAAGACATTAGATTCAAGACAATAGATTCCTTTTTCAGTTTCTTTTGTCTCGTATCTTTTATCTGTTGTCTTTTGTCTCGTATCTTTTATCTGTTGTCTTTTGTCTCGTATCTTTTATCTGTTGTCTTTTATCTCGTATCTTATATCTTTTGTCTTTTTATCTTGCATTATCTCGATATTTATTCAAAAGAATAACGCAAGGCATAAGAACTCAGAAAATGCACAAAAGCATTTCATCTCCCATTTTTCGGGTCTGTTCGTTTGTGTAGAGCGATAAGTTTTTCGAAGCGATGGATTATATCTTCTCCGAAACGTGTAACTTCTGCTCCACCACCGTTTGTTCCGCCCCGTTTGCGTATGACCAACGGTACCGGTGATAGCTCATTCATCGTTTGGATATAATTCCAGGCCTGTTGATACGACATGCTCATTTCTTTAGAAGCTGCTAGCATGGAACCTGTTGATTTGATCTGTTTCAATAATTCAACACGTCGGGCATTCAAAAACAGCATTCCGTTTTTTTCTATTTCTAAAGAGGATGATATGGTAAATGGATTTTTCATTCGTTATACATTTTGTCAAATATCGTTCAATAATCGTGCCAAAATGATAACGTGTTGAGGATTAGTGTGTGATGTTGATTCTGATAAGACGATGGGTGAGACATTAATGTAGAATTTCGGTATTATATCTACAAAAAGGTAGAATTTGAAAGGTGCTGGTTAAGATGTTAAACGGTGTGTTGGTGGAATAGGCGTGTTGTATGAGGGGCAAATTATAAATGAGCATCTATTTATCATAAAAGAAAAAAGCTAATATTCATTCTTTCGACAAATGAATATTAGCTTCAGATTTCTGGTACGCTTGATTCCGGTCTCCTAAGTACCCGATGTCAGACTTCCCTTTATGATGTTTTGCTTCGCTGGACGTGCGCCTGCACAAAGAAGTTTGTATCGACAATGTTGTATACCGGTTAAGAGTATTTTAAATCGGAATAACCGGTTATGGTTGCAGACTTTTTTTATATTTTTTCGCCGCTAAAGAAAACAGCATTGCAATCCACACATTGCCATTTCGGATTCCAATGATTCATTTCACATCCTCCCAACACAATCTTACCGGCAGCTAACTGCCGCTCTTGTTCTTCATTAAAAATGGGCATGCCATATAAGATTCTGGCAATTCGCCTGGAATTGCATAACGGACATTTCCCCGGTTTCCGTTTGAAAATACATTTCATTAATGGCTCAATACAAATTTCTTCAATTAATTCACGTAATTCGATCAATACTTGTGGCATACCGTAATAAAGTCTTACTTTCTTCCTTTTGGAATTAATCAATATCGTAATTGTACAATCCGGATAATCACATGGGGATTCTTCGATAAGTTCCTCTATAACTTCTCCATTTAACCGAAGATGTGGAACATAGCTATAGTCAGAACACATACTAAAGAAATCAATCTGAATAGCTTTTTACTTCAAGACCTTACCCTCGCTGTCCCAAAATAATCCCGGATGAGACTCGTCTTTCTTAAAAGCAAATAAAGAAGCTTTTGATATCGTATTTCCTTCCAGCTTATTCAATGGAATAATAAACAGATCTTCCGGTTGATCCGGCTCACCACCTACTCCGATCACTACAAATACCGGGATATTCAGTTTAGCGGCATACTTCTTGTAGTTTGTCACCTGATAATCATTGGCCCACTCAATACCGCCCTGATAATAATTCCGGCGCCACTTGCACTCTACGGCAAAAACATCTTTGATCCCTTTGCTTCTCAGCTCAAAATGTACTTCAAGATCGGGATAGTGGTTGGATACAGCATAGGTTCCATCCACATATTTGTCGCTGCGCCACTCTTGTAATGTAAAATATTTAGGACTAAATTTCTTGACCACAAACTTCTCAAAAGCATCCCCTTTGGCTTTATTCTCTTCCATTTCATCCCGTTCAGCAACAGGCGTTTCTGTTGTTTCTGCAGATGATGTGCTATTGTGAATAGACATTGCCTGATGTGATGTGTTTTCATTCTCCTTCTCAATCACCTGAGTTGCGGGAGCGCTCTGCTCTGCCTCTCTGTACACAACAACAGTTGAGTTGGTAGGTTTTACGACTATAATAATTCCTGCAACCAATAGCGCAAGTCCCACTACGATAAATAGGTATCCCATTTGTTTCTTCATTTATTATTTTGATTGTGTTATTTCTTTCTGTTCTGAGTATTTCTGACATTAATCCGGGCCTGCGACATTCGTTCTCGTAACCCGCCTTCCAGCCAGAACTCCTGTTCTAGTTTCTTGATCTGCTGAGCAAGCAGGTATGAAGTGGTATTGATCAGGCTGGCCATAACGTTGGCGAAGTACCCGAAGCCATACTACCCTCCACGATGTTTTGCTTCGCCGAACGTGCCGCCTGCACCATCTGATCGATAGTACGGTCGTAGGGGTGAAAATACTTTTTGCAAAAGTAATGCGTACCATCAAATATAATCTCTGCTTTCTGATAGGTTATCAGTCGCTCATATCCGCCATGCTTGGGAATAAAGCCGTCTGGGTTATATTGCTTATCCATAATGCTTTATTTTTTTGTTATTTGTTTTCCGGAGGACACTGTAGACCCGGCAGACACTACAAAGTCCGCACAGTCTACAGTGTCCTCCGAAAAATAGCCATATTCACTCCCCTTCCACAATCCTGATTTCTTCTTCCGTTAAACCATCCAATTCGTAAACCAGCAAAACAAATCCTTACTTTCGTAGCTATGTAGCTTGAGAAAAAACTCTAAATTCTATGCTACCAAACTGCCGCCGTTACACGGCTTTGATTTGATTGGTTCATTTATCCTGCATACTACCAGACTTTCGCCGCTACGCGGCTTGGGCGAAATCCCTCTGCATTACATGCTACCAAACTAACGCCGTTATACGGCTTATAAAAGGAGCAGAGCTCCGATGAGTTTGGTAGCATTCAAGACATTTTACGTCCACCTGCATCACAGCCGCATAGCGGCGACAGTTTTTATTATTCATAAAACTCAAAAAGATAACGATCATCGAATTCTATTTCGAATTTCCTCAGGATTTCCAGATATTCTTCCCTAAAGGTTTTACGCTTGTGATGATCTTCCTGCGTCATTATATATTTGATTACATGATCCCTTTGACTTCTCGAATAACTGAATCCTCCGTATCCACGTTGCCATTCGATACGCCAGGGCATCAACTTGTTTTCATTTATCCATTTGGAAGAACTGGCTTTTGTTTTTTCCATAATATCCGACAATGAGGTGTCTGGGTGTTGTTCGAAAAACAGATGTACATGATTTTTATGCCCTCCTATCGCCAGCGGATATTGTTTGAGGTTAACCAATATCCCATGCAGATATTCACACAATCTGTCCATCAATGCTTTATTGAACACATTGTCACGTCCTTTCACCGCAAAAACGACATGAACGTTGAGTTGCGTATAGGTATTTGCCATAATGTTGTTTTTTATGGATAATGAATCATTGATTTTTGTTTGTCGCCGCTATGCGGCTTTTTCGGAATAATGGCGATTATCTTGCTACCAAACTGCCGCCGTTACACGGCTTTGATTTGACTGTTTCATTTATCCTGCATACTACCATACTTTCGCCGCTATGCGGCTTGGGCAAAATGCCTCTGCATTACATGCTACCAAACTGTCGCCGTTACACGGCTTTGATTTGACTGGTTCATTTATCCTGCATACTACCATACTTTCGCCGCTATGCGGCTTGGGCGAAATGCCTCTGCATTACATGCTACCAAACTGTCGCCGTTACACGGCTTTGATTTGACTGGTTCATTTATCCTGCATACTACCATACTTTCGCCGCTATGCGGCTTGGGCAAAATGCCTCTGCATTACATGCTACCAAACTGTCGCCGTTACACGGCTTTGATTTGACTGGTTTATTTATCCTGCATACTACCATACTTTCGCCGCTATGCGGCTTGGGCAAAATGCCTCTGCATTACATGCTACCAAACTGTCGCCGTTACACGGCTTTGATTTGACTGGTTTATTTATCCTGCATACTACCATACTTTCGCCGCTATGCGGCTTGGGCAAAATGCCTTTGCATTACATGCTACCAAACTAACGCCGTTATACGGCTTTTAAAGGAGCATAGCTCCGATGAGTTTGGTAGCATTCAACGCATTCTACGACCACCCTGCATCACAGCCGCGTAGCGGCGGCAGTTTGGTAGCAAAAATATTATATGTAGCTGAAGCCGCATAGCGGCGACACCTTATCTCTCCCCCTCCACAATCCGGATTTCCTCTTCCGTCAAGCCATACAATTCGTAAACCAGTTGGTCGATTTGGGATTCAAGAGAGGATATATCCGAATTCAGATCTTGCTTTTTCTGACTAATTATCTGATCTACTAATTCAATTATCATTACTTTCTGAAATTCAGATACCCTTGCAATAGGTATCTGACCAAAATATTTCCAAATTAATTGATAACCGTTCTGAATTGCTGTACAGTATTTTGAAATCAACCACCAACCTATTTTTGAATTAAGGATACCGACGAGAAACTTATCATCTTTAGGAATGATCCACATTGAATCATTACAATACAATCCTTGATCATCATAAATAAAGCAGGGTTTTACCTGAAATTTTTGATACATGATCTTGGGCTTCTGAAATTCTCTCCAATAAGCAATGCTATCCTGAGTTTCATACCATTTATTTGAGGTCTTCTTTCTTGCACCCTTGAGACCACATTGCTCTAATCTTTCTCTGCCAAATGTTAAGAGATGATTCTTTATTGCGGGATAATCATCTATGTTCAGTTTCAAACTCGGAAAAGTACTGATTAAATAGACTCCTTCTGAACTTGAATACCAGGGTTTAATATCTCGCCCTCGTAATACTGGCTTAATTAATTCTATTGAGTTAAGATCATCATCTGCTATACGATCTTTAGACATTGCATCTATAATAAATGCTTCTGTAAGCCCTGTAAGCACACCTCTAAAGGCAAGGTTATCAACATATTCTGAAAGGGATATTGATGTCTCCTTTATTTTTCCAATTAATGATTGCTCTGCTCCTGATGAAACCATCCAAGTTTCATCACTTAAGTTCAATGTTTTCATAGTCGAACCAATTGATTTAAGATGCTGTTCAAATCCATCATCGAAAATCAACGTTCGCACGACTATCGATTTAAATGTTTCAGCAGGATTATCCTTCTTATAATGTAGAATGCAAGGATAAGTAGTTGCTTCATCGAAAACTTGTAGGTCCCCAAAATCAACTATTGATTGAAGTTGATAATTGAGCAAAAATGAGCGTAACGGTTTGCCATATCCTGTTTGCATCCACTTATTGGGCATGATATAGCAAAACTCTCCATTAGTCTTAACTATTTGAATTCCTCTTTCTACAAAAAACACATACAAATCTGCAGTACCGGTATACGTACTAAATGTTTGTTGTAGGTATGATTTGATCTCTGAAAACTCTTCCTGTCTTATATACGGCGGATTCCCAATCACCACATCAAAACCCACAAAATCCCCTTCATCGTTCAGCACTTCCGGAAACTCGAAACGCCATTCGAAAGCGTTCTCATAGATCTTGTTGTTTTTGATTTCGGCCAGTTCTGTATCCAGCGCTTTAATGTCTTCTGTCAGCTTTTTAACCTGCTTATTCCAGGCTGTTTTTTCTTTTTGGGTCTGTTCGAAAAGAGAAGTTTGTGTAGTCAGGGTCAGTAATTCCCCGCGCAAGCGATTGAGCTTGATTACCCGTTTGTCATTGAGGGTAATCTCGCTTTCAAAGTCATTCTTGATTTGGTTGATCAGGCGCTCCATCTCACGCTTCTGATCTTTACTTTCGGCATTACGATAAGTCATCACAGCCAGTCGGTAACTGTCGATGCTCCATTTACTTCGTTTAAGCGCCTTCTTGATATCCGCATCCAACGTATAACGACTGATCAGTGAGTTCCCGCATTTGATATTGATGTCGATGTTGGGCAGGGTTTCCAATACCTGTAGAGACGCGATGCATCGCGTCTCTACCCCGCCCACCCGGTAATAGGCATTCTTCAGCAGTTCTATCCAGAGACGCAAGCGGCATATTTTTACTGAGTTGGGGTTAATATCCACACCGAAGAGGCAGTTTTCGATGATAGTCTGCTTCTCATGAAAAAGCGTCTCCTGTACCCGCTGGCTCTCCTTGCTTTTAGGGTTATAGGAAAAGAGTTCGCCGTCATCGTCAAACACCATCAGTTCGTCGTTTTGCACCTCCACGTGGTAGTCGCGCAGAGTTTTCCCCTGACGGTCGAGCAGTATCTTCAATTCGCTCTTGATGGCAATCAGTTCATTGAGCGCCGATACCAGAAAGTGCCCCGAACCAACCGCCGGGTCACAAATCTTCAGGCTGTTGATGATACCATTGGCCTCCTCTTTGGAGAAATGGGTGCCGATGGTATCGAAGATTTCGTCAAAACCTTCAAGGCTTTTAAATCCCTGGAGGTTTCGCTCCACCGCTGCCTCGTTAAACTTCTGCACCACAGCCCTACGAATCGTTTCGCGGCACATATACATAGTGATAAAGCCGGGTGTGAAGAAAGATCCGTCTTTGTAACCGTTGATCTTCTCAAAAATCAAACCCAGCACCGAGGCGTTGATCAGCGTCTTGTTATCCTCCTGAATATCCTCCGATCCCTCACTGGCAAAGTCGTATGCATCCAGAAAGGCAAAGAGATATTTGAGGGCATTGAGCTTGCCGGTCCGTTTTTTCCCCGAAAGGTCTTTCAGTACAGTCCCGCTGATGATGGGCAGTTCGAGATCTTTAAGCTGACTGATAAAAATACCGTCACGCTCCACCTCTGTCGATTCAAAAAGCGAGCTATTGAGATAGGGTACTTTGGCAAAAGGCTCACTGACCATATCGGGACGTTCGTCAGGACGACGGGCCAATACACTGAAGAAAAGCGCATTCAGGTCATCGTAATTCGTTACCAGTCCGGAGTGCATAAAGGCATACGACGTGTCACCCTTATGGTAGTTTTTCAACTGCGCTTCCAGCAGTTTCATAAAGAGGATACGATTGACCCAGGTAATGGCCAGTTCAAGAGCGACATTATAGATTCTCTCCTTGTAGTTTGCACCATACAGTGAGGGCTTTGGCAAATGATTAATCTTGTCGTGGCTATCGAGTTGCACGATGGCATTCTCAATCAACGAACCGGGATTACGCTCGCCCTCTTTCTTGCGGGTAATCACTTTTTTGCCACCCTCTTTCACCTCGGTCAGTCCGATGATGTGCAATAGTTCGGAATAGAATCCCTTATCAAGAGTATTGCTATCATTGGCAAAAGGACGTTTGAGCAGATGCTCCGGCGAAAGAAGTTTATAAAGGGAGATTAGTTTGGTGTCATCGGTTTTCTCGGTATTCCGCAAAGGTTTCTCATAATCGCGGATGTCAAAGTGGGTAAATGTGATTCGATCGTACACCTCCTCAATCGCCTCTTTAGCAACTACTTTATAGAAGAAATCGGTATTTGTGCCTACCAGACCTTTAGCCTCAAACTCGGTAAACTGTTCCACCAATTTCTTGTTCCTGGCAAATAGCCGTTCAAACAGCTGTGCATCAAAAATAAACCATTCGTAGATATTGGTAGCAACCAGCTGTTTGATCTCGAGATTTTTCAGCGTGATACGTTCGCGGAGGTAGTAAAGCACCAGTTCCTGTAGTGCTTTGACATTCAGGTTGTCCACCCTGATCATCTCAGCCTTGTTGGTCGGGCTTTTGGTCTCAATAATCACACCCACAGTCGATTGGGCATTCTTTCCATTGTGGATGACCATATCGTTACGCCCCTTGGTGTTGATAAAGTATACGTCTTTGAAATAGGTATTTTTCAGAAAATCCGATACCAGATTCTTATGAAACTCCTCCGATTCTCCTTCAGCAATAGCCCGGTTGAGACGGAGCATATTCTCTTTGAAACATTCTATCTCACTTCTTTGGGGTTTGACTTTTAGAAAAGCCTTATTCAGGGCTTGTCGGGGCGTAAGTCTGTTTTGATTCATTGTGTGGTAGTTTGATTCTCAAAACTACACAATATTTAGCAGAAAAAGAATTAATATTTATACATAGAACGATTTTAGTTAATTTACCTCTCTTATTTTTCTACCTGAAAACGAACATCACCTTCCCCTTTTCGCCTATCTTTCCCTATGCTTGTAAGTAGGTTGATTATATGTAATTCCATAGATAACCCATAGATATCCCATAGATATCCCATATTATATTATGATATGGGATATCTATGGGATATGGATGAGTTAATCAAAGGACAATATATAATCAACCCTATTGAAAGATATAATCAACATAAAAGCACCCTTTGAGAAAAATATATAACAGGTAGAATGGAATATGGCATATCTCCGGCAGGGATATTGGCATCGGTTAATCTATCCCGGATGCAGTTTTAGACCCAAAAGTCCTTAAAAAATGTAAAACAGACTTCGGGAGACACCATAGATGCGGGTGAAACTTCGTATCTTGCTGCGATATAGCTGCTCTTACCGGATCTATCGGTAACCTTAGGTATATAGAATGGACTTTTGAAGATGTTGTCAGCACAAAAAATAGTACTCAAAAGAATCACAGGCTTAAAGAATCACAGATTAATACGGATTAAATGAAATATCATACCGCCGAGACGCAGTCCACCATGTCGCCAGCCAAAGCGCTTCAGTTTTTAAAAGAAGGCAATCAACGGTTTGTCAATAACCTGAAGGCTCATCATGATTTGTTGGAACAGGTCAATAATTACAAGGACGGCCAGTTTCCATTTGCCATCATTTTGGGTTGTATGGATAGCCGCACTACGGTGGAACATATTTTTGACCAGGGATTGGGCGACGTGTTCAGCGTACGTATTGCAGGGAATATCATTAACGAAGATATCCTGGGTAGTCTGGAGTATGCCTGTAAAATCGCGGGCAGCAAGCTGATTCTGGTATTGGGTCACAGCAAATGCGGGGCTACCTATGGCGCCTGTTCGGGGACTAAGATTGGAAATCTGACCCAGTTGCTCGATAAGTTTCAACCATCTATTGAAAAGGTGAAGTTGCATTATCCCAACACCCCGATGTCTGAAAACGGATTTGTCGATGCTGTTTCTCACCAGAATGTGTTACAGAGTATGAGTGAGATTCTGGCCAAAAGTCAGGTTCTGAAAGAGATGGTTGAAAGTGGAGAGATTGGTCTTGTCGGTGCTTTCTACAATCTTGAGACGGGGGAAGTGGAGTTTATGGAGGAGCAGATTAAAGAGAGCTAATCCGGATATACACTCGTTATTGTATTGACCTGTAGTATTATAAACAATATGTATTACCGGCCAAAAGCATTCTCTGCTTTTGGCCGTTTTTTCTTCCTTTCTTGCCGTTTGCTTTAGCTGACAGACAAGAAAGGGTATTCTTCTATTGCCCGACCAGCGTGATTACAGATCTGGCAGGAATAAATAATTCAGATCCGTATTTGATCTTATTTTTGGGGGCCAGATCATCACCCGCTTTATCAGTTGTATAATAAGCTTTCCAGTATTTGGGCGATTTGCCAGCCCAGTTGATGTTAATCCGTTTAGCGTCGTTATTATAGTTAATTACTACGACTACGGGAGTATTGTCTGCGTTTTTATAGGCAGAGATCATAATGGCATAAGGATCGGTATCGCCCTCTGTAACTACCTTGCCGGATTTGTCAAAAGCAGTAATACCTAATCGTTTTGCCCCGGGACGGATAAACCGGCTGTAGTTACCTAATGCCCACATCAGTTTTGAGTCTGTAAATGAGCCATCAACCAATGACTTGTCGGGATTGGCATAAATCAATCCGTCTCTATAGTCGCCGGTCGCCACAGAGCGCCACCACTGCCAGGCGGAAGCATTGGCATAAACCAGATCGTGGTGAATGATACGGGCTACGTAAAGCGCTGTTTTCATGGTCAGGTCAACTCCGCCACCACCACCGATTTCTTCGTCATTACCCATAATACATAGCTCTGTCTGCCAGAAATCCAGGTTGTGTTTTTTGAGTTCATTCCCGAGTTGGAGACGAATGGAGCGCAGATCACTGATAGGGGTATTGGTCCAGTAGCTATGTCCGACCATCCGGCGTGGTACATTGGGCGTGTTGCCCAGATAGGTTTCTGTACTATCAGGAGTAAAGAATGACTGGATCTGGTATCCTCTGTTTGCTTTTACATAAGGATGAACCCGGAAGAGGCAGTTGTAATCGAATGATTCGGATACCAGAATCTTTGTATCCAGTTTCCGTTTGACAAACTCATTACCCAATAATCTGACCGTTTTGGCAACTTCCTGATTGGTAGCGGCAGTTCCTTCCTGTTTAGGACCGACCCAGTTCCAGTGTCCGTCAGGCTCATTGAAAGGACAGATGTAGTTAAACCTGATGCCGTCATGTTTTTCAACGCCTTCGACCACATCAGCCATAAATCCGGCATAATCATCGTAGCGGTCTTCTTTGAGGTTAAAGGTTGCACCTCTTCCAGTATTCGTTGCCAGTCCGTTTTGCGTCCAGTAAACGGGGGCAGACAGAATGAAACCCAGAAACTGACTGACACCACGTTGTTTTGCCAATTGCATAAAGTGACGTTGTCCTTTTTGCTTTGACCAATCGTATTTGTTATCGGGGGTCAGAAAACATTCCGATCTGGTCCATACACTACCGATCTGGCTGGAATCGCCCTGTTCGGAACTACCGGCCCCGATATTGAACCGCCAAAGCGAGAGTCCGATACCTTTGGGTTTACCTGTTGAATCCATTTCGGAACTAAAGAGCCAGTCAGCCATTTTATTCTGTTTGGCCTCCGGCCACAATCCGATAAACTGCATACTCCAACCGTCCGATGCACTGAAGTTGTCAATAGTCTGACAGGGAACAGTTGTGTTTACCTTGTAGGTTTTTATACCGGTTTTTGAGGGTAGATCCAGCCCTAATCCTTTATCGGCAATGGACGGAAGTGAATAGAGGGTGATAAAGGCCAGAAGCGAGCTCTTTCGGATAAGCTGTGAAAATGGAAAGCGTTTCGGTGGCGTATGTATTGAGATTTTCATAAACAGTATTTAGGTGTTGTATAATTGAAGTTGTCAATGCGAAGAATCATAATGAGATATAAGAAGAGAAGAGTCCACTCCCTGAAGGATTATTGGGAATATATTTTTTGTGTGTAATTAATAGAGGGCGGAGTGGACTCGATATCTCATTAAATGATTTATTTCCAATCAGAACTTGAACGGATTTTTCTGTAAATAGAAGCGATAGTCTTTCACTATCCCTGCATTGCTTTTGTCGGAGCGGGGCAGGATTCGGAATCCATTCACTTTAACGTCTTTGCCCATGTCGATCACAACCTGGTGCGGGTGGCTTGTTTTATCTCCCTTTTTGGTTTGCCAGATAATGGATTCCTGCAGGTCGAAGAGTTTTTCGGCACCGTTGGCTGCTTTGACAGTTTCCTCGCTATCCACGAATACAACTTTCCAGTCGATTGAGGAGATCGCTTTGCCATCTTCGCCGATGATTTCAAATTCAGCAGCAGATGTCGAGTTGTCGTTAGCCTCCTGAGCGCTCAGTGCTTCGAAGCAGAAATAGCGTCCGGTTGTGGTTTCTTCCAGATTGACACTCTTCCAGCCACTTTCAGCCGGGAATGATCCGCTTGCTACCGGATTCACACCATTCAGATTCAGGCTTTTTGCCGGAGCCTGTTTTTTTGTATCGTCTTTGCCGATTACATCTAATATCGGATGGTTGAGTCCGGCGATAGTGGTTGATTTGGGTTTGTCCAGATCGAATACGATGATTTCGTTAGCTCCTTTTTTCAGGAAACAGCCCGGCACACAGAGTGTTTGTGTAGGACCTATTTTCCAGAAACGTCCTAAGTTATGACCATTTACCCAAATCATACCTTTTCCCCACTGGCTCATATCGAGGTAGGTGTACCCGGTTTGTGTCAGGTTGAATGATGCTTTGTACCATGCCGGGCCATTAGCCGGTTTATTGATGTATCTGGGTTTTAGCTGGGATTTATAGTCAACCGGGAAGTTGTAAACCGACCAGTTTTTCAGTTCTGTTTCGCTTTTACCGTCAGATAATACTACCTTTTGGGTAATTCCCTTGCGGTCGATGATCGCCTCACCGTAGTTGACGCGTCCCATACCTTCTACCAGGATATCCAATCGGGCGTTAGCAGCAACTGCGGGTATTTCAACTTCTTTTTCACCTTTGCGGCGATCTAGTTTGCCGACAGGTTTACCGTTAATGAATATGGTTGCCCAGTCGTGTACGTCGGTAATAATCAGTTTTCTTGCTTGAGCAGATGCCGGAATTCGGGTACGGTAAAGGATTGAACCCCATCCCTGGTCGAAAAATTCCATCGGTTGAATGTTTTCACATGTTTTGGCCGCAGGCAGATTTTCAAACAGATTAGCAGTCTGGTTAAGTTTGATCGCTGGAATTTCGATGGTTTTCTCGGGATTTGCGGGGATATCAGTTAAGGTTTCGCTTTTCTGCAGATAGTTTTTAAGCAGATTGCGGATGGCATAGAATTTATCGGTCGGATTTCCGGCTTCATCTATTGGAGCGTTGTAATCATACGATGAAGTAGTGGGAGCATAAGCCGGAGCGTTGGCACCGGCCCACTGACCGAAAGAGGTCCCGCCGTGTGCCATGTAGAGGCTGAACGATATTTTGCGGTCCATCATATCTTTCAGACTGCCGATAAAGCTGTTCACGCCGCGTGTTTCGTGCGGACGTCCCCATTGGTCGAACCATCCGGTCCAGTATTCACCACACATCAGCGGAGAGGTTGGGTTTACTTCTTTGAATTTGCGGAACTGGTCATCAATGTTTGATCCGGCTCCAAAATTAAGGGCGTTTACGGCCCCCTCCAGTTTGTAGCGGTGGAAATTGGATGACCAGTCGCAGCGCAGCAATTGCACTTTGTCGAAACCGGCCTTGCGGATATTGTCACGCATCATTTCCATATAGGTTTGGTCATCGCCCCAGGTACCGTATTCGTTTTCAACCTGCACCATGATAATTGGTCCGCCATTCTGTATCTGATAAGGAGCCAGTTGTTTAGCGGCTTCTTTCAGGTAAATATTCACTTTGTCCATGAAGAACTCATCCGAGCGTCTGCGAACTTTCAAATCTTTCTTTTTGAGTAACCACCAGGGAAGACCACCCATATCCCATTCGGCACATACATAGGGTCCCGGTCGAAGGATACAGTACATACCGTTTTTCTGGATCAGGCGAACGAACTCAGCCACATCTTTGTCTCCAGAAAAGTCAAATACACCGGGTTGCTGCTCGTGGTAGTTCCAGAACAGGTAGATACAAATGGTGTTCATCCCCATAGCCTTGCACATTTTGATGCGATGATCCCAATAGGCTTTGGGAATCCGGCTGTAATGCAACTCTCCGGCACGGATGATAAATGGTTCTCCGTTCAATAAAAATTCATTCTTACCGGCAGCGAAATTGCCCGGTTGCCCCGGACTTGCCTGTGTAAATCCTAAGGGAAGAAATAAGGTGATAATTAAGGATAAAAGAAATTTATTCATTGTGATAGCTATTATGTATTTCATTCATAAACTGCAAAATTCAGAAAACAGCTGCAACAGCTCTTTCAATTTCGGGAGAATTTCTATCATTATTGTAACAAATGTATAATATCACGAGCTGGTATAAAGTTGACAAAGAATTGTTTGTCAGGATGCGTATAAATTATTTTCTTTGCATACAACCTTATTTCTTCAAAAGAATAACCTTACCTGCATGAAACGAATATGTTTGCTTACCATCCTGTTTTTATGGATAGTTTTTTCTACCAGCTCACAAAAGAGAGAATCATTCTTTATCCACAAATATGCGACTGAACACGGGTTATCCAGTAATGTGATTTACCAGATTCTGCAGGATAATTACGGATTCATCTGGATAGGAACAGAAGAGGGGGTTTGCAAATTTGATGGGAGAAATTTCTCAACCTTTTCCACTAAAAAGGGGCGCTATTCATTATCACATAACAGGGCGCAGGCAATGCTTCAGGCTCCGGATGGAAATATCTGGATTGGTACTTCCGACGGTCTGAATATATACAACTATAGGTCTGACACTATTATCCGGGTCAGATCGAATTCTTCTCCCTTAAAACTAATTTACAATGATATTACCAGCTTTGCTCTGAGTGCCGATCAAAAGAAAATATGGATAGGGACATATGGTAATGGGGTAAACTATTTTGACAGACAGAAACAACGTTTTATAGCGCTTAAAATGCCAAAACCGGGCAATGTTGCGCTCCCGCTTAATGTGATGAGCCTGCTTGATGATCATCAGGGTAGTTTATGGATAGGAACGCGACACAATGGTTTATATCGCTATGATTTTCGCCAACGAAAAACAATCTACTACAATTTGCCGGAAGAGGCCTTATTTATCCGTTCAATTTTGCGGGACCGGTCAAACCGGATCTGGATCGGGACTTCAAAGGGATGCTATCTTTATAATCAGTTAGCCGACCGGTTGATTCCGGTAGAATATCCATCCCAGCTTAAGAATGTCTCGATTGGAAAGATCATGGAAGACCGGAATAACAAGATCTGGATTGGAACAGACGCATTTCTGATGAACTTTCCGGAAAGAGGCTTTTCTCTGAGCAATAAATTCCCTTATCAAACCATCACCCATGGAGAGGCCGACTCCAAATTAAGCGGTTCTTCCATTAATACATTATTTGCCGACCGGGATAATAATATCTGGATTGGAACGGCATGGGGCGGTGTGAATATGTTACAGGGAACACCTTCGAAGTTTAAGCTGTTTAAGCACGAGGCTGAAGAACCCAATTCTTGTCCCAATGCCCCGATTACTTCTCTGTCCTGTGACCGCAATGGCTTGTTGTGGATTACGACTGACGGGATGGGTATATACAATATGGATTTAAAAAATATGGAGATCCGTAAATCTGACTTGCCCGGCAATACCTCTAAGTATGTTTACCAGACAATTCTTATCGATTCCCACGGCGATAAATGGATCGGAACCTATAGCAATGGATTGATTCTTCAGTCCGGTGGAAAGACCACACATTTTGAATACAACAGTAAAAATCCGAATACTATTCCCAATAATGATGTCCGCTGTGTATTTGAGGCAAGAGACGGTTCCGTATGGTTGGGTACCGAAGATGGACTGGTCAGATACAATAGGGAAAAGAGCTGTTTCAACCGGATCCGGCTTTTTAACAGCAAAACTGCTGTACGGTCAATACGGGAGGACAGGAACGGTTGGCTATGGGTTGGAACTTATGGGGAAGGAGTCGTATGCTACAATCCGAAAAGCAATAAATTCATCAGCCGTCCCGTTAAAGCGCAGATTAGAGTAGTCAGTGATATTATGATCAGTGGCGACAGTGTTTGGGTAGCGTCTCAGGGGAATGGAATACTGCTGTATTTAATGCATAATAAAAAAGAGATTGCATTCCAGGAAGAGAATGGTTTAGCCAGTAATTATGTGAAGGCTCTTCTTAAGGATAAAACCGGACGGTTATGGATTGGAACCAGTAAAGGTATCTCAAGCCTTTCAGCAAAAACAGGCGAAGTGAAGAATTATAATTCACAGGACGGAGTGCAGAGCCGGGAGATATCGGAACGATGCGCTATTTTGTTGAGTGACGGGCAAATGGTTTTCGGTGGATTAGGCGGACTTAATATTTTTGATCCCATGAAAGTTACAAAGAACGACCGCTGTCCGAAAGTCGTTTTTACCCGGCTATCGGTATATAACGAAACAATACGTCCGTCAGATGTCAATTCCGGGAAATCTCCCTTGCGTGAGAATATTACCGTTGCCGAAAAGATTGTATTGAAACACAATCAGTCGGTGTTTACGCTTGAGTTTATGGGGATTAACTACAATGCCCCGCAAAAGATTCAATATGAATATTTTCTGGAAGGAGCTGATAAAAAATGGAATAATATCGGGAATCAGAATAGTGTTACCTACCGGAATCTGCCCCCGGGCAAATATGTCTTTAAAGTAAGAGCATCAAGTCCGGATGCCGTTTGGACGGACAAGAATATTGCATCGGTATTGATTGTTGTTAAACCTCCTTTCTGGAAGACCTGGTGGGCTTATATATTGTATGTTGTCCTTTTGAGTGCGATAGGGTATTTTATCTGGCAATTTGTGACTTTTCGTATCAGGTCAAACCAACAATTGAAAATCGAAAGAGCCAAAAGGGAAAAGGAGATGGAACTGAATCAGGAAAAGCTACAGTTCTTTACCAATATCTCTCATGAATTCCGTACACCGTTGACCTTATTAATCGGTCCGCTCGAAAAGCTGCAGGGGGAAGAAACTGATGACGAGAAAAGAATGCATTTAAAACTAATGCTCCGTAATGCAAATCGTCTGTTGAGGATGGTCAATCAGTTACTGGACTTCCGGAAGGCAGAGAGAGGGCATATGCAACTTAAGGTACGTCAGGGAGATATTATAGCATTTGTAAGAGAAATTATGCTGTCGTTTGAGGAGCTTAAGGAGCAAAAGAATATTCGCTTTAATCTGATAAACAATAACGGGGCGTTAAATGTCTGGTTTGATCCCGAGTTTATTGATAAATCGCTTTTCAACCTGCTCTCGAATGCCTTTAAATTTACGCCAGCCCATGGGGAAATAAGTGTGTCTGTGATGAAAAAGACAAACGCTGCCGGTGTTGATTTTGTAGAAATTGCCGTGTCGGATTCCGGAATAGGCATTGCGGCAAAAGATCTTCCGAATCTTTTCGAACGTTTCTATCAGGGAAAGGATAAAAGCAAAATGCAAAGCGGCTCCGGTATCGGATTACACCTGACAAAGAATCTGATAGATCTTCACCATGGAACGATTGCTGTCGAAAGCATTCCCAATGAGGGGACAACATTTACAGTTTGTATCCCGGCCGCTCTGAGGTCCTATGCGGTTAATGAACAATCCGATAAGATTGGAATAATCTCTAAAGTAAATCATGCCGATCTGGCTTCCGAAATAAAACCAGAAGTTGAAATTTCAGGTGTTTATAAAACAGAGGAGACTGAGATCGTTAAGGGTAAAAAAAGAATTCTGATTGTTGAGGATAATCCCGAGATCAGAAAATACATTATAGATACCCTTGGGTCGGAGTATTATACCGAAGAGGCGGAAAACGGACTGATTGGATTGAATATGGTGAATCAGGGTGAGTATGACCTGATTATCAGTGATGTTATGATGCCTGAAATGGATGGCGTGGAAATGTGCCGGCAAATCAAGTCTTCGGTAGAAACCGATCATATTCCGATTATTTTGCTGACTGCAAAATCGGAGATAGAGGACCGGCTTGAGGGATTGGATATCGGAGTTGACTCATACATTACAAAACCGTTCCATCCCCGGCATTTGATTATACGGGTAAAGAAACTCATTGAACTCAGGGAGATTCTTAAAGAGCGCTACAAGAATATGCTTACCTCCGGTGCTGTATCAGATGAAAAGGTTGAGCCGGCAAAAGTTGAAGATCCGTTCCTGCAAAAAATGATTTCGATTGTACTCGAAAAAATGCAGGATACCGGGTTTAACGGTGATAGTCTGGCTACGGAAATGTGTATCAGCCGTATGGGATTGCACCGGAAGATTAAAGCTCTTACCGGACAGAGTACAGGTGAATTCATCCGGAATATCAGACTGAAAAGAGCCTGTGACCTGCTCCGGGAAAAAGAGTTAAACATATCCGAAGTATGCTATCAGGTCGGATTTAATTCACCTTCTTATTTTACGACCTGCTTTACGGAGTTGTATAATATAACTCCGTCAGAATACCAGAAAAGGTTGGGGTAATATTTCTTACCCCATACGCACTATAGTCAGGATTGATTTGTGAAATAAGCTGTTCTTTTACCATCAAATAGAATCCGATAAATAGTCCATGGATTCTTGCCTGACTACCTAAGTGTGTGTATCTCACTCCATCTGTGTTATACCGGCCATTACTTTCAACGTTTATTCTTCTTTAGGACTGCTTTATATTCTATCCCTGTTTTCATATATTTCTGTAACAAAGAAAGATAGTTTTTGTGTTGAGTCGTTTAAATCATAGGATAGTCTATGTGTATTGTGTTTTATTCTATTTTTAGTATCTGTAGATGTTTGTTATTTTGCACAGTGTCAGTTGAAGTTTGATTCATCAAAGAGTATGACATCGTATGCGAGCTCCATACGTAGCCCAAACAAAATAAATAAATATTACACAACTAACCAACCATCACGCTATGGCCTGTTTTCGGATAGGTCATAGCACCATTTGACTAATTGAAAATATAATGAAGACTTACATGTTCAAAATAGCAAATCTCCTGAAAAGTAAATCAGTTCTGATCGGTTTATTTACCCTCCTGTCATTTTCCTCTTATGCCCGTGAAATAATATCGTTGGCCGGAAGCTGGAATGTGAAACTGGATAGTACGGATATCGGGTTGGAAAATAGATGGTATCAGACCTCTTTTTCTCAGCAGATTAATCTTCCCGGAACGACTGACGAAGCCGGAATAGGGATTCCAAACAAACTTACCCCAAAGTTTTCTATGCCACAGGTGCTATACCTGACGAGAAAAAACAGCTACATCGGTGTTGCATGGTACTCGAAAGTTGTGGATATCCCTTCCGGTTGGAAAAATAAATCAGTGGTCCTGAAACTTGAGCGTGTCATCTGGCAGTCGCGATTGTGGATTGACGGAAAAGAAGCCGGCGCTTTACAGGAAAGCCTGATTGCACCTCATTATTATGATCTTACATCAAAACTTACTCCCGGAAAGCATAAACTGGTTATCCGGATAGATAACCGGAAAAAATATGATATAAGTGTTCCTACAAAGAATAGTCCCAACGGTTTGGCTCATGCATACTCTGAGGAAACACAGACTATCTGGAACGGTATTATCGGAGAGATTTCACTTGAGAAAAGATCAGGAATCAACATTTCATCCATTCAGACTTTTCCGGATGTGTCCCAAAAACGTGTCGATGTGGTGATCAGGTTGAATAATCCTGATAAAAAGCAATTTTCAGGGAATATTACTCTTTGTGCAAAAGATCTGGTTGATAAGAAGAATCTACCCGGAAAAATAGTACCGGTAAAAATCAGTGACAATGATGAGATCAGGATATCATATCCCATGGGAGATAGATTCAGGCAGTGGAGTGAGCAAACCCCTGATTTGTATAACCTTTCTGTCATATTGAAAAATAAGGCGTTCTCAGATTCCCTGACTACTGTATTTGGCATGAGAAGCCTGACAAACCGGAATTCCCATATTCAGATTAACGGACAGAATATCTTCCTGCGTGGCACATTAGAGTGTTGTGTTTTTCCAAAAACAGCTTGTCCGCCAATGGATAAGGCAGGTTGGGGAAAGGTTTTTAAGACTGCCCGTTCGTATGGATTAAATCATCTGAGATTTCATTCGTGGTGTCCTCCGAAATATGCATTCGAGGTTGCTGATGAAATGGGATTTTATCTTCAGATAGAACTCCCGCTGTGGTCATTAACTGTAAACCAGGATACAGCCACCAGCCGGTTTCTGTACGAAGAGGCAGATCGTATTATCCGCGAATACGGAAATCATCCATCCTTTTGCTTTTGGAGTATTGGTAATGAATTGCAACCCGACTTTAAGTATCTGAACGATTTTGTAGCCAGACTAAAAAATAAGGACCCCAGGCATTTATATACAAGCACGACTTTTACATTTGAAAAGGGGCATGGCTTATGGCCGGAGCCCAATGACGATTATTACATTACCCAATATACTAAAAAAGGCTGGGTAAGAGGGCAGGGGATCTTTGGAACGCAATCACCCTCGTTTGATGTGGATTACTCTGCGTCTGTTGATAGTATTCCTGTGCCGATAGTAACTCATGAGGTGGGACAATATTGTGTTTATCCGAATGTGAATGAAATACCTAAATATACCGGTGTGTTGGAACCACTGAATTTTATGGCTGTCAGGAATGATCTGGAGAAGAAGGGGCTGCTTTCAAAAGCGAATGACTATTTGATGGCTTCGGGTAAACTTGCGGCCGTTTTATATAAAGAAGAAATTGAACGGGCATTGAAAACCAAAGGAGCCAGCGGTTTTCAATTGCTGGACCTGCACGATTTCCCCGGACAGGGTACGGCATTGGTCGGTTTGCTCGACGCCTTTTGGGACTCCAAGGGTTTGATCACTCCTGAAGAGTTCAGATCATTTTGCTCACAGGTAGTACCGCTTGCCAGATTCGGGAAACCGGTGTTTAAAAATAGCGAGGTATTTACCGCAGAGGTTGAGGTGGCTAATTATTCAGGAACCAATCTGTCGAATCCTAAAGTTTTATGGCAAATATATTCGTCAAATGGAGCCGTTTATCAGTCGGGCGAATTTATTCCCAACGAAATTCCCAATGGGAAAAATACCGCTATCGGAAAAATATCTGCAGCTCTCAGTTCTGTACAATCGGCAGAACAGATTTATTTAAAAGTCAGAATTGAAAACAGTCCGTATCAAAACAGCTGGAAATTGTGGGTTTATCCGGCAAATGCCAGAGTAGAATCAGGTAATGTAGTCTATACACGTGATTTTAGAACTGCTCAGAATGCACTTTTAAAAGGGCAGAATGTTTTATACAACCCGGACTGGAAGAAATTAACCGGAATTGAGGGCAAGTTTATCCCGGTATTCTGGAGTCCGGTCCATTTCCCGAAACAAGCTGCCACTATGGGGGTACTTTGTAATCCCGGCCATCCTGCTTTAAAACTGTTTCCGACAGATATGCACTCCGACTGGCAATGGTGGGATCTGAATACAAATTCAAAAACAATAATCCTTGACAGCATGCAAGGCGTGAAGCCGATTGTTGAAATGGTTGATAACTGGGTTAATAACCGGAGGCTGGGGCTGGTTTTTGAAACAAAGGCTGGAAATGGAAAATTAATTTATACCTCAATTGATTTAAATACCGACCTGGATAACCGTCCTCAGGCCAAACAATTACTGATTAGTCTGTTATCCTATATGAACAGCAACCAGTTTAAACCGGAGTCTCAGATAGATTTTAATCAGCTATTGAAATTTGAATCTGATAAAGTTACAGACGAAAAGTCAAAACCGACTGATATCTACTGATTCCGGGACATTTATTCCAAAGAAAATTATTAGCCGGGTTTGCTGAAAAAGCCGGGCAAACAAATCATTGAATTTACAGATGGGCACTCTTCTGATTTAGAAATCAGGGGAGTGCCCATCTTTTATTTTATTTTTTTCGATAGGTATTCATGCCCGGTTACAATATTGAAATATTCTGGTATAATACTGAAAGAGGGTGGGGGCGCCGGATTTTACTTTTGTCGCTGTAACTGGAATAATACGTATTAACCTATCATCAAAATCTATGCCTATGAGAATGTATGCTATCTTTCTTTTTTCTTTTATCTGTTTGGGTATAACCCGGGCAACAGAAACCGTGTTGCTCGATTTTGAAACAGCATCCCCGCCATCGACAGTTGCAGGTTGGCTTAACTATTCAAGAACCGGCTTGTCGGCTTCTACATGGTCTTTTGCCAATCCGGCACCCAACAGCACAGAAAACAGTACCCCTAAATGTTATAAAATCAGTAAAACTTCATCGGATCCCTATTGGACCGGTTTGGAGGTAACCTTTTCGTCCTCGATTCCGATTACCACCGCCAACCAGTACCTTCATGTGCTGGTCTATAAAAACACCTCTTCCCGGATTGCCCTTACTTATACCCCGGAGGGCGGATACCAGACCAGTGATGCCTGGCAAAGTAAAAGCGTAACCGGAAGATGGACTGATTATGTATTGCCGGTTTCGGTGGGGGTAAACCTGAAAACGATTGCCGTAAAAATAGCAGACGATGCCGGTGATTATTACTTCGATCAGATTCTTCTGTCAGATAGTCCCGCTCCGCTTACCCCTTCTATAGTCTCCATATATCCCGCGCTCAGAAATCAGACGATGGAAGGGTGGGGTGGTTCTCTCTGTTGGTGGGCAAACATCATGGGCGGTTTTTCGGATAGTAAGATCAAAATAATCTGCGATTGGATTACCGATCCGGTTAATGGGTTGAACATGAATGTTTTCAGGTTTAATATCGGGGGCGGGGATGATCCCGCGCACAACCATATGAGAAGCGATGGAGGAGCCATGCCCGGATATAAAGCGAGTGCAACCGCTCCGTATGATTGGTCACAGGATGCTAACCAGAGGAAAATACTGCAACAACTGATCGCATCGCGGATAGCCAAAAAAGGGGTGAACGATATTCAATTAGTCGCTTTTTCCAATTCTCCTCCTTACTGGATGACCAAAAGCGGATGCTCGGCCGGTAACTCATCAGGCTCAGTATGCAATCTGAAAGCGGATATGTTTGATGATTTTGCCGATTATCTGACAGAGGTCGTTAAGTATTATCACGATTCATATGGCATTACGTTCAATTGGATAGAGCCTTTTAACGAACCGTTTTCTACCTGGTGGGCGGCATTGGGTGGTCAGGAAGGCTGTTACTTTGGCCAAAGCGACCAGAACGTCATGATCCGGGAACTATACAACAAGCTTCAGTCAAAAGAGATGACATCCTATTGTAGTATAACAGCTATGGATGCCAATAGCATCGATGAAGGCTATTCCGGATTACAGGGGTATATCAGCGCCGGAGATATTGTGTCAAAAATCAACAGGATAGATGTTCACAGTTATGGCGGCACCAAAAGAAAAGCATTGGCGGATCTGGCAGCATCGGTAGGCAAAAAGATCTGGCAGTCAGAATCGGGACCTCTCTATGTAAGCGGTACTTCCAATGATCAGATTATGCAGATGGCAAATCGTATTGTTACCGATATAAAGGAACTGAAATGTCCGGCATGGATCGACTGGCAGATTGGTGCAGGAATTGGTGGCCCTCAATGGGGACTCATTCTTTCGGATTATGCGGATCCTTTTAATCCGCTCACCAAATCAATCGCATTTTATATCCGTGCCCAGTTCAGCCGCTACATCAAACCCGGGTACACTATTATAGATAACTCGAACGAAGCCGTACTGACAGCCCTAAGTCCTGATGGAAAAGAGCTTGTCGTGACAGTTAACAATGCAGACACCTACGTTCGCCGGTTTGAAATTGATTTATCCGGATTTACCGGCCTTGGTAGTCGTATTAAACAAATACGTACCAGAGTACAGGAGGATCTGGGGGTAATGAATTCTTTGTCTTATCTGACCCTGTCCGGTTCCGGTTTTTCTTATGATGCACAGCCCGGTTCTGTAGCAACATTCATAATACCTGTAAACCAGACGGCATCCGCTGTTTCGGAAAACATAGAACCACAGAATGAGATCTATTATGCGAATCGTTTTTTGCATCTGAATCTGGCGACTGCTACTTCCTGTCAGATTTCAATATTCAACACGTTGGGGCAACTTGTTCAGACCAATCCAGGGGTTAATGCACAGGGGGCAATGCCTGTCAGTCTGAATTCCGGATTTTATATTGTCAATATTAGCGCTGAAAACAAATTATTTACACGTAAAATCAGAGTTGACTGATATTCAGGGTTGTATGTTTTGGGGTGTTACAGTTTTGAGAGTATTTGATACAATACTGAATGACTGAAAAACCTGCAGATCCTAATTTTGTGATATCGGTATTACTAAAAAATCTCAGAGATATGAACTATTTATTTCCTTCTTATTTAACCGTTTAATTTATTCGTATTATGAAAAAAACATTTCTCCTCTCATTGTTATTGGGCTGCAGCTCTTTTATGTCGGCAGCAGAAACAAAGCTCTTCACAGGTGAAGTAGCGACAGAAGCATTCTCCCGAATGGATATGATTTCGTGGGCAATGGGTGAAATCCTCGGTGATGCCCGGTATGTAAATTTTGGTACCGCAGCAAATCCGGCTTTTACACGTATTACTGACAATCCGGACAAAACAGGTTTAAACAAGAGTGATAAAGTTTTGCAACTGACTTCACTGAAAGGTAAAAGCTGGTGGCCTGATTTCCTGAATTTGAATCTGACGAATTCAGTTACAATCACTGATGAAAACCGTTACCTGCACTTCTATCATTACCGTGAAAACCTGAACAAAGGGTTTAGTGTAAATATTAATGGTGATGGTACTCCCTGGGGAGATACAGATAAAGGAACCAAGCGTTTCGATCTGAATTTAGCGAAGGCGGGTACATGGGAAGATGTTGTCGTGGACCTGAAATGGTTTAGAGACAATGCATCGCCTTTGTCATTGATTACCATATTAATGGACAGAAACTGGAGCAGTGAGACTGAGTCTGTAACTAACTATTACATAGATGATATTGCTTTAACCTCCGATCCCCTGCCCCGTGGTATCAATATTCTGACCGATACTGATATGTCTTTTTACATGGGTAACCAGACCTCATATAATAAATGGGTAAGTAAGCTGGATCTTCAAAATACTGAAAATACATCTGAAATTGTTGATAATCCGTTCACTTCGCAGCTTGCAACATTGAATTCAGCCAAAGTAATGAAATTTAGCAAAAGTGCGAATGCATCCTGGTGGCAGGGTGGCCCCCGTTTTGTATTACCCGGTATTTATCAGGTAGGAAAAAATGATCCCAAATCATTCTTGCATGTGATGGTAAATATTCCTCAAATGGAAGCAGGAATGGATTATTACGGTGTTCAGCTGAATGCTAAAGATTACGCTGGTAATCAGATTACCAGTAGTTTAGATAATAATAAATACTGGTCGGACTACGCAGGTACCTGGATGGATTGTGTATTGGAAGTAACCTCATTAGGTTATGTTGCTGAGTTTTCCGTCCGTTTTGATGTGCGTAAAAACCCCACCGATGCCTATATCAATTCACCAGCCGGAGTCTTTTATCTGGATGCTGTAACCATTAGTGGTACTGAAGATGCAAGAACAGCCGTGAATGTTCCGATGGCGGTTAAATCGACAAATTCCGAAAATATTAAAATCTATTCGGACGGTTCGGTGATCGTTGTAAACGGGGATGCTTCTTCAATTGAAGTTTATGACGCTACAGGAAAACTGGTTAACAAAGTGAAAGCAACAGAAGCGCTTACTCAACTGCCTGTTTTCAAAAGCGGTGTCTATTTTGTAAAAGTTGCGGGTCAGGATGGCTCTGTACAAAATGGTAAAGTCCTGATAAAATAAATCTTAGTTATTCAGTAAGGGAGAACTTTCTCCCTTATTGATTTTTTCCATATGATTCAGATTCTCTTTAAACAGGTATATAGAACGTCGATATATACCACTACCTATAACCAAACGAGGAAAACTATGAAAAACTATATCGGAAGAAATATCTTTCGCAGCTTCGTATATCCCCTTTTTCTCCTTTTTGCATTGTTTCTTTCCACTGCATGTCAGAAAGATGATAGTGATAACGATGTGATTAAAAGTTTTATCGGTACCTGGCATCAGACTTCAAAGATGATCGATGGTACTGCCGCCGTCAAAGACAGTAGCCGGATGCTAATCCAAATCAATGAAAATAATATCTGCATACTTAGTGACTCATCCTATGCCGCAGTTCGTGCCTCCAAAATCATTTCCAGATCAGGATGGAGTTATAGTGGCGGATTGTTTAATCTGGCAATAGATATACCTGCTGCCTGGACTATTCATGCAGATGCTACTTCTTTAACTCTCGAACGTGCTGATTTTAAAAATGACGGAACAATCGGCAAAACGGTGTTGAAATACCGTCGTGTGTCGAACTCTCAATCAAACTAAACCCGAATTATACTTACCATGAAGCGGGCATGTGCCGGGGCTCAATAAGGGACCGGATTTCATGCGGGTTTCATGTGCAGCCCAAATAAAAAATCAATTAATGACACATGAAACGAGCATGCACAAGCGTTCGCCAAAGAGGATGACAATGTATGCGAGTTCCATATGTAGCTAAAATAAAAATCATTATTGACACATGAAAAAAGCATATTATTTACTGATTCTGCTTTTCTCTCTTTCCCTTTTCTCATCCTGTGAGAAAGATAAATATTCAGAGGGAGATATAACAGGCTTATGGAAACAGGAGTCAATAACTGTAGATGGAGTACCTGCCACGCTCTCGCCGGAAGAAGCCAGCTGTAAACTGCTGATCGAACCTAATGGCATTTACAGATCTTATCATACAACATTTAAGAACTACAACAAGGGTAATGGTCCGGTAAGTTTTTACGGGACCTGGAGTATTACCGATGGTAAATGGGCCAATTTTACCGTAGACAAATGGAAAATGATTGCTGCTCTGGCCGGTGACAGCAACAAAGTATCACTTACCTACAAATCTTCAGCCCCCACGGTTATCGATACTGTATCTTCCGTGCAGAAGCAATGGAAAAAATATCATATCCAAACCCGGTTTACCATACTCAGACTTTCCGGGGATGAGATGGAGCTGCGTCTGAAAACATTTATCGCAGAAAAGAAATACGCCTTGTTGTTTGCTCCTGCACCCTCCGATTTTATCGAGGTCGTCCTGAATAAGGGCACAGCCAGCGAGTCAGGTACGTATCTCCCCAAACTGGTCACAGATCAAAGATATTGGGAAATAACAAAAGAATATCAGACTTTGAGTACCTACGTATTCAAGTTTAAAAAAGAAAGCTATTGATAACCGATAAAGATAATTCTTATGAAGAATATACTATTTCTCACACTTTGGATCTTGTCCTCTCTGGCGCTTCATGCCCAACAGGGGTTTAAAATAAGTGGAAAAGTCAGAGATGCAAAAACAGGAGAAAATTTGATCGGCGTTAATGTCGTCGTAAAAGGAACGACAAACGGAACTATTACAGATATTAACGGAAATTTCCATATTACAGTTCCGAATCAGAATGCAGTACTCAAAATAACGTATGTGGGCTATGCCGATCAGGAAGAACCCCTCAGAGGACGCAGCAATATCAATGTGCAATTGAGTGATGCGGATCGTAAACTCAGTGAAGTCGTAGTGGTGGGTTACGGTGTACAAAAGAAACAATCCGTAATCGGATCGATCTCATCCATCGATAACAAGACATTGGTCTCCGTTCCGGCATCCAATATCTCACAATCATTATCCGGGAAATTATCCGGGATTCAGGTCGTGCAGACATCCGGTGAGCTGGGTAATGATGTTGCCGATGTATATATCCGGGGTATGGCTACCTGGAATGACGCTACGCCGCTTTATGTAGTTGACGGAATCGTTCGTTCGGAGTATGCCAAAATGGACCCGAATGAAATTGAATCCATCAATATCCTCAAAGATGCTTCCGCAACAGCCGTATATGGGGTTAAAGGAGCTAACGGGGTTATTATTATTACCACCAAACGCGGTAACCAGGGAAAACCCAAAGTATCCTTTACCGCACAGACTGCTATTACTGAGCCTGTCAGAATTCCTGAACCATTGGGCGCATACGATGCGATGAGCCTGAGATATCTTGCGGACTGGGGACAAAATGCAACCCGGTCTCCGCGTGCCCAGGGTGGAACATTGGCTTATGACCTCGCTTTATGGCGTACAGGCGCTTCTCCATGGACACACCCCGATGTCAGATGGGTGGATGAAATTATGAAAGATTTCTCAACCCAGCAGCAATATAACGTTAACGTTTCCGGCGGTAGCAAAACGGTTCGCTATTTTGTGTCCGGAGGATATATTAACCAGGATGGATTTTATAAGAATGATCCGTACAGCAAATATTCACGTTTCAATTTCCGGTCAAATCTGGATGTGGATGTGTCCAAAAGCCTGACAGCTTCATTAAGTGTCGGTTCGCGTGTTGAGAATCTGACATCTCCCCAAAGTACAGCCTGGAGCAGCTGGAATATTTACCGGGGAGCATTCGCGTATACCGGTCGTGATTATCCGGTTTATAATCCGGATGGTTCGTTTGGAGGAAACGGATACAATATCATGAAACAGCTGACCCAGTCCGGTAAATATGATGAGGTAAAAAGTACACTGGAATCCAGTTTTAGTTTGTCTCAGAAGCTGGATTTTATCACAAAGGGATTATCAGCAAAAGTTCAGGCATCTTTTGATACTCAGGGTTTAAATGGCAGACAGTGGAGTAAAAGTACAGCGGAATATGTATATACTCAGGCTACGGATTCATATCAGATATTCGGAGAAAATACACCTCTTAGTTATTCCGGTTCGGTTAAGAATTACAACTGGAACAAATTTTATCTGGAAGGCGGTCTGATGTACAACCGTACCTTTGGAGATCATTCTTTTACAGGTTTGTTTTTAGCGAACAGAAACCAGTTAATTAAAAACAACGAAGTGGCTTATGCCGATCAGGGTTTGGTGGGTCGTGCTACCTATGATTATAAAAAGCGTTATTTTGGCGAGGTGAACGTCGGATATAATGGTTCCGAAAATTTCCCGAAAAATAAGCGGTATGGTCTTTTCCCTGCGTTCTCTGTAGGCTGGTTGGTCAGCAACGAGGATTTTATCAATAAAACAAGTCTTGGCGATATTATCAATAACCTGAAGATCAGATCCTCACTTGGTTGGGTTGGTAATGATAAGTTAAGTATCAATGGTACTGCTCAGCGATTCCTTTTCCTACAGGAATTCAATAATGGCGGAGGATATACTTTCGGTACCGGAGATAACTATTATAGCGGAATTCAACAAGGGGCGATTGCAAATACCAATGTGACCTGGGAGGTTGCCCGTAAATTTAACCTGGGATTCGAGTCTGATTTGTATAAAGGCTTATTGGGTATTAATTTCGACTACTTCCACGAATATCGCAAAAACATCCTTACAACGATTGATGCAGTTAAACCTCAGTATATTGGTGCAGATTTCAAAGCTGCAAATATCGGGGAAACCGAGAATAAAGGTTTTGAGATTGAGCTCAAACATAATATGAAAATCAATAAGGATTTCTCTTATTCTATAAAAGGAAACTTCACTTACAACCGGAATAAGGTATTGAAAAAGACAGATCCGGAAGGTTACCTGCCTTACCAGAAAGAAGAGGGTTATCCTATCGGAACACCTTTGATGTGGAAGAATATCGGATACTTTAATAGTTACGAAGAAATCCAGAATAGCCCCAGTCAGATGGGAGCGCACAATGGTCTAACCAGCAACTCCGAAGTCGTTCCGGGAGACCTGAAGTATTACGACTTTAACAATGACGGCGTAATCAACAGTGATGACGCATACCGTCAGGGGTATGGTACAGTTCCGGAATTGCAATATGGACTTACGCTGAGCTGTAACTGGAAGAATTTTGACTTCTCGATGCTGTTTCAGGGATCGGCTCATTCATTATTCATGAAGAACTGGGAAATCATGTGGGCCTTCTCCAATAATGACAATGTATTCGAAAAACACAATTATTACTGGGCTCCGGAAACAAGCGGAGATGCACAGTTTACCCGCTTCTATGGTAAGACATGGATCAATAACGAACGCTATTATTCTACCTATGAAAGCCGGATCAGGTGCTTACGTCAGATTAAAGAGTATCGAAGCCGGGTATACCATCCCGGGCAAAATAACCCGAAAACTGTATATGTCGAATGTAAGGATCTACTTTTCATCGATCAATACCTTCTTATGGGCAAAAGAAAAATATCTTGATCCTGACAACCGAAACAGTCGTGGTGGATTAATGCCTCCGACCCGGGCTTACAATGTTGGATTAAGTGTAAACTTTTAAAGATTTCAGCAATGAGAAAATTTCAATATATCATAATGATTTTGAGTTTACTTCTGGTTACTTCCTGTGATAACTTCCTGGATAAGGCGCCTGATGTAAACCTAGATGAGGAAAAAGTGTTTACCAACTTTGTAAACGCTCAAAGCTTTCAGGCTGATATTTATAGCGGATTAACCCAACGGTTTAACGCAATAGGAAGCTATCAACCTGTACCATTGTCATCTGCCGCCGATGAGTCAGAGTCTAATATGGGATACCATGGAACCAAAGCATTCAATATGGGGAGCTATGATGGTACGGATGCTAATATCTCTTTTTATTATGCAGCCATACGTAAGGCTAATCTTTTTCTGAAGAACAGCTCCCGGATACCCTATCCGGATGATCAGACCAAAACCCAGATGCTGGGTGAGGTATATTTCCTTCGTGCCTTTTATTTCAATGAAATGTTGAAACGATTCGGAGGGATGCCTATCATGACTGAAAACGACTTGTTGGTTCCCGGTGATAACTTAATGCGTGCACGGAATTCTTATCGTGAGTGTATGGCATTCATCATGGATGACCTTTCCAAAGCGATATCCATGTTACCGGTAACCCTGAAAACGAGTGAATATGGCAGGGCTACCAAAGGTGCAGCCATGGCTTTAAAGGCCCGGATGTTACTTTATGCAGCTAGTCCGCTTTCCGCTAACAAAACCGGATTGTGGGGTGTAGGCGGAACTTTTGATGACTGGATGGATAAAGACGGAAAAAGCTGGTGGTTAAAAGCCGCTGATGCAGCCAAAGCCGTAATTGACCTCAAAGATGCGGATGGAAATCCTGTATATGAACTCTATCAGACAGGAGCCTCAAATAAGGCCGACGATTATGGAAATCTGTTCTTTAAACGCAGAGAACAAGGTAACAAAGAGATCATTTTCTATAAACACGAAGCGCCAATCGGTTTTACAAATGACCAGATAAATGTATGGATGCCCAGTGGAGACTTTGGTGGCGCCGGGGCAGTGCAACCCACAGAAAACTTTGTGAAGCTGTTTGAAATGTCGAATGGTAAATACATTGACGAAAATGGCTCAGGATACAGTGCTGCGAATCCGTACATCAACAGGGATCCCCGTTTCTATAAAGTTATTCTTTATCAGGGAAGCAGCTGGCAGGGGGCTACCATGGATATGTCAACAACATCTAAACAATTTCCTTCAGGAACATTCCAGACCGGATATTTTGTCAAAAAATATGTGCCGGAAGAAGTTAAGAAGAATTCATCAACGACAGCATATCACAACTGGATCTATTTCAGGCTGGCAGAGATGTATCTGAATTATGCTGAAGCGATGAATGAGGTTGAAGGACCTACACAAACTGTAAGAGATGCGATAAATAAAGTGAGAAACAGATCAGGGGTAGTAAATGTTCCGGTTGATCTGACTCAGGATAAGAAATCCATGCGCAATCGCATTCAACGGGAAAGAGCTATCGAGCTTAGCTTTGAAGAGCAACGTTGGTGGGATGCCCGTCGTTGGAGCGGTGGTGAAGATGGCGAATTAGCGGTGAAATGGTTTGGCGGACCGATGTACCGGGTTGTGATTACCAAATCCGGATCTGGCGTAACTTATTCCGAAGAACCTTATTTCACCCGTGTTTACAGGTCAAATAACAATTTTTATCAGATCCCGAAAACAGAAATCTATAAAAACAGTTTGCTTGTCCAAAATCCCGGATATTAATTTATTTCTATTACTACCGAAAAATAAACAATTATGATAACTATAATGAAAAAGTCGGTGCTGTTGATTTTCTTATTATTTTCTGTAACGGGCTTTTCACTATATGCCCAGGATGATAATATGATATTCAAGGGCAAAGTGACTGATAAAGCCGGAAATCCGGTTTCAGATGTCGCAGTATCGGTACTTGATGAGTTTACTCAGGTATCTACCGATAAAAGCGGTGCCTTTACCATAAAAGCCCCGATGGGCAAAACCCTCTATTTTAGTAAGCAGGGTTATATTCATCAGAAAAAAGAGATCGCAAGCAGAGACAATATCCTTGTCACCCTGGATAAGGAGTTTGCGGAACTGAAGATCAATGTTGCTTACGGAACCCGTTCGAGATCTGAATTAACCTCAGCGGTTTCCAACCTTTTTGAAGGAAATCAGCCTACCTCATCAGTTTCTACCCTTGGGAATGCGATTCAGGGTCTGGGTACCGGTTTGACGTCTTTACATAATGTGGGCGCAGAGCCGGGCTGGGATCAACCTTCGCTGTATATCCGTGGTGTGCAGACATTCGGAAGTGGTACATCTCCTTTGGTTATGGTGGATAATGTGGAACGGGATTTCACCCAGCTTGATCCTGAGGAAATCGAGTCAATAACTGTTCTTAAAGATGCAGCCGCTGTAGCGCTGTATGGTATGAGAGGCGCTAACGGCGTAATCAATGTGACCACGAAAAAAGGTTTTGTGGGCAAACCGGTAATTTCATTGATGGCACAATACGGCATTCAGTCTCCGACACGATTGCCGGAATATGTGGGATCAAAGGATTATGTGAAATACCGCAATATTGCACTTCGAAATGATTATTACAAATTATCAGACAGTGAGTTTAATAATCTTTTCCTTTCTGATCCCCGAAATAATCCGGATAACTATAACGGAAGCAATCCTTACTTGTATGCCAATACGGATTGGTATGACCAATTTCTGAAAAATACAGCTCCGCAGCAAATGTACCGCCTTTCGTTCAGAGGGGGAACTCAGGTAGCACAATACTATTTAATGCTGGGAATTGTCGATCAGGAAGGATTATATAATCACACAGAAGAGAATAAGGGATTTTCCACACAAAACAAATTCTCGAGATACAATTTCAGATCAAATATTGATGTAAATCTCAGTCCGATCCTGAAAGTAGGTGTAAATCTGGGTGGCCGTGTGGAAAACCGGCATATCCCGAATGCATCTTCCTCTTCCATCATTTCGGCGTTATCCAAACTGCCTCCGACCATGCCATATCTGAATGAAAACAATTCAATTGCCGGATCGTCGCAGTTTCAGTACAATCCCTATGGTATGATCGCAAATACAGGTTTCGCAGACCGTTACAGCCGTTATATCCAGGGAACTACCACTGCGGACCTGAAACTGGATATGATCACCAAAGGATTGTCGGCCAACGTTTTATTCGGATTTGATTCCTATAAATTCTATGGTCGCTCAAAAAGTCAGAATTATGCCGTTTATCAACAAAATCAGGATGGAACTTATACTCAGTATGGTGAAAGTTCAAGTTTGTCATTGAGCTATTCGGGTTGGGGATCTGATTACAGCCTGATGCTGAATTATATGGGTGGTCTTGCCTATGACAGAACTTTTGGCATACATAAAGTAGCGGCAGACCTGAAGTATATGCAATCAGCTAAGTCTGTCGACGGAAATAATACGGATTATAAAAACCAGGGTCTTTTTGGCCGTGCTACCTATACATACAACGGAAAATATACCGCAGAGTTTGGTTATGCTTACAACGGCTCGGAGAATTTTATCAGCGGCAGCAGATTCGGATTCTTTCCCGTAATCTCGGGTGCGTGGGTAATCTCTAAAGAGGATTTCATGAAGAATAACTCAGTGCTGGATTACCTCAAACTGCGTGGTTCATATGGTAAAGTAGGTAATTCTGATATCGGAGTAGGATCAAGATTTCCATATGAGGAAAACTTCTATACCGGAAACGGATATTATTTCGGAACTGCTAATTCTTACGGAGCATACGAAGGACGCATTCCCAACAGCAACATTACCTGGGAAGAATCATTAAATGCCAATATTGGCCTGGAGATGGATCTTCTGAAAAAGCTGTCCATTGAAGCTGATTTGTTCCGTCATGACCGTTCGAATATTATCACAGAGAGATCAAATATTTTACCCTCCATTATTGGTCAAAGTCTGCCATATACCAATGGTGGTTCGGTTCTGAGCACCGGTTTCGAAATATCATTATCTCATAAAAACAGGGTAGGAGATCTTGGATATTCTGTTCAGGCAAATGTTTCCTATGCTAAGAATAAAATAACCGATAAGGAAGAAGTTGGCGGATTGAACTCCTGGGAGTACCGCACCAACCGTGCCGTGATGCAGCAATGGGGATTACAGGTGGCACCGGATAAATTCTTCAAAGATGAAGCCGATATTGCAGGCTGGGCTAAATCGACTTATGGAACAGTTCGTCCCGGTGATGTGAAATATGTGGATCAAAATAACGATAATATTATTGATAGTCAGGATTATGTGCCATTGGGCAATCCTTCTGTACCGGAATGGAATTTTGGACTGAACCTGGGCTGTGATTACAAAGGTTTCGATTTCAAGGTATTGTTCAGCGGTATAGCTAATCGTAGCCTGTTTATCTCAAACAGTGTATTGTGGGGTATGCAGGATAATAACAAAATCACTGCGGAAGTAGCTGAAAATTCATGGGGTGTAAGTAATAATCCGCTTTATCCGAGATTAACCACTCAGCTAAACAACCACAATTATCAACCCTCTTCCCTGTGGTTGCGTAATGTGGGTTATGTAAGAATACAGACCATGGAACTTGGGTATAGTTTGCCTAAAAGATTATTGTCTAAAGCCAATATCAGCGACGTTCGCTTTTTCATCAACGGATATAACTTGCTTTCGTTTGACGGATTAAAGAAACATAATCTCAGCGCTGAAACTCCTAACGCGGGTGTTACGCTTTACCCCGAAACCCGGGTAATTAACATCGGTGCAAGCTTAAAATTCTAAATGAAAGGAGAATATTATGAAGAATACAATTTATATTTTATCAGCTTTTTTTGCTCTGCTTTTTGTTTCCTGTAGTGATTATTTAGACAAAGAAGCAGATGAAAGTACAACGCTTAATTATAAGCAGATCTTTTCTGATGTACATTATGCGGCAGGCTTTCTGGATAATGCCTACAATCATTTGCCTGACGGATATTCCCGGTTTGGAGGGGCGATGCTGGCAGAAGCATGTGATGAAGCGGTCTGTTCCAATGCCGGCGCTGCCATCAACCTGTTCAATAAAGATGCCATCAACACGACTACCAATCCCGATGACGTGTGGGATGATATGTACAGAGGAATCAGAAAATGTAATATATTCCTGAAAGAACTGGATCCCGATTCCGGAATCATTGTAAAAACGAATAGTATAGTAGTTTCGGACGGAAAAGTAAATGTCCGGGATTACTACAAAGGTCAGGCTTTATTCCTACGTGCATTTTTTCATTTTGAACTGTTGAAGCGTTACGGACGAATCTTTTGTGTGGACAAAGTCCTCAATCCTTACAATGAAAATGAAATATACAACGTAAAACAGTCTACCTATGATGAAGCTGTAGAGTTCATTGTCAAAGATTGTGATGCTGCATCAGCGCTTATGCCGACAGCATATCCCGATGATAGCTACAAAGGTCGCCCGATAAGTTATACTCCTCTGGCACTCAAATCAAGGGTGTTGCTATATGCGGCCAGTCCGCTCAACAATCCATCCAATGATAAAACCAAATGGAAAAGAGCGGCAGATGCGGCTAAAGTGCTTATAGGAAAATACAGCCTGACGACTTTGTCGAAGATCTTCACAGAAGTATATAATGCAGAAGTCATTTTTGCCGCAAAAGCATCGAACCGGAATGATATCGAAAGCTACAACTATCCGGTAAGTTATCAGGGATCAGGATATATGAGCCCTACGGAAGATTTAGTTTCTGCATTCGGAATGACTTCAGCAACTTATTCCGGTCGTTTAACGGGATATGATGCAGCCGATCCTTATAGTCTGACCAATACCAAAAAACGGGAAGATCGTTTAAGATATACCGTCTTTTACAATAAAGCCGTTTTAAAAAGATACGGTTGTGGAAACCTATGTCGGGGGTAAGGATGGTCTGTTTTCTACGGCTAATGCCACTAAGACCGGTTACTATATGAGTAAGTTTATTGACCCGTCCCTGAATCTGTCAAAAGGTCAAACCAGTCAGCGTGCCTGGGTATTTATGAGATATGCCGAAATCTTGCTCAATTATGCCGAGGCCCTGAATGAATACGATAATACGGCAAACTTTACGGAGATCACCAAATACCTGGACGTGCTGCGTAACCGAGCCAACTTAAGACCGTTGTCAACTGCCGATAAAACCCTGCTCAGAGATCAGTCGGAAATGCGTAAATATATTAAGCAGGAGCGCCGTCTTGAACTTGCGTTTGAAGAACACCGCTTCTGGGATTTACGTCGCTGGAAAGATGCTGAGACTGTGCTCAATCAACCGGTAAAAGGGATGAGGATTACCAAAGATAATGCAACGAAAAAATTCACCTATACGGTGTTTGAAGCAGAAAACCGGGTATTCCTTCCTAAGATGTACTGGTATCCGATTCCGCGTAAGGAAATCCTGAAATACAGAAATGCCGGAATTACAATTACCCAGAATCCGGGTTGGGAAGAATAAAAACAGATGTAGAGTAGTTATCACCTGCTTCTTAATTATATAATTCAGACAGCAGGTGCTTTACAACAACATAATCAAAATAATAATGACGCATGAAACAGTTAATTCTAATATTTTCGTCAATCTTTCTCCTGATTTTTACGGCATGTGAATCATCAGAAGATATCAGTATGGCTACCGATCATCAGGTTCCCGATTGTAAGAGTCTTACATTTACCTCCGAAGGTAAAACCGTTAAGATCGATGATGCAAAAGTAACTTTGCTAATGTGGGGTTTCGTTCCTAAAACCAATCTCGAAGCGATCTCTATCCCGACTATTGAAGTGTCGAAGGGGGCAACCTTAAACATCAGCTTCGAGGCCAGTGATAATGCCGGACTCAAGACATTGAATATCGATTACAGCTCCTGGAAAATATCGGACTATATCAATTTTGCCAATCCGGATGGGGATATCCCGGTAAAACCCAAAAGCTATACCTATTCTATCGATGTGCAGGTTCCGTCAACGGCTGTATCATCACCCTGGCTTGATGATTATTACTACAAGGATGGAACGAACATTAAAATAATCCAGTCATACCATAAGATTGAATTAAAACTGATGGATATCAATATGAATGTACGGAACATTCCGGTTTTTGTTAAAGTAAAACCCTAACTATCGGTCTGTTTCCGGTCTCAATGCGTTGAGCCTTTAGATTAACCGGTTATCAGAAGTATTGTCGGAATATTGCACAGGTTATGATGGTTGGCATGTGTTTTATCCTTCGACAGTTGTCTGGTAACCGGTTTTTTATGTCCGCAAATTAAACACTGAAAGGCATTGGATGCCGGAGTGTAAGAATCATTAATCTAAATCTACGATTTTGTATATAATAAATCAGGAAGTGAAAAAAACGATTAAAGAAGCATCAGAGCAGGCTATTGAAATCGGTGCTGGAAGGCGTTATGATAATAGGAGGACTTTTATGTCTGCTCAATTCAGGATATGCACAGGATTCATCTCTGAAAGTCCGGTATGGATTTAACGCAATTGAGAAAACTGACTACATTCTCGATGAAACCGGACATGGTTATAATGCCCGCATGATCGGTAGTGCTCAAATCAATAAGTTGGGAAATTACAGTCTGCTTCAGATCGGATCGGGTAGTGGTTATGTCGATATGGGTTCAAAAATTGGAACGGAGATCAGCACCCTTTCAAATTTTACGATTTCTACTTATTTGTATATTGATCCTTCAGTTGTTTTGACTAACAATGGAAATTTTGTCTGGTCTTTCTCTAATTCTGCTGACATACTTACTAATCCCGTTGGTTGTATGTTTTATTCAGCGAAGGAATCCAGGTATGCAATATGTTCGACCAACTGGGGTACAGAAAGAGAAGTCCGCATTGGAATGGCAGCGACCCAGGGAAAGTGGATGCATATCACCTATACCCAGTCTGGCCAGACCGGTACGATCTACATAGACGGTGTACAGAAAAAAACGGGGACTATATCTATGCTGCCTTCGGCGTTAGGAGCTCCAAGCTATAATTATCTTGGAAAATCGGCCTATGCCGGTGATCAGTTGTTATTTAACTCGATGTACACTGATTTCAGAATATATAACAGAGCTTTTACTGCAACACAGGTGGCAGAGCTGGCTACCCATGTAGCCTCGCTTGATACACTTACTTTCACTGATCAGGCTCAGACCGCAGCCGATTCGTTGTCATTAGGAAATATGAGTGCTGTTACTTCTGATCTTACTTTACCTGTCAGTGGTTACAATAGGACCACCATCCAATGGAGCTCATCCAATACAGCAGTAATCAACAACAGAGGGGTTGTTACACGTCCTGCCTATGGATCCGATACTGTTGAGGTTAATCTGATAGCTGCAATTACCAGCGGTTTTATTACGGTCAATAAAAAATTTACCGCTTTTGTCATCCCTTATTACAGTAATCAGAAGAGCGTGCAGATGGATGCTGATAGTTTGAAATTAACAGGCAATCTGACCAATTTACGTTCTAACCTGATGCTTCCCGTTTCGGGAACACAAGGTTCTGTTATTTCCTGGAGTTCCGATAATTCCAATATTATATCAAATTCAGGTGTTATAATAAACCGTCCGGCAAAGGGATGTGGAAGTACGACTGTGACTCTGACTGCCCATATTACAAAAGGTGAAGATTCTTTACAGAAGACATTTTCCATTTCCGTAGCAGAAGACGAAGGCTTTGCAGGATATCTGTTTGCTTACTTTACCGGTAATGATGTCAGTCAGGAAGCTATCCATTTTGCTACCAGTTCAGATGGTTTTATCTATAAGGCATTGAATAACAACAATCCGGTGATAAGTTCGGCTGCAATCAGTTCCTCGGGGGGGATTCGCGACCCCCATATATTAAGAGGTGACGACGGAAAGACCTATTATATGGCCGCCACAGATATGAAGTCGGCGCTTGGATGGAACTCTAACCGGGCAATTGTATTGCTTAAATCAACCAACCTGATTGACTGGGAGTCCTCAATCGTTAATATTGCAAATACTTATCCTGAGTATAGCGCTGCCGACCACGTGTGGGCTCCGCAGACTATTTATGATCCGGTAGCCGGGAAATACATGATTTATTTCTCAATGCGTCTGGGGACATCTGATTCAGACAAAATCTATTATGCATACGTAAACAGTAACTTTACAGCTTTAGAATCATCTCCGAAATTACTGTAT
>CAXXPA010000009.1:0-108184 GCA_963662365.2 Bacteroidales bacterium
AACCATTGGTTTTTTCGATGGGGTGCACCTGGGTCATATCCACCTGATCGATCAGATGAAGAAAGTGGCCGGTCGCGATAACTTATGTTCCGCTGTGATTACATTCCGCGACCACCCACGCAAAATCATTCATACGGAATACATTCCCGAACTGCTCACTACATTTGAAGAACGCCTTGAGCTGCTTTCAAAAACAGGCATCGACTATTGCATCGTTCTTGACTTCTCGGCCGAATTAGCCCAATTGACTGCCCGGCAGTTTATAGAAGATGTTTTGGTAAAACAATTTTCTGTCCGGGCCCTGGTTATTGGTTATGATCATCGGTTCGGCAAAAACCGGAGTGAAGGATTTGATGATTATGTCATTTTCGGCAAACACGTAGGTATGGAAGTTATACACGCTGATGCTTTTCTCTGTAACGGGATACATATCAGCTCCTCGGCAGCACGACGGGCACTTTCAGCGGGTCATATCAAAGAGGCCACATCTTACCTCAACCGCCCCTACTCCATTGAAGGACGTGTAGTGGAAGGACAACGCATCGGACGTAAAATAGGATTTCCAACGGCCAATCTGGAGGTTCTGAACAGTGAAAAAATCATACCGGTACCGGGTGTTTATGCTGTTAAGATTATCTGGAGGGGAAAAGAATACAAGGGTATGATGAATATCGGCGTAAGACCAACCATTAGTGCTGACAATCGGATCAGCATAGAGGTACACATCTTCGATTTTGCGGTAAACATCTATGGGGAAATACTAAAAATCCTCTTCATCGATAAATTGCGGGATGAACGAAGAATGAACGGCATCGAAGAACTAAAAGCGCAATTGGCTTTAGACAAAAAAGAAGCCAGGAAAAGATTATAAAAAAGGAGAGCCAGACTGACTCTCCTTTTTTTATGATTTCTTTACGGGTATCTCACGTTTGATACTTTCATCCAGAGAGATCAAAGTCTCTGTTGCAATCACCCCTTTAATCTCCTGAATTTTACTATTTACAAGCTCCATCAAATGCTCATTATCCCGGGCATAGAGTTTCACCAGCATAGTATAAGGACCTGTTGTGAAATGACATTCCACAATCTCGGGAATTTTCTCCAGTTCAGGCACCACAACCTTATACAAAGAGCCTTTTTCGAGCTTTATCCCAATATATGTACAAGAACGATAACCCAAAACTTTCGGATCAATGGTATATCCTGAACCTGTGATTACATTCATATCGATCATTCGCTGTACGCGTTGATGAATGGCCGCTCTTGAAACTCCGCATTCCGCAGCAACGTCTTTAAAAGGTATTCGTGCATTCCGGGAAATGATCTCCAGAATATGACGATCCAGGTTATCTATTTTTTCCATAACAATTTGTTTTAAGTTGCATATTGTCAGCAAAAATAGCTTATTCAGTCCAAACTAGCAATATTTTACGCTTATTTTATCCGAAAACTCATTATTTTCTACAATAAAAAGAAATTAGACAGATAAACTACAAATTTGTTGTTCATTACAGACTAATCACATAAATATGTTCTCATGAGATTTATAAAATTTTCATAGACACAAAAATGTAATTTAGCTGTAAAGCGAACAACAAGATGATCTATAACAAACTTTTTGAACACGCTCTGCTTAATCCTGAATTACATCTTTCATTAACAACTTATGGGACAAAGATCGAATAGCATATCAAAGTGTCTCTTCCAATATTATTAAGACACACTTTCAGGTTAAATAACATCAAATACACATCCAAACGCAACCAAAACTACCACATTGCTTGTTTTTAATCCTATTTATTTACATCTTTACACAAACAGACTTTTTATTCTGTCTAATAGCACATGAGATATGTTTAAATTGTAAATAAATGACACTTATGGAAACTGAAAGCTTAGTCCCCGAAGACAAAATCGTATTTTACGAATTGGAGAAAGTTCGATTTATTATGAAAGATGCCACCGGATTAGATATTGGATACGCAGTTGAAGACCTTGTTTTCTCAGAACATGGAATCTACATCATCCAGTTTGACGGAACCGATGCCAATAAACTACTTGTATTCTTCAATCATGAATGTATCGAATCGAAACGTCAGTTACTGCTTGGCAAATTGGTGGAATCAGGAAAACTAAATGGCGTGAAGATAGCCTATAAAGGAAAATTTGAAATGAGCCAGACGGAAGATGAAGCGAATATCTCTCTGAAGTTCTTTTGACTCGTATGGTGTGACGATAACTACAGATGCCTGAGATTGATCTGGTAACAATCGACTGGAAAATGAACCGGAAGTTTTACGGAGTTATGTATAATACAAAAAACGGGACTTTCCTTGCAATCAATTGCGGAAAGTCCCTCTAAAATCCTCATTCTATCTGCACTTTATTATACTCCTGAATAAGCTTCAAATCCCCCATCCACAGTTATTGTCTGTCCGTTCATAAAAACTGACTCATCACTACATAAAAAGAGAACTGCACCGCAAAGCTCTTCCGGACGGCCCATACGTCCCATTGGAGTCATGTTGACAATTTTGCCACCACGTTCAGTTAAAGAACCGTCTGGATTGGTAAGCAATGTGCGGTTTTGTTCTGTCAGGTAGAATCCGGGACGAATGGCATTCACACGCATCTGATCGCCATACTTCTGAGCAAACTCCACTGCCAACCATTTTGTAAAATTGGCAATCGCCGCTTTTGCCGACGAGTAACCGATCACACGTGTCATCGGACGATCCACTGTCACTGAAGTAAAGTTGATGATATTTCCTTTTTTGTTACGGATCATCACTTCTGAAAAGATCTGCGTCGGGTAAATCGTTCCGTAAAGATTGAGATCAATAGCCTTGCGTAGTTCATCCAGGTTAAGATCAAGCAATGACTGGTCGGGTTGCACGTTTGCACCAGGCATATTTCCACCCGCTCCGTTAATCAGCACATCGATGGTACCGCAGGTTGCGAGGATCTCTTCGCGGTTCTTCTTCAGCTTCTCAATATCCGTCACATCGGTGGTAAAGAAAAAAGCCTTACCGCCTTTGTCTGTAATTTCTTTTACCAGAGCATCCCCTGCCTCTTTCTTACGGGCCAGTAAAACGACTGTCGCCCCGTTTTCGGCAAGATTCAATGCAATAGCACGGCACAACACTCCTGTTGCTCCGGTAATTACGATTACTTTTTCTTTCAATTTAGTCATGGTTAAATGGTATTTTATATCGGCACCAAAAGTACATTTTTAATCAAAAGAGTAGTATGAATAATTGTTCAATAACATAGAAATATTGACATACAATCCTATTCAACTAAATACGGTTGGCTGACAAATACACAATGCGCAGTTTATCATAAAACAGGGGAGATATCGAAATGATTCGATACCTCCCCTGTTTTCTAACGAATGTGAACGGCTTCTTTCGAACACTTACTATAAAGCAAGTTCTATTCTCCCGTTTTAACTGTTTTCTTTTTGTTGTTCTTCAGCTTCTTAAGCTCGCTTTCCAACTGGTTGATTTTAGCATCCTGATTATAGATTGTAGTCAGCAAAGCATTTAATTCTTCATTGTCAATCGTATCGGGATACTGGGCATTCACCCGGTCGATAAAATCACCCAAGACATTCATGTAATTGGTAAAAGCGTCAAACGGAGAGTCGTACGGACTGAAATAGCTGTGTACGGCGCCATCCGATGAATGTTTGGTACTCATATAATAGAAGTGATCGCTCGACTGCAGATAGATCCAATCCTGCATCAGGCGGCGGTCGTGACTCAGGCGTACCCGTTCACTGATCGAATAAAGTTTTCCCACCGCATCTTTCTGTAACTGATTGCCCAGCCATGCGCTGGTATCCCGCTCTTCATCGGCCCACGACATGGGGTGCATCACGTAGATGCTGTCAACTGCCTGATGCTCCTTTATCACTTCACAGGGGGTGCGGAAGTTAATCTGGCGCGCTTCAGCACACTGAGGCAATGATTTCAGGAAGTCGAAAATACCATTCTCCCGGGTTTGCATTTCACCGAATGTATCGAAATTCATAAACAGGTTTACGATCGGTTCCGATTCGGGAGTTTGTGCAATCCAGTCTATATATTTTTCAGCGGTTAAGGGATAACAGTTCCAGTTTTGATTTGAAAAGCGGAATGAAATATCGTCGCTAAAACGGAAGTTGCGCAACAGCATTTTCAATTTGGGAGCCGCTGCACAGCTGTACACATAGTTTGGACTCTTCCATCCGAGGATATGTTTGGCACCTTCTGTTATAATGCCTTTGAAGCCCATTTTATGAACCATCGCACCTATTTCGTCTGAATAGATCAACTCCGTATTTCTGAAAACGGTCGGAGTTAAACCAAACAGGTTTTTGATCTTATTCACATGCATTTGTACCTGACGTGAAAGCTCTGCCTCGTCATACAATGACGCCAGGGAGTGGGCATAGGTTTCAGCCAGAAACTCCACACATCCGGTTTTAGCCAGGTTACGTAAATGCTCGATAACCTCAGGAACGTATATTTCAAGTTGCTCGAGTGCTGTACCTGAAATTGAAAATGCAACTTTAAAGTTTCCGCCGGTTTGGCTGATCATCTCCTGGATGGTCTGCAAAGCGGGGATATAAGAATGTTCGGCAATACGGGTGATTATAGCCTCATTGTTATAGTCATCATAGTAGTAATGGTCACTGCCGATATCGAAGAATCTGTATCTTTTGAGACGAAAAGGTTGGTGGATTTGAAAGTAAAAGCAGATGGTTTTCATATAGTTGGTTTTTTGATGGTTTACAAATAATTGAGATAAAATTCAGGATAATTACACCCAACCTAAAACGTTCTTGTAGATGTCGATAACCTTTTTGCCTGCTTTTTCCCAGACAATCTGATCGACCTCTTTTTTCCCTTCTTCCCGTAGATGATTATACATTGCCGGATAGGTAACAATAGAATATATGGCATCAGCCATGGCTTCTATGTCCCAGTAATTAATCTTAATCACGTTCGAAAGAATTTCCGCACATCCCGATTGCAGGGAGATAATGCTCGGTACCCCTACCTGCATGGCTTCGAGCGGGGAAATCCCAAATGGTTCCGATACAGATGGCATAATATATACATCGCTCGACTTTAACATCTCATATACCTGTTTCCCTTTCAGGAATCCGGTAAAATGAAAACGGTCTGCGATTCCTCTAGCCGAGGCCAGCTGGATCATTTCGTTCATCTTATCACCGCTACCGGCCATCACAAACCGCACATTCCTGGTACGTTGAAGCACCTTGTGTGCAGCTTCCACAAAATACTCCGGACCTTTTTGCATGGTTATACGACCCAGGAAAGTAACAACTTTGTCTTTGGAGCATTTGCGGGGTTCGATAGCTTCGATTTCCGGGCTTATGGGTTCTACCGCATTGTGTACGGTAGTTACCTTGCGCGGATCAATATGATATTTTTCAATAACCGTTCTGCGGGTCAAATCGCTTACGCAAATAATATGATCGGCCCGGTCCATGCCATCTTTTTCAATAGCATATACCTGCGGATTTACATTTCCCCGGCTTCTGTCAAAATCCGTTGCGTGTACATGGATGACCAGGGGTTTACCGGTTACCTGTTTGGCATGAATGCCGGCAGGATAGGTAAGCCAGTCGTGTGAGTGAATTACGTCAAACGGGTAGGTGCGGGCTATAACACCAGCCACAATTGAGTAATTGTTAATTTCTTCCAACAGGTTTTCGGGATATCTTCCTGAAAACTCAATACATCCCAGGTCATTGAGGTGGTGCATGTAATTGAAATCGGCATAAATATGGTCTCGCAGATCGTAATAATCCTGCGGATTCATGCAATGACCGATCCTGTGGTTGACATAATCCCACTTATGGTCTCTCCAGGCAACAGGGGTGCAGTTGGCTCCGATAATTTTCAGAAAACTTTTATCCTCATCACCCCACGGCTTAGGAATAACAAATGTGATGTCCATGTCACCACAATTTGCCATACCTTTTGTAAGACCGTAGCTTGCGGTTCCCAATCCTCCTAAAATATGAGGCGGAAACTCCCATCCAAACATTAGTGCTTTCATTAATTATGGTATTATAAATTAAAAGATTTGATTAGCTTCATAGCCCGAAGTATTTCCGCCACATTCATGGCAAAAGAGATCGCCCCCCTTCCCGTAAAAGGAGGATTTCCGTCATATAATTCGCTGATGGTTCCTATGCAATTGTTGGCCATTTCGTCTTCGAAGCTGACCAACCTGTTTTCGGCAAATGATACCCCACTCATCCCAAATATACGCAGGTAGGCTTCGATATAAAAGCCCATCAACCACGGCCAGGCTGTCCCCTGGTGGTATATAGGATCACGTTGAGACTGCGGACCAACATAGTTTGGCGAGTAGCCCGTGCTCTTAGGACTTAAGGAACGGATTCCCTTAGGTGTAAGTAATTCTTTTGTAATGTAATCCAATACGGATTTTCGTTCTTGCTTATTCAGCGGAGAATAATCCAGAGCGATTGCAAATAACATATTGGGTCTCACGCTCCAGTCCGCATATTCGCCGTCCACATAATCATACAGATAGCCGGCGCTGTTTTTAAATACCTGTTTAAATGATTCTCCCGTTTTATCAGCCAGTTCATTCAGTTCATTAGCTTGTTGTGTGTTACCATGTCTGTTCTCTATTTCTGCAGCAAATTTAAGCGCATTATACCACAGGGCATTAAATTCAACCAAATAGCCTGAGCGCGGGATGGTCGGTAGTTTACCGATAGAAGAGTTCATCCACGATATCGCTTTTTCTTTCCCGTAGGAATAGATAAGGCCGTTATCATGTAAAAACAAATTAGGGTGCCTTCCGGTTCGGATGAAATTAATAATTTCTAATATTTTATCTGAATAAATGTGACATTCCTTGTTTACCTCGTGTTCTTTACAAAATTGCTGAAGCGCCCAGATAGCCCATAACGGCACATCCGGCATCTCAATCTCCTTCACAATGGGATCCGGTGCTTCTTTATTGATAAATCTCGAAAGAGCCTCTAGTCCCGTATTCATAATCTTCTCAAAGTTCGCCCTTTTGTCGATGCTCAGGGTACATCCGGGAAGCGCAATGAATAAATCTCTGGCGCGAACCTTGAACCAGGGATATCCTGCCAACAGGTAGTGGCGGGTATCGTCTTTATAGTTGTAGAACTGCTGAGCCGAGTTTTTCAGGCAGCTGTATAGGCTATCCCGGTGATTGCGTTTGTTGAGTTCCGATTCATAGATCATTTTCAGACGGCGTATATTGACATCGCTGATACCGGCTGAAAAGATAATACTCTCTCCTTTTTTGATCGGCATCTCGAAGTATCCCGGTGTATAAAGGTCCTCTTTAAACGGATACCCCCGTTCGATCTCTTTCGGGTACTCAATCCCCCTGTGCCAGTCCGGCTGGTAATGGAATTCGCTTTTTTTGTTCGTTTGCATATGCAACGAAGGATAATTGGGATACAGACAGGTCTTAATCCCATGATCTATCTCTGCATATGACTTGTTAATATGTTCGTTTTCCTGAGTCAGATGATTTACATTCCGGAAAGAGAGGAAGGGTCTTAATCTTAATGTGGTGGGCGAATGTGCCTCCACCAATGTATACTTGACCAGGATGCGGTCTTCGTGCCAGACCAGAATTTTCTCCTTTGACAAAACAACCCCGCCCACACGGTAAGTTACCTTCGGGACTACCTCGCAGTCAAACTCCCGGATGTACTTATGGCCTTTCGGGCTGTAGTGGTCTCCCTGATACTTGTGAATCCCCAGATTAAACTCTGCACCATGCTGGATTATGGTTTCATCCAGTGACGAAAGTAAAACATGGTTATCATCGTCCAGTTCGGGTACGGGTATAACAAGTAGTCCATGGTATTTCCGGGTATGGCAACTAATCAGAGTGGTCGAAGAGTATGCACCGGAATGATTGGTCCGGATCAACTCTTTGGGAAGAGATTGTTCCAGATTTATAAGTATGCTTTTATCGAACTTTAAGTAACTCATGCGAGGTTTGAGGTTTGAATCTAAATGTTAAAATTGCTTTTTTTCAAAATTAAAAAAAATATCCGGTTAAGACAATAGTATTATTAAAAAAAAACCGTCTCATTAAATATTCAGGGTGAAAATCCCGGCTATTTAAATAATTTGGTATATTTACGGGTTAAAAAGTTATAGAAGTGAAAGTAACTCGTGAAACCAAACGTTTACTTTATGCATTTTACTTTCCGGGGATATTCTTATTCCTTTTATGGTCGGTAAAATTATTTGAAATGCAGTTTGGATGGGATCTGAGGGCGTATGGCAATTACCCCAGGGATGTTTCCCGGCTGTATGGAATCCTGCTGCAACCTGTCATACATGAAGACATCCTGCATTTGTGGTCAAATACTTTACCGCTTCTTATTCTTCTTTGGGCTCTCTTTTATTTTTACGGGGATATTTATTTCAAAGTATTCGGTTGGATATGGATTATGTCAGGGATACTAACCTGGATGATTGGTAGGCCGGCTTATCACATCGGGGCCAGCGGCCTGGTGTACGGCATCTCTTTTTTCCTGTTTTTCAGCGGAGTAATCAGACAGCGCCGTTCGTTGATGGCTCTTTCTGCCATTGTGGCTTTCCTTTACGGCGGTATCGTGTGGAATATGTTCCCGATAGCAGAGTACATAGCGCCTCAGACATCCTGGGAAGGACATCTGTCCGGTGCAATATCAGGTACTGCATTAGCTTTCTGGATGAGAAGACTGGGTCCTCAGCGTGAAGAACCTTTACCGGAGGAGTACCCTGAAGATGATGACGAAGATGGAAACGAATACCCGGATGATGAAGAGGTGTCTAGGAGTTAACCAGCAACCGGGAATCGAAAATATTTGTACAATGATAGGGAACTCCTACAGAGTTCGGCATACTCGCTGATTACACCCCCAGATGAATCTGGGGGTTATGCACAGTAGACTCCTACGGAGTCAAAGGTTCCGGTTTTGGACCTCCGTGGTTCACCGTGTAACTAAACTTGTAACGCCCTATAACTCCCCGTAACTCCTCGTAACTCCCTACAACTCGTAACTCCCCATAACTCCTTACAACTTAAACTCCCCCCCCTTTAAACGCCTCTCCAATAATTATCGCAATATTCGAAGTAAATAACTTCACAGAAATAGCCAGCAAGATTACCCCGAAAAACTTACGCAGAATATAAACACCACTCTTTCCAAGGAACAATTCAATCTTATTGATAAACCGGAGTGTAAAATAAACGACTATCAGATTGGCAAACAATGCTAAGATAATATTCAGTATATTATACTCCGCCCGGAGCGACAGCAGAGAAGTGAACGTACCGGCTCCTGCAATCAGGGGAAACACCAGGGGAATTATCGTTGTATTGTTGGAGGCTCCCTCAAACTTAAAGATCTCTATCCCGAATATCATTTCTATCGCCACGACAAAGATTATCAAAGACCCGGCAACTGCAAATGACTGAACATCAACATTAAACAGCTTCAGGAGAACTTCACCGGCAAATAAAAACCCGATTAGAGCGAGTAACGAATAGGCAGATGCGCGAAGCGGACTGTATATCGCCCCCTTGCTTTTCAGGGACAATATTATGGGGATGGATCCGGTAATGTCGATTATCGCAAACAACACGACAAAAGCACTTACAAACTCCTTTAAACTGAACACTAAATTTCCCATTCTGATTAAACTCCTCTCTTTAAATATTGTTATATTAAAATAATTATGAATTTAGAGGCATTACAAAAGTAGATTTTTTTTGTATATTTACCCTCACTTGTGACACAAAAAACATTCAAAATGAGCTTTTTAGATACTTTATTACAAACACCTATATTTCAGGGGGTAAGTAAGGCCAGTTTAACAAACTCTCTGGAAAAATACAACATAGAATTCCTAAAATTCCAGTCGGGGGAGCAAATGATTCAAAAAGGAGAGCTGTTTACCCACGTAAAATTTATCATTTCAGGCAAACTTGTAAACTACACCGACAATAAATCCGGTTCCCTCAGAATCAAAGAGATACTTGCTGCTCCCAATGTTATTGCAGGAAACTACATTTTCGGGCTTGAAACCAAATCGATATACGATGTATATGCTCATACCGAGGTAGGATTGATGCAGCTTAAAAAGGAGGATTTCATGGACCTGCTTCGTAAAGATCCAATCTTCAATCTGAATTACCTCAATTTCCTCTCTTTACGTTCGCAGAATCATTACCACACCATGCTGGCTCTCTCCACCGGAGATCTGAAAGAGCGTTTTGCCATGTGGGTTTTGATACTGACCCGCAAAAGAGCCGAAGATATTGTTTTTCAAATCTCCCTGACCAATATGGCGACCCTACTGGGAGATACCCGGGAAAACCTGATTAATGCTCTGAACGAACTTAAACGCATGGGATTATTGGTTTATTCCGAATCGGAAATCAAAGTAACCGACCGACATGGATTAGCCGATTATATCCATGATGAAGACGATACAGAATAGCTTAAAACATACCAAAAAGAAACCGCCACCGATTCAATAATCGATGGCGGTTTTTATTTTTAAACGGACTTTTCCCGAAGGAAAGAATGCATCACATTATCCGATCAGGATAAGATCTGTACCTTCCATGATTGAGTCACCTTTGCTTACTTTGATTGCAACTACTTTACCATCGCGGTCGGCATTGATGTTGTTTTCCATTTTCATCGCTTCAAGAATCAGAACCTTCTGACCTTTTTTCACTTCATCACCTACTTTTACAAGCACATCCACAATAACACCGGGGAGCGGTGATTTAAGTGCTGTAGTACCTCCGTCCACAGTAGGCTTAGAGATAACTGGTTCTCCGGTAGCTGTTTTAGGAGCCGGTGCCGGAGTAGTTGAAGCAACTACGGGTTGTGGTTTTGGAGCAGGAGCAGGAGCTGCCACAGGAGCTGCACTCACAACTGGTTCTTCAAGCTCTACCTCATAAGTTTTACCGTTTACTTCCAGTTCGGCAGAAGCCTGGTCGATTCTGTTAACCTTTACCCTGTAAGATTTACCGTTGATTGTATATTTAAAATCTTTCATGTGTCAATTTTGTATTTGATTATCTTTTTCTTAAAACAGGAATTTCGCGTAATCCATAGATTTTTGAACTCCAGGGCGAATAATCTTTTTTGACTTTTTCAATTGTAAGAACAGTCTCCTCCCAGTCGTGATGCGAGCTTTCATTTCGCAATTCGTATAATGCCATTGCTATAGCAGCAAACACATCCTCATCCTGAGACTCATCTATTTGCTGCACATTACTCCCAAGCTCTATGACTTTATCAACGACTTTAGCCTCATTTCCGTCGAGCTTTAATGTCAAATTAATCGTTATTTCCATACGAAATAGTATTTGGACTGCTAAGTCGAGATTGATTTACACTTCTCTCCTAAGACCAACCACACTGAATCCCTTGCAGGATTACAGCGGTAAGTTGTCGTGCTTCTTAGCAGGATTGGTTAATTTTTTGGTTTGTAATTGCTGCAATGCACGGATCACACGGAAACGGGTGTTTCTTGGCTCGATGATATCATCGATGTAACCGTATTTCGCTGCATTGTAAGGATTAGCAAATGCATCGCGGTATTCCTGCTCTTTCTGTGCTGCAGTTTCCGCAGGATTCTCAGAAGCGGCAACCTCTTTCGAGAAGATAACCTCAACAGCTCCCGATGGTCCCATTACGGCAATTTCGGCAGTAGGCCAGGCGTAGTTGATATCTCCGCGGAGGTGTTTTGAGCTCATCACACAGTAAGCACCACCATAAGATTTACGCAGGGTAACAGTTACTTTAGGTACGGTTGCTTCACCGAAAGCGTACAGCAGTTTAGCACCGTGGAGGATTACACCACCGTACTCCTGACCTGTTCCCGGAAGGAAGCCCGGTACGTCAACCAACGTAACGATAGGGATATTGAAGGCGTCACAGAAGCGAACAAAACGTGCTGCTTTGCGGGCAGCGTTGCTGTCAAGTACACCAGCCAGATATTTAGGTTGGTTAGCAACAAGGCCGACTGATTGGCCATTGAAGCGGGCAAATCCGACAATAATGTTTTGAGCGTAATCTTTGTGTACTTCCAGGAATTCTCCGTTGTCGATGATCGCGCCGATTACTTCGTACATATCGTACGGTTTGTTGGGATTATCGGGGATGATATCGTTAAGAGAGTCTTCGAGGCGGTGGATCGGGTCGTTACAAACCAGGGTTGGAGCTTCTTCCATATTGTTTTGCGGAAGGAAACCAATCAGTTTGCGGATCAAAGTGATACCTTCTTCTTCATTTTCAACTGCGAAATGTGCAACACCTGATTTAGTAGCATGAACGCTGGCTCCACCCAATTGTTCCTGGGTTACATCTTCACCGGTTACAGTTTTTACTACTTTGGGGCCGGTAAGGAACATGTAGCTGGTACCTTTGGTCATGATGTTGAAGTCGGTCAATGCCGGAGAATATACAGCACCACCTGCACAAGGGCCAAAGATGCCGGAGATTTGAGGAACTACACCTGACGACAGAATATTGCGTTGGAAGATTTCGGTATAACCGGCCAAAGCGTTAACACCTTCCTGGATACGGGCACCACCCGAATCATTGATACCGATCACAGGCGCTCCCATTTTCATGGCCTGATCCATTACCTTACAGATTTTCATAGCCAGTGATTCTGACAATGATCCTCCGAATACAGTAAAGTCCTGTGCGTAAACATATACCAGACGACCGTCGATAGTACCGTAACCGGTTACAACGCCGTCACCCAGATAGGATTCTTTATCGATTCCGAAGTTGGTACAACGGTGAGTAACAAACATATCGAACTCTTCGAAGCTACCATCGTCCAATAACATGGCAATTCTTTCGCGAGCTGTGTATTTGCCTTTTTTGTGCTGAGATTCAATTCTTTTCAGACCACCTCCCAGACGAGCTTTTTCGCGCAATTGAATCAGCTCTTTAACTTTTTCAAGTTGATGACTCATTTTAGATCTTATTTTTTTAATTTAGGGTATTCGTTATTTACGAAGGAAAAGGAAGATGGGTATCCCTTTAGCGGATACCCATAAGCGGTAAAGCTTAGTTTCTTTTTCGATCAGATATTCCGAAGCTGATTATTTTTGGCTTGAACCTTCTTCGCAAAGCTCAGTCAATACGCTTCCGGTTGTTTTCGGGTGCAGGAACGCGATATTTAAACCTTCGGCACCTTTGCGGGGAGCTTTATCGATCAGTTGAACACCTTTGCCTTCAGCTTCAGCCAATGCATCAGCCACACTATTAACCGCGAAAGCGATGTGGTGAATGCCTTCGCCTTTTTTCTCAATGAATTTGGCAACAGCGCTATCTTCGCTTGTCGGCTCCAATAATTCGATTTTTGTTTGTCCGATTTTAAAGAAAGCAGTTTTTACTTTCTGATCAGCCACTTCTTCGATAGAGTAGCATTTCAGGCCCAAAACATTTTCGTAATAAGGCAATTGTGCTTCAATGCTTTTGACAGCAATGCCAAGGTGCTCAATGTGAGTTAGTTCCATAGTGATATATGTTAAATGTATGATATAAATTGAAAACAGCGCAAAGGTAAATTTTTCTCTCAGAATACGGAAATTTTTCCGTATTTTTTCACGTAGAAAAAATACATCAAAGTGACTGTTGCACAAACCCATAGTCGGGTGTGCAATAACGTACACCCCCCTGCTAATCCCGTTTAATGTGGATATCCATTTGCGGGAACGGAATATTGAGGCCGGCCTTTTCAAAATTCTTATAGACCAGTTCATTCAGATCGTAATAAACGTTCCAGTATTGCGAACTATCCACCCACACCCTGACAATGATATCTACGGAATTATCCCCCAGTCTGTTTAATGCGACAAAAGGTTCGGTAGGCTCATGCAGGATGCGGTTATCGGCATTGACTAGATTTAGTATCAGGGATTTCGCTTTATCGTAATCGTCGCCGTAGGCTATCCCGAAAGTCCATTCTATACGGCGCCGGTTCTCTTTCGAATAGTTATTGATAATACCGGTAGCCAATCCGCCGTTGGGCATAATGATCGATTTATTATCGAGAGTATTTAATACCGTGTTGAATATCTGAATCTCCTTTACCGTCCCGGTGTACCCCTGGGCTTCGATAACATCGCCCACCCGGTAAGGTTTGAAAAGCAATACCATCACCCCACCGGCAAAATTTTGCAATGTACCGCTCAGCGCAAGACCAATGGCCACACCCGCCGAAGCAAATAAAGCTACAAACGAACTGGTTTCAATACCCAGAATGCCGATAATAATAACCAGCAAGACTAATGTCAATGCAATATTGATCAGACTGATCAAAAAGGTCCTGAGGGAAGGATCAACATCTTTCCGTTCGAATATCCTGATGCAAATGCGTTTCAGCTTACGGATTACCCACCTGCCCACAAAATAAATAACCAGGGCAATAAGCAACTTTGTTCCGAAACTTAAAATCTGCTGTGCGATTTTCTGGACAAAAACCTGAAGGGTCTCCGCGGAAAGCTGGTCAAGCTTAGTCGGCAATCCAAGTGTCTTACTCAGGTCATTCCCCACACTGTCTACCGCTGTTTTGGCAATTGTGTCAAATTCTTTTGGCATATTTAATTTTTTCGGCAAAATTATTGAATTCCGTGAGAATGGAATGAATAACTATTCTTTAAATTTCGATATGCAGCTAAATTCATCTAGAATCCGGTATGGAAAATTTAGCAGGTTCATGGTTGTAGTATATCAGATACAACAAACGAAATCCTTTTTTAAACATTAAAGCGGATACTCATTTAATTCTATTTCTTCAAGATTGCTAAAAAATCGCTTCATATCCATCCATCATTTCACTCTAAGTTTACTCTATATCTAGTCTATTTTCACTCTAAGATATAATAGTGATAATACAGTGGTTAAATAGAGATAAAATAGTGATAAAATACTCTTTATAAGGACTATTTTATCTCTGTATTACCACTGTATTAATTTTACTTTTTCTATATCTATACCTAAAGTCAACATATATTAAACCCCGGGTAAACTATAAGTCAAATACCGCATTAATTACTCCGCCGATCGGCGCCCTAATGACGTTAGTTGGTTATCTGTGAATTCTCCGTGTTTCTCCGTGTAATAAACCTCTTTGAAATAAAAAACCCGGCCTGCAACCTAATGCAAGCCGGGTATTTTATTGATTATACGCTGATTTATCAGAGCTTTATTGTAAATAAGTTGAACGACTCAGGAGTCAGTTCCACTTCCAGTACATTACCTTTTACAGAGATCTCCTGGGTAGAAGGCACTACCTGATTCGGTTTAGCCAATGTGTTTTCGGCATCCGGGTTATCGCTGTGCAGAATTGTCTGTGTACCCTGGCGTTCACCGGCTTTCAGGCCATTGAGAGAGAATTTCACCTTACGAACCTCTTTCGAAGTATTGGCAATTTTCAGGATAATCTCTTTTTTGTTTTTATCCAGGGCCGATGAAGCGTAAAGACCGTCCTGACCGGCCAAAGGCTGGTTATTCTCGGTAGTGGTCAATACGTTAGTACCCACATTGTGGCCATAAAGCTGCTGTACGTAGTAGTTCACACTTTTCACGCTACCCAGGTTATCGAACCAGATCAGGTCGGGACGCCATTGCCATGCATCCACATGAGCAAACAACGGTGCGTAGGTACACATGCTCACCACATCGGCATTACGCTCGAAGCCGGTCATGAAAGCCGATTCGCTTAAAGCAGCCTCGAAGTTGTTCTTTTTGTTTTTCGGGTGACAAGCGTACTCACCGGCAAATACTTTCGGGCCCTTGCGGTCGTAGTTATCGTAACGTTTCGCGTTGCTGAGGAACCATTCCGGATCTTTGTAGTAGTGTTCGTCCACGAGATCTGCTTTGAGACGTCTCATCTCTTTCCAGCCAAAGTCAAAGTCCTTGCCGTCGGGGCTGGGACCGGCAGTACCAATCACCTTGATATTCGGATATTGCTTGCGGATAGCTTTGAGGAACGGCTCGAGGCGTTCGGGATAAAGGCTGCCCCACTGCTCATTACCGATAGCGATAAACTTCAGGTTAAACGGAGCAGCGTGTCCCATATCGGCACGGAGTTTACCCCATTTCGAAGTAACGGGGCCATTGGCAAATTCGATCAGATCGAGAGCATCCTGAATGTAGGGCTGTAATTTATCGACTGCACAGTTTTCATTCGGATCATGGTTTTCAAACTGGCAGGAAAGTCCGCAACTCAATACGGGAAGAGGCTCTGCACCGATATCTTCACTCAACTGGAAGTACTCGAAAAAGCCCAGGCCGTAAGTCTGGTAGTAATCAGAGAATTTTTTATGCGGGAAGGTGTAATTCCAGCGGTTGATGTTGATGGGACGGTTTTCTACCGGACCCACGGTGTTTTTCCACTGATAGCGGGTTGCCAGGTTGGTACCTTCCACGATACAGCCGCCGGGGAAACGGAAGATGCCCGGTTTAAGATCAGCCAATGCCTGGGCTAAATCTTCACGCATACCGTTTTCACGTCCTTTAAAGGTTTTGGACGGAAACAGTGAAACGTGATCCAGATCCACCACACCATGGGTAGCCAATGTCAAACGCAGGGTGCAATGCGCATCGGTAGACTTAGGTGTGAGCTCTGCTGTATATTTTTTCCACTCTTTGCCATTAAACTCAACGGTAGTCGAAGCCACAGCGTCATTGTTGGAGTTGATCAGCTCTACTTTCAGTTTGATTGGGCAGATCTCGTAGCAACGGGCATAAACTGAAAACTTATAGTTCTCGTTTGCTTTTAGACCCATTCCATTTTTGAATCCTTCGTTTTCGAGACCACTACCGGTCAGCTCATTTTTGAAAGACAACTGTACGTAGTTGGGATTTTTATCAAAGCAGGGTTTGCTGTTCTGCACCTTTACATTACCGAATGGAAGCCAGCCGGTCAGCGAGTGATCGAACTCAAACGAACGGTTTTTAACCAACTCGGCATAGAGTCCGCCATCAGCACCGAAGTTGATGTCTTCGAAGAAAATTCCGTACATCGTTTTTTGAATCGGAGAACCGGTCTTTTTGGTGTCCACCTGAATGGTGTGCTCCTGCGCATTCACGTGCTGGAATCCCAGCAGCGTGGAGAATGCCAATGATGCCGTAAGGCATGTCTTCTTGAGATTGTGTTTCATGTGTCAATATTTATTTTTGTTTTGAAAAAAGCTAATCAAATATGCTAATAAGGAGGTGAATCTAATTAGTTTATATTACCTGAGTGTAAAAAGGTCTTTTATAGTATATTCGCCCCTTTCGGGGACGAGTAATCCAGATCTCGTTCTTCCCGTGGGCTTCACCCACGGTTATTGAAATTAGCCCGCTTTCGCGGACATTCTTTCCGGGAGGTCTGAAAGACCTCAATTTTAATAACCACGGGTAAAACCCGTGGCAGAAAGGGCATGATCAAAACGTCCCCTACGGGGGCGAATAGAATAAACTAACAGTCCCCTACGGGTCAACAAAATTAACATAATTACCTGTAAAAATCAGGGATAAATCAGTCAGTTTACATTGAAAATCGTTCATTTACCTGTATCCCTATAGTCTTCGGAAAACGAACTGGGAGTTATACCGAAATGTTTGGTGAAACAACGGGTAAAATATTTCGGATCGTTGAAGCCTACTTCGTAAGCAATTTCCGAAATATTAAACGTATGATTGACCCGGTTTTTCAGGATCAGCTCCCGGGCAATATTCAACCGGTAGGTACGGATAAAACGGCTTGCCGACTGTCCCGCCAGGTTTTGCAGCTTTTTATGCAAAAGGCTGCGGCTGATACCCATCGCATCGATAAACTCGGCAACATCAAACTCGGAATTGGTATAATTCTCCCGGATAACCTTTAATGCCTTGTCGAGGAATTTCTTGTCCTGCGACTCTTCGGCAATGTTGAGTGCGGTAGTATCCATGCTGTCGGCAAAACGCATTTGCACCCGCTGGCGACGTTCGTTCAGATTGCGGATCATAGCTTTCAGCAGCTCTTCATCGAAAGGCTTGACCAGAAAGGCATCGGCTCCCAAATGAAAACTTTCAATCTGGGTATCGGTTGCCGATTTGGCGGTGAGCAATATCACCGGAATATGCGAGGTAGCAAAACTGGCTTTAACCTTTTTGCAGAATTCCAGTCCATCCATGACCGGCATCATGATATCGCTGATAATGAGATCGGGCTGATACCGGTTGGTGAGTTCCAGTCCGACAGCTCCATTGGGGGCTTCCAGTACATTATACTCACTATCCAGAATAGAGCGGATGTATTGACGCATGTCACTGTTATCCTCCACCACCAGCAGGATGGGTTTTCCTTTGACCAGATCCGCGTTACCATACTCATTTTCTCCGGACTGATTGGCCACCAGCATCTGCATAGGCTTACCATCCACCGAAACGAAAGTGGTCAGACTGCGTTCTATCGGGATAAAGAAGCGGAAGCAGGCTCCTCCGCTACGGTTATTCCGGGCTTCAATCTTTCCGTTATGCAATTGCACGATGCGTTTGCAGAGGTAAAGACCGATACCGGTACCGCTTTGGCCGTAACCGGAATAGGCTTCCCGCTGTTTCGACTGGTAAAAACGGTCAAACAGTTTTTCCAGATCCTGTTCGGGGATCCCTTTGCCATTATCTTTGACGGCCAGGTAAAGCCGTTCCTTTTTATCGGTTTTATCGGTATAGGTGCTCGCAATCACTGTGATCATCCCCTTATCGGGCGTAAACTTAATGGCATTGGAAAGCAGGTTGCCGATCACTTTCTGCATGTTGTCGCGGTCGAAAAGGAATTCGGGTTGCTCCATGCGGTATTGCCTGCGGAAGGTTATTCCGCGCTCTTTCACCAGATCTTCGAACGGAAGGATCAGGTCTTCCAGGTATTCGAGGAAATTGCTCTGCGTCCTGACAAGCTCCATTTTCCCGGAATCCACTTTACGGAAGTCCATCAGCTGATTAATCAGCGAAAGCAGCAATTTGGAATTACGCTGTACAATATTGAGCTGTTCCAGCACTTTGGGATTCTGGCTTAACTTTAAGGCGCGTTCTACCGGCCCCATGATCAACGTAATGGGAGTACGGAATTCATGCGTAATATTGGTGAAAAAGGCGATCTTATCGAGCGTTGCCTCCTGTACCTTTTTAGACAACTCCACCAACTGCTCTTTCTGACGGGTGATTTTCTGATTTTGCTCAGTCAGCACATCGTTCTGACGCGAGATTTCAGCCTCATGCTCGATCAGTTCTTTCAGTGTCGATTGTAATTCACGCGCCTGCTCTTCGAGAATCTCCTTCTGGTATTCTATCTCCCGGGTACGCTCATCCACCATTTGCCGGAGATGTATCTTCTGCTTTTTCAGTGATTCGATCCGGTGCACGTAATAGCGGTAAGTCGCATACAGAATCAATCCGAGGACCAGCACGATAAACCACCAGGTTTTATAAAACGGAGGGATTACGGCTATTACGATTGAGGTCACATCATTGGACCAGGTTCCGTCGGGATTGGTACATTTTACTTCAAAGGTATATTTACCCGATTTCAGGTTGGTATAATTGGCAAAACGCCGATCGGCGGTAACTTCGGTCCAGTCACTGTCAAAACCCTTCAACCGGTAGGCATACTTGATTTTTTGCGGCAGGTAATAGGAAAGAGCCGAAAATTCAAAGCTGAATGCTTTATCGGTTTCACTGAGTTTTATTTTTGCCAGCTGGTTACCTTCGAAGAAAAGATGCTTCCCCGAGGGCTTCAGATTGGACGGAAAAATATCTTCATTCAGGATTTTGATACGGGTAACCGAGGTTCTGTATTGTGTGGTGACAGGCGTTGCCTTTATCGGATCGAAACTCGTAAATCCGGATACATGACCGAAATACATCATACCGTCGCGACCTTTGGCGTAGGCCGACCAATAGAACTGATTGGCCTGAAGACCGTCGGCCTTGCTGAAGCTACGGAAGCTGTTTCTATCCGGATTATAGGCACACAAACCTTTGTCGGTACTCAGCCAGAGGGTACCTGTTTCATCTTCCAGTATGCCGTAAACCACATTGTCCAACAATCCGTCATTTTCATTCACATTCTCAAACCGCATGGAACCGGAGCGCTCATTCAACAGGTATAGGCCGTTGCCGTTGCTGCCAAACCACAATCTTCCGTCTTTGGCTTCCTGGATACAATTGATCTTTTCGACGCGGTGTGCCGACGGATTGGTCAGTTGATAATGGAAATGGCGGTATCTGATCCGGTTTCGTTTCAGATCGGTATTCTTCAGATAAATACAGAAAAGGCCGTTACCCGTTCCAATCCATAACCGCTGATTCTTATCGATATACATGCCTGTTACAAACCGGATACGCTTGTCGTAAGGCAGATAACTGAGAATATGAATAAAACGGTTGGTTTGCAGATCGAGAAAGTCCAACCCTTCGCGTGAACCCACCCACAATCCCCGATTCTTTTCATCGGAAGCCAGGGCTGCCACAAAGTCATTATTGATGCTGTTTCTATCCGATGGATTATTATAGAATTGCTGAAAAACAGGGTGCTCCGTATCCTGGCTTTTCATCCGGTTAATACCTTTCCCCCAGGTAGCAAACCAATAGTCACCCTGAAAATCACGGCAAATATGACTCACCGTATTGTGGCTTAATGATCCGGGATTACCGGCCTGATACTGGTAATGAACAAATGATGAAGAGCCTTTGCGACGTAAATTCAGGCCTCCCTCAACCGTCCCTACCCAAAGATTTCCAACCTCATCTTCATAGATCGCATTCACCGGATTTTTGGATAAACTGCCCGGATCAGCCGCCGAATGACTGATATTGGTAAAAATATTCTGGTCGGGGGTCAGGATATTAATGCCGCCTTTTTCCGTACCTACCCAAATCGTCTGATTATCGACAAGCAGGCAATTCACAAAGTTGTTATTGAGTGCAATTCCTTCGGATAAAGCTTCAGAGGTAATATGCGTAAACTGATCGGTACGGTAATCGTACACATTCAATCCGATGAGCGTGCCTATCAGCAGCTGTCCGTCGTGATTTTTCTTAATATCGGTAATAAAGCCGGAAGTGAGTGAGAAGGGATTTGACGGATTGGCGGTATATTCTGTTAGAGCCTCTGAAGCCGGTTCGTACTTGTAAAGGCCCAGCGTGGTTCCAATCCAGATAAAACCGTTATCGTAATAAAACGTATTTACAATCCGGTTTAACTGTTTGAGCCGTTCTCCGGCATTTACCCGGTTGAGTTTACCGTTGCTGCCCTTTACCAACCGGAATACACCGTTGCTGTGTCCGACATAAAAACTACCGTTTTGGATCAATAGCGCAGTAATGGCAGTGGTACTATGATAAACTTCCCCGGCTGATGCACTTCCGTCAGGCGTTACATGGATACGGGCAAGCCCGGTATCGTATCCCAGCCAGAGATCCCCCTGATCATCTTTCTGAATAAACGAGATGGATTGTGTTTCAAAAGGCTGTTTGGAATTCAGTTTCTTTTCGGCTCGGATAATCTTACCGGTCTGATAGTCGAAAAAGTCAAGTCCGGTTTCGGTAGCAATCCACAAGTCGCCGTTGATATCCTCCTCCACACAATGGACATTATCGTTGCGCAGGGAATTGCCGGCATTGCGGCTGTTGAAGTGTACAAACTCATAACCGTCATAACGGTCCAGTCCGTTCCAGGTAGAAATCCACATAAAACCGCGACTGTCACGAAAAATATGATCCACCATATTTTGAGACATACCGTTATCGGCCGTCAGGTAGTTAATTTTATAGGGTAGAGCCAGTGATGACGAAAGTGTGACCACAATGGCGATTATCAGCAGAGCTATTTTATTCTTCATAAGTCAAGACCTAAGGTGATGACAAATTTAACTATTAATCAGGTCTGTCAAGTGGATTTTTACCTATTTGGAGTGGATAAATGTGTAAAGAATGCAGAAAAGCCGCCATCGCCTCTAACAGAGGACAGATGACGGCCTTCACATCATTAGACACACACACTCATTATAACCTTACTTCACAGCTTAATGATTGTCGTTTTGATAAAAGCCTGGGGTTAAAATTATTTATTCTTTTTGCCCCAATATGTCGCATTGAGATTCTTTTCAGTTCCGGCATAAACGAATGTTACCCGGCGTGGGGTAGCTTCCCAATCCACTTCCCGTTCAACGCAAACAATCACATTCCCCAATGTCAGTTGTTTTTTTGTTGCATTATAACTCCAGTTACCGGTCAGTGCGCCCGACATAGTACCATCGGCATTAAGGGTTAATGCGGTGGCAGCATCTTGAACGCCATAGCTGTATTTGAGGTTTATGTGCTGCCAGGTTCCTACCAGGGAGTCTTTGGTTATCGTTCCGTAATCAGGAACAGCGGCATAGCGTTCCGGCAAAGCGATTGGCCACAAATTGTCGGGTTCGCTGGTTGAAGCCGGACACCATACCAGGCGACGGACATGTCCCATCATAATGGCATTGGAGGCCGCGTTACCACCAACGTTGACCGGCAATCGTCCCTGCGACATGAAGAACCAATCGTTGGTTTTTTCCTTTTGAAATACACAGCCGTGTGATATGCCCACCCAACCGTAGCTGAGGTTAAATTTGTAAGGGTGTGTTACAATCGGGTAACTATCGCCGGCTCCGTTGGTAAAGTTGCGTCCGGTAATGTCGTAGTACGGACCATCAATGTTTGTACTTCTCACCACGCGTGTGTTGTATGGCACATCGAGGCCATCGTAGGCCATGAACAAATAGTAATATCCACCTTTGTAGATTACTTCGGGAGCTTCGCTGCCTTGCCAGCGCGAAGAAGCTGTTCGTGTACCCACCCTGACACCATACCGGCTTGTTAGCTCAGCGGTACTGCTTGCCCAGGGATTACCCAGTGTATTGAGGGGCTTTCCTGTTGTTGGGTTAAGTTGCAACAATGCAAAGCCGCTATGCCATGAACCATGTATCAGGTAATGTTTACCTTCCGGCGTTACTATATAGGTCGGGTCGATGGCATTGTAGTAGAAATAGGCACTCCAGTCCGAAGTACTGGAACGAAGGTAATTTAAGCCACGATCGGATGATGAACAGGTAACGAAACCCTTGTCAGTCCACACTGCTCCGGCTGGATCGGACGATTCGCACATGCCTATAAAAGCACGCTCAGTCCAGCTTCCATCAAAGCTGGCCGAACTGAGGTTCCCGGTTTTGATGTAGTTAAAGATAACTATGCTGTAGTACATACGCAGGATCTCTTTTCCTCCAACATTGACCCGACGTACTACCGGTGCCCAGTAGCCGTATTCTATTTTGTCTTTAGCAATGGCACTCAGCCCCATACGCGTGCGAATGGCATTGAGCGAATCGGCTACCCAGGCGGGAGGGGTATAAAAAGGCCCGCCTACCCAATCCCAGTTAACTAAATCTTTTGAACGTTTGCCCTGAAAATGGCCATGACCATCGGCAGCACCACCATACGAGGCATCGGTGCCGTACATATAGTAATAGCCGTTGTAGTAGGCAACCGATGGATCGTGCACATTGGCCAGATTCCACTTGTCGCGGTTTGCCCAGGAGGATATGGAGGAATAATCGTCGGCATAGGTAGGAATGCTGAATACGGTATCCGTTCCGTCTGTACCACCGTTTATGATTGGTTCATCTTTTTTGCACCCTACAAAGAATAGAGCTGATATACCGACTAATAAAATCGGAAAATACTTTAGTTTCATGATCAGGAAATAATAAGTGAATTACAAAAACCGCATGTTGATGACAAATAAATATAATAAGTCTTCCTTATCAACATACAAAAATACGTTGATAAGGAAGCCTCTATTTTAAGTAGTTGATTCCTATTTTACAACAGGATGAACAGTCCATTTAGCTAAGAATGCAGGTCCGTTATCTTCACTCTTGTTTGCCGAGTTACCTGTAAGGTTCGGGTTGGCATTCAGAGTACCCTGAAGGATTGGGAAGTATTCATGTCCCTTAGAGTAATACTGGAACGATGAAGCGCTGGCTGATGAAGCATCAAGCTCTGAGGTGTTGGCTGTGCCGTCAAGCTTATAATAACCATGTTCAATCAACTGATTCAGACGATCAGTAGTATAGAAGAATCCCCAACGGAGTAAATCGATACCGCGTCCGTTTTCGCAACCAAATTCTTTGGGACGTTCAACATTTGCTATTTGTTCAAAAAGAGCATCTTTAGTTGGGAAGTCAGATAGTTTCAGATCAGCAAGCGCAACGCGTCGACGCACGAGGTTGATGTAATTGATCGCTGTCTGGTTGGGACCATTGATTTCATTTTCACATTCGGCAGCACGCAACAATACATCGCTGTAACGCATCAGGCGCAGGTTGATTCCGCAATGCAAACCGGTAGTAATCGCGTTGTAAATATTGGTTCTTGCATTGGTGAATTTAGCGATTGATATACCACCCTGTGATGTGTTCGATAGTGGCGTTGCAGTGAGATCTTGTTGATAAACAGTGTTGCTACGTGGGTCTCCATTCGGATAAGCCGCAGTTTTCGCACCTTTGTAACCGCTATATTCACTTTCGAAGGTAACCAATGTCCAGTATAAACGGGGATCGAGACGGCCATCGGTACTATTTTCTTTTTTGAACAGATTATACAACCAGGGTGATCCTGCAAGGTCGCCCCAGCTACCCAATTGTTGCGAAGCGTAGTTACTCTCTACCGCATGACCCTGAGTAGCTTGCGAGCTTATGTTTACCGGAGTCCATTCCTGGTCTGTACCCCCTGTGCCATAATCCATAAATTGTACTTCGAAAAGGCTCTCTTTGTTGTTTTCGTAAGCCGCACCTTCTTTGAAGTTGTCGCCATAGTCAGCCATAAGTGCATAAGCTCCGTATTTGCCGGCGATGATGTCTTTCAGTACGGCATTAGCTTCGGTATATTTGTGACGGAACATCAGTGCCCGGGCCAGATATCCGGCAGCAGAACCACTGGTAGCACGACCTTTAGCCCATTCGCCACCTTTGTCGCGAGATGGCAATATTTGCATTGCTGTTGTCAGATCCTTTTCTATCTGATCAAACACCTCATCTTGCGTATTGTTGGACGCATACATGGTATTGATGTTTGAATAAGATGCATAGTCTGTAATCAATGGAACTGTCTGGTAATAGGTCGCCAGTTCATAGTATGCCAATGAGCGTAAGAAGAGGGCTTGTCCTTTAATCTGGTTGTAAGTGTCTGTCGACATCTTAACACCATCTACTTTCGACAATACATAGTTTGTGCGGTTTACCACATGATAGTTATCACGCCATGGCCATTCGTCTCCAATTCCGATAGTACCCGGAGAGTTGAGGTTGTCATACTCCAGATACCACTGTTGAGATGAGTTCCAGACTTCGTCGCCACGCACTGCATCCAGCGTGTACCCAACGCGGGCGAATGTACCTTCGAGACGAATACGGTTGTAACATGAGATAACTGCCTCCTGAAGATCAGATACGGTATTACCAAAATCGTAAGTTGTCTGACTGTTCGGGTTCTCAACATTAAGTTGGTCATTGCAGGCAGACATCCCCCCGGCAAGCGCCAACACGGTTAGAATTTTAAATATATTTTTCATAGGATACTCTCTTTTAAGATGATATTATTAGAATGATGCGCGTACTCCAAACATCATTGTTCGGGGTGTCGGATACGAACAATAGTTGTAACCCGGAGTGAATGTTCCTCCTGCAAAGTCCACATTGTAACCTTTATACTTAGACAGTGTGGCCAGGTTTTGAGCCGATGCGTATACGCGAACGCCGTTAATATAGCCACCAAACCATTTATCAGGGAAGTTATAGCCCAATTCTACGTTGGCAATTTTCAGATAAGATGCATTCTGAATGAAGCGTTGGCTAAACATATCGTTGGTGATTGAACCGGTTGATTTGTATGCTACGCGGGGCACGTTGGTGTTTATGTTGTCCGGTGTCCAGGCATTTAACAGATCAACGCTCTTGTTGAGTGATCCGTATGAGCCGTGCAAAGCTACGTCAACAAAATCCACTGCTTTGAATCCGGCAGCACCATAAGATGATACGCTCAGGTCAAAACCTTTCCATTCAGCACGGAGATTTAAACCGAAATTTACTTTTGGAAGTCCGCTACCCAGGAATGTCTGGTCGTCGGCGGTAATTTTACCATCGTTGTTGAGGTCGGCGTATTTTACGTCACCCGGTTGTGCTCCGTCCTGAGTGATATGTCCTCCTTTTGAGTTAACCCGGTTGTCAATTTCCGATTGCGACTGGAAAAGACCTTCAGAAACATAGCCATAGAATGAACCTACTTCACGACCTACCTCTGTGCGGCAGTAACCATCGGTACGGGGCTCGTTTGAAACACCCAGACTTGTTACTTTATTTTTGATGGTAGATAAGTTTGCCGAGATGTCATACTTAACAGCGTTTTTGTGGTTGTGATAAGCAAGCAGGAACTCAAGACCTGAGTTTACCATGGTTGCAGCGTTCATGGTTACGGTTGCATTGGTAGCACCGGCATTGGCTGGTACGGCTACACTGTAAAGCAGGTCACTCGATGTATTTTTATACCAGTCGAAGGTAAATTCCAACTGATTGTTGAAAAAAGCAAGGTCAGCACCAAAATCAAGAGATTTCTTCTTTTCCCATTTGATGGCTGTGTTTACATAGTTGGATATTGCAGATCCGGTAACTTTGGTATTTCCAAAGCTATAGGTATAGTTCCCTCTCGACATGACATCCATGTATTGGTATTCACCAATATTCTCATTACCAAGCTCTCCATAACTTCCGCGAACTTTGAACAGGTTCACTGTCGATACGGGTATAGGGAAGAAGCTTTCGCGATCCAGACGCCAACCGCCTGATATGGATGGGAACCAATCCCAACGGTCAGCTGCAGAAAGACGGCTTGATCCATCGCGACGTCCGGTTACCGAAATCAGGTATTTTCCATCAAAGTCGTAGTTTACACGACCGATATAAGAGGCCAATACGTGTTCACTTTCAGAACTTGCCGATGATGTTGTCGTGGAGTTATTTACCTGCAGATAGTAAGGTTCAGTCATGTCAATACCTCTGCCGGTAAGTGTATGAAAGAGTTCGCGCTCAAATGTCTGACCCACCACTGCATTGATGTGGTGGCGTCCAAACTTACCATCGTAGTTTAACGTGTTTTCGATAAGTGCATCACTGTAACTGCGATATCCCTCTGCCAGATTCTCATCGCTCTTCGACAGGTAGTTGGTTGTACTCTGTATAAAGGCTGGTACGAATGTTAAGTCCTTTGCATAGGTACGGCTGTATGACAGGTTGATGATGTAATTTAACTTGTGATTCTTGTTCTTACGTCCAACCATATCCAGGAGGTCAACATCTGCAGAACCTGAAGCAACAATGCGGTCAACCGTTGAGTTCCTCTTTATTAAATTATTTTCCAGCAACACGTTTGTTACACGCAAGTCGCCATGTACATTGTCATAGTAAGTACCATAACCGTATGAGTCGTATGTGTAATTGGTTGCAGCCGAAATTTTATCATCAAGCACCCAGGTTGACGGATCATAAGCCTTGATGGTAGGAGGCGTCAACAACACCGAAGCCATTACCGGATATTGTGCACCATAAAGCCCCTGTACGTATTCATTGGCATTACTGAGAGCCATATTATCCTGATTGCTGTGGCTATACACGATGTTTGTTTTGAGTTTGACAAATTTGGCATTCATCGAATTGTTGACACGTGCAGTGTAACGTTCAAAGTTTGGCCCCGCACCCACCATCGTTCCTTTTTGGTTATAGTAGTCGAGAGCGATGTTGTAAGTATTATTAGTGCCACCGCCTGACAAGTTAATGTTATGATCCTGACGAACCCCTGTTTTGAATGCTTCTTTAAACCAGTCAGTGTTCACTTTTGCACTTCCGTCAGCATTATACAAATAGTTTGCGTTTGCTGGATCGTATCCACCGGGAACGTTCATGCCACTGTTGGCGTAGGCCGTGTTAATGTACTGACCATATTGTTTGGAGTCCATTACATTGTAAACTCCTTTCTGAATATTGTCAAAACCATAGTAACCGCTATAGTCTATTCTCATCGGCTGATTCTGCTTACCTTGCTTGGTGGTGATGATAACCACACCATTGGCAGCACGCGAACCGTAAATTGCGGCAGCTGAAGCGTCTTTCAGGACCTGAAGAGATTCGATGTCATTAGGCGAGAAGTCGCGTATGGTTGTTCCCATGGGTACTCCGTCTACTACATACAGCGGTGCGGTACTGCCAAACGAACCGATACCACGAATACGTACGGTAGGGTCGGCACCCGGTTGTCCGTCAGAAGTAATTTGCACACCGGCTACTTTCCCTTCGAGCATGGTAGAGATGTTTGAGTTGGATACTTTTTTCAACTCATCGGTGTTGACAATGGCAACCGAGCCTGTAAGATCGACCTTGCGTTGTGTACCATAACCGATTACTACCAACTGGCTAAGCTCTTTCGTATCAGAAATCAGGGCAATCTTTCCAAGGTTGGTTTTATTTCCAACGGTTACTTCCTGTTTTTTGCTTCCTACGTAAGAAACTACCAACGTAGCACCTGAAGGAACAGAAAGAGAGAAATCCCCATTAAGATCGGTTATGGCTCCAATCGTTGTGCCTTTTTGCTGTACGGTAGCGCCAATAAGCGGTTCTCCTTTTTCGTCAACTACTTTACCTTTTACGGTGATTTTACCTTGTTGAGTCATTGACATCTGGCCGGCATCAGCTGTACCTTCTGCGTATGTTGCAGGTGCGAGCGCCAGCAATCCCAAGAGGAATAAATATGAATATTTCATGGTGAATATATTTTATCTTAGTGATTATTGAACAATTACGAGATATGATGCCTCAGTTACGAGTGCACAATTCAAATCAGAACTGTCTACGGTGATGCCGGCATACTTTTGTGTATGTGTTTCGCCGTTGGCATAAGTAACTGTGTATAGTACATCTGCTGTATTGTTACCATTGTTGGTAACTTTAATCACTACTTTTGATCCACTGATGTTTGATGTGAATGTACTCCAGTTCCAGTCGCTTGTAGCCGTAGCTGTTGCATAGCCGGTACCCCATCCGTAGTTGTCCATACGAACTACTCCATATTCGGTTTTGTCGGCTTTGCGCAGTATGGTACATGGGCTGTGCCAGTTTGCAGCATTATCGGAATAACAATACATCGTAATTGTCTTACTCGAACCTGATGCTACGTTATAATCTGAAGAGAATGCTGTCCACCATGCGGTCGAAAAGTCATTGGCACCTACCTGGCCTATACCTTTTACAAGAGTTAACGGACAAGTTGTAGTTACTGTTTTCGATGCTCCGACATACGAAATGACAGCAGATTGAGAACCGGCAGCAGCAGTGATTCTTCCAAAAGAAAGTGTCGAGTTTGGAATAAGGCCTTTTGAGCCGTCGGAATAGGTGGCTGTTACAACAAGACCGGTTGTGTTGAAAATAATAGGATCACTGTTGTAGAAATAGTATTTCGTGATGGCAGGCGCTGTTGTAACCTCCAGTGCTGTAACTGAGTTGGTTACTTCCAGTGAATAAAAGGTTGAAACAGCCTGGGTGTATGCTCCTTGTTTGGTTTTGCTATATGCAACAATAACTGTTTTCTTACCAACGGTAGTCATATCAGGAACAACGTTGAACGATAATTCTTTTGAATCCACCACTTTAGAAGATCCGTCAGAGAATGTAACAGTAGCAGTTGCACCGCCCCAGTAGTCTTTATTACCTATTTCAACAAAGGTAGGAGTTCCTGTAACTGAGATTGAAACCGGTGTAACATCTTCTACAGCTGTAACTTTCGAAGGTATAAGGTATGCTTTTTTCATCAGGAAATGGCTGCCATCGCAAACTAAGAAAGCATTGATGGCCTCCGTGGCAGAGACCGGTTGTTGATAGGTTTCGACCAGCGTAGTACCATTGGTTCCAACGGCAGTGGCTGTTATATATACATTGCCGGTAACAGAGTGGTCAATGTCGATAGAAACACGGGCGCCTTGCATGGTCTTGAGGAAGTCATTCCAGACAGAGCCGTCTCCGTCAGTGTCGGGATAGTTCTGGGTGATCATTTTCAAGTTAAAATCACTGTTACCCCAACCAAAAGCATCAGAGCGGAGAAGAAAGTATTCTTTATAACTACTGGAAGAGCGATCTGATACGGCATTGGTAACAGCCAGGTTCCAGTTGTTCCAGTTATTGGTACCTGAACCGTAGTTGATAAACTCCAAATGTAATAACTTGTTGGACGGAACGGTGAAGTAATCGGAGAATGCAGTCCACCAACCGGAAGTGTTATCCTCGTTTCCAACGATTGCGTTATTGATGGTGAGGTAGGTTGTGTCACCTGTGTTCGGTTTCGAAGCTGCAATTGAGTCGATCCTGCTTAGCAGGTCAGAGGGGGAATCAATTGAAAAACTGCCCAATTCATCGCACCCAACTAAGCTAAATGATGCGAAAAGTACGTATAAAACGCACCTCATTAGTTTAGTGATTTTCATAGAATTAAATTTAATAGTTATTTGTGTTAATATATCCGGAATGTTAGATATGCAACCAGCATTCCATTTTTTTCTTGATTAGGAAAGTTGTCCTCTTTTCAATGGTTTCGCCGGGGTGTTAGTTAGGTTATTTTCTCATCATATGTATCTGTTTTTTATGGGTTAAAAGATTATAGGTTCAAACTAATTCATGTAATGTTCCTTCTCTAAGGATACTGTGTTTTTCGTAAATGCAAATTACAGGGATTATGGGCTAAAGGTGGTGGACAAATGTTTTTTTATAGAGGAAAAAATGCAACGATCCTATTTTTCTGTATCCGGAATTATTTGTCATTACATGTCACAATACCCACAATAACTATCCATATCATTGTGGGGTAAAAAGATCTGAGAATATTCCGACACAGATAAAAAAAGAGCGAAAGCAGATTAATCTGCTTTCGCTCTTTTTTTATCTGTACTGACGGTAGTCAGGATCATAGGCTATCCCCAAAATCAGCTCTGAATTTAGCCATTAGCTTTTCGGGCCAGTCACTCGTAGGAGCCAGTTTCCCCATGAAGAACCGAAGTACCGGGGGTTCATATACAAACTTCAGGCCACCGATCAGTTCCCGGTTATGATACAACCACTCCAGACGGTCAAGCACATATTTAATCTGAGATAAGGTAAACACCCGTCGAGGTACCGCCAGACGCAGCAACTCCATATCGGCATAGGTCTCATTCCCCTCTTCATCACGCTGATTGGATACAGAGCCCCGCTCCATTCCCCTTATACCTGAAATCAGAAAGAAAGCTGCCGCCAAAGCTCCGGCGGGATACACCGTCTGTGGCAAATGAGAACAAAAGCTCATGGCATCGACGTGAGCGCCAAGTACACCCGGAGGCGTAATCATCGGAATGCCTTTCTTTTTGGCTTCATACACAAGATACCGGATAAATGACGGGCTTTGTGAAATCATCGACTCATCCAGTGTCTCATACAAGCCTACAGCCATCGCTTCAATCTCCCGCACGGAAATACCGCCGTAAGTCAGGAATCCCTCATACAGAGGTACCAGTGCTTCCAGCTCATGATAAACCTCCTTCAGGTTTGTACAGATACCTCCTCCCCTGGATGAGCTGAGCTTACGGGCCGAGAAATAGACGATATCAGCCAGTCCGGTCATGATAAGCATAATCTCGCCCATCGTTTTATCCATAAACTCCGGTTCCCGTTGTTTCACCAGATATGCATTTTCACCCAACAAACTGGCATCCAACACCAGACGGATTCTATATTTATCGGCTATGGCACGCACTTCACGCAGATTCTGCACCGAGAAGGGCTGTCCGCCGATCAGGTTAGTGGACGCTTCCATCCGTATATACGGAATATTTTCGACTCCGGTTTCACAGATCGTGGCTTCCAGCTTTTCGATATCCATATTTCCCTTAAATGGGTGCTCCGAATCGATCTTATAGGCTTCATCATAAAGGAGCTCGACAATCCGGCCGCCATATTGGGTGATATGTGCCAGCGCTGTTGTGAAGTGGTAATTCATCGGCACCAGATTGCCTTTCTTCACATAAACATTACCCAGGATATTCTCTGCTGCCCGCCCCTGGTGCACCGGCAAAAAGAACTTTTTACCCAACACATGTTCAACGGCCTTTTGCAGACGTTCGAAGCTTTGCGATCCGGCATAGGCATCATCAGCCTGCATCATCGCCGAAAGCTGTTTATCGCTCATGGCATTTGTACCACTGTCGGTGAGCATATCGAGGAAAACATCTTTCGTGCTGAGCTGAAAGGTATTGAAACCACCTTCATAAAGGGCTTCCAGACGACGTTCGATAGGCACCAGGTGCAATTTCTGCACGATACGGACTTTGTGTAACTCGAGGGGAACCTCTTCGCCGCTGTAGAATTTCACGGCATTTTTGGGAGTGAGAGGACTCATAGCTTTATTATGTTTAAATGGTAAGACTAAGTCCTGCTAATGTAAATATATTTTTAAAAATAAGGGAGGTATCTGTCAGATTTTTTCACAAAAAACGGTCAAACGCCATAAAGACATTTGACCGTTTTAAACTAAGTAAATAGTTGAACAAAATCAATTTGTATTAAAGTACGAATTAAACACTTGATTACTGACCCCTCCCGATCTAAGCATGCTCTCTACAGCCATTCAATGGTCTGTTCCAGCTTCATGCCTCTTGAACCCTTTATAAGTACAGTGGCATCACTGAAGGGATATTCCTGCAGGTAATGCAACAGATCATTGGTTCCCAGGAAGGATTTATAGTTGTGTGTAGAAGTTGAGAAATTCTCACCACATAACAACACCAGATCAAAGGAATACCGATTAATCAGATCCACTACTTTCTGATGCTCTTCGGCGCTGGTTTCTCCCAACTCAAACATATCCCCCAGAATCAATACTTTCGCAGAAGCTTCCATCTGACCAAAATTGCTCACGGCAGCCTGCATACTGGATGGATTTGCGTTATAGGCATCTACGATAAGCTGGTTGCGCTCTGTCAGTGTCAGCTGAGAACGGTTATTTTGCGGTTGATATTCCGTCAGGGCTTCCGAGATCTGATTTTCCGGCACGCCAAAATAAACACCGACAGCAGCTGCTGCCAGCGCATTGGTCAGATTGTATCCGCCAATCAATTGCGTAGTTACTGCATGTATTTGCCCGGCATGTTGCCATTCGAATGCCAGAAATGGCGAGCAGCCGGTCATCTTACCGGTAATATACAAACCTTTTGCCTCTCCGTAAGAAATCTTTCCCAGTCCTTCCGAAATCTGCTGCAGGTATTCGTTTTCGTTATGAATAAAGATCTTTCCGCCTTTGGCTCGCAGGAAATCATACATCTCACCCTTTGTTCGGATTACGCCCTCAAACGATCCGAAACCTTCAAGATGCGCTTTCCCGACATTGGTAATAAGTCCGCAATCCGGCTCTGCTATTTCCACCAATGCTTTTATCTCGCCGGGATGGTTAGCTCCCATTTCAATGACCGCAATCTCATGCGAATCATTAACGCTGAGTAATGTCAAAGGTACCCCGATATGATTATTCAGATTACCTTGCGTGAAAAGCACATTGTATTTTTTACTCAACACTGCGGAGGTCAACTCTTTGGTAGTCGTCTTTCCGTTTGTTCCGGTAATGCCGATCACGGGAATAGTCAACTGGCTGCGGTGATAGTTGGCCAACTGCTGCAAAGTCTGCAAGCAGTCGTTTACCAGAATAATATTTTCGGAAGTTGCATACTCAGCCTCATCCACTATTGCATAAGCACACCCTTTTTCAATAGCCTGTGCCGCAAACTTATTACCATTGAAGGACTCTCCTTTCAGGGCAATAAAAATGGAAGAATCCGGACAGTTACGGGTATCTGTCGTAACTACCGGATGCTTCCTGTACAATTCATAAAGAGATTTTATGTCCACTTTATTTCGTTCTTTTTATTTTTTGTATTTCAATGCTTCGGGAATAGTCGCCTTGATTTTCGCAATCCGGTTAACATCCGACGGGTGGGTACTCATGAACTCCATAGTCTGCTGGCCACCAGATGCCTGGGACATACGCTCCCAGAATGTTACGGCCTCGTTTACATTATATCCGGCCATAGCCATAAAAATTAACCCCATCCTGTCGGCTTCATACTCCTGTTTACGTGAGAAAGGCAGCATCACGCCATATTGCGCCCCAAGCCCATATACAGTCTGTGCAAGCTGGGTTGTTTTTTCCGACTTTCCGGTCAGTACAGCACTCAATACATTTCCACCGTATTGAGCTACCATTTGCTGGCTTAAACGTTCATTACTGTGTTTAGCCACCGCATGAGCCACCTCGTGAGCCACTACGACTGCCAATCCGGCTTCCGTTTTGGTATAGGGTAATATACCTTCATTGACCACAATCTTACCTCCGGGCATACAGAATGCATTGGCTGTAGAATCTTTCACCAAGTGAAACTCCCAGGCAAAATTTGCAATTTCAGCCTCCAGTCCGTTCGACTTAAGATACGATTCTACTGCAGCAGCAATATTCTTACCCACTTTTACAACTACGGAAGTATTTGTTTTACTTGTAGATTCTTTGGCTGTCTTCATGTAATCGGTAAACGATTGGTTGCTCAAAGACAACACTTCCTGATCTGTTACCAGCAATAACTGCTTGCGGCCGGTCAACGGTACGCTGCTACATGCCGTAAGCAACACAATGGCTGCTACAAGGGAAAATAGCTTTTTCATAATCCTGTATTTTATGTTAAGTAAATATATCCGTGTTTATCAGCGTTCCATGAAACCTAAGCGATCTCCAGATCAAACGCCTCTTTCAGTTTATAGAGTTCCGGATTGGCTTTTGCCATTGCCATAAACTTTTCCTGCATGCTGTAAGCTTTCGGACGCTCGTTTACCTCATTAACCCGGATATGCATCACAATGTTCGTATTCTTCAGTTTTTCTTTCAGGAATGAAACCATTGCCGTTCCTTCAGATTCCAGGATCTCCACCTGTTGGGGACCATCAACCGAAACCTCAAAAGTGTAATTATCCAGTAATACCGGACGTGAGGTCTGCATCGTTTTTTTAAGCAATACCTTTTCCACGGTCAGCATCTGGGCATATTCGTTCCATACCAATACCAGCATGCCATTATCAAACGGCGTATTCATCGAAACAGCCGAACCTGACTGTTGAGACTGTCCGGTGGAATCGTCCTTCTTATTCAGGGATGATTTAATGGAAACGCCGGGCATACGCAGGGCCGGAGCAGCAGGCCTGGATGCTGGTTGCGGAGGAGAGGGAGGCGTAGGAACAGATTGTTTCGGCGCGGCTACAGCCTGTACCGGTACAGCTGTTTGTACAGGCGCTTGCATGGCATTCAGAGGACGGGGAGCCTGAGCCTGTACCGATTGTTGTATCGGAGCTGAAGGAGCTGCGGTTATGGGTTGTATTCCTTTTTGCGTCGGATTGGGTTGGGGAGAAACCGGCTGCAACAATTGACATAAACGAATTAATGCTAATTCCACCAGCAACCGTTTATTTTTGCTCAGCCTGTAATTCAGGTCGCACTCATTACTGATTTCAAGCGCTTTGTATAAAAATCCGTTTTGACATTGTTGAGCCTGACGGGTATATTTTACACCTATAGCCTCCCCCACTTCAAGCAAGGGCAACGTTTGAGGATCTTTGGCAACCAGCAAATCGCGAAGATGAGAACTTAATCCGGTAATGAAATTCTGACCTTCAAAACCGCGTCCCAGCACTTCATTGAAAATAAGTAATGCATCGATCACATTGCCTGTCAGGAAGGAATCAACCAGACGGAAGTAATAATCATAGTCAAGCACATTCAGGTTGTCGATCGTTGCTTTATATGTAATATTTCCACCTGTAAAACTAACGACCTGGTCGAAAATAGACAGGGCATCACGCATACCACCGTCAGCTTTTTGGGCAATCACATTCAATGCTTCAGGTTCGGCTGTCACATTTTCCTGAGAAGCCACATATTGCAAATGCTCCACCGTATCATTGATGCTGATGCGGTTGAAATCGTAAATCTGACAGCGTGAAAGAATGGTCGGCAGGATTTTGTGTTTCTCAGTAGTTGCCAGCACGAAAATAGCATGTCGCGGCGGCTCTTCCAGCGTTTTCAGGAAAGCGTTAAAAGCTGCAGTCGAAAGCATGTGCACCTCATCGATGATATAAACCTTGTATTGACCGATTTGTGGAGGAATGCGCACCTGTTCAATCAGCGTACGAATATCATCTACCGAGTTATTGGATGCAGCATCCAGTTCATGGATATTATAGGAACGCTGCTCGTTGAACGAAACGCACGATTCACATTGATTACACGCTTCGCCCTCTGCTGTAGGCGTAAAACAGTTGATTGTTTTGGCAAAAATACGGGCGCAGGTCGTTTTTCCCACACCACGTGGACCGCAAAACAGAAAAGCGTGCGCCAGTTTTTTTGATACGACTGCATTCTTAAGCGTGGTGGTGAGAGCTTGTTGCCCTACTACCGAACGAAAAGTGGCGGGGCGGTATTTCAGGGCTGATACGATAAAATCTTCCATTGTTCGAATTGTGTCTTGAGGTGCAAATTTAGCAAAAAACCTGACTACTTTTTTATTAGCCGTTGTTCGAAAATAATTTATCTTTGCAAAAAGTTCGGGTATGAAACGGGCAGGCATGCGTTGACGTTGCATGTAACCTCAGTAGAAACACAAATTTACACATGAAGTTCAAGACCTTCCGACATCTGCGTTTTTTTAAAAAGCTTGGCAAGTATCATATCGCTATCGCCATTTTCCTTTTTATCATATTGATCTGGGATGACAACAACATCTTCAACCGCATCATGCTGGACCATAAGATCAATCAGCTGCAAAGCGAAATTGAACATTACGAAGGTATTATTCAGGAAAGCACTGACCGGATCAACGAGCTAAAAACAAACAGCGACAACCTGGAAAAGTTTGCCCGCGAAAATTATTTAATGAAAAAGAATGACGAAGATATATTTATCGTCGAAGAAGAGGAGAAAAAATGAAACCTAAAATCCAGACCCGGATGTTCTACATCTCAGCCGTTTTAGTATTGATTTCAACGGCCCTGTTTATTACAAAATGGACCTACGCACCTCATATGTTTGCCGTAGGAGCAGCCGGAATAGCCGTATATTATTTCTCCAACCATTACACCGGCACAAACCTGCGACTCAAACGCCTGCACCGGTTTAATATCTTTTCCGGAACTCTGCTGGTCGTCACCTCGTACCTGATGTTTAAAAACCGGAGTGAGTGGATCGCCACCCTTTCCATCGCTGCTTTTCTGCAATTGTACGTATCCATTATTACCGGAATTGAAGAAAAAAAGAAATAATATTCCGGAACTACTCCCCCATTAATAAAATAGCGCCAATACCGAACAGAAACCGGATTGGCGCTATTTTCATGAATCGCATATCACATTTTAAAACAAAAAACCCTGCTCTTTGATTGCCTCCATTAACTCTGTGGAGAACTTTTCAAAGGTGGCTTTTGAGTAACGAACATCTGTAAACACCTGCGCCAGATTTTCTTTTCCATTCTCCGCAACAAATTTCTGATTTGCCGGTAGCTCTTCCTTTTCCGCATAATAGCGATCTATATCAGCTGCCGTATAATCCACGTACCGGTCTTTATGCAGAACCGCCTCCAACGGCAGGCGCTCCACCTGGGCAGGCTCTCCGTCAGGATACCCCACCGTAATTGTTGCCAACGGAACCACCAGTTTAGGCAGATTCAACACTTTATTGATAGCCTTGGTTGTATATGTAACCGTACCAATATAGCAAACCCCTAACCCCTTAGCTTCAGCTGCCACACAAAATGTCTGCGCCACCAGCAAGGCGTCAATTGCCGCTGTCACGAATCCCTGAAAGTTATCATACCCCGGGGTTGCATTTCTCACCTCACACCACTTTACGAAACGATTAAAGTCAGCACAGAATGTCAGCACCAACGGAGCCTGAGTTATCATCGGCTGATTAAAATGAAGCGGAGACAATTCAGCTTTTACCTCCTGAGAAGTGGTCGCAATAATACTGTATAGTTGCATATTCCCGGTCGAAGATGTCCGGCACGCTGCCTCCAATAACTCATTCAACAATGCATCACTTACAGGCTCAGTAGTATATTTCCGTACAGAGCGGCGATTTTTCAGAATATCAATCATCTTATTAGAATGTATTTATGATTCAAAGATCAAAAGTATAAAAGTTACCCCAAAACATATACTAACAAATACAAATATACACTAACCAAACCACGTACTTCTAATAGTTTTTATATAGAAAAAGTGCCATCATCGCTACACCTCCCATCAACACTGACTCTCAACCTTTCAACACCTTAATTTTCAGGCGATTTTCAAATCGGAAAACTTCTCAACAGCCCCAAACAACCTAATCACTGATTTCCAGGTATTTAATTTTTAAAACAGAAAACTTATCAACAATAACCCATTTTTAATATTTCAGATTTTGTCAAACAAAATATTCTCTCTATACTTGCAAAACATTTCAAAACCGAGAATCTGATACGTTACACCAACAAGATTAATTTAACAAGTAAAAACATTTAATCGTGGAACAAAAAACTTACACTTACGATGAAGCCTTCCAGGCCTCGTTAGAGTATTTCAAAGGAGACGAGCTGGCTGCCAGAGTATGGGTGAACAAATACGCCCTTAAGGACTCTTTCGGAAAGATTTACGAAAAATCGCCCGAAGATATGCACCACCGTCTGGCAAATGAGATTGCCAGAGTGGAAGCAAATTACCCAAATGGTTTGAAGAAAGAGGAACTACTTGACCTCCTTCGTGATTTCCGCTATATTGTTCCACAAGGAAGCCCCATGACCGGCATCGGTAACGAATTTCAGGTAGCTTCATTGTCAAACTGCTTTGTTATTGGCATGGAGGGTTCTGCCGACTCATACGGCGCTATTATACGTATCGACGAAGAGCAGGTACAACTCATGAAACGTCGCGGTGGCGTTGGCCATGACCTTTCACATATCCGCCCCAAAGGTTCTCCGGTAAAAAATTCAGCTTTAACCTCTACCGGTGTAGTTCCTTTCATGGAGCGTTATTCCAACTCAACCCGCGAGGTAGCACAAGACGGCCGTCGTGGCGCCCTGATGCTAAGCGTTTCGATAAAACACCCCGATTCTGAAAGTTTTATCGATGCTAAAATGACAGAAGGAAAAGTAACCGGTGCAAATGTATCAGTGAAAATTGATGATGACTTTATGAAAGCCATTACCGAAGGCACCCCATACAAACAACAATACCCGGTTAATTCAACCGACCCCACCACTGTTAAGGAAATTGACGCCAGCAATCTGTGGAAGAAAATCGTTCACAACGCCTGGCGTTCTGCTGAACCCGGTGTTTTATTCTGGGATACAATCATTCGCGAATCAGTACCAGACTGCTACGCCGACCTGGGTTATCAGACTGTTTCAACCAATCCCTGCGGAGAAATCCCCTTGTGTCCGTACGACAGTTGCCGCCTGCTGGCCGTTAACCTATATTCATATGTGGTAAATCCGTTTACCCAAGAGGCATATTTCGACTTCGACCTTTTCAGAAAACACGCTCAGCTTGCTCAACGTATCATGGACGATATCATCGACCTCGAAATGGAAAAAATCGAACGTATTCTTGAAAAAATCGATTCTGACCCCGAAAGTGAAGAGGTTAAACAAGCCGAACGCAAACTTTGGCTTAAAATCCAAAGCAAAACTTTACGCGGACGCCGTACCGGTGTAGGTACCACTGCCGAAGGAGATATGCTTGCTGCACTCGGATTACGCTACGGAACCGAAGAGGCTACAACCTTCTCTGAAGAAGTACACAAAACTTTAGCAATCGAAGCCTACCGTTCATCCGTAATTATGGCTAAAGAACGCGGAGCTTTCGAGATATTCGATATCAAACGCGAAGAGAACAATCCGTTCATTTCCCGTCTGCGTGAGGCTGATCCGGCATTATTCGAAGAGATGAAACAACATGGCCGCAGAAATATCGCCTGTCTGACCATCGCTCCTACCGGCACCACCAGCTTAATGACCCAAACCACCTCCGGTATTGAGCCTGTATTCTTACCGGTCTACAAACGCCGTCGTAAAGTAAACCCGAACGACACTCAGGTGCGCATCGACTTCATCGACGAAGTAGGTGATGCTTTTGAAGAATATATCGTTTTCCACCACAAGTTTGTGACCTGGATGGAAGCAAATGGAATTTCCACCACGAAGAAATATACTTCTGCAGAAGTGGATGAACTGGTTGCAAAATCTCCTTACTACAAAGCGACCTCAAACGACGTTGACTGGATGCAAAAAGTACGCATGCAGGGACGTATCCAAAAATGGGTTGACCACTCTATCAGTGTAACAATCAACCTCCCGAACGATGTTTCGGAAGAACTGGTAGGCAAACTTTACGTTGAAGCATGGAAATCAGGCTGTAAAGGATGTACCGTTTACCGTGACGGATCACGCGCCGGCGTATTAGTAGCTGCCAAAGAAGAAGCTGATGCTCAAAAACCACATATCCATGAAGCTGTAGATATCCGCCCGAAGGAGCTGGACGCCGAAGTCGTAAAATTCCAGAACAAAAAAGAAAAATGGATTGCATTTGTCGGATTACTCAACGGTCGCCCTTATGAAATATTTACCGGTCTGGCGGATGATGAAGATGGTATATTATTACCCAAAACCGTAATGCACGGAAAAATCATCAAGAATGCAGATGAACATGGCAACAAACGCTATGACTTCCAATATTCAAACCGTCGCGGATACAAAACCACAATTGAAGGATTGTCTGACAAATTCAAACCTGAATTCTGGAACTATGCAAAATTAATATCAGGCGTACTACGCTACGGAATGCCTATTGATCAGGTCCTGAAACTGGTATCAGGCCTGGAACTCGATAGCGAATCAATCAACACCTGGAAAAACGGGGTGGAACGCGCCCTCAAAAAATACCTTCCTAATGGAACTTTAGCAAAGGGACAGACTTGCCCCAACTGCGGTAATGAATCATTAGTTTATCAGGAAGGCTGTCTCATCTGCACCTCTTGCGGAAACTCAAAATGCGGATGACCGGAAGATATTCCAACTTCAACTTTTCAATTTCAATTTCGAACACGGCTTTGCTCTTCGGGGCAAGGCCGTTGTTTATTTTACCAACCAGACCTAAAAATCCTCCAATCTGACATTAACACTTCAAGAATCATTATATAGCCGCGAATCCAGGCCTTTCTTCATTATTTTTTTATATATTTGGAAAACACCAAACCTTAAAGCTATGATAGAGATTGAATTCCAGATCAACTACCGAACTCATGGTGATGAGAAAGTATGCCTGACCGGATCTGTACCCGAATTAGGTAACAATGAAACTGAAAGCGCCTTACCTATGCAATACAGCGGAAACGGAAACTGGGTAACCACACTGAAGTTTGACCATAATGATATCTGGTTCCAATACAACTATTGCATTATAATAAATGGAACCATAATCGATAAAGAATGGGGACAGCCACGATCATTCGTATATAATGACACGAATGAATATTACCGTCTTTGCGATCACTGGCAAACAACTCCGCCCAACAAGCCATTCTTCTCATCCGCCTTTACAAAATATCTTTTTGCACGCACTGGTGTTAAACGGACTAATCCGGAACCCCATCCTTTTAGAAGAAGTCTTACATTAAGGGTATTTGCCCCCACCATAAGACCCGAGCACACCCTGGCAATACTTGGAAACAATCCAATATTAGGAAACTGGCAGCCCGAAAACGCTATCTTTCTGAATTCTGATCATTTCCCGAATGGGATGTGACAATCGATCTTACCAATTGCAACACAACATATCTGGAATATAAGTTTGTATTGATCAATTCAAAAACCGGACAACTTATCAACTGGGAACCAGGAGCTAACCGGACATTCGATACAGGCATCATATATCTTCGCGAGTCCATTATATTGAGCGGACTTCAATTCAGAGATCCGCTACCCGGATGGAAAGGTGCCGGTGTAGCCATACCTGTATTTTCATTGAGGACAAAAGAGAGCTTTGGTATTGGTGAATTCAACGACTTGAAGAAATTAGCAGACTGGACTGCAATTACAGGGCAAAAAATCATCCAGATTTTACCCATAAATGACACAACCATGAATCACAACTGGCATGATTCATATCCCTATAACACAAACTCTATATTTGCTCTACACCCAATCTACCTTAATCCTTTTAAAATTGGTATATTAAAAAATAAAAGAAGAGTTGCTTATTTTGAAAAAAAGAAAGCAGAACTCAATGATTTAAACGCAATTAACTACGAAGCCGTCAGCCAGGTCAAATGGGAATATTTCCATGAAATATTCAGGCAAGAAGGAGAAAAGACCCTCGCTACATCAGAGTTCAAAGTATTTTTCGAATCCAATAAAGAATGGCTTATCCCTTATGGCGCATATTGCTATCTACGGGATAAGAACGAAACTCCGGATTTCAGACTATGGCATAATTACACCAATTTCAATCCAAGAAACATAACCAACCTTAGTTGTTGCAGATCGGTTGCATACCCCGCTATTGCATTACATTACTTCCTGCAATTTCATTTACACCTACAATTACAGGAAGCCGTTGAATATATCCATAAGCAAGGAGTAGTCCTCAAAGGTGACATCCCAATAGGTATCAGCCCAACCAGCGTAGAGGCATGGACTGAGCCTCACTATTTCAACATGGATGGACAGGCAGGAGCTCCACCAGACGACTTTTCCGTTAACGGACAGAACTGGGGATTCCCAACCTATAATTGGGATAATATGGGAAACGACGGCTATCGTTGGTGGATATGTCGTTTTCGCAAAATGGCAGACTATTTCGACGCCTACCGCATTGATCATATACTAGGTTTTTTTCGGATATGGGAAGTTCCGGTTAATGCCGTTCATGGCTTATTGGGTCATTTTAGTCCTGCCCTTCCTCTTTCAACTACAGAAATTGAAAGATGGGGGCTTCAGTTTAACACAAAACTAGTTACTCCATATATCAGGGAATATATGCTGGAGGAGATCTTTGGTGAATATTCAGCAGAAGTAATGACTTTATTCCTAATTCATAAAACCGATGACGAATTTATATTAAAACCTGAGGTTGATACCCAGAAAAAAGCACAAACAAAATTTGCAGGCAAAAATGATAAAAAAAGTAACTGTATACGGGATGGCCTATATACCTTAATAAGCGAGGTTTTATTTCTGGCTGACCCGAAAGATAACGACAAATTTCACCCTCGTATTTCAGCACAGTTTTCATTTATTTACCGATCTCTGAATGAACATGACAAATGGTGTTTCAATCGGCTATATGACGACTTTTTCTATCACCGCCATAACGATTTCTGGCGTATTCTGGCAATGAAAAAGCTACCGTCGCTAATCTCGGCTACTTCTATGCTGGTTTGCGCTGAGGATCTGGGAATGATCCCTGCCTGTGTTAAGAAAGTTATTGAGGATCTGCAAATTCTGAGTCTTGAAATTCAACGAATGCCTAAAGATAACAATATGGAATTCGCCAGTACAGACCTTTACCCATATCTTTCTGTAGCTACAACATCAACACATGACATGTCTACATTAAGAGGCTGGTGGAAGGAAGAGCGGGACAGAACGCAACGTTATTACAACAATATTCTTGGGATGCATGGAGACGCTCCACAATCCGGAGAATCTGAGATATGCAAAAACATTATTGAGAACCATCTTTATTCGCCTGCTATGCTCGTAATACTACCTATTCAGGACTGGTTATCCATAGACGCCACACTTCGTCGAAACAACCCCGGAGACGAGCGCATTAATATACCCTCAAATCCGCGACATTACTGGCAATACCGATTGCATTTAAATTTAGAAGATCTGATCGACAGTACTGATTTCAATAATCGAATAAAAGATATGATTTGTAAAACAGGAAGATAATAGATAAAAAAGACCCACAGAATGAAAACTTCCTGCGGGTCTTTTTATAATACTCTTAAAAATTCTTATCACATTTTAAGCTCTTTCTCAATCTCTTCAATCTGAGAACGCATATTTTTATCTATCTCAATCAGATTCTTGATGGTTTTGCACGCATGTAATACTGTAGCATGATCTTTTTTCCCAATCAATTCTCCAATACGCGAAAAAGATTGATCTGTAAGCTTTTTCGATAAAAACATCGAAATTTGACGGGCTTGTGCATATTCTCGTTTACGCGATTTGGAGCTCACCATTTTCTGATCCACATCGAAATAAGCACATACTTTATCCAGAATCTGCTCAACAGACACCTCTTTTTTCTCAAACTTAACACATTTACTCAGTACTCGTTCTGCCAGGTCAATGTCTACTTCCCGATTGTAAACCATTGAGTGTGCCATCAACGAAACAATAACGCCTTCCATATCACGGACATTCTCTGTCACATGATTAGCAATATACTCCAGCACTTCATCACCAATACTAAGACCATCGTGGCGTACCTTATTGCGTAGAATCACTTTACGCAACAGATAATCCGGCTTCTCTAATTCAGCTGTTAACCCCCATTTAAAACGGGTCAGAAGACGCTGCTCCATACCATGTAGTGATACAGGAGGACGGTCAGATGTCATTACCAGCTGCTTGTTGTTTTGATGTAAATGATTGAAAATATGAAAAAAAGTATTTTGCGTCTGCGTTTTACCAGCTAATTCCTGAATATCATCAATCAACAACATATCAATACTTTGATAGAAATTGATAAAATCATTGACCGAATTATTAATTACAGCGTCAGTATACTGAATCTGAAAAAGATGAGTAGATACATACAAAACACGTATATTGCCATGCAATTGTTTGGTCATGGAGCCAATAGCATTAAGCAAGTGAGTCTTACCAACTCCCGATTCTCCATGAATAAATAATGGATTAAACGCTGTTTTACCAGGGTTCTGACAGATAGCTTCTCCTGCAGTACGGGTCAATTTATTACTTAACCCGGAAAAGAAATTATCAAAGGTATAATTGTAATTCAACTGAGGATCTAATTCCTGATACACACGCTGTGTAAAAGGATCAGGAATGCGCTTTAAATCTTTCGGTGCAGCAGTTTTTTTCTTATTATCCGAATACGAAGGAGCACCTTCCCAGTCGAATGTAGTCTTTGACTCATTTTCAACCAGGACACGATACATTAACTTTGTTTCCGGACCAGCAACACGATGGATTGTATTTTGGAGCAAAGCAATGAACTTCTCTTCGAGATATTCGTAAAAAAACGGACTGGGTACCCTAATCAGTAACTCTTTATTTTTATACTGCAGAGGTACAATAGGTACAAACCAGGTGTTGTAAGCGGCCTCAGTGACATTATCTCTGATGATCTGAAGACACCGTTCCCAGATTTCCGTATGGGTAAACTTCATAATTAAAAAACAATTTTCTTTTCCAACTTCGAGGTACAAATTTCAACTTAATTTTCCGATAAAAAAAGGCTCATTTTACTTGATTTTTTACGGTTTAGAATATACGTTTTACTTTCAGGCAGTTACGAAAAAACAGCCAAGACAATCATACAGGTAATTACGATTTGTTACACATCTGTAACACAACTAATTACAAAGGAATATATTTTAACTGGTTGAAAAACACAAAATAGACAAAACAGCTGAATTGCTTATTATAAGGGAGTTTAATATATACTCATTACCACATAAAGCCAAACCTAGTAATATATAACCAATCTAAATAGACTGATTTATTTACGACCGAAAACAGAGAAGTGAACGTAACGTTTCGGATTCTCTTTCAGGTCAATCATCAAGCGGTTTGCACTACCCGCTGTAGCTGAAAGATTATCGTACAAAGAACGGTCATGAATCAACAATCCAAGTGAATTATCCGAACGTTTAAGCTGCCCACTGAGAGTCTTCAGATTATTCAGGGTTGAGTCAACAGTGTTCATTGTGCGAGCTATATCAACCTGTTTCAGATTACCACTCACTGCTGTAAAATCATGACTCATAATTTTCAGATTATTTACAACTACTGGAACATCGCTTGTCATCATTCCATTGAGAGACGCAGATGTTTTACTTAATTCAGCAGTAGTTTTCTCCAGATTATTGATTGATTGGGTCAGGGCTGGATTTTGTACCACAACCTGCAATCCGGTTAAAACAGTATCCATACGAGACATAATTTGCGTCAACCTGGGCATGACATCCTTCTCCACTTTTTGCATCAGAGTCAGACTCTGTACATTGGGTATTGTTTCACCGGGCTCATAAAAGCTATTATTCTTAAGATTCAACGTAAGATTTACAGCTGCTGTACCCAAAAGTTCCGACTGGAATTCAGCGGTAGTTCCTTTCGATATACGCAACTCTTTATCCATGGCAATCTCAACGATCACATGCCCCGGATTATTATAATCGTATTCTATTGAACGTACTAAACCAGCTTTATAACCATTAATATACACCGGGCTGGAAACCGTCAAGCCTGTTACATCCTCAAACACAACATAATAATAATTAGCCGGCTTCATCAGATTTATGCCTTTCAGGTAATTAATCCCATAATAAAGAAATAGCAAGCTAAGAATAGCTGCAAAACCGATCTTCATCTCTCTGGTCAATTTTTTCATATGTAAATCAAGTAAAATATAAATGTTTAATATTTAGGTGATTATCAAATCACCTGTTTAAATTTCAGATTAGTTTGGACAAAATCAAAGATAGCACTTGCCACAATGACAAATGCGCTGGCTATCGGAAAGCAAGAACAGATAAGGGATTAAAATTTCATACACATGATCAAGTCAATAATCTTGGGTGCTTATCTGTTGATGTCAGTTTCATACCCGGCTTAGACAACGGATTACTCCTTGCCTTGTACCAGTAAAAATCGACCTTTGGTTGTATGCTGTCCGCTATGTTCTTTTATCTGTTATAAATCAAACACCAATCGGTACAGGTTTCTCATTTTGAATTAGTTGTACCTCATACCCCATTTTTTGCAATTCGCTTTTGAGATATTTTCGCCGTTTCTCTTCCATGCGGCTGTTCAGGTAGTCAGCCCCTAATTCTTTGTAGGGGACGTTGTCTTTCAAGACATGATACACGGATTTAAGTATCGAGTGGGCGACGGCAACAATGGCTCTTTTTTTGCCTCTTCGGGCGGCCAGGCGGTGATAACGGGCATGGTAAAATGTTTTCTTGGTACGTGATGCCGCCCATGCGACTTCTACCATTATGGATTTTGCCTGTTTGTTTCCGTGTGGGGTGCGTCCGCTTTTTTTTTACCGGCGCTCTCATTATTGCCCGGTGCTACACCAGCCCATGAACATAGGTGGTCTTCTGTCGGAAACACACTCATATCCAGTCCGATTTCGGCAACAAGATCTTCCACTGTTTTGGTACTTAATCCCGGAATCTGGCGAAGCAGTTCCAATACGTTTTCGTAAGGCGATAATAGCTCTTTTATTTTTTGATTAAGTCCTAAAATCTGACTTTCAAGGTGTTCTGTATTTTGACGAATGGTTTGCAATAAATAAATATGGTGTTCTTCAACGTATCCATTACAAGCCTCCCACAGCTCTTCTTTAGTTGCTTCTATTTTTTTGTGGTACACACTTTCAATATCCTCCATTGTTACCGGTTTGCCTTCACAGAGTTTATCTATCAGTTTGGTGGCAGTAACACCGGAGGTATTACTTAACACACTCGATAATTTCACATTGCAATCTTCCAGGATTCGGATAATACGGTTCTTGTTTGAGGCTGCATCCTGTATCAATTTCTTGCGATAACGTGTCAAGTCCCGCAATTGACGTTGTTCCTTTCCCGGAATATAACTGGGTTTGAGTAACCCGGCAAGTAGCAACTTGCACAGCCAGGCACTGTCTTTTTTATCTGTCTTTTGTCCCGGTACATTTTTCACATGACGGGCATTGACAATCCAGACTGTTATGCCGGAGGGCTCCAAAACATGATATACCGGTTTCCAGTAAACACCTGTACTTTCCATTACCACATGGGTAATTTGGTTTTCCAATAACCAATCTTTCAATTCTGTCAATGAGCTCGTAAATGTTCCAAATTCCCGGGTGGTGGGTTTGAGGCCATTCCCTTCAATGGTTGCCACGGCTGTTTTTTTGTGAATGTCTATTCCGCAGCCTCGTTCTACTACTTGTTCGAATGATACCGATGTCGTTTCCATAAAATTGTATTTGTTGTGTTGGGCTTATGCCAATAATAGAACAATTACAATGAGGATAAGTGCACCGAAGCTCGAACCGTCTCCCAATTTTCATTCTCTTGGGTGAAGTGTTAACTACATGGGGGTTTCATATATCAGTAATTATTTTTCACAACACACCGCACAAAGATCATATTTAAACCTACCCATACCGGCATAAAGATTAAATCCGAATTGTGCGTCTTTATTTATTTAATAATGGAATATTATAATAGGAATCAGGAAACTTACCCTAATTTGATCTGAAATCTGTATAAAATAAGGAATCTATGTAACAACAATCTCAAAAAGTAAAACTACAAACTAAGTCTGACTCTTTACTTTACAATAAACTTCTCTCCGTTTTTATAACCTATCACAAAACAATCTTTGAACTTTGATGATAATTCTTTCCTCAAACGGTTTATTTCGTTTATATCATTTGTACCTCCAACAGTATATTTATATTTACCTTTCTCCTCATAAAAATCCACATTGGACACACCCTTAAATTCAGGAGAATTTGATTTCATCTTAAATGGAGTAGCTAAAATCTGAACTTTATAAATTATACTATCCTTCGTTTTATTTACAGGAACAGCAGTACTTTCCCGCACCGCCGTATCTTTACGGGAAGGTATAGAAGACTCTACAGCAACGATCCCCTGACGTTTATCATAATTTCTTTTAAACTGAGAAAAGGCATTATATATCGCACTAGCCAACTTTTGCTGACCAGACTTTGAGTTCAAAAATTCCTCCTCGTTGCGATTTGAAATATAACCTAACTCTACCAATATACTGGGCATTCCGGTATTACGCAAGACAAGGAAAACATCCTGACGCACTCCCCGATCAACAAAATCGTACCGACGAAACTCTTTTTGAACTGTAGATGCCATTGAAATACTTTGATCCAGGAAACGATCATGAAGCATTTCAAACATAATATAAGACTCCGAAGACGTTGGATCAAAGCCTTCATATTTCACTTTATAATTATCTTCTAAGAGGATAACAGAGTTTTCACGTTTAGCCACCTCAAGATTTTCATTAGAACGGCGCAATCCCAACGTATAAGTCTCAGTACCGCTTGCAAGACTACTTTTAGACGAGTTTGTATGAATAGAAATAAACAATTGAGCCTTTGATCGATTTGCTATATTCGCACGTTCCTGTAATTCAACGAAAAAGTCATCATCTCTGGTGTATATCACTTTCACGTCAGGATATCTGGACTTGATCATCTCACCTAATATCAAAGCGACACTAAGATTTATATCCTTTTCTTTCGAAAAATGCCCCATAGCGCCTGGATCCTTTCCTCCATGTCCGGCATCTATAACAATCTTAAAACCCTCTGCTTTTGCTGATGAAATCAACAAAAAAACAAAGACAATGAAGAGGGCAAACGCTATTTTATAATTAAAAATCCTTCGAAGCATAACAAAGTTTTGCGCAAAGTTAAATCATTCTGAGCAAAATCCACTATCCCTATAGAACAAAACTCTCCTTATCCAATAAAGACCATATCTGAAAAGGCAGGATAGTAATCAACCTTTAAATCCCTAATCCTAAAGTAAAACCGATGCTATTCCAACCACTATTCAAACATATACCAGAGCCAAAAGTAATCAAACAAACTCAAGGAATTCTCCCTAAAAATATGTAAGTTTGCATTATCAACCCACAATATTTAGACAGGATCGCTGTTTTTACTATTATAAAACCTGATTACTTTGAAAAAGATCATCCTATACATAAGCGGGACCTTTCTATTATGCATTTCTCTGTTAAGCAGCTGCTCAACGGACAAAAACACTCCATTATCCCGTTTTTACCAGGGATTAACCACTCGTTATAATGTTTATCACAACGGAAATCAAAACTTTCTGAAAGCGTCACAAAACCAGCTACAAAACTTTAACGACGATTATACCCTTCTTTTATCAGTACATCCGGTTAGTGCTTTAAATGGTAAAAAGAACAACGAATTCGACCGTACAATCGAGAAGTGTCAAAAGGCAATAAAAATGCACTCCATAAAAACAAGGCCTACTTACACCGGAAGCAGAAGTGGAGAAAAATACCGTGAATGGCAGCTCACAGAAGAATATAATCCTTACCTTCACAATGCCTGGTTATTAATGGCAAAAGCGCAATTTTTCAAAGGCGACTTTGAGGCTGCATCATCGACATTCACCTACATTACACGTCACTTTCGTAATCTGCCCGTTGTTGTAAAAGAAGCTCAGATATGGAATGCACGCTGCAGTGCAGAACAGCTTCAGCTCTATGAAGCTGAAAATATTTTGAGTAAAATCAAGCTGGATGATATCCAAAAAGAGATCAAACAAAATTCAATCTCAAAATCATTCCTTTCCCTATATTGTCAAACACAGGCTGATTTGTTTTTGAAACAAAAACAGCCTAAAGAAGCTATTCAATTCCTGGAATTAGCCTTATCTTCTGAAAAAAATAAGACACAACATTACCGACTCAATTTTCTTTTGGGCCAGATCTACGAACTTTACGGAGATAAAACAAAATCATACGAAGCATTCAGAAAGGTTATCAAAGCCTCACCTCCCTATGAAACTGAATTTGCCGCACGCATTCGTCAAACAGAATGCATGTCAACAGGGAATATAACCGGAGTTTTGAATAAACTGACCAACATGACCCGCAACACAAAGTACAAAGAATACCTGGATCAGCTTTATTACGCAATCGGGAATATTTATCTTTCACAAAAAGACAGCGCCCATGCTATAAAAAACTTCACATTAGCATTACAGAAAGGCAACAAGAATGTAAATCAAAAAACTCTGGTTCAGATAAAATTAGGAGACCTTTTCTTCGAAAAGAAAAATTATCCTGAAGCTCAACCCTGCTATGGAAGTGCACTAGCTGCTATTACAAAAGAACATCCCGATTATATCCGCGTATCTAAACGATCAGAAGCTCTTGATGAACTGATCGTTCACTATCAAAGCGTACATTTGCAGGATAGCTTACTACGCCTGGCTTCGTTAAACGAGACGGATAAAATAAAAGCAGTTGAAAAAATAATCGCCGATATCAATCGAAAAGAGAAAGCTGAAAAAGAGCTTATTGAGAAAGAAAAAATGAATGAAATCATGGCTCAACGCAAAGAGGAGTCTATCAACGACTTTGCTAAAGGCCGGATTCCGCAACGAGGAGGTATTACGCCAACCGCCGGTAATGATAAATCATGGTACTTTTACAACACAGCGAGCGTTAATAAAGGGAAAGCTGACTTTCAAAGCCGCTGGGGTAGCCGTAAACTCGAAGACAACTGGCGTCGTCGCAACAAAAGCTCATATGTTTTTGGCGAACAGGAAAACGCGGAAAAGCCAACAACAATTGCAGATGTTCTAAAAAAAGACTCTGTGAAAGCTGAAATTATTTCCGATCCTAAAAACCCCCAATTTTATTTGCAACAAATCCCTTCTACCCCTGAAGAACTTCAAAACGCTAATAATATAATAAGTGAAGGACTTTTCAATATGGCATTGGTTTATCAAAACCGATTAGAAGACGTCCCTCTGAGTGTAGCAACTTACAATCAGTTATTAAACCGTTATCCTAACACCGCAAATAAGGTTGATGTATATTATAATCTTTATCTAATTGCACAAATACAAAATAATTCCGCACATGCAGAATTATATAAAAACAAAATTATCAACGAATTTCCACAGAGTAAATATGCAGTAGTACTCTCTGACCCGGATTACATTACCACTTACAGTCAGAAGACAAAAGTAATCGATAGCTTGTACACACAAACTTATCAGGCATATCTTTTAAATAACATTCAATTTGTACGTTTGGCATTCGAGCGTGTAAAAAAAGAAGCTCCGTTATCCAAGCTGCTCCCCAAATTCATGTTTTTAAACGCATTGACTTTCATTACTGAAAAGAAAAATGAGGAGTTTCGCAAATCACTGACTGAATTGCTCCAAAAGTACCCACAAGCTGATGTGAGCGAGCTGGCAGGTTCTATGATGTCAAACCTGGTTCAGGGAAAACAAATAACAGGGGAAAAAGTCAAAACAGACATCTGGAGTACACAACTACATGCTACTACAACTTCAGCTTCTACAATAGCTGAAAAAGCAGAATTTACTGTTGATCCTATCAGTCCGCACCTGATGCTCTTTGTCTATCCTGCCGATTCGACCTATAACAACCGTTTGCTCTATGAAGTAGCCGGATTTAACTTTACCAACTTTGCTATCCGCGATTTCGATATGGATATGTTTCCGCTTCAAGGCATCGGGCTATTGCGTGTGAAAGGATTTAATACATTTGAAGAGGCATCTATATATCGTCAACGCCTTTTTGGTCCAAAAGGCATTGCCAATCGACTTCCGTCACAACTGAAGACAATATTGATTTCCGAGAAAAATTTCGAAAGTTTACTTAAAGGCCGGAGCTTTGACGAATACTTTATTTTCTTTGAGAAGAATTTTTCTTCCAGAAAATAAACCAGCATTTGAATATCCTTTATTTATGTAAAAACATTTTTCTTTTTCCTGAAACAAACTCACGAATTAAGATACACGACTATAATAACACAACAATGAAAAAAGACCGTTTACTCTGGGCTGACGATGAAATAGACTTGCTGAAACCATATATCTTTTTTCTTGAAGAGAAAGGTTATGAAGTGAAAACAGCTTCCAATGGTCGGGATGCAATTGATCTTTGTCGGGAAGAAAACTTCGACATGATATTTTTAGATGAAAATATGCCCGGCTTAAGCGGACTTGAAACGTTAGCGCAAATCAAAGAGATCAATCCTTCTGTTCCGGTTGTGATGATTACTAAAAGTGAGGAAGAAAACATCATGAACCAGGCAATAGGCAGTAAAATAGCCGATTATCTGATTAAACCGGTAAATCCTAACCAGATCTTAATGAGCATAAAAAAATATGTTCATAAAAAAGATATTATCTCTGAAACAACAACCCATAGCTATCAGCAGGAATTCAATAAAATAGGTATGCAGATTAATGATTCGTTTACCTACTTTGACTGGATGGTGGTTTATAAAAAACTGGTTTACTGGGAACTGGAGTTAGAGCAAGCTCAAAACAAAATGGATGATTTGCTCAAGATGCAAAAAAAAAGAAGCAAATTCAGCCTTTGCCAAGTTTATAAAAAACAACTATGATAAATGGATACACAATCCGGACACTCGTCCGATGATGAGTCCGGACCTCTTCAAACGACGTGTTTTCCCGATTCTTGATGAAGGAGAGAAAGTATTTTTCATTTTAATTGATAATTTCCGGCTAGACCAGTGGAATGTTATCAAAAATCATCTATCCGAATATTACAACTTTGAGGAGGAACTCTATTATAGTATTTTACCAACAGCTACTCAATACGCCCGCAATTCGATTTTCTCGGGATTGATGCCATTACAAATTCAAAAAATGTTTCCTGAGCTTTGGGTAGAAGAAGAAGAGGAAGAGGGTAAAAATCTTAATGAATCCCCCTTAATACAGACTCAAATTGATCGTTTTCGAAAGAAGTATTCTTTTTCGTACAACAAGATAAATGACTCTCAATTTGGAGACAGACTTTTACAAAATCTTTCTGAGATTGAAAAAAGTCAACTGAATGTAGTGGTCCTCAACTTCATTGACATGTTGTCTCACGCTCGTACTGAATCGAAAATGATTCGGGAATTAGCGTCTACAGAGGCTGCTTACCGATCTCTTACTGAATCGTGGTTTAAACACTCTTCTACCTCTGAGTTATTCCGCCAGATAGCGGAAAAAGGATATAAGGTGATTCTGACTACAGACCACGGAACTATACGTGTTGAAAATCCGGTGAAGGTAATCGGAGACCGCAATACCAATACAAACCTACGGTATAAAGTAGGGAAAAATCTTAATTATAACCATAAACAGGTATATGAGATTAAAAATCCGGAGAAAATGGGACTCCCCTCCCCCAATGTTAGCTCAACCTACATCTTTGCAATGAACGATGACTTTTTTGCTTATCCCAACAACTATAACTATTACGCGGGATATTACAAAAACACCTTCCAGCATGGAGGAATCTCGATGGAAGAGATGTTAATCCCATTTATTACTTTAGAACCCAAAAAATGATGGAATTTAAAATTACCGGACTCGACCAAATCCACGAAGCTGCACGGTCTTTTATCGAAAACATGGGTGACCATACCGTATTTGCTTTTTACGGTGAAATGGGAGCCGGGAAAACGACTTTTATCAAAGCTATTTGTGAAGTATTGGGAGTGGAGGATGTAATCAATTCTCCCACCTTTGCCATTATCAATGAGTATCGTTCCGAAACAGGAGAACTAATCTATCACTTTGACTTCTACCGAATCAATAAGATCGAAGAAGCATATGATCTGGGGTATGATGATTATTTTTACAGCGGTGCACTTTGCTTTATTGAATGGCCTGAAAAAGTAGAAGAATTACTACCTGGGGATTGCGTATCAGTAACGATTACAGCAAACGAAGATGGCTCCAGAAATGTAAAAGTTGAAGAATAACCTTACACACTCCTTTTATTGTATAAAACACATAACTTTTCCGGAAGTTAATATCCGGGGGAAGTTATGTGTTTTACTTTGGATTACTCACTTTACATTTCTGAAATATTGGATTTCTGAAGTCAGAACTTTCTCTGTTCTATCTGGTGCACCACATATGGAAGGTGCATATACTCCGCTTCCAAAACTGAGATCTGCAACCTCTACCTGTGCTTCATCCCAAAGATTCTCATTGATAAAGGTTTGCAATAATTGTCTTCCACCTTCGACCAGCACCGACTGAATCTTCCGGTTATATAGTACATCTAATATCTGCTTCAAAAGATTATTCGAGAAATCCACCTGGATATATTCACAATTCGGATGTGACTCTGCTTTTATTTCCGTAAAAATCAACGTCGGTACACTACCATCCAATAAATGATAATGAGCTGGTATTCTCAACTGTCTGTCTAGTACCAAACGCACCGGATGATCACCCTTCCAGTAACGAACAGTCAACGATGGATTATCTTTTATTGCCGTATTTGTCCCTACCAGTATCGATTTCACTTCCGATCTGAGTTTATGTACATGCATTCGTGTAAACTCATTTGAAATCGGTGTCGGACAAGGGGTAGAATCTGCATCACGGGCCTTATCTATGAATCCATCACGGGTTTGAGCCCATTTTAGTACTATATAGGGACGTTTACGTTCTAAAAAACAGAAAAAATGCTTATTCAGTTCCCTGCATTCGTTTTCCAACACACCTACATACACTTCTACCCCGGCATCACGAAGCATCTTCACCCCTCGTCCGGAAACAGCCGGAAAAGGATCATATGTCCCCACAACTACCCGTGGGATCTGCTTCTCAATAATTAGCTTTGCACAGGGTGGCGTTTTACCATAATGAGAACAGGGCTCCAGGCTAACGTACATTGTCGAGTCTTTAAGTAACTCCTGGTTTTCGACAGAGCGAATAGCCTCAACTTCTGCATGTGGACATCCATAGAGTGTATGATATCCCTCTCCTATTATTTTACCATTATGAACAATTACGGCCCCAACCATCGGATTAGGGGCTGCTGTTTCCCGCGCATGTGCAGCAAGTTGCAGGCAACGCAACATATATATATTTTCTATTTGCATCTTTACTTATTTCACTTTATCTAAAACACCATTAAACATCAAAATATCAAACAGGCAACAACATAACATTTATTTTCCACATTGCAATCTCCTCCTCTTACAGATCTAAAACAACGATAAAACATTGAATAAGCATGTCCCTTCGATGTACGGATTACGATTATTAAATTTGCTATCTTTGCAATGCAAACGTACATTTACTCAATGAAACAATTCTTCGAACTTGCCCATCGGCTACTGGACAATCTTTATCCGGCAAACGAAATAGACGCACTGGCCAAACAATTGCTACAATCAGTCTGCGGAATGAGTCGGACTGATATTTTGTTGGACAAAAATAAAGATTTATTGTTGGAAAAACGCGACAAGCTGGAACAAATACTTCAGCGGCTTCAACATGGAGAACCTATTCAATATATTTTAGGTGAAACTGATTTTTTCGGCATGACTTTCCGTGTAGCCCCGGGTGTTTTAATCCCCCGGCCTGAAACCGAAGAATTGGTAGACCTGATAATTCGTGAAAACCAGAAAACAAAACTTTCTATACTGGATATTGGTACTGGTAGCGGATGTATCGCTATTTCTCTGGCAAATAAACTATCCGCCCCTGAAGTTCATGCCTGGGATGTATCAGCAGAAGCATTGGCTATTGCTAAAGAGAACTCTCGTAAAAATAATGCTACTGTATTTTTCCGACATATTGATGTTCTTAAAGTAACACCTGAAGAATTAACTTCCCGTTTTGATATTATTGTTAGCAATCCGCCATATGTATGCGAAGAAGAAGCTAATACTATGCATTGCAATGTATTACAATACGAACCGCATTTAGCTCTTTTCGTACCGGATAATGATCCCTTGAGATTTTACTGTAAAATAGCAGAACTCGGAACCTCATTATTAAAAAATAAGGGTAAACTATACTTTGAGATTAATGAACGATTTGGTCAACAAACAGCTGCTATGCTTGAAAACTTAGGATATTCTTACGTTGAAATTATCAAAGATATATTTGGCAAAGACAGGATAGTCAAAGCAAGTCTGGAATTTAATAATTCGATATAGAATCATACTGCCATATACTCTGGATAACATAAAAAACCCCTCGTAAAACGAAGGGCAAGATTCAGAACATGCTGATGGTATATTGCCAATACCAATATATAATAACAAAAGATCATTTATTTAAAAATCCATGAGTTAATCTGACGAATATCCGGAACTTCAATCAATATGCATTTCTATCAGGCTTTACAAAGCCACATATCGTAAATAGTATAATCTTGACATCCAAAACCAGGCTCCAGTTTTCGATATACCATAGATCAGCATTTACCCGGGTTACCATTTGTTCGAGTCTTCGGGTTTCTCCTCTGAAACCATTTATCTGAGCCCAACCGGTAATCCCCGGTTTCACTGCATGCCGATCCATATAATTATCAATCAGAGCCGAGTAATCATAGGTATGTTTAAGCATATGGGGACGAGGACCTACTACAGACATTTCTCCTTTAAGGACATTGATGAATTGCGGTAATTCATCAATATTGGTCCGTCTTAAGAAATCACCTATTTTGGTTTTGCGAGGATCATTTGCATTTGCTTGTTTCGTATCGGCTTCTTTATTCACTACCATTGTTCTGAATTTGTAACAACAAAAATCTGCTCCGTTTAAGCCAGTTCTCATCTGCTTAAAAAAGATTGGTCCCTGCGATGAACATTTGATTAATATTGCAACTATAATAAATACTATTGGAAAAACAAACATAAAAACGATTAGAGAGAAAAGAAAATCAAATATTCTTTTTGAAACCTGACTTGATAAAACAGAACGAGATCGCTCTTTTTCAACACTTACACAAGTGGTGCGACTAATTGTTTCCATATCATTCTTTTTTATACATTATAACTAAACCTCAATCAATCAATCTAAAAATCATATTTTTACCGGGCAGTCCCTCTTGGATACACAGATACACAACAAAATCTTTTCCTCATTTAGTTTCAGGCAATTATATCCCCTACCGAAAATATCATCTATTTCCGATTAATTATATAAATATAAAAAACAGTTGAATTACTTTAAATACAAGAATAGAATGTTTAGGTTACACGCTGACGCCATTTAATTTTATTTATCTGTAGAAAGATAAAGTATTAACACATGCCTAAAAGTTAATTTCAGCAACAATTTTCACTATCAAATATCGATAAGTTTATTCATTGAGACAACCTCCTGTCTATCTATGAAAACAGGACTTAAAAATGAAATGTTCAGAATTTTACGTTGGTATTTAATTTATTTCACACTATTTATATATTAAAACCTTAGGAAACATACATTCACCGTTATTAACATCAAAAAAAACTACCACAACTCATCTTAGTGTAATTATTAGTTAAAAAAACCTTTCCACCATCTAGGTAGAAAGGTTATTATTCAAATTACACGATTAACACCAATATATTTTCACAAGCAGTCAGTCCTTATCCTGTGAAGCATTCTTCTTCAGATCCCTCAACGAGCAGTCAGCACCGCAACCATCACAACCAGAGTCGCACCCTGAGTCATTATTTCCAGGGTGTATTTTCCTGTAAATCAAATACCCGACATAAACGACCGCCAGTATGATTATTACAATTACAATAAATTCCTGAGTCATATTTTTATTTTATTTTCTGATGAAGCTTAGAAACCCGGTCTGAATTCTGACTATTACATAAATAAACTTCCTATTTGGTAAATTAAGAACGACAACACCCATGCCGTTGCTGTGGTATAGACCATGGCAAAGGTTGCCCATCCCCAGCCTGCCTCCTTTCGAATGGCGGCAATCACCGCAATACAGGGGAAATAAATAAGGATAAATATCATCATTCCATAAGCCACGAGGGGATTGAATACCCGCTCTCCAATATGGTCACCCGTATTGTGTACCTGCTCGATGAGCTTATTCTTTAAGTGACCTGACGTTTCATTCGCTCCCATATCCGCCTGATATAAAATCCCCATGGTACTCACCACGATCTCTTTGGCCGCAAGTCCGGTCACCAGACTTACCCCGATTTTCCAATCAAAGCCAAGCGGACGGATCACAGGTTCAATAGCATGGCCAATCTGACCAATGTAACTTTTCTCCTGACGTTCAGCTTCTTTTTGCAACTCAACCTCGCTAACCTTAGCTGATTTCTGATCTTTTGATAATCCGGTGTTATTCTCTACCTGGGCAGTCAACGCATCATAGTTTTTAGAAAAACTGATATTGCGGGGAAAATAGCTCAATGCCCAAATCAAAATCGAAGCTGTCAGAATCACCGTACCCATCTTTTTCAGATATTGCACTGCCTTGTGCCACATATGGATCGTGGTATTCTTGAGAGTCGGCACACGGTAAGGCGGCAACTCCATAACAAAAGGCTCCTCGCGCTTGGCAAAGAAAGTCTTCTTAAGCACAATCGCAGCCACAATTGCAGTCAACACACCAATCACGTAAATAGAAAATAAGACCAATCCCTGATTCTTCGGAAAGAATGCCCCGATCAGTAAAACATAAACCGGCAAACGTGCGCTGCACGACATAAACGGGGTGATTAGCATCGTGAGCAGTCGGTCCTTCTTACTTTGCAGCGTACGGGTCGCCATTACAGCCGGAACATTACAACCAAATCCCATCAGCAGAGGGATAAATGATTTTCCGTGCAGACCTATCTTGTGCATCAGTTTATCCATGATAAAAGCCGAACGCGCCATGTAACCGGTATCTTCCATCAGCGAAATAAAGAAGAAGAGTAATAGGATGTTGGGCAAAAAGATAATTACTCCACCAACCCCACCAATAATACCATTAACAATCAGATCGCGCAACGAACCTTCTGCCATCAATAACGATACCCAATTGGCAAACCAGGAAACTCCGGCATCAATCCATCCCATAGGATAACTACCCAACGTAAAGGTAGCCTGAAACATCAGCCACATAAAGAATATGAAGATAGGGAATCCGAGGATTTTATGAGTCAGCAGGTTATCAAGCTCGGCTGTACGTTTGCGTTTTTCTTCTACTGCAGGAACCAGTGTTTCGTTAATTGCTCCTGCTACAAAACCGTATTTAGCATCGGTAATCACTGTATCGGCTGGCTCCTTATACATTTTCTCCAACCGGTGAATCTCTTTGGCCACTATCTCCTGAATCTTTTTTCCATTGGGCAGATCGTTAACCATGTGACGGAAGATGCGGTCATTTTCCAATAACTTAATAGACAAAAAGCGGGAAGAGTAGCGCACCGCAATCTCCTCGTTTTTCCAGATTTCGGGTTGGATTTTCTTGATCGATTCTTCTATTTCCTCACCGTAATTAATGTGAATGTGGCGGATAATAGGGTCTTTATCTTCAAACACTTCGATCACACGGGTAAATAGATCATCGACACCTCTACCTCTGGCTGCCACGGTGGGAACCATCGGGATGCCGATCATTTTCCCCATATATTCATAGTCAAACTTCACACCTGAACGCTCCAGTTCATCATACATATTGAGAGCCATCACCACTTTGATGTTCATGTCAATAAGCTGCGTGGTCAGAAATAAATTACGTTCAAGATTGGAGGCGTCAACCACATTAATGACTACATCCGGCATCTCATTGAAGATATGTTCGCGAACGTAGAGTTCTTCCGGTGTATATTCGGTTATGGAGTAAGTTCCCGGCAAGTCAACAATATTGATGGTATAACCATTCAGTTGAAGCACTGCGGTCTTGGCATCAACCGTCACACCGCTATAATTACCCACCTTCTCGTGTGACCCCGATGCATAATTGAAAAGTGAGGTTTTTCCGCAATTGGGATTCCCCACCAAAGCCACATTGATAATTTTGGTCTTCTCCTGTATTTTCCGCATCGCTTCAAGTGCAAACGTACCGCTATAGATGGTTTTACCGACCTCTTCACTGTCCTCCATTTGTACCACTTCGATCAACTTTGCCTCACTACGGTGGAGCGACACATGATACCCCATAATTTCATATTCGACCGGATCCTGCAATGGTGCATTCTTGATTACCTTAACCTTTTTGCCTTTCACAAAACCCATCTCGGTAATTCGGCGCCGAAACGCCCCGTGTCCCATCACTTTTGTGATCACGCACTCTTCACCTGTCCGAAGTTCCGATAAGTATTGAGTTTTTATTATTTGCTCTTCCATGTTCATTTTCACCTTAAAAATTTAATCCGAAACGCAGGGCTGCTACCGTAGCATTCTCTAATACAGCTTCGGTACCTATAGGATGTCTGATGTATTGAATATCCGGTTGAAGATAGATATTTTCCCCGAACACAGCCTTATATGTCAGTTCAAATGTGGTTTCCTCACACTTTTTGCCACGAAAACCGGCATGAGCGATACCAAAAGCCAATACATCATTTGCACGTCTGCCTATTCCGTAACAGTTTATTCCGCCTCCCAAATACCAGGAGTGTTCATTTACTTTTCTGGGACTATAGCTCATTTGGGTAAAGAATCCAATCCCCTGCCCCTCTTTTCTTTCCAGAATCATTTGGTCAATTACCCCGTAAAAACCGAAATTGTTATTATACAATCCATCTGATTTCTCTTCCGGAGTCGTTTTGTGATTATGAAAATAGGCTCCCAGCTTAATGGTTCCTATGGGTAAATCCCTGAATAATGACTCCCGCTGAAATTCTGAAATCAGCAGAAAACCGTCTTGTTTGCTAAAATCCCATGTAAGGTTGTGCGGATTATGCTCAAATTCAATTGGAGAGCCATCATAAATAGCTGAACGCCAGTTCCATTTCGGCAGAAAATTCCAGGAAAACGTTATACCCAGCGTAGTAAGAGGAAAAATCGGAGCCGGGACATCATCCGAAATTGTGGAGTGTATGCCAAATGAGCTATTGCGATAAAGAGCGCCATGTTCGGAATTGGCCATTTCAACATTCAAATCCTGCAATCCTATGATAATCTTAACATTGGCAATCTGGTGGGCATACCACAGTTCCTGCACGAAGGAATGATCTCCCGCTTCTATATTAGACGCTACCTGAAAATCACCAATTAGCGTTTCTGAAGGCGAATCACCGTGTGTATTAGCTAAATTCGCAAAAAAGTAACCACCTTTCCAAATCCGGGCCTTTTCAGTATCAAAACCTATCCGAATATTCGCCATTCCCAGATAAGCGGTACCTGTCTTGATTCCACCGGAGAGATTAGCTACAGCATCGCCAATATATGACCCTACAAGAGTGAAAGGTGTACTTTTTAAATCAACCTCTTCTCCGGCATATACCGTAGAAATAAAAAGTGAGAAAGTAATACTGATTATCCAATACAGCCTTGTCGTCATTGTTGTGTAACATGATTGTTTCATAATGCAAAATTGCATCGATCCTACAGCATGCACAATCCCTTAATATGATGAAATTTGGCACTACCTCTCCCCTTTTGTGGGGATAAATTGCTATTCCGGCACATTATTTAGCGAAATAATCCCTTTTACCACGGCAAAAATAGTCAATCCGGACACCGATTTAATTCCCGTTTTCTGTGATATATTTTTCCGGTGAGTAATGACTGTGTGTGTACTGATGGCCAGCTTATCGGCAATCTCTTTATTGGAAAATCCGGTAACTAAAAGTTTAAGTACGTCTATCTCTCGTTCCGAAAGAGACTGTTTTGATGCCGGTTCATCCATTTTATCTTCATCAAAAGAACGTTGAATCTGTGCGGTTATAACTTCCGACGAATCGGTAATATGAACTACCGAATCAAACATACCGAGCAACGAAGAGTCAAAAACGGAATACACCAATGCCAACCATTTTACATCTTCATTCTCGATTCGAAGAGACTGCATGTTTTTTTCCTGGTTAATCACCAGATTTGGATTGATTATAACCAAACTGATCACCTCCATTTTAATAAAACGCTGGACTTCTGCAAGACTCTCAGCCTGAAACCATTTGACATGCATACCACTCATGGTTAGCAGTTGCACAATGCCAGTCCGGATAATTGGTGAAGTTTCGGCCAATATAATATGTAACTGACTATTTCTCATGCTTCCGTTTTAACTCGTTTTCAATCTGTTCGACAAGTGGGACTAATATCAAATCCTCTATTTCGGAGTGAATGTGAAGGTCAAACTCAAGTTCCGAAAGGCTGAACAGTAATTTCCGCCGCACCTGTCGATCATTCTGAGCAGGCAGATATTTTATCAGCAAATTTTTAAGATCAGAGAGTTTTTCCTCGATATTATCGTGATGATCTTTGTAATCCGACACCTCGTATTCAGGAAAGCTGAGCGGATTTTCATTACCTGACAGTTTTTCCAGCAATCCGGTTACATAAGGAAATACGGAATTGTTTTCATAGGCCAGATGCTCGTGGACCTCATTGAAATACTCCTGAAAAAATCGTTCCAGCATGATAATTTCAGGTGCCGGGTTGTATTTCTTCAACAACTGAATGTAGGCTTTAATCTGCGGATATTTTTCCTCCGTATAATAGAAATGGCAATTTCTCAGATAATTTATGATCTGTTTTACATCCTGCGGATGGAATTTCAGATTGGGGAAATTATGTTCGCCGTTGAACAGTTGTGCAATGGTCAGAAAAAGCTCCTGCGAAATACCTGAATCGTCACATACCTGTGCTATGGTCTTTTCCTGAAGCATCAAATCTATTTCGAAATGTTCCAGCATGAGCATTGCGTACGGATTGGACAAAACCAACTCAGCCACAGCTGTTCCGGAAGTAATTGTTGAGTAATTGGTAAACTTCATTAGTCTGCAATAATTAGAGTATAAAAAAATCCGACACCAATGTGTCAGATTTTCCTATTAACACGAATATTCTTTTATATGTTCAGCTATTAAGGATTAATTAAGCAGTGCATTAGCGATTCATCTCATTGTGAAATCTCAGCACCGCATCCCAGTCAATCCTGGAAACGCTGCCGGATACTCCGGCAATCTTTTTCACTATTATCTTTTCAAGGAAATTCATCCGTTCGAAACAAAATTCCCCTCCCATCACTGCCCGGGCTTTGGCCATCTGCTTCAATACATCGGGAAAGGCCTGATCAAACTCACGCTCCTGTTTTTCCTTATGAGGATCCATACAGCAAATAAAAAGCCCCACCTCCTTTTGCAATAACTGTTCCAGATTAGCTTCTATAAACTTCTTCATCTGCTTCTGGATCGCCCCCACATGAATGGAACCACCCAATATGATGCGGTCATACTCTTCCAGATTCGGGGTCGTCTCCTTTTTCAAGTGAATCAATTCTGCACCTGGTGATGATTTCTCAGCCAGAAAACGGGCTACTTTTTCCGTTGTTCCATGATGCGTAGTGTAGATGATAGCTGTTTTCATAAAGTTACCGGATTTAGTCAGAACAAATTTAACGAAAACTTGCTGATCCGACAAATCCGGTGCAAGCATTCATTCCGGCAAACAGCTGTAAATGACTAATAAAAAAAGCCTTTCAGAGACTAATTGTCCCGAAAGGCTTTTCAGTTGAATTATATAACAACAGGCTATCTCTTACAATGTCGTCACAACCCGTTTAATGCTTCCATCCACATTGAATTCAAGACGATCGATACAAACTTCACGATTATAACCGGCAGCTTGTCCCATTTTAATACCATTGGGGCGGGAAAAACGATGGTAAACAATATACCACTCATCTTTTCCCGGAACCTGAACTACTGAATTATGACCTGTAGCGTAAATGCCTTTTTCTACATCTTTGGCCAGTACCAGATTATTTTCGGGAACTGTAATAGGACCGGTAGGTGATTTTGAAGTTCCATAGCGAACACTGTAGTTTTCACTTCGGGTATCATCCTCTGACCACAGGAAATAATAGAGTCCGTTCCGATAGAAAACATAAGTTCCTTCCCGGAAGGTGCGATCCGGAGTAATCACCTTCAACGTCTCCTTTTTGATCGAAATCATATCGTTGTTCAGCTCTGCAACAGCCATATGTCCATTACCCCAATACAGGTAACTTTTTCCACTTACCGGATCTGTAAATACATCCGGATCAATTTCCTGTCCGCCTTTTACACCGGCTGGTTTTTCGGCAATCAGCGGTTTACCGGAGTCTTTAAACGGACCGGTCGGATTATTAGCAACAGCGACACCAATCTTTTGAGCCGCGGTGAAATAGTAATAATATTTGTAATTCTTCCCCTTGCCTTTTTCAATAATGCAGGGTGCCCAGGCATTACGATTAGCCCACTTCACATCTTTCTGAAGGTCAAGAATTACCCCTTCATCTTTCCAATTCTTCAGATTGTTGGAAGAAAATGCTTTGAAATAAGTTCCGCTCCAACCGGTAAATCCATCACTGGTGGGGTAAATATAATACTTCCCAGTTTTTTTGGCATAAAGAATCTCCGGATCGGCAAAATATCCTTGCAGTACCGGATTGTTGGGCACTGCTGTAAAATCATTGGGTTTTCCCCATTTGGCAATCAGCGCATTCAGTTCGTTCCGTGTAATAGGCATCACTGTTCCGTGACGGGGATGAAAATCCATAGTCACATCATGGTCAATCACTGTAAAATTGGTCAGATCCTTACTTTGGGTAAACTGGTATTTTCCCTTCATATACACATCGTACATCAGGATATAATCATCCGAATTATTCAGTTTGAAAGTACCTGCCCCTTCTACAGCATCGGTCGTCTGTTGCAGATATTTGTCATATTCCTCCCATTGACCTGAAGTCAGTGATTTAGTCATTGCTCTTTTGATGCCATTTCCGTGCCCTTCGGTTTTGTAAAAGAGATAAAACGTTGAATCTTTATAGATAATATCCCCATCTATGCAGGACTTTTTATCAGCAGGAACAAATAATGGAGCTGGCTTACCTTCCAGATCTGTAAAATCTTTATTGGCATAAGCGTAATAGATGATATCCGGACCATCGCCATGCTTCATCGACCAGTAAACCATGTACTTTTTCGCATTTGCATCGTAGATGGTCTGCGGCGCCCAGACACGTTTCAAATTTTCCTGTCCGGTGTATTTCTTTTGAATATTGATCACCGTTGATTTCCAGTGAATCAGGTCAGTTGATTTCATCAATACCATTGCACGGTTGGAATCCCAACCATTAGCACATACCATATCGGTAGCAACCATATAGAATGTCTTTCCATCTTCACAACGTAAAATATGCGGATCACGTACCCCTCCGGTTGAACTGATTTCTGCCGTATTTAGTACCGGCTGATTTTTATTAAGTGCGTAATAATTATATCCGTTGCTGCTTATGGCAAAGTGGATTGACTCATCCTTTTTCGAGTTTCCGGTGAAATAAGCAAACAAATAAGCAACATAATCCTTCCCCTCAACAGCCGGGCGGATATTTTGAGCAACAAGACTTAACGACTCACCAAACAGGAGAAATGAACAGAATAGAATTTCTTTCCAATGATTTTTTCTCATAGATAATAACGATTTAAGACTGCAAAATTACAATTTATCATTCTTAGTGTAGTGTATATATTAGTCAGATGAGGTATATAATTCAGTCATATTTTTCAAAACCAATAAGAGCTGCATCAATACAAAAAGGAGGAAGGAGAAAATCCCCCTGCCTCCTCAACAATATATCTTGCTTCGTGATCTATAAAACGCTCCTGATTTTAACAGCTCCGGAACTACTCAAAACGAACTGTTTTGATTTCTCCATTCCGGAATAAAACATTGATCGTATTATCCTTCGATAATTTAACTTTCGCAACCGGTATCAACTCGTCATTTGTCCACGTTTCACCCGCTCTTTTCCAAAGCATCAACGTAGCATATACACCCTGACCTTTTTTTCCCGGAATGAATTTATCCGATACATTAATGACTGTACTTTCTTCACTCTCCGGATGCAGACCTTTGGCATGAACGGTTTCCATTGCATCCCAACCGCTCAGTGAAATCATCGCCAGCTGATAAATACCATTATTGATAATCCGCACCTCATGTCCTTTCACTTTCCGGATTTCTTCTTTGACCGGCGCCTGCTTTTTCGGGAGTGCATAATGACCTAAACGCAAATCAACAGCTTCGGTGCTAATATTCTTATCTACCCTCAATATCCCGTTTGGCAGAGGAATGTCAGCTAATTTCAGTTGAATATTTTTATTGGTTTCAAGCTCTGCATCCCGATAATATACGCCGTTTTCAAACTTCCGGAATGTAAACAAACGAAGTGGTTCCCATTTATTCTCTTTGTTTTTGAATACATAGTTCATGGCCACTTCACCATTCACCCCATCGGCTTGCCATAAAAAAGCGCTATTATACGCCAGACGATTGTAATTTTCAGTCGATCTGAATTTTTGCCAGTCATCTTTTTCTCGTTCATGACACCAGGCACGCACTTCCGAAGCACCAATAGCCGGATAGTCTGTTATCAGAATATTTGAACCCGGTTCAAACTTATTATAAACATTCTTTGGATTCATTTCTGTTTCCCAGGCCCCGTTATTCTCTTTTGCGGTCCAGAAAGGACTATCCGCCGGTACTAAAAGTCCCAGAAATGCTTTGGCCATCCAGTAAGCACTTCCCCTACAGCTGTAAATCTGAACCGCAGGCTCAAAAGCGCCATAAAATCCTAAGGTTGGTATGTTATCCTTTAGAAAATCGGGATTTTGAAGGAATTGCAACAAGGTACCCGATGCAATTCGTCTCATCCAACCATAATTCGCGTTCGGATCGTTTTCAAATCCCATCAACGGAAATGGCACGATTGCAGCAAAACGATAACTAATGCTTCGTCCCCACATAATCATTTTACCGTCTTTACTAAACAAATATGAATAGTTATCTTTCAGCGGCTGGAAGTTTTCTCTGAATTTCGCAGCATATTCAGGGTAATTCTTCTTCCCGTAAAATTCAGACCATAGGGTTCCATACATCTGAAATGCCCACATGCTGTAGTAATCAAACGCCGGACTGTCGTTATACCAGCCTTCCCCGCGGTATTGGGCTAATGATTTCTGAAGATATTCATTCATTAATGACTCATTCACAGCATATCCCTGACTCTTGAAAAAACTCATTACAAAAATATTGAAGAATCGCCAGTTAGAAGATACCGTCGGGCCATCACCATAACTGATCATGGTAGCCGCCAACGAATCTTTCTGGGCCCTGCTTAACGGCTCCCACAATATCTCAGGAATGGCAAACAGTGATACTGATAAGCCTCCAAACTCTACCAATATCTGACTTGCCCCACCGTTTTTGGCTCTGGGTTTAATATAAGACGGGCTAGTAGGATCGATCAACTTCGTAATCTGATGACGATAATAGTCTCCTACTTTAATTCCGTTTATCTCCAGATTGGGATCTTCTTTCAATAGTGGCGCGGCAACGAATAATGTCCGGCAAAGACCTTCCAGTTTTTCGGTAGGAATCTGACCGTCATTCTGGGGATAACTTTTCCCGGGCTGTTTGGGAAACTTCATCGGATCATCCATTTGTTTTACGTAACTGAATGCTCCTTTTAATAAATAGAGAGCCGCATCTTTCCAGTGCTTGCGGGTCATTCCGGTTTGTGGACTTAACTTATAATCGGGCTGATCGGGTTGAAATGTATTAGACTCAGCCTGATTAGATGCAATTGTCTGCACTGGGATCAGACTACATGCCAGAAACGTAATCAGCAGAATGTTTTGGATTTTAAGTTTCATAGTATATTGTGTTTTGATTTTCGCTAATTTACCGGGTAGTCTACTGGAGCACGAATTCATCAAATTAAATTCGACTAGTTTTTCCCAATGTTGTATCTCACAAAAGTACATTTTTGAGATCTTTTTTATGTCCGAAAAAAAGTCAATTTAGTACACCATTTGTTTCTTTGAATATTTAGCTACCCTATATTTTGTATCTATCTTAAAATTCTCACACAGTTTCCACGTGACTTTTGCCCCTGAGCATCGGTCAGACATACCTGAATTATCTTCAAATATTCGTATATTTATCCTCTAATCAGACAGACAGTGAACAACAATATAAATTAATACGGTTTTGCATTTTCCTGAAATTACGCCGAATGTACTGATGGTATCGGACCAACTCAACTTCCCGGATCAATTATTCTTTGGCAAATACATTAAGCGCCTCACAGGTATAACTCCGGGTGAATATAAATCGATGTAAGAACAGTGATTATCTAAAAACAACAGCTTTTCCTCAACAATATGGACAATAAAGCAATCAGGAAGATTCAACAATCCGACATACAAGAATGGCTTTCAAATAATAAAGAAATCGCGTCCTACTATATCGGTGATGAATATATAGTCGCTCATTTTGAAGAATTAAAAACGGAAAATACACCCCTCTGCTTCACTTCTAACTGCTTTATGCTTTGCCTCGAAGGTGAATTTGAATTTGAAATCAACCTTAGCCGGCATAAAATGCAAGCCAATGATTTGATTTTCATGATGTCGGCACATGTATTGGAAATCAGGAATGTAAGCAATAATTTCAAAGGTGAGTTTCTATTTATAAAAAGCCATTTTCTGGGAATCCACCAACTTTTCAGCCAAATTCTGACGATCAGGAATTGCTTAATCAAACAACCTGTACTGCATCTATCTGAACAGGAAGTTCTCCGGATTAGACGCCTTTTCTCCTCTATTCTTGATATTCCGGAAGAACAGGCCGGCCCTTTCCGCAATAAAATTTCAGAACATCTCTCTGTTGCGATGATTTATGAAATCATCACCCTGTACCAAAGTCGCGGAGCAAATCAGAGTAAAGACAAATTATCCCGAAACGATGAAATACTCAACCGGTTTGCCTTACTGCTTTCTGAACATATTCAAAAAGAAAGAAGCGTGAAATTCTATGCTGACAAGCTAAATCTCTCGCCTAAATATTTCTCATCGCTAATAAAAGAGGTGACCGGCAGAACGACAACGGATATCATTAGCAGCATAACTATTATACGGGCCAAAATGCTGCTTTCCAAATCAAATATGAACGTTCAACAGGTCGCCAATGAACTGAATTTCCCGGATCAGTCAACTTTCGGCAAGTTCTTTAAACGGGAGACCGGAATCTCTCCCAGCCAGTTTATCTGGAGAGAATAAATTGTGTGCTGTTTGAATGAAGCTCATTTCCTTCCTCCCAAAGCTATCCCGGGATTTCCCAATATTGGGGAGAAGTTGATGCAGATGAGCTTGAATTCTGTTTAAGTGGTAAGGTATCTCGGAAAGGGACTTATTTTCGTCCTCCGAATAACTTAGACATCAAGGCTCCAATCTTTTCTGCATAGTCAGAGCCTGATACTGCATGGGAAGTATCTTTCTTATTATCCTGCACTTCCGACTCAGGGCTACCTGAGTCGTTTGAATCATCACCAACGACATTAAACCAACCCGACTCATCCGCGGCTATAAAAGGCTCGCGCATCATCAGTAAACGAGAATTTTCTGCTAAATTATCGGCATCCCGTATATCCCTGACCAATACCCACAAATGATCCACTCGATCATTATCACCGTCGAATCTCATCTCTTCTTCATAGTTATATATGAATAACCGGCCATAGCAGTCTTTTATTAACTTTCTTTCCAGGTGATACGATTCGTGGTATACTTTCATTGTACAGGCTTCTAACAAAGTATTGACCGTGTAAGTATCTCCACAAAATTGAAACTCTCTGTTGTATTTCATATTCTGGTTATTTTTTAAAGGCGATGGATTCATTAGGCCATCCTCCTGGATTGTTATTTATAAGTTCTTTCGCTTTTGCATCACCATTTTCAGCAGCCTTTTCCAGCCAGTAAGCCGCTTGTTCATGATCGACTCCGGTTCCTTTTCCTTCAAGATAAAGTTTACCCAGTTGATATTGAGCCTCACAGTGATCATTGTTTGCTGCCTGTTGATAGAAAACGAATGCATCCTCGTACCGATTATAGAGATATTTATGAATACCCGCCAGAGCGAACTGGGCATTAGCATTTCCCTGTTCAGCGGCTAGTCTAAACCATTCAGCAGCTTTTACCGGATTCTTTTCAACTCCATCCCCCTGAAGATATATAACACCTAAAGCACATTGAGCTTCGGCATTTCCATTTTCTGCCGAATGCGTATAAAGAGATAAAGCCATAGAGCAGTCTCGCTGGATTTCGCTTCCAAAAAAATACAAGTTACCCAATTCGAATTGAGCCTGCGCATGATTGAATTCTGCTGCTTTTGTCAGCCAATCAACCGCCAGGTCAATATCCTTATCAGTCCCCTGACCGATGTAGTACATAATCCCCAACGAATATTGAGCTTCGACAATCTCCTTTGTCATAGGCTCATCGGTGGCTGCCGACAATCGGAGCCAGTGAAATGCCTGATTAAGGTCTTGCTCTACTCCAATCCCATGGTTATATAGCATCCCGGTGTAATATTGGGCATACGGATTTCCCTGTACCGCACTTTGGTGAAACCAATAAAAAGCCTTTTCATCATCGGGCTTTACTCCTGTTCCATTAAAGTAAAGAATACCCAGTTGGAATTGAGCCGGGTCATGTCCGTTTTCTGCGGCTTGTTTACACCATCGAATGGCAGTTTCGGAATCAGACTCTACACCCAATCCGTTAAACAACAGGATAGACAATGTAAACTGAGCACAGGCATTCCCTTTTTTTGCAGCCTTTTCACACCAGAATATCGATTTTTCATATTTTTCCGCCTTATAATAGGCTTCTCCCATTAATGCCTGCGCCTCAGTATGGTCGTGATCTGCGGCAATACGCATACAAAACATAGCTTTGGTAAAGTCTTTCTCAACACCTTCGCCTTTCCAATACATAGCGCCTACCTGGAAAGCGGCTTGAATACACTTATTCTTTGTCGCCAGATCGAAAAGCCGGAACGCTTTCTTATAATCCTGCTTCCATCCATTGCCGAGGTAATACATCTCTCCCAGACGATATTGAAAAGCGCCAATCAGATATTTTATCCGGTTTTTCAGAAAGGAGAGTGTCATGATTTAAGTCTGTTAATGGTTGAAATATTATTCTTTGCAGGGTGTGTCGATACTTTTCCGGTATTTCAACTTATAAACCTCATACTCTTTCCGGCTTATCTCCTGGTGATGATCGTTATGATAATCCACGGCACCGATATTACCTTCCAGATCAAATTGTATGAGCTTATAATATTTCTTATTCAAAGGACCTACTCGTTCCAGTTGACGATCCAACGTATTGTCGGGACGATAAAAGTTAGTAATACCACGATCTACACCTTTATCAAAATATCGGGAGCTTTTGTTTCTGTTTTCATCGAAATGAGTCCAGGTACCATCGGCACAGGCAGTCATCACACCGGAAGCGTCATAGCTGATTTTTTCATTACCTTCCGATTCAAGCTTACGGTTAGGATAAAAGTTTCTAACATGCCTGTACCCCGGATGATAAGTCATTTCCGATTCGGGAGACCCATTTACCGAAAAAGCGTACCATTTGCCGGACTCCCTTCCCTGCTTATAATATCCTTTGATTTCGATTCTATGGTTTGGAAAATATCGGCTATATGAGCCGTGTAACAGATCGTTACGATAGTGTTTTACTTCAAGGTATCCACCTTTCGCATCAGTTTCAATCCAGAGACTGTCCCGCTTACCGGATTTGAAATAACCGGTGGTGATGGTATGAAGACCTGATTTATTGTAGTTATACCCGCGATACAGGCCTGTTGCTAATCCTTTCCGGTCATATCTTATTTCGTATATTACCCGGCCTTGTTGGTCCCGCTTCCTTTCGACTCTTTGTGGATATGTATCAACAGGATTTCCCTTCATCCGTTTTTCCGCCGGAATTTGTTGAAGTGTAAGAATCATCAGGATTATCCCTATAACAGTTCTTATCTGCATATTCTTCCTCTCCTTCTCTATTTCACTTATGGATGTACCAGCAGCAACGACCTCAGATATTCGTAATGAATCTTTTGCCTAACCTTTTTACTATTTCTTTCAATCATCCGCATCACCTCAAAGTGAAGGTGAGATTTTGGCACTTCCACGCAGACAACACAGGTATACCCATTCGGATGGATGTATTTCTCACAAATGACCTTCGGATACTCGGTTACACGGATAATTGCCTCCTGCTGTACCCTGCATAGAAGTTCCGATTGCTCCTTTCGCTCCGAAGAATCGATTTTAGTCAGGTATTTTCCAGTCAGGCTATCCATATATTGCCTCATTATCATCTGCATGTTATCCCTTGCAGAACATTGGGCTTTAATCCCTGCAATGGATTTCCGATAAAACGATCCTATCCCGGTACACCGGAAATAATGGTTGTCGGTTTGATACTTTGCTTGGCAACAAGGCATCTCTTTGAAGGCCTTCTTCCGAAAAATCACCAGTGTGGGACGATCGACCATGCAGGATACCAAACCTAGCAAGACAATTGTAAGTATGATATTTCTAAAAACGTTCATCCTATCCATCTTTACTTTTTTTTAGCCGGAAATGAAAATAACTCTTCATACCGAATCCCCTGCAACCGATAGAAATGTTTAAAGGCTTTCAATACTACCTGAGCATCTTTCCCATAATCAATCTTTAATGTTGAGTGGCTTTTCATTGGCATGAAATCATCTTCCCCTTTTTTCAGGTAAAAATGCCGCACTGGACAAGTGAACGTAAAATAACCGGCATCATCCAATCGGATCATCTGTTTACCGTCGAAGAAACGCCAGACAAACGTGAGTGTATCACTAAGATACATGATCTTTGCCTGAAGCGCATTGTTGTTGAAAGTAACATTATCTCCTATCCAAATCATCTTCTCCAACCACTCGGGATGAGTCTCAAGAGAATCTCTTCCAGCGATTTGTATCGGATAATCGCCATACCAGATAGAACGATTGCGGGTCATTCGGGCGATATATCGGCAGGTTTCAAACAGGTCTTTTTTCACAGAATAAGCTTTAATCCCTGTTTTTTGAGTGGACAATTGATTATTCAGAGCTGAATGAATTGTTTTAGTTTGTGCTTTGAGTACGAAATATAAAACCATTGATAAGAGAAAGAATATAGTATTCGATTTTTTCATATCACTTTACCACCCCAATCGGAAAATCCATACCCGTCCCGTAACTATTCGGGTATTGAGCTTCACCGCGATATTGTTTGGATAATTCGGGTATATAGTCATTAATAAATGTCTCCAGTTCCTTGATAGTGACTTTCTTGTCTTTGAAACCTCCATCTGCTTTACCATTCAGTCCTTCGAGCAGAGAATAAGTAAACACACCATGTCCCAGTTGTTTAAACTCGGTAGCAAACTGTTGAGTTCCTGTACTGGCCATTACCACTACACCAGCACTTCGTCCTAGTTGAAGCACTGCTTTTTCTTCAGCAGCACCACGCATGGCAAAGGTTTCAACAGCACCACCACTCTGACAGGCATCTAACAATATCACCTGCTTTTGCGCTTTGATATTTTTACACCAGTCACGAAGTTCAAGCGCGGAGATACCCAGGTTGTTTAGCATCGTATTATTGCCATACATCTTTATAACGTCATAGGGCACTAAGAAGAATTTGGGTTGCTCTCCTCCTTCAGGATCACTCATCACACCGTGTCCGGCATAGAAGAAAAGAAACAGGTCATTGGGAGCTGACGTAGCTTTAATTTTTTCAATTACGGCTTCAATACCTGTTCTGGTCGCATTTTCATCATAAAGTTCATAGAGTTTAATGTCCTTAAATATTCCACTTCCGGCTTCGTATATTTTCTGTTTTACAGCTTGTGCATCAGCTTGTGCATAGTTCAGGTTATAGGTGGCGTTTTTGTATTTATTGATACCTACCACAAACAAATGCAGGGTAGTGTTCCGTTGCGCTCCGGCATAATTAACTTTTATGCTGTAAGGGTTACTTTCGGTACGATCGGTATTGAATGCGGACGCTGTAAATGTGTTTTCACCCGGAACAAGTTCTACTGTATAGGTTTGTGTACGTTTCTCGTTAGCCACCTGAGCTGGTTTAAAGCCACGTTGGGTGGTTTGAATCAGTTTGCTGTTGTGATAGAGCAACATTTCATCAATGCCACCGCCCTGATCGGTTGCCTCAACAGTAATGGTGGCTGTACTTGCTGTAGCGTTGGCGCCGTTTGTAGGTGAAAGTATGTTAACCAATGGTGGCCGTTTAAAATTAGCCAATGTGTTTTTTGTCCCACCGAGACGGGCAGCTATTTGTTCGCCGGTTTCGTAGTTTTTAAAAATTTCCTGAATAATATCCGGACGATAATAGTTATCGAAGAAACGACTTGCCGGATAAAAACTTGCCTCTTTATCCTGTCCATTATTCACATGCCAACCAATCAGATCTTCCGCTCCCTTGGAGCAATCAAAATACCCTTCGGGTGTCCATAGTATCCAGCGTTTGTTGTCGGGATAAATATAAAGGCTCAATAGTTCATTAGATGGAGATTCATATCCAATACCAAAGAAATCTGCATCGTTCAATAATACAATACGGATATTTAAAATTTCACCACCTCTTTTCACTTTTAAAATACTTTTTCTTTCAAATCTATTAAAATATTCCGCAGCCTCTTTAGGCGAATTCAATACCACTCCATTCACAGAAATAATTTGATCTCCCATTTTTAATCCTGCTTTTTTTGCTGCTCCCCCAGGGACAATGTAAGATATTATTACACCTCTATCTTTGCTTTTTTTATACCAGCGGATAGTGCCATCACTAAAAGCAGCTACCACACATTGTCCGTTTTCCGATATATTAACCACATTGGCTAAACCTGGAATCGATGTATCCCAGATAGTTTTACCCGCTGTGTCGGTGTAGTACAAATTCCAGTCTGTACCGAAAACAATGCCGGAAGCATCAGGTGCAATATCAACACATGTGCATCGTTCGCTTTTTCCTAGGAAGGAAGTGGCCGAACCATTGATTTTTGGAGAATCGAATAAATCAGTAACCCTAATTCCTGTTTTTTGATCAGTGGAGACTGAACCATTCGGGAAATCCCCGGAAAGAACCAAATTGCGTGATGAAGTGGAAAATTGCACGACCTGCCTTTGAGAGGTTGTAACAGCTAGCCGATCTCCCGTCTCATTAATTTTTAAATATGTTGAGTCGTATGAAAAATAATGATTAATTTCCCCTTCCTGATAATACGATTTATAACCAGACTTATTGATCCGACCCAAATCAGGTTCTAATCCACAATATAGCATATCACCTTCCGGCAAAGCTTTTAAGTCGCTTACTGAATTCTGACAAACCGGAATATCCTGATAGTTTCCGGCTCCCTCATTACTCCAGCGACGAATCATATTCCATTCTATTCCATTCGTTTGTTTTTGTCTATAATACCCTCCTCCGTATAAATATTGCCCATTGGAAGAAAAACATAACCCACTATGAAAAGCACCTTTAACTGTAACTCCCCCCAGTTTCGGACGATATATTAATTGCAAGTCAGATCCAGATCGTACGTCCAAATCTGCTACATCATGATATCCTACTGCTATTTTGGAACAGTCAGGTGAAAAAGCAATTGAATAAGGTTCTTTTCCTGTACCTGTGATTTTTGATATTAACCGAAACGCCTTATCGTACAATCTAATTTTCCCATCGTTGCAAACAGTAGCTAAACGACCGTTTTTGTCGAAAGCGAGACTGGGAACAAATGAGCCATATCCATCAAGTGTTTTAAAGTAATTAAACCCTGAATTCCCTTTACGAATCACTACAATCCCTCTCTTTTCACCACAAGCAGCAGCCAGGTATTTCTCATCGGCAGAAAATTCCAAATCAAGTAGACTGCCCTCTGTAATAATACAAATGCTCTGAATAAGCTTACCGGAAGTTGTATTAAAAAAGTATATATAATCAGATGTTCCTCCCACAACAATTGTCTTCCCATCCGGACTGATAGCTCCTGCATAGAGCTTTCCTTCATCACCTTGCCCGATAGGTGGTCGGAAAGTTCGGATCAGTTCTCCGGTAGCTGCATTCCACAGCTTGGCAGTTTTATCTTCAGATACAGTTAACAGATATTTCCCCGCTGCATCGGTACTTATGCGTCGTATTCTTGAAGTGTGCATTTTAGTATTTAATCGCAGGATAGGGTTGGTAATTTGTGCTACTGTGTCTGTGAGACAAACACTCAAGAATATTATGAGGATTGCTATTTTGTAAATAAGTAGTTTCATAAGAGTTGAAAAATTTGAGTTACTTCACCGTATTGATCACCAATCGCTTTTCCCCGTTCATACTTTGATTATCTACTCGCTTGAACCCACGGGATTGGGCTACAATAGTTTGCACCTCTTCGTTGATAAAGGTATAACCGTCATGTATTGAAGTACTGAGTTTGTTGAACGGCTGGGTTTGTCCGTTCAATACCAACGATTCGTTACCGAAAGGAGTAGCACATATAAATGTTTCGGGGATCTGCACCACTTTGTTTACCTGAGTAGAACCGATATAATAATCATTCATCAGCAATATTTTGGAGCCATCAGCCATGTAATAGATAAAGCGCAGATAACACTCATGATTAGCGCGTACATAGAGGTTCAGGGTATCGTTTTCATGAAAAAGCAGGTTGTCAGTACCTTTGTTGGTCCAGAGTTCCATGTTCAGACCGCCACCAACAATTTCACCTTCGGCAAAGGTTTTCAGCCGTTTACCGGCTTCTTCAAACTGCTCGGGCAACCAACTGATCTGATTGGTGGTAAACCAATCCTTCGACAGCAATGCTTCGGAAGAAGAGAGTATCTCTCCATTGTTATTGTAGATTGTAGCTGCCAGACGTACCTGATTATTTTCTACCCAATATACTCCTGTCAGACGTGCAAACGTAGATACAGATGCCGTAGGTTCAGTAACATTGAGGCCCTGTGCAGAGATTTTCAGCTTTAGGGCTGTTAGTAATGCCGATGAAAATTCACCGGCCATCTTACTGTCCTGATAGGTAAAAGGAAAAACCTGAATACGAATATTCTTATCAGTTAATCCAGCTATCAACCCGTCGGCAAGCAGAGCTGCCGCCTCAGACGCACTGGAAGCTCTGAGGTGTGCAACTTCCTCTATTCCGGTACGCATTCGTGTCTCCAACGACATTATATCAACGGATAATGTTTCTTGCGAAAGTGCCATTATAACTTTGGCTCTTTGCTCCATTTCACGCAACAAGGGCAAACAATCTCGGTAAGTTTGCAATGCCGCAGAATTATGTCCGGATTTGCGTTCCTGTTCAGCTTGTGAAAGCAGAGCATCTACTCGACTATATTTTTCTTTCAGGCGTGCTATGTTATAGTTACACAAATCAGCTTTACGGATATAAGCAAAGGCATAGAGTAGTTTTGCTTTTTTATCCTCCCATGTTTCTGTTTTAAGTCCGGTGAGATCAGCCGAAGCCTTAACAAGTGTGGCCTGCGTAAAATACTGCTTAAAATGATTGTTAGTTTGCTCCGAATGCAACGAAGTGGTGCTACTGATATTTACATTTATGCTTTCCACAAGTTCGCTTTTGGCAATTTCGGTCAGTGTTCGAAGCTGTTCATCTACGGGTTTATCCTTATTAAGTGTAGATATGGAAAAACCTGTAAGCCAGAACGCATTAGGGTATTGCTGTTTTCGACTATCGAAATCGACCCAAGAAGGAGTTTGGGCACAAAGCATTCCAGACGACAATAAGACAAACAAGCCAATTATCGTGAATTTTGTTTGGGAACAGTGGTGAATCATGTCTTTTGTTTTTTTAAGTTTTTCCTACCATTGAGTAAAGTCAAGTCATTCAATGGATAGGTATGTCATATCACTTCACTATCGAAATCGGGAAATCCTGCCCGAAAGAATAAACATTCGGATACTGAGCCGCCCCCCGGAATTTCTGAGATAACTCGGGTACTTCGATGTTCAAAAAGTTGCTTAGTTCCCCCACAGTGATACGCTGATCTTTAGGACTACCATCAGCCTTACCCGAAAGCGCTTCAAGAATGCTGTAGGTAAATAAACCGTGTTTCAGGTCGGTAAGTTCCTGTGCAAACTGTTCAGTGCCACTTGCTACAATCCATACTGTTCCTGTACTACGTGCTAGTTGGGCGATCGCTTTTTCCTCGGCAGCACCTCGCTTGGCTAAATAATCTATCATACCTCCTGTTTGGCAGGCATCGAGAATAAAGAGTTGTTTCTGTGCTTTGAGGTCTCTGGCTATGTTTTGTAATTCGGCAGCCGAAATCGCATTGTTTTTTAACAAGGCATTATTCCCATAGAGCTGTGTCACATCGGTTGGAACCAGATAGAACTGAGCCTTTTCTTCTTCACTCATCACTCCGTGCCCTGCATAATAGAAAATAAACACATCCTGTGGTTGAGCTTTTGCTTTGATTTCATTAAACTTTGCCGTTATATTAGCTTTGGTGGCTTCATTATCTCTCACCATTACCACCTCGGTATTGGTAAAAATTCCTTTACTTCCATTTCGTAAGCCATCTACAAATCCCTGTGCATCTGACATGGCAAAGTTCAGATTGTATTTCGGGTTTTTATATTGATTAATCCCCACAGCTAGAACATACAGGTTAATCTCCTGCTTTTTCAAGTTACAGTTCACCACAATCTGGTCAGGAGCACTTTGGTATCCATGTTCCGAAACTGCCACTGCTTGAATAATATTTTCGCCCGGTAGTAATTGTATAGTACGTTGATCAGTTTGTCCTGCAGTCTTAAATCCACGGGTATCCGATTCCAGAGATTTTCCATTCACGTATATTTGTATTTCTTTTACCGGTTCATTACTGCGGGGGATGGCTTTTAGTTGTAGTGTAATGGTATTTTCCAAGGTTGTGGTTACTGAATCGGGCTTGATAATATTTACCAATGGTGATTTTTCAATCACAGCATCCAATGTAAATTCATTAGTAACCGATGTTTCACCAGTCATCATATTGCTTAAAAGTCGTGGTGTAAAAAACTGTTGGAAAGTTGCAGATAGAGGAATCCTCTCCCTTGATTTATAATTATGCCAACATAGTTTATTAATAGCTTTTTCCGTACCATCCATACGCCCATCTTCAGATACAAACGCCCAATCATGATAATCGAAATATAGCCGACCGATTATTTTTTTTTCTTTTATGCTGATAAGATAAGATATCCCTGTATGAAGTGTCAACATGAACAGATCATCATTTCCCAACGGATAAAACGATTTAATATGGTCGTCTGAGGTAATTGCAATATGTTTTTTCATCTCAGGACTTACTATTTCTGCCAATAAACTACCGTTAAGAATATCCCAGATTTTAATTCTGCCAAAAGTACCAGAATAGGTAATAGCTTTTGTAAGATCTTTCGTGGCAACGATATACGAGTCATCACCATTTGTTCCATAATCGAAGCCAAAAAATTTCAAATCATCTTCCGGATTCCTATTTTCTATTTTCCTGATCACTTCATCGGTTTTTGCATTCTGCAATAAAATTGTAGTACCTACCATTGATATAGACTTTGTCAAATCCTTGGAAAACTGAAATCCTGAGAATCCGTTCTTTAAAGTAAACTTGCCTATCTCGGACCCTGTAGCCAAATCACAAACTACATAGTCTGTATTCCCCCCTAAACGGTGATACGTAAAATTCACTTTACTGCCATCAGGTGAAAATGATATCTCAGGATATTTACCTCCTCCCTTTTTTATCCACAACTCCTTAAATTCACCGTTTACCAACCTGCCTACATGATACTTCTCGTTAATAGCACAATAAACAACAACATATTCGCCACATGCTTTTATTTCTTGTGGTTTTTCAACACCTTTTATCGGCCATTGGACAAATTTATTATTTGTCATATCGTAGCTACATGTTCCTGATTCATTATATCCAACTAACAAATTATAACCAGGCATATAATCACAGGTCAAAAATCTACTGAGCACCAGTATATTTTTCCCGGTTTTAATATCCACAATAATCGTAGATGGTGCTGTATTCTTACTAAATTTTGCACTGGTCCAAAAAGATTCTATATACTTAGATGCTATCAAATATCGGCCATCTTGCGAAATCACAGTTCTTAATCGTTCCGATTTATTCAACTCTTCTACATCAAGAGTTATATGTGAAGCAGTTTGAGCTTTCACTTTCCCCATTCCCACCATCAGGCAAATAATGGCAACTATAAAAAGATTATGTTTCATATAAAATAGATTTAAACATTGCATGATAAAGTGATTAAAAGTCTTTACCCGGAAAAACAAATATTGAATTCAATTGGATTATTCAAGAATAAAATTAAAAAACTGACCATCAATTGCATTAACAATGACAGTTTTAACGACACTTTCATAACCTACTCTCCGAATTTCTACTTTATGAAATCCTTCTTTAAGTTCCGTTGAACATGGTGTCCGTCCAATATATGAACCATCAACAAACAAGTATGCATTAGATGGAGATGTTGTAAATATTACCCTCTTCAATTTTTTTGACACATTTGAAATTTGGCTTGCTGATTCTACAGACTTATTTTTCACCAAATCAAAAATGTAACTTTTTCTTGTATTTTTATCAATAAATACTGATTTGTGAACCATCTCAAAATTTTCTCTTCTTATCTCAAATGTATATTTACCATCTTGAAGTTTATTCGTAAAGAAAGGTGTAACTACCAAAATTTGATTATTTAATATAACATATGCTCCATATGGATTACTTTTAAATTCAATTGTGCTAGTTGACATTCTAGCACTATTACTAATTTCATGTTATCCATTCTGGTCATTTACCGGATAGTTTACCAGCGCATCAAGATCGGCATCCAGCCTGCGGAATGATTTGACAGAAATTTCGGCAAATAGCTGAATGCTAAAAATCCAAATAAATAAAAATATTCCTACACAACTTATATTTTTGTTCATTTTGAATAGTCGTTTTACTCCAATCTAAATTTCATAGGTAGCGTGTATTTTACACTTACTGGTTCATTGTTTTGTTTACCGGGAATCCATCGAGGCATATTTCTAACCACACGAATTGCTTCTTTATCAATGGCTGGATTCACTCCTCTTAAAACCTCTATTTTGTCAATTTGTCCGTTTTTTGATACAACAAAGTGTAAATATACGGTTCCCTGAATGCCGTTTTCCTGAGCAACAACCGGATATTTAATATTTCTACTCAGATAAACAAAAAGAGAATCATTTCCACCCGGAAATGCCGGCATTTGTTCAACAACATCCATAACCTCATCATATCCTTTTACCTGATTTGTTTTATTTGATATTGTACTTTTTCCGGTTACTGGCTTCACTTTCTTTATTTCAGATGACGTAGCAACCAATCTGAGTCCGGTATCCGAGTTCTTATATGTAATCGTGTTCTTGTCTGCAAGAAAATAATTTTTTATATGACATCCACTTTCAGTGCTTCCCCAGCTACCTCCCATAGATTTTTTTTGTTGCGACTGAATATTTGGACGGATTTGTTTTACTTGTTTTGAATTGTTTGGTTCATTAATAGTATTGCACCATTCTGACACATTTCCGGTCATATCATAAATTCCAAGTTCGTTAGGTTCTTTAGATGCTATAGGATTCGTTTTATATTTGCTGTTCGAATTTATCCAACCAATAGATTCCGCATTATTGCCTCCTGAATAGATAAAATTGTTAGATTTTACACCTCCTCTGGCAGCAAACAACCACTCTTTAAGTTCAGGCAATCGATAAGTTCTACCGGTTAAACTATTCAATTTAGCAATAAATTGCTGGCATTCCACCCAGCTTACATGCTCTACAGGAAGAGAGTTACCCTTAAAATAGGAGGGATTATTATTCATTACAGCATTCCAGAGCTCCTGACTCACTTCTGTTTCGCCAATAAAAAAGTCATTTACCGGTGAATAATTGACGTTTGGGTTAGCATCCAAAAGCTTAACCTTACCACCTTTTACTCCTTTCATTCTGAAGCTAACGCCATTAATCATCTCGGTGAAGTCTTGGGGGCTAAAGCTAAGATGGCACACTGAAGAGATCATTCCTTCCTGTATGGAAACAGTCTGTTCTTCTGTGTTATTGCCCTGAACAATTTTTAATGTATGATTTCCATATGGTAAACACACTTTATATGGAGTTACCCCCATTTTAAGATTATCTATATATAAATCTACATCTGCCGGTTCTGAAATGATACTAATCTGCTTACCATTACTTAATGTCTCATTTATTTCAGTATTCTGGGACTCCGAAATATTTATTTTCTTATTTACAGTAGTGTAACCTTGTTTTGTTATCTGAAGATTGTGTTCTCCTATAAGAAGCTTGTTAATTGTTATCGGAGTAGTTCCATATTCTTTACCGTTCAAATTGACAAGCGCTCCCGAGGGCGATGTAGATACATCTACTGAACCGTAAATAGGAGATGGATTAAATTCGACAGTTCGTTTTTCGCCAAGCTGTAACTCCACATCCTGTTTGGCAGGATGGTGTTTGTCTAACCTTGCTTCAAGTGTATAAACTCCCGCACTTAATCGGCCTTGCCAGTTACCTTTACCTCTTTCATCATTATTAATTAATATTGTTGCACCCGATGGAGCCTGAATGGACAACTCGGCAAAATTAGGTTTCATCACTACATTTACAGGTGTGGTGATCCCATCCTGCACTGTTATTTTTTGTCTTACCGGCTCAAACATATCTTTCACAACCATTAGAATATGTTCTCCACTTGTAATTGCATCGGTTTTAAGTGGAGTTGTTTGAGAGAGAAGTTTATCATCGAGCATTATTTTTGCACCGCTTTCGGGTTCAGATGTGATGTTTAAATATCCAAACGCGGGTTGAAGAGTTACATTAATCTCTTTTTTGGAATCGGTAATTTCTACATTCGCAACTTCAGTATGGTACATAGGAGCCTCCACTCGATAAGTATATCTGCCTGGTTTTAGTTTTAACTGACATTCATTTCCGGTTTTCTTTAACTGATCATCAATATAGATCATCGAATTAGAATTATTCGTTTTCACCAGTAACCACTGAGAAGTAATTTCATCTTCAACTGTTGTTACCACTCGTCCTGTTGATAGTTCTAATAAATATACTGTAGCTTTCTCTATTGGGATAGTGATTATATAATCACGCAATTGTCCTAATTGCGGATGAAAAATGGATAATCGTTTCAGTCCGTAAGGCACATATACCCATATTTCCGAAGCTTTCTGTTTGGTATCCATAATGCCTAACTGTCCCGCGTCAAAGCTGAACCCTGTTTGTGTGGTTACTACTTTAATAATGGCACACAAATCCCCGTTCTGATCTTTTAACGGGAAATTCACCCGTGCATCCAGGTCGGTTTCTAACTTACGAAAGGATTTGACGCCTATCTCGGCTTTCAAGTTTATAAAGCCCACTATAAGTAATAAAATAAAGAATAGTTTTCTCATATTGTATGGATATCGATTTATATTTGTAATCAGACATGTAAAAGAGGGCTTCGTACTCTTTGCCATTTATAGTAAAAGTGACACCCGAAGAAGAAGTCATTACATCTAACGCACCCATATGGGTATTGGGTGTATTTCGATTTTTTTTGTCACCCACAATTGTCACGATCGACCTGATGTTAGCACCATTTATACACAAAGGCTTTCTCAATGAGAATCTCTATCATGTAATCCCTTTTCTGACCTAAATGTGGATGATATATAAACAGCCGTTTCAGCGCGTAAGTTACATATCCCCATATCTCGGAGGGCTTCAGTTCTGTTTTTATTATCCCCCAACTGACCACCATCAAAACGAAATCCCGCTTGCATGGTTACCACCTTGATTAATGCACACGGGACTCCATTCTGGTCTTTTACTGGATAGTTCACCCTTGCATCCAGATCGGTATCGGGCTTGCGGAAAGATTTCACAGAAATCTCAGCATTCACACTGATCAGTCCAACGCTAAGTAAAAGTATCAGAATTGTTATTAATTGCTTAATTGCGTGTTCATTATGTATAATTCCGATTTATAGTCCAGTCTGGCATTTTTTCTGATCGCCTATGACAGTATTTTTTTCACATTTATCAACAACTCCGTTCACTTAACTATCAACTCATTATAGCCTCCTCTGCTCTTATAAAGGAGGAGCTTAAAAGGGTAAACGATTTTTCTTTCTGTTAAACTAAGGGCAGAGAACTAAACGGAAGCCCTGAAAGTAATCGCGTTCATCAGGTGAGGAGGAATTGCGACAAGATACACTGCAGCCATTAGAAGTGACCGAGTTGTCCGCTCCACCACCGCGATTAATACGGTTTTCTCCGGTTGTAGCACCTTGCGGATTAGTTTGTGCCTCCGAACTATAAAAGGTATCACGCCAATCACTGCACCATTCCCGTACATTGCCACTCATATCGTAAATACCCAACTCGTTCGGCTGCTTTGTACCTACAGGATGAGTCTTGTTACCACTATTCCTTTCATACCAGGCCACATCATCTAGATAATTTCCTCCACTGTATGTATAACCTTTACTTTGTATCCCTCCCCGGGCGGCAAACTCCCATTCGGCTTCAGTGGGCAGCCGATAGGTCTTACCAGTTAGTTTATTCAGCTTACGGATAAACTCCTGCACGTCGTACCAGCTTACATTTTCTACCGGCAGTTTGTTCTCGCCTTTGAACCTACTTGGGGTACTACCCATTACTACCTGCCATTGCGCCTGAGTCACCTCTGTTTCTCCGATAAGAAATCCATCAACTGTTACGGTATGTACTGGTTTATCATATTTACTGCTATACATATCTCCTCCCATTTGAAAAAGCACCTCCTTTTACAGATACCATATTGAAAATCAAACCTTTCACAGTTTCGGTATAATTTTGTGAGCCTAAGTACAGGTTAAAGTCAGTCATCCCTCCGGTTTGGCGAATAGTTACAATCTTTTCGGTTTTCTTACCGTTCTGCTCTATCCGCAAGGTATGACTGCCAAAGGTCAGGCTGCCGGTGTAAGGGGTTGTTCCCACTAGCTGGTTGTCGACATATAATTCCGCACCCGCAGGCGAGGAGCATATACTTACAGTCCGCCCATTGCTCAACGATTCGTTTACTTCGCTGCTTTTGCCTTCGATTATGGTTACGTTGCGGTTCACTGAGGCATAACCAGCTTTGCTTAGCTGCACCGTATAGTCGCCTATAAGCAGTTTATTAATTGTGCTTGGAGTAGAGCCATAGTCTTTGCCATTGATGGTGATAGTGGCTTCTCCCGGAATGGAGTTAATATCCAGTGATCCGTATATAGGTGTAGGTTGCAAGTTTACGGTCTTTTTATCGCCTACTGCCAGTTCAATATCCTGGCGGGCAGGATGGTATTTATCTATGCGTGCTTCTACACTGTACACACCGCCCCCTAAACGTCCTTGCCACGAGCCGGTGCCTTTAGATTCATTGTTGATATAGAGCTTTGCACCAGTGGGTGCCGCAATGCTTAGTTCGGCAAAGTTAGGTTGCAGGGTGAAGTTTACCACTGTGGTTTGCCCGTCAGTAACAACAACCTTTTGCATAGCAGGCGCATACATATCTTTCAGTAGCTGTACACTGTGTTCGCCACTTGCAATAGCATCTGTTTTCAAAGGAGTGATTGATGACAGCGGTTTTCCGTCAATGAGGATAGCAGCACCCTGTTCGGGATTGCTGTTTATTTGCAGATAACCGAAAGCCGGTTGCAACGCAATATTCAATGTCTTTTTAGTGTCGATTATTTCCACACTACCGGCATCAGTATGATATAATGGAGCATCCACACGGTAGGTATATTTTCCCGGTTTCATTTTGACACTGTATTCACCTCCCGATTTTACAAACTGGTCGTCGATATAAATCAGTGCATTGGAAGGCGTTGTTTTAATAAAAAGCCACTGACTGTTAATTTCTTCCACAACGGTGGTTTCCACCCTTCCGGACACTAACACCATTTCGTAAGCTGTCGCAGTTTCTACAGGAATGCTGATCGGATAATCCCGCAAAACACCTAATTGCTGATGTTGGATAGTGATGTGTTTTATACCATGTGGTACATACACCCAAATTTCTCCTGTATGCTGTTCGGTTTTCATAATGCCAATCATACCCCCGTCGAAACTAAACCCTGTCTGCGATGTTACCACCTTAATAATGGCACAAAAATCGCCATTCTGATCTTTTAGCGGATAGTTGACCCGGGCATCCATATCCGTTTCCAGCTTACGGAAGGATTTGACGGAGATATCAGCAAAGAGGGAATTTGCGCTAAATAAATAACATATAAGCGATATTAAAAAAATATATTTTGTTAGAATTGCGTTTTTCATAATATACATTTACTACTCATTGCTAATTTCTGAAATCTCAGAATCACTTAATGCCCGATTCCATATTCTTAAATCACTTATATAACCCTCATATCGGCTCGAGCCATTACCAGCCCCCCATGTGTGATGATTTACATATAATGGATAATTATTCCCTGCATATGAATTCATATTAACTATCTGCTGATTCATTAATTGACCATTCACATAAATATAAATCGTATTATTTTTATAAACACCTGTTATAATATAATCCTTATTTACAGGCAAATATCCAGACGAAACTTCTTTATCTTTATATCTAAACTGATATGAAACATTATTAAAAGAATTTGCTGATGCATCATTGGGATTGCTGTTACGTTTAATCATAATTGCATAACCATCACTGGTATTATCATATCCCTTACCCACCAACATTTCAGTATCATTCCAACTGCCTAAATCAAATCTTGTAGGTTTTGAATACATTGATATCGTCATTTCTGACATATAATTTAAAGAATTGTTATTCGGAATAGAAATATAATTTCCTTGTTGCATATATGCCTTATTATCAGAATATAATAAGTTTCCATTTACAATTCCGTTGTTTCCGTAACCACTTTTATCATTTGTGTCTCCATTAAATGGATAATATGCAACTAATCCACTTTTTAAATTGGAAATACTTAATTTAAAGTCGGTGCTTCCTCCCCCCGGGCTAATGCTGACTGTCTTTTCTGTCCGCTTTCCGTTTTGTTCGACACGCAGGTAGTGCGTGCCAAAGGTCAGGCTGCCGGTGTAAGGAGTTGTTCCTACACGCTGGTTGTCGATATATAACTCCGCAACCGCAGGCGAGGAGGTGATGCTTACCGTCCGCCCGTTGCTCAACGTTTCGTTTACTTCGCTGCTTCTTCCTTCGGTTATGGTTATGTTGCGGCTTACTGAGGCATAACCAGCTTTGCTTAACTGCACCGTATAGTCTCCTATCAACAGTTTATTAATAGTGTTGGGGGTGGTGCCATACTCCTTGCCATTGATGGTGATGGTGACACCGATAGGTTTGCTCATTACATCGAGTGAGCCGTAAATTGGAGTAGGTTGCAGACTGATGTCTTTTTTATCGCCGACTACCAGTTCAATATCCTGTCGTGCCGGCGAATATTTGTCCATACGGGCTTCGAGGGAATATACCCCTGCACCCAGACGTCCCTGCCATGTTCCGCTCCCTTTTGCCGCATTGTTGATAAAGAGCGTAGACCCGGCTGGTGCAGTAATGCTAAGTTCGGCAAAGTTGGGTGGCAGGGTGAGGTTAAGTGGCACGGTTTGTCCGTCGGTAACCGTTACTTTCTGCGTTACGGGTACAAACATATCCTTCATCACGCGAACGGTATGTTCGCCACTGGCAATGGCATCGGTTTTAACAGGGCTTACCTGATTCAGAGTTTTGTCATCCACGATTACTTTAGCACCGCTCTCGGGCAGGGTCTGAATCTGAATATAGCCGAATGCGGGCTTCAGACTAATATCCACGCTCTTTTTAGCATCCGTCACTTCCACCATCCCGGCATCTGTATGATAAAGCGGAGCTTCCACGCGGTAAGTATATTTACCTGGCTTTACTTTTGCCGTATAAGTTCCGTTTTGTTTGTATTCGTCGTTAATGTATACAGCTGCATCTCCTGGAGTTGGGTTGATGATGAGCCACTGACTGTCGATAGTCTCATCCACGGTGACCAGCACTTTACCACTGATAAGGACCAATTCATATACTGTTGCCTTTTCAATGGGGATGGTAATCAAATAGTCGCGTAGAAAACCTAATTTATCGTGTGAAATAGTAATTCGTTTCAGACCATAAGGTACATACACCCATATTTCACCATGCTTTTGTTCTGTTTTGATTACGCCTAACTGACCAGCATCAAAATAAAAACCGGTTTGATCAGTCTCCACCTTAATAATGGCACAGGGATCGCCGTTCTGATCTTTCAGCGGATAGTTAACACGGGCATCTAAGTCCGTTTCCAGCTTGCGGAAGGATTTGACGGAAATCTCAGCATGCAAATTAATTAGACTGATAAGAAAAACCAAAGAAATATACAGTTGTTTCATAATCAATTTTATTATTTAAACAATCTCCCCTCAGTATACTTTAGAGTCATTTTGTTTATAAAATACCAATCAAAAATCAGATAATCCATAGATACTCCCATCCGGATTTTTCTCCGGTTGCCAGGTTCGTACATGGATCTGCGGTTTACTTTTTTCTGACAAATCCACTAACAGAAAAAGATAGCCGGTATCCCCATAATTGGAGGAGAAATAATCCTGTTTGATCTGAATACCATACACTTCAGCCCCTTTGCCTGACCGTTTCACACTATTATCAGCAAAGCGTATATTAATAAACTCATTGCTATCAAACGAATACTTCAATTTTTTCATGTATTCGGATTTCGTTTGCCGGTTGTATTTTACAAGACCATTATTGAGATAACGCAGCTCCGGAGAAGTATTCACCTTGGTAATCATCCCGGTAATGATAAGCGCATCATCAGAAAAGATGTTATTGATATAGTCGAAACGCTTGAGCGCATAAGCCGTTTTATAGTTTTCGAGGAAACTGATGATCAATTCCCGGTCATTCTCACTCCATGAACCTTTAGAGGCAATATCATTGATCGCTTGCTTTTCAAGGCCAAAAGTTATGTTACAAACCTTATTCTCTTTATCCAGGTAGAATACAACATCTTCGATAAAGGTACGGTTATTAGTCTTAAAATTGAAACTCATTGGGACTGAACGACAGATAACAAAATCGTTGTACTGGAAATATTTAAGATCAAACTTTTTCAGAATCCGGGCGTTACCATATTGGAGCAGGTTTTGATATATGGAGTATCCTTCCGGCGTAAATAATTTTTCGACGGATGCATACCTGCCAGCCAGAATAGCGTCAATGACCTGTTTCATTACAGCCTCCTGTGCTGATATATTGGAAAGAGCATTGAGCGTACCACAGGCGTTAACAACATTTGTAACAGGTGATGAAGATTGCTCAACACCGGCAACAGCTGGTTTAGTTCCAATATTTAGATAACTGCTTTTATATGGGACTTGTGGCAATTTTTGCATAACATCGCGAAGCTCCATGTCGATATTGGCTTCTCCTTCGAATGCATATTCGGCTTTTAACTTTATTTCGTTATTATTGGCAGTCTTGGGTAACTCAACCACTCCGGAACCATCTTTTGCGCTTACAATGTTCGACCAGTCTTGTCCGGTCCAGTAGGTATAATCCAGATTACGTACCGGTTCACTTTTATAGCGTATTTTCAGTAGATAATCTGTGAAATTATCTTTGGCATCCTGACTTTCTACACCTATTGACAGATTCGCCATGATCTCATTAATCTTCATTGGCAACCAGGTGATCAGAAGTTGTTCTTTACCTGTCTGATCGGTCATTTTTATCTCCCCCGATTCCGGATGACTGCGTAGCAAGGTCTGCGACCAGTAAAAGTATCGCAAAGCATCAGCGACCTGGAGGTTTTTGAGTGCTTCCTCACCGTTATGTGAAAGTTCTAGAATCTTGTTTTTTCGTGATTCGAATATCCGGCTTATCTCGCTACGTTTGATATAGCGAAACACTTTAGCTTCCGGCTCATTTTGAATTACAAAACGTTCGGTATTTTTGAGCGTGGCACTCGAATAGGTTTTTACTACGTCATTTACAGTCTCTTTAAATTTTATATTATTTCCTGAGGCTGTCTGCTCTACAGTTTTCTCAAAATTGCTTTCAACCTGTGTAGAAATCAGACTAATCAGATCTGCTAAAGCTGAGTTATCAGCCTCTTTTAGTGTATTCCCACTACCTTCGCCCCAGAGATAGTGGGCTTTATCCTGCTTAATTTCCGATATCGACTGAGCCAAAGATATAGATACAGACAACACGAGCATTAATATCCCATTGATTAATCTTTTCATCCTAATGTGGTATATAATTTGTATATAATTGTTATTTCAGCATTTGAAATTATTAATATCTAGCACACCGCAGAACGGGTGGTAAAGAGTTATCTGGTCATTATTTTTTCGTAATCAGTATGCGATTAATTACCTTTCACTGCTGATTTCACCGACAACATAGCCATTCCTATTAGCATCCTTTACTTATATTATTTCCTACGCTTTACAAAAACAAATGTTTGCTGCAAAAATTATTGCAGCAAACACAGCAGTTCTTACAAAGAACAGAGTCATTCTATGAATCAATTACCGCTTCCCAATTTTTCCATTTCTTTGTTATAAATTTCCTCGAATTTCTTTTTATCGTAGTCAATCTGAAGTTTCTGGTTTTTGGAAATAGTATTGTCTACACCATTGAGAATAGACTGTTTGGGGATTTCAATAGCTACATAGTATTCGTAAGTAGTACCGGTTTTCAAAAGCTTTTCACCAACAATGGATACATCTACCAATTGCTGACTTACTACTTCTGTTGTTAGGTTTTCGAATTTGTTTTCAAAATCCTGAGCGTTGGCTACCGAACGCTGATTAGTATAATTCTGGGTTACAGCTTTGAGCTTCGCACTGATCAAACCGGCAATTTCAGCCTTTGCATTGTTCAAAGCAATTTTTTTTGCTGTAGCAATATCAGGGCTTTTTCCCGATGATTTCGTACGGTAGTTTTCTTTATCCGATTGATACTCTTTACCGGACAAAGGAAGAACTACTTCAACTGTTCCTTCTTCTTTTTCCTTCACAACTGTTTTTTTTGAAGTTCCACAACTTACCAATAACAAAGCAATTAATGTTGCCAACCCGAAAGACATTACTTTTTTCATGCTTTTTAATTTTTAAATTTAACTTATTGATTTATAGCACTGATATTTATATTTATTTGTCCATACATAGTCGAAATTCCAGAAATTGTAAAACGAATATTATCATTTACAATACTTCTCAATAGTGAATTATTGATTACACTCCCGTTTTTATTGCCTTTCAACTCGTCCATCGACTTAATTTTAGACCGTTTGTTAGCAATCATCAACTGAAGATTGTTTGAGAGGGCTTTTAAATACCCCCACCATAAACCTTTACCATACAATTTCAGAATCAATTCAGAATCTTTATGGGTATTACTGGGTGACGTCGTTGTATATTCGTACATATACCTGTATGCCGGAATAGTATCGCTATTGCAAAGCGAAACTAATTCACTCCGGTTATCATCCTCCATAAAAGCGTAATAATAATCTGTTTTATCAGTTTTGAGTATATATTCTGTTTTCTCTGAAACACACCACCCGATATCTATTTTTGTGTTGGACTTATAAGTTTGCATCACAATGTCTAGCTTCGTATTACCCTGACCTTGGGATTGGTATTTTAACAAATACATTTTTTCGCCATAGCGGGTTGTAAAACTATCTGCTATCATGTAACTTCCTTTCAGGATCAATGATCCTTCCATTTTATAAAGTTCTTCATATTTGTTTTGCAGGTTTTTGTCATACAAATCAGACACACCGGTAAATTTCACACCGTCCATCAAACCCAGCTGTATCAGAGCTCGATCGATAGCCATACGGCGAGCTTGTATTGTATCTTTCATCACAGGATCGGAGATACCAATGGCGTATCGCGTTTTACCATCGGAGAGCGGAATACCCCAAAACCAAACAGGAAGCTCCGAGACTCCTACCGAGAACTGCTCCTTACGGAGCGACTTTAAGCTATCATTTTCACTCAGTTCGTATTGATAGATTCTTTTGAATGCTATTAGATCATTATCCTGAGCACTCAAAAGAAATGGCATTGCAAAGTAAACTAACAACGTTAAGAAGGTAATCCGATATAAGACAGATAGTTTTAAGAACATTACGAATATGTTTTTATCTGCATTGCCTCAACATCTATCCGTTTAATCTATCACCCATAATATCTGAGAATAGCACGGAAGGTATTTGGCCTTTGCGGTAAAGGATAATTTTTTCCTGAAAATTACACCTTAATTCAAAATATCTTTTCTTACGTTTACAGACGCCTGAGAGTGATCTGAGGAGTAGTCAAACAAAAGATTTCCGTTTTTCGAATACATTTTAATGTAATTCAGATTGTACCATACCACCATCTTGCCGACTTTAATTCCGGAAAGCACATCCACCTTAACATCCCCTCCCTGCAAATCAGAAATTGAGATTGTGCTGTTATTCGATATTTTCACTTTATCAAAAGAAATATCTTTTCCGCCATCGGTTTGGATAGTTATCACTCCTTTGTTATTTTGCACAAAGTTTATTTTGCCCAGACTTCTAAATATATTCGGACAAGTCCTCTTAAAATTTGGATTATGTCGATCCAGAGCCTGTTGTGTTTGTACTCCCGTCAGGCTGACTCCCATATGCTTTACCAAACGAATAGCAGCCAACAAACCGGCAATTGCGTGGTCTGCCTGTTGGGCAATAAACTTTTCACTTTCATTCTGGAGCAATGAAATCACATCCAGTGAAGCTGACGAAGCAAAGGCTACAGGTTTATCATTACCGGCTAAAGCTAAGGCATTATTCGTCATACCCGAATAAAAAATCCCGCCATTATCATCCACAAACAATCCTTGCGAACGTTCTTCGATTTGCACTTCGGCATGTTTTGTTTCCTGTTTTACACCGTTAGCATCAAACCGAACCGAGAAGGCGGTTGCGGCACTTTGAGGTAACGCATCCAATCCTCCCCTGTTAAGCCACAACATTGAACCTGAAGGAGAAAAACAGGCAATAAACAATTCTGCACTTCCTTCTTTCGCAGAAATACTTTTCCCTGCAAAACGGAGGGTTCCGGTGAAAACGCCGGCAATAACCACATTACCCGACGGTGTTGTCTCTACAGACAACCCTACAGCATTGCCATTCGCTGTAAGGGCCTTTGCCCAAACAGTCTGACCGCTCCGATTTATTTTAGCGACAAAACAATTATGTGTATTAGGAGCTCCGACTAGTGACGATCCTCCTAATTGAGTCGGATTACCAAAGTAACCGGTAAGCAAAACCCCTCCGTCAGGAAGCATTTTGGTATTCTTGCGGCTACTACCCTTGTAGCAACCGGCATTCTGAGCAGTCTGCCATATTTTATCAGCTGTTAGTTCTTCTGAAGTATGGCAATTTACATCACAAATAACAGGTGATACCGATTTATACTGTGGCATTGTTAATCCGACCGGAGCATTGATGTATGTAGGATCAGCTACGACATAACGATTGTTGTTGTAAACCAGGAAATCTCCGGTCTGGGGAGAGGTAAATGCAACTGCTGTAGCCACATGTTCGGGATATTCAAGTCCTACTACTTTTAACCCCAACACTTCCCGTACCAGATATGAAAATAACACGGATCGGTCCTCACAATCACAGTAGGGATAATAAAATAACTCTTCAGCAAAGAAGAACTTTTCACGACCAAATTGTTCCGGGTCGGTTTTATATTCAAAAGCTGTTTGTACAAAATGAAGAATCAGATTAACAGCCTTCACTTCATCCATACCGGCAACCAACGGTTTCAATGCTTCCGCCATCGACTCCTTTGACTGAACAGAAACTGCAGCGTTAAAGTAAACACTCAAATCAACTAAAGGATAATTTTTATAGAATTCAATAAGATCAGGATCATAGGCAATATTGATATTATTAGGCTTATCATCAAAATTGAAAGAGAGTGATCTCTGAGCTTTTCTGCCGTTGAAATTAATCGGCGAATTGATATTAAAATCGAAGGGACGTCCTGCCGACTGATAATCTTTATCATAAGTAAAATACTTTTCTCCTTCAAGTTTAGGGAAAATATAATAATTAACCCCACCGACTGTCAGATAACTGTTCTGATAGATTGGTTGTAAGGAAGGGATTAACAATGCCACCTCATTATCCTGAAATGCCAGACGCACACCATAACCTGATCTCACCATAATAAACCAGTTCATTAACCTTGCACTGTTTTCCTTCATGGGGAACAAATTACGACTAAACTGCTGAACCAATTGAAAATAGCCATAATCATTAATATTAAGATCTGCCTTGGCCTGAAGCAGTTTTTCCACAGTCAGGGTATAATTCGTTTTACTGGTTTTTTCCCAGAAATTACCGATGGCATCCTGACTGACAGCTGCCAGTTCACACTGTTCCAATCCCGGATCATATGGAATTGTAAATGTTCTACCATAGAACCGAAGTGATGATGTTTGTGCATTCCCAGCATCCTCTGCCGGCTTACGGATAGGATCAACCGGTTGTGGTATTGGCTCAGGAACTACAGCTACAGGCTTTTCTACCGGTTTGATTGTGGGTTCTGTCTTAGGGCTTACTTCCGGATTTTTCTTAGGAACATCTACTGGTCCTGCGATTGGAGAATCAGACGGCTTAGACGGAGGCGTATATACCGGATTTGTTTTTGGTTTTGGTTTATCTGGCAATTTCTTGCCGGTAAATACTGAATAATTCTCCCATTCTTTTTGAAGGAATTCTGTCCACTCTTTATCTCGTTTAGCGACATATTCAGCATATTCATTTTGCAATTTTATCAGTCCCTCTTTTTCCTTTTGGGCAAACTGTTGCATTTTGTCCTGCTCTTGCTTTTGATACTCTTCAAATGTTTGTGATGAAATATCAAAAACAACTAAAAACATTAATATTGGACAGATAATCTTACCTTTCATAATTCCGGAATTTGAGCAACCTTTTTGTACGTAAATAAACTCTCAATAATACAATACCAGGATAGTCCTGTTTCACTTATTTTTCAAACCACAAAAATCCGGAGTACATTTTTACATATTACGCCGGACCTGGCCTGTTTCCTTTTTCGACAGTTCTTCTCTGTTTATTCTAATTTCATTGATTAGCCCCAAAACTAATAATTCAAAAAAACAACTACGAATGAACACCTTGAAGTCTTAATATCAGGAAATAATCTATATTTATGTAAATGTAATTATACTTAGAATAGCTATAACTATACTTTTCCATTAACAAAACTATACTTTCCTCAACTTTTATATTGTTCAAATCATAAAATACACTTGACAAATCGTACAAAATCCGGGGTCACATCAAATTAAACCTCCTTCAAAAGATCAATCCACAACAACCCTGAACATTCACCCATCAATAAATTCATCTAAAGTACTACAACTTCACAACCCAAGATACACATTATCGAATATCTACAACTTCCTGATTAAATGATCAAAAAAGTCCTTTCAATCAGGTTTAATAGCACTAATCAGTGCAAATATTTCACAAAAATACCTACAATCTGATTATTAAACAATACTACTTAAGTATTATTATTGCTATAAATTCAAATATTTTAATCCAACAGTTTTGTAAATGCTTATTAAAATACAAATCCTAACCATAAATTCAGTTCTCTTATTTTTATAAAAACCCTACAATTATCAAAACACAAATAGTGTATATTTTGCACAAAAATAACGGAAGAAAAAATATAGATCAATACTACTTTAGTAGTATATTTGAGGATCAAAATCGGCAAAAACTATTCCGGCAATACCTTACCCTCGTTTTTCAACAGGATGATTGCTATTTTCGATGAATGGAAAAAACTGGATGTCGGGAGATATTATACCCTGTCTTTTGATTTTACACTAGCAAACTGGAGAATAATCATACCCAAATATTAACGGAAATGATGATAACCACAGACGCAGACTGAAAACCGGACCTCTATCAAAACCAGAATCCAAGATTGGCTGAAAAAGTTGGTTTTTTATAAAGATTAGAGCATCCCACACCAATATCCAGCGGTCCGACTACAGTTTTTATCGAATACTTTATACCACCGCCAAAGACAGATTGGAAATTTAAGTTCTTTACAGCCTCATTAGTTTGCAGCATTTCATTCAGTACCAATGACAAATACCGGTTTTCAGAAAGACGATACCGGGCACCCAGCAATCCGATGAAAACATAACGGTCGGCAAACGTCACCGGAGGAAGTCCGACAAATGGGAAATGATGTATAAAATATTGAGAATACGACTCCCCTCCTACCAGCGTTGCTTTCGCCATAGGGTAATCCTTATTGAAGAGCATCCTGCTGTAAAAGTCCGCCAGAAGAGCTGTTTTGCATCCGATGGGAATAATATTGTTCATCCGGATCAGCAGGGTCGGACTAATGGATTCTATATTTTTCAGGTCTGAATTTAAGGAAAATTCGGTATAGAGATTAGTTCCTTTTGTCGGAAAATAGAAATTATCCCGGTTATCCATCGAAAAGTAGAGATAAGGATTCGTAACCCAGAAATTTGAGTTTTGTGTGGTCACGACATAATTTTCGTTTGAAAAAATATCACCACTGTATAACTCTTCTTTCAGCCCCAGCCCTGCATTATATTTCGACAAAATCTTCTGATAGAAGTAAACCGCAGCAGAAGCATAAAAGATATCGATATTAAAGGCTTTGTGACCATCTTCATACAAATTAATGTTTTGCGACTTGCCTTTCAATTCAAATCCCAGCGTGTTAAAACTCCGGCTACTGGTTTCAGCCGTGACACTCAATCCCGGATTGGCTGATAATTCGGCATTCGCAGAAAAGAAACTAAACCGGTTACCATAATTTTTTCTGGAAATGTTGAGCATAAGCGCAGCGGCATCGGTCGTGTTTGCTTTAAAACCCACATTCTGTGATTTCACGATTTTAGGGGTAATATCCAGGTTCAACGTTTTTCCTTGTAAGTTGTCGGTCAGATCAAAATAGATTCGTTCAAAACCGCCAAAACCATACACCCGGTCAATGGCATTTTTAATTTCCTTATAGGAATAGTTGCCGGGGATTGTCAATCCAAGCATACTTTTCAGAAAATTCTCATCCAGTTTGTAGTTGCCCCGAAACCGGATATTGTCAATATACCACTTTTCAGGCATGATGTATTCCCGCGACTTTTGGTTCGGCACAAGTCCGTATTTCGCTTTAATCCGGCGAAACTCCTCCCGGAATTTACCGGCAGCTTCCCGGCCTCTGACATTCAGACTATCTACCGCTTCCGTTGTAAAAGCCAGCATGGAATATTTAGTAACATCCGGCCGGATAAGAATGTCGCAAAGTCTTAAATTCTGGGCATATTTCTCTTTGCTTAAAAAAGTCACCAACTGATTGATTACAACATCCATCGATTTGAGTTGATTGTTTTTGGGCGGATCTCGCTGCAAATCCACACCAATGATTATATCTGCCCCCATCGCTTTGGCTACATCGACCGGAAAGTTATTGACCACACCACCGTCAATCAGCATTTTCCCGCTTCGCTCCGCTGACTGAAACAGGGCCGGTATAGCCATACTGGAAAACATGGCTGTAGGCAGAAATCCATTCTTCAATACAACCTCCTGACCGGTTTCGAGATCAGCCGCCACACAGGCAAAAGGAATCGGGAGTTTGGAAAAGTCCATACTATCCGGAACATTTCCGGCGATCCCGCAAAACAGGTTCATGACATTCTGCCCTTTAATCAACCCCTGGGGCAAACCGATCTTTTTAGTCAGATCCACATCCAGGGAAAGAAGATACCGCTGATGGATAAGCTGGTCATTTCTGGATAAATATCCTCTGGGAACCTCATCTGATAAAAGTACATTCCACTTCTGCGCTTTTGCAATATCATAAAGCTCATCGGCTGAATAACCTAACGCATAGATACCACCGACAAGACTACCGATACTGGTTCCGACAATCATATCGACCGGAATTCCTTCTTCTTCCAGAACTTTCAGGATACCTATATGAGCGAATCCTTTTGCGCCACCGCCACTTAACACAACTGCTACTTTTGGCCTTTTTACAGCAATACTATCTTGTGAATAAGTTAAATGAGGAAACAGAAATATTATCCCGGCTATTAAACCGATTATATACATGCGAAGTTTTATAGAATGCATACACACAAGAAATTACAACAACATAAATACAAAACATAATTTCACAAAAGCGATCCCGGCTGATTATGACCGGTAAAAAACACAGGTCTGCTTTTATTAAGTCACATAAACTGCAAAGTTCCGGGTTTTCCGGAGTTTTCAAAAGGGCTATCCAACTTGACTATTGGTCTAAATGTCCGGATAATAGACTACACAACCCACAAAACAGGAGCTGAAGGGCTATGTCTTACGGCTTCAATATCACGGTAATCAATTCTGAACTGCAATGTTCGTTCGTACTCTTTCGAAATACGGATATTACAAATGCATCACAACTGTTCTACAAATGTAAAAATAAAATGAGTATAATTAACTTAAACCAGGAATATCTCATAACATTAACAAAAGCCCCTCTGTAAGTTTTTCTCATGAATGCACTATGTTCAATGTATCACTTTGTTGTTCGTAACCATTCCACCACACAATACCTTTGCATCCTTCTCTCTCCGCTCTTCATCCCATGTTGAACTATAGATATTCCAGAGATATCCCAGTGATATTCCAGTGATGTCCCAGAGATATCCCAGTTTATATAAGATCTGGGATATCTATGGGTCATCTATGGAATTAACATGAGAAATACCTTTTTCAATATAGAAGCAAGAGCGGAACAACCATAGAACATAAGACTTCATGGTTACTATATCCTGTTTGATTGCAAAAAACGTTAATTTTCAGCCAGTCATTTTACACCGACTCTAAATCTATATATAGATTCTGTTTTGTGTATCTTTGTCTAAAATACACAAACCACATTAAACCACCTTTTGCAAATCTCGTAAACTATGAATTCCAACCGATCTATTAACTTCAGACTACTCAAAAGCACACTTGCCTGCATCGGTTTGTTGAGCTATGCCGGCCTGTTCTCACAAAAACAAAACTCCGCTCTTTCTGCAAGAAACGACAAAAAATGGGAACTTGTCTGGGCTGATGAGTTTAACAAACCCGGGAAACCCGATCCGGCAAACTGGAAATTCGAACATGGATTTGTCCGCAACGAAGAATACCAATGGTATCAGGCTGATAATGCCTTTTGCGAAAACGGTGTTCTGGTGATTGAGGGACGCAAAGAGCAAATCAAGAATCCCAACTACGATCCGACTTCTAACGATTGGCGTAAAAAAAGAGAATTTGCAGAATATTCTGCCGCCAGCATGGTTACTGAAGGACTCAGACAATTTCAATACGGACGTTTTGAGATTCGTGCCAGAATTGATACTTCAATGGGACTCTGGCCGGCAATATGGACATTGGGAATTTCCGGTGAGTGGCCATCCAACGGAGAGATCGATCTGATGGAATCATATCCCATCAATAAGGTACATCATATACTGGCAAATGTGGCCTCTGGAACCAATAAACGCTTTTCAGCTAAATGGGATTCTCAAAAAACGCCTTTATCGCACTTCCTGGCAAAAGATCCCGAATGGCCGAACAAATTTCATACTTGGCGAATGGATTGGGATGAAAATGCAATTAAATTATACCTGGACGATGAGTTACTAAACGAAACCTCACTCAGTGAAACCGTCAATCCGGACGGAAAGAATCCATTCAAACAGCCTCATTATATCCTGCTTAACCTGGCTATTGGCGGACAAAACGGCGGTGACCCGACTAAAACAAAATTCCCAACACGTTATGAAGTGGATTATGTAAGGGTATATCAGAAGAAATAATATACCTATATCGAATAGGTTGTAATGAAGTGAACCCCAAAAGTCAAATATTAACTTTTGGGGTTTTACTTTAATGATCGGACCAGAAAGAAGAATTAAAAGTCATTCATTTTGCAACAACTGTTACTATCCCTCCTAAACCGGCTCTTATTCCCGCTTCCGCTTCAATAAGGACATTCAGTTCACATGATTTCATCCCGGGAGGAATAACAACCTCAAAGTCAGCTGCCCCCAATCCAGTTTTTGTAGCTATTTTTTGCTGATTAAGCCATATCTCGGCTTTACCGGTAAGATTTTTGAAGATAATTTTTGCACCTTGCTTTTGAAACCCCGGAAAAATCTCAAAATTAGACCGGTAAACAGCATAGTTTCCTCCGGTAAATGCTTGCAATTCTCCCGGCTTTGTTGGATCCCATGAATTCATATCGTTAGCAGCCAATTTCTGGTTAGGATCAGGTCGGATCGCTGAAAAAGGTGATACGCGCCATTTATCCAATGTTAAAACAGGGAATACCACCGGCACAGACAGGGTCTGAACCGTATCTTTAACACGAACGACCAAATGAGCCGGCTTCAGACCGACAGCTTTAGCTGTCAGCATTATTTCTCCGGCTTTATTTGCCTGACTTTGAAGAATAACCTGGGCTAATCCGTTGAATAAATCTCTTTTATTTCCTTTTTCCATTTCATGGGAATTCGGATTTCCATTTCCCAGACCAATAATTTCACCCACGCCCTTTACTTCAAATTCAACCGGCAAATTAACCGTTGGTACAGGACGACCTTTTGCGTCTAAGGCACGAACCGTAACAGGCACTGCATCACAACCGTCATTAACAATTGCATTCCGATCCGGCACCAGTTCCAGACGAACCGGAGTGCCTGTAGTCTCCACTTTAAAACGTGAAACCTCCTTGCCGTTTTTATATCCTATCGCTTCTAATTTACCGGGGTAATACGGGACCAGTTCGTTTAGCATATCATATTTGTCAACCTGCTTATCGCAGATTAATTTCCCATTGAGTAATAGCTTCACCCGATCGGCATTAGTCACGGCCATCACTTTGATGTTTTTCCCAATACTATCTGTCGGCCAATTCCAATGAGGTGCAATGTAGAGAACAGGCTTATTATCAAACCAAAGTGCCTGACGTATATAATAGGCTGTTTTAGGGAACCCGCATAAATCAACAATTCCAAAATTCGAATCTACGGTTGGCCATTGGAGAGGTGTAGGCTCACCACGATAGTCAAATCCGGTCCACACAAAACCACCGGCAAGATAAGGTCGTTCGTTAATCATCTTCCAGCCATTACGATGAGTGGTTCCCCAGGCGGGGTGCTGAGTATCATATGCATCAATCAGGTTATTTTTTAAATCTGTCACGTACTGACCACGTTGCATCACACACGAAATATCCTCTGAACTGGTTAAACAAAGTTCCGGACGTACCTTGTGCAAAAGGTCATATTCTTTGGTATGGTAATTAAATCCGACCACATCGACTGCATGTGACACATTTTTGAGAGAAAAAAAGCCTCCGTTCATTGCTGCTGTAACCGGCCTGGTTGTATCAAACAACTTCACTATATTAGACATGCGACGCACCATTTCATAACCGGACTCTGTACCCTGCATCGGTTCTTCATTAAAAACAGACCACATGATAATAGAAGGATGATTCCTGTCGCGACGTACCATCCATTCCAACTGTCGAATATATTCCGGTGAGTTATTGAAGTTACGATTCTCGTCCATGACCAATATTCCCATACGGTCACAAGCATCCAATAGTTCTTTTGACGGAGGATTATGCGAACAACGATAGGCATTTGCCCCCATTTCTTTCAATACCTTCAGACGAAAATCGACTATTGAGTTGGGTAGTGCAACACCTACTCCTGCATGATCCTGATGATTACAAACACCTTTAATTTTCAAACGATTATCATTCAGATAAAAGCCCGAATCGGGAGTAAAACGTATTGTTCGGAACCCGCAGTTAGTCGTCAGATTATCAATAATAGAACCGCTCTTTTTAACCAGTGTTTTTACCTGATATAAAATCGGATTGTCAACAGACCATAGCTGCGGATTTTCGACTTGCAATGATAACTTAGCAACATTCTGAACTAACGTATTTACTATTGCAGAAGTTGATTCTTTGACGATCAGATTCCCTGCTTTATCAAACAATCCAACCTCCACATCTACCCGGGCAGGTTCCGAATCACTGTTCTCTAATGTTACCTCAACGGGAATTCTCCATTTTCCGGGTGCCGTCTTTACAGGATTAGCATATACTCCGTCAGTAATGATATGCACAGGTGCACGTTTGATCAACCAGGTATGACGATAGATTCCGGCACCTTCATACCACCAACCCTCAATTTCGTTGGCATCAACACGAACTGCAATATTATTCAACTCCTCCCCATATTTTGCTATCGCTGTAATATCAATATAAGATGAAGTATAACCACAGAAGTTCCGATGTACTAAAATACCATTTACCCATATGGTACTATGAGTAGCGATACCGTCAAACTGAAGTTCAATGTGTTTCCCTTTATCACTGCGATCCAACTTAAAGCTCCTGCGATACCATCCATAACCGCGTGCCCGGTATCCTTGCGAGATGTTCTCTTTGGGATCAATTGCACCTTCCACCACCCAGTCGTGAGGCAAATTCAGCAAACGCCAGTCGGTATCGTCATAATCATACGCTGCTGCACCCAGTGCTCTTCCGGCTTTACAACTCATATAAGTCATTCCGTGACCATTAATTACCGGGAAAGGAATATCCCCTTTATGAAATCGCCAACCGTTATCTAATGAGAGGGTTTGACGATTATCTGATGCAGATATTTGCTGCGGAAAGAAAGCTTGAATCAGTACAACCACACCCCAAAAGTGCATAAATAATTTAAATCGATTACACATAAGTCTGTATTAAAAATTATAAAACAGCCGGTTGATTAGTTATTTAGCCAATAAACCTCTGAAATGGTTTGATTTTTATTTTTCAGCCGGTAAAAAATCAGCGAAATTGCTTCCGCTACTATATCGACTCCGAATCTTTTTATCACGATTTGTCACAATAAACTGCACGTGAAATTTAATTTTCGGATTTACTATCCGGTTATTATTGTCCTGAATTGTAAATCCCTATTTCTGACAGCTGAGGACAATCCCTTGATGCTGTAACCCGAATACGGATATGTTGTGCTGAAACTACCGGAAAACGGAGAATGCGTTTATATCCGATTGTGTTACCCTGAACAATCTGGCGCCATTGCCCGTTTTCTTTTATCTCCAGAACAAAACTTTCGACCCGCTGTCCATTTCTTATATATTCCTGCAATAACAAACGGTCAAACTTTTTTTCAACTGAGAAATTCAGCTCTATAGTCGGTGTTCTGCCTGCTGTCTTATCCATCCAGAAAGTTTGTAAATCAGAGTCTGCCATTCGTCCGCACTTAGAAGAACCGGATGATACACCGGCTTTTATCTCAGCGAATCTTACAAGATTGGTTTTGAATGTTTGATCAAGGATCTTTTTTAACCCCATCAGACTTTTTATATCATTTTCATGTATCAAACCTCTTCTGTCAGGTGGAATATTTAGCAGTAAAGAAGCGTTCATGCCAACAGAACTATAGTAAATATCTTCCAGTTGCCGGTCCGTTTTAACAGCATTATCCTGCAAGGCATGATAAAACCATCCTTTACGAATCGACACATCAACTTCAGCCGGATACCAAACCAACGAAGAAGCCCCTTTGAGTTTTTCAAGACTTCCCAGATCTCTATCTTTAGGATTTATTTTAGGGACAAAAACTCCGTCACCCGCTTCTTTTTGAGAATTATCGGCTATTGATTTCTGAGACCGGGCATTCACAGGAAGAACATTCCATTCCGGATCACGCCCTTTCCCCGCTTCATTTCCACACCAGCGGACATCCGGTCCCATTATTGCTATTACTGCATTGGGCTGCAGTTTCCGGATGAGCGCATAGTAAGCATCCCAATCATAGACCTGCGTTTTACCGTTTGGCTCTTCACCGCACGCACCATCAAACCAAACTTCAAATAGTTCGCCATAGTTGGTCAGTAACTCGGTTAACTGAGCAAGAAATATTTTGTTATACTCAGGGGAATTGCCATATGTTGGATGATTCCTGTCCCAGGGCGAAAGATAAATGCCCAGTTTAATTCCTTCTTTACGGCAAGCATCAGCCAGTTCTCGCACTAAATCACCTTTTCCGTTTCTCCACGGAGAATTTTTCACAGAATAGCTGGTTGTTTTTGTTGGCCAGAGACAAAATCCATCATGATGTTTGGCTGTGATAATCGCACCTTTCATACCGGCTGCTTTAATGGCTTTCACCCATTGACGCGCATCGAGCTCTGTCGGATTAAAGACAGAAGGATCTGCCGTTCCGTCTCCCCACTCTTTGTCCAGAAAAGTATTGGTTCCAAAATGAAAAAATGCATAATATTCCAATCGATGCCAATTAAGTTGCCTCTCACCTGGCCGAACAGAAACCGCAGCTTTCTCGATCTCTGTTAAAGTGGCATTGGGAACTATCGACACCCGATTTTGTGCACTGAGACTCAAAAACGAAATTATGAATAGCAATAATATGTTTATTTTTTTCAACTGATCGTGCATAATTGTATCTGAATAATAAAGTTATATCTATAAACCTGATTAAAAGTTATATTAAAGCAATACACCAACAATTCCGCAAAGAGAATAAGCTGTTTATTACTCTTTATTTAGCATTAATCGACAATGACTTCATCAAATGCCATACGGCTTTTTTGGCCTTCTCTCACATGGCCCTGAGGGCAAAGACCTGGATTCTGGACAGATAATCTGAGATAACGGATCCTGCATTTCGGAAAGTCATAATTTTCCGTTTGTCTGAATAATCCATTCTGAAAACAATTACTCATCGTATAACTTTTCTCTAAAAGCGTTTTAAAGGATTTCCCATCCTCTGATCCATCAATTTGAACATTTTTGGGCAGATGTATCCCCATTCCTGAATTATTCATGATCCCGAGTTTAATACTTGAGCAGATTGTCATACTATCCATATCAATTGTCATTACAACGTCTTTATCGTTGAAATCAAGCCATTCTCCATCTGTAACTTTTTCGCTTCCCAGAATGCCATTAGTGAGGGCATTTGCCGGAGTGTTGTTTATAAACGCATTGTGACCCGTCGCTTTGTTATTTATTGTATGTAACGGCAGAATGGCCCCGACAAGTTTTCCACCTTTGAATGTTGCAGCACGAAGGAATTCTCCTGGTTTTATCATTAGTTTTCCGTTATAAAGTACGGACTCACTTTTCGGTTCGCTTCCATCCAGGGTGTACCGGATCTTCACATCAGAGCGAATCGATAAAAGTTCAACTTCAAGCATACCCCGAATAGGTGTCACCTTATGGGACAGATTATACATCGAACGCGAATAATTAATCCCCAAAAAGTCATAGGCCTTTAACAGGTTATCCAGTCTGGACAAAAAATCATTCCAGTTCTTTTTATGGGGATTACTCCATGCCGATTCTGCAAAAGCTGCAAATCGGGGAAAAATCTGATAATCTGCTTCGTTTGTGCTTTTTATAAATTCTGTCCAAAGACAACTTTCAACCCCCATCATCCTATTTGCGGTTTCAGGTAAAAGCTTTTCATTTTGCGGTTCATACAAATAAACATCCTGCAAAGTTGTATTGCCGAAATAGGTGTAAGGTTCGAACCACTGTGGTCCCTGATATCGTATATAATAATATTTCTGAGCGGGACTCATAATATATTTAAAACCTTTTTCACCGGCTTTATAGGCTCCTGTCCCCAACCCTCGCCATCCAAAAATAACAGCATTCTCGGGAATCTCACTTTCCACCAGCTCATCCCAGCCCATAAGCTGTTTGCCTTTACTTATCAGAAATTTATTTATCCTCCGGATAAAATAACTCTGTAGCTCTTCCTCTGTTTGAATACCATTTTCCTTCATTCTGGCCTGGCATTTGGGACAAATTTTCCAATTGTCTTTTGTCGCTTCATCTCCTCCGATATGAATATATTTTGACGGGAAAAGAGTCATTACTTCTGACAATACATCTTGTAGAAAAGTAAAAACGGAATCGTTTCCTGCACAATAAATAGTCGATGCATTTTTTCCGCCTATCCCGGTTATTACCCCAATATAATGATTGATAACCGGACAAGTCAGATTAGGATATGCAGCCAGGGATGAGTTGGTATGAGCCGGCATTTCAATTTCGGGGATAATCTCAACAAATCTCTCCTGAGCATACGCTACAACTTCTTTTATATCTTCCTGCGTATAATATCCTCCCGTTGTAACCGGTTCTCCTAATTCAGCATTGGAACGCATTGGGAATACAGCTTCACGTCCTGCACGCCATGAACTAATATCTGTTAACCGGGGATATTTTTTTATCTCAATACGCCAACCATTGTCATCGACTAAATGCCAATGGAAGGTATTGATCTTGTGGAATGCCAAAAAGTCGATTAACCGAAGAATATCTTTTTTGGGCATAAAGAAACGCGAAACATCCAGCATAAATCCTCTGTATCCAAAACGAGGCGCATCTGATATAGATACACATGGGACGCTCCATTTTTTCGCCTTTTACAAACCTTGAACCATTGATGGATGCCGGGAGTAATTGACGAAGCGTTTGAATACCGTAAAAAAAGCCATTTGCCGTAGATGCTTCGATCAGGATTCTTTTAGGTGAAACTTTCAATTTGTACCCTTCAGGAGCAATTGATGAATTGGTTTTCAAACTAACGCTGTTTGAAGATGCCCTTTTGCCTGTTTTTCACGTTGAAAACTCCACCCGGCAACTACCTCAAAAACGCTCCATTAATTGAGGACAACACTTTCTC
>CAXXPA010000010.1:0-43898 GCA_963662365.2 Bacteroidales bacterium
TCTGGCGGTGATCGAGGGCAATAAGGTAATCGTCTCTTCCCCCGAACTGAAACACCCTTATTTTGTCCGCTTTGCCTGGCACGAAGCGGCTTTTTCCAACCTGGTCAATAAGGAAGGGCTGCCTGCAGTTCCTTTCCGGAGCGATAATCCCTGGGATAAGTTGTTTAAATGATAACATCCGGATGCTTTTTAATTTTAGCACATCCGAAATTTATACTAATTTTGCAACCGTTTAAAGCAACCGCAGGTATTACATTAAACTTATATATTAAGATGAAACTGAACATTGCCGTATTGCCCGGGGACGGAATCGGACCCGAAATCGTTGAACAGGCGTTGAACGTAACCAAAGAAGTTTGTAAAAAATTCGGTCACGAACTGACTTACGAAACTGCTATCGTAGGTGCATGCGCTATCGATGAGGTAGGAAACCCTTACCCTGATGCAACTCACGAATTGTGTATGAAATCTGACGCTGTGCTTTTCGGTGCTATCGGTCACCCGAAATTTGACAACGACCCTTCTGCAAAAGTTCGTCCTGAGCAAGGTCTGTTGGCTATGCGTAAAAAACTCGGTTTGTACGCAAACATCCGTCCTGTAACTACTTTCCCTTCATTGTTGCACAAATCTCCGCTTCGTGCTGACCTGGTTGAAGGAGCTGACTTCATGTGTATCCGCGAATTGACCGGCGGTATCTACTTCGGTCGTCCGCAAGGCCGCTCTGAAGATGGCAACACGGCTTACGATACCTGCGTTTATACCCGCGAAGAGATCGAGCGCATCATCCACCTGGCTTACAAATACGCGATGCAGCGTAACAAAAAAGTGACTATCGTGGACAAAGCCAACGTATTGTGTACTTCACGTATGTGGCGCCAGATCGGCCAGGAAATCCAGGTACAATATCCGGAAGTGGAAACTGAATACATGTTCGTAGACAACGCTGCAATGCGTATCATCCAGTGGCCGAAAAGCTTCGACGTGATGGTAACCGAAAACATGTTTGGCGACATCCTGACTGACGAAGCTTCTGTAATCACCGGCTCATTGGGTCTGTTGCCATCGGCTTCTATCGGTATCCACACTTCTGTGTTTGAGCCTATCCACGGTTCTTACCCGCAAGCTGCCGGTAAAAATATCGCTAACCCGATTGCAACCGTTCTTTCTGCCGCTTTGATGTTCGAATATGCATTCGGATTGATGGAAGAAGGAAAAGCAATCCGCGATGCGGTGACTGCATCTATGGAGGCAGGAATCGTAACCGAAGACATCGCTGGCGCTGAAGGCAAAGCTTACTCTACTTCAGAAGTAGGTCAGTGGATCACTGAATACGTTGCGAAAAACTAATTCCGACAACTCTTTTTTATTATATCAGGCGGGAGCATTTCTTTGGGATGCTCCCGTTTTTTTAATTTTGCTCTGATTAAACTAATCGAAAGTTACACTCATTATAGCTAAGTCAGATTTATCTTTATCTTTGTAAAACAATATCCACTCAAACCTTTGCAATCATGTTAATTAGCAAAATACGTCTTTCCAACTTTAAGAACTTCGAAGATGTAGAGGTTGATTTGTCTGACATGAATGTGATTGTCGGAGCAAATGCTTCGGGAAAATCAAATTTCATCGAAGCTCTTCAATTCGTAAAAGATATCAAGGATTTCGGGATAGAGAATGCTATTTCTTTACATGGTGGTATTGAGTATTTGCAAAATATTCAGTTGAAAAAGAAAACAACAGTAATTGAAATTGTTTTTAAACCAAATAAATCAATTCCAATTGATACTATTTCAATTCATGATACGATTATTCAAAAACACATTAGCATTACTTATTCCATTGAAATTATTCGTTCTCATGGAATCTATAGAATTGCAAAAGAATCCTTTGTCTATGAAAATCAGTTAATCCGAGTAAAGTCTGCCAATAAGATTCAAAAAGCAAATAATAATAGTTATTATCTATATGGAGATGAAGAGATAAAGTTATTAGATTTCAGTATCAATCTAATGAATCAAAATGGAGAGTTAATTGTCGATAGCTCTATAATAGATGACATTAATATAACTTTACCAAATGGTAATATTCATACAATTAAAAAAGACAGACTTAATCTAGGTGTATATTCAGCAGATATCTTAAAATACATATTTAACAGAGATAAAAAAAAATAATCCACTAGATTCCAAAACCTTAATACAGGAACATTTATTTATATCTCCTATTAACCTACTCAATTTCGCGATTTACGACTTCGATCTAAAAAAAGCAAAAGAAAGCACGCCTATCACAGGTAAAGCTGAATTGGAAAGAAACGGGGAGAATCTTGCAATTGTCATTAGAAATATACTAAGCAACAAAGAAAAATCTCGTCAATTTGCGAATATCGTTTCTGACATTCTCCCATTCATCAAAGAGTTAGATGTAGAGAAATTCTATGACAAATCCCTATTATTCAAAGTAAGAGAGAGCTTCAATGCAAATATGGATATCCCCAGCTCGTTATTATCCGATGGAACCATATCCATTACCGCGATACTGATTGCGCTTTTCTTTGAAGATAAAGATTTAGCCATATTTGAAGAACCCGAGCACGGAATCCATCCGGCTCTGATCGCCAAGCTGATGCAGTTATTTTACCAGGCGTCCGAAAAGAAACAGGTGATTATCACCACTCACAATCCCGAAATACTCAAGCATACAAGACTTGACGATTTGATTTTGGTTTCCAGAAATGATGATGGCTTTGCTACAATCGGCAAACCGGCTGAGAAAGAAATGGTAAAAGCCTTTCTGGAAAATGAATTGGGAATAGATCAGTTATTCATCCAAAACCTTTTAGACGCTTAAGTTATGGAGTATCGTCAATTATTCATTTTTGTGGAAGGGCCGGATGATGAACGTTATGTGGAAAAGGTAATACTCCCTATCCTAAAAGAAAAGTATGCTCATATCAAAGTGATTAAATATGCCAAACTCCCGAAAACGGTAGTAGAGAATTTTATCAAAACCTATAAAAAGCAACCAAGTTCAGATTATTTATTCCTTTGTGATATGGATGCCAGAGGTAATTCAGCATTATGTATCACTAAGAGAAAAGAAAAGGAGCAAAATACATTTGGCAATCTGATAGACAGGGATAAACTTGTGGTCGTGAAAGAGGAAATCGAAAGCTGGTATATCGCCGGAATTACGCCTGAGAACCTCAAAAAACTCAAAATAAAACCCTTTACAGACACTCAAAGTATGAGCAAAGAAGAATTTGTCAGACTGATACCCAAAAACTTTATATCGACCAATGATTTTTTGGTAGAGGTTTTGAAAGAGTATTCACTGGAACAAGCCCAAAGTCTTAATGCGTCGCTTAGCTATTTCATAACAAAGCATTGTATTCAAGTCTAAAAATGTCATTATATAGCATCTAGCACTCAAAAACCGCCTTGTATCAGCTCTCCCCATCAAAGCACCGCATTAAAATCACCAAAAATAACACCGTTCCAGCGTTGGGACACGATTCTCCACCCCTTACTTTTCCAATCAATCATCCAACTGTTTTTTATTTAGGTTTTGACAATAGCAAGGACTCGATATGATTTGCAAATGTGCATTCCAACAAGCTAAAAAAAGAAAAAAACTGATTGTCCTATTTTCGGAAATGAAAAAACAGTAACTTTTTTCTCCGGGATCCTGAAACAAAAGCAGCAACATATAGCGCCTGATATTAATAATGTGTTATTTTTCAATGCCTTCTTCGCACTATAAGTTGGTATAATCCCTATAATTCGTTATTTTTGTAACTGATAAAGAAACTAATTGTAGAAATATGGATAATGTTATCAAAAAAGATCGAAAAGATGTCATCCAATATATCAACATGCAACTGGCCGCGCTCGGCCAGCCGTTGTATATTGACAAAGATGATGTAAAAGATCAGTTGTCACACGATCGTATCATTTCATTGACTGAAGATCTGATTAAGAGCTTCCGTGAAAAATCGCGGTTACTATCTGATTATTTATCGCCTGCCGATCAACGCATTCAGAACTTCATTGATTCATACCTGGAGGGCCTTGACGTAGAAGTTCCCCGCATTCCAAACAATACGTTCACATTGAATCAACCCGGCCTTGCCCGTGAACTGAGCTTGCCGCCCGATGGTGATACGTTTAAAAACGAATTGGTGAGTTCTTATCGCCTGAAACAAGGAATCCTGAACAATCCCTCAAAAGACAAACGCACCACCGAAGGTACGTTTCACATTGTGGATAGCGGATTGCCCGTGCCAAGCGATAAGAAGGAGGTTCCGCGCCTCACCTTTGCCCACATGTTGAAAGCAGCCATTGAGTCGACAGAAGAGCTCAAAACCCTGCCTTTCACGGCCAATCAGGATAAAAAAGCGAAAGTGATGCTTTCGTTGTTGCTCCGTCCGGTGGTTTCTCCCGAAGTGAAGGGAATCATGCCCGAAAAAAGTATGGAAATCCGCTTCTTTGTACCGGGCAGCCTGGTGAGTAATCTCGATTTTGTAGAGAATATCTTCGGTAATGCCGGCGATCCCAATCTGGCTATGAACGATTCGGGCCTCGATGTGGAGCACTGGACCGGACATACCGGCTGTATTATTCTGGCCCCTCACCTGACTCAACTCAGGAAAAAGGATATCGGTTTGCCTCATTACGACAACGCCACCGAACGCCAACGCAAAGATGGCATGTGCTATAAATCGGATGATGAGTTATACAATAATGGCGGTGCCTTTAAACTCACCTGCCGCAATGAGCGCGGAGTTGTGATTACCCTGGTTGCCGACAACTACTACGGTTATTCCAAAAAAGAGATCAAGACTCAGATCGGATATTCGGCCAATTTATATGGATTGGTAGAAGAAGAACATGCCGGAGGCGCTATCGCATTCCCTTGCGGTAATATGATGGACCGCGTCTATGGCGATATCTTCCTATCGAGATTCAATGGCGTCTATTCCTTCGAAAAAGCGATCGAACTTTTGGGTAATACCGTCGAAGTGAAGCCCGAAGGATATGCGGTTGATAAAAAATACCCGGATATCATTTATATCCACGAACATGCCAACTTCAACATCGACACCAACAACATTTCGTGGAAATACAATGGTCAGGAGCATGAGTTAAAACTCTCGCCCCAGAAGACTTACGTTTATCCATCAGGACACAAACTGACCCTCATAAAGCATCCGTATCAGAATTTGTGGCGTCTGGTGGATACCGGTCCCGAAGGTGTCTTCTGCCACAAACCAAGCACCGTATCGGGAGGTGGTAAGTCGGAGATTTCAAAATCGCTGCAAAACGCCATAAAGTACGGATCGTTCTACATCAACAACCTTGAAGAGGACTCGAAACAGGCCGATATCCTTATCAATATGGACTACTCGAAGCGTTGGAAAAACATCAGACCCGATGCCAACCCTTCACGCCCACTGCTTAGCCCGCTGCGCACGCTGGGTAGCGTCGTAAAACTACTTACGCCGAATGAGCAGTACAACGACGAATACAACGAGTTTTTGCGCAATATCCCGTTCCATATCCGCACGATGGTACTCTTTATCAAGCGTTTGTATCGCACAGACGAAAACACCAGTACCTGGAAAGATAAATTCAGCGTTGATTATGTAAACGGACGCGAAGGACACACCCTGCTCTACAACAATGCCCCGGTAATTTCGAGTAATGTGCGCATCGGCTTTACACCCGACGATAACTGGTTGCTGCACAAACTACGCAGCGACTTTGTTCCTGCCCGCAAAATTCAAATGGAAGACGATATTACGGCGTCGATCACTTTACCGGCCAACCGGTTGATGAAGTTGAATCCGCAATTTCCGAATAAGAGTGTGAAAATCACGACTAACTGCGAAAGATATTTCTTCCAACGTCCCGACGAGGCGGTAGTCCGCGGTTATGACAAGGACGCTGAACGTGATTTGGTGAGCCCTGATACTTTCATCACCAACTATGAACCGCTTACCAAAAAAGATGCCGTTGAATTGTATGAAAATGCGATTCATTTTGAAAAGTATACCCAACCGGTGAAAGATTTCATCACCGGGATCGTGAAGGATGACGATCAGGTCTATTTTGTAACCCCATCGCATACACGTATTGTGAATGGTGAACCAACCAAAAACCCGCGATACCTCGAGAAGAATACACACAAAGGCGATACCTTTGAAAATTACCTGGCCGATACAGGGATTCGTTTGCACCGGGGCATCAAAGCCGACGAACCGGTATATCATCCGGTAAATGCCGTGTTGCCGGGTCGCAGAAACAATCCTGCCGACCATAAATCGGGAATCCGTTCTTTGGCAGTCTACAATCCGATTCATTATCAGGAATTGCCCGAATTGTTTATGGACTTTATTTGTAGCCTTACCGGTAAATCGCCATCGACTACCGGTGCAGGATCGGAAGGTGCGCTTACCAAAGGCCCTTTCAATATGCTTACGGCTACTACCGACCTCAACAACGCTCTACTGTCGTATATCCTGACAGAATATCAGGGATTTAGTTCGGCAGCAGGATACATCGGCAACGGACACCGCTTCGATCACGATATCAGCATTCTGATTCCGGAAATCTGGTCGAGACTTGTACCCGAAGACCGCAATCCGGCGCTGTTGATCGAAAACGGATGTCTTGAAAAACTGAACGACTTTGACTACAACGGACAGAAGGTTCTGGCCAGTCGCCTCGGCTACCGGATTACCCAAAACTTTGCCTTCCGCTGTATGAACCGATTGTTCGATGAGCCACTCACCGTATTCAGCGAAACGATGCTCAAGCCTGAACTTCAGGGAATGGAAGACTATGTCGACGGCATCAACAATATTGTTGAAGCTCAGAAGAAGGTGGCCTTAGAATATTTTGCCGACGGCAGTGTAGAATCCGCTATTCCACCGCTCAAAATCTTGCTGCACATTATGGCCTACGGACACTATGAAGGCAAAGAGATCAGCGATCCCGAATTGCGCACCTATTTCACCCGCGACTATGTAATCCAAAGCGATTGGTACAAAGAGCGCTTAAAACTGAAACAAGTACGTGAGGTGAAATTCCTGCAACAACAGTTGGCATCTTTAGAGGCATTCAACAGCAATCCGAAGAATAACGAGTTGGTCAATGAGATGGATATCACCGGCCGTATCGCTTCTGTTAAGAAGAATCTGGCAAATACCATGAGTGACTCCTATCTGGTACAACTGGAAGGCACTATTGGTCTCGATCCGTTATTTAAGAAGTAATAATCTGAAACCTGAGATAAAAACCACCTTGCAAAAGGTGGTTTTTTTGTTTCCTGTCAGAAAAGATAATCACGTCACCCGATTTCCACCCTTGCACGGTAACGCGAATATCCGGTAACCGGTGATAGGGAAAGATAGCCCCGTGTGATTCGTCCGTTCGTTACCTGCAACGGATGAGAGGATTGGAGTAGCAGATGGTCATCCCGCAAACTTTCGGACGAAGGGAAATGGTCGATATAGAAATGACCGGTTAAGGGTGATTGCACAAAATTATCGTAGAAAATACGGGCCACATTCCCCATCGTCATACGCAGGTTGATCTCCACGCAGGGATGTAATAAAAACCGGTTGCCACATTGATAAACAAACATATCGACTCCCATAAAACCATCATAAACAGGAGCGATTTCGCTCTCTATAAATGACAACAGACGATTTTGAACTGTAAGCAGGACATTCTCAGGAAGCCATTCGGTTGTAAGCAGTTTTAAAATAGCCTCATCATTCATCAGTTCATTGCTTTTGTACACACCTTTGTCGGTATGAAACAACGAATAACCGGCAAACAAAACTTTGCCTCCGGAACAACAGAATTCCATAGCAAAATCCTGCACCTTTTCGTAAACCGCCTCTCCTACCACACAATCCTGCTTTTCGATTATATTCCGGCACCAACCCAACGTATTATCAGTAACAACTCCTGCAGACCAACATATTCCTTTTCCACTACCCGACCATGGTGCTTTAAACACCACATTGGGATAACACCCGGCAAATGCGCTTACTTCACCGACAGAGAAAAGCAGTTGTGCTGCTGAAGGTAACAAACCGGCTATCGAAGGCTCTTCCCGTAGAAACTGCATAGCAGCGACAGCTGTTTTGCGATGTGACAACCGCCGGATTTCCGCCAATTGCGTTGGATCGGGAAGTAATTGATTGCCGGCTCCCCGAAGGGCGAGACTTTTACGCACCGAAGCATCCCAACCCCAGGGATGGATTGAGCCGGTTGTCGAAAAATCAGGATGCAACTTTACGGACACATCGGCCAATTGGGGGAAAAGCCGATGCAGATCAGATATCCATTTTCTATCCGGCATTGACCCCAACACCGTGCTCTCCGGCAATGCATACCACATAGGCAAACAAGAGAGGTCAGCGGCAAAGGAACGTGCAGAGCGCGGAGGGTTGAAGTTTTCATTGGCATTAGCCAAAGCCAGATCATGGTCGGGATTAAAGAGGTACAATTTGCGATTCATGTTGCAAACTTAGAAGTAATACCATTGATTTGCAAATGAAAATGGGTACGGAGTTATTTATCAAACGTCATCCAGCGATTTGCGTTTGTTATTCTTCAATTGTTTGAACTTCCCGGGTGTCATACCGGTCTCTTTCTTAAAACGGCTGGAAAGATAAGCAACGCTGCTATAGCCCATCTTGTCGGCTATTTCACTTAATGAAAGTTCATCGTAAGTAAGCAGTTCTTTCACGCGCTCTATTTTTTGAAGGATTATATATTTCTCAATGGTCATTTCCTCCATTTCCGAAAAGAGATTACTCAGGTAAGTATAATCGCGGTTTAATTGAGCTTCGAGGTAAGCTGAATAGTTCTGCTTTTGCTCCTCCTCAGAGTAATGAATGAGCCTGACAATCGCATTTTTAATGCGCTCCACGATACGTGCCGGAGTATTTTCGATCAATTCGAAACCCAGCTGATGCAGACGATCAGACAAGATAGTGATTTCTTCAACGGAAAGTTCTCTTTCGATCTCCGCTACCCCCAGGTCAATGGATAATGGCGGCCATCCCAACTCTTCGAGCAGGGATCTGACCGCCATTATGCATCGGGGACAAACCATATTTTTGACGTAAATCTTCATCCGTTCAGGTTCTTTTCCTCAAAATTAGAACTTTTCGCGAAAAAAGCGCCCACAATTTCCCGTTAATCCAGTTTTTCAGCCTGATAGCCGAAACCTTTCAGTGCTTCGATAATCTGTTCGGGAGCCACATTGCCGACCTCTACGGTAAGTATTTTGGAAGGATCAGTCACATCGACACTCCAATTACCGGGACCGACAAGCTTGTCCAACATCGCTGAAACTTTAGCAACGCAATTGTTGCAATTGAGACTGGTTTTGAACTTAAGTTTTGCCATTATTTTAATTGTTTATTAATTTTTTTCTCTGTGTAACCAGAAAAGAGATTATTACAGAGTTCTTATTTTCTTTATATACTGTTATTTATATAATATACAAACACTTACACACCTCAACTCCTATTACTCTTTATAACTTCCCATAACTCCTTATAACTCCCTATTACTCTGTATCGTTTTCATAATCCTGATTTTTGTTTACTTGTTTTGTAAACCTATTTCAGGACTAGACAACTTCCCATAACTCCTTATAACTCCCCATTACTCCCCCTCATTCCCTCACCCCCTTAAGACGAAGGCTATTCGTCACTACCGACACAGAACTGAACGCCATAGCCGCACCGGCAATCATCGGATTGAGCATAAAGCCAAAGAGCGGATACAATGCCCCTGCTGCAATGGGAACTCCGATCAGGTTATAAATAAAGGCCCAGAAGAGGTTTTGGTGAATAGTCTTCACGGTCTGCTTCGAAAGACGAATGGCTTTTGATATCAGTCGGAGGTCCGACGAAATAATCGTCATTCTCGCCACATCCATGGCGATATCAGAGCCCTTACCCATCGCTATACTGACATCTGCCTGTGCCAATGCATGCGAATCATTGATTCCATCACCTACCATAGCGACCGTCTTGCCTGACTGCTGAAGTTGTTTGATAAAATCAGCTTTATCACCGGGCATCATTTCGGCACGAAAGTGTTTAATACCGATAATTTCTGCCACCGCTTTTGCTGTCTGTTCGTGATCACCGGTAAGCATATAAACCTCAAGTCCCTGCTCCTGTAACCCACGGATAGCTTCGGCAGAAGTAGGTTTTACCTGATCTGCAATCGCGATCAGGGCCAGGCAAATACTTTCACAGGTAAAGAGTACCACTGTTTTGGATTCTTTCTGCAGAGCTTCAATCTGCAGTTGGATTTCTTCCGGGATCAACACACCGGAATCGTCAGCCAGTTTCTGATTTCCCACTGTATAATGCTGGCCACCCAGTTGAGCGACAACCCCTTTTCCGGTAATGCTCTCAAATCCATCGAGCGGAATCCGTTGTTCCTGAACAGGCAATGCATTAATCACCGCTTCAGCCAGAGGATGTTCGGATTGCTTTTCGATAGAATAAAGTATCGGAATCAAACCGGACTGTTCCGAATCAGATACGTACCAGAGGACATCAGTAACCACTGGTCTTCCCTCGGTTATGGTTCCGGTTTTATCCAACACAATCGCATGGATACGGTGAGCCAGCTCCAGACTTTCGGCATCTTTGATCAGGATTCCCTGCGAAGCGCCTTTACCCATCCCAACCATAATGGCTGTCGGGGTAGCGAGTCCTAAAGCACATGGACAAGCGATCACCAACACGGTCACCATAGCCAGAAGCGCCTGTGTAAAAGCATCCCCCCCACCGAAAATCATCCAGATTGCAAAACTGAGTATCGAAATGGCTATTATCACCGGTACAAAGATTCCGGCCACTTTATCCACCAGCTTCTGTACGGGCGCTTTACTACCCTGTGCCTCCTGCACCATACGGATGATTTGTGCCAGAATAGTTTCACTACCTACTTTTTGCGCTTCAAAAACAAAACTGCCTTTTTGGTTAATTGTCCCGGCAAAAACTTTATCCCCGGCAACCTTCTCTACCGGCAACGACTCTCCGGTAATGGTGCTTTCGTCCACAAACGAAGTACCGGAAACAATTTCCCCGTCCACAGCAATCTTCTCGCCGGGTTTTACCAACAGATGGAATCCAACTTTGACCTGAGATATGCCAATCTCTGTTTCAGGGCCGTTTTCAGAAACCAGCGCAACGGTTTGAGGCTGGAGTCCTATCAGCTTTTTGATGGCTGATGAAGTAGAAGATTTAGCTCTTTCCTCCAACAACTTCCCCAACATAACAAAAGCAATCACCACCGCCGACGCTTCGTAATATACGTGCGGATGCAAGCCGCGACTGTGCCAGAACTCAGGATACATCGTATTAAACAGACTGAAGAGATAGGCAATACCGGTACTCAGTGCTACCAGCGTATCCATATTGGCCTGACCTTTCACCGTTAATCTTGCGGCATTGACAAAAAACTTACGCCCGAATATGGTTAGTACCGGAAGAGTCAACACTGCCATAATCCGGTTTGCATATGCAAAATCCATCAGGAACATCCCGAGAATCACTACCGGTACAGCAAACAGGCCTGCCAACAAAGCATTGCGCTGTAACTGCCTGTATTGGGTACGGTGCTGTTCCTCCACCTGCTCCCCGCTCTCCTCTTCGATAAGCAGATCAAAACCTACTGCATTGATAGCTTCCTTCAATGTTAAGGGATTAGTCAAAGAAGAGTCAAACTCAATCCACGCCATCGCATTGGCAATATTTACAGCGGCATCGGTTACGCCTTTCTGCATTTTCAGAACGTTCTCGACACTCGACGCACAGGCTGCACAACTCATGCCTAAGACCGGAAAACTCTTTTTAATGATCGACATACTGTCTGTTGATTGAAGGGTTAAATAATTGAGAACTGATTTACAGAGCAAAGTTAACCTGGCTTCTGTACAGAACTTTTATACTATCCGCTCGATAAATTATAAGATTTACAGGTTTTACAAATATTGTTATCTTTTACCCTGAATATAAACCAATGTACTACAATTTTGTTCTGATATGAACCTGTTTTTCTAAATAATCAATCCTGTAAATCATGACGAATAAAGAACAAACTCTATACAAACAGGCATATGCACTAAGTCTTTTCACCATTTTCTATAACATACTGGAGGGAGTCGTATCGATGATTCTGGGATATTCCGATGATACGCTTACACTCTTTGGTTTTGGAGTGGACAGTTTTATCGAAGTTATGTCAGGGGTTGGTATCGCTGTGATGATCCGCAGAATCAGACAAAATCCGGATAGTCCGAAGACCCGTTTCGAGACACAGGCTTTACGCACTACCGGGGCGGCATTTTATCTCTTATCGGTCGGTCTGTTGGCCGGTATAATCGTGAATATTGAAAGCGGACATAAACCAGAAACGGCGTTCTGGGGGATCGTAATTTCGTTGATCTCTATCATCACCATGGTCTGGTTGATGAATGCAAAAAAGAAAATCGGAAGAAAACTTGATTCGAAACCCATTATCGCCGATTCCAATTGTACCAAAGTGTGCGTTTTCATGTCTGTGGTACTGCTTATTGCAAGTTTGATTTACGAACTGACGGGATTTGGGTATGCCGACTCAATCGGTGCTGCCGGCTTAATCTACTTCTCGGTTATGGAAGGAAAAGAGGCTTTTGAGAAAGCGAAAGGGAACGTTGGCTGTTGCGATTGCGATAACGACTGATTATAAAACAGGAAGGTGCTATGAATAGATTATTCATAACACCTTCCTGTTTTTGCGCCGGACCTCTTCAGGTAAGAGACATTACTTCCCGTCTCCTTTCACCATCACCAGCATCATTTTAAACTTCTCGATGGCAAAAAGAGCATGAGGAATATGTGCCGGCATTACAATAGCTTCTCCTTCGGTCAATTCATAAGGCTGTCCGTCGATGGTAATTTTAGCAAGCCCTTCTATCACGACTACCATCGCATCAAAGGGGGCTGCATGTTCGCTTAATCCTTCACCTTTATCAAAAGCAAAGAAGGTAACATTACCGCCTTTTTGCTTGATTGATTGTTTGCTGACTACAGAACCTTCTGCATATGATACGGTTTCTTTCAGGGAAAACTTTTTTGGAGCAATATACATTTTCAGATCCATTTGAATATGATTTAATGGTTTATTGAATAAAAATCATTATTCAACAAACGTTTTATGGTGGAGGAATGTTCACCAGATCTTCAGGCTCTTTCCATGTTGTTTCATCCAGAGCTGATACGAATTTACCGTATTCTGCCATAAAATATAAGCACCCGGACCTATGGAAGAGATGGGATCGAGATACGATTGTGCCATCCAGATAGCAAGAACCGTATTTTTCTGAAAAAGACCTTGTCCGCCCGTTATTGCGTTTTGAGAACGTGCCCCGATTTTCCGACCCAACAGAAACTGAACAATACAGATGAAAAAAGCACAGACAGCTATGGCTATCTCCACGGTATGATTAGCAACAGATTGTTGCCGGATAAATGAAACAGTCCGGCCGACCATGATAGTGAGCGCTAAAGCCCATAAATAAAAAGAGATGTTCTGTCTCTCCCGGATAACAGCGTGAATGGCGCGGTGCAATTTTCTGCAACAACACCGCTGCCAGGATAGGCACCATCAACATGGGGAAAACCTCACGTAATATATGAAATAGTGACTCCAGAAACGAAACATCCCCCCGAGCGCCAATCCAGGAGAAGATGAAAGGGGCAAAGAGAGCCACACCCAGGTTGCTGATCATACTGTAAGCAGTCAGGCTCGCCACATTGCCACCCAACATTCCTGTAATTACCGCTGCCGCTGTCGCTGTGGGAGCCAATACACAAATCATAGCCCCCTGGGCGACTACCGGATTATACCAGTAAACGATTCCGTAAATGATCAGGCTTCCGGGAATCTGAATACCCAACAAATAGAAATGAAAACGGGAGAACTGAATATCCCGCATGGAAACCCTGCAATAGGTAACAAACAACATGGTAAAAATGAGGTAGGGTGTTATGCCTGAGAATCGGGCAAAAAACTGAGAGAATAGGATACCCATTGTCATAGCAATGGGCAACATGTATGATTTCAGGAGTCGAAGCATAGCCATTATCTATTGATGAAATTCCGATAAAACCAAAGTCTACCGGCCGGCAAAGCTACGAATCATTTAAAAGTAAAAGAAAGAATCTGTAACGATTTTAATTTAATTTGTACCTATGTGATTAAAGACAGGCTCTCCTGCATAAAAAAACCGGGAGACAAGGCACAATTACCCTGTCTCACGGTTATATGTATGTTCGGGATTACATCAATCCATCGTTAATGACACATTGTGTTCCTGTGCAAGCCGACGCATATTTATCAGTGCATAACGCATTCGCCCCAAAGCCGTATTGATACTTACCCCTGTTATATCGGCAATCTCTTTAAAACTAAGATTCTTGTAGTAACGCATCACAAGCACCTCACGCTGATTGGCAGGGAGATTCCGGATAATCTTGCGGATATCGGAACGAATCTGTAACTGAATCATCTGATCTTCGACTGTTCCTTCACTATAACGACTGCTATTGAGCACGCCACTGTCTTCGCAGGACGTTGAATTTTCATCTTTATCCTGACGAAAGAAGTCTATAATAAGATTGTGTGCAATCCGGGAAATCCAGGCAGCAAATTTCCCATTTTCTGAATAACGACCTTGCTTAATGGTCACAATGGCTTTCATGAAAGTCTCCTGAAAAATATCTTCAGCCAGATCCTTATCGCGGACAATATAAAAGATATAGGAAAAGACTTTCGTTTTGTGGCGGGTTAACAATACGTCGAATGCCTCATTATCACCTGTAGCAAAAAGTGCAACTAATTGCTCATCAGTCAGCTTTACTAATTTTTCCATGATGTTTGGTATAAAAATTTGAGTAAAGCGTCATTTCATAGGCTTCCGGGTTTTGTTTTTAATGGTTAGTAATGCAAATAAAAGCGATTTTTACGAATAAAAAAAACAACTGATGCAAGAAATTGAGATTAACAGTAGTTAAACAGGCTATTCAAAAGAGAATCCGTCCCGGTTGATAGAATAAAGTCAGGTATTCGTCGCTTTATCCATAAAAATCCCCCGGATATAAGAGCCTGTTTAAATTTTATTGCGATACTTTCTCAGGACTATTTCGAGGTAGATTTTTTGCTTTTTTTCTGCAGATTTAGCGGGCTAAATCAAGGGGGAAAAGTAAAAAATATGCCCGAAAGAGACTTTAAAAAAAGCAAAGAATGGATACTCTTATTCTTTATGGATATGTTTCGGTAAAATTTAAACAGGCTCTTAACTTTAACAGCAAAATAAGATATAAAGTTCAGATCCGGGGAATATAACTAGTCCTACCTAAGGTTAGAAAATACAGGCAATGCATCCGCAACAATAAAAGTACTGCCGCCAATGTATACCAGATCCCCGGGCTGCGCAGCCAGACGGGCCGCTTGTATGGCATCGGGAACAGAAGCAAATGCATCACCATGCAGATCAAAAGCCGAAGCCAGTTTCTGCAGCTCCTGTTCATCAAGCGCCCGTTGTATCGAAGCTTTAGTAAAATAATATCTGGCATGACGGGGCAACATCGAAAGTATTTTTCGCACATCCTTGTCGTTGACAACCCCAAAAACAATATGAAGCCGGTCGTATTTTTCGTTAGCCAGTTGCTGCACTATATATTGCATACCGCCCTCATTATGACCGGTATCACAAATGATCTTTGGCGATTCGCCCAGCATCTGCCAGCGTCCCTGCAGGCCGGTAAGCGAAGTCACTTCAGCAAATCCCTGATGAACAGCCTCTTTGGGAATCGTATATCCTTTCTGTATCAATACCTCAAGTGTTTGAAGCACAGTCGCGGCATTTTTATCCTGACACAATCCGCCCAGTTCACCATGGAATTCACCAAACTGTCCGGATGAATAGTCCCAGCCTCCATTTATTCCGGGTTGGGCTGTAAGTATGGGCTTCTCATCCTGCACGAAATAGATGGGAGCATTTACTTCAATGGCTCTTTCGCGAAATACCTCAGCTACCCCGCCTTCAGCCTCCCCGATCACTACGGGTATGCCTGACTTGATAATCCCTGCTTTCTCAGCAGCTATCTTTGTCAGAGAATCGCCCAGAAACTGCACATGATCAAAACTGATATTGGTGATCACTGAGACATCCGGAGTTATAATATTTGTACTATCGAGCCTTCCGCCCAATCCCACCTCGACAATAGCCACATCGACATGCTCCCGGGCAAAATAGTCAAATGCCATCATCATGGTTAATTCAAAAAAAGAGGGGTGGATGGTTTCGGAAAAAACTTTGTGTTTTTCTACAAAGCCGACTATAAATTCTTTCTCTATCATTTCACCGTTTACACGAATCCGTTCGCGAAAATCGACCAGATGCGGAGAGGTGTAAAGACCGGTTTTATATCCAGCTTTCTGTAAAACAGCAGCTAACAAATGTGAGGTAGACCCTTTTCCGTTAGTCCCGCCGACATGAATAGTGCGATACTTTTGGTGCGGATGGTCCAGATAAGCATCTAAGGCCAGACTATTATCCAATCCTTCTTTATATGCGCTTGCCCCTGTACGCTGAAACATCGGCAGACGTGTATAGAGATAATCAAGAGTTTGCTCGTAATTCATCAAAAATATTCCGTTAAAAAGAGTTGATTATATCAATTAAAATTGTATTTTGCATGCAAATATCAACATTTAAATCGAGATACTATGGGAGCAAAGAAAAATTTTGTGCTGGATACCAATGTTATCCTGCACGACTACAAATGTCTGGAGAATTTTGAGGAGAACGATTTGTATATTCCCATTGTCGTTCTGGAGGAGTTGGACAAGTTTAAAAAGGGTTCGGAGCAGATCAATTACAACGCCCGCGAATTCGTCCGGGAACTGGATGCTCTTTCCAATGATGAAATGTTTAAGAAAGGAGTTAATCTGGGCACCGGCATGGGGAACTTATTCATCATGGCCACCGACCATATAGAACCCGAAGTGTCAGAGGTATTCCAGGAACGCACCCCCGACCATAAGATTCTGTCGGCTGCTATTCAACTGATCAAAAAGAAACCCAAAACCCATACCATACTCATCACCAAAGACATTAACCTTCGGATGAAAGCACGTGCGCTGGGAATTCCGACAGAAGATTACATCAACGATAAAGTAACCAACATTGATATTTTTGAACGGGAAGAACAGGTTTTCACCAATATTGATCCCGAACTGATCGATAAATTATACAGCTCGAAAGAAGGTCTCCCTGTATCTGATTTCGATTTTGCGAATATCATTCAGGCTAACGAGTGTTTCGTTCTGCAAAGCGTCCGTTCTACAGTTTTGGCCAGATATAATCCTTTCAGCCGGATGGTACAGAAAGTAAAAAAAGAAAGAAACTACGGAATCGAACCTAAAAACGCAGAACAGAGCTTTGCCTTTGAAGTACTCAACGATCCGGAGATCAAGCTGGTAGCCCTTACCGGTAAAGCAGGAACCGGTAAAACGCTTTTGGCTCTTGCCGCTGCTTTGCGACAACATCAGGAATACAAGCAAATCCTGTTGGCCCGTCCGATTGTTTCGCTGGCCAACAAAGACATTGGATTTCTTCCGGGAGATGAAAAGCAGAAGGTCGCCCCCTATATGCAACCGTTGTTCGATAATCTGGCTGTAATCAAACATCAGTTTATGCCCACATCAGCCGATTACCGGCTAATCGAGGATTTACAAAGCAATCAGCAGCTGGTGATCGAAGCGCTGGCTTTTATCCGCGGACGAAGCCTTAGCGATACGTATTTCATCATCGATGAAGCACAAAACCTGACTCCACACGAAGTGAAAACAATCATTACCCGTGCGGGAGAAGGCACCAAAATGGTTCTGACCGGAGATATCCAGCAAATAGACTCCCCATACCTGGATGCGGAATCGAATGGTCTGGCATATATGATTGACAAAATGAAAGGACAGGATCTGTTTGCCCATGTCAATCTGATAAAAGGAGAACGAAGCAGATTATCGGAATTAGCCAGTAATTTACTTTAACCGAAAAAGAACGGTGGTACCAAAAACAAAAGCAGGCTTTGGATTTGTCCGAAGCCTGCTTTTGTTTTGATAACATGTGCAAGTTACTTAGCCAATACGTGCTGAACGCCTTTTACTATATACACAATAGCAGAGGCGAGAAGCGATAAACCGAGAGAAATAAAGAAAGTCCCTTTATAAAGCTCCGGAATGGCTGAAACATGTTTTATACAAATACCCAGCGAGATCATAAACGTCATCATCAGATATCCGCGTTTATCCAGGAAAGCAAATAAATGGGTATGCTCCCGCGGCAGATTCAGGATACGCGTAACATATCGTTTGCTCACTTTCCGGAAAACAAACCAGAAAAACGGAACAAAGCCAATAATCCCAACCAGATAACTGACCAGGGGATGCCAGGGGTGATGCTCTATGGCAACATATCCCAGCGACAAGATCCGAATAGCGGCAAAGCTCCATAACCCCGCTCCCATCGCAATTAATACCGTATTCGGCACAGTTAGTTTTCTTAATATTCGTCTCATTGTTTTCTTATCAGAGGATTTATTGTTGCCCATTTCTCTGAAACAGGCAACAATAATAACCATTATTTGCCTAAGATGTTTAGAATCAAAACCTATTTGACTTATTTTTTGAGTTTTTAGAGCATCATGTTCTTTCTGTTACAGCCCCCAATGATTTTCTTTTCTGCCGATTTGGCAGAAAACTGACACAACATCCTATCAAAAACGTCTTAGTTCTGACAAAAAAATGCTTTTTCATTCCAAAAAAGTTTGGCATAGTGTTTGTAAGAATGATTACGTCACCGACAGACAGCGTGACTTATAGAAACGAATTATAACGATTAAACATTTATACAATCATGGGAAAAATTATTGGAATTGACTTAGGAACTACCAACTCTTGTGTGGCAGTTTTGGAAGGAAACGAACCGGTGGTAATTGCGAACAGCGAAGGTAAACGCACTACTCCGTCTATTGTGGCATTCATCGAAGGTGGCGAACGTAAAGTAGGTGATCCTGCAAAACGTCAGGCAATCACCAACCCTAAACATACGGTTTCTTCTATCAAACGTTTCATGGGTGAAACTTTTGACCACGTTCAGAAAGAAATCTCACGCATGCCTTACCACGTAACCCGTGGTGACAACAACACTCCCCGTGTTGACATCGACGGTCGTCTTTACACTCCACAGGAAATCTCGGCTATGGTTCTTCAAAAAATGAAGAAAACAGCTGAAGACTACCTTGGACAAGAAGTTACCGACGCAGTAATCACCGTTCCCGCTTACTTCAACGATGCTCAGCGTCAGGCTACAAAAGAAGCTGGTGAAATCGCAGGTTTGAACGTTCGTCGTATCGTAAACGAACCTACCGCCGCTTCATTGGCTTACGGTCTTGACAAAGCGCACAAAGACATGAAAATCGCCGTATTCGACTTGGGTGGCGGTACTTTTGATATCTCTATCCTTGAATTGGGTGATGGCGTATTTGAAGTAAAATCAACCAATGGTGACACTCACCTGGGTGGTGACGACTTCGACCACGTATTGATCGACTGGTTGGCTGACGAATTTAAAAACGAAGAAGGTATTGACCTCCGTCTGGATCCTATGGCGTTGCAACGTCTGAAAGAGGCTGCCGAAAAAGCGAAAATCGAGCTTTCAAGCACTACTTCTACAGAGATCAACCTGCCTTACATCATGCCGGTAAACGGAATTCCAAAGCACTTGGTGAAAACCCTTACCCGTGCTAAATTCGAGCAATTGGCTGACAAACTGATCCAGGCAACCGTAGAACCTTGTCGTCGTGCTTTGTCTGATGCAGGTCTTTCAACTTCTGATATCGACGAAGTAATCCTCGTAGGAGGTTCTACCCGTATCCCTGCTATCCAGGAAATCGTTGAGAAATTCTTCGGTAAAGCTCCTTCTAAAGGTGTTAACCCCGACGAGGTAGTTGCAGTAGGTGCCGCAATCCAGGGTGGTGTATTGACCGGTGAGGTTAAAGATGTATTGTTGCTTGATGTTACTCCACTTTCATTGGGTATCGAAACTCTGGGTGGTGTAATGACTAAACTGATCGAGTCTAATACAACCATTCCAACTAAAAAATCGGAAACTTTCTCTACAGCGGTTGACAACCAGCCTTCTGTAGAAATTCATATCCTTCAGGGCGAACGTCCGACTGCAGCTCACAACAAATCAATCGGCCGATTCCACCTCGATGGCATCATGCCTTCACGTCGTGGTGAACCGCAAATCGAAGTTACTTTTGACATCGACGCAAACGGTATCCTGCACGTATCGGCTAAAGATAAAGCAACCGGTAAACAGCAAAGTATCCGTATCGAAGCATCAAGCGGTCTGTCAGACGAGGAAATCAAACGCATGAAAGACGAAGCAGCTGCAAATGCGGAGTCTGACAAAGCTGAAAAAGAAAAAATCGACAAACTGAACCAGGCTGACTCAATGATCTTCCAAACTGAAAAACAGTTGGCTGATCTGGGTGACAAACTTCCTGCTGACAAAAAAGCTCCTATCGAAGCTGCTTTGGGCAAATTGAAAGATGCACACAAAGCACAGGATCTGGCAGGTATCGACGCTGCAACCAACGAACTGAACACTGCGTTCCACGCTGCATCTCAGGAGATGTACAACGCTCAGCAACAAGCGGGTGGCGAACAGGCTCAGCAAGGTCCTGCAAGCGACGACAAAGGGAATGTTACTGACGTCGATTTTGAAGAGGTCAAGTAAGAAACAAGGATAAACATCCAAGCAAAAACCGCTGTAAGCTAAGTACTTACAGCGGTTTTTCATTTAACGCCACATTCTTTGAATACTATTTGGGTTACACCTGAAATAGTAATTGATCGGCTATCGGAGAATACAAAATAGTAACATGTAGGACTAGATATTAAATTACCACCAGTCGAAATTAAATAGATTTCCTTCTCCCTCTTTGAATACAAAGTATAAATCGAGAACTCCTTTAACAGAACTTACTTTGCACAACTGAGTTTTCCAGACTTTATCTCCACCGATAGCTTTCACCGGCTTGTTACCTGATTACTACAATACTTTTTTTCAGGTCTTTAGCATCCGAGCTATTGCCATAATATATCTCATATTCTCCCGGAGTGACCATCATCCTGCGTTGACTCCAGTCGTAGAATTCGAACGAAGAGGCGGGCAAATCGATAGTGACATTTGTTTTTTGTCCGGCATTGAGACTTACGCGCTGGAATCCTTTCAGCGTTTTCAGGGGTCCTTCCACATCATTCACTTTATGTACGTACACCTGCACGATTTCCGTTCCCTGACGTTTGCCTGTATTGGATACCGGAATCGTCACTTTTACCGCCTCATTCGCACTCAAAGTATTTTTATCGAGGGTAGCGTTGCCGATAGCAAATTGGGTATAGCTCAAGCCATAACCAAAAGGAAAGAGTGCATCGGTCATGTAGCGGTAGGTACGCCCTTTCATCGAATAATCTTCAAAGTCTTTCAACTGGTCGGAACTCTTATAGAAGGTAATCGGGAGTTTGCCCGAAGGGTTGTAATCGCCGAAAAGCACGTCGGCAACAGCCTGCCCTCCAGATTCGCCCGGATACCATGCCTGAAGAATGGCATCGCACGATTCGGTTTCGGGGGTTAGAGCTATGGCAGAACCCGAACAATTGACGAAAATCACTTTTTTACCGGCTTCTTTCAATGCTTTCAGACAGTTACGCTGAACGGATGGAAGGTCAATGTTGGTGCGGTCGCCCCCTTTGAAACCCGGATACGACACGGGCATTTCTTCCCCTTCGAGACTTCCGGACAAGCCACCAACAAACACCACTGTCTCAACACCTTTCAATTTATCAATCAGCTTGGTATAATCCACATTGAGTTCTTTTCCGAAATCAAGTTCAATGTTCGCCTGCCAGTTGTTTTTCTGAGCATATCTGATTTCGATTTTGTATGTTTTGCCGGCTTCTACTTTTAAAGAAATACGCGAAGGCAATGTACGCCAGTTGCTATATTTCTGAAGAGACTGACCGTTTACGATCAGTTCGAAATCGCCGGTTGCACCTCCCTTAAACACCAGTTCTTCCGAAACCTTAGGTGTAAACTCAGCCTCGAAAAGGCCTGAAAATCCTTCAAGCTTTACGCCCGATGCAAACTCGTGCTGACCGGCAGTCGTCATTTTGATCGGATTGGTGATTTGTACGGTAGCAACAGGATTGCCGCTACGGTCGGTATTGTTCCAGTAGGTCGCCTTAAACCCTTTTTTATTTCCGGAGGAGAATTGATCGAAATAGCTTTGTGTTACTTTATCTTCAACAAGGTCACACCCTTTGTCATAGACTATTTTTTTGTCCGAAATCTTTGTTTTGATTCCGTCAAGGATAGAAATGGTACGCACCGGAGTTCCGTTGTAGTTACCCCAAAGCATCGGTTTATCGTTGGCATTCGGGCCGATTACGGCAATCTGCTTTGCCGATTTCGACAATGGCAGCAGGTTCTTTTTATTCTGAAGGAGAGTCATGGTTTCGCGGGCCATATCCAGCGCCAGTTGACGATGTTCCTGGTTGTTCAGCACCGATGCCGGTATCTGCGCCCAGGGAACAATGGAATTATCGTCAAAATCACCCAGATCGAAACGGCCTGTCAGTACACGAAGCAGGCTTTTGTTAATATCAGCTTCTTTAATCAATCCTTTTTCAACAGCAGCAGGCAGGTCTTTGAAAGGATAGTTTTCCCAGACACATTCCACATCCGTTCCGGCCAGAACCGCCTTTGATGCGGCGTGAACGGCATCCGACGATACTTTGTGGCTGGTAAAGAAGTCAGTTACGGCACCGCAATCGGAAACGACCAGATATTTATACCCCCATTCGTCGCGAAGGATACGTTGCAAAAGGCGGGTGTTTCCACAACAAGGCTCGTCGTCCAACCGCTGATAAGCACACATCACCTGACGCACATCGGCATCCTGCACCAATGCTTTGAAAGCAGGCAGGTAAGTTTCGTATAATTGGCGTGGATCGACATTATTCAGGTTAAGCTCATGACGGCTCCATTCCGGTCCGGAGTGCACGGCATAGTGCTTGGCACAAGCCAGAAGTTTACGGTATTTTGCATCGGCAGGCCCTTGCAATCCCTTCACCACCTGCACACCCATCCGCGAGGTAAGGAAAGGATCTTCGCCGTAGGTCTCCTGCCCGCGCCCCCAACGAGGATCGCGGAAAATGTTGACATTCGGAGTCCAGACCGAAAGGCTCAGAAAACGCTTGTTTTCATTGCCCCGTTGCAACCACTGATTGTATTTGGCCCGGGCTTCATCAGAGATAGCACTGTATATCCGGTACAACAGCTTATCGTTGAAGGAAGCGGCCATGCCGATCGGTTCAGGAAAAACGGTAACACTATCGTTGTTCGCAAAACCATGGAGTGCCTCGCTCCACCAGTTGAATTTTTTAATACCCAATCGGGGAATTGCATCAGACTGATCGCACATCAGAGTCGCTTTTTCTGTAAGCGTCAATCTGGAAATAAGGTCTTTCGCACGCATTTCCGAATTCAGGTGCGGGTTTTGATAGGGCAATTGCTGCCCCCGGGATGTTGTAGACAACAACAGAAAAGCAGACATACAAATGCCTTTCCCCAAATTTTTAAACATTGCAGTTTCCATGTATATTTAATTAATTATCTGTTAATCTAGAAGCGAAGCTCTGGCTGCATACAAACCGATAATTAAAAGCTTATCGATCGGTGTAATGGTCATGTTCCAGGTATCGATCACATCGACAAACCCAAAATCTGTTCATACCGAAATCATAATTGTTTAGCTCTGTTATTTTAGAATAGCATTATTTTGCCGGGGTAAACTTATATAGCAACACCCCATGCACAGGCACTTTCAGAGAAAGTTGTCCGTTCTTTGCGTTAATTACGCATACATTCTTTTGTCTCCACAAATCACGCACAATCTGCTTTCCGGATATTCCGAGTTTTGCAAAATCCTTGTACGATAGGTCAACTGCTTCAAGTCCGAAATTGCAAAATCCCACAGCACAACTTCCGTCTTCAAGTTCTTTGACATATATGCGCAAATCTCCAATAGCTTGTACGCAAGTCGCTTGTTTGCCCAACGGATCCTGATTCACGTCTATAACCTCATCGTTGGTTAGCAGGTTATACGTAAAGTCATCCAATTGTTCCATATCACAACCAATAAGAAGAGGTGCGGAAAACAGACTCCATAGGCTGATATGCAGGTATTGTTCATCAGGTTTAAGCTTGCTTTTATGAGGATTTCCCCAGCCTACTGTACCCACGACCAGCATATCCGGATCGTTCCAGTTGCCCGGTTTGGCCCATGCAGCAGACTTATCCTGATCCAGAGCTATATTCTTTACGCTCACCCAGGTATCGGTAATATCATTGGTGGTACGCCAGCAGTTTCCGCTTACTGAATTGCCCCATTTCCAGACATCGGACATGCCATACTGACACAAGCTATACACAATATCGCGGGGCTGCCGACGAAGGTAATCGCCCATTACTTTATATGGTTTAATAGCGGTATTTAGTTCATTTCCTCCATTATATGATAATGAGGACACTTTGTCAGGGTCATTTTCTGGCAGTCCATTGATCACATTACCATAACTGCACCAGTCGTACTTCAGGTAGTCGAAGCCCCATTTGGCATAACTCTCGGCATCCTGTTTTTCGTAACCGAAGCTTCCGGCACAACCACCGCAGGTCCAGGGGCCAGGACTTGAATACAAGCCGATTTTCAGACCAAGGCCGTGTACATAATCAGCCAGAGCCTTCATGTCTCCAAAGCGTGTGTTGGGAATAATATATCCGGCCTCATCCCGAAACTTGCCACGCAGCGAAGGATCTTTCGAGTCACGGTTGTTTTCCCAAAAATCATCAATATTGATATAGCTCCAGCCATGATTAACCAACCCGCTTTTTACGAGTGCATTGGCTGCCCGTTTTACTTTATCGGCAGAAACTTCATTGGCAAAACAGTTCCAGCTATTCCAGCCCATTGGAGGCGTAAGAGCAATACGATCGCCGCAAACGATACGAAGTTTTCTTTGTGCTATTCCTTTTGCATTCTTTGCGGCAAGGGTAACTGTATAAGTGCCGGCTTGCGATACTTTACCTGTTATGATGCCCGTTTTAGGATTAATAGTTAAACCTTTAGGAAGCCCTTTTGCTGAAAATAGCATTGGACGAATTCCTGTCGCTGTCACAAGGAACTGGAATGGAGAGTCCGGACGCACGCCATAAACTTTAGGGCCTGTCAGTTTGGGTGTAGCCAACGCTTTAGGAGTAAGAATATACGGTACATTTGAAACCGGACTAAATGTTTTCAGGGTATTTACGCCATTGATTTCAAATTTAGCATCCACCCAGTCCACATGATCATAATAATTACCATTTCCACCATCAGCGACCACTAACTCTAGTTTTTTCACACTGTCGAGAGTTACATTACAAGGCCTTGCAGCATCTCCAGGACGCATAATTCCGCTTGACCAGATCTTCTTACCATCGGCATACAATTCAAATTCCGCAGCCGGATCGTGCCCTTTAACCTCATCATCAATACCAACCTGAGCAGAAAACGATTTTGCCTTGCCGTCGAGTAATACGGTCAACGAGCTCACGGCATGTGATCCAAAACCACGTTCAAAGGTTTTTCCCGCAATAGTCAGTGTTTTACCATCAACAGTTCTGTTTTTACCCGGCATCCCATAGCCCTGAGTAGCAGCGCTAAGATCCAATTGGTCTAACCAAACTGTTTGGGCTGACAGGGTATTTCCAGCCATCAGATTAATTGCTACCCAAAAAACAACTCCCAGAATCAATTTTGCTTTTTTCATATATTCTATTTATTCAAGATTATAGTTTAACGAACAGGGCTGATCTGATAAAGACCTGCACCATGTTGCGGCAATTCGCGACTAAAACTGCCTTTGAAAACACCAAGGTCTTTATGACCCCACAAGTCGCGAACCCGGGCTTTGCCTTTTATGCCAATGGATTGGAAATTAACCTTCACATCAGCTTTTTCCGGAAGTTCCATTTTGCCTTTATCCACAAGCACTCCAAAAACAACCGAACCAGTCTCTTGTGTCACATAACCTGTTGCTGAAAAAGTATCGTAACCTTCGGGTAAATCGTAAATAATTGTTGATTCAGCGTGAGTACCAATACCATTCACGGTTTGACCGTTTACCATCAACGGTTTGCCATCGCAGGCCTTATTTACCTGAGCGGCGCCCCAACCGGCTGTAGCGCTGATCCATTTCAAATCGGTGAGTTTAAGTTCACCTTTAGCTCCTGTCAAAACGGGATTGACCCAAGCCACATGATCCCAATCAAAACCATTGCCACCGTCTTTTACAAAAAGCACAAGTCTTTTTCCGTCTTTCACCGAAACTTCCACCTTTTGCGAACGTCCCTTTCCTGCAATGACAGGACTGGCGTAGTCTGCATTACCAAAATCAATGTTGTCACCTTTGCTTTGGGCATTAAAAAGGGCAACGTATTTATCTTTATTATTAGGAACATCTGCAGTCCACACAATCAGGTTTTTATCGCGCGAAACCTGACGATTGTGGGTGCTTTGCTGGTTTACTTTCAACATATCGGGATTGGTGAGCATTTCTTTGGTAAAATCGTCGAGCCTGGTCATATCGCCACCGAAAATAAGAGGTGAACGGCCGATCGCCCACAAGCTCATAAGGGTATATTGTTCATCTTTAGTGAACCTTGTAGGACGGTTAAATTCAACCAATCCGATAGGAAGCATGTCTGCATCGGGAAAATGGCCCGGTCCACGGTAAGGAGTCCAGGCATCCATCCGTTCAAACATAGCCAGCAAAGCACCCCAGCGATCCCAAAAATCATCGGTGATGCGCCACATATTAGCTTGGTTCATAACGTGTTCGCCCATCTTAACCGGTGTTGCACCAGGCGACAAACTCAGGACAATAGGTCGACCCGTTTTATCAATAGCCTTGCGGAGAGCTTCTATTTCGGCTTTCTGTACATTGTCGTAAGGGCGCGATATATCATCACATTTTATTAAATCAACACCCCAGTCAGCATACATCTGAACAATTGAATTATAATAAGCCTGTCCTTCGGGCTTAGTGGCATCCACACCGTACATGTCCGGATTCCATGCGCAGGTAGAGCTTTTGACAGCAATATCCTGAGCTTTGGCGTTTGTTCCCAATACCGGAAGATTCTTCTCCACCGCCTGACGAGGAATACCCCGCATGATGTGGATTCCGAATTTCAGACCCTTCGAATGCACATAATCGGCCAGGTGTTTAAACCCTTTACCATCAGCAGATGAGGGGAACTTTTTAAGTCCGGGGGTCAACCGTCCATATCCGTCCATGGTAAGCATGGCCTTTGGATCGTAAGCATGGCCTTTCGACTCGGGTTCGTACCATTGTATATCGACCGTGAAATATTTATAACCGCTCGGCAAAAGATATTTTGCCATAGCGTCGGCCTGTTCCTTTACCTGTTGTTCGGTTACGGTTGTACCAAAACAATCCCAACTGTTCCAACCGAGTACCGGCTTGGAGGCAAATTGCCAGTATTTGGGCGTTGTTTGCGAATGAACGATGCTGATACCTGCGAGCACAAGCACGCCAAATAATTTTAAAGATTTAAGATTCATAACACATTAATTTACACATTATTACACATCATTATCAACACTTGGAGAATAACCGGAAAAGCAATATATTATCCTTTATTTTTTCAAGCATAGAAGAAACATATATACAGACACCCTGAACCATAACATAATCGCCATTATGAATAGATGTCACAAACATTATATCGCCAGGTTTTTACCTCTGTTCCATATGTCATAACGTTCCCAGACTGGTAATTTATCTGTATTTACCCCTTCGCTGTGTGCGTTTGTATAATCGGATTGCGGGCACTGCTAGAGAAGCTTGAAGCCAATGCCAACAAGACTACCGAAACTTTCAATTCCTTATTCATGTAAATATGGGATCTAAGAATGTTTATTAATTTAATCTCGGTATCGGTATCAGTATTAGAACTGACACCGGGATTATTAGGATTTTGAATTATTTGAAAACAAGATATTATTTAACTGAGACTTTTTTCCCTTTGTAAACCACATCTTTTTCTGTCTTATTGCCATTAACTGCGATTTTGACTACATGGAATTTCCGTTCGGCAAGCATACCGGGGAATGTACCTTTACGATCGGCAATAGTCAGGGTTTTCGATTTATCATCCCATTTGAAGTTTATAGTAGAGTAAATCCCTTTTTCGTAATTGTAGTTATCGTTTTCATCTTCGTACAAAGAGAATTCGCCGTTTGCTCCTTCGTAAAAGCGGATCTCAAGCTTATCCCACTTTTTCTCTGTGGCAAACTGCACGGCAGGGCCAAAAGGAATGATGCTTCCTGCTTTTACGAACAATGGCATTTTATCAATTGTGGTGGTAAGTGTAACTTCCTGTCCTCCATCATACTTCTTATCTGACCAGAAATCAAACCAGGTTGTTCCGGCTGGCAAGTATGCCTTTGCCGATTTTGGCTGGATAAAGTCAACGGCAACCGCTTTGCTGTCTTTCTTTTCATTTTTGTTCCAGCCCGAATTTTCATCGGTCTTAATCACTGTTTCAGGAGTATATTGAGCAGTAACGATAGGTGCAACAAGGAACGATTTACCAAACATGTACTCATTATTCAGGTCGGCTACATTTTTATCGTCAAAATCCATCATCAGAGCACGCATGATAGTCGATTGCCCTTTAGTCACACTCCATGCAGTAGAATAGATGTAAGGTAGCAACGAATAACGCAGGTTGATTGACTTCTCTATGGCGTCGAATATCGGCTCGCCTTTCTTACCGAAATTGTATATTTCTCTTGGCACATCCGTTCCGTGTGAACGCATCATAGGCGTGAATGTTCCAAACTGAAGCCATCTGACATACAACTCCTGATACAACGGGTTTTTAGCGCCGGTTCCATCGTTCCATCCACGGTTGTAACTACCGGCAAAGAATCCGCCAATATCCGTATTCCAGTAAGGAATACCACTCAACGAGAAATTAAGGCCGGCTGGAATTTGACTCCTCAACGATTGCCAGGACGAGTTCACATCGCCCGACCAGGTATTTGCACCGTAGCGCTGTTGACCAGCGAAAGCCGAACGGGTAAGAATAAATACACGCTTGTCGGAACTTACGCCTCGCTGGTGATCGGATACTCCACCAACAGCCATCAGCGGAAATGCGTTGCGCACTTTGCGGAAAGATCCGAGATAGGTTTTCAAATCGAAGTCGGATGGTTTGAAGTCCAAATGGTCAGGTTCGGTCGAGTCCATCCACCAACCGTCTATGCCTAGAGAGAACAGTCCTTTATTGAGGTATTTCCAGTAAATATCGCGGGCCTCGGGATTAAACGGATCGTAGGGTTGTACGCCCGACGGATATTCGCGGTTGGGTGGCCATGATTCCAAACCCGACTGTGGCCATGTACCGAAGTTCAACAACATTCCCTTCGGTTCCATTTCGCGGTATTGCTTTGTTTGTGGTCCGAATGACGACCAGATCGAAACAATCAGGTGTGCATTCATATTATGGATGTCGTCAACTATCTTCCTCGGTTCCGGAAATTCCGTGTTCAGAAATTCCATGGCATTCCACAGGTAATTATTGCCCCAGTATTGCCAGTCCTGAATAATCCCGTCGAGCGGAACTCCGAGTTCTCTGTATTTTTTCACAACACCCACCAGCTCGCTCTGACTTTTGTAGCGTTCTTTGCTTTGCCAGAATCCATATGTCCACAAAGGAAACATGGGAGCCTGACCTGTCAGATCGCGCATTTGTGCAATTACGCCATCGGCATTGCCACCATACATGACATAATAGTCAATACAATCTCCAACATCCGATTTAAAAGAAGTAAAATCCGGTTTATCTTCAAAAACGGAAGGAGAATAGTTATCCCAGAATAGTCCGTACCCTTTGGTAGAAACCATCAATGGTACATAATCATCAGTATTACCCTGAACCATATTTAATCGGGTGTTACGCAACGACAGCTTACCACGTTGTTGCTGCCCCATCCCGTAGATATTTTCGTCCTGGTCAAGTTTGAAGGTTTGAGTTACTGTGTAAGTTTTACTACCAGCGTCGTTGAAATCGACAAATGTTCCGGGAGTGTTTTCAGCCAAAAGATTGGTGTTGGCATTAGATGAAAACGAAACGACTCCATTCTGAGTATTCAGGTTGACAATCATTTTTCCGGTCTTGACCGAAATAAGATTGTTGTCCTGCTTCACATCGAATGCAGTCTTTTGAGGGGTTTTAATGACTGACAGGCTTTCTTTTTTGAAAGAACTTCCTGCGGGTGATTTTACAATACGAACAATGGACGGGCTATACACCTGGATTTCGATTGTCGTTGAATTTACTGTCGATTTAATCCCTAAACCGGTTTTCTGGTACGATTGCGCTTTACCTATCGTACCGAAAATAAATGCAAAACACAGTAGTAAATAAATTCGTTTCACAATGCCTGTAAATTTATTAATTAAACAATATACCCCTGTCTCAGTTTCCTAATCAATAGAAATACTTTCAATTAGCTGAAACAGAATGTCACAAAATTAGATCATACATATTATCTGAAGTTGTATTCTTGTTACAAGAAGAGTGCAAATTTGTTACATCCTGAACAATTGCATAGTTCTTATTTGCATTCAATAAGACACTTTACAACAATACAACCGGCATTACCTGTAACAGAAATGCACCAAACCCCGGAGATATCAGATCCAGAGATACATAATTAAAAACCATTTCTTGTTATTTTATAATGTATCCATATCTTTGCAGCAACGAAAAACAGGTGGAATTGCAGACTTGAAAATGCATTCAATATTTTTATTCTACTACCGATACTTCAATCGATATTATGAGAGTTAAAATCTTAATCTTATTATTTCTACTGTATCCTATATTTAATGAGGCAAAGGCTCAGGGTGTTCGTTTGTTTACTTCAGCCGATGGACTTCCCAGTAGCCAGTTCATCTATATGAACCGTGATAAAAATGGATACATCTGGATATGTAACGATGGAGGTTTGGCCCGATTCGACGGATTGGGGTTGACTAGTTTCAATGAATCCTGTGGAATCAACAAATTGCGCAGTAATACTATTTACAGGTTTTTTACAGACCGTATCGGACAGTGTTGGATAGGAACTTCGCGCGGTCTACAATTTTTTCATCCGGAAACAGAGAGGTTTGAACATATCCGTTTGGATAAAGACGAAGATGACAATACTTCCCGCAAAGGAAAATCAATAAATATTTCCGACATTGTGCCCTTACCAGATCGCAACAAGATACTCATCTGCGCCGGGGTGGATGGCTTCTTTATTGTTGATATCCATTCGCATAAGATCATAGAAGGTGAAACGAAGAAAATAAGATCAGTCCTTAAGAATATTGTTGCAAGACGCGTGTTTTCTGACTCGAAGTCTCGAATCTGGATTGTTGCCAATAAATTGGGACTTCTTGATTTGAAGACTTTTCGTCTTCTTAATCTGAACCTCGCAAAAAACACAGGAATCTCCCCTGCCAACATGGAAATTACAGATTGCCTGGAAGACAAGATTACTCATACTATCCTTTTTGCAGACAATTGGAATGGTGTACTGACTTATGATGAAAAATGGAATCAATTACGCAAACTTAATCAGGCTTCAACACCATATATTAATGCGCAATGCTTATTACAACGCAAAGACGGAACTCTTCTTGTCGGTTGCGAAAAAAATGGAATCGGACAAATAGACATTTCTAATCACACAATCAAAAAATACGAAATTAAAGATTGTCCATTTGATATCACCCTCAGCAAAGTACATGCAATGATTGAAGATCTATGGGGCAACTTATACATCGGAATTTATCAAAAAGGATTGTTGGTTGTTCCGGCTGTGGTTGGAGGATTTAAATTCCAAAGTATCACAGAGGCTCCAAATATCCAAAATCACGCTGCTATTACCTCTTTTGTAAATGGCTCCAATGGACATATCTTTGTAGGTACAGATGGAGGTGGTATATTCTATGGTAAGGATTTTGATAAAATGAAAAAACTGCCTCTGCCGGAACAGTGCAATGCCAGTATACAACATATGATTGCCGGAAAGGATGGAAAGTTATGGCTTGCAACCTATGGAAGCGGATTCTTTTGCTACGATCATGGCACTGTGAAAGCAGTTCAGAACTTTGAAGAGATAATAAACACAAATGTAAGTTGCCTTCAACTTGACAAGCGGCAAAAGAAGCTATATATTGGCAATATTGGTAGCGGATTAAATCAACTTGACCTTATTTCAGGAAAACTAACTAAGATTCAATCCGGCAGTCCATGGGTATTTACACTCAAAACTGATTCAAAAAACAGACTATGGATTGGAAGCTCTAATTGCATTTGTTATGATCCGCTAAAAAATAAAGTCTGCAATTTGAATCTGGACGCTATTGACAATAGTAAGGTACTGGCTTTTCTTGAATTCGGTGGATCAATGTACATTGGAACGAATAATGGATTATTTGTTTTTAACGAACAGTCTGACCGATGCCTGCATTTCCCACTGGATGATAACAACAAAGCGGTATCAGTTAAGGCGCTTATTAATAGCAACAATAAGTTTATATGGATGTCTACCAATCGTGGACTAATACGATTTAATCCTCAAAATGGCGACATACGAATGTTCTCGTCTTATGAAATCCGAAAGGTTGGGGATTTTCATAGCAACGCCGTTTATAAAAAAAATGATGAAACAATCGTATTTGGAGGCGATAATGGAATTGTATCGTTCAATCCGGCTGCTATTGAAAAAGAAAATACTGAATGGAATCCTATACACTTCAGTTCTCTTTATGTAAATGGCAAAGCTGTAACTTATGATATCAATGCCGCAAACAATATACCGGACGCAGCAATCGGTTATGCTTCGCATATCATTCTGACTCATGATCAGAATTCTTTTTCAATCGGTTTTTCTGCTTTTAACTATGCCATATCTACACAACTTCGCTATTTGTATCAACTCAAAGGTTATGAAACGATATGGCATACAACCTCTGCCGATAATCCCCAGGCTGTTTATAACCAACTCTCCCCGGGAAAATATATACTACATGTAAAAAGCTTCAATGAAGAAAAAGACAAACAAAATTCTGAAGCCACCGTTGAAATAATAATAAAATCCCCATGGTATTGGTCCTGGTGGACTAAGTTGCTGTATGCCTTTATTTTATTGGCTGTTTTATATACCCAGTATCATACATTTAAAATGCGTCAGAGAAGCAGACAGCGATTAAGGGTTGTTATGAGTGAGTTCCTTCGCTTAAAAGAAAACTATCAAATTCTGACACAAAGTCAGTCAACCGAAGCCGTTTCTCACAATAATCCTATAGATGACAATCTAAAGAAGAAAATAATGGATGTCATTTCAAATCATATTTCAGATACAGAATTTGGAGTTGAGGAGTTAAGCCGTGAAATCGCATTGAGTCGCGTTCATCTGTATCGTCGTACCAAGGAGCTTTTCGGTTGCTCTCCCATCGGTTTATTGAAATCAGTCCGAATGAAAAAAGCCGGCCTTATGCTCGTGCAGGGGAAAGGATCGATATCTGATATAGCCTATGAAGTAGGATTTTCAGAACCATCCTACTTTTCGAAATCATTTAAGAATTATTACAATATGTCCCCCAAGGATTTTGTAGCACGTTATCGGGATAATGCTGATGAAGAAACTGTAAAACAATTATTTGAATTATAAGATATTTCATATTCTCGCAAGCGGATTACGAGCAAAGTAAGAAAAGCGAAAGCTGCCCCAAAATCCGGGACAGCTTTCTTTGTGTTTGAGCTGAAGGGAAACTCAAACGTAACAAAACTAATTAAGACTCAATTTTATTTATACCATTTATCTACCATTTTCTTCATAAAGGCCAGACTACCCTTAGCCAGATCTTCGGAGTTATATTTCGAGGGCCTCCATAAAGAAGTGGGGCCAACCAACTCTTTAATCTGAGACGAGAAATTCTCCAATACCAGCGGGCCCTGATAGTTAATCTCGGCTAACGCTCTGAAGAGATCATCCCAATGCACGTTTCCCTCCCCCATCATACCACGGTCGCTTTCCGTCATATGTACATGCTTCAGGTGTTTGCCTGCACGGATGACCGGTTCGTAGAAACCCGTCTCCTCGATGTTCATATGGAAAGTATCGAGATGTACCCCGATATTGTCGGCACCGATGGCATCAATCATCACCAGCACCTCTTCGGTAGCGGTGAATACATAACTCTCATATCGGTTGATAGGTTCCGGTGCAATCGTGATATTCCGCTCTTTGGCATAAGCTGCCACTTCCGTAAATACCTGCTGCACGATTTTCCGTTCATCCGGTGTGCAAGGCTGTCCGCTGAAAGTTCCGATAGCTGAATGTAACACACCACCCAGAAAGTCACCTTCCATTTCGGCCACTTTATCAATCGCTTCTTTCATCAAATCCACCGCTCTATCGGGATAAAACGGCAGGTGACAATGGGTGGGCATATTCAGTGTGAGACGACCTTCAATACCGTGGTCATCGAGTTGTTTCTTTACGGTCTTCTCATCGAAATCGAGCGATGCAGGCAGACTTATTTCGAGCATATCAAAGCCATAACTGGCTGTCTGCTGAATGGCGTATCGTCCTCCTTCAGCACTCCATGAAGGGATAAACGATAATATGGATGTTCCAAATTTTGGCATAATCATTATTTTCTATTTATTCATTTACAATTTACGATTTACAAATTTGCCGGTTTACTGATTGGCTAATTTTCACATCAGAATATCCACCATTCTGTCTTCACGCCCACATACGCTCCCCACTGTTTCTGATTGATTTGCAACCAGGGCGAGTATTGGTTATTCTTGGCATAGTCATTATAGCGTGCCAATGAGAATACCAAACGGATGTGCGGACGACACCACGGATCACGTTTTCCCAACGGAACAATGGTCGGTGCAAAGTCAAACTTCACCATCTCTGCATTCGGGTTCAATCCATCCTTGCGAATTGCATAGTGCGCCTCACCCAGCAGGTGCAACCAGTTGGTTGCATAAAACAGTCCCCGCATACCTACTACAAAATCCGTTTTGCGGTTGTAGATTTGGTTGCCGTTGAAGTAAGTCGCTTTACCATCGCTGGTAGCACCACCCTTACTTTTGGTAAATACACCATAACCGTTCAGTGAAATCTTTCTCGACAAATTGAGCAAGAAATGCTCTACTGTGGTAAAGGAGTATGCGTTCGTGTATTTACCGTTTTCGTCGGGAGCGCCGTAAGTCGACCAGGTATAGGTGGTTCCGTTGTCACCCCCATTGGCTATACCACGACCGTATCTTACACTGAACTGGTTGAATGAACCCGGTAAGGCAGTCTTGATATCGTTGTTATACTTCGCGCCGATCACCCAGCCATTATCTGAAGCATATTTGACGGTAGCCTTTTCAGAAGATGCTGCTACGTGGTGAAATTCGCCCAGCAGTTTCAATATATTTCCGTTTTTGGAAATAATACTGTGCTCGATCACCCATGCCTGACGCTGACGAATCACTGAATTCTTCGAATTCCCGATATTTACGGCATAGTTATAAGGATAAACGCCTGCCGAATCGGTTGACGCCGGCATATACATGGCAATCTCCGTATTTTTATGGCTGAATCCAAATCCCTGAGCCGAATGGTCATCAAAGTAAAAATAGTCTGTGATATGAATATCATCGTAACGACGGAAGCGAACACCCGCCCAGGCTGACCATTTGCTGCCCATAATATTTTTTCCTTCAATGTAGGTTTCAGGCAAAATAAAAGTCAGTCCGCTCAATGTACGTGTGCTTGTATTGCCCATAAACTGACCATTCTGCGAATACATTCCCAGTCTAACCTGAAAAGTCACGTTTGTACAATCTTTCCCTGCAATCATCGGAGTAAAGTGCAATGCAGGCAATAAGTCCATATAATCCACCTGCTCCATACGTCCGCCCAAAGAGCCCTGACCGTTTAGATTCAGCGGTTTCCACATATTTCCTTCTCCATTGGGAGACATTCCCACACCGATCCGTCCTGTAGTACCGAAAGACATCCGGGTGTTGGTGATTACCACCTGTGCACTCATTGCCTGAATGAACAGCAACATTACTATTATCGCAATTGTGTTTTTCATTTTGTTTAATCGTTTAAACTCGCAATGAAAAAAAATAGTTATTGGAAAAATGAAAAACCAGATTGGTTCTATAACTACCTTATTTAATTGCAGAGAAAGATGGTTTAGGTTAAAAGTTATTTACAGTATTCTCAGTTTTTTCTCTGTATCCTTTGAATGCATAGAATGCAATAAATACAAAGCATAAAAGCGGAACGATTAAAGATTTAGCTATTCCTGCGATGTCAGAAACACTACCCATTACAAGTGTCAGAACTGCACCACCTATGATAGACATTACCAGTACTGAAGCTGCCAGTTTGGTATGCTGACCAAGATCACGAATTCCCAGTGAGAAAATAGTCGGATACATGATTGACATAAAGAAGCTGGTAGCAACCAATGCCCAAACACCGATATTTCCGGGTAATAAAATTCCCACAACCAAAAGTGCTACATTGATAACCGCATAACTACCCAAGAGGTTGTGTCCTTTAATTTTCTTTAGCATTATAGTACCTGCAAAACGGCCGAATGTAAACACTAACAGAGAAATAGTCAGAAAGTTAGCAGCAATTTTCTCGGAAGTACCGGGCATTGTACCCTGAATATAACGGATCAGATAACTCCAGATACAAACCTGAGCTCCCACATAGAAAAATTGTGCCAGTACAGCCTGTTTAAAGTGACGTTTACCAAAAATATATCTCAATGTACTTTTTGCAGAAGCTTGTTCTCCGTCTTCCTCATCTTTCACCACAGGGAATTTTGTAATAGCAATAGCCAAAGCTGCAATTAAAATAACCACTCCAATCACTAAGTAAGGCGTTTGAACCGCATGTGCCTCAGCTGTGTAATATGCATTGATTGCTTCAGGCGACATCTTTGCAAGCTGTTCTTTGGTATATTCCACACCGGAAAAGATGAAATGCTGACCAACCAATATACCGGTTACACAACCGATTGGATTGAAAGACTGAGCCATATTCAGGCGGAATGTTGCTGTCTCTGGCGTTCCCAGAACCGACACATACGGATTGGCCGCAGTTTCCAGAAAAGCGAGTCCTGAAGCAATCACAAACAAGGCAAAAAGGAAGAATCCGTATGAGCCTAAATTTGCCGCCGGGAAGAAAAGAAAAGCTCCGGTTGCATAAAGTAACAAACCGATGATAATTCCCGATTTGTAATTAAATTTACGCATAACCAATGATGCCGGAATAGCGAACAGGAAATAGCCCATATAAAAGGCCGATTGTACCAAACCTGATTGAAAATCTGTCAATTCAAACGTTTTCTTAAATTGCTTAATCAGAATATCATTCAGGTTATTAGCCATTCCCCACATGAAGAAAAGGCTCACGATCAGGATAAGCGGCAGTAAGTAGCTGCTTGCTTTTTGCATTTTGTCACCGGTCGAAGCTGTTGCTGTAACGGTTTTCGCTGAATTAAAACTTGAAGTTTGCATAAGACTGTGTTTTTATGATTTAGATTAAATGAAATTACAGAGCTAATTCGAGTTCTTTGTGATTAATAAATTCGTTTAATTGTTCTATTTCGTAAGCCGGACAAGCGCCCTCGTGAGAGGCTACAAATGCACCCAGGGCGGCAGCATATTTCATACCTTCGGCCGGTGTTGCACCCTGGATCTTTTTTGCAAGAAAAGCAGCCAGAAAAGAGTCACCGCTTCCTACGGTGTCTTTAACCGTTACCTGATATCCGGGAAAGGAGCAGGATTCTGTCAGCGTGTAATAGGTGGCACCTTCGCTACCTTTGGTTACAATCACTTCGTCAATATTGAACTTCTTTTGCAAAAAACGAACGCAGTTTTCTTCCATGTCACTTCCTGCCGGATACCATTGTGAAAGCAGTGCCAGCTCATTTTCGTTCAGTTTCAGCAAATCACATTTTCCCAACAGGTATTCCAGAACTTCCTGCGAATAAAACGGCGGGCGAAGATTGATGTCAAATACTTTAAATTTTGCTTCTTCAATCAGCTTGTAAAGCGTTTTGCGGGATGTTTCGTCACGGGTTACCAGACTTCCGAAAACAAAGGCATCGGATTCTCTGACTAATCTGGCCTGTCCTTCATTCCATTCGATAAAATCCCAGGCTACAGGTTGCATAATGGTATAAGACATTTCATTGTTAGGCAATACCTGAGCGTTTACCTTACCGGTTCCATGTTCACGATCCGCCGGACAATAATGGGCAGGAATACTCCATCCATCGAGCAACTGCGTCAACTGATTGCCCAGTTCGTCTGCTCCTACCCGACTGATCATCCGGCTATCAATGCCAAATTTACGCAGGTGATAAGCCACATTCATCGGTGCACCTCCGGGTTTTGTTTGCGTTGGTAAAATGTCCCAAAGCACTTCGCCATAGCACACCACTGTCTTGATTTTAAGGTCTTTTGAGTTCATGATAAGTATATTTTTTGAGTTGAAATTACGAATCAAACAAATAGTTTAAACGTTTAAACAATCAGATTAAAAAAATATTATTTGGAAATAACAGAAGATTGGCGGATAATAAGCTCAGTGTCCAGGATTACCGATTCAGCGGAATCTGTGTTTTCAATGGCATTGAGGAGGAGCTTGACAGCTTCACGACCGAGTTCAGTCATGGGCTGTTTCACATAAGTTACAGGAGCATAAAACAGATCAAATGCGTCTGTTTCGTCAAAACCGACCACAGCTACCTGATTGGGGATCTTCACCTGCATAGCATTCAGGTTTTTCAGCCCCGAAATCGTTAACAAGTTGGTTGTAAAGAAAATAGCATCTACAGGTTCAGGTTGTGCAATAAATCGTGTCACGGCATCAGAAACGTCTTCAGCAACGTGGTCAATACGTACCTCTCCGACCAGAGAGGGATCATTCATCAATTCTACAGCACCCCTGCGTCTCTCATTCAGGTGATGCAAAGTAGTCGCATATGTCACTACCCCAATCCTATTCCGGCCGTTATCTATCAGATGCTGAACGGCTTGGTTTGCAGCACGATAGTTGTCAATGACTACGCAGTTTGCTGCGATCTCAGGATAATAACGGTCAATCATGACAAACGGGATACCTACTCGCTTCAGGTATTGCACCTGCTTCTCGGCATTCTCCGGAACTGCAATAATAAAACCATCCACCTGGCGGTTCATCAGCAACATGATAAGATCCTGTGTTTTTTCAGCACTCTCGTCAGAACTTCCGAAAATCACCGAATAGCCGTTTTTTGGGCTTCATCCTCGATAATCCGGGCAATCTGTGACGAATAAGGGTTTGCAATATCAGCGACAATCAGACCGATGGTCAGCGTTTTCTGCGCTTTCAGGCTACGGGCTATTTGGTTAGGTTGATAGTTTAGGTCAATAGCAGCCTGTTTGATTTTGGCAGTTACCTCTTTGCTGATCCGGCCCTCTTTCTTATTATTCAGCACATAAGAAACCAGTGCCGTCGATACTCCGACATGCGCTGCAATATCTTTTATGGATACTTTCTTCTTCATGGCTGAACTGATAAGATTATTATCTGATTACGCTTTGATATGACAAATATAGTTGGTTAAACGTTTAAACGCACAAAGCAAGGCTATTATTTATTACTATTTAACATATAATCATTCACCCAAATGATTAAACACAGAACAGCCCGGCACATCCAACCAATTGATATTCAAGAAAAAAGCCCGTCGGATCAAACCGACAGGCTTTCGCTATATAATTAATCTTACGGATTAATCTTGTGATTCGAGATCTTCCAGAGTCAGGAACGAATATTGGTATTCCATAGGAAGCATTTCGTTGTACTCTTCTACAGAGGCACCATTCAAACAAGCTTCGATGATTCTTCTTCCCAGCGGATTCAAGCCCGGCTGCAAATATTTAGGAAGTTGTTTTTTGAAGAAATCGTACAAGATTTCAGCTCCTTTGTCGTAACCCTCTTCTCCTACCTCAGGCTGACGGTACACTTTGAGGAAACGTGAAGGAATTTTAGCTCCTTCGATAGTCACCCAGTTCATCTCATACCCCAACAGCGGACAACGAGCCGGCTCATACTGATCCCGACGAAACATAGCGTTACCACGACGGGTCAGGTACTCACGCATGAAAAGCTGCGGTTTGAAACCAACTTTCCAAACTCCGATGTGCTGGTTAGGAGTCAATGTATAACGCACACGCGGTGTGTTTACGATTTGCTCGAGCAACAGGTTAGCGTGATGAATCATCTCACCGGTAGCAAACGGCCAGTATGAACCAACACCTTCGCTCTCCATTTCACCTGTATCCACGATACTTGGATTAGCAAATCCACGTGGACTCACCAGACGCCACAACCAGGCCAAAGCAGGTGGCAACAGATGGAACATACCGATAATACCGTAAGAAGGAGCATCTTTTGTACATGGCGGAGTGCGCACCCCGAAGCTGCGTACATCAACCGCAACCGGTTTACTCAATACGTTAGGGAAATTTTTTCTTGGGATAACCACACGTGGATTCGGACATCTTTTACCCGGAGCATCTTCGATATGATTCCAGATAATTGCCAAACCATCAGGTTTAGTATCAATATTTAAGAACACAAGAGGTTCTGCAGGATTTAAAGTCAATCTTTCGAGGATAGGTTCATCACCATAGTTATTTACACCATCAGTACGCATAAACCAACCGTTTTCAGCATCCAATACAGTCAATTTACCACTGGTCTTTTGTACTGAAGGATGGCAAAGCGCCATATCGTCAGTTACTGGATAATATGAACAAAACATCGGAATAGAGATCAAACGCTCTTCCTGAGTCTGCATATTTATACCGATTTTGATCTGGCCGTTTGCTTCACGTGGAATATTTTGCATCATCTCACTCTTACCACCACCACTGGCACCTTCGTGCATAAAAGTAGTCAGGTTATCGTATGGGCTTGCTGCCTGCACAGTAGAACAGTGTGTTGTGATCCAGCCTTCTTTCTCCCCTTTATCGAGAAGTACCGCGTAAAGACCTTTCTTAGCACTTGGTCCCGGATATAAGTTATATGAATATACTTCATGCAGATGCTCGGTACGGTTGTGCACTACAATTTGTTTACCATCGAAGTGTGTATGTCTGAAAGGAGGAGCTACGAATACTGCTGATTCGATTTTGAAATCAGAGGGTAGTGTATCGGATGGCATCATTTTCTGTAATTGAGCCAGAGCCAACCCGAAGAATCCCGCATTTGCAGGAGCAATTACCAAACCGCCTACTCCTACAGGATAGTGACCTGCGAAATAGAAATAGGTAATCAGGTCCTGGTTTTTAAGCCATTCAAATGTTTCGTTTCTTAATACAGAAAACTCATACCCGCATTTATCTTTAAATCGTGTCTTGTCTGTAGGTCTGTCATCGCCGATCAACATGGTATTCGGGTCTCTACGGCGCATATATGGTTCTACATAGTTAGCAGAAATACCATTAATCACCCTATGTACGACAGCCTCTACAACATCACCTTTTCCGGGAACATCATACTTCACTTCAAAACAGTTATTGTCTTTACCGCCATAAGATGCTTCCAACAATTCCTGAGTAGAATTGTAATGCGTCACACTTTTGGCCTGCAAAAGCAGGTTCTCAATTTCGATAGGAAGCGAAATGCCTTTCACTCTAAGTGTTTTTAATACGTCTGTAATCATATTCATCAGTTTAAATTTACCTTTTCCGCATTATCATCTTGTATTTCAGATGATTAAAATAAAAACCTTATCATTTTTCTTTTTCCGCACGCAAAGATAAAGAAATACTTCTAAACATTAGCCCGCGATTTCACGCAAAGTACTCCTATTCTTTACTTTTCTTCTCTAATTAAAGCATAAACATACCTTCAGGTTATATCACAATAACAGAGCCAGCTTAAATAAAGTCGTTTCAATATAAATGCTCCGGTATTGTTCTTATGTTGTTCTATGGTTTCACCCCTGTTATTTCATAGATAACCCATAGATATCCCATAGATAACCCATATTATATTATGATATGGGATATCTATGAGACAACTATGGAACTAATAAGAAAAACACCTTTATCAAGAGCGAAGCATCACCGGAGCAAAAGATATCCAACTAAATAATATTACCAATAGTAACACCCTACTCCGAAATACCAAATATGATGTTTTTGTTTTAATATTTATTTATTTTGTTATATTGTTTTGCTTTTTAATAATTTTCATCCTACTATTGCAAATATTTAGTTCTCACAAAATTCCATATCATTTTTAACCAATCACAAAAACCACCACTCAACACACTATTTATATGCTGATTACAAGAATACAAAAACACCACCTCTCTTCAGTATACATTTCAGAATAGTTAAACAGATAAATCAGTTAAAAATCCATAGTTACACACTAAATAAAACTATATTATGAAAAGATTACATTATCCGTTAATGAAGAAAGGCCATTTCGCGAGAATAGCTTTATTTATGTTTTCATTTTTTCCCTGCAATGCGATCTATTGCTCAAACGAATTAATCTCTAACGCATGCACTTCAGAGATACCCGGATGGATCTTACACAACAATATAACTACAAATCCAATACAAAAAGACGGATATTGGCTCTTGGAAGCAGGAGCTTCAAGCGATTGTATTTTTTCTCCGACAATTGACGCAGGCAACTATACCAACCTTAACCTGTCCTTCAATATTGCAACATACGAATCCGGAAGCGTCAATCCGGTCAGAATTTCTTATTCAACCGATGGAGGAGCCACATGGGCTTCAAACACAATTACCAGCACTCCTTCTGCCGGCCCGGAATTCACACCCTCTGGCGAAATAAACCTGGGCACTTTAAACACAAAACTTCTGGTTTTAAGATTTTCAAACAATGGCACTACCGGAAGAGATATAAAAATCAAAGATATCAGTCTGACCGGAACCCCTATAATAACAACACCCATAGCTAAACCGGCAACAAACATTACATACCAAAGCTTTGATGCTAACTGGACAAGTACCCCTGAAGCCACAGGTTATATATTACACATCTATAAATCAACGAATATAATCAACGAGAATTTCACCACAATCGCAGCAAGCAGCAGCTTCGTCTCTTCCGGAAGTGGCGCATCCGGCTCTTTAAGCTTTGGATCTTCCGGATGGAGTGCAACATACGGATATTCAGCAGGAGGAGTAATCAGGATAGGGACAGGAACTACAGCCGGTAGCTTAAACAGCCCACCCATAAATATATCCGGAAAGTTTATGCTTACATTTAAGTCTTGTGCATGGTCAAACGACTCAAAAAACATCGATATATTTCTAAACGGAACTTTATTGCAAACCATCAATCTGGAAGACAATATCGTTTCCGCAGACCTAATGAAAGAATATACAATCAGAGGAGAAGGCACCGGAAACGATATCATCACCTTTTCAGCTAAGAAAAATTCAAACAACAGATTCTTCATCGA
>CAXXPA010000011.1:0-31796 GCA_963662365.2 Bacteroidales bacterium
TGCATGAGAAGTGCAATGAACATCAGAAACCTGTAAAAATCTACCATCAATATACTCACCCAAAAGCTGATCTTAGCAGATCAGCTTTTTATATATCCCCCAAATTAACTTCAAAACCAACCTGTATGAAAAATCCCATCAGAATAATCCATTGGGCACCAAGAATAATCTGCATGCTAGCCATACTATTCATAAGTCTGTTTGCCATTGACGAATTTACGCCTGAACATACTCTATGGCAACAACTAAGTGGATTCTTTATCCATTTGGTTCCCAGCGTCATTCTGCTATTACTTCTTATATTTGCCTGGAAAAATGAATTAGCCGGTGGAATTATCTTTACTTTATTCGGCAGCATATTAAGTCCGATCATCTACCAGCACAATTTCACTATGAATCATTCCATCTGGATAAGCCTGGGAATTATTTTATGCATCTCTATCCCTTTTGTTATCGTTGGAATTTTATTTATTGTCAGCTTCTTTCTAAAAAGAGAATTACACGATAAGTAAAATGCAATGAGGCTATTTATTGGAATTGACTTGCCCGACTCTATCAAACAAACCCTTTTCGAATTTCAGACTATACTGAAAGCAATGGGTCTGAAAGGAGCCTGGAAAACCCGGGAATCAATGCATATTACATTGGAATTTCTTGGAGATATACCACCCTGAATCTATCCCGGGCCTGATACAAATATTAATAAACGAAGTAATTAATAAAAAACAATTCAAATTGCAAATAAGAGGTCTTAATGCTTTTCCATCGTTGAGACGCCCACATACAATATGGGTAGGAGTTGGCGGAAAAATAAAAATCCTTCAACAGCTCCGGATTGATATCCATTCAGAGTTGATAAAAAGCGGCTTTTCCTTGAAAATATCGCCCTTCAAACCTCACATAACTTTGCTTTCACGCCCTAAGCACATCGATTCTGATTTATCAGTATTACCAATTGGAAAATTCGGAGATTTTATTGTATCGGAAATAATTCTGTTTGAGAGCAAAACCGAGAATGGAAAAAGAGTTTACAAAGATCTGCACAGAGCTCCTCTAAAGAAATAGAAAAACAAAACCGCTTCTTTAACCTCCGGTAACGTATCAAACGCAAATTCCGATAAACTTTCTCCCTGAAGAGAAAGTTTATTTTTAACTTTGCAATCCACTAAAAGAAGAAGAAATGGTACAAAAATTCGATTTCCTGATTATCGGATCAGGTATTGCCGGTATGAGCTTTGCTCTAAAAGTGGCTCATCGGGGTAAAGTAGCCCTGGTTTGCAAGACTGAATTAGAAGACGCCAATACATTTTACGCTCAGGGAGGAATTGCCTCTGTGACTAAACCGACAGATAACTTCCAGAAACATATTGAAGACACCCTTATTTGCGGAGATGGATTGTGTAACCGCGAAGTAGTGGAAAAAGTGGTCAAAGAAGGCCCTGATCAAATTAAAGAACTGATTAGCTGGGGGGGTAAACTTTGACAAAGATGACAGAGGCAAATTCGATTTACATAAAGAGGGGGGGCATTCCGAATTCCGTATCCTGCACCACAAAGACAACACCGGAGCTGAAATTCAGAAATCGCTCATTGAGGCAGTAAAAAGCCATCCTAATATCAAAGTGTTTGAAAATCACTTTGCCATTGAGATCATTACCCAGCACCATCTGGGACAAAAAGTAACCCGCCAGACACCCAATATTGAATGTTACGGGGCATATGTATTAAACGAACAGACCAACCACATCCATACCTTCCTGTCAAAAGTAACATTGATTGCGACCGGGGGCATCGGAAACATATACCAAACCACCACCAATCCGGTAATTGCGACCGGAGATGGCATTGCAATGGTTTATCGTGCTAAAGGGACTGTAAAGGATATGGAATTTGTACAATTCCACCCTACTGCATTTTATAACCCCAATGAACGTCCCAGCTTCCTGATTACAGAAGCCATGCGTGGATACGGGGCTGTTCTTCGCACAAGAAACGGCAAAGAATTTATGCAGAAGTATGATGAGCGTAAATCGCTTGCCCCACGTGATATTGTATCTCGGGCTATTGATAATGAAATGAAAATCAGTGGAGATGAGTTCGTTTATCTGGACGTAACCCATAAGAATGCAGAGGAAACCAAAGAACATTTCCCCAATATCTACCAAAAATGTCTGAGCCTGGGAATAGATATTACCAAAGATTATATCCCGGTAGCTCCTGCTGCTCATTTCCTTTGCGGAGGAATCGAGGTTGACCTTAATGGCCAATCTTCCATCAACCGCCTGTACGCAGCGGGTGAATGTGCCTGCACCGGACTTCATGGAGCAAACCGGTTAGCGTCAAACTCATTACTCGAAGCTATAGTTTATGCAGATGCTGCAGCAAAACACGCCTGCTCAGTAATTGTGTCAATCGACTTAAACGAAAAAGTCCCGGAATGGAACGATGAGGGAACCTCGCTTAATGAAGAGATGGTACTGATCACTCAAAGCGTTAAAGAGGTGAACCAAATCATGTCTGCTTACGTTGGAATTGTACGGAGTAATCTGCGACTGAAACGGGCGTTTGACCGTCTTGAAATTCTTTATCAGGAAACAGAAAATCTATTCCAGCGCTCTGTAGTATCCAAACAAATCTGCGAATTACGCAATATCATCTACGTAGGATATTTGGTTATCACACAGGCGATGAAACGTAAAGAGAGTCGAGGACTGCATTATACGATTGACTATCCGAAAAAAAATAAAATATAATACCGGATATCTTTACGTATCAATATAAAGTGTTTTTAAGATAGAAATCAAAAACGTTGTACTTCAATCTAAGAAATCTTTTTTCCTTTTGTATTCATTGTACTAATCCGGAGTTACGATAAATCAGCAAATATCCCATGAATACAAAAAACACATCAGACCAATCGCGAATAGCATACAACAGAAACTTGCTCAATGGTGGCTGAATAAACATTCACTTTTCTATGTCATTACCTTTAGCTGAAAGACTTCGTCCCAGAAATCTCGACGAATATATCGGACAAAAACATTTAGTGGGGAATAATTCCATCCTCCGCAGGATGATCGATGCCGGAAACATATCTTCCTTCATTTTATGGGGTCCTCCCGGAGTAGGAAAAACCACATTGGCCAGGATTATTTCCACTCAGCTGGACGTTCCCTTTTACACACTCAGCGCTATCAATGCCGGGGTAAAAGATGTGCGGGAAGTAATCGACAAAGCCAAAGGTCAGCGATTCTTTAACTCGCGCAGTCCGATTCTCTTTATCGATGAAATTCACCGATTCAGTAAAGCACAGCAAGATTCTTTACTTGGTGCCGTTGAAAACGGCACTGTGACATTAATTGGCGCAACAACAGAAAATCCTTCATTTGAGGTCATACGACCTTTACTTTCCCGTTGTCAGGTTTATGTACTTAAGTCATTAGAAAAAAACGATCTGCTTGAATTATTGAACCGCGCCCTCACAACAGATGTTGAACTGAAACAAAAACAGATCGAACTGAAAGAAACCAATGCCTTGCTGCGTTTCTCAGGTGGCGATGCCCGCAAACTATTAAACATACTTGAGTTGGTAGTTAATGCTGAACATAATGATCTGGTTGAGATCACCGACCAGCTGGTTACCGAGCGACTTCAGGAAAATCCATCAGCTTACGACAAGGGGGGTGAAATGCACTATGATATTATATCAGCTTTCATCAAATCCATTCGGGGAAGCGATCCGGAAGCTGCTATTTACTGGTTAGCCCGGATGGTTGCAGGTGGAGAAGACCCCAAATTTATTGCCCGTCGCCTGGTGATCTCTGCTGCAGAAGATATTGGCCTTGCCAATCCGAACGCACTCCTGTTAGCAAATGCCTGCTTCGACACTTTGCAAAAAATAGGATGGCCTGAGGGTCGTATCATTCTGGCTGAAACGACAGTTTATCTTGCCTCAAGCCCTAAAAGCAATTCAGCCTACCTGGCTATTGATGACGCCCTGGCTTTAGTGCAGGAAACGGGGGATCTACCAGTTCCCCTACATCTGCGTAATGCACCCACAACACTTATGAAAGAGTTGAATTATGGCAAAGAGTACAAATACTCACACGATTTTGCCAATAACTTCGTGAAACAAGACTTTTTACCCCGGGAACTGAAAGGCAAAACTATCTGGACCCCACAAAATAATCCGGCGGAAATTAAACTCAAAGAGCATCTGTGCAAACTATGGAAAGATCGTTTCCGGTAAAATCACTGCTCAAAGATTAAAGCTTTGTGCAACAACAGCTCTTTCGTATAAAGAATTCAATTTCAAATCAATATCCAAAAGCGATTTTGAATGATTTTACCATGAAAAATGATTGTCAAACGCAAAAAATGTATTAATTTCGCCGCACATTTTCCCTGTATCAGAATATACTAAAAATAAATTCAGATGAAAAAGCACAATTTTTTTTGCAGGGCCATCTATTCTAAGCGAATACACCATTAAAAACACAGCTGCTGCCGTGTTGGATTTCGCAGGAACAGGATTGTCTATCTTAGAGATCTCTCACAGAGAGAAAGAGTTCATCGCTGTTGTGGACGAAGCTCGCGCGTTAGTAAAAGAACTTTTAAACGTACCGGCAGGGTACGACGTAGTTTTCTTAGGCGGTGGGGCAAGCTTGCAATTCTGCATGGTTCCTTTCAACTTTCTTGAGAAAAAAGCGGCTTATCTGCAAACAGGTACCTGGGCAACAAAAGCGCTTAAAGAAGCTCAGCTTTTTGGTGAAGTTGACATTGTTGCTTCTTCAAAAGATGCAAACTACTCTTATATTCCAAAAGATTACGTTATTCCGGAAGACGCAGAATATTTCCACTTTTGCTCAAAACAACACCATTTTCGGAACTCAAATGCGTTTCGATCCGGATGTAAAAACCCGTCTGATTGCAGATATGTCATCTGACATCTTCTCTCGTCCGATCGACATTTCTAAATACGATTTGATTTACGCCGGCGCGCAGAAAAACCTGGCTCCTGCCGGTGTTACTATCGCTATCGTTCGCGAAGATGCATTGGGACGCGTTACCCGCAAAATCCCTACTATGTTGAACTACAAAACTCACATCGAAAGCGAGTCAATGTTCAACACTCCTCCTGTACTCCCTATTTACGCAGCTCTTCAGACTTTGAAATGGTACAAACAATTGGGTGGTATCGAAGTTATTGCTAAGATGAACGAAGAAAAAGCAATGATGCTTTACAACGAAATCGACCGCAACAAACTGTTCAAAGGTACTGCTGCCATTGAAGACCGTTCTTACATGAACATCTGCTTTGTAATGAACGACGAGTATAAAGAACTGGAAGCTGAATTCGCAGCATTTGCAAAATCCAGAGGTATGTTGGGTATCAAAGGACACCGTTCAGTAGGCGGTTTCCGTGCTTCAACTTACAATGCATTGCCGAAAGAAAGCGTTCAGGCTTTGATTGACGTTATGCAGGAATTCGAAAAAGCTCATTAATTAATTTCACCATATGCGAAGGCGCTAAGTCATAAAGTCTTTCGGCTTTACACTTAGCGTCTTTGTGTTTTCAAACCACAAAAGAAAATGAAAGTATTAGTTGCAACAGACAAACCATTTGCAGCGGTTGCTGTAAACGGTATCCGCCAGGTGGTGGAAGAAGCGGGCTTTGAATTGGCTTTGCTTGAAAAATATACTGAAAAAGCTCAACTGCTTGACGCAGTTAAAGATGCTGATGCTATCATCATCCGCAGTGACATTGTTGATGCTGAGGTAGTAGAAGCTGCTAAAAACCTCAAAATCGTAGTTCGTGCAGGTGCTGGTTATGACAATATCGACCTGGCAGCTTGTACAGCTAAAGGTATCGTAGCAATGAACACTCCGGGCCAAAACGCAAACGCTGTGGCTGAACTGGCATTGGGCATGATGGTTTTCATGGCTCGTAACCAATACAACGGTACTTCAGGTACTGAGTTGATGGGCAAAAAGCTGGGTATCCACGCCTACGGTAACGTAGGTCGCAACATCGCACGCGTAGCGAAAGGTTTCGGCATGGAAGTTTGTGCTTTCGATGCTTACGTAAAACCTGAGGTTATGCAGGCTGAAGGCGTTACTCCGGTTGCGTCTGTAGAAGAATTGTACAGCACTTGCCAGTACCTTTCTATCAACATCCCGGCTACTGCGGAGACTAAAAAATCAATCAACCACGCTTTGTTGACTAAAATGCCTAAAGGTGCTATGTTGGTAAATACTGCTCGTAAAGAGGTGATCAACGAAGAAGAGTTGGTCAAAGTATTGGAAGAGCGTCCTGACTTCAAATACGTTTCTGACATCGCTCCGGACAACAAAGCTGAGTTGTTGGAAAAATTCGAAGGCCGCGTATTCTTCACTCCGAAGAAAATGGGTGCTCAGACTGCTGAAGCAAACATCAACGCAGGTATCGCTGCTGCAAAACAAATCGCTGGTTTCCTGAAAGACGGCGTTGACCGTTTCCGTGTAAACTAAATTGCTCAAATATCCATAAAAAAGGTATCTCATTGTGAGATACCTTTTTTTGTAACTATACACCAAAGCGGTCTGTTTCCGATTAACCAGAGGGTAATAACTATAAAAAAAGCCGCCTCAATGTAAAACTGAGACGGCTTTGTATTTAGAGTATTTTGATTAGTCCTGACGTTCAAGCAACCAAATATCATCAAATCTGGGGGTGTATTTAGATTTAATACGGTCACGCTCTGTAGCGGCATCCTCTTTGGAATCGAAACTGGCTACAATCACACGATACATTTGTTTCTCGTTTTGAGCTAAAATCACTTTATAACCATCTTTTTCCATATTTTCTTTCAGGGAAGATGCATTGGCTTTGTTTACAAAGCTGCCAATCACAACGCTGAATTTACGTAATCCCGATGCATCAGATGCCAACACCGGAGTAATTTTTTCTTTGCGAACAGCAACCTGTGGTGCAGTAGTTCTATTCACAGTAACATCGGGTTGTACAGCTTGCTCTGTATTGGTTTGAGGTGTCACCTCTTTCTCTTTTGCCTTTTCATAGGCTGCTTTGTAAGCGCTTTGCTTTGGCTTACAAGATGTCACTCCTACAGCAAGGAGAAGCACAAACGAATAAAATATCAGTTTTTTCATAATCATTGTGGTTTTATACGTACAAATATAGTAAAAATTAGATACTTAACCCAATCATTAGCATAATTATTCAGATTACAAACAAATTTCAACTATATATTCAGACCATTTTCTGAAATTCAATAACATTATTAAGGACTAAGTTTTTTTCCAAGAAAGATTGGAATTCAATTGTCAATCTTTTCTAATCTGGTTAGGCCTGTTCATGTATCAGGGCTGTCATTTTTAATAACAGCAGTATAAGGGTATGAAAAACCATTGTAATCATCAGGATGATACAATCTATCATTGATGATCTTTGCCTTAAACCGTTTGGATAACTCGGTAGCCTCTTTTCTTTGTTTAATGAAGATAGTGCATAAATGAAAAAAGGCAGCCGGAAAGGCTGCCTTTAAAGTATTTCAAAAGCCAATACCACAAACACCTGATTATACGGCCATTAACAATACCATTTAAAGAATCCCCTTGGTGGAAGGCAATTCATAGTTAAAAATATCCCGCTTTACAGCCATCTTTATTGCACGTGCTAATGCCTTAAAAATCCCTTCTATTTTATGGTGCTCGTTTAGCCCCTCTGCTTTAATGTTCAGATTCATTCTGGCCGCATCGCTTAATGATTTAAAGAAATGCAGAAACATTTCAGTAGGCATATCTCCTACTTTTTCTCGATTAAATTCAGCATCCCATACCAACCAGGGGCGCCCCCCGAAATCCAGAGCAACAGAACAATAACAATCATCCATCGGCAAAGCATAACCGTAGCGTTCAATGCCACGTTTATTCCCCAGGGCCTGGTAAAGAGCATCCCCCAAAGCAATCGCCGTATCTTCAATGGTGTGGTGTTCATCCACATGTAAATCGCCTCTGACATTAATGGTCAAATCCATTCCAGAGTGTTTACCGATCTGTTCCAGCATGTGATCAAAGAAACCTAAACCGGTCTTAATATCACAGCAACCTTTTCCGTCCAGATTAATTTCGACCAGAATATCAGTCTCTTTGGTTGTACGTTGCACTTTTGCACGACGCTCTCCGGCAAAAAGAAACTCTGTTATTTCGTCCCAATCAGTCGAAACCATAGCACAGACTTCATTCAGATCATTTTCAGACAATAAAGGTTCTGCAATATCTGCATCCTGCATAAAGATAGCACGGCATCCAAGATTCTGAGCCAGCATTACATCAGTAATACGGTCGCCAATTACAAAACAGGAAGAAATATCATATTCGTCTGAGAGATATTTGGGAAACATCCCGGTTCCTGGTTTGCGTGTCGGTTTATTTTCATGCGGAAAAGACTTATCAATCAGAATATCATCAAACGTTACCCCTTCATTCTCAAATGCCTTTAAGAACATATTATGCGGAGGATGAAAAGTATGTTCAGGAAATGATTCAGTACCCAAACCGTCCTGATTTGTCACAATCACCAATTCAAAATCGAGATTCTTACGAATAAAATAGAGGTTGCGAAAAACTTTGGGTACAAATTCCAGTTTCTCCAGACTATCCAGTTGATAATCGACAGGTGGTTCGACCACCAGTGTTCCGTCACGATCAATAAAGAGAGCTTTCTTCTTCATGTATCATTTATTATTTTTGATTACTTTGCATCTAAGTGCTGTTGGCATTTAAAGATTCTTCAATGCTTCCAGTAAGATTCTGTTCTCATCCGGAGTTCCGACTGTTATACGCAGACAGCCTTCACACAAAGTTACAGAATGACGGTTACGAACAATAATACCCTGATCTACCAGTTTGCCGTAAATTCCATTGGCATTGCCTACTTTGACTAACACAAAATTAGAGTCTGACGGATAGATCTTCTGTACAAAAGGCAACTGTTTCAATCGCTCTACCAACGTCTGACGCTCATTAAGTAACACATTTACCCAAATCTTAACCTGACTGGCATTAGCCAACACTTTGAGTGCCTGTTCCTGCGTCAGTTGGTTAACATTGTATGGATATTTGATTTTATTGAGTACCGAAATAATTTCTTTGCTGGCAAATGCCATTCCTAAACGAATAGCTGCACTCCCCCATGCTTTTGAGAATGTCTGTAATACAATCACATTGGGATATCTATCCAGATCTGCAAGAAAGGTACCTTTGTCGGAAAAGTCTATGTAAGCCTCATCTATTACTACAATGCCTCGGAAACTGTTAATCACACGAATGAGTTCTTCTTTCGGAAAAGCATTTCCAGTAGGATTGTTAGGCGAGCAAAGAAAAATAACTTTAGTCTTATCATCAACAACTTTCAGTAAGGCATCCACATCAAGCTGAAAATCTTCGGTCAAACGAACTTTGCGATATTCGATATTGTTGATATCAGCGCAAACCTGATACATACCATAGGTAGGATCAATTGCTACTACATTTTCAACACCCGGCTCACAAAAAGCACGAAAAACCAGATCAATCGGTTCGTCACTACCGTTTCCTAGAAGAATATTTTCGCGAGATACACCTTTGATCTTCTCTATTTGTTCTTTCACCACCCATTGCATTGGGTCTGGATAGCGATTGAAAGGTGCATTATACGGATTTTCATTTGCATCAAGATATACAGAAGCTTCACCTTTGAACTCATCACGTGCAGACGAGTATGGCTTCAGATTCCAGATATTGGGCCGAACTAATTCTTGTAAATTCATTTTTTGTTGGGAGTTAGAAGGAGTCAGGAGGAGTTAAACAATAAACAGAAAAGCCTTATCTATTCAATTAACCTATCTGACTCTTTATTATTACATTCTTTCAAAGTCCGATGAAAACTCAACTTACTACTTAAAGATTTTTGAGGCGAACTGTTACTGCATTCTTATGAGCATCGAGCAATTCTGCAGCAGCCATTGTTTCTATTACCGTACCAAGTTGTCGTAATCCTTCTTTGGTAATCTCCTGAAAAGTAATCTTTTTGATAAAGCTATCCAGATTTACGCCACTGTATGCTTTTGCATAACCATTGGTGGGTAGCGTGTGATTTGTACCTGAAGCGTAATCACCTGCACTTTCGGGCGTATAATGTCCCATAAACACCGAACCGGCATTGATGATTTGCGCTGAAAGTTCGCTGTAGTTTTCTGTTTCAATGATCAGGTGCTCCGGTGCATACTGATTAGTAAGACGAATAACCTCAGCCCAATCTTTCACCACTATAATTTTACTGTGGTTCAATGATTTTTCAGCCAGTTCACGACGTGGTAGAACAGCCAGTTGAGCTTTGATTTCGGCCAAAACCGTCTCTACAATATTTTCGTCACAGGTAACCAGAATAGACTGGCTATCCACCCCATGCTCCGCCTGAGATAAGAAGTCTGATGCTACAAAAGCCGGATTAGCTGTCTTATCAGCAATCACCTGAACTTCCGAAGGACCGGCAGGCATGTCAATCGCTACATCTTTCAAACTCACTAATTGCTTGGCTGCAGTCACATATTGATTTCCGGGGCCAAATATTTTGTATGTCTTAGGCACACTTTGTGTACCATAGGCCATTGCTCCTATCGCCTGAATACCTCCGATTTTGAAGACTTTGCTCACTCCTGCAACTTGTGCTGCAAAAAGAATAGCGGGATGAATTTTACCTTCACGGTTAGGAGGTGTACAAAGCACTATTTCCCGGCAACCTGCAATACGGGCAGGAACTGCCAGCATCAATACGGTTGAGAATAACGGTGCTGTTCCTCCCGGTACATAAAGGCCAACTTTTTCGATAGCAACTGCTTTTTGCCAGCAGGTAACACCACTCATGGTTGTCACCTTTTTACCTTCAAAACGTTGCGAAACATGGAATGTCTCAATATTCCTGAGCGCCACTTCTATGGCTGATTTCAATTCGGGTGAAACTAAAGCCAAAGCTTCAGACATCTCTTCTTCAGAAACCTGCAGCGCATCTAGTTCAACCTTATCAAACTGCAATTCATATGCTTTTACCGCTTCATCTCCACGGGTGCGAATGTCATTTAGCACTTGCTGTACAGTTCCGAACAATGAAGTAGTATCCAACGCCGGACGGGCAAGTAAAGTCGGCCATTCGCTTTCGACCGGATATTTTATTATTTCCATCTTTCTTTATCAGGTTAAGAAATTTGAGGAAGTAAGAATATGCCTGGTTCTTTTTTAAATTAAGAACCAGAGCTATATTTTTAAAGAATCATTTTTTCGATAGGAACAACCAATATCCCTTCAGCACCAAGATTTTTGATTTTGTTAATCACATCCCAGAACTGTTTATCATTAATTACAGAATGAACAGAGCTCCAGCCCTCTTCTGCCAAAGGCATTACAGTCGGACTTTTCATGCCGGGAAGGATGCTGATGATTTCAGCCAGATTCTCGTTTGGAGCATTCAACAGGATATATTTCTTTCCATCCGCTTTTTGTACTGCATCGAAACGAAACAACAGCTCTTCCAGTATTTCTTTCTTTTCGTCAGTCAAAGCATTATGACCAATCAAAACTGCTTCTGATTGCATCACCACTTCAACCTCTTTCAAATGATTGCTCACCAAAGTGCTGCCTGAGCTTACAATGTCAAAAATCGCATCTGACAAACCAATACCGGGAGCAATCTCCACAGAACCTGTTATCACGTGAATATCTGCCTGAATATTATTCTGTTTCAGAAAATTTGAAAGGATTACAGGATAAGAGGTTGCAATTTTCTTACCTTGAAACCAGCTGACTCCCTGATAATCCACATCTTTAGGAATAGCCAGAGAAATACGGCACTTGCTGAATCCAAGACGTTTTACAATTTGTGCATCTTCCTCTTTTTCCACAAACTCATTTTCACCCACAATACCTACATCAGCAACACCAGAAGCTACTGATTGAGGAATATCATCATCACGGAGAAAAAGCACCTCAATAGGAAAGTTTTTTGAAGGAATAAGAAGGGTACGTTTAGCGTTAGACAATTTAATACCTGCTTCAGTCATCAATTCCATTGTCTCTTCGTAAAGACGGCCTTTGGCCTGCACTGCAATTCGTAACATAAATGTTGTGTTTATTTGATTATCTAATTTTATTGGCTAAATGAAAATAAAAAAAGGCTTACCCGTTACGGCAAGCCTTTGTATTAATATCGTTTATAAACATACATGACAAAACAGCCCACCGAGTATTACTGCTGGAAATGGTGATGACCGTGATGAAATGTTGTTGAATACATAATCATTGGATTTTGACGCAAATATAGACTAAATTATCGGAAAATCAGCAAGCTTTCTTTTTAAATTGTCCTTTCAGGCTATATTTTATGCTAAAAAGCATCAATTCAGTACGCCTACAACTATGAAGCCAAGGAAAATTGAGAAAAATGCATTTTCTTTGTAATTAGGAAATACTCCTTAGATAAAACGTATAAATTAAAACTACAACTTAAAATGGATTTACATCAGGTATTTACAATTGCATTCTGGGTTATTTTTCTGATTGCATTCGTTATTGACTTTCGCTTTACCGGAACCAAAGACCGTACCATGAGTGTAAAGAAAGCTATCGGATGGACTCTATTCTGGATTATTATTGCCTTTATCTACGATGCATTTATCTATCATTTCTACCCTCAAAACCCGGGTACAACCGTATCAACAGCTCATACAATGAGTATTAAATTTCTATCCGGTTTTTTGATGGAAAAATCACTTTCTGTAGATAACCTGTTCGTTTTCATTGTGATTTTCTCTTCAATGGGCATTAAAGAAGAAAAACAGGCAAAACTCCTGAAGCTGGGTATTTTGATATCAATTGTCCTTCGAATCATTTTCATTCTGGCCGGCATGAGCCTGGTAAACCAATTCGAATGGTTATTCTATGTATTTGGAGGTATTCTTGTTTTCACAGCCATCAAGATGTTGGTAAAAAAAGAGGAACTGGAAGAAGTGCATCCCGAAAAAAACATGATGTATCGCTGGATGTCAAAGTTTTTCCCGGTTGATGCTCATTCAAACAAACTCATATTCCGGAAAGAAGGAAAAATTACTGTCAGTTACCTTTTCCTTGCCTTGATTGTGATTGCATCATCTGATGTGCTTTTTGCCGTGGATTCTATACCTGCCATCATTGGGATTATTCGTGAAGGTGCCGATGGCATACTCACCATCAACCAGGAGAATTTCATTGCCGTTTCCTCAAATATGTTTGCCGTAATGGGGCTGGCATCGCTTTATTTTGCACTTAAAAGCGTAATAAACTCTTTCCACTATCTAAAAGTTGGAGTGGCACTAATCCTCGCATTTATAGGATTCAAAATGTTGGTGGCAGAAGCAGAATTTTTCAAGGAAATATTTGAGAAAAATCACTGGCTCTCTTTTGTAGTGATTGTTACTACTATTGCCATTTCCATAATTGCATCTGTGATCAAAAGTAAGATTGAAGAGAAAAAAGCAAATATCTAAGATCTTTTTCACACAAAATACAGGCCGTTTCGTCAGGTGATGAAACGGCTTCTTTTTTTCAGAACCTACAAACAAATAAGAATAGAGATTGTTTTAGAATTACATAACCTGTTAGCAATCAACAGCAATAATTCCACCCCTATGAATACCGAACTTTTTTTCATCATCACGTTTTGGATCATATTCATTTTGGGATTCTTCATAGATTTCAGAGTGACAGGAGAAAAGCATTTTCACATCACTATCGGCAAAGCTTTTGGTTGGAGTCTGTTTTGGTTTATAACCGCCCTCGCCTATTGCCTGACCATCTATTTCTTTTACCCGCAAAATCCGGGGAATCCATATCCTACTGCACAAATAATGAGCCTGAAGTTTCTCGCCGGCTACATCACCGAATACTCCCTCTCAGTGGACAATCTATTTGTATTTATCCTGATCTTTTCTTCAATGCATGTAGCCGAAGATAAACAGGTAAGATTATTGAAATTGGGAATTCTCATGTCAATTGTACTTAGGATTCTATTTATATTATTAGGTATGAGTCTGGTTAATAAGTTTCACTGGATGTTTTATATCTTCGGTGCAATATTGATTTACACAGCTGTAAAAATGCTTTATGAAAAAGAAGACAAAAGCCCGAAAGATCCGGGCCACAATCTGATTTGTAAAATAGCATCGAAGGTGGTCCCGGTAGATGTACACACGCGACATTTCTTTTCTCGAAAAGATGACAAATTGCATATCGGCTATCCGTTTCTGGCGTTGCTCGTCATCGCCAGTACCGATGTGATGTTCGCTACAGATTCCATTCCAGCCATTATAGGGGTAATCAGAGAAGGCTCAACAAACGTTTTGACCAATAGTCAGGAAAATTTCCTGGCCATTTCTTCGAATGCATTTGCAGTAATGGGGCTATCATGTCTGTTTTTTATGATCAGGAAAATCCTGTCAAGATTTCGATATATCAAAACAGGAGTATTCTTCATACTTTTCTTTATCGGAGTTAAAATGCTGATAATTGATTTTCCGCTTTTCTCAGAATGGATAACATCTCACCAATGGATCTCTATTGCCGTAATCACCTCAACACTTATCGTATCTGTTATCGCTTCTGTATTGATACCGGAGAAAGAGGCACAGCGCTTATCAAAATAAAAAAAGCTGCCCGAAACCGGACAGCTTTCCCGTGAGGATAAATTCATTACTTCACTAATTTTTTCAACTGTTCGGGCGAAAGGTCCTTCGCCACAATGACACCATTAGGATCAATCAGGTAATTTGCAAACCCTTTCGAGAGCCGATAGGTTTCATACACTTCGGAATTTACCCCGTTTGACACCAGATATTGTGTCTGAGGATCAATCCCATCCATACGAACGGTCTCTTTGAAAATCAGCTCTTGCGGATCAAAGGAAAGAGAAACCATGCGTACGCGGTCAGAATAGTTCTTCTTGACCGAGTTGTACATCAGCAGATTGTTTACACGAGAAGGGGCGTCATAAACAGCCCAGAACTGGAGTATAAGATACTTCCCGTGAAAATTGCCTAACAACTCTTTTTCTACATTATTAATCCGGATTTCAGGGGCTGAACTGCCCGGTGATAAACCAACTCCGGGACGAACGTCTTTTCCCACGTATGCCGTGGCCGGAATAAAGATCAATAATGCAAGAAAAATACTTTTAAAAGAACGCATAAATGTTGATTTTTGGTTTAACACTAAGCCTGCCCCAAAGTTAAAATCCGAGAGGCAAACCCCACAGATTTTCTGTAGTAAGAAAAGGTAAAATGCTATATTTTAACGATTTCTCTGTGAATCAACTGTGGCAAATATAGAAACTTTTGTGTTAAACCACCAAATCTGCGTTATATTATTTTCAATATTGAAGGTTTTTTCCGGATTTTAACCATATCCGACCCCTACACTTTACATTTTTAAACAATATAATCGATCCCTGCACGACTTTCACGCACTTCACCTATTATTTTGGCAACTGCAACGTGATCGGGATGTTTGGCATATATCTCAACATGCTCCATTTGCTCAAATTCCGACTCTAAAACGAAGTCGAAAACCTCAGCCGGATTAGCGTTGATTCCAACTTTCATACTCTTCAAAACCTCTATTTTTTCAACCAAAGCTTCCAATCCGCATTTGATCTCCGCTAACTTAGCCGATTTAGCTTCCGGGGTGTCAAACTCTTTCAGTTTGAACATAACAATGTGTCTTACCATTTTCTGATGATTTTAATATTCCACAAAAAAAGAAGAGTCGGGCAATTACCTGACTCCTCTAATATCTTTTCTGATTTATATTTTGTAAAAGAAATCCGATGCTATCAGTTCAAGCTTATGAGTTTGCAACACCTCAATAGCTTTTTCCACATCACCGGGACGAAGAATAACATTTGCAGCTCCTCCTCCCGCTGAAAAAGCATACATATAATCTATTTCAACACCATTCTCCGACAGTATTTCTAATGCTTTCGCCAATGAACTTGGAACATCCGAACAACTCAGACATATTACATCGGTAAGATTTACCGTAAACTTCTCCTCTTTGAGTATTTGTAACGCCTTATCGGGTTCAGAAACAATCATTCGCAAAATTCCGAACTCGGCATTTTCAGCCATACTGAAAGCCGTAATATTAATACCGGCTTTGCCCAGCGCCTGAGCCATCTCTTTGAGTCTTCCCGTTTTATTTTCGAGAAAGACAGTTAATTGTTTGATTTTCATCTTTTCAAAGATTATGTGTTACATGGTAATTATATCACTTTTCTGATACTGAGAATTCGCATCAGATACACCTATTCCATTTTACGGTTATCGATCACCCGTTTAGCCTTACCCTGACTACGTTCGATACTGCGTGGTTCCACCAGTTTCACATCGCAGGAGATACCCAGAACGCTTTGCAGACGATGACCGATTTTCTTTTTCAGTTCCAGCATCTTTGTCATTTCATCAGAGAAAAATTCTTCGCGTACTTCCACTTGTACCTGCAGCCTATCCAGGTTATTATGACGATCAACTACCAACAAATAATGCGGTTCAAATTCCTGCAGTTCCAGAATTACACTTTCCACCTGCGACGGGAATACATTTACGCCCCTGATAATCAACATATCGTCACTGCGACCTGTAATACGGGTCATGCGCACTAATGTACGACCGCATTCACATTTATCATAAACTAATGAGCAAAGGTCTTTCGTACGGTAACGAAGCAAAGGTAAGCCCTCTTTAGTGATCGTTGTAAATACCAGCTCCCCAACCTCTCCGGGTGCACAAGGTTGCAGGGTTTCAGGATTTATAATTTCAGGGAAGAAATGATCTTCACTGATGTGTGAACCTTTCTGACATTCACATTCATAAGCTACACCCGGACCAATTACTTCGCTAAGCCCATAGATATCATATGCTTTGATTTGTAACTTTGATTCGATCTCCTTGCGCATACTTTCCGTCCAGGGTTCAGCTCCGAAAACACCAACTTTGAGTCTGAACTCTTCACGGGGAATTCCCGAATCTTTAATTGCTTCAGCCAGAAAGAGTGCATATGAAGGAGTACAAGCCAACGCTGTTGATCCAAAATCGTGCATCAACTGAATTTGCTTAGGCGTATTTCCGCTGGACATCGGAATTACCGTTCCTCCAAGGCGCTCAACGCCATTATGTAACCCCATACCTCCGGTAAATAAACCATAACCATAAGCGACCTGAAAAATATCGTGTTTATCCAATCCGTAAGCGGCCAAACAGCGAGCTACCACTTCCGACCAAAGAGTAAGGTCTTTACGGGTATATCCTACTACAGTTGGCTTACCGGTAGTCCCTGACGATGCATGCAGACGTACAATTTCAGACATAGGCACAGCAAACAAATCGAACGGATAGTTATCGCGCAAATCCTGTTTAATGGTAAAGGGGAGTTTTACGATATCGTCGATCGACTGAATATCCTCCGGCGTAATTCCCATTTCCTGCATTTTACGACGATAAAACGGTGTGTTGTGATAAACGTGTTCTACGGTATTTTTCAATCTAAGGCTTTGGAGTTGGCGCAACTCTTCGCGGCTCATACTCTCTATGGTTTCATTCCAAATCATTGATGTTTGTATTATGTTGTATTTGATTCTGAGTTTAGGTGCAAATCAACAAAAAAATGATGAAACCCGAAAAGGATTGTCCAATTTTGTTTAGCATGTATAGGAATTTGAATCCGGTATAAATATGCATACCTTCTTATTGGTAGTAAAATCCCCTTTTCCGGGGATTGATTAACATAATCAAAAAGCCCAACTTTGCATCGTGAATCGATAAATGATTTTAGTAACTTTGCCTATTGAAAGGCGAATAAATAGCACACAGATGACACTGACTTAAATCGATTTGCACAGATCAGAAATAATCAGTGTAAATCTGTCTCATCAGTGTCATCTGTGTGCCAATCAAAACCCAACATCATGAACAAGTCAGATCTTCAATTTTTACCCATATCCATCAACGTCACCGGGAAGAAAATCCTGATGATCGGTGGAGGAAAAGTGGCGAGCCACAAAGCCGAAATCATAGCACGCTTCGTCACCAATGTAACCGTGATCGCCCCCGGGATCAGCGATAAAATCAGAACCTTACCTTTCGAGATTATCGAAAAGGAGTACGAACCCAGTGACCTGAACGGCTACTTTCTTGTCTATGTAGTGACCGACAATCACGAGCTAAACCGCAGAATCAAGCAGGATTGCGAAGAGCGTGGCATTCTCGCCAGCGTTTGCGATGCACCGCTGTTGTGCGACTTCGTATCGCCCGCCATCCACAAAGAGGGCCACATCACCGTATCGGTTGGCTCCAATGCTCAAAACGTTTACCAGTCGGTGGACATCCGTAATCAAATCAGAGAACTATTCGAAAATGGAACAATCAAAATCAAAGAATAACAATATTACCGGTTCGGTTACATTAGTGGGTTTCGGCCCCGGCAATCCCGACCTGCTCACCATTGCCGGGGAGAAGGCAATTGCCGAAGCCGACATCATCTTCCACGATGACCTGATCGATCAGGAATTTTTAGGGAAATACAAAGCGGAGAAAATCTATGTAGGTAAACGCCGACACAAACACAGTGCCAATCAGGAGGACATTAACCAGTTGCTCCTCGATGCTGCCCTTGCCGGAAAGAAAGTAGTACGGGTAAAAGGAGGTGATCCGATGGTATTTGCTCACGGAGGCGAAGAGGTGGAGCTGCTGGAGAAAAATGATATACCGGTGACCGTTATTCCGGGAATTTCAACCGGTCTGGCGGTGGCTTCATTGACCAAAGTGCCCCTCACCCACCGCAATGTATCGTCGTCAGTCTCCTTCATCTCGGGACATGCGGCTGAGATTGGGTTGCCCAATACCGACACTCTGGTCTGCTACATGGCGGGATTCAACATCCACCGCATTGCAGCTAAAGCGATTGCCGAAGGTCGTGACCCGCAGACTCCGGTCATGCTGGTATCCAATGTATCCACACCGGAGCAACAGGAGTTCTACTCCACCTTTGAGGAACTGAGTAAAGGCCCGGTCAACTACCCCACTCCGCTTATTGCGGTAATTGGTGATGTTGTGAAACTAAAACACCACGATGCTTCAACAGTGGAAAAGCCAACTTACTTAGTGACCGGTACCGATGCGCACCACTATTATTCGTACGGAAAAATCGTTCACCAACCACTGATTCAACTGGCTGCTCTCGAAAATACAACCAAACTCGATACTCACGTGCAAAATCTTCACAACTACGACTGGTTAATCTTTACCAGCCGTTTTGCCGTGAAATATTTCTTCGAATCGCTTCACCGTATCGGCATGGATACCCGCTTCCTATACGGAGTCAAAGTGGCTTCGTTAGGAAAAATGACTTCAAACGCAATGGCGGAATACGGCATCATACCTGATTTGGCTTCGAAAGATGAAAGTTCTTATGGATTGATTGAGGCATTTGGCTCGCTTCATTCATCGGATGACTTGAAGTCATCCGATGAATCATCAAAACGAAAAGGCAAAATCCTCATTCCCCGTTCTGAAATTGCACTGAATGTATTACCCGAAGGGCTTACAAAACAGGGATGGGAAGTAACCCCGGTTGCGGCTTACCGCAACGTATTCCCCGACCACCTCGAACCGCTCGACCTGAGCCTGATAGAGGGTATTATCTTCTCCTCCCCATCGTGCGTCGATAACTTCGTTCGTCTTTACGGTGCATTACCGATGGATAAAAAGTTAATTTCACGGGGAAAACTGACGGAAGAGCGGGTGCAGTTTTATTTGAAATAACAGAAGAAACACGAGATTTTGCATCTATCTCAGATGCATAAAAAGAGCTTTGACTGTAAAAAACAATCAAGGCTCTTTTTTATGAATAACTATTTCCAAATTATAGTCATCGTAAATTCAATTTATCTATCTGTTTGATGTGAAAATACAAATCTATTCAATACTATCAAACAAATTTGTATTCTACCAGACTACAAATTCTCCATGTTCACCCCATATACCATATTTTAGGTAGTAAAATGCCCTGATTGCGGGATTTTAGAAGGCTCCAAAAGTTGCGTACTTTGCACTATCGGAAACCGAAATTAAAAACCCAAACATCATATCAGGACATGAGCTACAAATTAACCCATTTGAAAGAACTGGAGGCGGAGTCTATTTTCATCCTTCGCGAAGTGGCGGCACAATTCGAACGCCCGGTGCTTCTCTTTTCGGGCGGAAAAGATTCCATCGTAATGACGCATCTGGCTTACAAAGCCTTCTATCCGGCGGCTATTCCATTCCCCCTTTTGCACATTGACACGGGACATAACTTCCCCGAAACCATTGAATACCGCGATAATCTGGTAAAAAAAATCGGTGCCACTTTGTTGGTCGGTCTGGTGCAGGATGACATTGATGCAGGGCGTTCGGTAGAAGAAAAAGGCTACAACGCCAGCCGCAACAAACTGCAAACCGTCACGCTGCTCAATGCCTTAGAGAAACACAAATTCGATGCGGCTCTCGGTGGTGCCCGTCGTGACGAAGAGAAAGCGCGTGCAAAAGAACGCTTCTTCTCACATCGTGATGAATTTGGGCAGTGGGATCCGAAAAACCAGCGTCCGGAACTGTGGAATATCTTCAACGGTAAAAAACACCTCGGTGAGCACTTCCGCATATTCCCGCTCAGCAACTGGACTGAAATGGATATCTGGCAATACATCCTTCAGGAAAATATAGAAATGCCAAGCCTTTACTACACCCATGAACGTGAAGTCATCGAACGCGACGGCATCCTTTTGGCAAACTTGCCATTCGTCAACAAACGTCCGGATGAAATACCGGTAGTAAAACGTGTACGTTGCCGCACCATCGGAGATGTGACCTGTACCGGACTCACCCTCTCCGAAGCCAATTCACTCGAAGAGATTATTGACGAAATCGCCTCCTCTCGTATCACAGAGCGTGGCGGACGATCCGACGACAAACGCTCCGAGGCGGCAATGGAGGATAGGAAGAAAGAGGGGTATTTCTAAAAATGAGAATTATTAGGGAGTATAAAGAAGTTACAGGGAGTAAAATGGAGTCATATGGAGATAAAACGAACTCCCGAAAACCACGAAGTGGTTGATTCTAAATAACACCGGATTTCAACCCCGGGAAACAAATACTCAGCAATTCGGAATCCTGAAAGGGCTCAACAATAACAACAAACCCAACATCAAACGAACTATGTCACAGACAACATTAGATATACAAAAAAAAGACGAATCGGGAAGCGGCTACCTCAACATGGAGCTGCTCCGGTTCTCAACCGCAGGAAGTGTGGATGACGGTAAAAGCACCCTCATCGGCCGTCTGCTCTACGATAGCAAATCCATCTTCGAAGACCAGCTCGAAGCAGTAAAAGAGGCCAGCAAACGTAGCGGTACCGATGAGGTAAACCTCGCCCTCCTGACCGACGGCCTTCGTGCCGAACGCGAACAGGGTATCACCATTGACGTAGCTTACCGTTATTTTGCGACACCCAAACGCAAGTTTATTATCGCCGATACTCCGGGGCACATCCAGTACACCCGCAACATGGTGACCGGTGCTTCGACCTCTGATTTGTCCATCATCCTCATCGATGCCCGCAACGGCATCCTGGAGCAGACCATCCGTCACTCTTACATCGCATCGTTGCTGCAAATTCCTTATGTCGTGATTTGCGTCAACAAGATGGACCTGGTGGATTTCTCCGAAGAGGTATTCAATAAAATCCGGGAGGATTACAAGAAAATCACCAACGCTGTACCTTTGCGTAACGTTCGTTTCGTTCCAATCTCTGCCCGCGATGGAGATAACGTAGTGGAACGTTCTGAAAACACACCGTGGTACAAAGGGCAAACCCTGCTCGACATTCTCGAGACTACTCCGGTAGAGCACAAAATCAATTCTGAAGCTGCACGTTTCCCGGTTCAGTATGTAATTCGTCCGTATCAGGATAAATATCATGACTACCGCGGTTATGCCGGTCGTTTGACCGGAGGTCAATTGAACGTGGGTGACCCGGTGGTTATACTTCCTTCAGGAGTAAAATCAACCGTGAAATCTATCAATGATTTTGACAAAGAACTTGAAACCGCCTTTGCACCTCAATCGGTAACCGTACACCTGAACGACCAGGTAGATGCGAGCCGTGGCGACATCATCGTGAAAGACGATGAGAACCTGCCACAGGTAGGACAGAACGTATCGCTGATGGTGAGCTGGCTCAACGAAAAACCGTTGCAGCTGAACAACAAATACATCATCCGCCACGCGACCAGCGAAACCAAAGGCATCATCAAAGAGATTCTGTATAAGGTAAATATCAATACGTTGGAAAACAATTTCGCAGATAAAACGATCCATGCCAATGACATCGCTTTGATCAATATCCGCACAGCTAAACCGCTGGTCTTTGACTCTTACAGCAAAAACCGCATCACCGGCAGCCTCGTCTTTATCGACGAAAACACCTTCGAAACCGTAGGCGCAGGTATGATTGTGGATGATCTGGAAAACGCGACTGACGGAAGATTTATCTGAAAATATGGGAGAAGTAGCCCCCTTTCAGGATTGTAAAATACCACAAACCACGAAGTGTTTTAATTTTAACAACCACGGGTAAAACCCGTAGATTGAACTCCATATCAAACCGAGTCCTGAAAGGGCTCAACAAAAAAATTACCAATAGGATTTTCTGAAACATGAACATAGAAGCCCTACAAAAACAATTTGAAAAGAGCAGTGCAAAAGATGTGTTACGCTATTTTCTCACAGAATATAAAGGGAAGATCGCTCTCTCTTCAAGTCTGAGTATCGAAGACCAGGTATTGACCGACCTCGTGGCAAAGATTGATAAAGAAGCCCGGATTTTCACCCTCGATACCGGACGGCTTTTTCCTGAAACCTACTCATTAATTGACAATACCAATAAAAAGTACGGTATCGCTATCGAAGTCTTTTTTCCTAATCACGAGAATGTGGAAGAAATAGTGAAGACAAACGGCATTAACCTCTTTTACGATAGTGTGGAGAAACGCAAACTCTGCTGTCAGGTACGCAAACTGGAACCGTTGAAACGTGCTTTCCGGGGACTGGAGGTTTGGATTTGCGGTCTGCGCCAGGAACAATCCATCACCCGCTTTAATACAAAAGCTGTGGAATGGGACGAAGCCAACGGCATCATCAAAATCAACCCGCTAGTCAACTGGGTGGAGAAAGATGTGTGGAATTATATCAAAGCCAACGATGTCCCCTACAACGAACTGCATGACAAAGGATTCCCAAGCATAGGCTGCCAGCCTTGTACACGTGCCATCCAGCCGGGTGAGGATCTGAGAGCAGGACGTTGGTGGTGGGAAGCCCCCGAACATAAAGAGTGCGGCCTTCACAACCGTCCGAAAAAGAAAAATGACGCTCAGTAATTGAGCGTCATTTTTTATATCGCACTAATTAACAGAAATTGCCCGGTATTGAAAATGATAACTATATTTTAATGATTACTTATATCTAATCACCTTCTCCAAAGCATCCGAAAACAGTTCAGCGCGTTTTTCCCACGAGTTACCGCGGGCAAATTCTATTCGTGCATTGATTTTTTCAACCGAATCATTCTCTATTTCAGAAATTAAAGCTTCCAGAAACTCTTCTTTTGTGGTTGTAAAACGGACAACTCCTTCGAATTCATTCAAGTCTGCAAATTTAGTCAGTACAACCGGCACTCCTACCGCCAGATACTCGTTGAGCTTCAATGGATAAACATTTTTATTAATCTCATTGGGTAGATAAGGAATAATACCTGCATCACAATCATGTAATAACTGAGGAACAATATTAGGCTCAACAGGCGGAAAGAATTTCACGTTGGGATAACCGGAAAGTCGCTCCTGAATAACGTGATTACGCACATCGCCTACAAACGCGAAATCGTATTGTGGCAATTTCCGAATTGCGTATTCCACAAAATCAAGACAAAAACGCTGATCAACACTGCCAATATAGGCTATTTTCTTTCGTTTACGTCCATAATGCGGAACTGATTTGGCCAATTCATTAAATACAGGGAAATCCACTCCGTTCTTCACGGTATCTACTCTGGAATTTAAACGGTCTTTTTGCTTCTTTAAATAATCGGACGTAACAATTATACTATCAACTTTTCGGGAAAAATCCTCCTCTATGGCTATTGCACGGTTCCCCTGACGTTCAGTGTTCATCCCGTCATAACAATAGTAAATATTAGCTTTTTCCATCAACTTACCCATAAGAGGTAAGCCAAAATAGGGATTATAAGCATTCACATTCACCGGATCTTTCATTTTCAGCTTCCTCAACGCCCGTTTAACAGAATATCGGTATATCAGTGCATTGAAACGAATTACCCAACGAAAGACCTTTTCATTCCGGATAAAGTCGGAAGGAAGAACCGGCAGAGCCACCCAGTTATACACTTCGGTACCAAAGGAGGTCTTTTTCACCTGCAATCTTTTTTTTAGTCCTAATATGCGTAACGCCGGGGAGTCACTTTTCCCCAATAATCCATATACAACATCTTTAATCGTATAGGGATATTCCACAAACAGGACTTTATTCTCCCGGGCTAATAACGACATCAACTGCACTACAGATTTCGTATACTTTCCCTCCCAGGAGGTATAGGAAACACAGAGGATATTCTCATTCTTTATCATAGATTTTCAGATTCAGAATTTTTTATCGCATTGTTTTCATCTTCGAATGTAACGGCTGCAAACACATCGTGGTCTTTGATGGCTTCACGTCCTTTCAATGCGGGAAGTTCGACCATAAAGGCACATTCAATGACTTCACCGCCCAGTTGTTCCACCAGCTTCACAGTCGCCGCAATAGTCCCCCCCGTTGCAATCAGGTCATCTATCACTACGATGCGTTCTCCTTTGCAAATGGCATCGGCATGTATTTCCACTTCGGCTGTACCATACTCCAGATTATATTTCTGGCTAATCGTTTTATACGGCAACTTTCCTTTTTTACGTACCGGAACAAATCCTACCCCAAGACGATAAGCCAAAACAGAACCGAAAACGAAACCACGGGCATCGATTCCCACCACCTTGTCTATTCGACGATCTTTATATCTCTCATAAAAAAGATCGCAGGCGTTACGAAATGCTTCACCATCCTGCATCAGGGTAGTAATATCCCGAAAGGTCACGTTTTTAATAGGGAAATCAGGTATGGAGCGAATTTTCTTTTTTAGGTCGGTCATTTTTTACCGTAATTATCTGGTTTGTGATCATTGTAGCAATGGCCATATTCAATTTGCCTTTAGCTATTAGACAAAGCTACAATTTTTTTCAAAATCCTACCTGTTTAATCGAAATAAAATGCAAATTCTGTTTCCCGGATATTAAATGAAACCGGCATTACTCAATGCCCCCTGCACAGATCGAGCGATGATAATGATTCAGCGAAAAACCGTACCTTTACCGCGAAATTATTATCGACACATGAAAGTTGCATCACTAAGTGAAATCAGGACCGAACTTAATCATCTGCCGCACGAAGCAATAATGGATCTGTGTATCCGTTTGATTAAGTACAAAAAAGAAAATAAAGAATTACTCAACTATCTGCTGTTTGAAGCCGACGATGAGCAGACATATATTAATGGGATCTGCAAAGAGATGGATCTGCTTTTCCGCGATGTAAGCCACCGTAATCTGACACAAAGCAAGAAAACCTTGCAAAAAATACTACGCAACATCGGTAAATACGCAAAATACTCTGGTTCTAAACGTACCGATGCTGATCTGCACATTTATTTTTGCCAAAAAATGCGTTCATCCAACCTCCCTCTGGACAGAAATCCGGCAATCCAGAATATCTACCTGCGCCAGCTCTCCCGAATCCGCAAATCTCTATCCACACTCCACGAAGATTTACAATATGATTATGAAGAGGTGATGGAAGAACTTATGAGATAATCATCATTTCTTTCAGAGCCTGCTTACTAATCAGGTTAACTGCTATCCATCCCGGTATTTGTTTACTCCCCACCTCTTCGCCTCAATTAACAAAAACGCTCTCATTTTTAAATAGATGCTAATATTGTTAAAACACATCACAACTATCTGAAAACTCACCTCTTATCTTTTCAATCACAAATAACATTGAAAAATACTTGTAATTATCTCTGCGATTATTTGGATTTATTGGCAATTATGACAATATTTGCACACATTTTTTTCATAACATCATATAAAAACCCATTTCACAGAGTGCAAGACACTCACAACCTAAAAAATATCTGACAATAAAACCACCAATCATAAAAACCTGAAATCTATACACAAAAAAAGAGAACCATTAAGAGGTTGGAAATAAACAACCACCCACAAAAATACAACCATCAACATCTCAATATTTTACGGCTATGAAAACTGAATATATCCAATTCCCGGTTTCAAGCTATCTGGAAAACAACAAACTCATTAAAATACCAGATAATATTCTTGACAACTCAGGATATGCCCATAAAGTGAAATTATTAATTCGAAGAAGTTTTGACTTTTTCCTCGATCAGGAAATTAGAATTAATTACATTTCACCTGTTATACATGAAAAACTAACGCACACATCCAACCTTATTACATTAAAAAGGATACTAAAGGAAACCAACGAATCAACCGGACTGTTAATATTACCAGAAACAATCTACCCCGATTTTACGCATGTTAAGGACTTTACAAAGAAAGTAAACAATCTTGATTATCCGATCAATGCTATTTTTTACTCCTGGCTGACCTTTGACAATCACGATAAAATTTGCGGAACCTATTCCGATGAGGAAGCTAAAAATGACACCAAAAACAAAGATCTTTTAATCATCCCATTACATAATCAGAGAATCACCCAGGCGACAGACACCTATTTCCTGATCAATAATGATGATCTATATGGTGAAAAATACAATGCAAATCACCGGCAATGGTATGGAAAAATCCTTGATTATGTAATGTCCTTTCTGATATTGGATAATATCACAAACAACGAAAACCACATAGAGGAACCCGGAATACCAAAACTCATTTATCAGAAAGTAGAATACGACCAGAACAAAATAGAATTCGTTCAATAAGAATAAAATAAAGGCTGCGCTCATAATGAGTACAGCCTTTCTTATGAAATTACGGAAACAGAAGAATATAAAGCCTCCTGACACAATCTGCCCCCCAATCTCCCTAATATACCACCAATACATTGAATAAAAACATCGATATACCTTAAACAGGGTATAGATTTACCCGTATCACGGTATTTCCGACGCAGACAGAACAAGATAATTTTGCAGTAGATAATTCATTAACAAAACTCACTTATTATGTCTACACAAAATCTAAAATTCGAAACACTGCAATTACATGCCGGTCAGGAAGTTGATCCTACAACAGGTTCCCGCGCTGTACCCATTTACCAAACCTCATCTTATGTATTTAAAGATGCTCAGGAAGGAGCTGATCTGTTTGGTCTCCGCAAATTCGGCAACATATACACCCGCATCATGAATCCCACAACCGATGTGTTTGAAAAACGCATTGCAGCATTGGAAGGTGGCGTGGCTGCTTTAGCAACCAGTTCAGGACAATCGGCCCAGTTTCTGGCGCTAACCAATATCCTGGAAGCCGGAGACAATTTTGTTTCCACCTCCTACCTTTACGGAGGCACCTATAATCAGTTCAAAGTACAATTCAAACGTTTGGGTATTCAGGTAAAATTCGTGGACGGTGATGCTCCCGAAGATTTTGAAAAACTAATCGATGAAAAAACCAAAGCCATCTATCTCGAAACGATTGGTAACCCCAAATTCAACATACCCGATTTCGAAGCTATTGCGGCAATTGCCAAAAGCAACGACATACCATTGATAGTCGACAATACATTCGGCGCAGGAGGATATCTGTTCCGTCCTATTGAGCATGGGGCAAACATTGTGGTAGAGTCGGCTACCAAATGGATAGGCGGCCATGGAACCAGTATTGGTGGGGTTATTGTAGACGCGGGAAACTTCAACTGGGGCAACGGTAAATTCCCGCAATTCACCGAACCATCCGAGGGTTATCATGGCCTGAAATTCTGGGAAGTATTCGGTGCCGACGGTCCTTTCGGAAACATTGCATTCATCATTCGCGCCCGGGTGGAAGGATTACGCGACTATGGTAACGCACTGAGTCCGTTCAATGCCTTCTTGTTACTCCAGGGGCTGGAAACACTCTCGCTACGCGTACAACGTCACGTAGACAATGCTCTTAAACTGGCCCAATGGCTTGAAAACCACGAACAAGTGGAAAAAGTTGAATATCCGGGACTGACATCAAGCCCTTACCACAACCTGGCTAAAAAATATCTGAAAAATGGCTTCGGAGGAGTATTATCATTTAAGGTTAAAGGTCCTGTTGAAAATGCCGACAAATTGATCGACAACCTGAAACTCATCAGCCACCTGGCCAATGTGGGCGACGCTAAATCCCTGATTATCCATCCGTCATCTACCACACACCAACAGTTAAGCCCGGAAGAACAGCTTAGTTCAGGTGTAATACCCGGCCTGTTGCGCCTATCCGTTGGCATTGAAAACATTGACGATATTAAAGCCGATATCCAACAGGCTATCGAAGCCTTACCCAAAGACAAGGATGGATTTTCAATCAAAGGTGCAATCAAAAAACTGGTCAACAATTGATATCGTTTCCGGTAAATCCTTCGTTTTCCTGCAATTTCCACAAAAAAAGAACCCGCTAATCAAAAATGAGAAGCGGGTTCTTTTTGTCTGCTGTATTACAAACGATATTAAGTTTATTCGGCAGGTGATATTTATTGAATTAGGATATAATTGCACCACCTCCCCTTTAGAGATTTGGGGCAATTATCACTTACTATTATTTCAGCTTCAATACATCCCCATCCTGAGGTGTATAATCTCCATCCAGTTTATTGATCTTGTAGAGATATTTCATCCGGATCCCGTAAATCTGAGAAATGCTGTGCATTGATTCCCCGGGTTTAACAATATGAGAAGAATACCCCTCTTTCAACTTTCTTATTTTTCTTCTGTAAGTAAACGATATCGCCTTCATTCAGAGGAAAATCAGCCGGTGCCTCATTGTATTTTTGCAAAGCTTTTTCACTGAAATCCATTTCCTCTGCAATGATTGCAAAAGAATCGCCCCCCCGCTTCGCACACTACATAAAGCAACCCATTTGATATAAAAGCCTGACGGGGAGTAGCGTGTTTCTTTTTACGGTCTTTGTGTTTCCGGCTGATTGGCATCAGCTTTAGCCAATACAAGATGATCATACTGATACAACTGAAAATCCTCAATAACCTTGATCAGCTTATTGGCATATGATTTATCGGTCGCATACCCCGCACGTTGCAGTCCGGTTGCCCACCCCCGGTAGTCATTCACACTCAGGCTAAACAGAAGCGCATAACGCGGATTACGGCTTAAAAAAAGTGAATGATCTTCATAGGATTCATTCGCCTGAGCATAACTGCGAAAACAATCATCTTTAATATCATCATCCATGATAAACCTTTAGGCCCCACCCAACCGTTATGGCATTTAATCCCGAAGTGATTGTTGGATTCTTTGGTCAGACGGCTGTTTCCGGCTCCCGACTCCAGCAAGCCCTGAGCCAGTATGATGCTCGATGGAATGTGATACCGCTTCTGATGATCCATCGCCACCCATTTAAATTGATCAATATAAGCCATAAACTGCTTGTTCCGGTCCTGAGACATTACACCCGACATTCCGAAAACAATTATACATACACTTAAAACGACTCTTTTCACCTGCATATCTGGTATTAATAGGAACCATCAGTTCCGATTTTCTGATTTAACCGCTATATTTGTAAAAAAAACCAAACGAATTATGGATGAACGGTTTGTAACTGCAAAGATATATGTTTAATACTGTTTCAGAACTAACTGATCCTGAAAAAAAACTAATAGATGCTGCACGTTCTGCCTCAGAAAAGGCCTATGCCCCCTACTCCGGATTTCAGGTTGGCGCAGCTGTTTTGCTCGAAAACGGGGAAATAATCACCGGGCAACAACCAGGAAAATGCTGCTTATCCATCCGGACTATGCGCCGAACGGGTCGCCCTTTTCTTTGCAAATGCAAAATATCCTGACATCAGGGTAAAGATGATGGCTCTGGACTGCCCGGATCGGAGGTAATTTGTAACTCATCCTGTTTCACCCTGCGGTTCATGCCGTCAGGTGATTCTCGAAACTGAAAACCGCTTCGAATATCCTATCCGCATCCTTATGGCCGGACAAAACGAGGTTTACGTCGTCAATAGTATCAAAGATTTGCTCCCTTTGCATTTCGATCAGAGCATACTAAATAATGGTTGAAAATAATTTATGACAAAGAAACTAGTCCCTCTTATTTTATTGTCGCTTATCTGCTCAATAGTCACCGCACAAACAAAAGCCTTCAACAATAAGGTGAATACACTACCGTGCGCATCAAAGATAAATGGCAATTCCCACCGGTGATGGAACTCAACGGCAATGAAAATATCGAGATTAAATTCGACTTTCTGGACCTTGACGTTCATTACTTCTACTACACCATTATTCATTGCAATGCCGACTGGACCCCATCTGATCTTTCGGAATCGGAATACCTCGACGGGTTCAATAATCAGACCGGTCGATGACCACAAAACATCGTTCAACACATATATGAACTATACCCATTATCAGTTTCAGATCCCAAACGATAATATAAAACTTAAACTTTCGGGCAATTATCTGGTAAAAGTATATGAGAATAACGATCCGGAAAAAGTAATTGCCACAGCTGGTTTTTCGCTATATGAAAAACAAGTGAATGTCTATCCGTCAATCAAAACAATCACTGATATCGATTATCAGAAAGCTCATCAGCAAATCGATCTCCGCATCGACACACGAAATTATAACGATTCGGTCCCCTCAACTTGAGATGAATATTGTCGTAAATCAGAAACAACCGCACAGACAATGAAGTCCGACTCCACGCACCATACTTCTACATTAAGCAACAGCCTGATCTTTGAGCATATTCCCAATCTTATTTTCGAAGCAGGCAATGAATTCCGCCGCTTTGAAATGGTAACTCATCGTTACAATGGCCTCAATGTAGAGAAAGTTGCCTATTATCCCCCCCCTTTACCACGCCTTCCTATATCAGGATCGCTCAAGAGCCAACCGGTCCTATATTTTTGACCGCGATCATGACGGGCGTTTCTTCATCCGGAACAGTGAAGTCCAAAACAGTGATAACGAAGCGGATTACTTCATTGCCCATTTCACATTAAACGCCGGGTCTCCTTTAGGCAACGGAAAACTTTATCTGTTGGGGGAATTAATCAGTACCGGCCCGATCCGGCCTGGGAGCTACCTTATGATGCCATTCGCAGGCAATACATCAAAGAAATACCCCTGAAGCAGGGAGCCTATAATTATCAATATATTTTTGTACCGGACGGAAGCAAGAAAGGTACAACCGCTCCGGCAGAAGGCAACTATTTCGAAACAGAAAATGAATACATGGTCAGAGTCTACCATCGTGGGCCCGGGGAAAGATATGATAAACTAATCGGCTTTTCACGGATAAAGTCCGGGGAGTAAATTCCCGGTCTGTAAAC